>CAWIHT010000013.1:0-244824 GCA_963836085.1 uncultured Actinomycetota bacterium
CGAACGTGCCTTCCCACGTGCCCTCGTCGTTCGTGCCGGTTGCGGTTCCCAAGCAGTCGCCGACGGTCTGCTCGCCGTTGACCGTGAAGTCGCAATCGACGGTGTTTACCCACTCGACCGCGGCCCTCGGATCCGACGACGTTGCGGTGCAGTTCAGGACGTAGTCACGTTGCGCCGATCCCGGAAGACCGGATTCGGGAAGTGCCGGTCCGCTCCAGGTGCCATCCGAATCAATGACACAGTCGGACTCACCGGTCACCTCAACGGTCGGGATCGTGGTCTCCTGCGCCGCCGTCGCAGTGGTCGGGACCGTTGTCGCTGCGCCCTCGTCCGCAGAGTCGCTGCATGCAGGCAACAGCAGCACAACCAAGGCGAACGTGATCAGCCAGCGGATGGTGAACCCCTGCATGTGTGGGACTCCTCCCAGTCGTCACCGTCGGTTCCTCTCTCAACCACTATGACGCATCAGACCACCGAAATGTGACCCCATTTGAGAAACCGCAAATCACCCGCTGGCGGACAACGCTCAGATTGCCGCCCACAACCGGCTGGGTGTGTTGGTTCGCGATGATGAGTGTGGGGGTTGCACGCCCCGGTCGGGCGGTGAGGGTCCGGTTGAACTATTGCGAGCAGTTCGGTTGGCGTCGATCCGGGGAATCTTGATGGGGTTGCCAACGCGAGTTGTGACGATTCATGACACAAACGTCGCGGAACTGCGCCCCCGAACGCGTAGCGGGGTGGCGTTGAGCCGGCCTTCAAGGACGGCCGAGGTTCCGTTCGGGTCGGACCCATCGATGTGGCTGCGGCGTTCCGCCCCTGCGGTCGTCGATGAACCTCCCGAAGTAGTACGAAATCGCCGTGCGCAGTACGCGCTCGCCCCAGCAACCCTGATTGCCCAGTGTGCAGGGCAGCTCGTACCCCGCCCGCATGACGGCACGCGCCGCGGCGAGATCGGCTTCCCCCGCGGCGGGTGGGAGACCGTCGACCCACGAGAAGAACTCCGCCAAGGAGGTGCCGGTCACGTGCGGGCTTTCGCACCCTTTGTCCTCCGGGTCGCATCCCACAGCGAAGCCATGTGCCGACCGCCACTCATAGGAACCCTCAGCCACTCGGCCGCTCGACGAATAGACCTGGACGCTCGGCTCCGAAACCTCAACGGGGGCGTCGCACTCACGCTCCTCAACCGGCATCTCGAACCAGACCTCCAAGGGCAAGTCGTCGGGGAGACGCGAGTTGCCGAGCCACACCCGCTTCGAGAACCCATCGAAGATGACGAGGTCGGCTCGCCCATCGCCGTCGTAGTCGGAGGCCGCAGCAGCCTCCACACGCAGCGGAAGGCCGATGGGACTGTATTCGTCGGTGACGCGGGCATACTCACTCGCGGCCCTCGCCACCCGCACCACACCGCTATCGATGCCCCACAGGTCGGGATGGAGGTCGAGGTCGGCGTCACCGAGGAAGTAGACCGATGCTCCCGGCATCGGATTGGCGGTCGACAACAGGATCTCGGTTGCTCCGCTATCGGGGTCCACCGACCACACTTTGAGACGGTCGCCGTCGACCACGAACAGGTCCAGGTTCCCGTCGCCGTCATAGTCGCCCGTGGAGACCCATGCCCCATCGGAAGGGGTCGGGACGCCGGTCACAGCGGACGTCTCGGCGCTGTAGCCACCGTATTTCCATCGCACGATCAGACGCAGGGCCCCGTCGTCGTCGTTGACGGCCCATAGATCCTTCCCGCCCCGACCATCCCAGTCACCGAAACCGATGGTGTGGGCATCCCTGATCACACCACTAAACCCGGCGACGAGCGACTGGCGCGGCGAGCATGCGTCGTGGCGCCGGGACGCAACGGACGCGTCGACGAGGAGGCCGTCGTCGGTGTCCGCGAGACGTACCACGTCGAGTGCCCCGTTGTCGTCGGCGTCGGCGAGCACTGTCGTGAAGGTCCCCCGGGGTGCGGGTGGAACGACGCGTATCGTTGCCGACGGCGAGGTGAAGGGGACGGCATCGGTTAGTGGCTCGTACGGCAGGGGGAGCGCGTCGTACCCCGAGAACGCCGGTCCTTGCCATGCGAAGTGCATCGCATCCTTCGAACCGATCCAGAGGCCACCCCAGCAGAACCCGGCATCGAGGAAGGCATCGATCCACCAGTCGGGGAGGTCGGTGACGAGGGTGTTATCGGAACGGTTCGGGTTCGACCGGGAATTCACGTCGATCGCGATCCCGAAGGTGTGGCGGGAGATCCGCGAGTTCCCCCCAATCGTCCGGGCGGCTGCTGCGAAGGTAGACGCGGGGTCGATGCGGTACTCGGCCCCCGCTGCCAATGACGTCTCGAGGTTCGACGCTGCCCGCTCGAACGCCGGAAGGGCACGATCATGGATCGTCAGCACCTCCGACGAACCGGGCACCTCCCAGCGCACGAGGCTCGATCGCACCTGATCCACGGTGCGGCCGAACATGGCCGCGAACTCACCCCTGAGGAGTTCGTCGCCTGCCATCGAACCCCGGTCCTCCGCACGCGGTGTTGTGACACGCTGGGCTCCGCATGAGCTCGACTCGGTGAAGGACGGCCACGCCTCGCCCTCGCCGCCGGTTGCGCTCGCCGGCTGTGATAGCCCGAGCACTGTCATCACCGCGACGCCGACCGGAATCAAGAGCCTCAACTGCATGCGCATACGGTATCGGTCTCGACAGACGAAGCGTACGGAGTCCGATGACCGAGCGACGCTCTTGAACGAAGCGATGCTCCGTGATGGTCCGAGCGCTCAGGAGTGACGCGTTCCGGCGGAAGCGATGCTCCGGTCGTCTTCTTCCACGGCGGGAACTCCTTCAATGCCGATGCGTTGGCTTGGTTTCCCGATGTGGTCGACCAGTTCCGCATCTATGCCGCCGATATCATCGGGCATCCCGGCAGGAGCGCTGAGACACGCCTTTCGCCCGCCGACCTCAGCTCTGGCGAGTGGGCCGATGATGTCATGACCTCCCTCGGGCTGGATCATGCGAGTGGGCTCGGCGTGTCATACGGTGCTGGGATTGTCATGCGGCTCGCCGTTGTGGCGCCGCAACAACTCGACAAGGTCGCCCTTGTCGTTCCCTCCGGTCTCGTGAAGCCGAAGATGATGTCGATGATGGGAATGGTGTTGCCCTGGATGCATCACGCGGTGTCACCCTCTCGTCAGAACGTAGTTCGCATGCTTCAGCCGCTGTTCGCCGACAACGTCGTGGACGATGAGACTGTTGACACGTTCACTGTGGTGTTCGACAACGTACGCATCGAGAGGGGGCTGCCCCGACCAGCCGGTGCGCACGAACTCGCAAACCTGGTCGCTCCGGCACCTGCAATCGCCGCAGAACTTGACCCTCTCTTCCCGGGGTCGTCGATCATTCCACGAGCCCAAGAGATCATCCCCAATCTCTTCGCCGCCGAGGCGATCCCGGGGTCAGGCCATTGTCCTTCTCCCGAGGATCGACGAAGCATCTCCGAACGAGTCGCCAAGTTCCCGCACTGAACAACAAGCACACACACCCGCAGCTACATCACCACGTCCTCACCAATTCGAGGCGCCTCCCTCTCGGTCTTACTCGCTCGAAACCGGCTACTGCGCCACGAGAGGTACATCAACGGCGGGAGGCGGTCGGCAAACCTTGGACTCCTTCGCGACCTCGAAGCGATTCGTGAACTGATCGAGAAGGCACACGGCGGCCCACTCGAGTTCAAGGACCTCGGCCGCGGCGACGGGCGGTGCGCATTGCCGACTACCGGGGCTGGCACATCTGGCGCCGCGACGAACGGGCCAGGTCCATCGAATGGCTCATTGACCGAGGCGAAGCCGCACGCCGAGCCATCGATGCCGACCTCGTCGCAGGTTGATCGAGCATCGCCGCGCTTCTTGACAGAAGGTTCCGGGTACACCCTGTGCCGGTACGCCCTTCGCCGCCCATTCGTGCCGACCTGAGCGCGTGGAGGATTGGCCGGCGGAGGTGGATGTGGAGCGGTCACAGGGCATTCGGAACAGGCCGAGCGGCTCCTGAGCACGAAGTGTGTGTGCGAAGTCCGGACCGAACGATCACCCCGCTCGAGATCGAGTCGTCGACTGGAGGCCCGCGTCGGGCTTGCCCGTCGTGAGCAGCAAGCCCTGCGGCGCACTGCAAGACGGGTCAACGCTCCCTGGCGTTGTAGTCCCCTACGGCCTGCTCAAGGTCCGCTGCATTCCTGATCGGGGTCGGCAATGGGTAGCTCGTGGTGAGGAAATGCTGGGCGTAGGGGAAGCAGCACGCTTCGAAAGGCTCATCGGCGAGCAATCCCTGTCCGAAGGTATTGGCCTCGACGTCGACTGCTTCGAGTGGGATCTGCATGGCCTGCTTCATCTCACCGGGGTCGAAGATCAAGCCGAACGGAACCGACTCCTCATCGAGGAGCCGACCGCCGTAGTCGACCGAGAGATTGCCCTCGACCCAGAGCCGCTGATCCAGCGGCTGGACCGAGGCGGCGTTGAGGTTGGCGATCATCGCGATGCGATTGGAACTCGTGGAACCTGCAACATCGACCACGAGATCGCCACCGAACGTGGTCGTGACGACCGCGTGCCGCGTGCTCGACCCCGAGAATCCTTGGCCCGGGTCGTAGCTGATCGTGTCCGATTCGTAGTCGCAGATCACCCACGACAACATGCCCGTCCTCGTGTTCTCAGCGATGAGGTAGAGCTCGACGCGTATGCCCCAGAACACTGAGGTGTGAACGCTGAACGCCGCGATGATGCCGGCGTATCTGGGCGACGTCGACTCGAACATCGCGGTGGGTGCGAGCTGGTAGTCCGGGGGGAGTTGCGCCTGCGCAGCGGCAGTATCGGCGATCTCATACGAGAGGAACGAGCAGTAGGGCTCCACAATGAACCCGATGAACGGATTGTCGCCGGCGCCCTTCTTCACGATCCACTTCTGTGCAGAGTTGGGAAGCCGCCCGAGCATCTCGGCGCGCTGGTAGAGCTTGCCGACATCCTTGGGGAGCACCATCTTCTCTGTGCTCTTGGTGAACGCGATGCGTTCCGCCCTGTCCATTCCCGCGGCCCCTCTCTGCTCGGGATGCAGCCGTCCGCCCCTCTGAGTCCGTCCCGTTGCACACTAGCTCGCCATCGCCGGTCGACCGAGATCGGAGGCTGCGCTGCTGCGAGCCGGGATGTTGACCAACAATCGTGCCCCGGTCAATGCGCACTTCGACGAGATCGACGACGTGCACCCCGACGGGGCTCGCGACGATCGGCTGGATTTCTTGATCTCCGCGAGCGTGGATAGCGGCAGCTCTCCCGATTCCTCCGTGTGGGACGGCCGGAGGATCGTTCGTGACGAGTGCCTGGCGTGTCTCCGCTCACGAGCGATCCCGTGGTATCCGGCTGACGTGCGCCAGCGGTGGCCACGCTCAATTTGAACCGTCGCGGCGCGTCGCGGCATGAGCGGTCTTGGAGCAATCCCAGTTTCTCAGCGAGCAATCTTGACTGCGATGACCATTCTCGACCATGGACTGCCGCGGCCTTCCTAGGCTCGGATGCCATGAGACGGGTTCTTGTTGTCCTCGCCATGTTCATCGGGTTCCTCGCGCTGGCGATGCGCGCCTATGAGCGGTGGTATTTCCCGCGCGACCCGGACCGCGAGGTAGAACCACTGGCGAGAGTTGTCTCACCCGCCGACGGTCGCATCGTCTATGTGGCTCGAGTGGAGGGCGGAGCCGTGCCCATCGCGATCAAGAACAGACGAGAGATCCCGCTCGACGAGATCGTCAAGGGAGAGGACCGACCTCCCGCCGGCACCCTTATCGGGATCTTCATGTCACCGTTCGACGTGCACTACCAGCGCAGCCCCATTGCCGGTGTCGTCGATGAGGTGACGTACCACCCGGCGGCGTTCAATCACGTCATGGGCAGCATGTTCCTTCGGAACCTCGTCGGCGCCGAGCCGTTCCATGAGAAGTCTCCACACATCTACGCAAACGAACGCAACGTGATCCGGATCGACGGCAACGACCTGACAGCGTTCGTTGTGCAGATCGCCGATCAGCAGGTCAACAAGATCGACTGCTCGGTCGGGGTCGGCGACTCAGTCGTAGCAGGAGACAAGATCGGAATGATCCGTCGAGGGAGCCAGGTCGATCTCTTCATTCCCGGCCTCAGTCCCGACGACTTCCCCGACCTCCAGCCGGGGATCAAGGTCCGCGCCGGATCCACAACCCTGCTCTGACCTCGCCACGTCGGGCGGTACGCCCACAGTTCACGGTTCCGGGTGGCCATCGCGGCGATGTCGTTCTGCGCCGAGTCGTCGCCGTCGCCGTCCAGGATCTGCGGGTTCCCGCCGCTGGACCGTGATCCAGTCGCACGAGTCGTGCCGAAGTACCTGCATGGAACCACCGCCAACCACGACGACGATCGACCGTGTCGACCTGATGATCACGACCTTCTTGCGGCGCTGGAGCATTCCCGCTCTGCGAGTCTCCTTGGGCGTGGTGTTCGTATGGTTTGGAGCCATGAAGGTGTTCGACGTGACGCCCGTTGCGGACCTTGTGGCAAGCACGGTGTACTGGTTCGATCCAGGGTGGGTCGTCCCCGTGCTTGGAGTCTTCGAGGTCATCGTGGGGATCGGCCTGCTCTTCCGCATCGCCTTGAGGCTCGTCCTCGGACTCTTCGCCCTTCAGATGGTCGGGACGTTCCTCGTCTTGGCCTTGCTTCCCGAAGTTGCATTCGACGGTGGGAACCCGCTGCTCCTGACGGTGGAGGGAGAGTTCGTGGTGAAGAACCTCGTCCTGCTCTCGGCCGGAATGGTCGTTGGTGCCACGATTCGCAGCGGCGGTGCGTTCACGCTGAGGACCTCGACGATCGAACGGATCCCCGAGCCGCATTGATCTGAACACGATGCCCGGGCAGCGGAGACCGCCGTTGCCGCGCCCGACCGAGGGGTCTTCACCCTGCCTCAACGGTGTCGCGTTCGACCGGCGTGACTTGGCGTCATGCACCGTCGGCGATGGCGGCACGAGCGGCGCAGTACCCGCACATGCCATGGACGCCGGCATCGGGAGGGGTCGCCGACGAGCACGTCGTCCGACATGACCTCGATCGGCCGCTCATCCCCCAGTGAGGCGATACGGCTGCCCTCCACCTGCTGCCCGCGCAATTGCCGCCACGGCGACCAGACGAGAGCCGGCCGTCCATCGAAGGCGCGAGGTTTCTCACCTCCAGCCGTCGTGGACGGGAACCGAAGAGGCCGCTCCCAGCGTCCAAACGGTACAATCTGTCAAGAAGGGTTCCGGCAATGAGACGACTCCTGATACTCGTGACCGGCCTCGCATTGGTCGCCGCCGCGTGCGGTGGATCCGACGAGGCTCAGGTCGCGACGCTCGACAACACGACTCCACCGCTTGATCAGACCGTCTCCGACGCCTCCGACACGGTCGACGACGAACAGGCGCTGCTCGCGTTCGCCGCATGCATGCGGGAGAACGGTGTGGAGACCTTCCCGGATCCGCGACTCAGTGCCGATGGTTCCGTCAGCTTCGGAACCGGCGGCGGCTCCACCCCGTTCGGCGATGTCGACAACGACACGGCAGAGGCGGCCGTGAACGCCTGCATCGGCGAACTCGAAGGCGCGGCCTTTGCTCCCGGCGGTTCGGCCTTTGATATGACCGAGATGCAGGATTCAATGGTGGAGTTCGCGCAGTGCATGCGTGACAACGGCATCGACTTCGACGACCCGAATCTCTCCGGCATGTTCTCGGGCGGCGAACTCCAGAACCCATTCGAGGCACTCGACATCGACGACCCCAAGGTCGCGGCTGCCGTCGAGAAGTGCCAGGGCGTCTTCATCGGCGTCGGCCCGGGCTTCGGAGGCTGATCGCCGTACGGGTCGGTCGTCGCCGGCGGGGAGGAACTCACTCGAGCAACCGCCATGCCCGCGCGAGCCCAATCGGCTAGGTTCGATCCCGATGCCGGGAACCCGACTCGTCAGGTGTTCATCGTGACACGACAGATCGACGTGCATGTCTCACGACGCCCGCTTCATGCTCGGGAGCGAGCTCTGCTCCTGCCGGACCTCGAACGGCGCGGCATCAGCCCGAGCATGCTCGATGTGCTGCCCCCTGCGGGACGGTTCTTCCAACTGCTCCGTGCTCATTCGTTCGATGGCGACCTCGTCGGTGTCACGAGCCTGATGAGCTTGCCGCCCTTCGTATCGATCAAACAGATGCTCGGTGAAGGCAATCACGTCGGCTGGGACACCTCGATCTACTACGCGCCAGACGTCGATCGGCCGGCGGTCGCTGGTGCCCTGTTGCGTGCGATCGCCCGCAGGTCGATGTACTACGGGATGTACTTCGGGCGCATCGACGAAGACGTCCGCGCCGCCCTTCCCACGGTCCTCCACCGGCTTCTCCGAACGGACTACCAGATCGGTGAGGTCGACTGTCGCTCCTTCGCCAGTGGCGGCGACTTCCTCGCCGCGCACAAACGGCTCCGGAGGAACCTGCGCGATCACGCCCGATCGGGAGGCACCGTCCACGTTCGAGAGGGCCCGGTCGACCGCACGCTTGCCCGACGATTCTCCAACCTCGTTCGCGCCACCTATCGCCACCACGGGGGCGTCGGGCGCTGGCAGTTCAGTGAGTACGCCCGACGCACGTGTGCGTCCTTCTTCATGAACTGTGAGGACGCGGTTCACATCTACACAATCGCCGCTGACGGACGATTCACCGGCCTGCAGTCGTTCGTGCTGCACCGCGATCGTCTGGAGCTCTCGGAGGGCGGGTTCGACAGGTCGCAATCCAACCACCACGCCTATGAGGCGATCGTCGCCGAGTCGGTGGCGTACGCTGCTGAACACGGCCTCGAAGCCGTCGGATACGGGGGAATCTGGAACGACACGAAGGACCGCTACACGAACAAGACCGGGCGGGAACCGGTGTATCTGCTGCAGCTCTATCCCTCGACGCTCCAGTACCGGCTGTTCGGGGACGGACTCTCCGCCTGGGGATTCCGCACGTACTTCGGCGGCCGATTCGCCGGGGCAAGCGCCGAAACGACGATCGAGTCGCGCCAATCACGAATCCCCACAGGCGTCGACTGACGGCCATCACCGGGCGAAGCCCACTTGTGCACTCTCGTCCCGCGGCAAGTCTGGCGAACCAGAATGTCACCGAGGGGCGACCTTGTGCGGGTACGAATCCACGAATGACCGGCAATCGGTAGGACGACGGGGCAGTCATCGTCCCGGCCGGGGTGTGGCACAACGTTGTCAACACTGGAGACGGAGACGACAAGCTGTACTCGATCTACTCCCCGCCAGAACACGCCGACGGCACCGTTCATCCGATCAAAGCCGTTGCCGACGCCGCCGGGCACCATCACGAGCGGCGCCGAACGTCACCGACTACCCCCCCAGATAGACCAAGACGAGCGGCGGTGAATTGCTTCTGTCGCTCAGCCGTCGATGACCCGGTTGTTGTTCGGGTTGTGCCGTGATGGCACGTCAGTCGAGGTCGAAGCCCTGCTTCTCGATGAACCCGCGAAGCTCCGTGTACTTCTTCTCGGAGACCCCACGTGCCACGGGTCCGCTCCAGGCGGCTGCATCAAGGTTGTGGTCGCGCCGTCGATAGAAGTCGGCCAGGTCGGCGTCGTGTGAACGGATGAGATCCTCGTAGCCGTCGTCGGAGTAGCGCTCGTCGTGCACCACCAACGCAGCCGGGAGTCGGGGCTTGAGTCCAGGAGCTCTGGGGTCGCCTTCGGGCCAACCGATACTCATCCCGAACACGACGAAGACACCACTCGGGAGACCGAGCACCTCGGCCACCTCCTCCGGATGGCGGCGCATGGCACCCACCATGACCGCACCGAGGCCGAACGACTCGGCAGCGATCTGGGCCGCTTCACCCACAATCGCGGCATCCACGATCGATACGACGGTCTGGTTCAGGCCCCCGGCAGGAGCCGCGTCGTGGAGGGATGCTGCCTGGTCGAGTCTGCGGATATCGGCAGCGAAGGCAAGGAACACCTGACTCTGGCCGACATGGGCCTGATCCCCCGACAGCTTCATGAGGCGGGCCTTCGTGGCGGGGTCACGGATCACGATGATGCTGTAGGTCTGCCAGTTGCTGCTCGTCGGTTGACGGCGGGCAGATTCGATGATCGCATCAACCATCTCGTCCGGTACCGGCTCGTTGGTGAAGGATCGAACCGAGGCGTGGTTCATCATGAGGTCGATCGTTGGGTTGGTGAGTGTGGTGTGTTTCATGTCGAAGGAAACCTAGGAGGGGATGTCGACATTCCTCCCTTGTGCAAGGCTGAGGTCCCAACCTATGTGGGCGCGATATGGGCGATTGGTGTTCGCCGATTAGCGTACGGCCGTGGCCCGGCACCTGGTCTGCTCGCCCCGTGGAGTCGTGGTGGTGTTGTCCTGGCGTCGAGCCGGAACAGGAACGTCTCGTTGGTGGAGGGTGAACTGGTGACCGACGATGGTGAGACTCGCCCGAGTGGAGAAGCGCAAACCCCGGACGGTCATCCTCGAGAGAACGCCTCCGAGCCCGGACCGTCCGATGCTCCCAAGAAGTCAGGCTGCCTCGTCAAGTACATCCGGGCCCTGCTGATTGGCACCGCGGTGGGCCTCGTCGGGTTGGCCGCTGTCGTCGGCTTGGAACTCGAGTTGTTTGCGGGCGGTTCGGAGGCTTCCAACGACTCGGCTGCCGCATCAACGGTCGCCGACCCGGGTGCAGCGTCGGCCGGGTCGGACAGTGATACCGAAGGGTCGCCCAGCGACGCTGCGGGGCCGATCAGCGGCACGTGGGCGATGTACTGGACGAACAGCGAAGGGTCCGAGAACCAGGCGTTCACGATCACGTTCACCGGATCAGATACCGGCAGGTTGGAGATCCACAACGACGACACCGAGTCCGAGACCAGCTTCACGGTTGACGGCGATCAGGTCCGGTTCAAGTTCACGCGCACCCACAAAACAGCGACCGGCAACTGGCCGGAAGGAAGCACCTTCGAGGGAGCCCTCACGGGACCAGACGCAATGGTGGGAGTGTGGGCGCGTCAAGGTTGGGAGTGCTCGCCCGATGGCTGCAAGCACACGGGGGAATGGTCGCAACACCCGTCACGATTGGTCCGCATATCGGAGTGAACCACTCGGAGGCAAGGCAGCCAACGCCATCTGCCGCCCCCACGTGCTGATTCGCTCGCCTGCGATCGGCCGCGTGCGTGCTGCGTTCAGACGGTGATGACGGTCTTTCCTTGGGTGTGTCGTGCACCGAGGTAGCGCATCGCGTCCGGCGCCTGGTCGAGGGGGAATGTCCTGTCGATGACAGTGGTCACCTCTCCAGACTCGACGAGTTCCTTGAGGACGAGCAAGTCTTCTTGGTTCGGTGCGGCGATGAAGGGCCGGAGTGTCTGACTGACGAAGGGTGACGACAGGGTTGCTCTCAATGATCGGCCCGACCCCATGAGCCATCGTCCTCCGGAACCTCCGACGATGACGAGGGTTCCGTCACGGGTCAGCGCCTTGCGGAGATCCGAGAGTGGACGGTTTCCGGCCGTGTCGATGACTACGTCGTATTGACGGCCGGTCTCGGTGATGTCCTCGGTGGTGTAGTCAACGAACCGGTCGGCTCCAAGCTTGGTGACCATCTCGGCATTTCTGGTGCTCGCGACTCCTGTCACCTCCGCGCCGAACACCTTGGCGATCTGGACGGCGAACGACCCCACTGCGCCCGACGCGCCGATGACCATGACGTTCTGGCCTGGCTTCACTCTGCCTTTGTCGCGGACGGCTTGGAGGGCGGTGAGACCGGAGATTGGCAGTGCTCCTGCTTGCTCGAATGATGCGTCGGCCGGCTTCAGGGCGAGCGCATCTTCGGGAACCGAAACGAATTCGGCGAAGGAACCGGTGCACCAGCCGAACACTTCGTCACCAGGCTGGAACTTCTGTGCGCCCTCGCCGGTCGATGCGACCCGTCCCGCCACCTCAGTTCCCAGCACCGTGTTCTTGGGTCCGCCGACGCCGTATCCCATCGCTCGGATCAGATACGGGAGACCGTTCATCACCAACCAGTCTCCAATGTGCGTGCCGGCGGCTTCGACCTCGACCAGGACTTCGTTTGCGGCGACCTCCGGTGTGGCGATGTCGTCGAATTGGAGCACATCTGCTGTGCCGTACTCGTGTTGGACTATTGCTTTCATGGTCTTCTCCGTTGTTGTGTTGTTCTCGGCGGCGGGGGAGGGCACGCCTGGGTGCCGCTCCGGCAGGAATCCGCAAGTCGACACCTGTGGCGCACCTGCATCATTGGGACGGTGCGGACTCTTCCGACGACAGGATCTTGTCGATCTGCCGTTCTTCCCAGGTTGGGCCGGAGCCCCGGGGTCGTGACATGCGTACGACGAGACCGTGGATCGACACGCCAAGGCCCCAGCCGAGCAGGGCGTAGGCTGACCACCATGCCCACCAATCGCCGATGATGCCGGCCGCAGCGTTGGTGGCCAGATTCACGACGAGCATGATGACCATCGAACCAGCGAACACGCATGCGTGGACGGAGAACACACGGAGCTGCTCTCCGTACTCCCGGGCGTCTTCTCTGCGTTGGTCGTCCGTCGTCCCGGTGTCGGTTGGGGGATCGGCGTGCGTGGTGGTCGACATGGTGGTTCCTCTCGCGGAATGAGGCGTACTTAGTACGATGACTGGACGCAAGCTACTCGTACTTAGTACGATACGTCAAGCCGTTTCTTGAAGAGGTACACACGTGGAAGAGAACACACGTCCATCACTCAACCGGGATCGCGTGCTCGAAGGCGCCGTTGCCCTGGCCGACGAGATCGGCATCGAGGCACTGACGATCCGGAAGCTCGCCGCTTCCCTGGGCACCAAGCCGATGACGATCTACCACTACGTCTCGTCGAAGGGGGAGATCGTCGACGGCATGGTCGACCGGGTCTTCTCGGAGATCGAGAAGCCTACGACGGAACGTGATTGGCTGGTCGCACTGCGGCACCGGTGTGTGTCGGCCCGTGCCGTCCTGAACCGGCACCGCTGGGCGGCACCGCTCATGGAGTCGCGCACGTCACCGGGCCCCGAGAACCTCAGCCATCACGAGGCGGTGCTCGCCTGTATGCGGAGGGGCGGTCTGAGCTGGCAGATGACCGCGCATGCCTACGCCATCCTCGACGCATTCATCTATGGGTATGCGTTGCAGGAGGCCACCCTCCCGTTGCACGCGGAGGGCGAGTTCGTCGAGGCGGCCCGGGACATCAGCGCTGCCTTCGACGCCGAGGCCTATCCGCACCTGGTCGACTTCACCGTCGAGCATGTGCTTCAGCCCGACTATGAATTCGGGGATTCCTTCGATTTCGGTCTCGACCTCATCCTCGATTCGTTGGGCAGATTTTCCGACGTCAGGTGAGGATCCGCGAACCGGCCGTGGACATGTGTGGGCGAACTGGGGCGTTCCTCAATGAGCAGCCTCATGGAGCCCACACAGTTGTGGTGGGCTGGAACTGACTCCAGGCGAACCAGAAAGACTCATGGGTAGACAGCTCGTTGCCTTGTGCGTCGTAGGCACGGAACCCTCCGCCATCTAAGGAAAGGCTGACCCCGTCGCTCGAGACCACGGCCCCGGCATCGAGCTCGGTGCGAGCTGCTTCGGCCGGGAACGCGATGACCACCCCATCCGGGGTGACAATGCCAACGACCGAGGTCTGCACGGGCAACCGGGGGTCGACGTCACCCACGGGGAAGATGGGACCGTTGTTGTCGCGGCCCCCGAGCGGATCGGCGGGGTAGGAGATACCGCGGCCACCATCTTGAGCGACGATTGTTGTTTCGGGATGGGCCTGCTTCCACTCGCCCCACGTCGACGTCACAACGGTGACCGGCTCGAGGGTGTAGTCGGCTTCGCGGAGCTGGCCGGTGAGTGCAACGCCGCGAAACGTGTCGAACATCGACCCTGTCTGCAGCTCATACATGACCTTGTTGGATCGGGAGAGAAGCCCGGACGTTCGAAGGACAAGCGTGTCGATGCCCGACGGCGGATCATCCGTGAAGAACGCCTGCGCAGAACCACAGAGCGTGCAGTAGGGCATGCCGATGCGTCGCTCTCCCAGCGTGTCATTGACCATCTCGTGAACCTCCATGATGTTCTTCGGATAGGCGCGCGACTCGCCGTTGACCGTCACGCCAAAGACGAGGGCCTCGTCTGGATACCACGAGCCCGCAGCGGCGGCGGTGACGGGTGGATCATCCAGTGCGGGGATGCAGCCACGAGCACACGGGTCGAGGTCTCCGAGCGGTCGGTCGTCGATCAACACTCCGCCCCAGCTGACCCACCTCCAATCCACATCAGCGGCAGCATCATCGAAGAACGGCTGCCAACCCGGCTCGACCAGGGTGAACAGCCGTTCCTTGTAGTCGACGTATCCGGGAGGAGCGGCGATGTCCCAAGCGATCAGCAGATCGGTGACCGCACGCCACTCCGAGACAAGGCTTCCTCCTTGGATCTCCACTCCGGTGAGCTCAGTGAACGCCTCGGTCGCAGCATCCCCGACCGGTCCGCCCTGGACAAACCGCAACAGATCGCTGAGTAGCCAGGCGATGCGGGGATCGCCCACGGTCCCGAGCGCAGCCACATCTACGGGATCAATGACCGTGCCGATCTTCTGCCAGACCGGTTCGATGAGATCCACGACCCCGTCGGGCAGCGGCCCCGTCGGCACATCCGGTGCGGGCGGCATCACCCGCTCGTCGCTGTCAACGAGGGTCTCAGCGATACCGACCGACGTGGTCGTCGTTGACTGAGGAGCACTGGTCTCCGCCGAGCATGAGGCGACCAGCAGCGCCACAACGATGAGGAATCGGATTGGCATGAACCGAAGCTACCGGCGGCCGAGACTGATGGAGCACGAATCCGCCTTAACAATCCGTGAACATGGCCAGGGAAGGCCGGCTCCTCGGAGCGTCGGTCTCGTGGGCACAGAGCCGGGAACTACTTGACGCTCCTCAGCATCATGTTCTGCGGTCGCCGCCTGCACACGCAGTTCCGCCGAAGTGGCGCTCTGTGATCGTCCGAGCATCGCGGAGCGACGCGTTCCACCAGACCGTCGAGTTCCTCGGGCTTCTCTTGGTCGAGGGCTCCCAACGTGTTCAATATGCAGTGATCCAGTTTGGAGGAGTCTGATCGGGTTCCACGAACCCGGCCGACCCACTCGGATTCCATGAGCGCTGGGTCGATGTCCACGGGGCTAGACGATTGGTTGCCATAGCGGGACGAGCACCCCCAACGTGCTGTCATGTTCCGGAACGCAGCGATCCTGCTCGCTCTCGCACTTCTGGTCGGGGCGTGCACAGCCAACGAAGAGGAAGCGCCCGGTGACGGCCGCCTCGTGGTCATCGACGACGGGGGCAATGTCGTGACCTTGGAGCCAGACGGCACGGATGTCGTTGTCGCTGCCGACGACGGCGGCGGTCGCGTGACCTACTTCCAGCCGATCTGGTCACCCGACGGTTCGAGCATCAGCGTCACACGGTCGGACGCCGGGACATTCTCCATCGAGATCATCGATGCCGATACGGGAGAACGGGCGAGCACCGTGACGGCGTCCAACGCCTTCTTCCAGTATTGGTCACCCGACGGATCGAAGCTCGCAACGCTGGCTGCCACGGCCCCGGGTGAACTCGGCCTCGACCTGTTCACGATCGTGGAGGGGAGTGATCCGGTTCGAATAGCCGACGGCCAACCGCTCTACTTCTCCTGGAGCCCGGACTCGTCCAACGTCGTTGGTCACGTCGGCAACGCGCCACTTGATTTCCTGCTTACAGATGCGGCATCGCCCGAATTCGGGGCACCCGGAAGCTTCTCGGCACCTCAGTGGACCGAGGACGGAATCATCCACATCGCGCTGGTATCACGTCGGCAGCAGCTGACGCGTACCCAGCTCGACGGCGAGAGCGAACCTATCGCGTCCACGCTCGGCGGTGCCATCTTCACCGCAACCCCCGACGGACAGCGCATCGCGGTCTTGCCGGTGGCGACCGAGGACGTCGGTCTCTCTGTCAGCGCACAGCAGATCCCCACGCTGCCTGGCGACCGCCTCATGGTTGTCGACGCCGACGGGGGCAGCTTCGTCGAAGTGGAGAGTGAGACCGTCGTGGCTTTCTCGTGGGATCCCACCGGCCAACGATTGCTGGTCCTCGAACTCACCGAAGCTGGTGCCTTCCGCTGGCGTGTGTGGGAGGACGGTGAATCGGAGACATTCACCGACTTCGCACCGTCGCCGGGATTCCTGCGCGACCTCGTCCCGTTCTTCGATCAGTATGCCCAGAGCATGACGCTGTGGTCACCGGATGGCACAGCATTCGCGTTTCCCGGATCGGTCGGCGGCGTCGACGGGATCTGGCGTCAGGATCTTGGGGGAGCGGAGCCGGTCCGCGTGACCGGTGGCACGTGGGTCGCGTGGTCCAGCGGCTGACTGAGTACGGCGGACGGAGGTCGCGCCCGCCGTCAGGTGACGCGAAGCCCGCAGCGGCGTGCCTCCCGGCCGGTCTCAGCGGTTCGCTCCGAGGAGGCGGTCGACGTAGATGGACTTCATCTGCCGGCTGGCGAGCGCCTGTTTGACCGGCGGTGCCTTCAAGATGACGCCCAGGATCGCCGCCATCGCTCGGTGACTTGCCATGGCGTGATTGTCGAAGATCAGGTTCTGCAGTTTTCCGCGCTCGATGGCCATCATGACGGTCCGGCGCGTCGAGTCGACCGGCGTGATCACTCGCTCGGACCTGGCGACCAGCCGCACCCCGTCCCGATCACAGGTGCGGACACAGACACCGCAGCCGAGGCAGAGGCGCTCGTCGAGCTTGGCTTGCTTCTTCTTTGGGCGGTGCGGATCGTTGGCCGAGGTCAGACTCATCGCCTCAACCGGACAGACGTTGACGCACTTTCCGCAGCCGTTGCACTGTTCGGCGTCGATCGCCGGGAGGTAGTTCGAGGTGTGGATCGGATTCAGCACGCCGAAGCGCCGCGCCGCGATCATGGCTTCGCAGCAGCAGCCGCAGCAGTTGCAGATGAAGTTCGGGGTGCGTTGGGTGTTCTCACCGAACTGGATCAGGTTCCCATCCTGAGCTTCGGCGAGCAGATCGAGCCCCTCCTCCACGTCGACCTCGCGGGCGAAGCCGTGCCTGACCAGTGACGCTGCCGTGTTGTTGAAGGTCATGCAGATCTGGCGCGGGGCATCGCAGCCGCGACCCATGTGGTCCATCTTGTGGCGGCAGTAGCAGATGCCCACGGCACGGTGCGACGCGCTGCGGACGACCTCGCTCGCTCGTTCGTAGTCCAGGACCTGGATGCCGTTGTCAATCGGCAGAACGGTCTCTTGCACGAACACCCTGCCGAGCTGTGTCTGGCCTTCGGCGAACAGCGCCTTGATGAAGTCCTCTTCCACGTTGAGGTACTGGTAGAACAGCTCGGAGAGCACCTTCTGGTCGAGGTCTCCTCGCACGCGCATGAGGGAGAACTCGAAGAACCCGGCCATCGGCGGCGGCAGCACGAAGGTCCGCTTGCCGGTGTCGGATTCCATATCGAGCAGGACGGCCCGTCCTGCCAGTTCCTCGAGGATCGCCGTGGCCGCGGCGGGTGTCGTTTCCCACGCGCGTGCCGCTCGCTTGGCGGTGAACGGCCGGATCGGGAGCAGCGCAACGAGGCCGGCCTCCCGTTCGCTAAACAACATCTTGAGGATGCCGTAGAGGACGTCGGACGGTGGTGCACCCTGCGGGAAGCGGTTCAGGCGATCGACCAGCTGGTCGTAGCCCGCTCTCACCGTCTGATGAGCCATGCGGCCGTTCCTCGCTCGGGGGGCCCTAGTTTCCCTGAATCTCCATCGACCGTCTAGTCCGGATCCGATCATCCATCGTGAGACTCCGCGGCGGCGGAGAGCGATCCTCGCCGATCGCGAGTGCAGCGCCCTTCAGGGGCTCCGCGCGGCTCGTCGGTAGTGAGCCAGGGGGGAGGAAGCAGACAATACCCGTGACGGCGACCACGACAACATCGAGCGGCACGAACGGCGCGTCGGTGAGCCACGGCAGCTCGACCAGGAGCACGATCAGGCCCACGAGCAGCGGGCCAAGACCGGTTGCGTCGTCGAACGGGGTCCGTTTCCAGAGCAGCACCACGCCGGCGGTATGCGTCCGGGAGGCACCATGGCTGTTCGACCCGGATGGCCGGTTCGACCGGGACGGCATCCGGGCGGAGTGGGTCGCCGAGTTCGGAGTACTCGATCTGCATGTCGGCGCTTCGTCGAGTGTCAGTGCAACGGCAACGCTCGAATTCCGGTGGTGAGAACCGGTGGGGGACAGCTTTGTCGTGCACCCGAGTCCCGGGCGTAGATCCATCCACACTCAGCGGAGGGCCAGCCACGCGCCTCGACGAAGGTGGCGTGATCGGCGCCGGTCGCGTTGGTGGTATCAGCGGTGCGCGACTCGTGGCGGCCCTCAGGGGGCTGAGCTGCAGTGACACCCGTGAGCGGTGAGGAGGCGCGTCCGCAAGAATGGGGAGATGACCGACCAGCTATCAGTCGCGATGACCCTTGCCTTCTACCCCCGCGGCGGATCGGCTCAAGTGGTGCGCTACCTGGGTCGGGCACTGCAATCACTCGGAAACGACGTGACGGTGTGCTGCGGGTCGCTTGGACCCCCGGGCGTGGCGTCTCATGCCGCAACGTTCTTCGACGGCCTCCCGGTTCAGGCACTGGACTTCACCGAAGCCGTCGCCTGGTTCGAAGACGGCAGGGATCCGATGGATGCTCCGGTGCCGATTCACCCTTCGTTCGAGGACCGAACCGGTGTCCCCGACCGCGTGTTCGTTTCGATCGATACCGACGCCTACGAACGGCAGGTCGCACCATGGCAGACGCTTTTGACGGACTCGGGTCCACCGGACGTCTACCACGTCCATCACCTGACCCACGTCAACGATGCGGTCCATCGCGTTGAGCGCCGACCCGTGGTCGCTCACCTCCACGGCACCGAACTCAAGATGATCGAAGATGTCCGCAGGGGTACGACGGCTCGGTGGCCGCTCGCCGAGGAGTGGGATCGACGCCTGGTGGCTGCCGCACATCGGGCCGACCGCGTCATCGTGATCTCACCAACCGATCGGCAGCTCGCCGTCGACCTCCTTGGACTCGACCCGGGTCGAATTGAGATTGTGCCCAACGGCGTCGACACGACCCTCTTTGCTCCCTCCGACTTCACCGCGGCGGACCGTCTGGCACGGTGGCGTCGCTGGCTGGTCGACGAACCGCAGGGATGGGACGAGAGCGGAGAGTCCGGCACGATCGCCTACACGAACGAGGAGATCCACCGCGCCTTCGTGGAACCCGATACCGGCGGGCTACGCCCGGTGCTGCTCTTCGTCGGACGATTCCTCGACTTCAAGCGGGTGCCGCTCCTCATTCGAGCCTATGCCGAGGTGCGCGAAGCCCTCGGTGCGGATGCTCCGCCGCTGGTCATCTGGGGCGGCTACCCCGGGGAGTGGGAAGGCGAGCATCCTCACACCGTGACCGCGTCGATGGGCGTCGACGGTGTCTTCTTCGTCGGCTGGCGTGGACATGACGAACTTCCCGTCGGGTTCAACTGCGCCGACGTATTCGTGGCTCCGTCGGTTGAGGAACCGTTCGGCCAGGTCTATCTGGAAGCCATGGCGTGTGGGTTGCCCGTGATCGCTACCAACTCGGGCGGTCCGCCATCGTTCGTGAACACCAATCCCGATCGACCAAACGGCTGGATGGTCACTCCCGACGACACCCGCGAACTCGCCGCCGCGTTGATCGAAGCCGCCACCGAGACGGAGACCCGGACGGAACGCGGACAGAACGCGCGCTGTACGGTCGTGGAGAGGTTCGACTGGCTTCGCATCGCCGAGCGGGTCGAAGGCATCTACCGCGAGGTTCTGGCGTAGCAACCACCCCATGCCCGGGCGGCGTGCTCTCACCTGAAGGACGGCTCGATGCCGCCGTGCTCGAAGATACCGACCACCATGCGAAGCCGACAGCGTGACAGCGACGAACCACCGTTGGTGGTGACCCGTTCACAGGTGATGACGACTCGACTCTCGAAGCCGACATTGACCATCGCGGCATCGGTGGTGTGACGAAGGGCTGCAATCGGCCGACGAACGAGCGCTCCTGCCCGAAGGGGAGTGTCGTTCGCGGGCAGGCCGCGGCGTTTCTCCATTGAGCACGTGAATAGCGCAGATCCGATTGGGAGTGATGGCGTGGTTGGTGGTGTTGTCGCTCCCTACGGGCCCACGGGAGATTCGTCGTTGGCGAGAAAGCGTGTGAGGGTCTCGGTGCGTGGGGTCATGCCGAGGTCTCGGGTGCTTGGCCACGCATCGATCTCGTCGCGTGCGAACTCGATCCAACGTTCGATTGCCTTGAACATCTCGATCTGGAACGTCGCGAAGAGCACGGAGAGGTGCGCTCGTTGTGGGAAGGGATGCCCATCATCGAGGTATGAGGCCATGAGTTCGACGATGGCTCGATGGTGTTCGTCGATGTCGCTCTCAAGTTCGTCGAGGGCTCCGAGCAGGTCACCTCGCGATCCGTGATCGGCGAAGAGCAGTCTCAGGAGGGCCTCGACCTCAAGCCGTGGCGGCTGTGTGCGGGTGCTCGTCCACTCGCCGAGCGCCTTGCGTCCCCGAGCGGTGATGGTGTAGACGTTGCGGGTTCGACCGGCGCTGTCCTCCGTGTGAGAGGTGGCGTACCCGAGCTTGACGAGCTTCTTCGGTTCGGAGTAGAGGAGACGCTCGGACTTGGGCCATGCATAGCGGAGGCTGCGCTGAGCCTGGTGCGTGAGTTCGTAGCCAGGCCACGGCTTGAGATCGAGGAGGGCAAGGACTGCATATGAGGAGGTCGTCATCGTTGGAGACATGCCCTTGACTCTACTGCAACATACAGTATAGAGTGTGCTGCAACTTGCAGTACAGGCGATTCGCGACGACGCCTGTGGAAGCTATGGGGAGACGGAGAGAATGAGAAGCAGCATTGAAGACCTTCCGATTGCCAGCGAGGCTCTCGGAGAGATGATCCGGGGACAGGACTGGGGTGGGATGACGAGCGCGTACATGCAGTACCCGACCGGTCTCGACTTCTGCCCTCTGCTCGAGGGGTTGGAGCGGGACCACTGCCAGTGCCCGCACTGGGGGTTTGTCATCGAGGGCAGCATTCGCGTGAACTACGAGGACGGTACCGAAGAGATCGTGGGTGCCGGCGAGATCTACTACTGGCCGTCCGGTCACACCGTTGTGGTCGAGGATGCGGTCAGGATGGTCGAGTTCAGCCCCCACGATCAGATGTCGGCGGTGCTCGCCCACGTCGTTGCCAAGCTGTAGGAGACCATCGGATTGAGTATGAGATCCCGCTCGGATGGCCCGATGGCAATCGTCGGGTCATCCGAGCGATAGCGACGGCCCTATGCAGAACGGGCGGGAGGACACTGTGGAAGTCACCGAGCACATCACAGCCGTTGGACAAGAGGCCGCGCTCTTCGCGGAAGCAGCCCGGCAGGGCGGACTCGAAGCAGATATCGATGGCTGCCCGGGGTGGAACATGCGAGACCTGGTCCGCCACCTGAGCGAGATTCATCTGTGGGCAGCGGCACGCGTTGCGAAGCGCACATCCAAGCTCTTCCCAGACGATATCTCAGAACACACCGAGTCGTGGCCGGACCTTGCGGTGTTCTGGCCTGACGACGATGATCTGATCGACTGGTATCTCAAGACGAATGCCAACCTCGTTCAGGCGCTTGAGTCAGCGTCGCCGGACGACGACATTCCAACGTTCCTCCCGGCACCATCGCCCCTCGCGATGTGGGCACGGCGCCAAGCCCACGAAACGGCGGTGCATCGGTTCGATGCCCAGCACGCGAGCGGGGCCGAAACCGGATTCGACCCGATATTCGCCGCCGACGGGATCGACGAAATGGTGAGCGCTTTTGCGCCGCGTGCCAACGAATTCCCGATCCCGACGACGCAGACCATGGTCGTTCACGCGGACGATACCGATGACCGATGGCACCTCACCCTCGCCGCTGACGGCATCACCACCGTTCGTGGCGACGGACCTGCAGATGTGACTCTGACCGGAGACGCTGCAGACCTCTACCTCGTCTTGTGGAACCGCGGCAAGGACTCGTCGATCACAGTCGAGGGAGAGCGTGACCTCCTCGCCCTGTGGCACGACAACAAGCGCGTCCGCTGGTTCTAGACGACCGGCAAATCGTCGAACTACTCAGCGTGCCCCATCTCCACCTGGGATCGGCCCTATCCGGTTGGGTTCTTTCGTCGCGGGCGGCATCGCTCGCGAACCAAGGAGGCTCGTCTCTGCCAGTGTGAGCTACCCGCGCCACGCTGGTCGAGGGAGTGCCGAACTACGACCCCGTTGCAGAGACTCCCCGCCGCGTCGCGACGCTTCCTGTCAGATCCGCCTTCCGTTGGATCTCCCCGACATGCGCGGCGACACTTCATGCAGAGAGTGACTCTCCGTGATTATTCGAGTACCTGGGAGTAACCCGTGCCAAGAGACGCAACGTGGTCGCCGATCGTTTCGTCTCCCGCGACGTGAGCCGTTCCCTTGCCTGAGGCGAGGTGCAGCGCGACGGAGCGAACCGGGTTGTGTTCAGTCGTGGGATCGGTTCGCGACCGGTCAGCCGTTGCTGAGGTCAGCCGGTCAACCCTCCACGCTCAACTGGTACCGCCACGCGGCCTGCTGGGTCGTCAAGTCCAGGCCCACCAGGACATTCAGGCCCGGGATCGAGAAGTCGATGGTCCAGATCGCTTCAATGCGTGGGTCAACAGACGCAAATGATCCAAGCTCTATCCACGGGGGTTGCTCGATACTGCTGTACGCCTCGAGGTCCTCCCAGGTGGCTCCGTCGACCAGCCAGCCGTGGGCCACGATCATCGAGTGTTCACTGTGGTTCTCGACGATTATCGTGAACGGCCCCGGGGCAACGGTGGTGGGACCGTCGTAGGCCCAGTCTTCGGAAGAGATCGTCAGGGTCGCATCGGTCTGCCACTCCGACGCTGCGACCGCTTCGCCGGTGAGCGTCGTGAGATACTCGGCCTCGAAAGCCACGCGATCTGCAGCCATTGCCACCGATGCCGGACGGCCGATTCCTGCGGCCAGCGTGCCCGCGCTCGGCGGACCGCCACTCTGAAGGACCGTCACGTCGAGGTCGTGCCAGACGGCAACGTCGGGTTCGACCATCGCCACTGCCGCGAGCTGGTCCCAAAACGACAGGCCGCTCGCGACTGAGCCCGGATTGAGCATCAGCAGGTCGTAGACAGCGCGGGCCTCAGGGGTTGTCAGGTGGGCGGCGAGCTGGTCGGCGAAGAACGACGTCATGGGCACACGGTTGGTCGCGTCCAACGGCACGATCGAGATCGGCAGGTCGGTGGCGAGCACCTCGGCGTCGGCGACCGGATCGATCCAGAGATTCCATTCGGCATTCGGGTTCTCGAGGGTGTTGCCCGCAGCGTCCACCGCCCCGCCCATCATGAAGACGCCCGCTAGGTCGGTCTCGAGGTCTGGGTGATCCCGCAGCGCCTGTGCCAGATTTGTGTGCGGTCCGAGGAGTAGCACCGTCGGTGGAACCGGCGAGTTGTGGGCGACGTCGGCGATCACGTCGGACGCCGCAGGATCAACGACCGATCCACCCGGGGGCAGAATCCCCGACGTCGCCATCGCATTCATCCCCGAGCGCCAATCGGAGGGGAACGCATTCGAGCCTTCCACCGGTACATCGGAACCACAGGCGACCGGCACCGATTCCGCGCCGGAGACCGCGAGAAGGCCGAGCACGATCGAGACCCCGTCCTCGCAGTAGGCGACACCGGTGCCGCTTACCGTCACGGCCAGGATCTCGATATCAGGTCGACGAAGCAGGTACGGGATCGCCATGGCATCGTCGAGGGAGACATCGGTGTCGACAATGATCGGTAGCGTGTCGGGAGAGGGAACCGACGTCGGCGCCACCGAAGTCGTCGTTGCCTCCTCGACCGTCGTCGTGGGGCCGACTGTCGTCCCCCCGGTGTCATCGCTGCAGCCAACGACAACGAGCATCACTGTGATCAGTGTGAGGATTCGTTTCATCAGGATCCATCCGTTTCCGTTCGGGTGTTCGCTGTGGCGAGGAGTTCGATCCGTTCGCCGGTGTCCATGTCGATGGCCCACACGTCGTCTGAGACGCTGCTGCCCGGCCACGTGCAGCACCAGTTGTTGATCAGGACGATCCGCTCGTTGATCGGGTCGTAGTGCGCACCGAATCCAGGCCACCAACCCAACCTCGAACGGCCGTCGAGGTCATTCGAATGCTGGGTCCACGTGTTGGTGTTCGCGTCGTAGACGGATACGAAATAGGGCCCGAACGAGATGGTGCGGTCGGAGTCGATGTCGTACACGAGCTCGCCGAACTCACGGCTCACGCTCCAATCACCGTTCGGAGCTCCGGTCGGGTTCAGTGCCTGCCAGGTGTTGGTACACACGTCGAACGTCCACGTCTCGCCCGTCTCGTCAAGGTACACGATCCTCCCCTGATGGGTGTCGAAGACCGCAGCCTGATTGTTCCACGGACCTTCCCCTGGCCGGACCTGATCGATCGGTCCCGGAATGTCGGGGTCGGTGCCGTCGGGACACGTCGCCGCAGGAGGCACAGCCTTGGCCTTGGTCGTCGCCAGGATCGGGTCCCAGGCGATCGAAACGGCGTCGGTGGCGGCCATTGAACTGCTTCGCCGGTTGGTCGGCGCATCACTCCTCCAGACGGTCCGGGGATCGCCATCGCGCTACCGACTCCTCGAAACCATGCGCCTCTACGCCCGCGATCATCTGACCGATCGATGGGTCGAGGTCGCAGATCTCCACGACAGCTACTACCGCGACCGTTGTCGTGAGTTGCGTCCCGCCGTCTTCGGCCGCGGTCGGGTCGATGCCCATGCCGAGATTGAACCCGAACTGGCCGACTACGACATGGCCTTCGACCGGCTCTGGGAGCGTGGCAGCGTTGGCGATGCGCTCGAGATGGCCTGGCCGCTCGGTCATGTGTGGATGTTCACCGGGCGTCTCAGCGAGGGCGACCGGCGCCTGAAGGCGGTGTTGGATGGATCGGCGGACCTTGCGAGCCGGTCACGCGCCGACGCGCTGAGCGTGGGTTCATTCCTCATCTCGTGGACGCAGCACTACGAGCGGGCGATCGATTGGTCCGACGAGGCCATTGCCATCTACCGATCTATCGATGACGAACAGGGGCTCGCCTATGCACTCGCCCGGCGAGGCCATTTCGCGTTCTCCGTCGGCGATGTTCCCTCCGCCCTTGAACTTCTCCAGGAGAGCCTCGATATCTGCACCCGGATCGGATACGACGACGGGGCTGCCTGGCCGCTCACCTTGCTGGCTCAGGCACGCCTCTGGGCAGGTGACGAGAGCCCTGAGGTTCAGCGGATGTTCGAAGCAGGCCGGGAGCGGTTCATGGCGATGGGGGAGCCGTTCGGGCAGACCCATGCGAACATGTTTCTCGCCAATCTCGGAGATGGGTCGGTCGAGCATGAGCTGCGGTATTCACGCGAGACGATGGAGTTGGCCGAGCGATCCGATGCCGATCCACTGATTCGGCCGACGGCATTTCACAATCTTGCCTTCGGCGTTTGGCATGCCGGTGAATTCGACCGCGCCCAAGGCCTGAACCGGGTTGCTGCAACTGCGGCGCTCGAAACGGACTCAAGCGTCAACTCCGGGATGGCATTCCTTCAGGCAGCGGTGTTCGCCGGCCTGCGAGGCGAGCCCGAACGCGCCGCCGTCCTCATGGGGGCCGGACGTGCCTGGTTCGTCATGCAGATGCCGCCGTTCTATGAGCGGCAGGTCCGGCCTGGCGTCGAGGCCGCGACGGCGGCACTCGGCGACATCCGCTATCGGGAGCTCTACGAGCACGGAGCGACGATGAGCGTCGACGAAGCGACGGCGTACTTGCTGGAGGAGTAGGGCAGCACCGTGTCCGACCGGCGGGAACCCACGGGCGCGCCACTTCCACACCGAGCAAGCGCTGTCGATCGCCAACCCAAGCGGCGAGAGCGCCCACGGGCGGATGCTCCTCTGCTCTCAAGCAACGGTGGACGTGCAGCCACGACGGCTCGCAAGGGTTTGCGCCGGTAGCAGCGCTCAATCGGAAGGCTGATAGGCAGTCGGCGGCGGGATCTGTGAAAGACCGATCCCGCTCCCGCGATCAGTTCAGGAAGCTATGTGACATCCAGCAAACCCAACTGAACCGGATCCTCCGTGTCAGGTGGAACCTCCACCGGTCCGGCGTTGAGCAATTCCGTCAGTTGCGGGCTCGACCGGATCGGGACCGCGCCTTGCCGCTCAAGCGCAACGTTCCCTGGCCCTTCGCCGTCGCCCCTCCACACGGCGACGACACCGTTTGAGTTCCTGATGGCCTCCGTCGCCCCGGCCCAGGTACCGCCACTTCCCTCGTCGGTGGCGATCACGACCGCCAGTGAGCCGAGGGCGTAGATGAGTTTGTTGCGGGACATCGCCGCTCCTGCGGAGAACCCTGCCGACGGCGCTTGCTGGGTGATCAGGCAGGTGTCTCCCGCATCGAGAGCTCGGAGAATCTCAGAGTTCCGGATTCGGCCCTGCAGCGAATCGGCGAGGACCCCGATCACCTTGCCGTCGGCTTGATAGGCGGCGTTCATGGCGAGCTGATCCACGCCACGGGCTCCACCGGAGACGACCGGGCGGGACAGAGCGACGGCTGTTGCCGCGATGTGTTGAGCGACCGCGGCGCCCTCGGATCGCACGTCGCGCGACCCCACGATTGCGATGCCATCGCCTGAGAGCAGAGATTGGTCTCCGGCACCGAACACCACCGGCGGGGCATCCCGGCCGAGACGGTCGACAAACGGCTGCGGGTAGTCGTCGTCGGCGATGGTCAGCGTCCAGATCCCTTTCCGTTCGAACTCGCCGGCTGTCACCGTTGCGGCCGACGCGTCGATGAGCAGTTCGCGAATCGACGACGCCGTTTCTGAGTGGATGCCGGGGATCCTCGCCAGGTCCAACTTCGGATCGAAGAGGTCGGCCGGTGTGAGACCGTTCTCGGCGAGGGCCTCAGAGAGCTCGTGCCATCGGGTCGGGGGCAACGATGGGCGGTTCCTGTTCCCGAGCCGGGTGGTCAGGGCGATGACTGCCTTTGCATCGTTGGTGAAACTCACGCGCCAGCTCCGGAGGTGTCGGCGAGAGCGACAGGCTGTACCGGACCGGAACCGGCCGACCGGAGCTGGTGGCCGATCATCGTGAACGTCCACTTCGAGTCGGTCGTGTCGTCGAGGAGGAACACCGGCCCGGGACGGACTCTGGTGATTTCGAAGGCTCCGAGGACATTGCGGGCCTGCTGGCACGAATTCTCCCTGGTGTTCTGCGGAGGACGATCCGAGATCCGCCGAACGGCATCGACGTGGGGGAGTTGGAGGCGGTCGCCGACCCGGCGGGCGAAGTCGGGGACGAGCGCGCCGCTCCTCGTCGACGGAACGCTCGTGATCCATGTCGGCCGTTCTTCGAACCGCCACGCCCGGATCATCGCAACGATCGCGTCGACGAGGTCTTCGGAGAATGCACCGTCGTCCTTGCCCTGCTTGACGAGTTGTGCCCAGCCCGGGTCGCCCCATCGGGTGAGAGACCGGCCGGGTTCGATGTTGAACTCCCTCAGGCTCATCTCGGTCGACAGACCGCAGGGGAGTTGGACCCTCGGTTTGATATCGATCTCAGATCTGCGGACCTGTTCGAGCGCCGCTTGAACGAGGGACGGGTCCACATCCGTGGGGAGGAGCTGGCCGACACAGTTCGCGCATCGTCCGCACGGCGACGCGCCGGGGTCGTCGAGTTCGCCTCGCAAGAGCTGCATCAGGCACGCGTCGGTGGTCGCATACTCCGCCATGGCGGCCTGCTCGATCCGGCGGTGCGCTGTGACGCCTTCGATTCGATCGGTCGGATACTCCCAGGGCATGGCGGATCGGAACCAACGTGTTCCTTCCCGGTACACGGCGCCTTCGACCTCGAGGATCTTCAGCATCGCTTCGATCCGCTTGCGGCGCGTGTTGACGAGCCCCTCGAGAACCGCCAGCGTCGAGCCGTCGGCATTGCCGAGAGCTTTGAGAACGGCCCCGGTCTCTTCTGGGGTCGGGAAGGCCTGATCGATGAACCAGTCCTGAATGTCTCGATCCTCGCCGCCCGTCAGGGCGATCCCGAAGGCACGATCGACGGCACGCCCTGCCCGGCCAACCTGCTGGTAGTAGGCGATTGGCGATCCCGGCGTCTGATAGTGGATGACGAACTCGATGAAGGGGTTGTCGTATCCCATTGCGAGGGCAGACGTCGCAACGACGACCTTCAGCTCACCGGCAGAGAGCTGGTGCTCGATCTCGAGTCGCTCCTCGACCGGGGTCGGTCCGGTGTAGGTCGCTGCCCCGATGTGCTGAGACCGTAGCCACGCGCCGACCCGCTCGGCGTCTGCGATCGTCAAGCAGTACACGATCCCGGAACCGTCGAGCCGGGGTATCTGCTGGGCAAGCCATGCCATCCGCTCAGCACGATCCGGCATATTGACTACCTGGAGGGCAAGGGAGTCTCTCTCGAGCGTCCCCCGGAAGACCTGCAGGTTGTCACCAAGCTGCGCAACCACATCGTCGACGACCCGGTCGTTGGCGGTCGCCGTCGTTCCAAGAACCGGAACGGTCGGAGCGAGAGCGTCGACGAGATGCTCGAGACGTCGATAGTCGGGCCGGAAGTCGTGGCCCCAATCGCTGATGCAGTGGACTTCGTCGATCACGAGCAACCCGATCGTGCGAAGGAGCGCCGGCATGACATCGGACCGGAACTGGGGGTTGTTGAGACGCTCGGGCGAGATGAGCAAGAGGTCGATCGTTCCACCTTCGATCGCTGCGAAGGTCGCATCCCAATCATCGCGATTCGACGAATTCACGGTCTGAGCGTTGATATCGAGGGCATCGGCCATGTCGAGCTGGTTGCGCATCAACGCGAGGAGCGGCGAGACGATGATCGTCGGACCGGCTCCCTGGGAACGCAGCATGGACGTGGCAATCAGGTACACCGCCGACTTGCCCCAACCGGTGCGCTGCACCACGAGCGCCCGGCCCCGGTCGCGCACGACGGTGCGAATGGCTTCGAGTTGGCCGTCGCGGAAGGTCGCGGCTGGGTTCTTGGTCAGTTGGCGGAGGAGCGCGAGTGCCTCGCCGTCGAGTTCGTTCATGGCTTGGATCGTATTGACCGCGGCCGACATACTCCGGGGCATGGCGGATTCATCCGCCGGCGACGCTTGACGGGTTCAGAAATCTGGGGCGGATGCCGATGCCTGGATAGAGGTCAGCACTGGGAGCGACCATCACCGACACTCAACGCATTGCGCACCTGGAAGACAAAGTCGAGTTTCTCGATCTCTGCGTTGCCGACCTCCGTCGCTCTGTCGAAGCGCTCCATTCGCTGATCGACGAGATTCGCCGCGAACAGATCCATCTTGCAGTCCGTTCGGTCACCGTCCCGGTCGACACCGACGAATAGGACGCTCCGGGCGGTCTACGCCGATGCGGTCGGCCATCCTGCACGGACAATCGGGCAGGACAGACCGGCGTGCTCGCGTGCCCCGGCACCGGTGACTCGAACCCGTCTCTCGCTCCGAAGCGCAATCCCGCCCGGTGTCTGGCACACTGTCGGTCGTGGGAGGGAGGACCCGTGAGCGACTGCCCATTCTGTGCCCGGATCGAAGACGGTGAAGTCATCGAGCAGTCGACGCTTGCGGTTGCGTTCGCAGACGCCTTCCCGATCTCGCCGGGCCATACCCTGGTCGTATCGCGGCGGCACGAAGCCGACTTCTTCGAATTGTCGGATATGGAACAGGCTGCGCTGTGGGTCGTGGCGCTGAGAGCGCGAGAGCGGATCATGGCCGACCACGCTCCGACGGGTTTCAACGTGGCGATCAACGTCGGTGCCGACGCCGGCCAGGCGGTCGACCATGCCCATCTCCACATCGTCCCGAGATACGCAGGGGATGTCGACGATCCTCGAGGCGGCGTGCGGTGGGTGATCCCCGAACACGCCCGGTATTGGGACTGAACGCGGCGGCGACCTCGTCCCAACACGCGGTGGCAGGATTTCGCTGAGTCTCCGTCAGCTCATCTCGCCGGTCGTGCCGCAGTGTCGTGCTCGAGCAACTCCTCGAAGGCAGACGCGGCTGCTTCTGTTCCTCCCGACTCGGAGAAGGCGGCGGCGATCCGTTGCGCCCCAGCTTCCAGAGAGATGGCCTCGTTCACTGCCGACACCAGACGTGATGGACCGAGGTTCTTCGCCGGAAGCCGTACTCCGGCGCCGGCATGTTCGACACGGCGTGCGACCTCGAGTTGGTCCCGACCGAACGGCACGACCACCACGGGAACGCCGTGAGCGAGTGCGCGTTGGGTGATACCCATTCCGCCGTGACAGACCACGGCCGTCGCCCGGCGCAGGATGGCATCGTGAGGGATGAACCGTTCCACCTTCGCGTGGGCCGATGGTTCGGTCGTCAGTTCGTCCGGACTGAAGGCTGCGCTGGTTCCCACGACGAAGAAGCCAGCATCCGGTAGCCCATCGAGGGCCGCCGTCAGGATCGCGGCGTCTTCCTGCCGTTCCGTGGAGCAGGTGACGAGAACAATCGGACGATCAGTCTCTGCCAACCAGCTGGGCTCCTCGGCCTCGGGGCCCCACGTTGCCGGACCCACGAACTCGAAGGCCTCCGGCCAGGTTTCACGCGGGTACTCGAGCGCCTCCGAGGTGAAGTAGATGACCCGAGGTGGTCTGGTCAGGAACTCCTCCATGCTGTCGAGCGGGGAGAGGTCGAGCCCGGTACGTTGGGCGTTGATACCGGGAAGCGCGAGCTTCCCCAACGTGCCGAAAGCCAGGGGACCGACGATCCCGTCCCTCAAGCGCCCCGACATGCCGGTCGACCGGCGCAGGCCAGGTCCGAACGGCGGTACACCTCGCCCCGGAAGGGCTGTGAAGTACGGTTGGAACGTCGCCCACGGCAGCCCGGAAGCTTCCGCTACCGCCTGAGCTCCCCACGTGTTTGTGTCCACCAGTAGGGCATCAGCGGAGGTCTGAGCGATGGCGCTGAGCATGTCGTCGACTTCGAGTGCGGCTCGATCCCCGAAGGTCTGCATTGCGATCTTGAGTGCCCCCACGGCATTGCTTGCACGCCAGTCCTCGAGCTCGATGGCCTCAATCTCGGGATCGATCGCTGCGGCACTCAATCCGAGGTCCTGGACCCTTCCCACTTCCTCGGAGAGGGTGCGGACGTGGACAGCGTGGCCTCTTCGCCGCAGGTCCAGGGCGACTCCGAGCGCCGGGAACAGGTGTCCGCGGGCGGGGGAGGTGTATACGAGAATCGACGACATCAGGAATTCTCCATTCCGTGCAGAAGGGACAACATGGTCAGTTCCGCCTCGTGTATTGAGAGGCCGAGGTCACGGCGCAACAGCTTCCACGTGCCCAGGTCGGTCGCGGCGATTGCGGCATGAATACGCCGTTCCCGTTCCTGTCCCTTCGTCCCCGCCAGGACAGCCGCGCAGTGCCTTTCGACCCACTCGCGATGGACCTCTCGGCCTTCCTGCACGGCCTCTCGCACGAGGGTCGAGTGGTGCTCCTGAGCGACAAGATGGAGGATGAGGTCACCATCGTCTTCATAGTGGTCGACGAGCGAGCGGAGGGCCGTCTCGAGCTCGGCATCGGGGGAGACCGCTCGTGATGCGGCGATTCGCTTTCTCTCGACGCTCGCCACGGATTCGAAGAGTTGCTCCTTGGATCCGTATCGCCGGAGGACCGTCTGTACGGTCACGCCAGCCTGGGCCGCCACAGTGCCCAAGGTCACATGGTCGAACGGCAATTCCCGAAAGGCGGACCGCGCCGCATCGAGGATCGCGTTCCCCGTGGCCTCGGCCGCCTCGGCACGAGCAGTCATCCGATACGGGCGCTTCGACGGCTCGTCCGGTACGAGACCTTGATCGCCGACATCCGCGATCGATCGAACCTCTCTCGGTGTGGTTCCACTATTCATGTTAAAGAGGCTAACACCAAATATGGAGGGGCGTCAAACACTTTCGGATCCAAGCTCGTGGGGCCTCCCTCCGGCGCTTCTGTCATCCGCCTCGACCCGATCCTTCGGCTGTCGACGTATCCTGCGTTGGCCGTGATGGACGCGTTGGGCGTGGACGCTGGACAACTCCGGGCTCACGGTGCCGGATGCATCCTGGAGACGGGCGGGAACCAGTTCGGGGATCTGGTCAGGGTTCGGACCACCGTGTTCGATGTCACAACGATGAACGTCGTGAAGGCATACAAGCTGGCGGCGACCGCATCCGATGTGCTCGAGCTGTCGGACACTCCTTCTCGCCAAGTCGGCCACACGTTCGACGTGGTACTCGTCATTGGGGCGACCGCCGGTCTCTCCGCTGAACTCGCCGGTCCCGAGACAATCAAGCACGTCTGCATGGGGTTGTATCGCCCTCGTTCTGAGGCACCGGACGGACGGCAGCGCGCTCTCGATCTGCTCCAGAAGTTCGCTGCGTTGGAAGCGAACCATCCGTACGGCCGGGTCCTCTCCGCGTTTCCCGGCTGGGCCGGCGCCGCCAACGGATGGTCGGGGCGGAGAGAAAGCCCGTTCGTCGCGACCATTGAGGGAGACATGTGGCCGACCCAGCGGTACACCCGTCAGGGGAGATTGCTTCGCGCGAGGTCGGCAACCGTCACCGTCCCGACGATGCGGCGGCGGGAGTCGACCACCGGGATCGCACTTCCGGGATGGTTGTTGGTCAGGTCGGACGCATGGTCAAGGTCCTCGTCGGGGGAGAGGAACACCGGGCTCTCCATGATGTCACACAGTTCAAGGTCCGGCCGCGCCTGGAGCAACGCTTCATGGCGTATCAACCCGACGAGCTTCCCTCGTTCCGCAACGATGAGATGGTCGCTGTCTGCCAACTGCGCCGCGTCCGCTACTCGCATATGGGGGCCAAACGCGGCGGCGGGTTGCATCACCTGGTAGACGCGTGGTGGCACGTGCTTCACAACGATCGTCCCGCTTGAAGCCTTGGCTTGGATACGGGCGCCGGGTCCGAAGAACTGGCGGTGGAACCAGGAGCCACCCGGAGCGCCCACGACGAGGAGCGTCCCCGCCGGGAGAGAATCCACCATCGCGGCAGGGCTCGGCGCCTGGATTGCCTCAGGGCGTACGCCCGGCAGATCCGAGGTGAGGTCCTCGAGAACCTCGAAGGCCCGGGTTCGTTCTCCGAACTCACTGTGGCCGTAGACGGCACGCACGTCGACCTGGAGTTCACGACCGAGGACATCCGCGAGGATGGCCGCCAGGCGCGAGTGGGGGCCGCTCCCGACGGCAGCCACAACTGAGCGCGTTTCGGATCGCGAGAACCCATGCGGCACCGCAACGTTGCACAGATCGACCGATTTGAGGTGCTTCGTGACGAGCAGGGACGCTCCATGCTCGATGCAAGAAGCGGCGACGTCGGCTCCGGCTCGAGTCGCGGTGCCTCCGCTCAGGACATCGGCGAGGGTCTGGCATTGTGCGCCGCGGGTCCACAGGACGGGGGTGGGGACGTAGCGCGCCGCTTCCTCGATCGGGACACCGTTCGTCGGAGGATTCACCGCGCCGGTCATACGCAGATACTAGTATCACGACATGTATGTCGTCAATTCGGTGTCGTGTGTTGTTCTTCCGATCGAAGCTGGCACTGTCGACAACCGCCCAACGAGCAACCCATGGGTTCGGGGCAGTCCGTTCTGCGCCCGGAACGTGAAGGTGTGAGCATGACCGCCGTGATACTCAATGCCGGGGCGACGGGAATCGCGCCGCCGTTGACCGAGCACGAGATCCTGGTGCTGTTGGTGCAGTTGGTGTTGCTGATCGGCACGGCCCGGATCCTGGGCGGTCTGTTCAAGCGCATGGGTCAGCCCGCCGTGGTTGGGGAGCTGCTGGCTGGTGTGCTCCTGGGTCCGACCCTCTTCGGCCGACTTGCCCCGGATGCCTACGCGTGGGTCTTCGCTGATGACATCGTGCAAGCCGTCGTGTTCGGGCTTGCGTGGATTGGCGTGATCCTGCTGCTCGTCGTGATCGGGTACGAGACCGACCTTGCCATCATCGCCCGGTTCCGCAAGGCTGCTGGGTGGGTGTCTGCGGGTGGCTTCGTCATCCCCATGGCGGTGATGGGCGGACTGGCCCTGCTGGTCCCCGAGAGCTTCGTCGGGGAGGGAACGAGCCGACAGCTGTTCGCCGGCTTCTTCGCGCTCGCGCTCTCGGTGTCTGCACTCCCGGTCGTGGGACGGATTCTCCATGACCTCGGTCTGTTGCGTCGAAACTTCGGCCAGATCACGCTTGCGGCCGGTATGGCGATGGACGCGGTCGGATGGCTGATGCTGGCGGCGTTGACGGGGATCGCTCTCGACGGCTTCCGTGCCGACCTCCTGGCCCGTTCGTTCGGCGGCCTGGTCGTGTTCCTCGCGATTGCGGTCACGGCGGGACGATGGCTGCTCGATCGAGTGATGCGGTATGTCCTCGACCGCGGATCCAGCGTTACCGCAGCGCTCACCGTGGCCGTGCTGGCAGCCTTCATCGGCGGGATTGTGACGCAGGTGCTGCAGCTTGAGGCCATTCTCGGTGCCTTCCTGGTCGGCATTCTGCTGGCATCGACTCGCCATCAGTTGCCAGAGGTGCGCCGGACCCTCGAGGTCGTGACCGCCGCCCTGTTCGCCCCGATCTTCTTCGCATTTAGCGGGCTCCGTGTGGACCTCGGTCTCCTTGGGGCCGCACCGGAGCTCATCTGGACGATCGCTCTCGTGGTGGCTGCGATTGCGGCCAAGATGCTTGGTACCGTCGTCGGCGCTCGTGTGGCCGGGGTGCGGGGTCGCGAGGCCCTGGCTCTGGGCGCCGGACTGTCCGCCTTGGGGGCGATGGGGATCGTGGTGGCGCTGGTCGCACTCAACGTGGGTGTCGTGAGCGTCACCGGATACACGGTGCTGGTGGTCGCAGCGATCACAACCTCGATGGCAGCTCCGCAGTTCCTGCGTTGGGTCGTGCATGGCTGGGAGGTTCCCCCAGAGGAAGCTGCCCGTCTCGAACGCGAAGCGGTCCGCTCGACGTCGGAGATTCTGGGGACTCGCCGCATTCTGCTCCCAACCCGCGGCGGCGACAACACCCGATATGCGGCCCAGGTTCTCGCCAGGGCGTTCGACGACCCCGATGTGACCGTTCTCGCCATTGACACTCCCGCCCGCCGTTCGATCTTCGGCCGCCGCCGCGCTGGATCCCAAGCGGATCCCAGCAACGTTGACCTCGGCCTCGGCTCAATCAGACATCGCGTGGTCCGAATGAAGTCGCGGGACCCCGCAGCCGCGATTGCCCGAGAGGCATCCCTCGGCTACGACCTTCTGCTCGTAGGCGCCTCCGCCGACGATCGTGGGTCGGCCGGGCTGTTCTCGACAACGGTCGATCGGATTCTCTCGCTGGTCGACATCCCGACGGTTGTCATGCGCCTGCCTTCCGGACCCGCCGTCGCCGAGCATCCGAATCGGGTGCTCCTCCCGGTCGTTGCGAGTCGATCGTCACGGGCCGCCGAGGAAATGGCGTATGCCGTGATTCAGGAGAGCGGCGGGATCGCCGTCGCCGTTCATATTCTCAACCGCCCCTCCGACCAGGGCATCCTGTTCGACGACGTCACCGGGAGCGCTGCCTTCGACACGGCCGAGGCTGTGACAGCGAACGCGGTGGCCTTCGGTGAGCGTCTCGGCGTGACGGTGGAGGGTTCGGTCCGCGTCGCCTCCAACGCCGAAGCCGAGATCGTCGAACTGGCAAACGGGGGAGGGTTCGACCTCCTGGTCGTCGGCGCGTCCAACCGACCCCTCACCGACCGCCCTTTTCTTGGTCATCGGGTCCACTACATCCTCGAACACACCGAGATTCCAGTTGCAATCGTCGCACTCCCCAGTCGTTCCAGCACTCCTGTTCCGAGAGAGGACGCCCGCGTGGGGGCGAACGGAGCATCACCGGCGACCGACATGCCGGCAACACCCGACGTATCTAACATGCAATCGCGGTCGGGTTTCACGAGGGCGGAGTAGACCATTGACCACCGAGCATCGACGTACATGGACGTTCCTCACGAACCACGCCAGGGTGCTGATCCTCATTGCGGGGGCTCCCAGCATCCGGCTTCGAGATATCGCGGCCCAGGTGGGCATCACCGAGCGTGCCGCGCAGCGGATCGTTGGTGACTTGGAGGTCGACGGGTACCTCTCACACGAGAAGGAAGGGCGGCGCAACCGCTACAGCCTCCATCCCGAGGCACACCTGCGGCACCCGCTCGAGAACGAGATCGAGATCGGTCAGTTCGTCGAGTTCATCTCGAGCCGCGGTTCGACTGCGAAGCCGAACAAGGCCGTCTGATTCGCCTGCCGAGCCGCGCTAGGGGTCGAGGGTCGGTCGGCCCGGCGCCGATATCCCAACCAGTTCGATCGCACCTCTCCCCGACTCTTTGGCGCGGTAGAGGGCCTGGTCTGCGTAGCGAAGGGCGTCGCTCAGGTCACCTCCGGCGACGAGGACGACACCGATCGAGCAACCGATTGGCCCACTGTCGTCGTCGAGGAGCACCGCCTGGAAGCGTTCGAGCGCCACGAGAGCCGATGTCTCGTTCACATCGGGGAGGAGCAGCGCGAACTCGTCACCGCCCACGCGTGCAGCAACATCGGCGGAACGGAGGATTCGACCGGTGGCGGCAGCGATGCGGCAGAGCGCGCGATCCCCGGCCGCGTGGCCCTGCCGATCGTTGATGAGTTTGAAGTCGTCGATGTCGATAACGGCCAGGGCAAGGGGAGAGCGCCGACGCTCGGCTCTGGCCAATTCGCGGTGAGCCAATTCCTCGAAGCTGCGCCGATTGGGTAGGCCGGTCAAAGCGTCGGTGCGAGCCAGGCTCGTCTGGTATTCGATCGCCCCCTGGAGTCGTTCAATCAGGAGCGAGACGAGGCTGAAGAATCCGAAGCGCACGGCCGCGTTCCAGAACGGAATGAGCGGGTTGCTGTACGTGGCTTCTGATCCCAGATTGACCGCCAACCAGGCCAGGGCGGCGATCACGGCCGCGACTTGACCTGCCGCTCCCCTCCACCGCAGCGAGACCAGCGTCACGGGAACGAGATAGAGCAATGACAGTGAGAGTTCCGAGCCGGTGGCCTTGTCGAGCGCGGCGACGAGCGCAAACAAGACGACCACGATGAAGGTCGCCGGGGCTGGAGCCAAAGACTGAAAACGTTTGATGACGGCGCGTTCCATCTCCACCAACGCTAGGCGATGCTGCGGCCGGGTTTGTGTGATTCTCGGGACTCGGCCGATCTCACCTGAGGTCCCTGACGGGCAACTGCTCGTGGAGTGACGCGGCCTCCCGGCTCAGCCTGCCGGGCCGAGCTTCGCCGGAGCCAGCATCCGAGTCCGCTCGGTGTCTCTTCAGAACCGACCGACGATGGCGGCGAGAATCATCACCGCCAAGAAAGCAACAAAGATGATGAAGAGCGGGTGCCTCCAGAGCACCGTACTGGATGACAGTTGGGACGTGATCACGTTGTCTTCATCGTCGACGGCGACGAGCAGCCGGCGATTCTTCGGCGGGAGTTGAACCGAGCAGAATGGGCAGTCCGCTCCGGTCTCGCGGTCTTCTCGTTGAATTGACTGTTGACCGATGGGACAGGACGCCTGTCCATGGGCAATGACCCTGGTCGCCACGCGGTGCGTCTCCCTTCATCGTCTTCAGAAGGCTAGTTGTGACACCGGAGGATGCTCGTCCGCTCTCTCAGGTGTGGCCGTCCCGGGTCGCTGCTTGAGGGTTCCAACCCCGGGAACCTACGATTGTCGGATGGCCTACCAGTCGATTGCGGAACCGTGGGCGCGTCCACCCGAGCGCACCGACCCGGGTGTCGGCGGCACCTGGTCTGATGTGCCTGCGCTGGCTACCGATTTCGATCTCGGTGAGCTGTCATGGCAACGGTTGGACTCCGCGATGATCGACCTTGCAGGACTGGCTCGCATCGAGATCGAGCACTGTCACCTGAAGAATGTGACGTTCGCCAATGCGGAAGGTACAGAGGTCGCCCTTGCCGAGTCGATCATCGAGGGAACCGATCTGAGTCGACTCGCCATGGTCAGCGTCACCGAGTGCCTCATCGGCGGGGCCAAGTTGGTCGGGACCAGCTTCTCCGGGAACATGATTCGTGACACCGAATTCGACGGATGTGTCTTCCGGTTCGCGAACCTCCGAATGGGGATCCTCCAGCGGGTGGCGTTTGTCGGATGCACAATCGAGGACGTCGACGCCTACGGCGCCGACTTCGAGGACGTCTCCTTCGACGACTCGACGATGTCCGCGTTCAGTGTCGATCAAGCCACCGCCACGCGTGTCGATCTGCGTGGCTGCGCGCTGCTGGGGCTCACCGCAATTGGGCGCCTCGATGGTTTCCTCGTCTCCGATGATCAGCTGTTCGCTCTCGCTCCACAGCTCGCTGAAGCGGCGGGGTTGACAATCGAAGCGGGGGCGTGACCGGCACCCACCGGCAGGCTCGATGAGACCGTCGGGCATTCCGTGACTCGGCTTCGATCGACCGTCCGATCGCATACCCACTCTGCAGCCTGGCGCGGTATCAGGGTTCATCAGGGTCGACATAGGGGGATACCCGATACCGCACAGCGCGGCCAGATCGCATGATGGGGTCATCAAACAAGTCTCGAAAGGAGATGACATCTGATGACAACCACGCAACCAACCACCGTCGCTCCCGCATCAACCATCAGCGGTGAAGCAAAGGGGTGGGCGGCCCTGAGCCACCTCTCGGCCTTCGTGATGTTCCTCGGCGTTCCGTCCCTCGTCGGGCCGTTCGTGGCCTGGATCTGGAAGCGAGACCTTCCGTATGTCGACGAGCAGGGAAAGGAGGCGTTGAACTTCAATATCTCGTTCCTGATCTACGGGCTCGTCTCGGCGCTTCTGATCCTCGCCCTGGTCGGCATCGTGCTCCTCCCGATCGTCTTCGTCACCTGGTTCGTCCTGGTGATCGTGGCGGCCGTGAAGGCATCCGCAGGGGAGGACTACCGGTACCCGCTCACGATCCGCTTCATTCGCTGACCACAAGAACAACATCGAATCGTCACACGAACCCCGGGAGCGCCGCTCCCGGGGTTCGTGCGTCTCTGGTGTCTCCCAGCCGGGGCCCAGACCGCGTCACCGAGATACCTCGATTCAAACGGAGGCGTGCACGCTCGTTCGTGCACGCTCGACGATGAAGTCGACGAGATTGGCGAAGGGGTCGAACCCGATGACCGTCGGGGCGTCCGCAATGAAGTTCGAAAGAGCGTTGATGCCGTAGAAGCTCGCCTCGCCCGTCCTCTCGAACGGTTGCGTCGTCAGAAGCGTTGGCGACGGGTCGCTCCCGGCTTCGGGTGGACCGCCCGAGTGCTCATACAGGCGCACCACGACAGTTCCGTGACCACCACCGTTTCAACCATACCGATGCAACTCGACGGTGGAGCGGTCGATTCCGCACCAGGAGCGTCGGCCGCAGAGGTCGGTTGCAACCGGAGGAGACGACGGATCTGGCGTGTACCAAACCAGAGACTCCAGAAACCGAGTTACCAAACGGGACAGTATGGTAAAGTATTGACCATGATGAAGACCCAGGCCCCAGTGAGCCCCCGCCGAGGACGCCCGCGCGACCCGGCGGTCGATCGAGCAATCCTCGAATCGGCCCGCGAGGTCCTGGCGCGGCGAGGCTTCACCGGCACGTCGATGGATGAGATCGCCCGAACGGCCGGCGTCGGCAAGGACACGCTGTACCGGAGGTGGAAGTCGAAGGAACTGCTCGTGCAGCATCTCCTCACCGTGCTCGCCGCCGAGACCGACCCGGTGCCCGCAGACGACGATCCGAGGTATGCGCTTTTCGTGTTCCTCCAGGACGTCGTGCGCCTGAACACACGCTCCGACTTCGGTGCGATCCTGGCTGGAATCGTCGGCGAATCGGCGCGGAATCCGGGGTTGGCCGCAGCATTCCACCAGTTCTGGGGCGAGCGACGCCGCATTGCCGGCGACCTTGTGCGTCGGATCATCAACGCGCGGACCTCGAACCAAGAGATCGAGCGGCTCCTGGATCACGTCCTCGGTCCCATCTACTACCGCCTCCTCCTCTCCGGCGACCCCATCGACGACGAGTACCTCTGGGACCTGGTCATTGCTCTGCCGTGGTCTGCCGATGAACCATCCAATCAAGACGAAAACACACGAAAAGAGAAGACATGAAGACACAAGAACACATCGTTGCCGTGGTCGAACCGGCCCGTGACGGCGAAGCGGCACTCGACGTTGCTCAGAAGGTCGTCAGCAGTGGAGGCCAGGCCACCGTTGTGGTCCTCATCTCCCGCAAGACCATGAGCGACGTGCGGGACTTCGCCGAGGCTGAGAGCCTCACCGTTCCGGACGCGACCGAGATCTATTTCGAGCGCCTCGCCGAGGCCTACACCGCGATGATCGGCAGTCCCAACACGTCGGCCGTTATCACTGAGAACGCCTCCGCGGGCCGATCCGTGTTCGAACTGGCTTCACGTATTCGACCAACCTCCATCGTTGTACCCCAGCGGGTGGCGAACCAGCGCGGTTGGAGGTCATCGGTCGCCCGGTCTGCGGTCCCGGTGCTCATCACGCCGCCCGTCGCCGACGCAGCCTGAATCGCGCTGCACGGAGTCGACGGGCCCGACGGCAAGCCCCCGCGTCACGAATCCCTCGCGTAGGGTGGCATCACCGGGATATGAGGGAGATTCACCGTGGGTTGGAAGAACGTCGTTCTGTGGGTGCTGCAATGGGTCTTTGGCATCTACTTCATTGCGATCGGGGTCATGCACTTCAGTGTCCCCGACGGTCTACCGGCAATGATGGAATGGATGTACCAACTCGACGACACCATGCACGTCGTGGCTGGGATCGCCGAGATCCTCGGAGGGGTTGGCTTGATCCTGCCCAGCGTCACCCGCATCCAGCCACAGCTGTCGGTGTATGCCGCAGCCGGACTCGTTCTGGTGATGGCTGGAGCCGTTGTCTTCCACGCCAACCGTGGCGAAGGCGCTTCGATCGCTACGAACGTGATCGTGGGGGCGCTGATGGTGTTCGTTGCGTACGGACGCTGGAAGATCGCCCCGATCCAGCCGCGTCGCTAGCGCTCGCTCTGGTCACCTCGGCAAGACTGCTCGTCTGTCCTGAGCCCCCTTCGGACGATCTCCGGTCACTCGCGTCCCGCCTCAGCGTTTGGCGGCCGAAGCCGCGCCGGACGGTTCGTGTGCGTAGGATGACAAAGGAGATTTGGTGACGTAGATTCCGGGGAGAGCAACAGAGTGTTCAGGCTTGCGCCACGGTTCGGCGCCGTCCTCACTTCGATGGCAGCGATTGTGCTGGTATTGGCGGCGTGCACGGGTGGGAGCACCGACACCACCGGAGGGGCGCCGGGCGGCTCGGTTGCATCGACCGTCGGCACGGTCGCTCCGTCGGAGGCCGAGGGGGCAACCTCGGAGACATCGGTTGTTCCCGAACCGACAGTATCGCCGCCGACAACGGTGCCGCGAGCATCGGTCACGGAACTGGTCGTCGATCCGGAATCCGGAAACGTGACCGAGCGGACGATTCCCGCTCCTGGGCCCACGACGTTCAACGAAGTCGTCGACTACGGCATTGATGCGGGACTCTGGGATGAGATCGAGGGTCTCGAACGCGTGCTTGGGTATGCCGTCGGCGCGGTGCCAAGAGCGCGATGACCGGCTACGGACCCGCGTTTCAGCGGTTCGTCGTGGAGTATGTCGCTGGGGCGATTCGCGACACCAGTGGCGAAACGATCCCTGCCGCTCGCCGGCTCAACAAGCCGAACAAGGTGGTGGCGAAGGGTGACGTCGGCACGGTCATCGAGATCGGCGCCCAACCGTTCGTTGCCGTCAGATTTGCGATCGAATACGACAAGGAGCTGCGTGTCTTCGAATCCGATCAGACCTCGACGGATGGAGAATTGGCGATGGTCGAGTGGGAAGCTCACACCCAACCCGATGCCTGGAAGCAGGTCTTCCCGGAGGTTCGATCAAAGTGCAAGGACAAGACCTACTACGCGGTTGTAGCAACCACTGAGAAGGGCGAGCACAAGGCGAAGATCCAGATCGACCGGATTGAGGAGGCCTCCTGTGATCCGTGCGTGCTTGGAAGCTGGGAGCTCGATCTCGATACATTCGGGGCCATGCTCAGATCAGCAATGGCCGCCGAGGGTGGGGCGCTGCCGGCTGGAGCGTTCTTCGACTTCAGCGGGCACTATTACACCTCACTCGATGAGCAGGGTGTCATGCGTGAGCAACGTGACGGTCTTGTTGTGACGGCCGGGACTGCAGACGGATCGTTGAGCTTCACCATCGACAGCTTCGCGGAAGGAAGCTACACCGCCGACGGTGAACGAATGACCATCTCCGATGTCGTCGAAGCGTACGCCAATGTGACGGCATCAGTACCCGGATTCGGTGGATCGACGTTTGCTCAAGGGTCCAGCGTCATGGGCGGTGGATCGGGCACCTACGTTTGCCGCGCCGACGATATGACGGTCACTATGGAGTCCATGGAGCCGGTCCGGTTTGTTCGGATCGACAAGATCCTTTCGCCACCCACAACCATTGCTCCATGAACAACGAGGTTCCGGCAATGGGTTCCGGCCTTGACGCGAGCCTGAGCGCTCTCGACACGATCATCGCGACCTGCCGCGCAGACCGCAGCGTCATCGGCGTGTTCCCTGCGATGTATCGGGCCGTGACTGCAAGCATCCAGCAGGGACTCCAGACCGGCTTCTTTGAGGACACCGCGATGCTCGAAGTGCTCGCGGTCACGTTCGCCGACCGGTATCTCGAGGCGTACGAGCAGATGCGCACCGGCGTGCGACCTACCGAGTCGTGGGCAGTCGCATTCGATGCCGCCGCTGATGGCCGCCGGCGCACGGTGGCGCAGCACTTGCTGGCAGGTATGAACGCACACATCAGTCTCGATCTCGGCATCGTGACTGCCGCGGTCCCGAGCCGCGATCTCGCGGTGCTCCACCGGGACTACCTCAAGGTGAACGACATCCTGTTCGCCCGACTCGACAATCTGCAGGGCCAGATGGGCGCGGTCTCTCCACGCATGGCGGTCACCGACCGATTCGGCGGCCGATTCGACGAGTACCTGATGCGAACGGCCATCCACGAAGCGCGGGACCGGGCATGGGACCTGTCGCTGGACCTCCGCTCACAGCCCCATGAACACGCCGAGATCATCGCGAACCGGGATGCCGAAACAGCGGACCTCAGCCGGCACATCCTCGGGCGACAAGCTTGGGTTCGGTTTGCTGGTCGGTTGCTGGCTGCGGGGGAACCAAGCGACGTCCGCACCGTCATCGACGCTTTCGCACAAGCCGAGACCCCGACGCAGAGCGGCGGACCCGACCGATATGAGGAGGCGAAATAGCGTGGAGACGAACGATCGCGGGAGTCCCGCCGTCATGGGTGCCATGAGAGGAGCGACGTTTCGCCGCATCGGGGGCTTCATCCGACGCCGCATCGTCCCAATTGCGATCGGCTTCGCGATTCTCGCGATCGTGTTCCTCGTGACGGTCGGTGCCTCGCTGCCCGACGACGGCGCGCCGATTGTGGTCTCCGAAGATGCCGCGCTCTCCCTCGCGAACAGGGTTGCGGGCGCGGTCGGCGACGCGCCCGGTGCCAGGGCCATCGATATCGCGGTCACCGACACAGAAGTGACGAGCCTCCTATCGATCGCTGCCCTGCTGAGCGACGATATCCAGGCAGCGGGCGGCACGGGCGACCTGAGCGAGATCGGTCGACTCGGCCTCGGCGGAACTGCGTCCCCGGCAACCGTGCCGTCGTGGACGGAGCTGATCGAGTCGCAAGATGGGCTCGGATCGATCCTGACGAGGGGCCTCGACCTGCGGCTGGCGATCAGGAATCCGGAGGTCCGTTTCACACGAGACGGCGCCATCATCATACGCGGGCATTGGGGAGTTGGGCCGTTGTCCGTGCCGGCGCGAGCGGTCGTGGTCCCGCAGGTGGTGGACGGCGCGCTCGATTTCGAGGTCGTCGAGGGCCAACTTGGCCGTCTCCCGTTGCCGGGTGGTGTGGCCAATCTGGCCGCCGACGCCATCGAGCGAGCCCTGCTCGCCGGATACACCATCGCTCATGTCGAACGAATCGCTGTCGACGCCGGCTCACTGCACTTCGTCGGTAGCCTCAGCGGCTGACGAGGGCGGGCAAGTCGCTGACGCGTTTGGCTAGGTGCCGAGGGCGGCGAAGACCTCGTAGACCATGAAGGCCGGCCAGAAGAGGCCCTGGATGAACGACAACACGTACTCCCAGAACGTGTCCGCCTGCTGCCAGTAGTAGACGAAGGCGCCGAAGATGCCGAGGCCGTAGATCGCACCTCCGCCGGCAGCGCCTGCACTGTTCGAACTCATGGCTGCCCCTTTTCGCTGATGTGCTGAGCGTACACGCCGCCCACTCCGCCGGGGCTCCGCCGGGGCAGCGTCACTCGCCGGTCTGTCCGTCGATGGCCTGACGGATGAGGTCGGCGTGCCCGAGGTGTCGGGCGTACTCCTCGATCAGGTGGATCAGAATCCATCGGACGCTGTAGAACGCCCGGTCGCAACGCTCCACGTTGTCGAGGTCGGCGGTCCTGAACACGAGGTCTGCGGCGTTGGTCTCTCGCGTGAACGTCTCGAGCGCTTCCGCCAGCGTGGCGTCCGCCGGCGGGTGGAGATCGCCGTCGATGTCTCCATCCGGGTGTGCATCCTTGGCGTAGATCGGGCCGATTCCGAGGCCGAGGAGGGACCGCTGCGCCCATCCGCGTTCGACCTCAGAGGCGTGTCGGATCAATCCGAGCATGGTGAGGTCGCTCGGCGGACACGAAGCCGTGCGGGCTTGGTCATCCGTGAGGCCTTCGGCCTTGCGAACAAGGAACGTCCGCTGATGTCCGAGGAATGCCAGGAGTGTCGTCTTCTCGTCGGCAACCGCCACTTCGTCCTTGGGCCACAACTCGTTCATCCGGCAAACCTACCCGGCCGCATGAACCGACGCCTCCACGATCCTGCCGAGTCGCCTACGGCGCAGTCGTGGTTGTCGTCGTGACCGGTGGCGCAGTCGTGGTGGTCGTGGTTGTCGTCGTGTCCGGTGGCGCAGTCGTGGTGGTCGTGGTTGTCGTCGTGTCCGGTGGCGCAGTCGTGGTGGTCGTGGTGGAACCACCGGGAATGGTCGTGGTCGTGGTCTCTTCCGGCACCGTGGTCGTGGTCTCTTCCGGCACCGTCGACGTGGTCGTGGTGGTTTCGCTCGGCGGCTTCGTGCATCGGGCAGAGCCCGGAGCGGTCAAACACGACGCCACCTGAATCTTCTTCGCGCTGCCCCGGTACCGCCACGTGAACGGCTCACGCTCCACGGTCCCGTCCGGGTAGGTGATCACCCGGGTCACGGTGACGGTCCAGCCCTCGGACCCCCGGGATACGACCTTCTCGGTCCCCGGCTTCAGGCTCGGATTCTCCTCGTAGATCACCCTCGGCTCGGTGAAGTTCCTCCGGTCCGAGCGCTCCGCTGCGACCTTCAGGCCGCCGTTGTTGCCGAAGAAGATCACGCTCACCGACGACGCGGTGCGTGACGTCCTGATGATGACCGGCGCGTCCGTGTTGTTGCGGAACACGACGTCGGGATGGGGATAGCCGAGTGTGGCTTCGCGCCCCTCGGGGTACTTGCTGAAATAGATGCTGTGCGGCTGGTGCTCGACGTCCTCGTAGCCGCCGAAGAACACGGCGTTGAAGAACGTCGTCCCGAACTGGCTCACGCCTCCACCGACATTGGTGGGGCTGTCACAGCAGTAGACCTCGCCGTTGATGATCGCCCCGTCCCGCACATAGCCCTTGGCCTCAGTGCGTCGACCGACCTTCTCGTTGATGGAGAACGTCTCGCCCGGCATGACAATCGAACCATCGACGGTCTTGGCCATCGTATGAATATTCGTGACCCGCGGCTGCCCGGATGGGAAGTTCGTCCGGAACTGTGACACAATCGTGAGCGGGCCCCAGGCCTCGACTTCCTCGGGTGTGATCTCCGGTTCCACATCGGCGACCATCGGAAGCGGTCCCTGTCCTCCGACGAGCGCCGCTGCCGTCAGAGCCGGCGTGAGAGCCTCGACGTCGACGCGCTGCCCGTACTCGGGGGGCGTGATGGTGACGCCGCCGGAGGCCAAGCTGGTGTCGATCTGGACTTCGACCGGCGGCTGTTCGAGTTCACCCAGCCGGGGTTCGACCGCGGCTGTGATGATCTCGGGGTCGAGACCAATCACGATGCCCGTGGGTTCGTCGAGCTCGAAGTCCACAGTTACTGCCGCCGCGATCTCGGCTTCGGTGACCGTGAGCGTCGCGTCGTAGAGGGCATTGGTGAGGATGGCCGGCTGGCTGATCATGCCCTCGATCGTTCCGGCCGCCTCGTCCAGATCCTCGGCGGTGAGCGCTGGCGGTCGATCGAGGAGTGGGATCTCCTGAACCGTTCGGTCTCCGGAGACGAGCGTGGTCTCCACGACCGCGCGAGCTGCGTCCCGGTCGATCCGCAGACCGGCTCTCGGATACTCGACCTGCACCGTGGTCCCGACCACCTTGATGTCACCTTCGAAGGCGGGGGTCCGGATCGCCAGATGCTCCCAGAGGTCGAGGATGCTGTCGATGGCGTCGGTATCGATGGTGGCGACCACGGGCGAGTCCACGGTGGCGGAGGTGAAGCTCCGTACCCACGGTATGAGGCCGTCGAACAGACCGTCGTCGCTCGCCGTGTCGGCGCTGGCAACGGCGGACTCGACGTCGATCGTGAGACCGATATCCGACGGCTGCAGCTCAAATGTCTTGCCGTTGACGACGAAGATCGCCGGTTGTCCGTAGATCGCGTCCTGCTGAGCCTTCACGACGGTGAGCGCTTCGTCCGGTGTCATACCGGCGACATCGACGCCGGCGACCGACACATTGCGCGGCAACGTCCCGCTGTTCGCCCACCGGTCGGTGGCATACACCGCAACAGGCAACAGCAGGATCAACAATGGCGCGAGGACAAGGAGCGCGATCCTCCCCGGCATAGTTGTCACGGCACCCCCGTCAGGCACGCTGTCTCTTCTTCAATCCCGTTCGGGTATAGAGAGTATCTCGGGTCTCAGTAACCGAGCCTTGAGCGTGAGTATTCACAACTGGCGGAGCGCTCGGGCTCGCAATCCTTCAGTCGGGTGATGTGAACGCCGATGATTCTCCGTATGGGTTGGTTCACCGCGCTCGCAATGGCCGTACTATTCGCAGCGCTACCGCCCGGTGGGTCGTTCATCGACGACGACGGCAACGTCCACGAAGGAGCGATTGAGGGCATCGCCGCCGTCGGAATCACCCGGGGCTGCAACCCACCATCGAACGACCGGTACTGCCCGGACTCGACCGTCAACCGTGAGCAGATGGCGGCCTTCCTTGCCAGGGCGCTGGATCTCCCAGCCGCCGACCGCGACTACTTCACCGACGACGAAGGCAACATCTTCGAGAGCGACATCAATCGACTCGCCGCTGCCGGGATCACGCGCGGCTGCAACCCACCGGCGAGCGATCGATTCTGCCCCCACGGTTCGATGACCCGTGGAGCGATGGCCGCGATGCTGGCCAGAGCCTTTGAATATCCGGCCTCCGGCGTCGATCGGTTCACCGATGACGATGGACATCTCTTCGAGTCGGACATCGAGCGGATTGCTGCACAAGGCGTGACGCTCGGATGCAACCCACCGACCAACGACCGATTCTGTCCCAACCGACCCGTGACCCGGGGTGCCATGGCGTCGTTCCTTGCCCGTGCGCTCGACCTCGATCAGCCAACACCGCCTCCGAGGGAATCGCCGTTGCCGGGCAACCCCGACGGGACGTACCCCGTTCCAGCGCAGGGACGGGCCGAGGATGTCTCGCACCCCGACATCGTGATCGGGAACGGGACCCCCGCGTCCTGTACGTCCGAAGCGGTCGTCAACGCCGTAGCGCGGGGCGGCATCATCACCTTCAACTGCGGCCCCCGACCGCACACCATCGTGATGACCGAGACGGCGAAGGTCGTCAACAACACCGGTCCGGGAATCGTCATCGACGGCGGAGGTCTTGTCACCCTCAGCGGCGGAGGGACGAAACGGATCCTCTACATGAACACCTGCGATCCGGACCAAATCTGGACGACGTCGCACTGCCAGGATCAGGACCACCCACAATTGACCATCCAGAACCTGACCTTCACCGAAGCAGACTCCACGGGCCTCGAGTACGACGGAGGCGGCGCCGTGTGGGTCCGCGGCGGACGCTTCAAGATCGTCAACTCGGTGTTCACCAGGAACCGGTGCGAGGCCACGGGCCCCGACGTCGGGGGAGCGTCGGTGCGTGTCTTCAGTCAGTACCGCGACCTCCCGGTGTACGTGACCAACAGCACCTTCGGCGGCGGACCAGCATTCGGCAACGAATGCTCGAACGCTGGCGGCATCAGTTCGATCGGCGTCTCATGGACGATCACCAACAGCCTGTTCAGCTACAACGAGACGACCGGGTGGGGAGCCAACCCTCAGCGCAGCGGTTCGCCGGGTGGCGGCAGCGGTGCGGCGATCTACAACGACGGGAACGAGATGACGCTCCGTGTGCTCGGTACGAAGATCGAGCACAACCACGCCAACGAGGGCGGTGCAGCGATCTTCTTCGTCAGCAACAATCGCACCGGCCACGTCATCATTGAAGACTCGGTGCTGCGCGACAACCCGAGTGACGGTTTCGGCACGGCAGGATTCCCCGGCATCTTCTACCTCGGACGCGGCCCGATCCAGGTAAGCGGCTCGACCATCGAGTAGCCCCGACTCGCGCGAGTGGGAGATCGGCGTAGTTCGACGACGAAACGGTATTGGTCCGCGAGCACTCCGGACGGCTGAGGCCCGCCCCGGTGCCCGGCACCGTTCGATCCGACCGCCGTCTACGCGGGAGCCGCAGAGTCGGAGTGGTACCTTGTCTCAGCCGACGGAGGTGCCGACATGACGACTGCTCGCGACCCTCGCTACGACATCCTCTTCGAACCCGTTCAGATTGGACCGGTACAGGCCCGCAACCGTTTCTACCAGGTCCCACACTGCAATGGCATGGGCTACCGGGACCCGTCGGCGTTGGCCGCGATGCGTGGGACGAAGGCGGCAGGAGGTTGGGCCGTCATCGCCACCGAGGAGACCGAAATCCATCCCTCGTCCGACGTGGCACCGTACGTCGAGGGGCGGATCTGGGACGACCGCGACATCCCGGCACACCTCCTCGTCACGGAGGCCATCCACGAACACGGCTCACTCGCCGCGATTGAACTCGTCCATTCCGGGATGGCGGCAAACAGCATGTACACGAGGATCCCGCCGATGGGTCCGTCGCATCGGCCGACCTCGGGCGACCTCTACCCGATCCAGGCACGCCGCATGGATCGGCGGGACATCGCCGACCTTCGACGGTGGTATCGCGAGGCGACCGTGCGCTCTCTGGACGCCGGGTACGACATTGTCTATGTCTACGCCGGTCACAACCTCTCGACGCTCCAACACTTCCTCTCACCTCGCTACAACGACCGGATAGACGAGTACGGCGGATCGCTCGAGAACCGGGCTCGGCTGCTCCGCGAGGTGCTCGAAGACACACTCGAAACGGTGGACGGGAGGGCAGGCGTTGCGTGCCGGATCGTCGTCGACGAACTGATAGGACCTGCTGGATTCACCCGGGACCAGGCGGTCGAACTCCTCGGCATGATCGGCGAACTCCCCGACGTATGGGACTTCATGTTCGGTGCGTGGCCCGACGACTCGGTCACGTCCCGGTTCGGACCGGAGAGCGAGCGGGAAGATCTCATCAGGGGCCTCAAGGACCTGACTACCAAGCCGGTCGTCGGCGTCGGTCGGTTCACCTCTCCCGACACGATGGCTCGCCTGGTTCGCCAGGGGGTTCTCGACTTCATCGGTGCCGCGCGACCGTCGATCGCCGATCCGTACCTCCCAAGGAAGATCGAGGAAGGCCGCATCGACGAGATCCGCGAATGCATCGGGTGCAACATCTGTGTGTCCGGCGACTACACAATGACCCCGATCCGGTGTACCCAGAACCCGTCGATGGGCGAGGAGTGGCGGCGAGGCTGGCATCCCGAGACGATGCGGCCCAAGCACAACGACGAACGGATCCTCGTCGTCGGTGGTGGCCCGGCCGGTCTCGAGGCGGCGATGTCGACCGGCCGACGCGGACACGATGTGGTCCTCATCGAAGCGACCAGGGAACTCGGCGGCCGGGTCACGCGAGAGGCCCGTCTCCCAGGTCTTGCCGAGTGGCGACGCGTGGTCGACTACCGCACCGCGCAACTCGACCGCATGCGCACCGTCGAGTGCTACTTCGAGAGCGCCATGTCGGCCGAGGAGATCCTGTCGTACGGCTTTGGCCACATCGCGGTCGCGACCGGAGCATCGTGGAGGCGGGATGGCATCGGCGTCTGGCGTCCGGACCCTATCGAGTTCGACCATCCCGTGGACGTGCTCACCCCCGACGACGTCATGGGTGGGCAGCGCCCGGACGGCGAACGGGTCGTGGTCTTCGACGACGACCACTACTACATGGGGAGTTCGATGGCCGAATGGCTCGTCAAGGACGGGTCATCGGTGGTCTACGTCACCCCGGAACCCGAGGTGGCGGCATGGACGCACAAGACCATGGAACAGCATCGCATTCAGGCGCGGTTGCTCGACCTTGGCGTGCGGATCGTCACATCGCACGGGGCCGATCGTGTCGTGTCGGACGGTCTCGTCGTACGATGCGAGTACACCGGGCGTGAGCATCTGATCGATTGCGACTCGGTGGTCCTGGTCACGAGCCGGCTGCCCAACGAGGCGCTCTACCTCGACTTCCTCGATCTTCGTGAGCGGTGGGGGAGCGCCGGACTCGTCTCGGTGCGAACCGTGGGAGACGCCTTCAGCCCGGGAAGCATTGCTGCAGCGGTGTGGGACGGTCGACGATTCGCTGAAGACCTCGGCCGAACCGGCGAGACGGCCATGTTCCGCAGGAATGTCGCCGCCCTGTAGGCCAGCGGGCGTGTGCCGACCGAGACGAACCCGACTGGGATGTGGATCGGCTACTCCGTGACGACGGCGAGGCGCTGGAGGCCCTTCTCGAAGTCCGGTCCGACCATCTTGTCCATGCTCCTGAAGATGCCCATGATCTTGACCATCGTGGTCTTCGGTCCGGTCATCGTCCAGATCACCTTCGTCGCGCCCTCGGTCGGTTGCAGGTGGAAACTGGTGGTGCTCGACGACTTGAACGGCTTGACGAAGTCGAGCGCAATCGTCACGTCCGTGGGCTCGGTGGTGTCGGTGATCTCCATGCGGCCTTCGCCGGCCTTCCGATTGCCCGACCAGGTGTAGATCGCCCCCGTGCCCGACTCCGCTCCAGAGTGGTCCCGGGTCATGTCCGGGTCGAGTTCGTCCCACGGGGACCAGGATCGCCAGTTGCGAAAGTCGATAATCTGCGCGTAGATGTCTTTCGCCGGGGCGTTGATGATTGCCGAGCGCTCAACGGTGTAGGTATCAGCCATGGCACGAGACTACACAGCCGTCTCCCGCTCGTGCGGGGGTTCTGCGGACCGGGCCACCCCGGGCCGGTACGGAGCGAACGACTACACGTGCTGGTCGAAGAGGATGGCGTTGCCGTCCGGGTCGACGACCGTGAAGCTCGCTGGGCCGTTGGGAGTGTCTCCGGTCGTGTCACCGGTCGGTTCGAGTCCGCCCGCCGCGAGTTGGTCCCGCAGCATCCGAACGTCGGTGAAGTCGTCCACGGGCTGCCCGAGTCCCGCCCACCCGGGATTGAACGTCAAGATGTTGCCCTCGAACATGCCCTGGAATAGCCCAATGACCTCGGATTGGTTGGTGACGATCGTCCAGGTCTCGCCATCGCCTGCGATCATCTCGAACCCCAACTTCGAGTAGAAGTCACGTGATGCCGCCATGTCCTTCACTGCCAGGCTGACCGAGAATGCGCCGAGATCCATTGGGTTCCTTTCGTTCGACCCGTGTCCGCCAACAGTACCGATGAGAGTCGTGCGGTCCAGACCCAAATCCAAGGATGCGCATGAACTCCCAGGACGGGCGTAGTGTGACCCATTGCCGACTTGCAGAGAGCCACATGAGCGCCGACACCAGCATCGACCATCTGACTCGTCGCTCGGAGTGTGAGTGCCGATGAAGGTCACCGAACATCTCGCGACCGCCACGGAACCGGTCATCAGCTTCGAGATCATCCCACCAAAGCGCGGCGGGGACCTCAACAGCCTCCTCGGTCTGATCGACGAACTTGCGGTGCACCGGCCGCCGTTCATTGACATCACCAGCCACCCTGCCGAGACCATCGAGGTACAGACACCGGACGGGCCCCTCCGACGCAGAACCAGGAAGCGGCCGGGGACCCTCGGCATCTGCGCCCTCATCCAGAACAAGCTCAACATCGATGCGGTCCCGCACGTGCTGTGCGAGGGCTTCACACGCGAGGAGAGCGAAGACTTCCTCATCGAACTGCACTATCTCGGTATCGACAACGTGTTCGCGATCCGGGGCGACACTGCCGAACACCAGAAATCCCTCGACGGCGGGCGGAGCCGCAACGTCTATGCCAGCGACCTCATCGGGCAGATCACCGCCATGAACCAGGGGCGCTTCCTCGATGGGCTTGCCGACGCGTCGCCGACCGAGTTCTGTGTCGGCGCGGCCGGCTATCCGGAGACCCACGCCGAGGCACCCGACCTGAAGGCCGACGTCAGCCGGGTGAAGCAGAAGGTCGATGCCGGCGCCGAGTACATCGTGACGCAGATGTTTTTCGACAACCGCCACTACTTCTCATTTGTCGACGAGTGTCGGGAGCAGGGCGTCGATGTGCCCATCATCCCGGGGTTGAGGATTCTCACGAATCCGCGCCAGCTGACGAGCATCCCACGGGCGTTCCACTGCGAGATCCCCGAGGCGCTGAGCCACGAGATCGAAGCGGCACCTGATCGAACGCGCGACGTCGGTGTCGCGTGGGCCGTCGAGCAAGTGACCGAACTCCTCGAATCTGGAGCTCCATCGGCCCATTTCTTCGTGATGTCGAGCGCGAGGGCCGTCAACGAAGTGCTGGCGAGGGCCGGGCTGTAGGCAAGAGAGGGCCATGGCCTGATCGGCCATGACCCTCCGTATCAGCTTCTCGGGCGGTGGCTACGCGAGCGTTGCCTCGATGGTGATCTCGACGTTGCCGACCAGAGCGTTGCTGACCGGGCAGCCGTCCTTCGCCTGTGCCGCGAGTTCGGCGAATTCGTCTGCGCCGATACCGGGGATCTGGCCAATCACCGACAGCGCCATCGTCGTGATGCGCATCCCGGCGTCGGTCTTAGCGAAGGTTGCCACGCCCGACGTGTCGAGCTGGGTCGCGGTGTAGCCGGCGCCGGCGAGGATGTTGCTGAACGCCATTGAGTAGCAGGCAGCGTGCGCAGCCGCGATCAGCTCTTCGGGGCTGGTCTTGCCCGCGGCCGCCTCGGTGCGGCTCGCCCAGCTGACGGGCATTGTCCCGGCAGCGCCGGAGTCGAGCGAGACGGTTCCTGATCCGTTAAACAGATCGCCGTTCCAGGTTGCGGTGCCTTTGCTCTTCATGTCTCTCCTCGATTCGTGTGAGCGATCGCCGCTCGCTTCCGGATGTGCCGGTCGTCCCGCCCGGATGGGCCTTGCGCCCGGCCTGCGGCAAGCTCGTATCAGCCCGAACCGCAGTACGCAGACTGTACCGGTGACCCTTTGCCCAAATCGGGCCTATTTCGATTGCTTCGAGACGGTCTTGGCCCGGAGCGCCTCGGTGGGCGGGTGACCCACCGGGAAGATGTACAGGGGCACATGATCGGATGGCAGAGCGAGGACACGGCTGACGGCATCGTCGTCGAACGACCCGACCGGGACCGTTCCGAGCCCAAGTGCCGTGGCTTCGAGCATCAGGTTCTGAGCGACGTGCCCGACCTCGATGTGGACGTAGCGGACGGACCGCTCACCGTACTTGACCGCCGTCCGCTCGAAGACACCGGTGATCACGAAGATGGCTGCCGCGTCACGCACGGCGTCCTGGCCGGCGGCTTCCCTATGCAACGTCGGGCGAGCATCCTGTGGAGACACCACTTCGAGACCGTGGATGGTCGGGAGGTAGCGGAAGACACCGTCGGCGGTGAGCACGTACAGTTCGATCGGATAGGTCGCCCCCGCCGATGGCGACGTTCGGTTGCCGGCGGGCGTCATCCCCTGCATCGACCACAGCAGGTGCGAAATCTCGGCGTCCGACAGCGGATCATCGATGAGTTGCCGGATCGATCGGCGGATTGCCAGGACACGATCGAGGCTCGCGATACCGGGGGACGGCGCCGGGAGGTCGATGGTCGTGCGCGACGGAGTGGTGTCCACGAGATCTCCTCAGATGTGCGGTGGTGTCGACAATAGTGAAGGTGCCCGCCCCGTCATCCGTTGTGACGACTACTCCGCTACTTCGGCGTCAACGATGCGGACGCGCAGGAACTCGTTGACGTTGAAGACCCGCAGACTCGTCTGCTCGCTCGCTGGCACGTCGTCGAGAGCGACGGTCGAGTCGACGATCTCCGGATGATCAACCGTGTAGGTCTCGCCCTCATGGACGATGACTGCCGATCCCGCGGCCATGAGATTCTTGAGCCAGTCCGGACTCGTGCCGTAGGGGAGCGCCACAACGAAACCGTCGTCGGTTGGATACGGCCCGATCGGGGTCTCGTACTCGGTTCCGGATCTCCGGCCGACGTGACGGATCACCCCCGCGTATGCGCCGGGCGTCCCAGCGGTCTTCATCGCTCGCGGATTCATCACTTTACGATTCATCCGGCGGACGGCCGTGGTCACCGGTGGGTACTTCGTGCGCATGCCGATCGCGAAGACGGCACCGATTGCCGCAACGGCGACGAGTAGCGCACCGAGTGCCGTTCCGAGGACTTTGATCATGAAGTCTCCTTGCTCCGGATTGTGCCCGGTCAGCGTACACGGGGGTCGATCTCGCAACATCGGGAGGTCGGTGGAGCGAGCATGGGCGGGGTACGCTCGCCCGATGGACACTGTGGCACGGTTCGACGATCTGCGTCCCGAGCGGCGCCGGACGGCCGTGTTCCGCGATCAGGTCGGGGAGGTGGTCGCCCGCGGCGTCGACGACGTCGTTCCTGCGATCACCCGGGTGGAGCAGGCGGCCGCCGGTGGACTCTGGGCCGTCGGGTTCATCAGCTACGAGGCGGCCCCTGGGTTCGATCCGAACCTGGTCGTGCGATCCCACTCCGCCGACAGCTACCACGGCGCCCTTCCGCTGGTCTGGTTCGGTCTCTTCGAGTCTCGAGCTCTCAATCCGGCGCCGGTCGAAGCGTTCGGCCCGTACGACGTATCGGCATGGACGTGGCTGGACGATCGGGCAGCGTACGAACGAGCCGTCGAGGTCATCCGGGGCCACATCATCGCGGGCGAGACCTACCAGGTGAACTACACCACGCGCCTCAGAGCCGACTTCTCTGGTGACCCGCTTGCGTTCTACCACGACCTCGCCGCAGCGCAGTCTGGTGGCTACGGCACCTACCTCGACACCGGTCGATTTCAGATTGCGAGTGCGTCGCCGGAACTCTTCTTCAATCGCCATCCGGCCGAGAGTGGGCCGGACCGACTCGTGACCCGGCCGATGAAGGGGACCGCTCCTCGTGGCAGGCGGCCAGCGGAGGACGAGGGCCGGCGTCTCGAACTCGAAGCGTCGGCGAAGGACCGGGCCGAGAACCTGATCATCGTCGATCTGCTGCGGAACGACCTTGGACGGGTGGCCAATTTCGGTTCCGTCGAGGTCGAGGGACTCATGGCGATCGAGCGGTACGACACGGTCTGGCAGATGACCACCACCGTCGTCGGGGACGTCCCACATGAGATGCCGCTCAGCGACGTGCTCCGTGGCTTGTTCCCGTGCGGTTCGATCACCGGCGCTCCCAAGGTGCGATCGATGGAGATCATCCGCGATCTCGAGTCCGCGCCTCGCGGTGTGTACACCGGGGCGATCGGGTACGTGGCCCCGCGCGGAATCCCGGGCCCACGGGCCTCCTTCAGCGTCGGCATCCGGACCGTCGTCATCGATGGCGATACCGGCCAGGCGGAGTACGGTGTGGGCGGAGGGATCACCTTCGACTCGGGGTCCGGAGCTGAGTACGAAGAGGCAGCGGTCAAAGCCCGGATCCTCAGCTACGGACGATCCGACTTCGAACTCCTCGAGACCATGCGCTGGAGCCCCGGCGATGGCTGGTACTGGCTGGAGCACCACCTCGACCGACTTGCATCATCCGCCGACTACTTCGACGTGCCGTTGCGACGAGAATCGCTCATCCGACAGCTTGCAGCCGCTGTCGAGGGGCATGGCGACTCGCGCGTCCGTCTCACGGTGAACCGTCGGGGCTTGGTCGACATTGCGGTACATCCCCACGCGGATGATCCTGAGGGGCCGGTGACCGTTGCCATCGATCTCGAGCCGGTCGACGGATCGAGCCCCTTTCTCTACCACAAGACCACCCGACGCGACCCCTATGACGATCGGCTCGCTCGGCACCCGGACGTCGATGATGTCCTCCTGGTCAACGAGCGCGGCGAGATCACAGAGTCCACCATCGCGAACGTCGCCGTCAAGCTCGAAGGGGAATGGGTAACGCCCCCTGTCGAGTCCGGGTGCCTTCCCGGGATCTACCGACGGGTCCTCCTCGAGGAAGGGCGCCTCATCGAACACCCGGTCCATGTCGACGAACTCGGACGCTGCAAGGGGATTGCCCTGCTGAACTCGGTACGCCTGTGGCGCGACGCCGAGATCGTCACCTGATCGGCGTGCGGTCCTTGAACGGAGCTGCTCGAGAGCAGGCCAACGCATCGGCCTCGGAGCGAGTTGGCGACGCAGGGCGCTAGAACCCCACCTCACGGGTTCCCGGCCATGCAGCCCCCAGCGAACGCAACGATCGCGCCCGCCTGCAAGGCAGAGCACCCATGACCGATCGAGAGGCGAGAGGAGTCAGGTGATCGCGCAATGAGTACGTTGATCACCCCAACCGATTCCGACCGCACCCGACGCTCTTTCATCGGTTGGCGGATTGCTGTACTGGCGACGATCACCGGAGCCATGACCGGCCCTGGCCAGACGATCGGGGTATCCGTCTTCGTTGACCCGATCATCGCCGACCTTGGTCTCTCCCGGTCGCAGGTATCGGCGGCCTACCTCGTTGGAACGCTTCTGGGAGCGATCGCACTCGTGCGTGTGGGGCGCTGGATCGACCAGGTTGGTTCCAAGCGAGCCATGACGTGGATCGGAGTGGCGTTCGGCGCTGGCCTGGTGGTGATGAGCGGCGTGAACGGACTCGCGACCCTGGTGGTTGGGTTCACCTTGATCCGGTGGCTCGGGCAGGGCTCCCTCGGCCTGGTGAGCACGGTGTCGATCACGCACTGGTTTGAGCGGCGCCGCGGCCTCGTGTTCGGCGTGTCGTTCACGGTCGTGAGTGCCTTGATGGCGTTGACGCCGGTCTTCCTCGGCTTGGCGGTTGAGGCGTACGGCTGGAGGTCGGCGTGGATCATCGCTGCGGCTGCGGTTTGGATCGTTGTCGTGCCGATCGCACGGTTCGGCATCGTCGACCGGCCCGCCGACGTTGGGCAATATGTCGACGGCGATGCCGCACCGGCGGTACGTGGCGAGAACGACGCGGCGCCCCGGTCGCGCTCGCGAAGAGATGCCCTCGGCGAGTCCAGATTCTGGCTCCTGAACGCCGCGGTCGCGACGACGGCAATGCTCGTCACCGCCCTGAACTTCCACCAGATCTCGATCCTCGGAGAGGAAGGACTCACCGCAACCGAGGCGGCAGCGATGTTCTTGCCCCAGGTCGTCGGAGCGATCGTGGCAGGTCTCGTCGTCGGCGCCCTGGCTGACCGGATCCCGGCCCGCTTCCTGGTGGCGCTGTCCATGGCGCTGCTGGTGTTCAGCCTGCTGATGGTCTCGGTCGTCGGGCCCGGATGGCCGGTCGTCGTCTACGCCATCATGCTTGGCTCGTCCGCAGGCGCACAGCGACCCCTCGTCGCAACCCTGCTTCCGCGTTGGTACGGACTCATTCACATTGGGGCGATTCAGGGCGTGTCGGCCCTCATCGGGGTGGCAGCGTCTGCAACGGGACCGCTGGCACTCGCCTTGGTCAGCGGATGGATGGGTGCCTACGGCCCAGCGGCACTGGTCTTCTCCGCAGCCCCGGCGATCATCGGTGTCGCCACGCTCGCCATCGCCGAACCGGAGTTCGTGCCTCGCACCGTCCCCCCGGGACGCTGACCTTCCCGGCAGGCTGGGCGGCCGGCGGGCTAAGCGGCCGCCTCGAGGAGTTCACCGGCCTCGTCGAGATTCTCGAGCCCTTCCCTGAGCGCAGCGACCGCAACCAGGAGAGCGGCGATTGGGTCGGCCCACCACCAGCCCAGGAGCGTGTTCGCCGCGAGACCGAGCAGGACGCCGACGGCGAGGGCGGCATCGATGATCGACATGCGGGCTTCCGCGGCGAGCGGTTCGCTTCCCAGGCGTTGACCAGTCGTCCGCTTCAACGCTCCGAGCGACAGCATCACCGCCGCAGTCACCGCCAGATAGGCAATACCGAGCGGCGATTCGTCGGGGGCAGACGAGGTTGCCAGCGCCGACACGGCGCCGATTGTGACGACGGCGGCGAGGACGAAGAAGGCCCCGGCAACGAGGCGGAGTGCCTTCGCCGTGACCCGGTCGCTATCGCGGCCCGGGTGACGCAGATGCCACACCACAACGCCCGAAGCGAAGAGCTCAACCATGGTGTCGAGTCCAAACGCAACTAGGGCAAGGGATTGTGCGGCGATTCCGAGACCGATCGCGATGACCATCTCGACGGCATTCCACGCAATCGTGGCGTACTCGAGACGGAGACCGCGTTTCTCCAGCGCGTCGCGTGTGTGGTCGTCGTTCACCGTGCCTCCTCCGTGCAGCGTGCGGAGCGTAGGCCCCTCCCCACCCGTGGACCCAGGGTTCTCTGCATCCTATGTGGCGCCGCGGACCCACAGAATGGCGAAGGCGGCGATCCCCTTTCATTCCGCGGGCTGTCGCCGCCATATGCGAGGTGGAGAGCCTTGGGTTCGCGGCGTGGGCCGGGCCATACGTGAGCGGCGGCGTGTTCGGATACCTGAGTTTGATGCAGTCAGGTCTGCACATCCGCCGGAATACGCCGCACCGAACAATGGTTGAACATTCACCAATCACGAGAGAAGGAGCAAGGCTCCCATGGCGAATACTCGAGAACTCACCCTCCCGGTCCTCCCACTCAGCAACGGGGTGGTGTTCCCCCACATGGTGGTGACGCTGCGGACCGAGACCGAAGAGTCCAGAATGGCCGTCGCTGCTGCCGAGCGATCCGACGGCATGCTGCTGCTGGTCCCAAAGTTCGAAGGCAACTACGCCAGCGTCGGCACCGTCGCGCAGATCAAGGACACCGACGGAGCCAACGTTGTCGTCGAAGGCCTGGCCCGCGCCCGCGTCGGAGCCGGCAGAACCGGCGACCACGGCGCGCTGTGGGTCGAAGCTGAACAGTGCCCCGAGGTCGATGTCCACGACGAAGCACTCGACGATCTGGTCAGCGAGTATCGCGCCGTCGTGCGCGAGGTTCTCGAGCAGCGGGGCATGAGCGGCGTGGCCGATCGGGTCCTCGGCATTGAGAACCCCAGCCAACTGGCCGACCTCGCCGTCTACTCGCCGGACCTGTCGCTCGAACAGAAGATCGAACTGCTCGAGACGCTCGACATCCGCGAACGACTCGGCAAGCTCATGTCGTGGATGGGAGAAGTCCTCGCCGACCTGACCCTGCGTGAAAAGGTGCGCACGAGTGCGACTGAGCAGATCGACAAGTCCCAACGCGACTACATGCTTCGCCAGCAGCTCGAAGCGATCAAGAAGGAACTCGGCGAGGACGACGATGTGTCTTCCGAGTACCGGGCGAAGCTGGCGGATGCTGATCTTCCCGAGCAGGCACGCGAAGAGGTCGAGCGAGAGATCGATCGGCTGGAGCGCATGTCCGAACAATCTCCTGAGCACTCTTGGATCCGCACCTGGCTCGACACGATGTTCGATGTTCCGTGGGGAGAGACCTCAGAAGACCATCTGGATCTCGACGAGGCGTGGGCCGTGCTCGACGCGGATCACACCGGTCTCGCCGATGTGAAGGAACGCATCGTTGAGCACCTCGCGGTGCGCAAGCTCCGCAAGGAACGCGGTCTCGAGGACGCCGGCAATCTGCGCGAGGGCGCCATCCTGCTCCTCGTCGGGCCCCCCGGCGTCGGCAAGACATCGCTCGGTGAGTCGGTTGCCCGCGCCCTCGGCCGCAAGTTCGTGCGCGTTGCCCTCGGCGGCATCCGCGACGAGGCCGAGGTTCGCGGGCACCGTCGCACGTACGTGGGCGCCCGTCCGGGACGCGTCGTGCGGGCGCTGATCGAGACCGGGACGATGAACCCGGTGTTCCTCCTTGACGAGATGGACAAGGTCGGGTCCGACTGGCGTGGCGACCCGTCGTCCGCTCTGCTCGAGGTGCTCGACCCGGCGCAGAACCACACGTTCCGCGATCACTACCTCGAGTTGGACGTCGACCTCTCCGACGTGCTGTTCATCGCCACGGCGAACCAACTCGAGAGCATCCCGGCACCACTGCTGGATCGCACCGAGGTCATCCACCTCGACGGCTACACCGATCTCGAGAAGGTGGCGATCGCTCGCGATCACCTCCTTCCCCGCCAAGTTCGAGGGGCCGGCCTCGAACCGGAAGAGATTGCCGTCACCGAAGACGCGCTCATCGCCGTCGTCGATCGCTACACGAGAGAGGCGGGTGTCCGCTCGCTCGAGCGAGAGCTCGGCAAGTTGACGAGGAAGGTCGCGACCAGGATCGCCAAGGGGGAGGATTCCCCGGACGTGGTCGAGGTCGACGAACCGGACGTCCAGGATCTTCTCGGCAAGCCCAAGGTGTGGCGCGACGAAGCGAAGGACCGTACGGCGGTCCCCGGCGTGGCAACGGGTCTCGCCGTCACCGGTGCCGGTGGCGACGTGCTGTTCATCGAGGCAACGTCGATGGAGGGCGACGCGGGATTGACCTTGACCGGTCAGTTGGGCGACGTGATGAAGGAGTCGGCGCGCATCGCGCTGTCGTACATCGAGTCGCACGCCGACGAGTTGGGGATCGATCCGGCGATGCTCGACCGGAAGTTCCACGTCCACGTACCGGCAGGCGCCGTTCCCAAGGACGGTCCGTCGGCTGGTATCACGATGACAACGGCGCTCGTGTCGTTGCTCTCGGGACGCAACGTGAAGCACGACCTTGGCATGACGGGCGAGATCACTCTGCAAGGGCGGGTGCTGCCGATCGGCGGCGTCAAGCAGAAGGTGCTCGCCGCGCAGCGGGCCGGATTGACCGAGGTGATCGTCCCCGCTCGCAACGAGGCCGATCTCGACGATGTGCCGGAGAGCTGCCGCGATGAGATGACCTTCCACGTCGTGGCGACCATCGACGAGGTGCTCGCCACGGCACTCGAACCGGCCTGACCCCCACTACCCGTTCTTGCGTAGATAGTGGAAGCCCGCTTCCCATAGTTACGCAAGAACGGCGGGTGGGGGTGGCTCAGTGTTCGTGGGGGTGTTCGTGGGAGTCCGGACCGGACCCGTCAGGGCCCACTCAACAGCCGGGTTCGCCGTGATTCCCACAGCACGAGGTGCCGTTCTTCAGTTTGATTGCGTTGTTCTTCGCCACCAGTCGCAGCTTCTCGAACAGCGGCAGATCGCTGTTGCGGAAGTTGTCGAACGACGGGCGCAGACCTGGTCGTGCCATGACCGAACCGTACCACCCCGCACGGTCCGTGCTCCGGCTAGCGTCGGATCAACCGAAGCGAGAGGTGCACATGTATTTGATCAGGAGAGTCTGGGTGACGAAGTCCCGGCAGGCCAGGCAGGTGGCGTCGCTCGTCGCCGAGATCGGCGGGATCTACGAACAGGTCGGTCAGCGAGAAGACGTCCGCGTCTACTTCAATGGCGGGACGCTGCCGGGGGAGCGCGATGTCGTGTACATGGAGTGGACGGCACCGATCATCGACTCGCCCTACCGGGGCGATAACACCCTCCCCGACACCGGCGCCGTGGGACAGAAGGTTCGCGATCTGACCGAGGACTCCTGGATCGAGTTCTACGAACTCCTCACGCCTGACAAGGCGTTGCCTACGGAGTAGCCGCACCAGCCAGCGCGGTCGTCTGTCACGCGATTCGACATCAGCGGCCGACGACCCCAGCGGTGGTGGCAGCAGGATCCGCCGGTAGTCTCAACCGTCATGGATGAGCCGTCAGCCGCAGGACGGGAGAGCCGGCCTGCAGTGAAGCAGGGCCGACGGGAATTCCTCGCGCTGATGGCGGCCGCGACGGCGACCGTCGCGATCTCGATCGACGCCATGCTCCCGGCGTTCGGTGAACTTCGCGAATACCTCGGCCTGCCGTCGGACTCGTCATCGGTTGCCCTTGTCGTGACCGTGTTCTTCGCCGGTCTCGGCATCGGCCAGTTCGCCTACGGACCCCTGGCGGACCGATTCGGACGCAAGCCGGTCTTCCTCGCCGGGCTGGTCCTGTACGCGACCGCCGGGTTCGCCACCACGCTGGCAACGTCGCTCTCGTGGATCCTGATCGGCCGCTTCTTCTGGGGGCTCGGTGCGGCCGGTCCTCGGATCGTCTCTCAGGCGTTGTTGAGGGACCGGTTCCGCGGTGATGCCCTCGCCCGGGCGATGGCGGTGATCGTGACGGTCTTCCTCATCGTGCCGACCCTTGCGCCCGTGCTCGGTCAGACGCTGTTGCGCTTCGGTTCGTGGCGGTACACCTTTGCGGTCGGACCGATCTTCGGTCTGCTGGTGGCGTTGTGGTCAACGAGGCTCACCGAGACGCTCAAGCCCAGCGACCGTCGACCCATCAACCTCCGCGCGCTCCTCAAGACCGTCGGCGAGATTCTGGCGACGCGCCGCACCGTCGGGAACGCCATCGCCCTCATGGTCATGAGCGCGGCGTTCCTTCCCTATCTGGGGTCGTCGGAGCGGATGTACGGCGAGATCTACGATCGCGGTGACACGTTCTTCTTGTTCTTCGGCTTGAGCGCGGTCGTGATGGCCGGGTTCACCCTCTCCTTTGCCAGGATGGTCAAAGCCATCGGCTCCCGGCGAACCATGGCGGGCGTCTTCATTCTTCTCGTTGTCGCGTCCACGGTGAACCTTCTGGTGACGGTCATGTCGGACGGTGTTCCGGCCTTTGTCTTCTTCTTCCTGGCAACAACTCTGTTGATCTCGCTCCAAACGTCGCTGTCCCCGCTGCTGACTTCGGGGGCGCTCGACGAGGTCGGCTACGCGGCGGGGACGGCCGCTTCTACGATCGGTGTCATCAGCCTGCTCGGCGGCGCCATACTGTCGCCGTTCGTCGACTCGGCCATCGGCACGACGATCACGCCATTCGCCGTCGGATTCTTCGTGTTCAGCCTCTTGGCTGCGCTGGCTGCCGGTTGGGCCAATACGGGTCGGTCCGGCGCCAGGGTCGCCTGACAACGCCGATGCTCGCTAGATGACGGTGAGGTCCCGGCCGTAGACGAAGGGTTCGGCGTAGGCCGATGTGACCTCGTCGAGAAGCTCATCCTCGGTCGCGTGCCATAGCAACTGGTGGGCGAGCACCAGGACGCCCGGATTCGCCTCGGTGGCGACGCTGCCGAGGTGGGCTCCCGAGGTGTGCGACCGCTCATGATATTCCCGCCACTCGGGAGGGCGGTCGGCGAGGCCCGCCGTCGAGTAGACCTCGTGCACCAGCACGTCGCAGCCGGCATAGGTGGGCACCATCTCGGCGAACGGACCGGTATCGCCTGAGATGATGACCGTCCGGTCCGGCGTCGTGATGCGATATCCCATGGCAGGGAAGGGGCCGTGGAGGGTCGGATCCCAATCGCCGTGCTGCACAGCGAACGCCTCGACTTCGACGAGGTCGTCGACGTAGACGACGCCTGGGGTCACGTCTCGGCCGACGATCTCGTGGCCCCGCTCGGTGTGCGGTTCGTTGAGCGATCGCTTCGCGACATCCAGCGAGTAGGCGTCGGCGATCGATCGGGACATCGCAGCGGTCCGGAGCGGGCCGTAGACCTCAAGGGGTTCTTCTCTCCCGAACATCCATGGTGTCAGCATCAGTTCGCCGAGACCCAGGATGTGGTCCGAGTGCATGTGGGTGAGAAACGCCCTCGTGACCTGCGACATCGCAAGTCCAGCGACTCCTGCCTCGTGGCCCTCGGACAGGCGGAGGCCGACACCCGGACCAAAGTCGAAGAGGTAGGGGTTGTCGTCGACCACGACGGCAGTCGAGGTTCCTGCCCGACCGACCTCGGTGCGGGGCGTACCGGTGCCGAGGAGCACCACACGTGTACGGAGGTCGGTCATGGGTCGGATGGTACGAGATGTCGCGGCGGCGACGCTCCGACCGAGTGTGCGCGTCAGTCTGCGAGCAACTCAGGGAGGTCGTGCGCTTCCATCCGCGGTGGCTCTCCCGTGAAGCGCTCCACCTGGACGAGACAGGTCTGGGCGCTCGGGCCCTGGGCGAGTTGCGACGTGCCGACGTCGCGGGTCAGGACGTTGGGGTTGCCACTCCGGTCCAGTCCGTCTGGTCCGATCGGGTCCCACCAGGCACCGGTCGGCAACTGGATCACTCGCTCGACGAGATCGTCTCGAATGGCAACAGCTGCCAGTGTCGCTCCGCGGTCGTTGAAGATACGGACGAGATCTCCCGCGCTCAAGTCGCGGTCGGCCGCGTCGCTGGGGTGCATCCCCACCTGCTCGCGCCCGTCGACCTTGGCGCCGAGGCTCGTGTCTCCGTGGTCCCACTGCGAGTGCAGTCTGGTCTTCGGCTGGTTCGAGATCATGTGGAGCGGGTATTCGGCGACGTTGCCGATCCACTCCTTCGGTTCGATCCACGTCGGATGTGACGGGCACGTGGGGTAGCCGAAACCCTCGATCGTTTCCGAGTACAACTCGATCCTGCCGGACGGGGTCGAAAGCGGTGACCCCTCCGGGTCGGCCACGAAGGCTGCGAGGGTCGACGCGGCCGGCGGGATCCATGCTTCGGGTATCTGGAAGTGGCCAAGCTCTCGGAGTTCGTCGAGGGTCGGGAAGTCCGGGTGGTGCGAGTGGAAGCGTCCGTAGAGGTGCTCGACCCACTCCGCGCCGGTGCGGCCCTCGGTGAAGCGGTCCTCTGTACCGAGCCGGCGGGAGAGGCCGGCGAAGATGTCGTAGTCGTTGCGGGCTTCGCCAACCGGGTCGATCGCCTGCTCCATCCAGAAGATGAAGTCATCCGTCGTGCTCCCTCCGACATCGTTCCGTTCGAGAGTTGTTGTCGCGGGGAGGACGACATCGGCACGTCGGGCGAGCGCATTCCAGAACGGCTCGTGAACGACCACGGTGTCGGGGACCTGCCAGGCCCGTGCGAGCCGGTTGAGGTCCTGATGGTGATGGAACGGGTTTCCGCCGGCCCAGTAGACGAGGTGGGTCTCTGGATAGGTGAGGCGTCGACCGTCGTAGTCGAACTCCTCGCCGCCGTGCAGAAGCAGGTCCGAGATTCGGGCCACCGGGATGAAGTCGGAGACGGCATTGCGACCCTGCGGGAGTCGGGGGAGTTCGTGATAGCCGAATCCCTGCCCGACGAGGCCCACGGCTCCGTAGCCGAACCCGACACCGCCACCCGGCTGACCGATCTGACCGAGCATGGCTGCCAGCGCGCTCGCCGCCCAGTAGGGCTGCTCGCCGTGGTCCGACCGCTGAACCGACCAGCTCACCGTCACGAGTGTGCGGGCACGGGCCATCTCGGCAGCAAGCGTCCGGATGCGTTCAGCATCGACGCCCGAGATCTCCGACGCCCACTCCGCCGACTTCGGGATACCGCCTTCTTCCCCGAGGAGGTAGGCACGGAAGCGGTCCCAGCCGACGCAGGCGCGGGTCAGGAACGACTCGTCGTGGTCGCCGGCGACCAGCAGGCTGTGGGCGAGGCCGAGCATTACGGCGGCGTCGGTGTTCGGCCGCGTCGGCAACCACTCCGCCTCGACCGCATCGATCAGGTCCTCGCGTAGCGGCGACAAGTTGACGAAGCGCACGCCTCGATCGCGGCAGGTCTCAAGGCGGCTGGAGAGCAGGTGCCGTCCCTGGCCGCCGTAGCTGACCTGGCTGTTCTTGATAGGCATGCCGCCAAAGCTGACGACGAGTTCGGTGTGCTCCGCGATCTCGGGGAACTGGGGCTGCTCGTCGACCAAGTCATCGAACGAGATCCCGAAGATGTGGGGCGTGATCACGATCCCAGCAGCGATGGAGTAGTTGTCGACCGACGAGGTGTACCCGCCGATGGAGTTGAGGAACCGGTGCACCTGACCGACGGCATGGTGGAAGCGGCCGGCGCTTGCCCATCCGTAGCTGCCCCCGTAGATCGCTTGATTTCCGAACTCGGTGCGAACGCGGTCGAGTTCGGCGGCCACCATGTCGAGCGCGACATCCCAGTCGACCTCGACAAACGGCTCGTATCCACGGCGGTCGTTGTTCGAGCCCGGGCCGTTGCGGTACCAGCTCTCGCGAATCGATGGCCGAGCGACACGGCTGCGGCGTACGGCCTTGAGGGACTGGCCGATGGGGGACGGGTCCGGGTCCTTGGCGAACGGGTGAACCGCGGTGATCTCGGTGCCGTCGGTCTCGACGTCGTAGGCCCCCCAGTTCGTCAGTGTCAGGTGTCGTGTTGTGGCCATCACCCTCCCCGGTCCACGCGAACCCTAGTGACGGTGGGTGGCACTCCGGACGACAGGGATCGCTGCGCAGGTACTCCCGAACGCGACCGCACGCGCCACGATCCCGAACGATTCGGTGCCGTGGCGCGTGCGGCGAACGTGATGAGCGAGCGGACCCACCGGAACGGCTAGCTCTCCTCGTCGTCGCCGGCGAGGATCCGGTAGACGTCTCGCTTGGTCTGCTCGAGGATCGCTCTCGCCTTGGCGATCTGGGCCTCGGACCCGGAACGGGCGACCTCCACAACGGCGGCGCCAACCTGGAACCCGAGCTCGCGCAGGGCGAACAGTCCGTCTTCGTCGGTGTCGGCGCCGAAGCGTTCCCACGGGGGAGCGTCTTCGCCGGATTCGACCTTGACGGTCCCATCATCGGTGAGGCGATATACCTTCTTCCCGTCTTGATCCGTCGCCTCGATGAGTCCTTCATCGCTGAGCTGCTGGAGCGTGGGATAGATGGAACCCGGGCTGGGCTGCCACATCCCGCCGCTGCGCTCGGAGAGCTCTTGCATGATCTGATAGCCATGCATGGGCTCTTCAGCGAGCAGGTGGAGGATGGCGGCGCGAACGTCGCCACGGCTCACTTTCATCTTGCCGGGGAAGAACGGTGCGGATCCCATGGGGAATCCCCCACGACGGCTGCGACCGCGGCCCTTCTTGTGCTTGTGGTGGCCGGACGACATCGCCATGCGGCGGCGGACAACGGGCCACGGGGGTGCCATTGCGTATGACATCGGTCTCCTTTCGAGAACTGTCGAGACTATATCACGATATATCGCGATGTGTCAACCGAGATTTGTTCCCAACGACGGCATCGCTGATCGCGTAAGGTGGGTCGGCGCGCGATCAGGAGGCAGCATGGCGAACGAATGGACGCTCAACTACTTGCCATCTGACGGTGGACGCCTGACGGGGCGGCTCAGCGTCGGACCCGATGATGTGCGGTTCTCCGCGCTCTACGACTCATCGAACAGCGAGGTCATCAAGGGGATTGCCGGGGCCCTCGGCGTGTTCGCTGCATCTGGTGGACACGCGTCGTACGTTCACGATTCGGACACTGAATTCGAAGTGGTTCTTCCGAAAGCCGAGATCACGTCCGCCGTGCAGGCCAAGAAGGGCATAATGAAGCGGGCCGTCATCACCATGGCGGACGGCAGCGAGTTCGTGTTCGACTACGGCATGCTTTCGACGAAGAAGCTCGTCGCGGCCATCAACGGCTAGCTCGCCGGTCACTCGATCGGGACGCGTCGGCCGAGGCGATGGCCATTGTGTTCGCCCCTCACGACGCCCGTGTCCCTCAACCGGCTGTGATCGTGTATCGTCGCCGTGAGCGCTGGGCGGCGCTCAGAAGGAAGGCATTGAGATGGTTCAGGGGCAGCTGGCACCTGTCGCAGGCGTGGTCGACTGGCAACTGCCGGCGATTCGCAGGACCGCGGTCGCTCTCGGTGTTGCGCTTCTTGCGCTCAACGTCCTTGACCTCTTCGTGACGAACCTCATCGTTGAGCGATTCGGTGGCTTCGAGGCGAACCCCCTGATGGCACCGTTGATCGGTACCCCTTCCGCGATAGTCGTCAAGGTCGGTATCTGCATCGCGGTGATCGCTCTCGCGACCCGAATCACCACGCCGCGAATGGTGACCGGTCTGCGGATGGCCGTAGCGGTCTACGTGGTCGTCACCACCGTGAACGTTGGGCAGGTCGCCTACCTGATGGTCTAGGTCGCGACTGTCGTCCATCTCGTCGGGGGAATGGCGCCCGACGGCACTACCTGCCGAGGATCGATTCGATGTCGGCCATCTGCCCGGCGGATAGCGGCCCGAACGCCATGGCGCCGGCATTCTCCCTCACCTGCTCGCGAGTCTTGAATCCCGGAATCGGGATTGTGACGTCGCTGCGGCCCCATAGCCATGCGATCGCACCTTGTGCCAGCGTCCTGCCATCGCTCGTGAGCACGCCGCGGACCGAGTCGAGCGCGTCGATCCATTGCCGGGCGGGCCGTCCATTCTCGAGTCCGGGGAACCACCGGGCGCTGCCGCGAACGTCGTCGTCGCTGAATTCGGTGTCGGCGGTGAACTTGCCGGTCAGGATTCCCATCCCGAGCGGACTCCGGTTCACACTTGCGAGGCCCATCTCCTTGCAGCGAGCGAGCAGTTCCAGGTTCCCGTCGAAGATGCTGAGCTGCTGCTGCACGGCCGCACAGCCGGGACCATCGGAGAACGCGACCGCGGCGTCGGTGCGATCGGTGCTCCACCCGTACGCTCTGATCTTCCCCTCGGCCACGAAGCGTTCGAGTTCATCTCGTATCGGGAGCGATCGGTCAATGGTGAGTCCGCCGGGATGCAACTGGTAGAGGTCGATGTAGTCGGTGCCGAGGTTGGTGAGGCTGGTCTCGAGGTCGTTGCGCATGGAGGGAACCACGTCGCTCGCCTCCTCGGAGACGCCGTAGCACGTGACGTTCTTGCCTTCGGCGTCGACGCGATGGCCGAACTTCGTGGCAACAACGACCTGATCCCGTCGACCGGCGAGGGCCGACCCGAGAACTCTCTCGCTGTGACCGCAGCCGTAGTTGGCGGCCGTATCGAAGAACGTGACGCCGAGATCGATGGCCTCGTGGATTGCGAGAGTGGACTCATGGTCGTCGACGGCGCTCCATCCGGCCGCGCTTCCTTCGAACGTCCAGACGCCGCCGATGGCCCAGCACCCCATTCCGACGGCGCTGACCTCGATGCCGCTCCTCCCGAGTGTCCGCTTCATGCCCTCGCCTCCTCATCGTGGTGTCGCCTGGTCGATTCTCGCGTGGCTCCCACCGCGTTCCCAGTCGAGATCGTGGCTCTTCAACTCTCAGCCGTTGTACTCAACAAGGATCTCATCGAGTGGCTTGCGTTCGAGCTGCGGGACCACCGAGTCGCGCTCCGGGTACCCGATCGGGAACAGGATGAACGGCCGTTCGTTTGCGGGTCGTTCGAGCAGCTTCGTGAGGAACGCCATGGGGCTGGGGGTGTGGGTGAGCGTGGCGAGACCCATGGTGTGCAGCGACGCGATGAACATCCCAGCGGCGATACCCACGGACTCCTTGACGTAGTAGTGCTTCCGGCGTTCACCGTCGGCATCGATGGCGTAGCGCTGCTCGAAGAGGATCACGATCCACGGTGCGTGTTCGAGATACGGTTTCTGCCACGACGTGCCGAGGCGGGCGATCTCTTCTTTCCAGTCGTCCGGCATCCGTCCGTCGAGGTAGTTCGTCCGCTCCTCTTCTTCGGCAGCAAGGCGGATCCGGTGTTTGATCGCCGGATCGCCGACCATCACGAACGTCCATGGCTGCTGGTGCGCGCCGGAAGGAGCGGTCCCGGCGGTGCGGATAGCGGTCTCGAGCAGATCGCGTGGCACCGGGTCGGCGCTGAAGGTTCGTATCGACCGGCGCTGCGACATTGCGTCGTAGAAGGCGATTCCTCGTTCTCGCATCTCGTCTTCGGCGAGACGCGGCGCACCGTAGGGCGTAAACTCCCCCTTCGTGGTGTAGGGATAGTGATCCTGTTTCACGGGTGCTCGCTCGCCTCCGTCCTGGCTCGGCCGCTGATGTGTTCGTCCCGATCATGGCAGCCCGGCGCTCGTGGTGGGTTGGTCGGCGGTACGGTTTGGCCCAGATGCGGCGTCGTATGATCGGTGAGTCTCGCCGAGGGGGTCGATGTGGACATCGTGGTACCGGTCCTCCTGATCGTGATGGGGATGGCAATGGCTGCGATCTGGACGCGCGACATCCTCCGCGGCGAGCAGGTCGATCTGTCCGTGGGGCTCTTCGCCGCCAGGGACCCGGAGGCGGGGACCCTGTTCTGGCCGCACTGGCTCGCGGAGTACGGCACCGCCGTCCTCCTCGTTGTGGGTGGCGTTGGACTGCTCGGCGATGCTGGGTGGGCGCCGATGGTCGCCGCAATCGGCACGGGCGCTCTGCTGTACACATCGACGAATTCGCTTGGTTGGGCGTTGGCTCGTCGCGAACGCTGGTCGTATGCCGCCCCGATGCTCGCAGGAGTGGTGCTCGGCATTGCGTCGACCGTATTCCTGCTGCTTCGGTAGTCGGGTTTCGTCGGCTGAAGATGCGAGCTTCGCCTCTCTCCGTCGTTCTTGGGGCGGGAGGAGCCTCGTTCGCTGGCCGACCTCACCTCGCCGCCTTTCGACGCCGAGTTCTGGACGATGGCGCCCGGCGCCGTCGAGAGTTGTGGCTATCCGGGCTGGATCAGCCGCTTGATCTCGTCGACGAAGGGGTCGGTCGCGAAGCGAGATCCTCACGCATTCGGCCGATAGATCACATGCTGCCGGCGATGATGGCGCAGCAGATGGCGATGGCTGCTGAGACCGGTGCCCATATGCGTTCGGGTTGAGATTGCGACATGAGGTTCGCGACGGTCCCGAGCGTGAAGATGGCGGCAAGGAACCACATGGTGCCGGTGTTCGCAGGCAGCCATTCGACGGCGATGAGGCCCGCTGAGGTGAGCACGATGGTGATGATTCCCGGGTAGATCAAGGCAGCCGCGACGGCGCTCGCCACGCGGAAGCGCACTGGCAGCACGCCGGGGTACCTCCCGCCCCACGCGGCGGCACCCAGTGGTGCCCCGAGCGCCAGTGCCGCTTGGAAGACGGCCACGATCCCGAGCAGTGCCACGGCGATAGCCGCTGCAATCTCCATGGCCGCGACGCTAGCAATCTCGAGGGCCGGCCCAGACGCGAGCGCGTGCGCTGGCGATCACCTGTCGCCCGCAGATTCCGGTTTGGGCGCGGGTTCCACGTGCCGATGGGGTAGGGAGCAGTCGTGGGAGAGATAGATGACTGATGATCGCGGCCGATCGTCATCGAGCGAAGAGCTGCTGCGCGAGGCACGGCAGCGCGTCCTGGACGGCGACCTCTACTCGGACGACCACCTCGAACCGCCCGAGGACGATCCCGGAGGTTCGTTCGATACCGAGGAAGACCCGTACGAACCGGCGGATGACGACGCGCTGTATGCCGAGGATGACGGCCTCTCTGCCGTCGACATTGCCGAGCAGCTCGCAGAGGTACGAGAGGCCGAGAAGCCTGCCGTTCAAGCGGACGAAGTGCTGCCGGTGTCCGAAGCGGCAGAGGTGGAGGACCGTCCGAGCGTCGGAATGTCGTCGCTGCCCGACTCGGCGCCCGATGACGACCCTGCTACCAACGGCACCCGAGAGGCCGATTCCGTGTCGGCTCCGCCTTCCGGATCGCTTTCGGAACGGATCCGAGCGCTCTCGGGCCAGCAAGAACACCAGAGTGAGGTGCTCGAGCAGCCGCTTCAGACCCCGCCGCCACCGGCCGGAGAACGTGACCCATGGTCAACGCCCAGCGAAGAGTGGCAGTCCCGGCCGGAACCGACACCGACCCGCTCTTCGACGATGTCCTGGGTGAAGCCGGTGATCTCGCTGGCTGTAATGGCGGTCTTCGGCTTCGGGTTTGTTGCGGCTCAACTCGACGGGAGCGAACCGATCGATCAGCTCTCGATAGGGGACTGCTTCGATCCCGGCAGCGCGGCCGAGGTCTACACCGTGCCGGTGGTCAACTGCGATGAACTCCACGAGGCCGAGCTCTTCGGCAAGGTCGAGATCGACGCGCTTGGGGCTGAGTTCCCCGGGGACGACGTGATCTACGAATGGGTCAACGCCCGGTGTGAGGACCAGTTCTTCGCCTATGTCGGGGAGGAGTACGCCGAGTCCCGCTACTGGATCGAGGTTTTCACCCCGACCGCGAATGGGTGGGACGACGGAGATCGAACCGGACTCTGCACCGTCGTGCTCGTCGACGAGAACCTCGATGTCAGGCCGGCCCTCGGAACCGCGCGCAATTGGGGAACAGGCACGTAGGGATGCGACTGGTCCGGCTGGAGATCGCCCGCCGGATCTGACCCGGCTACGACGAGTTGGCCTCGTCAGCGTCGTCTGAGCTGCTGTCGGCGGCTTCGTCGACAGCATCCGCGACATCGGGGGCGTCCTCGGGAGCGGGTGCCTCCGCGCTCTCTTCTGATGCGTTCTCCGCGGGGGCGTCCGCGTTGGAGTCGTCGCTCGCTCCCTCCTTGTATGCGGTCTTGACCTTTTCAACGCCTTCATCGAGGGCGTCCGAGGCAGAGTTGACGGCCTCTTTGGTCTTCTCCCACGCGTCTCTCCTGACGTCGGCGGTGCCATCCCAGGCTTCTGCAGCCGCCTTTGTCGCCTTGTCGACGCTTTCGGAGAGCGTGTCCAACCAGTTCTTCTTGCCGGCCATGTGGAGACCTCCCTGCGCCAGCGGAATCCGTTTCGGTACCCGCCATACGATACTCCCGGTCACCGCGGGTCGTCCTCCTGGGCAGAGCTACCATCCCCGAACCGTGTGTTCCCTCAGAAGGGTCTGGAGTCCCCGTGGACGAATCCAACGTTGTCGACGGCTCAGAGGTCCTCGCACTCGAGGGCGTCTCGGTCGTGCGCGACGGGCGATATCTCCTGTCTGACGTCGACTGGAACGTTCATCGACATGAGCGGTGGGTGCTGCTCGGGCCGAATGGCGCGGGCAAGACCACGATGCTCCAGGTCGCTTCGACCTACCTCGGGCCGACCCGCGGCACGGTCCGGCTCCTTGGCGAGACCCATGGGAAGGTGGACGTTCGGACGCTGCGTGAGCGCGTCGGGTATGTGGGTTCTGGTCCCGCAAAGATGCTTCGCGATCGCCTCCCCGCGATCGACATCGTTATTACCGGCAAGCACGCATCGTTCGTCGATACGCGCTGGCACGACTACGACGACGGAGACTGGAAGTTCGCCCGCCGTCTCCTCGAGCGTTTGCAGGCCGGTCATCTTGCGGACCGGGACTACGGCACGCTCTCCACGGGGGAGAAGCAGCGGGTCTTCATTGCGAGGAGCTTGATGACCCGCCCCGAGGTGCTTCTCCTCGATGAGGCGATGACCGGCCTCGACCTCGGGGCCCGAGAGCGGTTGGTCGCCTCGCTCGGCGACCTCGCCGAGGACCCGGAGAGCCCGGCAGTGGTCCTCGTTACCCATCATGTGGAGGAGATCCCGCCGGGATTCGATCACATCGCCCTCATGGCACGCGGGAAGATCATCGCCGACGGACCGATTGAAGCGGTGCTCACGGCGGAGGCCCTGTCCGAGTGCTACGAAGAGGAACTCAGCGTCGAGCGCCTCGACCGCCGCTACCGGGCCTGGATCCCCGTCGAAACCACGCTACGAACCTTGGGTTCGCAGCGCTAGAGGGCCTTGGCCATGCGGTGGACTTGGCCGTCGGGGAGGAGCGCCGACTTCGGGGATGTGGCTTCGATCGTCATGCCCATCCGCTCGTAGAGGCGTCGGGCGCCCTCGTTCTCGACCGCCACCACGAGCGTGAGCCGACCACATCCGACGCGGCGAGCCTCATCCTCGACATGGCCGAACAGCTTTGATCCGATGCCGAGACCTCGCCGGTCCGGGTCGACCGCGATGGCCTGGAGATAGAAGTCACCATCCGCCACGGTATCGATGAAACGGAAGAGCGAGGCGGCGGCAGTCGACACGGCGGCCATCCGGACCGTGCGCCATCCGGCGGCTCGGATGAGCGGCGACTCGGACGACTGCTCGTGCTGCTTCGACGAGTAGGCAGATGTCGTGCCGACGATCGTCCCACCGTTCTGAGCGAAGGTGACGTGCTCGAACGACAAGTCGTGGCCCGGGGTCCGGTACGCCTTGGCGACCACCTGCTCGGAGTTCTTGCCGAGCATGAACCGGAAGATCCCGTCGGCGGCGTCGTCGAGATAGCGGGCGAACCGAAGACCTTCGGCGGTCGTCGGTTGTGCCGGACGAAGAGAGATGGGAGCAGTGGTCATGGCGGAATCCTATCGGGGCCTGCCTTCGCGTATCCTGTCTGCATGATCTGGCACGAAGGACCGCTCGCCGCCCTCGATCTCGAAGCCACAGGGGTCGATCCGACGACCGCCCGCATCATCGAAGTTGGGCTGTTCTTGTTCGAGGCGGACGGGTCATCGTTGCCGCTCATTGAGTCGCTGATTGACCCGGGTGTGCCGATCCCCAAACGGGTCACCGAACTCACCGGGATCAGCCCGGCCGACGTTGCCGCGAAGGGAGGGGAACCGCTCGATGTGCTCGCCCGAACGAGGCTCGCTATTGGCGGTCTCGTCAACGAAGGCATCCCGATTGTCATCTACCACGCGACCTACGACTGGCCGCTCCTCGAGGCCGAGTTGGCCCGGCACGGTCTTGGGCCGCTCCCAACTGCTCCGCCGGCGATCCTCGTCGATCCACTGGTCCTCGACCGCCACGTGGACCGCTTTCGCAAGGGGAAGCGAACCCTCGGTGATGTCGCGTCGCACTACGGAGTACGCCTCGACGGCGCCCACCGGGCGGCCGGCGACTGCGCCGCAACGGTGGAGGTCGCCAGGAAGATCGGGGAGCAGTACGCGAAGCTGCACATCGACGGGTCCGACCTCGTGGATCTCCAGGTGAAGGCCCACAACGCCTGGCGAGACTCGTTCAACGCCTATCTCATGAAGGTCGGCGCTTCCCGGCCGCCTGTGACCGAAGAGTGGCCGAGCGGGTGACGGCCCGGCCGGCTGCGCGATTGGTCAAGCCATCGACGCAGCGATAGCGGCCGACCACTCCGCCAGCATTGCGCCAAATGCCGGATCCGCATAGGTATCGAGAACAGATGGGTCGTTGCCGAGCAGGCTCATGTCGTACGACACCTTCACGGCGGTCCGATCAGCGGCCGCGTCGACACACCACACGCGAACGATTCCGGCGTGGTAGCCCGGCGTGACACGACTGTAGATAGCGGCTCCAGCCGCGCGGTCGATCTGAACGATGGTCCAGATCGTGGCCAGGCCATCCACGGTCGTCGTGAAGACCGTCCCGGCGGTCTCACCCGCAGCCCCTGTCGCGTAGACGGGGTCCCATCCCGGAACCCAAGAACGTTCGCCCTCAGGTGTGAAGAGGTCGATGGCTGCCGAGGCCGGTAGCGCGACCTCGAATCGGCCAGATGACTGTTGGCGCACGGTCAGCCCCCATTGGTCCTCGGTTGGTTCGCGAGATGAACCCGTCAACGGCACCATGATGCCAGAACCTCACGCCGCCGACCGGTAGCGCGTCGGCCCTGGCTGCGCTTCGGCCCGCGGGCCCGCCCGTGGTTGGTTTCGGACGCCGGGCAGTCCGCTGGTCGGTGTCAGCTCGCGGACTCAGCCGATTCGATCTCCAGGTAGAGGTCAAACCGCCTTCGGTCGGGCTGAGACGGCTCAAGAGCTTCCTCGAACCACCGGTGCGACGAATGGATGCGGAGGTCTTGCCGCTCGACCATCACCTGGAGGCGTCGCCAACCCTCAGTGATCCACGATCCCGATGGATCATCCGTGAACGAGCCCTCAATGGCGGTCACGACAAAAGCTCCCGACCTCTCCGTGACAATCGCTACGTCCGATTCAGCCGGGGTGAACCCGTCGGGAACGGTCACAATCAGCCGGTACCCCTCGTTCTCGGGCTCATGGGCGCGTTCGCCGAGGCGGTTGATGTTGTATCCGAACGAACGGGACGATGCCGCGATTTCCGGGTGCTTGTCGAGCCACGCCGTCATCGATCGAAAGGCTGCCAGCTCCGGCTCTGGTCGGAACCCGTCGAAGGCGACGACCCGCATCTCCGGAAGTGTTGTAGTCACCACGCCCATGATCACGTCTCCTGTGAGGTCGAGTTGGTCCGTGCGTGCCGCGGTCAGCCCGCTCGTTCGGAAGCGCCGTGGCGCCTCGCCGTATTCCTTCCGGAACGCCCTGGTGAACGCCTCGTGACTGCCGTAGCCAGCGGCCAGAGCGATCGCGAGAACTGAATCGTCCGACGTTGCGAGGGCGTCCAGCGCTCTCGACAAGCGGCGTCGCCTGACGTACTCACCAAACCGGTAGCCGGTGAGCGCCGCGAAGTAGCGGTGGAAGCTGCGGAGGGACATGCCGGCGGCATCGGCTGCACCGTCTGCAGTGACATCGTCGCTGAGGCTGGCCTCGGCGTAGTCGACGGCGATCTGGATCTGCTCGTAAATCGTCAGCACATCGTCGAGTGTATGGGACCCCGCCACAGGATTCTTGATCGCGAATGCAAACCTGTCGAGGGCACGCGAATCGCCATCGCCCGAACCGGCCGTCCGGCACCACGCTAGGTTGTCCTCATGCGTTTCGGAGCTTTCACCCCACAGGGCTGGCGCCACGACCTCGTCGGCGTGCCGGTCGATCAGCAATGGCCGACAATCCTCTCCACCGCGAAAGCGATCGAGGATCTCGGATTCGAGTCGGTCTGGGTCTACGACCACTTCCACCCGGTGCCGGAGCCAACCCAGGCGCCGGTCTACGAGGCGTGGACGCTGATGGCGGCGCTTGCGGCCACGACCGACACCGTCCGCCTCGGCCAGATGTGTACCTGCAACTCGTATCGCCCGCCGACCTACCTTGCGAAGGTGGCAGCATCCATCGATGCAATCTCCGGTGGCCGCCTCGAGATGGGGATCGGCGCCGGCTGGTACGAGCACGAGTACGACGGCTACGGCTACGAGTTCCCGAAGGCTTCAGTGCGGATCGGCATGCTGCGTGAAGGCGTCGAGATCATGCGCCGCATGTGGACCGAGGACGTGGTCGACTACGACGGCACCTATTACTCGCTCAATGGCGCCCTCTGCCAGCCCAAGCCGGTCCAGGATCCGATGATTCCGATGTGGATCGCCGGTGGAGGGCCGAAGCTGACGCTGAACATCGCCGCCCGCTACGCCGACTACACGAACTTCGGGTACACCTTCGCCGAGTTCAAGGAGAAGAGCGAGATCCTCGCCGGGCACTGCACGGACGTCGGCCGTGACTTCGACGAGATCGTGCGCAGCACCAACCTCAACATCGTCATCGGAGAGTCCGAGGCCGAGGTTGCTGAACGGACGGCTGCCATCAAGGCGCACTTCGCTCCGGTAGTCGGGGAGGACAAGGTCGACACGATGTTCGACAACAACTACGTCAACGGTGGAGGGATCGCCGGTACCTCGGAGCAGATCGTCGAGCGCCTCCACGAGTGGGAGGCCGCCGGTCTGGGCTACGCCATCGTGTACTTCCAGGAGGCCGGGACCGACCGGAGAGGCCTCGAACTCTTCGCCGACCAAGTGATGCCGCACCTCGTCTGACCGGGGCAAGGCCGCCGAGCACAAGGAGCCCTGAACACCAATGCGAACGCTTGGCAACATCCTGTGGCTCATCCTTGGCGGGCTGCCGATGGCAATCGCCTACGCCGTGGCGGGCCTCGTGATGTTCGCCCTGATCATCACGATCCCGCTCGGGATCCAGGCCTTCAAGTTGGCCGGCTTCGCCCTCTGGCCGTTCGGTCGGGTCATGGTTGAGATCCCCGGCAAGGGCGGATGTCTCAACACGATCGGGAACGTCATCTGGATCGTCCTTGCCGGATTCTGGCTGGCGATCGGTCATCTGCTGTCGGCATTCCTGTTGGCGATCACGATCATCGGGATCCCGTTTGCTGTGGCCAACGTCAAGCTCGCCGGGGCGGCACTCGTCCCATTTGGTCGCACCATCCTGTCTGCGGAGGCGGCGCAGGCGCAGAGTTATGCCGTCGTCGTTGGTGTCCAACCGCTGGGCTAGCGACCGACCTCTGCGGCTCTCCGTCGCTCTACCTTCTGCTCAGGAGCGCAACCTGACGGCTACCGCTCGACGTCATCGCTCAGGTGCAGGCTGAAGCGTCGGCAGTACTCCAGATCCTCGAGTCGAAGGCTCGGACCCGGCGTGGGTGCCGCGGCGATGGACTCGTGATAGCGGTCGAGGACATCGGTTGAATCGATCGAGTTGAGGTCGCTTGGACCCTGGATGCCCAGGTCGTGCAGGAAACGAGCGAACGCCGGCCCAACACCGTTGATTCGCACGAGGTCACCGAGGTCGACGGCGAGCGCCAAACGCTTCTCGTCGAGTCCAAGCTCGGCCCTGAATTCCGCGCGTTCTGCGGCGCGGCAGCATCGCTCGTACAACGCCCTGGATGATGTGATGCCGGCCGTGTGGAGGCTCTCGAGTTCCGCATCGGTGAAGACGCCGAGTCGGTCGAGCGACACAGATTTCGACACATACGCATTGACCTCGCGGTTCAGCACGGTGAGGTACTGCTCGTCGACGCCAAGCTCGACGGCGAGATCGGGATAGCCGTGCTTCTCGCGGAGGAGGCGCCTCAGGCCTTCGAGATCCTCGACGCCCCGGTCTGCGAGTGCGGGGACCACATCGGAGATGCGGTCCGCGAGCACCCTGCGGCTCGGAATGAGGTCAACGCTGAGGATGTCTTCTTCGAAGGTTTCCAGGCTGATCGTTGTGAGGTCTGTCGAGTACATCGTGCCGCCGGCGGGTGAGGCTCGTCACGTCACCATCGTACGCGCCGAGGGCCTGGCCGGCATCGTGTGGAGCTGCAGCCCCGGGACCCCTCCCTACACGATGTCGAACTCGTTGCCTTCCGGATCGGCCATCGCCACTGCGTAGTGATCCTGATCGGGTGAGTCCATCGTGTGGCGCCGCGCGGCGCCGAGTGCAATCAGGCGGTCGACCGCCGCCTCCACACGCTCGCGTCGTTCCTCGAGCGGGATACCGCGGCCAGCGCCAACCAGAAGATCGACGTGCACTCGGTTCTTCTGGGACTTCACCTCTGCCACGCGTTGGAACCAGATGCGTGGTCCGTCCCCGGTTGGGTCGATGATCGCGTCGTACCCGTCCTCGACCTCGTCTTCGGGTACCCCCACGCTGAGCCAGAACGCTCGCCACGAATCATGGCCGTCCGGTGGGCCTTGCAGGTCGTAGGCGAGGGCCGCGGACCAGAAGCGCGCCAGCCGATCCGGGTCGCTGCAGTCGATCGTGAGCTGGAATGTCGCCACTCCTGCATTCAAGCCGCTGCCGGTGCCGTCAGTCCACCGGGACCCTCGCCAGAGCCTGGTCGGGCGTCCGCATCTTCATCATCGGCACACCGATGCCATACGTGACGAACCGGCCGGCCGGCTCGATCTGGATCACACAGGCTTCATCGTCTGACATGTCCACGCCTCGCATCAGTTCAGCGCGGAGGTCCGCATCGACGTCTCGAATGGGAACGACGGTCGCGTGGCCGGAGAACGTGATCACCGCGGGCGGAGCCTGCCGGATACGAATCGGCAGGCGTTGCACCGTCACGGTGACCGACACGCTGGGGTTCGCGCGAATGTGGCGAGCCTTCCACGTGTCCGGCCCGGTCACGATGTGCACGGTGCGGTCGCGCACCTTGAACATGACTCCCGCGGCCCGTGCTTCTCCACTCGGCGTCACGAATCCGAGCACGGCAAACGGCCACTTCTCGATCACCTCCCAAACCTCGTCTGCGGTGGTGGGCAGAGCCATGTGATCTCCCTTCGTCTGCTTCGATCATGAGATGACATGTGGAGATCGACCAGGGGAGAAGCTCACTTCGCCCGCTCCGGCCTGGGATCGTCGGCGGGTGGCTGATCGGTATCGTGGCTGAATGGCGCGATACACCCACGGACACCACGACAGCGTCCTGCGATCCCACCGATGGAGAACCGTCGAGAACTCGGCCGCCTACCTGACCGGTCACCTCGAATCCGGGCGCTCGCTCCTTGATGTGGGGTGCGGCCCGGGGACGCTGACGGTCGACCTTGCCCAACGCGTCGCTCCGGGCCGGGTGGTTGGGGTCGACCGCGTTGAGGCCATCGTCGAGCAGGCACGCGCCGATGTGCCGGGCGGTGTTGCGAATCTCTCGTTCGAAGTCGGTGACGTGTACGCCCTGAATTTCGAGGACGGCACGTTCGATGTCGTCCATGCCCACCAGGTGTTGCAGCACCTCAACGATCCGGTGACTGCGCTGCGCGAGATGCGTCGCGTGTGCCGACCGGGGGGAGTCGTCGCCGTGCGCGACGCCGACTATGGGGCGATGACCTGGTATCCGCCGAACGAACGACTCGATCGCTGGCTCGCGTTGTACCGGGAAGTCGCCGTAGCGAACGGCGGCCAACCCGACGCGGGGCGGTGTCTGCTCCATTGGGTGCACGAGGCAGGCCTCGAAGAGGTCGAGGCGTCTGCCAGCGCTTGGTGTTTTGCCTCTTCGATAGAGCGGGAGTGGTGGGGTGGCCTCTGGGCGGACCGCATCCGCCGGTCGTCGCTCGCCGACCACGCGATCGAGAGCGGTCTGGCGACACGGAGCGACCTCGAAGATCTCGCGGCAGGATGGCTCGACTGGGCCGCCAACCCCGACGCCTGGTTCGCGGTTCTTCACAGTGAAGTGGTCGCGGCCGTGAGCTAGGCGGTCTCGACCTCCACGAACACGAGGGACCCCTCCCTTCAACGCCCTGGGGGCGCTGCCACCTTCCCCTGAGGGGAAGGACTCGGTCAACTACTGCGAAGCAGCTACTCCGCTACTCCGTCGAGGTACCGTGGTCGGCGCACACCCACGGAGGTCCGTCACATGCAGGTCAACCACGATCCGTCGGCTGGGTTCAACGGGCTGATCGGGATCGAGTACGCCGAGGCAACTCCGCAGCGCGTCGTGTTGAGCCTCGAGGTCGATGAGCGTCACCATCAGCCATACGGCCTCGTGCATGGCGGTACCTACTGCACACTGGTCGAGACCGCGGCCTCCTTCGGGGCGGCACTCGCTGCCATGGAGAGAGGCATGGTCGGGGCCGTTGGCGTCTCCAATTCGACCGACTTCTACCGATCACACCGCACCGGCAGGATTCTCGCCACGGCGACGCCCATCCACCAGGGTCGGACACAGCAGGTCTGGGAGGTCGAGGTGACCCGGGCCGAGGACGACGCCCTTCTGGCACGCGGTCAGGTCCGGCTCCAGAACATCGCCGATCCGACCGTCATCGGGGATGTTCAGGAATAGCCGGTCACTGTCCTCGGGTACTCCGCCTGCGAGCGGGCGAGAGGGAGAGTCGTTAGGGTCCTGCACATCGGGGACGACCGTGTTCTCGCGTCAGTAGCCACAAGCGCGGAGGTTCGGTAATGACGACAGGGAACGGGGATACGGCGACGGGGTTCGGGAGTGTGGGTCTGCCTCGCAAGATCTCGGCTGGGTTGGTGATTCTGGTTGGGATCGTCTTCATCGTGGTGACGCTGGTCAACAACCTGTTTGCGGTGGGACCCGCGTTCGAGGAGATGATCACCGATTTCCGGCCACTGCTGTCCGAAGAGTCGCTCGCCACGGCCAGCGCCGATATCGCGGTGCTCGAAGCAGCCGGCGAAGAGTTCACGACAGCGGTCGCTCCGGGAATGGCGGAAGCGCTCGGCATGTCACCGGAAGAGTTCGGTGGAATGGTTCAACAGCAGTATCCGGCCGTCGCTCAGGGGATGCAGGCGCTGCCCGAGATCGCGGAGACGTTCAATGGTCTGATTCAGACGCTGGACAGCCAACGGGCCCTGTTCGAGTCGGCGGATGCGATTCCGTCGAACGACTTGCCGGCGACCACGGTGCCGTGGATTCTCACGATCTCGGGTCTGCTCGCGATTGTCGTCGGCGTCTTGCTGTTCTTGCCTGGGCGGGCCTGGGCCATCGTGGCGGCGGCGCTCGGTGCGGTCCTCGTGGTCAGCACCTTTGCATTGAGCCTTCCGCAGAAGGCGGCCGACGCTGATCAGTTGAATGAGAACCTCACGCCGATCTACACACAGGAGTTGATCGACGGAGCAAATGGTTCACTCGCTGTGATCGGAGCGATGGGCGAAGAGATGCAGACGCAGATGCTGCCGGATCTCGCCGCCCAACTCGGCATGTCACCCGATGAGTTGAACCAGTTCCTCGGGACGAACTTCCCGGCGACCGCTGCGGCGATGCAGAGCATGCCCGAGTCGCTACCACGGTTCGAGGCGTTCGTCGGGGTGTTTGCGGTGAACCTCGACAACTACGAGACGATCCAGCCGGTGGCGTTCACACCCATCATCTGGGTGATGGTGATCGGCGGCCTGCTGATCCTCATCGCCGGCGGATACTGCATCATCGCCAAGCAGTAGCAACACGATCGACAGAGGGCCCGCTCCAGCGACGACCGAGAGGTCGGTGTCGGGGCGGGTCCCTACGCGTCGAGTCTCCGTTCCGCCATCCCGTTGAGGATCTCGAGGACCACGCGGTTCGCGAGGAACGCGGTGATCTGGCCCGGTCCGTCGTAGGGCGGAGAGACTTCGACAACGTCCGCGCCGAGGATCGGCACGTCGCGCGCAAGGCGGCGCACTGTGTCGAGCAGTTCCCGCGACGTGATGCCTCCCGGCTCCGGCGTTCCCGTTCCCGGGGCCATGCCAGGATCGACGACGTCGATATCAACCGAGATGAAGATCCCCTTCGTGTCCGCGGACGAGCACGAATCCACGGCGTCGTCGACCACCGGACCGAGCCCTCGCTCGGTGATCTCGCTCATGAGGTAGGTCTCCATACGCTGGTCGGCCATCCACGCCACCGTCTTCCGGTCCGGCCAGTAGCCCCGCAATCCGATCTGCACGAACCGATGTCCCGGCACGGATCCCGATTCGACGAGGCGGCGCATCGGTGTCCCGTGCCCATGCAGTTGGCCGGCGTTGGTCTCTGCAGTGTCGGCATGGGCGTCGAAGTGGACGAGACCGAACGACCCGTCGCCATGGACACGTGCCAGTCCCGTCCCATTGCCGTAGGTGACGGAGTGGTCGCCTCCGAGCACGATCGGAATGGCACCGGCGGCTGCAATGCGTTCCACCGAATCGGCAAGCGTCTCGAGACCCAGTTCGAGATAGCCGGGAGCGACCTCGATGTCCCCTGCGTCCACAACCGTGAACTGCTCGAACGGGTCGATTCCGGTCGGGAGGTGTGGCCGGTGCATGTCGGCGCCGAGATAGTCGGCCTCTCGAATAGCCTTGGGCCCGAAGCGAGCCCCGCCGCGGTAGGTGGCGCCCCAGTCGATCGGCGCTCCGAGGATGACGACGTCCGGCTTGACAGTTGCGAGATCGTTCAGTGGGACGATTGGCACGCCGCAGAAACTCGGGAAGCTGGCAAATCGGTAAACGTCTGACATCGCAACACCTCGATCGTTGTGGACATGATCGCGCCGATGGTGTCGGTCGATCCCGCTGTAGCCCGGATCCTACGCGGACCGTGCTCCGGAACCTAGAGGGCGGGCGAATCGGTGGCTTCCCGATCGGCCCGGTTGTCGCTTCGTGACGCCAGGAATGCCCCTGCGATCACCATCGCCACACCGGCGACCGCGATCGGTGCGACCTCGTCGCCGCGGAACACGACGCCGAGCACGAGAGCGACGACCGGAATGAGATAGGTGATCACTGAGGCCCGGGTCGAACCCACACGACCGACGAGACTCCCCATGATCACGAACGCGATACCCGTGCCGAGCACGCCGGCGACCGCAACGGCGAGAAACGGACCCCACGCGAACGTGCTGCCCGCCGCGCCGTAGAGCCCGAATGGAGCGGTCCAAAACGCCGCAAGGCCAAGCATCCGTGCCATCAACGGGATCGATCCGTACGCCTGCTGGATGGGGGCGGCGATGTTCACCGCCAATCCGTAGCAAGCGGTGGCCAGAACCACCAGCGCCACTCCGAGCGCCTCGGTGCCACCCTCGCCAACCGATGGGGCGCTGATGGCGACGACGCCCGTGAATCCGATCATGAGGCCGATCACGGTCACGCCCCGCGGGAGATGCCGCAGCATCATCGCCGCAATGACCGCCGCGAAGATCGGCATGGCACCGTTCAGCATGCCGGCGATCGCCGAGTTGATGTACTGCTGGGCAATCGGGAAGAGTGTGAACGGGATCGCCACCCACACCACCGACAACACGGCCAACCGCGGCCAGTCGGCTCGCGCGACATGGGTGGCCCGCGCTGCGGGGACGAGCCAGAGGGACGCGGCCCCGAGGCCGACCCTGAGCAGTGTGATCAATCCCGGCTCGAACGCCTCCAGGCCGATCGCCATCAGGAGGAACGACGATCCCCAGATGAGCGAGATGGAGACGAACAGCGTCCAGTCCATGGCGGAGAAGGCGTCGCGGTTCACTCCCTCCGACGTTGAGAGAACACTGCGCGTCTGTGGTGAGGATGCCATCGGTCGAAGAACCCCTTCCGGGGCAGAATCGTTGCAGGTTGGGGGGAGTAGCGGCCGGCACGATACGCTTCGGTCATGACAGATCGATTCCCGGACGCCGAAGGCACAAGCCTTTCGCTTGTGGACCACCACCTTCCCTCGACCCTGAGCGGTGTCGCGAACCTCCTCCTCATTGCGTTCCGGCAGTGGCAGCAGCGCGATGTTGATACCTGGGTGCCGACGGCGCGAGCATTGGCAGACGAGTTTCCAGGGTTCCGGGTCTATGAGTTGCCGGTGATCTCGAAGCGGTACCGTCCGGTTGCCGGATTCATCGACGGCGGTATGCGGTCCGGCATTCCGGATCCGGAAGTCCGGGATATGACGATCACGATCTATCTCGACCGCAAGCGGTTCATGCGGAACCTGAATATCGAGTCGCCCGGTGCGATCGTCCCGATGCTCGTCAAGCCCGATGGCCGGATTCTGTGGCGAACATCCGGACCCATGACCGATGACGGGGCTCGGGCTCTGCGACAGGCCGTCTCGGCGGCGCTGTAGCGAATCGGCGATTCCGTCTTTCGGCGGGAATGGCACGGTCGCCGGCTCCGCCTCGATTCGCAACTGCCGTTTGACCCTGGCAGCGATGTCCAAGATGGGCATGATGGGGACTCTGGAGCCAAGTCCCGAGACAAGGGGAGTACGTCATGAGCCCGGGACGGATCGTTGCTGTTGTCGCCGGCGTGCTGGTTGGTTTGATATCTCTCGGGTTCCTCACTGCCGGTGGCTTCCTCACGATCGGCTACGCGGTCACCACCGAGGACGACGGCTACTTTGACACCTCCCCGCGCCGATTCGGGTCTGAGACGGTCGCCATCACGACGGAGGAGGCCGACCTCGCGGCCGACCCCGCTCCACCGACCGAACTCTGGGACTTCATCGACTTCTCCGTCAGGTTCCGCGTCGACGGTCTGGGAGACGACGTGTTCCTCGGTATCGCGGACGATGCCGACGTGGACGCCTACTTGGCCCAAGCTGCGTTCGACCAGGTTCGCGACATCAGCCCGGGCGAGCCGATCCGGTACCGAACGTTCACGGGAGGCGAGGCGATCGAGCCGCCGGGAGACCAGAGCTTCTGGGTCGCCGCCACGTCAGGATCGGGGCTGCAGGAACTGGTGTGGGACGTCACGGGGGGCACCTGGGTCGTCGTGCTGATGAACGCCGATGGCTCACCCGGCGTCTACGCCGATGTCGCCGTTGGCGCGAAGTCGGGAATCGTCCTCCCGATCGGCCTCGCGATGCTGGCCTTCGGCCTGTTCCTCTTCATCGTTGCGACCGTGATCATCCTGCTTGCCGCGTTGGTCGGACGCGAGGGAGCGCCGCGCGAGTCAGTAGGTGAGCCCGCGCCGTCCGTCGGACCGGTGCGCCTCGAAGCGTCACTCGATGAATCCCTGTCGCAATGGTTGTGGCTCGTGAAGTGGTTCCTTGCGATTCCGCACTTCTTCGTGCTGGCGTTCCTGTGGCTCGCGTTCGCTGTTCTGACGTTCATCGCGTGGTGGGCGATCCTGTTCACGGGCCGCTACCCGCAGAGCCTGTTCGCGTTCAATGTCGGGGTGATGCGCTGGACCTGGCGAGTCATGTACTACGCCGGCCCCGGCGGATTGGGAACTGACCGATACCCGCCGTTCACGACCGAACCGGTCGCCGACTATCCGGCACGCCTCGACATCGCCTACCCCGAGCGGCTCTCGCGAGGCTTGATCTTCGTGAAGTGGCTGCTCGCTATTCCGCAGTTGATCGTCGTGGGGCTCTTCTTCAGCGGCGTGGTGATGTGGGGATCGAACAACTGGTGGGGTGTGCCCGTGTGGAGCGGCGGACTGGTCGGCATTCTCGTCCTCGTCGCCGCGGTCGTCCTGCTGTTCACCGGGCGCTATCCGCTGCCGCTGTTCGACCTCATCGTCGGCCTGAACCGTTGGGCCATGCGGGTCGCCGTGTATGTCAACCTCATGTCAGACGAGTACCCGCCGTTCCGTCTCGATCAGGGGGGCAGCGAGTCGGAACCCGCTGACGAGTCCAGGGTCTCCTAGCGGCTGCCGGTATCGTCCCTACCGATGAAGCGCGAAAGACGTCGCTTGAAGGCGCTGATCCTGGGTGGTGTCGCATGGAACACCATGGTCTACGTCGGGGCGTTCCCCGACCCTCGGCCACAGACGCTATTCGCCCGCGAGTTGAACGAGACCGTTGGCTCCAGCGGAGCAGGGAAGGCAATGAACCTCCGCAGCCTCGGTGCCGACGCGACGTTGTGGGCCCTGGTCGGCGACGATGATGCAGGCCGGCAGATTCGCCGGGAGATGGATCGGCGGAGTATTCCGTTCGTCGGCGTGACCGATCCGGAAGGCACAACCCGCCACGTCAACCTGATGGACGACGCCGGAGAACGCATCTCGATCATTGCCGGGGCCGGTAGTGATCGATTCCCCGTCGACGCCGCATCAATGTCGTCGGCCGCTGTGGCCGCCGACCTGGCGTCGGTGACGATCGTCAACCACTGCCGGCCGTTCTTGCCGATGCTTCGCGACATCGGCACGCCGATCTGGGTCGACCTCCACGACTACGACGGCACCAACCCCCACCACGACGATTTCGTAGAAGCCGCCGACCATCTCCTGATGAGTTCGGTCGCGATGCCCGATTGGCGCGAATTCCTCGAGCGGCGGGTCGCCGCGGGTACCCGGGTGGCGATCTGCACTCACGGAGCGGACGGTGCCAGCGGACTCACGGCCGCCGACGGTTGGGTCGATATCCCCGCCGTGCCCGTTTCACGTGTTGTCGACACCAACGGCGCTGGCGATGCGTTTTTTGCCGGATTCGTCGTTGCCTCGCACCAAGGGTCCGGACTCGCTGCCGCGATGAATGCCGGGGCCGTTGCTGCAGCTGCCGCCCTCCAGTCTCCAGACCTTGCCCCGTCCCATGTGAGCCAGTACTCGTGAGGGTTCCGAGTGGTTCGGATACCGGTCCTTTCGGCACCGCGGCCATTTGTGCAGGGGTCGCGTTCGATCGGGTCATCGGACTCTGTGAGTGCGCCACGCTCCCTGGTTGGCTTGGGATTGATGGTGGGGCCCAAGTGGAGGAGTGAACCGAGATGTGTGATCGCGCGGAGAGGCACGTTGTGCCCAACCCGAGAGATCGCGCGACGTCGGCTCAGAGAACCGCAGTGATCGTTCTCGGTCCGATCGTCGTCGTCGCAGCGCTTCTCCCCATTCGGTCGATTGTCCAGGGGCGGAGCTACCGGTCTCACCCCGGACGAGCGGGCCGCATTGCTGGCGACATGGGCGATCGATGACTTCCGTCATCGACGTCCGACACCTCGAGAAGCGTTATGGCCGGTACGTTGCGGTAGAGGACGTCTCTTTCTCGGTCGAACCGGCTGAGATCTTCGGAATCCTTGGTCCCAACGGAGCTGGCAAGACCACCACGGTTGAGTGTCTCCAAGGATTGAGACATGCCGACGGCGGCGAACTCGCGGTCCTTGGATATGACCCTCGCGTCAACGCGAATCGGCTGCGCCGAGAGGTCGGGTCACAGCTGCAGGAGTCTGCTCTCCCAGATCGGATGAAGGTGTGGGAGGCGCTTGACCTGTTCTCCTCGTTCGTTCCGGGCGGCCCGCCGTGGGAGTCTGTGATGGAACAGTGGGGACTGTCGGAGAAGCGGTCGGCGACGTTCGGCAGCTTGTCGGGTGGCCAACAGCAGCGCCTTTTCGTCGCGCTCGCCGTGGTGAACGGCCCGCGTCTCGTTTTCTTCGACGAGATGACCACGGGCCTGGATCCGGTGTCTCGCCGAGTCACGTGGGATCTCGTGCGCCAGGTGAGAGATCAGGGGACAACTGTGGTGCTTGTCACCCACTTCATGGATGAAGCCGAGGAATTGTGCGATCGGATTGCCGTAATCGACGACAAGCGGGTCGTTGCCGTCGGCACGCCGGCCGGCCTGATCGAGCGATATGGCGGCGGAGTCACCGTCACGTTCTCGACAGACGCCGGCGACGTGGGCTACCTCGAACAGTTCGACGAAGTCGACGCGGTGGAACGAAATGGGCGCAGAGTCTCCGTGACCGGTCGGGGGCCGCTGTTGGCAGTGGTTGCGGCGGAGTTGGTGGCCCACGGCGAGAAGCCGATTGATCTTGCGGCCAATCGCGCCAGCCTCGAGGATGTGTTCTTGACCATCACCGGCGGGGGTTCGTGAGATGCGGTCGTTCGTGCGCCTTTCGTGGGTCAACCTGAAGCTCTTTCTCCGTGAGCCGCTGACGGTCGTCTTCTCATTTGCGCTTCCGCTGATCATTCTGTTCGTTCTCGGCGGCGTGTTCGGAAACGAAGTCAGTCAACCGGTTGACGGGACAGTGGTGTTCCGGGGGCAGGGGCCGATGAGCTACTACGTTCCCGCATATGTGGCGCTCGTCATCGCTTCCGTCTGCGTGATCAGTATCCCCACACACCTGGCGGGTGATCGTGAACGCGGAGTTCTCAAGCGCCTTCACGCCTCTTCCGTCACCTCCTGGACCGTCGCCGGGGCCGAGATGGCGGTTGCGTTTGTCGTCTCGACGGTGAGCGCCGCGATCCTGCTGACGGCAGCGTGGATCGCGTACGACTTTGAAGCGCCGCGTTCGGTCCCGATGGTGCTCGGCGTTGTCGTGATCCTCACTGTGGGATTCGCCCTGTTCGGGATCTTCCTCGGCTCGATCCTCCCAACGGCGCGCGCGGCCCAGGCGGTTGGGATGCTCGTGTGGTTCGTGATGCTCTTTCTCGGTGGGGCCGGGCCGCCTCCGGAAGTATTGACCGGCGGCATGCAGACGCTGGCTGACCTCACTCCACTGTGGCATGCCGTACTCATGATGCAGGACGCCTGGCTCGGTCTCGATGCTGGTTTGTCGTGGGGCGTCTTCATCATGATCGGCGCCGCTAGCGCCCTCCTCGGGATCCGCTTCTTCCGTTGGGAGTAGGGGCTCGATATCGCCTGATGGCGGCCCTCCGACAGTTGTGCCATAGTTGCGGCGATGTCCGAATTCGTTGCCCGAGGATGCGTACGCATCGTGCTCGACGGGGTCAACGCCTACCTCATCGACACCGGCGCGGACACGCTCACCCTGGTCGACACCGGGTTCCAAATCCTGCATCCCCGTCGCGTGCTGCGTGCCATCGGTGCGTTTGGTCGGGTTCCTGACGACCTCGGCGACATCCTGATCACGCACCAACACATCGACCACGCCGGGGGTCTTGCGCGGGTCGCCGCCGCAACGGGGGCTCGCGTCCACGTGCACCCGCTCGACGCACCCGAGATCCAGGCAGGGGGCCGGACTCGACCCGGCCTCGGACGGGGTCCGGCGACGCGGTTGATTGCCCGTTCCGCTCGATTCCGACCCGTCGAGCCGGTTCCTGTCGATCACTACCTCCCCGAGGTGGATGGGGTGATCGATGGTGTCGGGATCCGCTCAATCCACACGCCGGGTCACACCGCGGGCCACACCGCATTCCTGTGGCCGGCCCACGGAGGCGTGCTGTTCGTCGGTGATGCTCTCATGAACTGGCGTGGCCACCTGGGTCACGCTCCGTCAGCGGAGGACTGGGAGCGGGCCACCGCCTCGATCGGCCTGATCGCCGATCTCGACTTCCAGGCTGTCGCATTCGGTCACGGCCCGCCGCTCAGAGTCCAAGCCGTTGCCCGTGTCCGCCGGTTCGCCGAAGAGGTTGCGGGCACCCGACCGTAGCTCGGTTCGCACCACCATCGCCGTCAGCGATAGCGTGGTGTCCCCGACGCATCGACGCTCCGAAACCCCGCGGCGCGCCGTCGCATCCACCGACGGGTTGCCGCATGAGCGACATCATCAGCCGGATTCTTCCGATCCTGTTGCTTGTCGCCCTCGGATTCTGGCCCCGGCGCTCCAACTTCTTCTCGGAGAGCACCGTCGGCGATCTCCGCAAACTGGTCGTGAACATCGCTCTACCGGCCGTCTTGTTCACGTCGTTCCTCGAAATCGAGTTCGATCCGAGCGTCGCCGCCGTCGTTGTCGGCGTCCTCGTGTTGTGCGTAGCTCTCTCCGGGGTCGGACTCGCCCTCTGCGGAAGGTTCGGTGGCGACCACGAGTGCTTCCCGTTTCTGATGACGGGATTCGAGGCTGGGATGCTCGGCATCAGCCTCTTCGAAAGCGCCTACGGGCTGAGCAAGGTCGGGTATTTCGCCGTGGTCGATCTCGGGCACGAGCTGTGCATCTGGTTCGTCTTCCTCGCTCTCTTGTTGGCGAGGCGCGACGGGATCGGGAGACCGGCTCAGCTGTTCGGCGCGTTCATCCGCTCGCCGGTGATCATCGCGATCCTCGCGGGTATCGGCGCCAGCCTGCTCGGCATGGGCGACGTCCTCTACGACGGACCGATCATCGGTGGGGTGATGAACCCGCTCGTCTTCCTGGCGGCGCTCACGGTCCCGGTGATCCTGTTGATCGTCGGATATGGGATCCAACTCAATCGCCGCGGGATGGGATCCGCGAGGCAGTCCCGCCCGTTGCCCTCCGGTTGGCGATCCTGCTGCCGCTTGCGATCACGATTCCGGTGCTGTTGGCGAACTCGGTGTTCGGTGGGAACGAGTACTCCCAGGCGGCGCTCTTCACCCTGCTCATCCTTCCGCCGCCCTTCATCATCCAGCTCACCATGAAGCCCGGCATGCCGAACGAGCGCCGCTACGTGAACAACGTGCTCAGCTTGTACACCGTCGTCTCGATTGCCGTCTTTGTGGTGTACGTGGCAGCGAACCCGCTGTAGCCCCCGGTCTACTGGTCTGCCGTGCTTTCGACAGCCCAGGACACATCGGACGCCGAACTCGCCGCCGGCACGGCGGAGCTTTGATCCAACGGTCTCGCGGGTTGGGATCTCGACGGAGGCGACATCGCCGACCTCCGCGAACGTGGAGATCAGGGCACTCTTGCCGATTCCCGCTTCGCCGAGCACGAGTACCACGCGGCCACCCGATGATTCCAGGCTTTCGACGAGTTCTCCGAGCGTCGCCAGCTCTCCCTCCGTTCGAGGATCATGGTGTCGTACCTCCGCTGTCCGCGGTCGGACGTCGGCAGAGCCGATCTCCGAGGGGTCTGGTCGGGATGAGTTGTCGGTTCGCTCGCCTGCCGCGAGAGCTACTGAACGCGAAGCTGGACACGGCTTCTGGATTCCTTGCGTCGTCGTGTCTCCGCCCCCTCCGCCCTGACGACCCTATGCGAAAGCGTCGGTGTGTGGGAGAGCACCCTGGGCACTGGTTCGTGCCCGCCGCAGCGAGCAGGCTGAATCGCAGCCGGGGCGGGCGGTGCCGGATCGTCCGCTTTCGGGTGGCGTCATCGAATTCGGAGATGAGGCCAGCATGTCAGGGCGAGCACGAAAACCGAGTGAGGTGCTCATCGGTACGGCCCTCGTCGTCGGTGCGGCGGTGGGTGCAGTCCTGTTCGCGCTGACCGGCGCTGCTTTCTGGATCGGTATCGCTTCCGGCCTTGGTCTCGTGGTCGGTCTCGTGGTTGATCAGGTCAGGAGCAGTGACTCGGACCGATGAGCGCCTCCGGGCCTCAGCGACCGGCAGTGCTCGCCAGATCTCGGATGCCGTCGGCAATCTCGCGCTGACCCGCCTTGAGGGTCTCGATCTCTGCGAGAACACGTTCGAGCACTTCGACGATTGTCTCGTTCGTTGGCTTCGAGTCGGTTGGCATTGAGCCTCCTCTCTCGTCGACGGTAGTTGAGCGAGACGGAGGCCGAGCGAAACGACTTGCGCCGGAGCTGCGGGAGACCGACCATATCTCTGTGAGGGACGAGGTGCTCAAGTGGTTGATCGCCGGTGACCCGGCGATCCGTTGGCAGTCCCAGCGCGACGTGCTCGGTGCGGATGATGCGGTGTGGAAAGCTACCCGGACCGAGGTCGAACACAGCGGGTGGGGGAGACGGTTGCTCGACCTGCAGGATCCCGCAGGAACATGGGCCGGTGGCCTGTACACCCCCAAGTGGACCTCGACCACGTACACCCTGCTGCTCCTGCGACGGTTGGGCATGCCGTCCTCGAATCCCGGAGCCATCGCGGGATGCCGGCGACTGTTCGATGATGCCGAATGGTTCGAAGGTGGGGTCTCGTACTGGGCGAGCCATCGATATGCGGAGCGTTGTGTCAACGGCATGGTTCTTGCGATCGGCTCCTCCTTTGACGGGAGCGACCGAAGGGTCGACTCGATCGCTGAGCTCCTCATCTCCGCCGGGATGACAGACGGCGGTTGGAACTGCCGGGATTTCCAGGGGGCAACCCATTCGTCGTTCCACACCACGATCTCGGTTCTCGAAGGACTCCTGGAGTGGAAGCGATCAACGGGGTCGGACGATGCTGACGCTGCAATCGCTCGGGGGCACGAGTTCATGCTCGACCACCGCCTCTTCCGCTCCCACCGGACGGACGAGGTGATCAACGAGGCTTGGACCACCTTCCATTTCCCGCCTCGGTGGCACTACGACATCATGCGCGGACTCGACCATCTCCGCGACGCTGGAGCCGTTCCCGATCCACGCGCAGCAGACGCGATCGAGATCGTGGAGTCCAGCCGGCGATCGGACGGCCGTTGGGGGAAGGGGAGCCAGTACAGCGGGGAGACCTTCTTCCCTCTCGAACCGGGCCGGGTGGCAGGTCGATGGAACACGTTGCGCGCGCTCCGGGTCCTGCGCTGGTGGAACGCAGAACCGGATGCGAAACGTCGGCTGTGACTCCGCTGCGGCGAACTGGTCAGTCCATCATCGGGACCGGCATGAGCTCGTAGACGTCGACCGCGAAGTTGCCCTTGCCCTCGCTGAGGAACGGATGCTCTTCCGCGAGGACCTTGGCGGCGTCCATGCTGTCGGCTTCGACGATCGAGTAGCCGGTGAGCGATGTCAGCGCTCCCATCGTCCCGTTGTCGACGATCGAGATGCCCGGTCCGAATGGTGTGCCGATATCGGCGAGCGCCGGACCAACGTTCTGCATCCACGCGCCCCACGCCGCCATCACTCCACCGATCTGCGCCTCGCTCATGTCCGACATGTCGGTTGCGTCGCCCTTGTACACCATCATGTACTTCGCCATCGTGCTGCCTCCCCGGTAGCTAGAAGGGTCTCGACCCTACGCGGCCGCCGAGCGGCCCCGGATTGGAATCTCTTGCTCGCGGTCAAGTGTCGCTTCCGGACCGCCGAAGACATGGGATGGACCTCTGTGCTTCGACGCGTGCTCAATCGCAGTCGGTGTCGATGTGTTGGGATACCATGGCGAAACTGGACTATCGAGAGCGCTCGGCCGCCGGTCGGCGACAGATTGGGGAACCAACATGAAATCAATGAGTCGGGTTGTGCTCGTCGTCGCGATGGTCGGTGGGCTCCTGTCCGCCGCCGTCTCCGCGGGCGCACAAGAAGCCGACGCCGCGGCCTACCTCGCGGCAGTCAACGGTGCAAGCGCCGAGGCGGTCGATGTGCTCGCCGGCGAGGAAGTCATCGCCACGGGCCTCGGATTCGCCGAATCCGATGGTGTGACCGTTCCTGCCGGGTCCTACGACGTCGCCTTCACCGGTGGAGCGAATGTGGCTGTCGATGCTGCGGTCGGTTCCGCTCAGACCGCCGTCTCCGGATTTGGCTCTGGCGGGGCAACGGCGTACCCGATTGACGTCGCTCCGATCACAGCAGGCGAGGCGATCCTCACGATCTGGAACGCAACGGACGCTCCGGTCCAGGTCGATGTCGGGACGGGATCCCCCCTCGAAGTTGATCCCGGAGAGAGTGTTGGGCCACTCAATCTGATCGAGGGCACGGTCGTTCCCGTGACGATCGACGACGTCGCACGGGACGTCACGACGCCCGCCGACTCGTACACCGATGTCTTCGCCGTCAATGACGGAGCGAACCTTGCCATCGCAACTGCGGTCATCCCGTCGATGACCGCCCTGATCGAGGCCCTGACTCCGACTGAACCGCCGGAACCAGGACCAGACAAGGTCATCGTACCGGACGTCGCCGGCATGGCCGCTGCAGACGCAGAGGATGAGATTGTCGACGCCGGACTCGTTGCCGGCACCAAAGAGCAGTCGAGTGACGAGGTCGAAGCGGGCCTCGCTATCGAGACCGATCCGACCGCTGGAACGGAAGTCGATGCGGGTTCAACCGTCACCATCGCAGTCTCAACCGGCCCCGAGGCCCCGGCGACGATCCCGGTGCCGGACGTCGTCGGTCTTGCTGAGGCCGATGCGCGGGCGGCGCTCGAAGCCGAGGGCTTCGTGGTCACCACCAGCGAGCAGGTCAGCGACGAGATCGAGGCTGGCCTTGTGATCGAGACCAATCCGTCCGCAGGCACCGAAGTGGCGCCGGAGACAACCGTTGATATGGCGATATCGACCGGACCTGAGGATGTCGAAGTGCCCGAGTTCATCGGGATGACGCAAGCCGAAGCTACTGAACTCGCCGAGGAGTTCGGTTTGACGATTGCCTTCGTCAACGACCCGAATCGGCCTGATCCGAACGGCATCGTGGTCGATCAGATGCCGGAACCGGGGGAGATGGTCGAGCCAGGAACCGAGGTCACGGCCCAGTTGAGCCCCTTGGTCGACGCCCCGTACGTTGTGATCAGCGTGGACACGAACCGGAAGATGACGGCGACCGGACTCAACTTCCAGGCCGGGTCCACGACCAAGCTGAGCGTAGTGGGCACCGATCTGGCCGCCACCGTTCCGGTGGACGAGAGCGGCGTCTGGTGGGAGACCTTCCAACTCGGAGAGGACCAGACGGAGTATGCGACCCTTCTCGTTGAAGGAACCTCTTCGACCGGCAGTCCGTTCCGGGCCACGTTCGAGATTCCGCCGGCTGGCGGATCAACCGACGAAGCCGCGGAGTCGGCCGAGGAACCAGCCGAAGAGGATGAGGGCGGCTTCCCCGCGTGGGGTTGGCTGCTTATCGCGCTCGTTGCGGTCGGAATCGGAGTCCTCGTCTGGTGGCTCGTCGCCGGCAGGGACAGTGAGACCGTGACGACGACGGATGGTGGAGACGGCCAGGCGCCGCCCCCGCCCCCGGCGCCCCCAGCCTCCGACGGCTAGCGGGACCTCCACGTCCAACAACTGAATCGAGCGACCGAGGGGGAGGCCCAGGGGCCTCCCCCTCGGTCGTCTGGTCCCGTCTGCATCGCTATCGCTGGTGACCGCGATGAGAGAGCCTTCTGAATACCCAGGTCCCAATGCCACCGAGGATGTAGGCGATGCTGATGAACACGAGGATGAACTTCGGGATCGCCATCGCTCGGGCGACGGCAATCCAACCCGTCCATTCACCCCAACCGTTCAGGTATCCGAGCATCGCGAGGTTCTCCACGACATCGAACACGCCCGCGGTGACGGCCCCGATGGCGATGGGCAGTCCGAGCTTCGACCCGAACCCGTTTGGGAACTGCCGGCGCGTCCACAGGGACCCGGAGGACAGCGCGAGGACGTAGGAGAAGATGAATACGAAGTCCCAGTAGATCGCCATGCGGATGGTCCCGGGATCTGTGCCGGCGGTCACTTCGTCCGCTCGCTCGAGGGTTCCCGCGAGTTCGAGGTCAACGATGTTGAAGCTGCCGGCTGCCGAAACGGTGATTGCGCCGGTCACGAGCGCGAGGGCGGCCCACAACCACCACCGTCGCGCCGCTCGCGGGAGCGCGTTGTGTTCCGGAGGATGCGGTGCTCCGGAGGCGTCGGCAGACATGCGACGACCGTACCACCTGCGAATCCCGCCCCTGCGACGGTCGCTGGGAGGGGAGAGGAAGCAGTTTGGCCGTTGGGACGGCTCACAGGGTCGGGTCGATGGCCCCTAGCGAGACCGACGCATGTGCGACACACTCAACTTCGTGTCCGGGGCCGTCATGCTCGTCAATCGCGGGATTGCCGCGACGAACAATGCCGGTGGCCCGATGGCACATGCCGAACAACTGAACACCCGCCCCGGCGCGAGAGTCCGGCGTTCCTCCATCAGGATTTGGATGAGCGGTCGACTCGAGAGCGGAGCGGTCCCCGACGAGGAGGAAATCCCGAATGGCGCAACGAGTTAGCAATCGAGGGTTCGTGGTCCTTGGAGCAGTGCTGATCCAGCTCTGCCTCGGCGCCATCTACGCCTGGTCGGTGTTCACCCCCGCGTTGCAGGATGCCGGCTGGTCCAAGACGCAGACCCAGATCGTGTTCTCGGTGGGTCTCGCGATGTTTGCGCTCGTCATGGTCTTCGCCGGCCGGAAGCTCCCGGTCTACGGTCCGCGCAAGCTCGCGATGGCCGGTGGCATCACGCTCGGCCTCGGATACGCGATCGCTGCGATCGGTGGCGGAGACAACTTCTGGATCGTCTTGATCGGTGTGGGCCTGATCGGCGGCGCCGGTATCGGTCTCGCCTACGTTGTTCCGATTGCCGTCGGCATGCGTTGGTTCCCGGACCACAAGGGCATGATCTCGGGGGCCGCGGTCGCGGGCTTCGGCTTCGGGGCGCTGGGATGGGTCAAGATCGCCGGGTCGTGGGGGAATCTCCTCGACAACATCGGTCTCGATGGGACATTCCTCGTCTACGGAATCGCCTTCGCCGTCCTTGTCCTCATCGGCTCGATCTGGATGGAGATGCCCCCCCAGGGCTGGTTGCCGGAGGGATTCGCTCTTCCAGAGGTCTCCGGAGTTGGTGGTGCAAACTTCACCTCGTCCGAGATGCTGAAGACGCCCCAGTTCTATCTCATCTTCCTGACGTTTGCGGTGAGTGCCGGAGCCGGCTTGATGGCGATCGGTCTGATGAAGCTGTGGCCGGTCGAGGCGCTGGTCGATGGCGGAATCATGGAGTCTGAGGCAGACGCCATCGCAGGAACCGCGATGGCCGTGTTCTTCAGCCTCGCAAACGGCATAGGTCGGATCACGTGGGGCACGATGAGCGACCGACTCGGGCGCAAGCGTTCGGTCATCATCATGACCGCCACTCAGGCCGTGTTCCTGCTGGCCTTCATCCCGATGGCCGGCAGCGAGTACACGCTGTACCTTGCAGCCGCCCTCATCGGATTCAACTTCGGTGGCAACTTCGCCCTGTTCCCGGCCCTGACAGCAGACGAATTCGGCGACAAGTCGGTTGGCCAGAACTATCCGTGGGTCTTCCTCTCCTACGGCGCAGGCGGGATCGTTTTCCCGATCCTCGGCGGTGCGCTCGGCGACATGGGCAACTTCCCGCTCGCGTTCATCATCTGCTCGGTCGCATGCGTACTCGGTGCGATCGCCACGGCGTTGATCTACCCGCCCAGCCACGAAGAAGCGTCGAAGCCGTTCACTTGGAATGGATTCGTGGGCAACGCCAACATCGGCGGTCGCGCCTAGAAGCCAGACTCAACGTGACAGGAGTCCTCCCCTCGCTGCGAGGGGAGGACTCCTGCGCGAGGCAGGCGCAGACATGGGGCGTCCGTCCGGTGACCCTTCGGTGTGCACGGTGCGACCCGCTCGAGAGACCCCTTCCGGCAGCGCCCGGGGGCGCTGCCACCTTCCCCTGGGGGGAAGAAATGGGACGGGTCTTGCGGTTGCGTCCTGCTGGTAGCGGGCAGCGCTACTCGACCGAGACCCGCTCCTGAACCGAGATCGCTTCAGCCGCGGCGCCCGGGAGGGAGAGGCGGAACTCCGTCCAGTCGCCGTCGCACCGGCAGATGAGTTCGCCACCCATGACCTGAGCGAGGAGACGGCTGACGTAGAGACCGATGCCGATTCCCTGAGCGGCGTTGACCTCGGCACCGTCGCTGCGCGCATAGGGCTCGAAGATCCGTTCGCAATCCCCGGACGGAAGCTGCGTGCCGTCATCGCAGACCGAGATGTGAACCATCCCGTCTCCCCGCGAGACCCCTATCGAGATGTTCGGGCCGCCGTGGGTGACAGCGTTCTGCACGAGGTTGCGGAGGATCTGACGCAGGCGGGTGCCATCCGCGTAGACCACCGGGTCTTCGTCGGTAATGGTGAGGGTTCCCTCCCGCCCAAGCGGCATCGAGCTCACGGCGTAGCTGAGGTGCCGCTGGAGGCGGGTCTCCGCCAGCGCGATCTTGACGTTCCCGTATTCCGATCGAGCAACGACGAGCAGATCTTCGACGAGATTCGACGCCTCCTGCGCCTGGTCCGACACCATGCCGAGGAGTTCGTTTCGTTCGTCGACGGTCAGCGTCTCCCACTGGGACTCGATCTCGCTTGCCCCGCCGACGACAACGGTGAGTGGAGTTCTGAGTTCGTGACTGACCGTGGCGAGGAAGCGATCCTTCCCCTCGTCCTGGAGTCGAGCGAGTTCGAGTCTCTCGTTCACCTCACGCGTTCGGGCCCGCGTCACGTAGGCCAGCCGAGAGAGGAGGACTGCAATGAAGAGACCAAGGCCGAGTACCGCCACGAAAGTCAACGGCGATCTCGAGTGCGGGAAAGCGCTGCCAGTCGCTACCGCAATGTCGATGAGGCCAGCCATGCCCACTGGTGATGAGCGGACGATCTCCGAGCCGGTTGGTGTGCCCTCGGATACGATGACCTTGTCACCAAACCTTCGGTCGAGCAGCTGGCCTGCGTACTCGTCCTCACCGACAGCCGCCATGGCACGATGGAGAATGCGATCCGCGAGAAAGATCGCTCCGATGAGTACCTCGGCATGATCGCCTTGTGCCGGCACTACAGCGATCATCCGGACCCCGTCCTCTCCGGGCACCCTGTACGCCGGGCTCAGATAGGGGATGTCCTCGCGTATCAAAGTCTCCGTAATCTTCGCGGAGAGCCCGAGGTCGGGGATGTCAAGCTGGTTGCGCGGGTGTACTTGGAAGACGGCGGTTCCGGGACCGCTGCCTTCGCTGGTGACGGGGTAGCTGACGAGACCGACGAGCGAATTGAGGACGACCGGGTCTGCCGTAACGGCGATCGAAGCGAAGTCTGCCGGAGTGTCGGCCGCCGTCGATGCGGCGACGATCACGCTCGCTGCCATCTCGACAACTCTCAGTTCGGATTCGAGGTTGCGGGTTATGGCCTCAGCGCCCCGTTCCAGACGGTATCTGTCGTTGTTCGCTGCCGCGTGATCAAGCCAGAACGCGAGCGCGACCGCACCGGCGAGTACGAGGAACGCCGCCGTCGCCCATGCGCGACCGCTGCTGAGATATGTCCCTGGATGAGAGGCTCGCGATTGAAGAGACCGAGTCACTCCCTGTGTATCGGCCCGATCGGTGGATCGCTTCACCAGAAACCCGGTTGTGGATAGAGTCAATCCGTGAGCTTGCCGGCATCCACCCCCGAAGCACTCATTGTCCGGGCCATCCTCCGGTTCAGAGAGATTCTCGCCGAACAAGAGGCGAGGAGAGTTGTTCCGATTCTCACCGACCGCTCTGCAGCAAACGAGTTCCTGATGGCCGACGATTGGGCGTTCCTGGCCGGGGTCATCGGCGACTACCAGATGCCGGCCGAGCGAGCGTGGGCCGTGCCCTACAACCTGAGCCGAAGGCTGGGCGGATGGGGCGTGCACATCGTGGCCGACAACCCGGAACGAGTCCTGGCTGCGTTCCTCGGCCCGCCCGCCCTCCATCGGTTCCCTACACAGAGCGCTCGGTGGCTCGTCGCGGGGGCTCAGCGGGTCATCGATGACTACGGGGGTGAGGCGGGCGCCGTATGGAACGACCGTCCCGCGGCGAGACAACTCCAGGAGCGACTCTCCGAGTTCGTGGGTATCAGCCAGAAGAAGGCTGCGATGGCCGTCGAGATCCTGAGTGGGCAGCGAGGCATCGAGATCCGCGATCTCTTCGGATCGGATATCGCATACGACGTGCATGTGCGGCGGGTGATGCTTCGCACCGGACTTGCAGAGCGAGATCAGGTCGACCACATGGTCGACGTGGCTCGGAGGCTCAATCCCGACCGTCCCGGTGCTCTCGACCTGCCGATGTGGGAGATCGGACGGACCTGGTGCCACGCCCGGAACCCTGGGTGCGAAGCCTGCGAGATCAAGGCGGTCTGCCCCCGTTTGGTTGACGCTGCGGCGAGCGTTCGAGGAGCCTGAGGGCAGACCTCCGGTGGAGGCTCGATTGGGGGAGCCGTCTCCGGTGATCACATCTAGGCTGAGTGCATGGACGACCGGACGCAAATGGCGGCAGCGCAACTCTCCCGGATGCGGGGGATGACGGCGATGTACCACCGGCGGTTCTTCCTCGATGTCAACATCACGACCGTGCTGATCCTCGCGCTTCTTGTCGCCGGGTGGTTCGGGGCGGAGCCGGCGTTCCTCGTCGTCCCGGTTGTTGCGCTCATGGGCGCCGTGCAGACGGCCTTCGACGCCTCCTACCTCATCTTTGCCCGGTGGTACGCCGCCTATCTCGAGCGCTATCTCAACCACCATGTCGGAGATCGCATTCATGTGGCCGCCGAGATGGAAGCGGCCTACCTCTTTCCGCTCGGATCTCGGAAGATCGTGACGATTCCTGTCGCAGGCGGCTTCTCCTGGTTCTCGTTCGTCACGATCTTCTACACCGTCCTCGGAGCGTTCGCCTACCTCTTTGGCCTGATCCTCGGATGGGACACGTTGGTCGACGCCCCGGTGGGTGTCGCGGTGTTGTACAGCTTCGGCCTCTTCGGGGTCACCCTTGCTTCTTTCGTGGTCGGCGTGTGGTGGTTTGCCACCGGTGTGGGTGAGCGGCGCCTGCAACAGGTCCTCGACACTCAGTTCGGCGGCATCCCGGACGCATCCGGAGCAACCGAAGGAATCGAATAGCGATTGACGATCAGGAGATTCACATGACAGCAATCCGCGTCTTCACCGTCGGCCTCACCGTTGTGATGTTCGTGGCCATCGCCGTATCGATGGCGACCGGCGACTTCAGCGCCGAAGGCTCGTGGCTGCTCGACCATCCCTGGGGCCGCATGACGCTCATCGACCTCTATGTCAGCATTGCCCTGTTCGCCGGGTGGGTGTTCCTGCGCGAGCGGTCCCCGTGGACGGCCGTTCTCTGGCTTCCCCTCTTCGTGGTCCTCGGCAGCGGAGGCACCGCCCTCTACGCAGCGATCGCCTCCTTCCGGACCGACAACATCCGATCGTTCCTCCTCGGGGCGCGATCATGACCGCGACCGATACCGAATCGACCGGCGCCCGGCCTCTCCGGATTGGTGTCAGCTCATGCGTGATCGGCGAGGAAGTCCGATGGAACGGCGGCCACTCGCGTCAGCGCTATCTCACGGACATGCTCGGCCCATTCGTCGAGTACGTGCCCGTCTGCCCCGAGGTCGAGGTCGGCATGGGTGTTCCGCGGCCGACGGTTCGTCTGGTGCGTGAAGGCGAGACCATCCGCATGATCGATCCGAAGAACGAAGTGGACTGGACCTCCTCCATGAATCGGCTGTCGCTCTCACGCGCTTCAGAACTCGCCGGCGAAGATCTCAGTGGCTTTGTGCTCAAGAAGGACTCTCCGACCTGCGGCGTCTTCCGGGTGAGGATCTACACCGATACCGGGGTGGAGCGGAATGGTCGTGGCCTGTTCGCCGACGCGCTCATTCAGCGAATGCCCTACCTTCCGATCGAAGAAGAGGGCCGCCTCAACGATGCCCGCATTCGAGAGAACTTCGTGGAGCGAATCTTCGCCTACCGGCGCGTGACGGACCTCTTCCGACCGCGGTGGACGGTCGGTGATGTCGTGGCATTCCACACGCGCGAGAAGTTGCTCCTTCGGGCGCACGACGAGCGCGGATATCGAGAACTCGGGAAGATGGTCGCAGAGGCCAAGAGCGTCCCACGGGCAGCTTTCGCCGACGACTACGCAGATCGGTTCATGGAGATCATGAAGCGTCCGGCCACGGTGGCGAAGCACGTCAACGTGCTTCAGCACATGCTTGCGTTCCTGCGATGGGACGACGACGAAGTCGGTCGTGCCGAAATGCGTGAGGCGATCGCGGACTACAAGGCCGGCCTCGTGCCGCTCGTCGTCCCGGTGACCTTGATCCGACATCTGGCCAATCGACACGAGCGCCAGATCCTTCTCGACTCGTCGTACCTCTCACCCCATCCCAAAGAGCTCATGCTCAGAAACCACGTGTAGGAGAGATCTATCGGAAGTCAGGCGGCCGCACTCGTCCGTTCCCCCATGTCCTTCCGGTGAGGGTGCGCCAACTCTCTCAGTTACCCACTACACCGTCATCGCGAGTTGCTTCTCCGACCATCGGGCCACCCACATGACGAATGGAACCAGCAGGAGGCAGAACGCCACTGCGATCAGCAGCTCGGGGAGCACGTCACCGAACGATTGTCCGCCCACAGCGATGTCATAGATCGGCTGGAGGAAGTAGTAGGTCGGAATCAGTTTCGGGATCCACTGGGGCAACCCGGGAAACAGCACGAAGATCACCGGTAGGAAGATGAAGATCCCTCCGGCCTTGACGGCTGTGTACATCGTGGTGATGTCGCGAGCCCACAGTCCGAGCGCCATGCCGACGAGGGACATCATGACGGAACCGACGAACAGGATCAGCGCCATGGCCAAGAATTGGCCGGCAAAGGCGTTGTTGAGAGCGAGCGTCGCGAGGCCCATCAGGACCGCGAGGATGACGGCGAAGGCGCCCTTGCCAAGGAGGACCTCGGACATGCGCGTTGGCGTGACCAGCACTGCATCGAGCGTTCGCTTCTCCCGTTCATCAACCAACGACGCGGCGGGCAGGAACAATGCGGCGATCATCACGGCGTAGAAGACCATGGTGGGGAGCAGTCGATCTCCGATCGGCACGAAGTCCTCGTCTCCGACCGGGGTGACGATCACGGTGACCGGAGGCTCGGCGCCTGAGACATCGCGGACAAGATCGATCGTCGTGATCGACAGGATGATCCGGTTCGAGGCGAGGCTCGATCCGGAGACGTAGAACGCGAGGTCGGGCTGATTGCCGGCCGCCAGATCTGAGTCAAAGCTGGCGGGGATCACGAGTCCGGCGTCGAAGTCGTTGGCCTCGACTCGAGCCGTGAGCGTCTCTGCATCGGAGACGACCACGGCGTCGACTCCGTCGAGTTGCAGGGCAGCCGCGGTCACCTCGGAAGTGCCTGCGTCGACGATGCCGAGTCGCGGGTTGCCGTCGAACAACGAGCCGAAGACAGAGGAGATGAGGAACGTCATGATGAGCGGCATCGCGATTGCGAAGAACACCAGCGGAGACCTCGGCGAGAGCCGAACCTCCCTGGCGAAGACGTACCAGGTGCGTCTCAGATTCATAGCATCGCCACCCTTCGCTTCAGGATCAGAGCACCAGCGGCGAACGCAGCCAGACCCCACGCTGCCAGCAGGAGCAGCGCCGGAGCGATCTGGGCCCAACTGTCGCCATCGATCGTGACGCCCATCACCGCCTCGACCATTCCGTACGTTGGCAGGATCTTGATCCAGGAGGGTGAGGAGCCAGGGAACAAGGCTCCGAACGCCGGGATCATCAGCGGGATCATGAAGAGCATCGCGACCATCAGCGTGCCGATGAAGTCTCGCCCATAGGAGCCCGCGATCATGCCGAAGCCGGTCACGAGGATGGCTCCCAGCAGCAGGATCGTGATGACCGCGGGAGGATTCACCGCGAGTGCTCCGATGAGCAGGGCCAGCAGAGCGACTTCGGTGAACGCCAGGCCAACGCCGAAGATGCTCTTGGCGGCGAGGAAGTCGATGACACGCACCGGTGTCGCGAGGACCGCAACGACGGTTCGTTCCTGAATCTCGACTGCAATCAGAGCGGACAGCGCGAACGTCTCGACCATGAGAACCATGATGAGCAGCAGTGGTCGCATCTGCTCCTGGAGGGAGGTCTGAGCACCGACACGGTCCGTACCAAGTACCACGGCTTCGGTGATGGGGTCAACCGGCGGCGCTATCCCAGCGAGGCCAAACGCCGCTTCACCGATCAACCCTTCCACCATGGCGAGCTGCTCGGCGGGCAGGCCGGCAGGGACGAAGAGCGTGACCGTCGGCGTCGTTCCCCCGGCGAGCGACGACAGGAAGTCGGGAGGGAACGCAATCCCGGCGACGATGCCGTCGTCACCGTCCTCGACGGCGGTTCGCAGGTCTTCCTCGTTTGGGAACGAGTGCAGTGACAGGCCGGCAACTTCGGCTCCGCCGACCGCGGGGAGTACCCCACCGAGGTCGGTCTGCGACACGCCGATCCGAAGGGTCTCGTCGACGCTGCTTGGAAGGAACCAGAACACCGCGACCCAGGCGACAAGGACCATCAAGGTGATGAAGACGAAGAACCTATTGCGCGTGAACTCGGTGAGGTCCTTTCGGATGATCGTGCCGACGCTCGACGCGCTCATCAGGCCAGCCTGCGTCCGGCGTACTCAACGAAGATGTCTTCGAGGGTCGCCTCCTCGGTGTGGATCGTCATCAGGTCCTCGCCGTCCACGGCGTCGCGGATACGGTCGCCGGAACCGGTCTCGTCAAGCGGGATGATCTGTTCGTCAACGCCATCTCCCCGCCGTGTTCGGATTCGGACCGAACGCGTGCCGTGCTCGAGCTTGAGATTCTCGGGTGAGTCGATGGTGAGGATCGAACCCTGGTTGATGAACGCCACTCGGTTGCTCAAGGTGTCGGCCTCGTGCATGTCGTGCGTGGTGAGGAGCACGGCGGCACCCCGGTTGGCCTCCTGCTGAATCAGATTCCGAATCGCGATCGCGGACACGGGGTCGAGTCCGTCCGTCGGCTCGTCGAGCAGCAGAATGTCGGGTTGATTGACCAGCGCACGCGCCATCATCAAGCGCTGGCGCATGCCCTTGGAGTACTCAGAGACCCGATCGTCGAGCCTGGTCGATAGGCCAACGCGTTCCATCATCGGCTCCGGGTCGAAGTCGGTGACCTCGAAGAGCCGTGCAAAGAACGTAAGGTTCTCGCGTCCGGTCATGGAGAGGTAGAGGTTCTTCTCCTCGAAGCAGACGCCAAGCCGCTCCTGGATCTGTTCTCGTTCGCTCGGCATGCTCATGCCAAGCATCTCGATGCTTCCCGCCTCGGGGCTGAGTTGTCCGGTGAGCATCTTGATGGTGGTGGACTTGCCGGCGCCGTTCGGGCCGAGGAATCCGAGGATTTCGCCGGGGCCGACGCAGAACGACACACCGTCGACGGCGGGCGTGTCCCCGTAGCTGAATCGGATCCCGTCGACGGCAATCGCCGGCGCGGCGGTGGTGGAAGGTGGAGTAGTCACTCCCTCATTATCCGTCCACACAGTCCTGTGGGAAGGACCATTCGGCCCTTCCCACGGAGCGGTGGCGCATCGTATTCGCCGAGACGACTGCGTCTTGAACGCACCCGTTCAGTGTTTGGACAGCGGCCGTGCGGGAGGTGTGACTCCGTCTTTCCAGTTGTTCAGCTTCCGGACGAGGGTCTGGGAGAACCGGTCGCCGTGGCGATCGGGTTCGCCGTCAGGGTGTGTCCGGCTCTCGCGGATCTCCTCCGAGATCGCACCGATGGGGGCGTTGATGTAGTGCTGTCGCTCGATCGGGTACGTGGCTTCCTCCTCTGGGCTCCTCGGATGTGCACCACGAAGGCCTCACATCGGGATGAGCGATCGATGGGCGATCGATGAGCGCCCGTGGCCTACCCGTTGAGCGCAGCCACGTGCATCTTGAGGCGGCGGAGGATGGCGGCCATGCCGTTGAGCCGCTGGGCCGAGACGGCCTCCTGCAGCCCCATCCGCTGGTAGAAGTCGTCTGGCACGTCGAGGATCTCTTGCGGCGGCGAACCGTCGAGCGCCTCGTGGAGGATGCTCGCGAACCCGCGCACGGTTGGGGCTTCGAACGGTACGCGGAAGTAGAGGTGCACCGCCTCGCCATCTTGCTCAACAATGAGGGCGAACGGCGATTGGCATTCGGGCACGACCTCGAAGAGTTCGGGATGGTCGGCGAGTCGCTCGGGCAGATCCGGCAGCCGGCGCGAGTAGTCGAGCAGCGCGTGCACGCGCACATCCTTCGGCACGTCGGCGAACATCTCGACGGTGCGGTTCAAACGATCGGTGGCGGTCATCAACATCTCCATACTATTCACTATCACCGTAGTGTAAATTAGGTCCCGGAGGAGGGAACAACATGATTGCACATGATTCTGCTGCAGGTTTCGACCAGTTCGCACGGCCGGAGAAGCTGGTCTCGACCGACTGGCTCGCCGAGCACCTCGACGACCCGGGACTGGTGGTCGTCGAATCTGACGAGGATGCCCTGCTCTACTACATCAGCCATATCCCAGGTTCGGTCAAGGTCGATTGGCACACCGAACTCAACGACCCGCTGATCCGTGACTATCGCGATCCGGAGGCATTCGCGACCCTGATGTCTGAGAAGGGGATCGGGCGCGACGACACGGTCGTGTTCTACGGCGACAACTTCAATTGGTGGGCGGCGTACGCCCTCTGGGTCTTCGGACTCTTCGGCCACGCCGACACCCGACTGCTCGACGGGGGACGTCAGAAGTGGCTCGCCGAGGGCCGCCCGATGACCCTCGAACCGGCCGACCGGGCACCGACCGACTACCCGGTGGTCGAGCGATCCGACGGCCCGATCCGAGCGTTCCGTGACGATGTGCTGGTCCACCTCGATTCCGGCGGTCCGCTCGTCGATGTGCGCTCGCCCGGCGAGTTCAGTGGTGAGTTGATGCACATGCCCGACTATCCGCAGGAAGGGGCGCTGCGCGGCGGCCACATCCCGGGAGCGTCGAACGTCCCATGGAAGATGGCAGCGAACGACGACGGCACGTTCAAGAGCCGCACCGAACTCGAGGCGATCTACCAGAGCGAACTGGGTCTTCGTCCGGACGACGACGTGATCACGTACTGTCGGATCGGGGAACGTTCGAGCCATACCTGGTTCGTCCTCACCCACCTGCTCGGGTTCTCGACGGTTCGCAACTACGACGGATCATGGACCGAGTGGGGCAACCTCGTCGGGGTGCCCGTCGAGCGGTGACCTCGCGGGCCGTACCTGATCCACCCACACGACGAGCGAACGCCGCGCAATGCTCGACGTTGAGCGTCGCCCGTAGGCTTGCCTGATGCCGATGCCCCCGAACATGCCAGAGGCAGCAGCAGCTCTCGTCCGGCGGTACTACACCTACGCGGGCATCTACACCCTCGCCGCTTCGATCATCTGGGGCATCAACACTCTCTTTCTTCTCGACGCCGGCCTCTCCATCGCCGAAGTGTTCTTCGCCAACGCGGCATTCTCCATCGGAACCGTCCTCTTCGAGATCCCGACCGGTGTCGTCGCAGACACGGTCGGTAGGCGGGCGTCGTTCCTGCTCTCCGTTGTCGTCCTCGCCGCATCGACGCTGGCCTATGTCGCTCTCGCTCAGATCGGGGCGGGCGTCGTCGCCTTCGCCGCCGTGTCGGTGCTGCTCGGTCTCGGGTACACCTTCTACTCGGGCGCCATGGAGGCGTGGCTTGTCGATGGCGTTCGTGGCCTTGAATACGAAGGTGCGATGGACCGAGTGTTTGCGACGGGCGCGATGATCGGCGGGGCGGCGACGCTGATCGGCACGGTCGGTGGAGGCTTGCTCGGGCAGATCGACCTGGCGGTGCCGTTCGTCGTGCGGTCCGGTCTTCTCCTCCTGCTGTTCGCTCTCGCGTTCTTCGGCATGCACGACATCGGATTCGAGCCGAAGGCGCTCACCCTCCGCTCGGTGCCCTCGGAGGCGAACGCCGTCGCCGCCGCCGGCTTGCGATTCGGATGGAGCAACCGCCCGCTCCGTTGGATCATGGTCGCCGGTGCGATTCAGAGCGGCTTCTTCATGTGGGCCTGGTATGCCTGGCAACCGTATTTCCTGGAACTCCTCGAGCGTGACGCGGTCTGGGTCGCAGGTGTCGTCGCGGCCCTGCTGTCGTTCGCGATGATGGTTGGGAGTGGCCTCGTCCGCTTCGTCACCCGATTCTGCGAGCGGCGTACCACGATCATGGTGTGGACGGCGGTGGCCTTCTCGGTCACGTCCGTCGGCGTCGGGTGGGCGACCACCTTCCCCCTTGCCCTCGGCTTTCTGCTGGTCGGAGCGCTGGCGATGGGCCTGCAGATGCCCGTCCGGCAGACGCTCATCCACGCCATGGTGCCATCGGCGCAGCGCGCAACGGTCGTCTCGTTCGACTCGATGGTCGGCGGGGTGGGTGCCGTCGGCGGTCAGGCCGGTCTGGGCGTTCTTGCCGATCGGCAGTCCTACTCCGTTGCATATGTTGCCGGCGGTGTGGTCACCGCGTTCGCCGTACCGATCGTATGGATGGTTCGCCGAATGCGACCGCCCGAGGACCGGTTCGAGGACACGATCACTCCCATACCTGCGGTACGCGGCCCGGCGGACCTCGCCGGACCGGCCGTGGAACCGCCGGTGGTCGGGGAGTAGTGGCTGCTGACGGGATCCGCCGCTGACGTTGGGCGTTGTGCCGGTATGCCAGGGTACGAATGGCACGAGCCGTCAGCATGGACTCCGTTGCCTGCCGGGAGCTTCAGGCCGAGGTCATCACGCCGTCTACCGTCGCCGGGCGAATACGCCACCTGGGCAATCGAGTGGGACGCGGGAGTGGTCGACGAACCGCTTCACATGGCATTGCCTGCAGCGATTTCGAACGGCCGATCGATCGTCCAACGCCGCTGCGGCGTCACGTGCGGAGCGAACGCCAGGGCTCCTCGCTCGCCACGTCGACCGCTTCGTAGCCGTCGGCTCCGTGGCTCGGTGACATCACCACGAACAGCAGAGCAGGGGGCCCATCCGCAGCAACGAAGCTCGCATGGACCGTGTTCGCCGGCACGAAGCACGAATCGCCGGCCGTCAGTTGCATCGTTTCGGTGCCCACCCACTGCTCGACGGTTCCGCTCCGCACGAAGATGATCTCCTGCTGGCTCGGATGGGTGTGGAAGTCGTGGCCCTCGCCTGCGTCGAGCCGGACGTCGAGGCAGCACATCGCAGTGGCCTCGGGAACGTTGGCCGGTCGGGCAATCCACCCGAGGGCTCCCCACTCGAAGTCGGTCCACTCAACGTCGGTTGCTGGAATGAATGTCACTTCCGTACCTCTCTAGAACGTGATCGCCTTGAATGCTTCTGCCTGCTGTTTGATCGCCTGCTCTGCCGGTAGCCGCTCAATGCTCGATGCCCCGTAGAACCCGTTCGCCTGGGTTGATCGGTTGAGCACATACGCAGCGTCGTCCGGCAGAGAGATCGGGCCACCGTGGCAGAGCACGATGACATCGGAGCGGACAGCTCGAGCAGCGGCCGCCCACGCGTCCGTCTTCTCGACGCTCTCGTCGAGTGTCATGGCCGTGGCGGCGCCGACTGCGCCTCCGACGGTGACGCCCATGTGGCAGACAATGATGTCCGCCCCGGCCTCTGTCATCGCCACGGCGTTGTCCTCGCTGAACACATAGGGGGTCGTGAGGAGGTCCAACTCGGATGCGGCCCGGATCAGGTCGACCTCGAGTCCGTATCCCATGCCGGTCTCTTCGAGAATCTGTCGGAAGGTGCCGTCGATGAGACCGACCGTCGGAAAGTTCTGCACGCCGGAGAATCCCATCCGGGCGAGTTCGGGGAGGAAGGTCTGGGGGAGGAGGAACGGATCAGTTCCGTTGACGCCCGCGATCACCGGCGTGTGCTTCACGACGGGTAGTACTTCGGAGGCCATCTCCATGACGACGTCGTTCGCGTTCCCGTATGCCAGCAGCCCGGCGAGCGAGCCGCGCCCCGCCATCCGATAGCGGCCGGAGTTGAAGATGATGATGAGATCGACCCCGCCGGCCTCTTCCCACTTTGCCGAGAGCCCGGTGCCCGCGCCACCTCCGATGATCGGCTCCCGGCGCTCAACCATGCCACGAAACCGTTCGAGGATCTCCGATCGCGTCGTCTGCATTCGTCGCGTCCCTTCCCTGGGTCGTTCAGCGTTGAGAGCGGTGGTGTTGCCTGGCCTCCGGTGTCGGAACGGCGACTCCGCACCAGAGCCGAACCACGTTGGCCCGGTCCGCTCGAGCGATGAGCGTAGCCAGACCGTTCTCGGCAGGAGAATCGTGGTTGGGTTCGCCTAGACCGTGAGGTGCCGATCACAGGTGGGGCAGACCACGAGAGTGGAACGCTGGACGCGACGCTGGTGACAGATCCCGCATCGACCGAGGGTGACGGCTTGCATCGAGGTATCTGCCCGTCGTCGAACGGAGGTCCGTGGTCCGAGTCGCTCGGGATGCGTGAGGTGCTCCATGGCTTCGGCAATCACCAGGCCGAGACCCACCGATCCACATCCGAGCGCCGCCATCGTGAATCCGAAACCCGCGAAGCCCTCGAAGGTTCTCCCAGCCCAGAAGCACACCACCGCCAGGAAGAGGGCGGAAATCCCGATTCGGAGGATTCGGGACGGGGTGGGCAGTGAAGGACTGATCATCGGGACGGTCCAATGCTTGAGCGCGGCAGGCACGGACACCGTATCAACCCACCGCGCTGCTCGACCAGGGGAAAGGGACCCACATTGACGGTGGCGGCCACGAAGCCGCAATCAGATTGGCTCGGCCATCCTGACGCCAGTGGGGAGCGTGACGGTGAACACTGCTCGATCCGGCGAGGAGTCGACGCCGGTCGAATCTGTGCAGGGCGTCAGCGATCGATCCTGACCGTGGCAGCCTCGGTGTCTCTGGCGAATCGCTTCAAGACGACACGGTTCAGGCAGTTCCAGGTGCGGGGGCCGTCCTCCTCGGTGCGCAGGATATTCGCCGCTCGGAGGATCCTCAGGTGCTCGGAGACCGTGGATTGCGCCAGGGAGAGGTGCGCTGCGATCTCTCCGACCGTATGTGGCTTGCACTCCTGGAAGTAGTCGATGATCTCCATCCGTGCCGGGTGACCCATCGCCTTCGCTATGGAGGCCATCTCGTCAACGGTCAGCGGGGTGGGGTCGACCGGTGGGTCATCATCGAGGCACGCCGGCGGTGGTTTGAGTTCCATGGGAGGGAGCGTATCAAGCCCATCGTGCCCTGCGATGGGGCCGAAAGACCGTTCATCGTCGAACGACGAATCGGCCGTTCGGTGCTCCGTGGTGGACGCTCTGTCATTGGTCTGTCGAGGTAGGGACTGATGGCCCTATCGCTAATCGTCGAAGTACGATGAACTGCTCCCTTGTGAACTAAACCACGAGACGCCCTCAGGAGGCAGACATGGCAAAGCGACTCCGAACCCTCGGAATCGTCCTTTCAGTAATCGGAGCGATCTTCGTGATCTCCGGTGGAGTGGCCTACACGCAGGTACAGGACGGCTACGGCTCGCTCCAGTCATTCAGCGAGGCCCAGAACGTCGAACTCAGCTACAACGAAGACGGACAACTCGTCGACCGCGGTACCACGGAAGGCGCAGACGCCATCATGGGGCTGCTGACCGACACCTGGGGCTACCCGGTGAAGTCGTCCGACATGGATTCGAGCGACCCGCTGGTCAACACAGCATCTGAGTACATGTTCCAGATGGCGACGATCGCCTACCACACGCTGCACGGGACGCAGGCGGTGGTCCTCACGGAGGGCACCGAGTACAACGGTGAGACGTTCCCCGCTGGCGAATACGAGGTTGTCGTCAATGAGGTCGGAAGCCCGGAGCGCGTTGCTGCCGGACTCGGCGGCTACTGGACCGACTTCGACCGCATGCACCCGCTCGAGGGCCCGGCACGCGGCCAGGCATGGAGTGGCACGGCACATGGCCTGATCGGTGAACTCGGCGTCGGAACCGTCACCCATTCAGCACTGCAGCTCGGCCTCGCAATCGCGGGCACGCTGGCCGCTATCGGCCTCACGGTGCTTGTCGCAGGCCTCGGCCTGGTATGGGCAACAAAGGAAGAGAAGGCCACGAAGTCGAAGGCAACCGAGCCCGACGCGAAGAAGGATCTCGAACCGGTCAGCTGATCGAACCGATCCCCTGCCGCGGAGGTAGGCGACGAAGAGGAGGGCCCCGCATTCGTGCGGGGCCCTCCTTGTCGCCGGTCGCCAGTCGCCGCTCCTGTTCCTTCCTTCTTCAATTCCTTCCCCTGAAGGGGAGGAATGCTTCAGCTACTCAGCTACCCAGCTACCCCGTCCGACTGGCGACTGGCGATTGGTGTCTGGCGACGTGCTCCATGAACAATCCCTGAACTCGCAACGAACACCGCATCAACCCGCCGCTTCCCCGTACGATGATTGGATGGCATCTCCATCCGCCACCGTGCTGGTTGTCGACGACGAGGACATGGTGCGTGAGGTCGTCTGCACCTATCTCGAGCGCGAGGGGTACACCACACTCCAGGCGTCGGCGGGACGCGCGGCGCAGGAGCTCATCGCCTCGGAGCGGCCCGACTTGATCGTGCTCGACGTGATGCTCCCTGAGATCGACGGCTACAGCATCCTCGCCGACCTCCGTGAGCGTGACGACATCCCGGTGATCCTCCTGACGGCCAGAACCGAGGAGACCGATCGGCTGCTTGGGCTCAAGCTCGGCGCCGACGACTACGTCGTCAAACCGTTCTCTCCTCGCGAGCTCGCAGCACGCGTCGGGACCGTCCTTCGTCGAGCAGGCAAGCCAGAGCCTCCGACTCCGGCGCCGTCGATGACGTTCGACGGGCTCGCGATCGACGGTCGCAGCAGAGAGGTCCGTGTCGAAGGAGAAGTCGTCGATCTCACGGCACGGGAGTTCGACCTTCTGGCCTTTCTTGCAGCTGCGCCGAAGCAGGTCTTCTCGCGGAGTCAGCTCCTCGAACAGGTCTGGGAGTCGTCGACCGAATGGCAGGATGCGTCGACCGTGACGGTCCACATCCGGCGCATCAGGCGAAAGATCGAACGCGATGCGAACGAGCCCCGGTGGATTGCGACCGTGTGGGGCGTCGGCTATCGGTTCGAACCATGAAGTCTGTGATCTGGCTCCTTGGCGCTGTCCTCGTCGGATTGGTCGCGTTCGAGATCTCCATGCAACCGACCGCAGGCGACCGGGTGCTGCTCGCGGTGATATTCCTGGTGGTCGCTGCACTCGCGGCGGTCCTCGCCTTCGGACTTCGGTGGGGCGCACGCCGGTCTCACTCGATTCGTCGCAGCGTTCTGATCGTCGGTCTCGCGGGGTTGGCAATTGCCGCCCTCACGGTCGGTATTGCCGCCCAGCAGATGTTCCTCTCCCAGCACGACCTCAACCTGCTGATCGTCGTGCTGTTCTTTGCTGTGGTCACGACTGTTGCCTTTGCTGTTTCCGTGAGTGGCGATCTCACTCGGGATCTCGAAGCGACGGCCCGCGCCGCCGAGCGAGTCCACGCGGGAGATTTCGCGGCGAGGACCGGGGTGGTACGGGCTGATGAAGTGGGGACGGTTGCCGGCACGTTCGACCAGATGGCAGGGGAGTTGGAACAACGCGATGCCGAGCGCCGGGCGTACGATGAGGCGCGCCGCCGGTTCCTCGCGGCGATCGGTCACGATCTGCGCACTCCGCTCGCTTCACTGCGGGCCGCGGTCGAAGCCCTCGAAGACGGGTTGGCTCCTGACCCCGACCGGTACCTGCGCTCGATGGATCGCGACGTGGCCGTCCTCAGTTCTCTGGTTGACGACCTCTTCCTCCTCTCTCGTCTTGAGGAAGGCGAAGTCGAGATCGAGCGCGGGTCGATCGACGTCACCGAACTCGCCGACGAGGCCATCGAGGTCCTCACCCCGGTTGCGTCCGCAGCAGATGTGCGTCTGGAGCTCAGCGCCGACCAACGTGCCGTCGCGATCGGCGGGTCCGAGGCCGTGAGCCGTGTCCTTCGAAATCTGCTCGACAACGCCATCCGGTTTGCGCCGGCGGGCTCTGCGGTCGTCGTCGAGGTCCGGGACGACGACGGCGCCGTTGTGCGCGTGCTCGACGACGGGCCCGGGTTCGACCCGGCGTTCGTCGACGAGGCGTTCGAACGATTCACGCGGGATGATCCGGCGCGAGAACGGTCGACGGGAGGGTCCGGCCTCGGTCTTGCCATCGCCCGCGGCTTCGTCGAGACCCTTGGTGGATCGATTTGGGCGGACCCCGGTCCCGGAGGGTGTGTGGCGTTTCACCTTCCTCGGGCCTGACGCCGCGCGCTGCTCCGTCCCGACCAACCGACGCTGCCGCGAGTGGCTCGAGCGTCGGTCGTGGCCTCCCTCGATTCTACGGATCGGTGGCGGCGCGACTGAGGCTCGATCCGGGCCCCGACGAGTTGACATCCCACCTCAGCCGGTAGTAGCGTGCACGCCTGTGCAGTAGTGCACATTCGTGCACACGACCATACCGGCGACGGCTGGCCCCGAAACGGAGCTCCATGGAGTGACTGGCATCGAACAGCAGTGCGATCACCTGGGGTGACCGCACGCCGTATCACCGCCGGCACTCATCGACACCGTCACCGCGACAAGGAGGAAAACGAGATGATGAACGTATTGAGGCGGAAGGGGATCCTGTTCCTGGCGATCCTTCTGAGCCTTGCCTTGATCGCCGCTGGGTGTTCCCAAGACACCGACGACGCGAGCGACGATTCGACGACCACCACCACTGAAGATGTCGGCACGACGGCCGCACCCGAGTCCGACGCTCCGGCGCCGTTCAACGGTGACACGCCGGTGAAGATTGCCGTCGTCCAGAACAGTGGTGCCGGCGACTACTTCCAACAGTGGACCAACGGTGCGAAGCAGCAGCTCGACGCCATCGGCATTGAGTACCAGTGGTATGACGCGCAAGCCGACAACGGCAAGCAGGCCACCGACATGGAGACGGCGATCGGCTCCGGTGTCACCGGCATCATCGTCGACCATGGTCAGACGGACACGATGTGCCCGCTCATCAATGACGCTATCGCCGCCGGGATTCCGGTTGTGATCTACGACATCGCGGTTCAGGACTGTGCCCCTGAGGCCGTTCAGACGCAGCAGTCCGACGCCAGCCTCGCCGACCTGTCACTCGGGCAGATGCTCGCCGACATCGGTGGCGACCAGAACGTTGGCTACGTCAACGTCCTCGGCATTGCACCGCTCGACCGTCGTCACGTCGTCTGGGAAGAGTACGTTGCCGCCGCCCCGTGGACGCAGCTGTTCTTCGTCGGTGAGTTCACGAACGCTGTTGCGACCGACAACGCCCAGCTTGTCGATGCAGCCCTCAAGGCCAACCCGGATGTTCGGGCGATCTTCGCTCCGTACGACGAGTTGACCAAGGGCGCTGTCGCCGCCATCTACGAGAACAACATGGAAGCCGACGTGTGGGCATATGGGATTGATATCTCGAACGCCGACATCGAGGTCATGACCGAAGAAGGCAGCCCGTGGAAGGCCACGGCGACCACTGACCCGAACGCGATCGGTGCCGCCGTTGCACGCACCATGGCGCTTGAGTTGGCCGGTGAGCAGGACGCTCGCTTGGTCAACTTCCCGGGCGTGCTCGTAACGCAGGACTTCCTCGTCGAGAACAGCATCACCAACATGGTGGACCTGCGGTCGCAGCTCCCGGCGTTGAACCTCGCAGAGGTTCAGTCCGCAAGCTGGATCCCGGCCGTCGAGTTCTAGGCGAACCAACAACGAGAGAGACCAGGGAGAGCCACCGATGACCACCGTGATCGAGATGCGAGGCATCACCATGGCCTTCGGCGCCAATGAGGTGCTCAAGGGCATTGACCTCGACCTCGAATCCGGCAAGGTGACGGCAATGCTCGGCGCCAACGGCGCAGGCAAGTCGACACTCATCAAGGTTCTCTCTGGCGTATACAACGGATACGGCGGCACCATCGTGATCGATGGTGCCGCCGTAACCATTGACCACCCCATGACCGCTCGCAAGTATGGAGTTGAAGCGGTCCATCAGAAGATCGCAGACGGTGTCGTCCCCGGCCTCAGCGTCGCTGAGAACCTCCTCTTTGACGACATCGTCAACAATGACGTGCCTCGCGCGCAGTCGCTGCGCAAGCTCGTTCCGCAAGCGCGGGAAGTCGCCGCGGTTCTCGATCTGAACTGGTCGGACGAAGTGCTTCGCAGCGACGTCTACGACCTTCCGATCGCCGACCAGCAGCTCATCCTCCTCGCTCGCGCCCTCGTCCACGAGCCCAAGCTGCTCATCCTCGACGAGCCGACCTCCGCCCTGTCACAGACAGAAGCCGATCGCCTCTTCGACGTCATTCGCCAGCTTCGCGATGACGGCGTCGCCGTCCTCTATGTTTCTCACCGATTGGGTGAGATCGAACAGATCGCCGATCGCCTTCTTGTCCTGCGCGACGGCATCATCCGGAGCGACCACGTTCCGCCGATCGACTGGGCCGAAGCTCTTCACGACATGCTCGGGGAAGCTGAACGGGACCCCCACGAACGCACCGGGGAGCTACGCGGAACCGACACCGTCCTCGAACTCACCGGTGTGCGCGTGCTCCCGAAAGCCTCGACCTTTGACCTCGGAATCAGGGCAGGCGAAGTGACGGGCGTCTTCGGATTGCTCGGCTCAGGCCAGCGCGAACTTGGCCAGGGCATCTTCGGTGCCGAGCCGTTCAAGGCTGGATCGATGACGCTCAACGGCGAGCCATACTCGCCGAAGGCTCCCGCCGACGCGATTGCCGACGACGTCTACATGGTCCCAGAGGATCGCGCTGCCAAGACGATGATCAAGGATTGGAGTATCACCGCCACCTCCACCTTCCCCTTCCTCGGCGACGTCTCGCGTTTCGGCGTCCTCAACTCGACCGCCGAGGACAAGGTTGGGAAGTTGGTCATGGAGGACTTTGGCGTTGTCGCCCAATCGGAGGACGACCCGGTCATTTCGCTTTCGGGTGGCAACCAGCAGAAGGTGGTTGTTGGCCGGTGGTTGCGCAAGCAGCCGACGGTGATGATCCTCGACGAGCCGTTCCAGGGCGTCGATGTGGGCGCGCGGCACGACCTCGCGGAGAAGACCCGCGAAGTGGCCGCTGCCGGTTCCGCCGTCATCGTGATGTCGACCGACCTTGGCGAGATCATGCAGGTGTCCGATCGGGTCATCGTGCTTGCCGACGGCAACCTGCAACACGATGCGTATCTAACAGAAACAAGTGAAGAAGAGATCCTCGAGAGACTTTCGGAGGCGACCAAGTGAGTATCAAGCAGCCATCGCCTGGAGCGGATACCGCTCCGCCGAGCAAGCCACCGAGGGCACCTGAGCTTGTCGTCGAGAAGCCGAAGACCGACGTGCGTGACTGGATCGTGAAGTACGGCTTCATCGTGCTCACCGTCTTCTTCTTCGTGCTCTTCCTCGTGACGCTGCCTTCGTTCCGTATGTCATCGACGATGTTCTCGATGCTGAAGTTCACCTCAGTGGTCGCGATCGCCGGCCTCGGAATCACCTTCACGATGGTCGTCGGCGGCCTCGATCTCTCGGTCGGGGCCACCGCCGGCATGGCGGTCACCGTCGCAGCCATGACCATGGTCATCTACGCCCAGACGGGACCGATCGCGGTTCTGGCGGTTCTTGGCGCCGGTGCTGCGATTGGTGCGTTCAACGCACTGCTCATCGTCACGCTCAAGATCCCGGATTTGCTGGCGACGCTCGCCACCATGTTCTTGATACAAGGGCTGAAGCTCATTCCGGTTGACGGCCAATCGGTCTCTTCGGGTCTGATCCTTCGCGACGGGTCCGTGGCTCCCGGCAAGTTCACCGAGGGATTCATCGAGATCAACAAGGGCTCGTTGGGTCCGATCCCGTATCCGGTCCTCATGTGGGCCGTCCTTGCGATCGCGACCTGGTTCTTCCTGTCGAGGACGAAGTGGGGTCGCATCATGTACGCCGTCGGCACGAATCCCGAAGCCGCTCGTCTCGCCGGTGCCCGCGTTGGTCGTTACAAAGCGGTTGCCTACATTATCTCCGGTGTCTTCGCCTCGATCGCCGGTCTGATTCTCGCTTCGCGAATCCGTCAGGGCGACATCTCGGCCGGGAACTCCCTGCTGCTCGATGCCGTAGCGGTCGCGCTGGTCGGCTACTCGGTACTCGGAGCGAATAAGCCGAACGCGCTCGGTACCACGCTCGGTGCCCTCCTGATCGGCATCCTCCTGACGGGGACGACGATGATGAACTTCCCGTACTACTGGCAGGACGTCGTCAAGGGTCTCGTACTCGTGGTCGCATTGATCTTCTCCTTCACCCTGTCCCGGCGCAAGCAGCGCCACGTTGCAGCGGTTCCGATGTGAGCGCCGGCCACGCCACCTCGACGCGGACCGTCTGGATTGATCCGGCCGATGAAGAGACCGTGCTCGTCATCGAGCAGCGACTGCTCCCGTTCGAGTACGAAGAGGTCCCGATCCGCACCGCGGAGGAGATGACCGCCGCGATCGCCGACATGGTCGTGCGCGGCGCCGGGTGCATCGGGGTTTCGGCTGGATACGGGATGTATCTCGCTGCGCTCGAAGGACGCCATCTCGAGGGCGAGGAGGCCGCATCCGAGCTGGTGGCAGCCGCTGCGATGCTCGAGGCGAGTCGTCCGACGGCCGTCAACCTCACCTGGGCTGTGCAACGCCAACTTCGCGAACTGTCCGGTATCTCCGATGGTGAGGCCCGCGTCGCCCGCGCTCGCGAGGTCGCGGACGAGATTGCGGACGAGGACATTGCGTACTGCGCGGCCATCGGTCAGTACGGTCTCGATGTCGTCCGCGAGATCTACGAGCGCACGGGTTCGACGGTCAACATCATGACCCACTGCAACGCCGGATGGTTGGCATTCGTGTCTCACGGCACGGCGACCGCCCCCATGTATGCAGCTCACGCTGCCGGCATCCCAATACACGTCTGGGTCAGTGAGACTCGGCCACGCAACCAGGGCGCCCGCCTCACTGCGTGGGAGCTCGGCCAGGCCGGTGTGCCGCACACACTGATTGCCGACAACAGTTCCGGCCACTTGATGCAGCACGGCCAGGTCGACATGGTCATCGTCGGGAGCGATCGCACCACGATCAACGGCGACGTCGCGAACAAGATCGGCACCTACATGAAGGCAGCGGCGGCAAACGACAACGGCATCCCGTTCTACGCAGCGTTGCCGTCGAGCACGTTCGATCCGACGAGCCGCGACGGCCTCGCCGACATCCCGATCGAGGAGCGTGATCCGACCGAGGTGACCAACGCGACGGCATGGTTCGACGGACGCCAGATCGAACCCCGTCTCGCTGCGCCGGGCAGCGACGCCGTCAACTTCGCTTTTGACGTAACACCGGCACGGCTCGTGACCGGGATCATCACCGAACGGGGCATCTGCGAAGCGAGCTTGGAATCGATCCTCGCCCGCTATCCCGAGTTCTCGTCCTCATCCTGACCCGCGACTGGGGGAGCAGTGAAGAATCGATGGAACGACACGGAGGCAGCAGCCTTCGGAGGCCCGCTCGGGGAACTCGTGTATGCCTCCCGCCTCATCGGCTCGGAGCCTTCACTCGTGCTTCACGGCGGAGGCAATAGCTCGATCAAGCGCACCGAGTCGGATGTCTTCGGCAAGGACATCGAAGCGGTCTGGGTGAAGGCCAGCGGCTGGAATCTGGCGGACATCGAGTCTGAGGGCTTCGTCCCGGTTCGGTTGGCCGCCATCCGTCGACTCGCCGACCTCGAGACGCTCTCTGACGTGGCGATGGCGAACGAGTTGCGAACCGCGTTGCTCAACGCAGCTGCGGCGACACCTTCGGTCGAGGCGATCATCCATGCCATCATCCCGGACCGTGCCGTGCTCCACACCCACGCAGACGCGTTGCTCGCCATCTCGAGCACCGCCAACGGGCGCCAGCGCGTCGAGGAGCTCTACGGAGACCGCGTCGTTGTGGTGCCGTATGCCCGTTCCGGATTCCGGATCGGTCGAGCGACGGCCGTCGAACTCGAGCGGCGCCTTACCGACAAGACCATCGGCGTCGTGCTGATGAACCACGGACTGTTCACATTTGGTACCGACCCCCACGAGGCCTACGACCGAATGATCGATCTCGTGACCGAGGCCGAGACCTATCTCCACGAGCCTTCTTCTCGCGAGGAACCTCCCGGATCGGTCGGCGCTTCCCCCAGCGCCGACCGATCCGCCCTCGCATCGCTTCGTGCCGAAATCTCACGAGCGGCCGGTGCGCCGTTCATCGTGAGCCGGCACTCCGACCACGAAAGCTGGGCGTTCAACCGCCGCAGTGACCTGGAAGAGGTTGCGGGGCAGGGCCCGGCCACTCCGGATCACGTGATCTGGACCAAGAACGTCCCGATGTTCGGTCGCGACGTCGATGCATACGCCGACGCGTACCGCTCGTATTTCGAAGAGAATCAGCCGAGGGTCGGTCCGGTACGGATGCTCGATCCGGCACCCCGGGTGATCTTCGATCCGGAACTCGGCATGCTGACGGCCGGCCCCGATGTGGGTGCAGCGGACACCGCCCGTGACATCTACCGGCGCACGATCTGGATCATCGAGCACGCCACCGCACTCGGCGGATACACCGCGCTCCCGGCGGGGGACTTCTTCGACCTCGAGTACTGGGAACTCGAGCAGGCCAAGCTCGATCGGGTTGCCGAGACCGGCGAGTTCACCGGAGAAGTGGCTGTGGTGACCGGCGCCGCCTCGGGCATCGGTCGGGCGTGCGCCCTCGAACTGCTCGATCGTGGCGCAGCGGTGGTCGGACTCGATATCAGCGCATCGATCCGCGACGTCTCCGATGACGCTGCTTTCCTCGGGATTCCGTGCGACCTCACCTCGATTGAGTCGACGTCGGATGCGCTCGACGCCGGCGTCGAACGATTCGGCGGTGTGGACATGCTCGTGGCGTCGGCCGGTCTCTTCCCAGAGTCCGCCCCCATCTCGGCGCACGACCCTGCGGCATGGCGCAAAGCGATGTCGGTGAACGTCGACGCGTTCGCTCAAATGCTATCGCTCGTGCATCCACTCCTCGTTCTTGCCCCGCGTGGCGGCCGGGTGGCCGTCATCGGTTCGAAGAACGTGACGGCTCCCGGCCCCGGAGCTTCGGCGTATTCAGCCTCGAAGGCCGCCGCCAACCAACTGGCTCGTGTCGTCGCTCTCGAGTGGGCTCCCGACGGGATTCGCGTCAACTCGGTGCACCCCGACGCGGTGTTCGACACCGCGCTGTGGACCGACGAGCTTCTCGCCGAGCGAGCCGCCCGCTACGGCCTGAGCATCGAGGAGTACAAACGGCGCAACCTCATGAGCATTGAAATCACGAGCGCTGATGTAGCAGGAGTGGTCGCCACGACGCTCGGTACGACGTTTTCCAGGATCACCGGAGCGCACATCCCGATCGACGGGGGGAACGACCGGGTGATCTAGCGCCGAAGCTTGGGCTTGCCTTGCGGGCCGGAATCAGCGGTGATACGCTAGGTGCACGAAAGTGCAGTCATCGCACAGATGTGCAGACAGACTGAAGAGCCGACCATACGACCATCTCCACGGAGAGGAAGGACGGGAATCATGGACTGGGGTATGCAAAGCAGGATGGCGAGGCTGATCCCGCCGGAGACCGGCAAGGCGTTCTTCCTCGCAATCGATCACGGCTACTTCCTCGGCCCCACCCGCAGCCTCGAGCGCCCTGGCGAGACGGTTGCCGACCTGACCCCGATCGCTGATGCCCTCTTCGTGACGCGCGGCGTGCTTCGTTCCGCGATCCCGGCAGAGTCCACCCCGAACGTCATTCTGCGTGCGAGCGGCGGTCCGAGCATTGTCGGCGGCACACTCGAGAACGAGCGTCTGCTCCTCTCAGCGGAAGAGGCCATCCGCCTCGATGCCGCAGCCATCGGCATCTCGGTGTTCGTCGGCTCCAGCTACGAGACGCAAACACTGAACAATCTCGCGATGGCCGTGAACGAGTACGAACGCTACGGCATCCCCGTCATGGCGGTGACCGCGGTCGGCAAGGAACTCGAGAAGCGCGACTCGCGGTATCTCGCCCTCGCCTCTCGGATCTCCGCCGAGCTGGGCGCCCGTGTTGTCAAGACCTACTACTGCGAGGATTTCGACAAGATCACGAGCACCTGCCCGGTTCCCGTGGTCATCGCCGGTGGACCGAAGACCGACGATGCGCTCGAGGTACTGACCTTCGTCCGCGACGGGATCGACAAGGGCGCCGTTGGCGTCAACCTCGGTCGCAACATCTGGCAGCACTACGACCCGGTAGGGATGGCCAAGGCCCTCCGAGCCGTCATCCACGATGACGCCGCCCCGAAGGACGCCCTGGACCTCGTCGCAGCTCCGCCGAACAAGGCCTGACCTATGGAGTTCCTCGTACGCATCGAGCAGGACATCCCTCCGGACATCGATCCCGACCTTCTCGCCTCGGTGAAGGCCGCGGAGGGGAAACGGGGTGCCCAGCTCGTTGCGGAAGGGAAGCTCCAGCGCATCTGGCGTATCCCCGGCCGACGGGCGGTGTACGGCCTGTACGACGTGGAAGGTCCCGATGAACTCCACGACGTGCTGAGCTCACTGCCGCTGTTCCCGTGGATGGATATGGAAGTGACCGCACTGGGCAGCCACGCCCTCGATCCGAAAAGCACGGAGACGGGAGATCGATGATGGCAATCGACTATGAGATTCTGACACCGGAGACGGTTCCGGCGTACATCGACTCGAATCCCAATCTGACTGGGATCGTCGACACGTCGACGCTCGAAGTCGCTGAGGTCGGCGACGGCAATTTGAACCTCGTGTTCGTATGCCGCGACGCCGCGGGCAACGGCATCTGTCTCAAGCAGTCGCTGCCGTACGTTCGCCTCGTTGGCGAGGGATGGCCGCTGACCCCGGAACGGGTGATCGCCGAGGCGCGCGGCCTGGCCGCTGCCGCGGCAGCCACGCCACACCTCATTCCCGCCTACTACGGGGTCGACGAGGAGCAGCACGTTCTGGCGATGGAGAACCTGATGGGCTGGGAGATCTGGCGCGGCAAGCTCAACGACGGCTTCATGCACCGCGGTGTCGCAGGGATGCTCGGCGTCTACGTCGCGAATCTGGCCTACTCGACGTCCGTGTTCGCCCTCGATCAGATGGAGGTCAAGGACCGCGTCGTGGAGGCCGTCAATCCGGAACTCTGCCGAATCACGGAACAACTCGTTTTCACCGAGCCCTACATCGAGCACGACAACAACAGCTACCTCGACGAACTCGCACCTGAAGTCGAGGCGCTGCGCTCGGACGAGGAGTTGCGCGCCGAGGTCGGGATGATGAAGTTCAGGTTCATGACCGCGGCCGAGGCGCTGATCCACGCCGACCTCCACACCGGTTCGGTGATGGTCTCGTTCAAGGACGACGGCAGTGGCGATGGTCGCGTCATCGATCCGGAGTTCGCCTACTACGGTCCCGTCGGGTTCGATCTCGGCGCCGTCTTCGGCAACTTCCTGGCTGCCCGCGCTCGAGCGGTCGTGCTCGATCAACCCACCGAGTTCCAGGACTTCCTCGCGGGCGTCGCCCAGGAGACATGGGACGCCTTCGAAACCGAGATGCGCCGTCTCTGGTCCGATCGTCCTGATGCGACGTGGACCGAGGCGTTCCTCGACTCATGGCTCGAACAGATCCAGAAGGACTCGATCGGTTTCGCCGGCTGCAAAGCGAACCGTCGGATCATCGGCCTTGCCAAGGTCTCGGACATAGAGACCCTCGAACCCGAAGATCGGGTCAAGGCTGCGGCGATCGTTCTGCGCACCGCCAGCACGTGGATCAAGGACCGGGACCGCCTCGCAACCGTCGCAGCATCGAACGGTGTCTTCGACGCCGTCGTCGCCGACGTCATGCGCGACGGGGTTCGGGCAGCCGAATAGGAGAACACATGCCAGCGCTCGATCTCGATGGGCTCCGGCCCTCGGTCGCATGGACCGGCGACCGTATCGAAATCATCGACCAGACCAAGCTCCCCGGCGAGTTCACCCTCCTCGAACTCGCCACGGTCGACGCCGTCGTCGACGCCATCTACCGCCTCGCCGTTCGTGGCGCTCCTGCGATCGGGGCGTGCGGTGCCCTCGGCATGGTCATCGGCCTCGACGAGCGCCGTCCGCGCGAATCCTCCAGCGCGCGGACGGCCCTCGCCGAACTCGCTGCGGTCATCGGTTCGGCGAGACCGACCGCGGTGAACCTCCAATGGGCGGTTGACCGCGTGCGCGACGTCGCCTCGCTCGGTGAGTCACCTGCCGAGGTTCGCGCGCTGGCCCTCACCGAGGCGCTCAAGATCATCGACGAAGACCGGGATGCATGCGCTCGCATCGGCGAGGCCGGGCGCGCCGAACTCGCCGGCGTCACGAACATCATGACCCACTGCAATACCGGCCGTCTCGCCACCGCCGGATGGGGGACGGCGCTTGGTGTCATCTACGCAAAGGCAGCAGCAGGCGAGCGCGTGAAGGTCCTGTCATCTGAGACCCGTCCACTCCTCCAGGGTGCTCGGCTGACGACATGGGAACTCCTCGATGCAGGTATCGATGTGACCCTGATGCCCGACGGGGCAGACGCTGCGGCGATGGCCCAGGCCAAGGTCGAGGCTGTGATCGTCGGTGCCGATCGGATCGCGGCAAATGGCGACACCGCGAACAAGATCGGGACGTTCTCGCATGCGGTCAACGCCCGCTACGCCGGGATCCCGTTCTACGTTGCCGCCCCGCTCTCAACGTTCGACGTGACGCTGGATTCCGGTGCCGGGATCGAGATCGAGTTGAGATCCGACCGGGAACTCACGACGTGGCGGAGCGAACCGACCGCGCCGAGCGAGGTTCCGACGTGGAACCCGGCGTTCGACGTGACCCCAGCTGAACTAATCACGGCAATCATCACCGAGGTCGGCGTGCTCCGCCCACCGTACGAATCATCAATCCGAGCCGCGTTCGCAGCGGGAGGCGATCAATGACCACACCCGATACCCCCACAGACTGGCGGCCGGAGACCCAGGCGGTGGCCGACCGGATCCGGACGCGGGTCCTCGATCATGTGCTGCGGAGCAATGGCGGCTACATGAGCCAGGCTCTCTCGTCCGCGGAGATCTTCGCCATGCTCTACACGCGGATCCTCCGCCTTGGACCCAGCACGGCTCCGATGACTCCCAGGCCGTTCGCCGGTGTCCCCGGACCGGACAACCCCGGCTTCTTCAACGGCGGCGACTACAACGGCCCGAAGGCAGCCGATCTCGATCGGTTCATCTTCTCTCCGGCTCACTACGCGCTCGTGCTCTACACGGCGTTGATCGAGACCGGGCGTCTCGCCGAGGATGGCCTCGACCAGTTCAACCAGGACGGCACCACCGTCGAGATGATCGGCGCTGAACACTCTCCCGGTGTCGAGACCACAACCGGCTCGCTCGCCCAGGCACTATCTCAAGCTGCAGGAATCGCTCTCGCACGCAAGCGTCGCGGCGACACCGGCGACGTGTGGGTGATGATGTCCGACGGCGAGTTCCAAGAGGGGCAGATCTGGGAGGCCATCAGCGAGGCCGCGAAGTACGAGTTGGACAACCTCAAGGTCATCGTCGACGTGAACGGTCAGCAGTGCGACGGTTGCATCGATCCGAGCATCTACGTCGACCCGCTGACCAACCGCATCAGGGCCTTTGGTGCGAGCGCCGTGGAGGTCGACGGCCACGATCTCGATGCGCTCGACGCCGCGATGGCGGCCGAGACCGGCAAACCCCATTTCGTGATGGCGCTCACCGACCCTGCACGCGGCCTGCCGATCTTCGCCGAACGGGCGCCGCTGCTGCACTACCTCCGGTTCACCTCCGAGCAGGAGCGCGATCGCTATCAACAGGTCTACGAGGAGATGGTGAACTGACATGGAGATCGTGAAACGCCCCCACGTCGAGAACTTCATCGCCTGGGCCGAGGACAAACCGGAAGTGGTGGTGCTCACCGCCGACCTGACGAACTCGAGCGAAGTCGGCAAGTGGCGCGACACCTACCCGGATCGCTTCTTCGGGATGAGCATGGCCGAACAGAACGTGATGGGCTTCGCTGCCGGGTTGGCGCGCGAGGGTTACGTCCCGTTCATCCACACGTTTGCAGTGTTCATCTACCGCCGGCCATACGACCAACTCGCGATGTCGATCGCCTATCCCAACCTACCCGTCAAGTTCATCGCGTTCCTTCCGGGAATTACGACGCCGGGTGGCGTCACGCACCAGGCCATCGAGGACGTGGCGATCATGCGTGCGACACCAAACATGACGATCCTCGAGACCGGAGACGCGACCGAAGTCGAATCCGTCCTCGACGTCGCATATGGCATCGACGGACCCGTCTACGTGAGGATGCTCCGCGGCGAGGTGCCTCGATTGTTCCCCAAGGACGAGCCGATGAGGCTCGACGAAGTCCGGGTGCTCAGCGAGGGCGACGATGTCGTGGTGGTCACCTCTGGGATTACGACTGAAGAGGCGATGCGGGCAGCGAAGCCGCTGGCCGACGCCGGTATCGGGATGAAGCACCTCCACGTCTCGACGCACAAGCCATTCAATGACCCCGTGATTCTCGAGTCGATCGAGGCCTCCAAGTACGGCGTTATCACTCTCGAGAACCACACCATCATCGGCGGCCTTGGATCGGCCGTTGCCGAGAAGATGGCCGATGCTGGGTCGGGGAAGCGGCTTCTCCGCCTCGGCCTTCGCGACACCTACGCACACGGGGCGTCCCGATCGTATCTGATGAAGGAGTACGGACTCGATGCCGCCGCGCTCGTAGCAGGCGTGGAGGACCTCACCGGCAGGAACACCGGCATCACCGAGGAGGATCTCGCATCGTCCCGGGTTGAAGCCACCCACAGCCTTGCGAAAGCAGAGGGCCTCTGATGATTGAGCCGACGACGCTGACCGTGAGTGGCGACCGGGTCCGCGCCGTTTATGAGTTCACGGGCGATTCGGCCGATGCGGAGGGGCGCGCCAACGCCCTCCGCGTTGAGCAGACGATCGAATTCCCAGCCGACCTCGTCCCGGACGACGACATCCAGCGCGAGATCATCGGCCGCATCGAGTCGCTCGGAACCGTCGGACCCGACCTGGCCCGAGCGGAGGTCAGCTACGCCGTTGAGACGACCGGGTTCGAACTCCCGCAACTCCTCAACGTCTTGTTCGGCAACAGCAGCCTGCTTCCGGGTGTCAAGCTCGTCGACGTGGACCTACCGTCATCGCTGACCGAGCGGCTCGGCGGTCCCCGGTTCGGCATCGACGGCCTGCGGACGTTGTTCGATGCTCCAAGCCGTCCGCTTCTCGCCACGGCTCTGAAGCCGATGGGCTCTCCACCTGAACGGTTCGCCGAGATGGCGTATCAACTTGCGCTCGGCGGCGTCGACATGATCAAGGACGACCACAGTCTCGCGAACCAGCCGTTCGCCGAGTACGCAGACCGGGTTCGCGCGTGTTCCGATGCGGTCCGCCGCGCCAACGAGCAGTCCGGGTTGAACGCGATCTACATGCCGAGCATCAACGCCCCGCAGGCGCTCCTCGAAGAGCGGATGCGCATCGCCCTGGATGCCGGAGCGGGGGGTCTCCTCGTGCTGCCCGGCATCACCGGCTTCGACCACATGCGAGACCTCGCGAACCGATCTGATGTCGGTGTTCCGATCATGGGACATCCGGCGCTGCTCGGAGGGTTCGTCTCATCACCAACCGGTGGGATCGCCCACGGCGTCCTCTACGGCAAATGGATGCGGTACGCGGGGGCCGACCTCTCGATCTTCCCGAACTACGGCGGCCGGTTCTCGTTCAGCCCCGCGGCGTGCACGGAGATCGCAGACGCGTGCCGGGAACCGATCGACGGCGTTGCCCCGATCTTCCCTTCTCCCGGCGGCGGCATGACCCGCGACCGCATCGACGAGATCGTGGACTTCTACGGCAACGACGTCGCCCTCCTCATCGGCGGCGACCTCCATCGCGGCGAGAACCTGGAGAAGACCGCAGCAGCCTTCCGCGCGTCGATCGGGTAGGTCCGGTCCGGAGGCCGCACGAGCTCGAGTCCGGGCGTTCTCCTCGGGGTCTGCTCTTCTTCAGCTACTCGGCTACTTCGAAGCAACTACCCAGCTACTCAGTCGAGCAGCGCCGTTGCCAGGGTTTCGTCGATGGCGAGTTCATCGAGGATGCCGGCGGCGATGGCTCCCCGGATCGCTGGTGCCTTCTCGGGTCCCGCCGCCACACCAATCACTCGCGGCGCATTGCGGAGTTCTTCGAGCGTGAGCGCAATGGGATGGATGCCCGATGACTCGACCCGGTTGCCGTCGGCATCGAAGTACCAGCCGAAGACCTCGCCGACGGCCCCATCGGCGATGGCTTCTTCCATGGACTCCGTTGTGATGAAGCCCTCATTGAGGAGCAGCGACGCGGGGCCGACGACGCCGACCGATACGAGGATGACGTCGGCGGCTTTGGCGCGTTTGAGGGCACGAACAACCGGGGGAGACGAGAGGAAACTCCCCGCTATCTCCTCGGAAGGGGCGAAACCCGGCGACGGGACATGCATGACCTTGGCATCAAACTTCCTGGAAAGGGTGTTGGTGACCTCGACGGCAGCGGTCGTGTCATCGGTGGTGGTATGTCCGAAGGCATCGACAACGGTGACGCGCGAGGTCGGTAGTGGCCGTGTCTCACGCGCGGAGAGTGCGATGGTGCGACCCCAGCCAGCAGCGATCGTCACGGCGCCAGAAGCCGCGATTCCTTCCAAACGGCGCGCCATGGCGGCGGCCGCGGCGACCTCGGGAGGCTCATCGTCGAGCGCCGGTCCGACGATCGCACCGGACAGTCCGTACCGCTCGATCAGCGCCTCGGCGAGTCGGGCGGTTGCGGGGAGCGGTTGGGTGATGATGACCCGGATGATCCCGTCACGCTCCGCGTCGGTGAGGATGCGGCTGATCGTCGAGCGAGAGAGGCCGAGCCGGTCCGCGACCTCCTGCTGGGTGAGGCCACGGTCGTGGTAAAGCCAGGCGACGCGGATTGCGAGTTCCTGTCTGGTGTTGTCCTCAGCCATGGTCTCGAAGTATCATCGCACGATGGACAAATGTCCAATGCAGAACATCTGTGCAAGCCGTCGAAGGTGAGGTCGAAACCGTGAAGCAGCGTGGCATTCTACATCCTGAGCTCCTCGACCTGATCGCCTCGGCCGGTCACGGGGACATCATCGTTCTCACCGACGCGGGCCTCCGCGTCCCGAAGGACGCCCGGCGGATCGATCTCGCTTTGACCTGTGGCGTACCCACCATTGTCGACGTCGTCCGGGCGATGGACGAAGAACTCGTCATCGAGGCTGCAACCGTTGCAACAGAGTTCAACGTGTGGAACCCCGAGGTGTACGCAGCCACGATGGAGGTGCTGCCCGTCACACCGGAAGAGCTTCCCCACCAGGAGTTGATGGACGACATGGCCGAACGGGCATACGCCTATGTCAAGACCGGTGAGTGCTCGGCCTACGCGTCGGTCGCCCTTGTGTGCGGTGTGAACTACCTCGAAGCGGCCATCGAGTTGTACGAGAAGCTCCACGGCGAACCACCGGCGTAGGAGCTGCCTTCTCGGTGACGGAAGGGGTCTCTCGTCTGCGTGGAGAGAGGAGTCTCTCTCTCGATGGCCCGCGAGTGTTGGCTCGGAGTTGTGGAGCGGTGGAGACCCCCTCCGCAACCTGCCCGCAGGGCAGGCGATACCTCAGGGAGAGGAATCGATCGGCGAACCGCGGCGTCGGGCACGCGTCGATCTGGCTCGGTACGATCTCGCCGAGGAGGTCTTCATGACTCGATCTGCCGAATCCCGCCCGCACTGGTCCGCAGCGATGCGCGACTTCGATTGCCTCTCCGTCCGCGACGGCGTGCTGCACGTCGAGGGTGTCAGCACCGTTGATCTTGCCGAACGTTTCGGGACGCCGCTCTTCGTGTTCTCCGAAGCGCAGATCAGCGAGAACCTGCGGCGCTTCCGCGAGGCGTTCTCCAAAGGATGGCCGGGACCGGTCGACGTGCTCCCCGCCATGAAGGCGAACACGCTGCTCGCCACCCGACAGATCCTGTCCAATGAGGGGGCCGGAGCCGATATCTACTCGCCGGAGGAACTGGCAGGCGTCCTGCAAACGGGTGTCGACCCGGAGCGTGTCTCGGTGAACGGGGGAGGGAAGCCGAAGGATCACCTTCGCAATTGTGTCGACGCGGGGGTGCGCATCACCATCGAGGATGTGCACGAAGTCGACCTCATCCAGGAAGTCGCAGCCGAACTCGGCAAGATCGCGAAAGTGCGCTTCCGGGTCAAGCCCGCCCTCCCGAACCTCTGGAGGCCCACCGACTTCTCGCAGATGACGGTTCCGATCGACCTTGGTGTCCAGGTCTACAAGTCCGGCATTCCGCCCGAGTACTTGGTGGCGATGGGCCATCGCGTGTTCGCAATGCCGAATGTCGAACTCGTCGGTCTCCACTTCCACTCTGGACGTCATCACCCGAGCCTCTGGTATTGGGAAGGCATGATGGTTCGCTTCGCCCGTCTCGTCGGCGAACTCAGCAAGGCCTGGGGCGGGTGGCAGCCGTCGGAGATCGACATCGGCGGCGGCATGGCCAGTTCCCGGGACCCCCACAACAAGGAGTTCCCTCGTTCCGAGTTCCTCCTCACCGCGCTCGGATACCCGTTCCTGGTCGGGCTGCGCGGCCTCGGTGACAAGGCCTACCACGCCCTCCTCGCGAAGATCCTCGCAGTCTTGACCAGCCAGAGTGATCCGAAGGCGCCGCCAACGATCGAGGAGTATGGGCGAGCGATCACGTCCGTGCTGCGTCGGGAGCTGAAGGCGAACGGCGTGGCGATCGGCGGCGTCCGGTTGCAGATTGAACCCGGGCGGGCGATGTACGGCGACACCGGCATCCACCTCGCCAGCATCAAGACCGTGAAGCGTCAGACGAGTCCGATCCCGTATACGTGGGTGCTCACCGACACGACCTACTTCTTCTTGGCAGGCGGTGTGTTCGAGCACAACCGCCACCCGTTCGTGTTCGTCGAGCAACCGGACGCCCCCGCCACTCAGACGGCGGACATCGTCGGCCACTCGTGCTACGCCGACCAGATCGTGCTCGGCGCGAGGGTGCCGGACGTTGAAGCGGGTGACATCGTGGCGCTGCTCGAGACGGGCGCCTATCAGGAGAGTTCGGCGTCGAACTTCAACTCGCTGCCCCGGCCGGCCTCGGTGCTCGTCGACGGGGACCAGGCCGAGATGATCAAGCGGGCAGAGACGATCGGCGACGTATACGGGCGAGATGTGATTCCCGATCGGCTGAAACGTGCCAAGGACGCTGCATCGTGAGCGACAGCATTGCCACCTGGGTGATCGCCGGATTCGAAGTGCTGGCAGCGCTCGGCATCACCGCATACTGGATCACCTGGTTCCGCACTCCCCATGATGAACCGTGGCTCCCCGACGGGTACATCGATCATGAAGCGCCGTTCGTCTTCACGGATGCGGTGCTCGCGATCGTGCTCGTCGTCGCAGCCATCCTCCAGGTCACCGAGGATCCCGCTCCGACCTCCGCCGTGTTGGTGACCGGCGGCAGGTCGGCCGGTGCGTCGCTCGGCCTCATCGCTGCAGGGATGCTTGCCTTCCTCGGGATACTCGATCTTGCCTACTTCGCGAGGACCGGCCTGTTCAAACGCGAGCACGACGGGATCATCAATGCGGGAGTGGTGGTCAGTGTCTTGACCCTCTCAATCATCCTCGTCGTGCGGTTCTTCTGATGCAGTACCGGGGCGTCCATGCGATCGTCACCGGCGGGTCGTCCGGCATCGGGCGTTCGCTCGTCGCCCGTCTGGTGCGCCGCGGGTGTGCGGTCTCGATCCTTGCACTCGACGACGCCGACCTCCACCAGGTCGCCGACGAGTACGGCGACTCGACTGGATTCGTCACGACCTATGCCGTCGATGTTGGGAACGAGGCCCAGGTCCGGGCGGCGATAGCAGACGCCGTTGCTCTCCACGGTCCGTGCGACGTGCTCATCACGTCGGCCGGAATCTCCCGGCCCGGACGGTTCCTCGAGATGCCGGATGGTGAGTTCGAGCGCCACATGCGGGTGAACTACTTCGGGACGCTGTACGCCATCCGGGCGGTCGCTCCTTCGATGATGGACCGTCGGAGCGGGCGCATCGTCGCGATCTCATCGGCGGCGGGACTCCTCGGCGTCTATGGCTACTCGGCGTACGGATCGGCGAAGTACGCGGTGCGAGGTCTCTGCGACGTGCTGCGCACCGAGTTGAAGCCGCACGGCGTGTACGTCGGCTGCGTGTTCCCGACCGATGTTGATACGCCGCAGTTCGCAGGCGAGCAGGAGTTCCTCCCAGAGGAGACGAAGGCGATCGCCGGCAGCGTCAAGCCGATCTCGGCCGACAGAGTGGCGACCGCCATTCTGCGCGGTGTCGACCGTCGCAGAGCCAACATCTTCACCGACGCGACAACGACGGTGCTCGACCGCCTGGTCCGCATCGCTCCCGGCCTGACCCAGCGCTGGCTCGACGCGAAGGTAGCCGGCGCAACGACGGACCGGTAGGACTCCACCCGACGGCGGCTGCACGATCGCGCGCTGGCCGGAGCGCCGTTTGGCGGGGCGATGTGGGTGCTTGGTACGCTCCAGTCCGGAGGAGATGATGTCGAGAGTCGTCGGTGCGGATGTCTGGAAGAGTGGGTGGGTCGCGGTCGCCACGGTCGATGGCTGGATCGCCTCGATTGACGCGTACGAGACCATGGCCGATCTCGCAACGGCCGAGGCCAAGGCAGAGATCATTGCGGTCGACATCCCGATCGGCTTGCCCGTGGCGCCGCCGCGACCTGCCGACTCGGCGGCCCGGAAGTTCATCGGCGTCCGATCGTCCAGCGTGTTTCCGACTCCGCCCAGGGACGTTCTCGAGGCGGAGACGTATCAAGACGCGCTGCGCCTCTCGCGCAAGCGGTACGGGATCGGCCTGACGGCCCAGAGCTATGCGCTCCGTCGTCGGATCCTGGAGACCGACGCCGTCGCCCGCACAGATCCTCGGCTGATCGAGATCCATCCGGAGGTCACGTTCCGTGCCCTCGCGGGGCGGCCACTCAACTCGTCGAAGAAGAGCTGGAATGGGCACAGCGAGCGCCGTCGACTTCTCTCCGGGGTCGGTCTGTCGCTGCCCGATCGGCTCCCCGATCCGGTTGGCACCGTTCCTGCCGATGACGTCCTCGACGCAACGGCGGCGGCCTGGTCCGCCGGTCGCTATGCAGCGGGCGTGGCCCGCTCGCTTCCCGACGAGATGCCGCTTCCCGGCTTCGGCGAAGCGATCTGGTACTAGGAAGACCGATTCGGGCCGAGCGACGGTGATACGGGTATCGCGATGGCGATGAAGCGGGCAATGTATCGAATCTGTCACCGGGACTCCCTACGCTGAGGCCACGAAATCAATCACTGGAAGAGAGGCCACTCCCCGTGGAAACTGCACTCATCATCCTGGCTGTGGCCCTCGTTGTGGTCGCGGGTGTGGTCGTCTGGTTCGTGCTCCGCCGAGATGATGCCGCGAGCGCCGAAGCTGACCAGAGGATCGAACAGATCCTCACCGCCCAGGCCCGATCCCAGGAGCACCTCTCCGGCCAGTTGAAGATGATGAACGATCAGCAGAACGCCATGGCGTCCGCCACGACCAAGGCGCTCCAGGAGTCGTCCGAGCGCTTGACAAAGTCGATGAACGATCGGCTCGAACAGGTCCAAGATCGGATGGGTCAGAGCCTGCAGAAGTCGTCGAAGGAGACGGCAGAGTCCGTAACGAAGCTGACTGAACGGCTGTCGGTCATCGACCAGGCACAGCAGAACATCACGAAGCTGTCGACCGAGGTGGTCGGGCTGCAGCACATTCTCGACGACAAGCAAGCCCGCGGCGCGTTCGGTGAGGTGCAACTCGAAGCGATTGTCGAAGACGCGCTCCCGAACTCGGCCTACGAGTTTCAGAGCGTGCTGTCGAACGGGAAGCGGGCCGACTGCCTTATCAAACTCCCGAATCCTCCGGGGTCGGTCGTCGTTGATGCGAAGTTCCCGCTCACGGCGTACCGCAACATGCTCAATGCCACCGACGATACAGGCCGTGCGGCATACGCCAAGCAACTCGGCGAGGACGTGAAGAAGCACGTGCGCGACATCTCGCAGCGCTACATCATCCCGGGCGAGACGGCGGACTCGGCGCTGATGTTCCTGCCATCGGAGGCGGTCTACGCCGAACTGCACGCCCATCACCCGGCGATCATCGAGGCCAGCTACAAGGCGAGGGTCTACATCGTGTCGCCGACGACGATGATGGCGACGCTCACCACCGTTCGAGCCGTCCTCCGGGACGTCGAGATGCGCAAGCAGGCAGGGGTGATCCAGACCGAGGTCGGTACGATGCTGACCGATGTTGGTCGGCTCTCGGACCGGGTAACGAACCTTCGACGTCACTTCGATCAGGCCAATCGCGACATCGACCAGATCGAGACATCCGCCGGCAAGGTGCAGTCACGAGGGACGAGGATCCACGAACTCGACCTGGGTGAGGCGGAGGAGGCGGTCCTGCCCGTCCCCGACGACCCCCCGGTCCTGGCTCCCGACCCCACCCTCCTCGACTGATCCGCGAACCCAGGGTTTTCCACCTCGTATTTGGCGCCGTGAGCCCACAGAATGACCGTCAGCACAGAGACCGCCAGGAACATGCCACTGCAGATCATCGAATCATCGAACCGGATCCCGCGGCACGAACACCGAGTCCGCACCTTCAGCCGCGACTACGACCTCATCATCCGGCTCGGCGATCACTACGCCGTCGAATCGGATGAGACGGTTGTCCTGGTACGGCACGTGGCTGGGGAATTCGGTGTGGCCGAACCCGGGTTGAGGTTCAACCGGCGTCGCCGGCCGGATACCGGTCAGTGCTGGGCACCGCGCCGAATCGCGAGCGACCTCTACGGCGAGGAGCGCATCGTGGCGTGGGAGGACCACTATCGGCGTCCCTATCCGCCTGACGGCGAGATCAGGCTCGGGGCGACCACCACGCTGCGGACACTCGGACACGAACTCGGCCATCACCTCGTCCACCTGCTCGATCCCCTGCGTACACCCGCTCACGGCAAGGTATGGGTCGGCCGGTTCGACGACGCCATGGAGGCAATCGCCAACCAGGTCTGTGCGACGACGACCGGATGATCGCCGATACGGGGCAGCAACCCGGCAGGGGAGTGGGTACTCCTTGCCGCTCCAATTGTCGAGATTCCGACCCTTGCCGGGCCGTCGCGGTCTCGCCATCGTTGACCACGGCATGACTGTCCAGGCACAGACCCGTCCCGATCTCCGGCGTTCGAGGCGTTGCCATCCCCGCTTGTTGAAGCCGTGTTCTTCAGCGTGCTCGGGCCGGTAGGCGGGGTCGGCTTCTCCGTGATACGCACGCGCTGATCAACGGCAACTCACCGTCCGGCGGACGCTGCAAGTCGATCCGCGTCGACGATGGTGATGGTTCGGTAGCCCGTCTCAACCGCTCCGACGCGACGGAGTTCAGAAAGAGATTGGTTGACGGACTGCCGGCTTGCTCCGAGGAGCCCGGCGAGGGTTGCCTGCGAGAGCTGAACCGTGCCGTACCGATCCGCCTCATCGAGCACCATCTCGGCGACCTGCTCCTTCACGCTTCCCCGCATGAGGCGGACTACGCGCCGTTGCGTCGCCTCGAGTTGGTCCAGACCGGCGACAAGCCATCGGATCGCGATCCGCGGGTGGTCGAAGAGGATGGGGAGGAGCTTCGCCCGATCGAGTCGGAATGCCTCGACGGACGACACCGCACGAGCACTCGACATGTATGGCTGTCCTCGCAGGAGCGCGATGTCTCCGATAACCGCACCGGGTCCGACGCGGCCGACGATCAGGCGCCCTCCCGTCCGATTGCGGAACAGTTCGACGTTCCCGGTGCGGATCACGTACGCCGCCTCTGAGTCGGCACTCTCCTTGAAGAGGTGGGTCCCGGGATACTTCTCAACGTACGATCCCGCGTCGGAGAGCGCAGCGAGGTCAGAGGCGGTCAACGGCAGGTAGTCGGTGCGGCCGAAGGACCGGGCGAGCCAGGCAAGGTGTTGCTCTTCTGCAGTGTCCATGTCCGGGCAACGCCGGTCGGACGCTTCGTATTCTCCGCTCTAGGCCAGAGTGCGACCCGAGGGCGCTTGCGGCTGGGCGCGGACCCACTCGCGGATTGCGGCCTGGGCGGCCACATCGTCTTCGTTGTATTCGAGGAGTCGGGCCCGCTGCTCGTCGTCGCCTGCGATCGCGTCGACGTACCAGAGTTCGGACTGCGCCCCGCCCGGATCGTCGTCGCGCCAGTCGAAGCCGCAGAGCGGCGCGATGACCTTGAGTGAGTAGCCGTTCGGTGAGACAAAACGCTGCTTGATCCACGACCAGAGGTCGCAGGCATAGCGGTCGAACCAGTCGTCGACCGATGGGGCAGACCGCATCGAGAGGCCATGACGCTCGGACGCCTCTTTGAGGATCGTCCGCTCGTATCCGGTCCAGTGGTACACCACGACATCGCCGCGTGCGGCAAGTGCATCGAAGTATCGGAAGAGGCTTTCCACGACCTGTCGTTCACCAGCCGGCGTTCCCGTCCAATTCGAGATGGGTCGGAAGGCGGCGCCGTCCGGTTCATGGACGAGAAGACCGGCGAGATAGAGGGTTCCGAGGTAGGTCTCCACATCGAAGTCGATCTGGTTGGCCGCGAACGGCAGGGTGAGGTCGACACCGGTTCGGCGCAGCAGCGATCCCGATGCGTGGGCCCTGGCTTGGAGGATCGCCTCCTCGCTCACTTCGTACCCGCCGTGGACGGAGCCCGGCTGGAGCCCCGCCACGTGGGTGGTCGTTGCGACCCCGGAGTCGAGCAGGCGTTTCGTGTCGTGTGCGCCGACCGCCGGGAGGAGCGAGACGTGGTCGATGGCTTCGAGTTCGTCTCGGCAGTACTCGGCCCATGGACAGGATCGACAGGCCCCGCGCCAGACCGGGGGTATGAGCGGGCGCGTTGGCTGGATCCTGCCGGCTTCCGCGACGCGGATGGCGTCGTTCAACGCATCGTGTTGGCGACCGAGTATTGACGGATCACCCGCCCCGAGGTCGACCCACACCGCGAGCAAGGTGTTCTCCGCTCCGATGACTCCTCCGAGGTGCCGCAGGTTCGCAAAGCCGTGGTGGTCGAGGAGGCGCCAATAGTGGGCCACCTGAAAGAGATCGTTGACGCGGCCGCTGCGGAAGGACACTGGAGCGCCGTTCGTGTCGTCGAGGTGATCGATCGATGTTGCCCGGGCGGGAATCCCCGACCGTCCGATCGCCTTGTGGTGTTTCACGTCGATGGGGGCGTAGCCATCATGGAGCTTGATGAGGAGATCGGGTGCTCCGACGGACTGAAGGCTCTCTTCCGCAAGCCGACCTCCGACGATGATCGGCACTCCCGCACGAAGCGCCTCGAGGGTGATGGCCTCTCGTTCGGCAGCCGTGACTCCTGAGGCGATCGTGACCGGGACATCGGGGTCGATCGGCTCTCCGGGCTGTGAGACGACGGCTGGATCCGTTCCTTCGAGGACCCGCGCGACAACGATGTTCTCCCACGCCCGCCCGTCGGCGATTCGCCGTTGCACCACCGGGTCATCGGCGCGTTCGGTGGCGTTGAAGCGATCATGGTGGATGCGGGTCGGGCATCGCCCGAGCTCACCGCCGCCGATCATGATCAGATTGCCGTGGGGGCTGGCTGTGCTCATTGGTCTCATTCTCGCATCCGGGAGTGACAGGAATCGAACTGGGTCCGCGCAGGGCAAGGGCACCGGGGCGGCCGAACCCCATGGAACGGTTTGGGAGGGGCGAGGCTCCGCAGGTTGCTATCGGCGCCAACTCTCCCGGTTGAAGAGGATGAGGATGGGGAGGATCTCGAGGCGCCCGACGATCATGAGACCGGCGAGCAGCCACTTCCCGAGCATCGGGACTTCGAGGTAGTTCCCGGTCGGGCCCACCGAACCGAGTCCGGGACCGACGTTGCCGAGTGACGAAGCGACAGCGGATACGGTGGAGACGATGTCCATGTCGGGTCCCCAGATCGAGCTGATCACGGCGAGAGCGAAGCTGCCCGTCATGAAGGCGAACATGTAGAGCAGGAAGAAGGTCTGCACGGCCTCGACGAGTTCATCTTTCAGCGGATTCTTCCCGATGCGGGCGACGAATACGCCGCGAGGATGGATGAGACGGCGGATGTCGACCCGTGATGCTTCGTAGAGCACCTCGTGGCGATAGACCTTCACGGACCCGGCAGTTGAGCCGGCCATGCCTCCCACGAACATCAGACCGACGATCATGATCTGGAGCGCGGGCTTCCACAGGCCGAAGTCGGCGGTCCCATACCCGGTCGTGGTGATCATCGAGGCCGAGGTGAACAGCGCATCCCGGATCGTGTCGTGGACCGAACCGCCCCACGTACCAACGATCATCACGACCGCCGCCGCCAGCGTCGCTCCGACGTAGACGCGTACTTCGGTGTTCTTCCAATAGACACCTGGATTGTGGATGGCCCGGAAGTGCAGAGCGAACGACGTGCCGGCCAGGACCATGAATACGATCACGATCCACTGCGAGTAGTTGCTGAAGGCGTTCATCGAGCCGGCGTTGGTGCTGTATCCACCGGTCGACATCGTCGTGAACGCGTGGTTGATGGCCTCGAAGAGAGTCATGTCCCCGAACCACAAGAGGATCATCTCGATGGCGGTCAGCGCAACGTAGACGATCCACAGACGCTTCGCCGTCTCTTTGAAGCGCGGTGTCAGTCGATCGGGTGTCGGGCCGGGTGACTCGGCGCGGGCAAGCTGCACGGCGCCCATGCCGAGCAACGGCAGGATGGCGATCGAGAGCACGATGATTCCCATGCCGCCGACCCACTGGGTGAAGGAGCGCCAGAATTGAATTCCGTGGGGGAGCAGCGCGGGATCGGGGACGACCGAAGAGCCGGTGGTGGAGAATCCGCCAACCGTCTCGAACACGGCATCGGTGACGTTGGTGATCGATCCGGTGAGGAGATAGGGGAGGGCGCCGACAAGGCCCATCGCGATCCATGCGAGGGCAACCGCGGCGAATCCTTCACGCGTGCTCAACTCGCCGGGACGGTCGAACCACCGCCACAGCACGAGACCCAGGATCATCGTCACCGCAGAGGCGGCGACAATCCAGAGCGCGGTCGACCACTCCTGGTAGATAGCCGACACCACGGCCGAGGCGAGCATCGACACGCCGATGGCGCCGACGACGGCGCCGACGACATGCAGGAGGTGCCGCCAAGACATATCGGGCTAACCCGAAAGGCTCTCGGCGGCGGCAATGGCCTCCGGCCGGGCGATGACGATCAGGTGATCGCCTTCCTCGATGACGGTGCTGCCGCGCGGCACAAATGCGGTGTCGCCGCGTTGTACGCCGCCGATGATCAGCGACTCGGGTGGGTTGAGATTGTTCAGGGTCTTGCCGATCGCGGGACTGCCCGGGCGTACCTCGAGCTCGATGGCCTCAGCATCCGAGTCCGAGAAGGTCGTGACGGAGTGGATGATGCCGCGCCGGACGAACCGGAGGATCTCGTTCGCTGCCGAGAGGCGGGAGCTGACGGTTGCGTCCAGGCCGGCGCCGCTGAGCAGCCCGACGAGCTCGGTGTTGGTGAACCGGGCGATGACTTCGCCGGCTCCGAGTTCCTTCGCCACCAGGCACGCAAGGAGGTTGTTGCCGTCCCAGCCACTGAGAGCGAGAACCGAATCCGCCGCGTCGACACCTTCGGCCATGAGGAGCTTCGGATCCGTCGGGTTGCCGCACACGGCCACCACCCGAGGCAGGCGCTCTGCGATGAGGTGACAGCGTTTCCGGTCTTCGTCGATGAGGGTTGTCGAGATGCCGTTGTCGGCCAGCATCGCTGCGGTGACCTGGGCGAGGCGGGTGGCGCCCAACACGATGACCTTCTCGGCAGCCTTGTCGCTGATCCCGAGCAGCTCGTATGCCTCCGCCGTCTTGTTGGCTTGTGCCATCAGCAACACGTGGTCATGCGCTTCGAGCACGGTCGAACCTCGGGCGATCATGGTCTCACCGTGACGGATCACTGCGACGACGAGCCAATTCCAGCCGTCGACGGCCCGGCGGAGTGCGGCCAGCGTGACGCCGACGAACGCAGCGTCGGGTGCCACATACGCACCGAGAAGAACCAACTGTCCATCGGCAAACTCGACAAGGTCGGAGATGGCGCCCCGCTTGACGAGCCTGAGGAGGTCACGTGCCGCCGCCTCGCCAGGATCGATGATGAAGTCAACGCCGAGTTCTTCGACTTCGGCTTTGAGCTCCGGGTCCTCGACGCGCGCGACCGTTCGTGGGATGCCGATGCTGGTGGCCGCACTACAGGCGAGGACGTTGATCGCATCCGATGAGCTGACCGCGATGAGCAAATCGGCGTCGTTGAGTCCGGCCTTGACAAGCGTGGAACCCGACGCGCCGTTGCCGTTGACGACCATGCAGTCGATCTCGGATTGCACTTCGCTCGCGCGCTGCTCATTGGACTCGACGAGGACGATGTCCTGGCCCTCGAGTGCGAGTCGTTCCGCGAGATACGACCCGACGGCCCCGGCCCCTACGATGACAATTCTCATTGGCCAGGCAGGATAGGTGCGCGGCGAGGCCGGTACGAACTGGTCTGGTGCGGCTAGCGGTCGAGGGCCCGCACCCAGAGATCCGTGCGGAACTGTGGAGTGAACCCCATATCGAGGTAGAGAGGCTGATCTGATCCAACCCAGGCCACGTCCGCTCCGAGATCTACGACGCGGCGGAGCGCCTCAGATACCGCTGCCCTGGCGAGACCCATGCGCCGGTAGGCCGGGTCGGTAGCGACCGGTTCGACGTATGCGACCCGATTCTCCGGGACGAACCACATCCCGGCGTACGACGCGTACGTACCGTCGGGAGCGACGGCCACGATCGTCAGATCTCTGCGGAATCCCGGCGTCTGCTGGGATTCGCCCTGGGCGGCTGGACCCGACTCGGGTACCTCGCCGTCGTGCTCGAAGCCTCGCCAGAGGACGCCGGCGATCTGGGCGAGATCGTTCTCGTCGGCCAGGCTCTGGAGGTGGAAGCCCCGGGGGAGTGGAGCCTTCGGAATCTTCCGAGCGAGGACGTACCGTGCGTGCACTTCGCCGTGGTCGGCGCTCGGACGGAAGCCATGAGCGGTCGCGACCTCGCGGAGTGACTCGTCGAAGTCGTTGACGTACAAGGCGATGACCTCCCGCTCAAACGCTGTGGAGTCGCCGCCCAGATGCTCACCTGCGTAGGCGAGCAGATCGGATGCGGTGTCGCGTCGGTCTGGGCGCAGTTGGAGATAGATGAGCGCCGGATCGTGTTCGAAGTGGATGATCCCGACGATCTCTCCATGCTCCTCGGCCACACCGAAGCGCTCAATCGGCAGGCTCTGGGTGTACTCGTGGGCGTGCATGTACTCCCATCGAGGCTGGAGCCAGTTCGCAAATGTGTCTCCTCGGATGTAGGTCTCGACGAGGAAGTCGTTCACGTCGTGATAGTCCGTGGCGTGGTCGTAGTGCCGGATCGTGACGCTCATTCGCCGAGTATCGCTGATCGCAGACTCCTGAGCATTTCTCGCGGGCGCCCGTCGAATCTCGGGTCGCTCCGGCGTCTCTCTGGGTGGAGTCTCATATCGAAAGGAGATCCTTGTGAAACGGATGACGCTGTTGGTGAGCCTCATCATGGTGTTCTCGCTCTTCGCGGTGACGGCGGCCGTCGCCGGACCGGGCCCGGGGACGGGTGACGGAGAACGTGTCGGCGAGACGGTCATGACCCAGACGCAGGAACGTGCCGAGGTCCATGCCGACGATTCCCCGTGTGTGGCCGGTGACGAAGCGCCTGAGTGTGAGCCCGTCCGCGAGCGCACGCAGACTCGTGAGCAGGTTCAGGAGCGCGAGTACGACGGTGCTTGTGCCGGGACCGATGAAGAATGCGAGGCCGCGAAGGAACGGACTCAGACTCGTGCGCAGAATCAGGTGCGCCAGGACGGCGGCACGTGCATCGGAACCGCTGCCGAGTGCGAAGCCGTGCGAGACCCGATCCAGGCACGCGACCGGGACCGGGATCAGATTCGAACGAACGACGGAGCCTGCACCGACTGCGAGCCGGAGCGCGAGATGACGCGCACCGAGGCGTACGAACGGATCATGGAACGCGTCGCCGCCTATGTCGACGGTAGTGGCGATGGTGAGTACCTTTTCGCCATGGTGAGATGGATGTGGACCCATATGTACGGCCCCCTGTCCGCCCTGTTCCTGTAGCCGAGGTACCCGGAAGGCATGTGAGCGAATACCCGGAACTGGATGAGATCATGAACGGAATCCGATCCCGAAGCGAGACCGCATTCGCCACGGCGTATCGGTGTACGGCCGACCCCCTGGCGTCCTTCGCCAACGGGATGGTGCACGACCCTCGTTTTGCCGAGGATGCCGTGCAGCAGGCGTTCCTTGAACTTGTCCAATCCGCCCCGCAGATCAAGGGCGATGGTCGGTCCCTGAGGGCCTGGCTGTTCCGAAGTGTGCGCTTCACATGCCTCGACGAACTGCGGCGCCGCTCGCGCCGCCCAGAGCATCTCGCAGCGATGGTCCCTGAGGTCGGTGTCGAACCGGAACTCCCGTCAGGTTTCGACACCGACCCTGACCTCGCCGCGGCGATGCAACAACTCAACCCGAAACAGCGCACACTGCTGGTTCTGCGACACGTGGTGGGGATGGACGGAAACGAGATTGCCGAGGTTGTCGGTGGAACTCGGGTCGCGGTGTATGCGGCAGTCCGCCGTGCCGAGAGCCGACTGCGCACTTTGCTGGACTCATCTGACGGGGGAGGTGGCTGATGGACACTCGTGACCCCATGGAGCGGCTCTCCTCGGCCTACCGCGTCGAAGTCGCAGAGGACACGAAGACCCGCCATATCGCCGAGATGGGTGTAGCCCTCAAGGCGGCTCCTCCGGCTCCGGTTCCCACCGGCTTTGCTCTGCGCAGACGGCTGGCTGGTGCGCTCGCTGCCGTGTTCGTGGTGGTGGCCCCGGTCGGGATGGCTGTCGCTGCTGAGGACTCGGTTCCCGGCGACGTCCTCTATCCCATGAAACAGGTCACCGAGCGCGTTCGGGCCGTCTTTGACGACGAGGTCGAAGCCACCCATCGTGTTGAGGAAGTCGAACGCCTGGTCTTCCTGCGTGCTCCTCGGGCGGCGATCACCAGAGCGGTTGAGCGAGCCGAAGCTGCAACCTCCGAGCTCGTTGATCGCAGCAGCCTCGGATCGCGTCTCGAGAGCGCCAGGCAGCGCCTCCAGGAGCAGGACGAAGAGCAACGCCGCGAGCGAGAGGCCGCAGAGTCCCAATCGCGTGACCAAGAACAGGTAGATCGGCAGGGCGAGGAAGAGCGCCAGCAAGGCAACGAACCGGATCCGGACCGCAAGGGCGAATCCGGTGAGGGTTCGAGCAACTCCGGCGCGGGGTCGCAACAGAGTGGTCAGGGCGGAGCCACTTCAACCACGACGACTCCTCCCCAGTTCGGCGGGTCCGGCGATGGTGCCGGAGATCGATCGTCCGGCGACGCGGCTCCCGGCCCGTCAACACCGCCCGATCCCGAGGCCGGTGGGGGAGAGCCGCTCGGCGGATCGTCAGGCTCCCCCGAGCCAGAGCGAGCCGGGACGCCAGAAGGTCCGGGTCGCGGTACCGGGAGCACCGGGTCGTCCTCGACCACAGTGCCTTAGCGGTGACAACCGGGGACGTTGTCAGTCTTCCCGGCTTGACGACGCCCACAGGTTGATGCCGCTGTCGGCCGCGTAGCGGTCGATCTCGGTGAGTTCCTCCGCTGTGAAGTCGAGATTGTCGAGGGCCCCGAGGCTGTCGTTGATCTGCGACCACCGGCTTGCCCCGATCAAGGCCGTTGTGACTCGCGGATCCCGCAGCGCCCATGCGATTGCCATCTGGGCCAGGGTCTGGCCGCGACCCTGAGCGATTTCGTTGAGGGCCCGAACACGGGCGAGGTTCTCCTCCGTCAGGAATCCCTGGCTGAGTGAATCGTCTTCCGCTGCACGAGATTCCGCCGGCACGCCTTCGAGGTACTTCGTGGTGAGCATTCCTTGACCGAGCGGCGAGAACACGATGACGCCCATTCCTTCCGCGTCGGTCACGTCGAGCAACTCATCCTCGATCCAGCGGTTCAGCATCGAGTACGACGGTTGGTGGATGAGGCACGGTGTTCCGTTGGCCCGGAGGATCTCGGCCGCCTCGCGGGTCTTCGATGGGCCGTACGACGAGATGCCGACATAGAGGGCTTTCCCCTGGTCAACGGCGGTGGTCAACGCACCCATTGTTTCCTCGAGCGGGGTGGTGGGGTCGAATCGGTGGGAGTAGAAGATGTCAACGTAGTCGACCGCCATGCGGCCGAGGCTCTGGTCGAGGCTCGCAAGCATGTACTTGCGGCCGCCGCCGCCCTGCCCATAGGGGCCCGGCCACATGTCGTAGCCGGCCTTGGTGGAGAGGACGATTTCGTCGCGGTAGGGAGCGAGGTCGGTGGTCATTACTCGACCGAAGTTCTCCTCGGCAGTGCCGTACTCGGGCCCGTAGTTGTTGGCGAGATCGAAGTGTGTGATGCCCCGGTCGAATGACTTCAGGAGCATCTCCCGAGCGGACTCGAGTGGTGAGCGGCTCCCGAAGTTCTGCCAGAGGCCGAGGGCGATCTTCGGGAGGTCGAGGCCGCTGCGGCCGCAGCGGGCATAGGGCATCGAGTCGTAGCGGCGTTCGGTGGCCTGGTACATGGGAGTCTCCGATCGAGATGGGATCGGAACCCATTATGACGCAGCGGCGGTGTTTGCCGGCTGGGTCCTATTCGTCGTCCGTGTCCTTGTCTTTGTCCTGGCCGGGTGGGGTGTCCTTGTCTTTGTCCTGGCCGGGTGGGGTGTCCTTGTCCGTGTCCTGGTTCTCAACCGCGCGATCGGAGCGCGGTGGGCCGTCATTGTCGATGTCCGGCTTGGCGATCTGTCGCACGTACGATCCCCGCGGGCCGTCGAGCCCCTCTTCGAAGCCAAGGGCATGGACGTACGCGGACACCATCTGCCCGTGATTGCGGAAGTCGTGATCGAGTACCTCTTCAATGGTGCAGGGTGCCTCATCGGAGCACGGGGCCGCAGCTTGGTCCGTAGGCGTCGAGGTCTCGGTCTGGCCTGTGTCGTCGCCATCGTCCCCATCAGAGGTCTCGCGATTTGGCCTGTCCGTCTCTTCGGCAGGGTTGGTTGACGTTGTGGTGTCCATGACGGGATACGACCACGCTGCGGCAAGACCCTCCTGCCCCATTTGGACGCGCTGATCGGCAGCGCGGGTTTGGGCGAACACGTTCGCCGCAACGGCGATGGTCGCGACGGCAACAGCGATTACCACGACCAACTGGTCGCGCATCCGCATTCTGGCCACCTCCCCTGTGGCGGCACGCCATTCTTTCGGCGGGCCTATGTGTCAAATCGGCGTCTTGGGCGCATTTCAAGAGAATGGTTGTCGAGTAGCTCGGTCGGACTAGTCACAGCGGAAGTGGCATGTCGGTGCAGCAGTCGGTGTCGGTCCGATGCCGATGAAGCCTGAACGGAGCGCCTCGGTACGCCGATCGTCTCGCGTCGTGCGGGCTTCCGCCGGGTCTTTCTCCTCTGGCCCGGTTCCGACCCGCTTTGCGACCCTCATTGGGAGAGAGCAATGAGGTGATGACGTGACCTGTTCGCACTGCGGCCACGAGGCCGTGCCTGGAGATGCCTTTTGTCGCAACTGTGGCGCACGGCTCGCGATCTCCGAGATCGCGGCAGCCGCACCGCCACCCCCAGATCCGCTACCCGCCACGGCCACTCCGGCGAAGCGCGACCGGAAGCGGGGCGTCCTCATTGGTGCCCTCGGTGTGGCCGCCGTCCTCCTGATCGCAATCGGAGCGTATCTCCTGTCGAGTTCGAACGCGAGCGACGTGGCAGCCGATGCGTCGGCGGTCTCCACCGATTCGGCATCCGTCGGGTCGATGACCTCCACGCGAGCCGTCGAAGGCCAAGGTGATGGTGTATCTGCCCTCGGTCCCGGCGAGAGCGCAGGTGAGATCTTCCTCGAGCCGGCAGGGTCTCCCGGTCCTGACAGTTTCACAGGGGGAGAAGTGTTCGCCGAGCCGGTCGTCGCCACGACGGCTCCCGTGGTGACAACGACGACAGAGCCGCCGACGACGTCGACCACCCTTGCCGGGCAGGTCGTCGCGGAGGGGCGTAGCGGCGATCGCCCTGGGCTGTACGGAGGGACGCGGGATTCCTCGCGATGCGATGCCGCCGCGATCCTCTCGTTCCTTCAGGTCTCCCCGGCCGAGGCCGAGGCATGGGTTGCGGCGCTCAACAGCGACCCGAACCTCCGGTGGGACGATGACCGGACATCGCTTGCCGTTGCTGACCTCAGTGAATACTTCTCGGAACTCACGCCGGTGACCCTGCTCGAGGACACGCGAGTGACGAACCACGGATTCAGAGACGGGAAGCCGACACCGCGACAATCGGTGTTGCAGGCCGGCACCGCCGTTCTCGTCGACCGTTTCGGCGTTCCTCGGGCCAAGTGTGCGTGTGGGAACCCCTTGATCCCGCCGAAAGCTGCCCAGACGACGCCAGCGTACGTGGGAACGCCGTGGCCCGGTTGGGGCACCACGATCGTCGTGGTGATCCAACCGGCTGTGGTGGTCATTGAGGACTTCGTCCTGATCGATGTGTGGGACGGATCTACGTTTGAGCGACCCCCCGGGACTTCTGGAACCGAAGACTCCGTCGGGGGCGAAGTCTCCGTGTTCGTGATCGGACCGATGGAGCCGGCCGGCGGATACGAGATCAATGCGCCCTACGACGGCGCGACCTTCACCGTCGATCTCGACCCATCGGCGGTGTCGTGGATCGCCCTCAGTGGCATCGACAGTTCCGTGGATCAGCCCGCCGGGGTTGGTAGCGACCGATCACCCGACGGGATCCAGGACATCGTGTTCGCCGACGTCGACGACTTCCTCTTCGTCGAGGTCTGGAAAGATGGAGCCTCGACGTCTGCAATTCTCCACGGCAACGACGCCATGGGAACGCCGGGCGGGAACCAGGCGGTGATCTACGGCTATCACCCGAGTGTTTGGTTCGTGAGCAACATCGACTGGTCGACCGATCCGGCGACCTCGACGACGACCACTGGTCCCGAAACGGGGGAGCTGACGGCGTTCTTCGACGAGCAAGGCGCAGGCACCTACGAGATCAGTGTCAGCTACATGAACGTGTACACCGATCGTGTGTCGCACGGCGACCTCTACCTGATTGCCGGGAATTGAGCGGAGCGATGTGATGCTCCGCTGGCTGCTCCCGCTTCTTGGGGTGATGGTTGTCCTCGCTGGGCATGGCCAGGTCGAATCCGCCGACGAGGTGGACGATTCGGGCTTCCGGATCACCAGGCTCGCATGTTCCATCGCCGATGACGCGGGGCAACGTCTGGACTGTGCCGCCGAGGTCAGGCGTAGCGGAGATCAGAGAGGAATGCTGGCCGCAGCATGGGGCCTCGACGGCGAATTCCTGGCCACCGACCAGATCCCGGGGTCGGTCACGACCTGGGCCGTTGACGATCCACCATCAGGTTCCCACCGTGTCGATCTGATTGTTGTCGATCCAGAGAGCAGTGCGACCGTCGAGGCATCGGTCGGCATCACGGTCGGCGGCGTCGATTGGCCCTGGTACGTGTGGGTCGCTTTCGTCGCCCTGACGGGAGTCATTGTGGGGTCAATCGCCTGGCTGCTCCTCCGAAGACGAACCGCAGCGCCGCCGGTCGGCAAATGCCCGACGTGCTCTGCCGATCTTGAGGGGACGTATCACTTCTGTCCATCGTGTGGGGCCCCGGCGGGGGCACCGCAGGCAGCCTTCTGTCCGTCGTGTGGCCGCTCCAACGACCCGGGCGACCGATTCTGTTCGGTATGCGGTTCGGGCTTGGGGGCCGGCTAGCCGGGAGGGACGAGTTCGGCAGCGAAGGGGAAGTCCTCGTCGATGGCCCAGCCGACGATCGTCCCTTCGGAATGCCCCGTGAACGTCACCCGGGTAGGGCCGGTATCGTCGTAAACGCTGCGCTCGTCGTAGCATCCGCAGCCGTGGCACGGTCGGGTCCGCAGTGTCTCGTCGTGGAGTGTTCCGACGACCTGGGTTGGGAGTCGCTCTGACAACCCCTGTCCTTCGTCGATCGTGATCCCCCAGCGGTCGTATGCCGGACAGCCAAAGAAGGCGTCCCCTTCGAAAACCAATGCGAAAGAGCCGGAGACGGATCCTGACTCGTCGATGATGATCTGGATTTCGTTGACTTTGGCACCGACGTAGTCGGCATACGTCAGTGGGAGAACGACCGCTTCGTTGAACTCGCCGCGATAGGTCCCGGGCGGGATGGGGATCGGTGCCTCCGTCGACGGGGCAGTGGTCGTTGTCGTCTCTTCTTCATCCCAAGGAGCGCCGCCTTCTTCCTCCTCCTCCTCCTCCTCTGGGACGGCCTCGACGATGAAGGCATAGATGGGATCGTCGGCCGGCTTGAGGTAGCAGACGAAGAACTGATGCTCGCCCTCCGGGATCGTCGTGTCCCGACCGAGCATTCCGACCACCTGGAGGTAGGTCGACTCGGACTCCGACTTGCAGGTGACCAGCTTCTGTCCGAGGGAGTCGCGGATCTCCCTGGATCGCTGGAGTGTCTCCTGCTCCATCAGGTCTGCCACGCGCTGGCGCATCTGCGGGCGTCGCTCCGGATCAAACGCCGGGTTCCGCTCCAGGACCAGTCTGGTCAGCGCTCCCGCGATCGCATCGGCGCTCGCCGCCTCACCTCCTCCGTCCGGTACCCGTATCGTGACGGGGCTTCCGCCCTCATCCGACGAGGATCGGACCCGGCGGGCCGCGTTCGCCTGGAACTGTAACTCGGCACCCACCGCGTTGATCGTTGCGAGCGCCGCGTCGGCAGTACCGACGCCTCCTTCGCGAATCGCGTTGGCTTTCGATATGAGCCCGTTCAGTTGCTGGTCGAGTGTCGCGGCGGCCGCTCCACCGAGCGCCTTCAGTTGTTCGCGCAATTGTGGGATGTCGGTGACCTTCGCCGCCAAGCGATCGAGCGCAGCATCGGGAGATCCCGACTCGAGCGCGGCACGCACGTCGTTGATGCGGTCGCCGAGTTCCGACAGTGATCGTTCGACGCGACCGAGGACCGCCCTGCCGCCCTTGCTCTGGAGGAGTGTGGTCACAAGTGTGTCGCGCACGGTGCGGTGGAAAGCAGAGCGCGCCTCCCGCTTCTCGTCTTCGACCAGGTACAACTCGGTGGTGCGGCGGTTCTCGATCGTCTCGACGAGACGCAAGTAGGCGTTGGCCTTCGACTGATCTAGGGCGTCGTACGTTCTGATGCCGCCCGACGTGTGCAACTGCCCTCTGGCGTAGTCCCGCAGCGCGTCGTAGTAGGTGGTGCGCTCGCCCTGAACGATCCTGGCGTCCCGGTACACGCGATTCCTCGCCTGGAATGCTCCGAAGAGCCCGGCAATCCCCGTGACGATGCGGACCTTCTTCATGGGCAGATTGACGAGTTCAGCAATCTGCGCGTTGGAAGCCTCGACTGGTTGCGGCGGCCCGACGCTGACGACGAGCGACGAGATCATCGTCGCGGCCACGACGAGGCCGATGAATCGCGGTACACGTCTCATGCGTCACTACCGGCCGCATCGGGAACGAGGGCGAACGTCTCCGCGTAGACGAGGGTGTCTTCGACGAACCCCAGAAGGACTTGATCGCCGGTGAGGAAGAGCGTGTTGGCGTACTCTTCACCGCCGTCGGCGAGGTCGATGGAGGTGGGCTGCTGCGCGACCGGCGACCCCTCGGTTGCGGCCGTGGCTGCTTCGCTGAGCGGCATCAAGAGGTTGAAGTCGCCCGGTGCATACCAGACCGGGAGGAGAGAGCCGTCTGGGAGATCTTCGATATCTACCGTCCACGCGACGACGCCGTCCACGAAATCGATGCGCGTTCCAAGGTCGTGATAGGCCCAGGACTCGAATTGAACGGTCGAACCCTCGACTTCGTCGAGCGTGAGCTGGAACGAGTCGGGTACACCGAGTCGGTCAAGAACGGCGGGACGGTCGTCGACGGTTGCCGCAGCGACAGCGATGGCCTCCTCCCGGTCGATTGACTCGACCGGGGGAGCCGACGAACACGACGCCGCGATGACGACGACGAGCGCACCCATGGCGCCACGGGCAAGTATCGGTCTCCGGCATCGCACGCGGAGGGGCCTCCTTCCCTCGCGTACCCAAGCGTTCTCGTCCCAGTGGGCAGTCGGTAGGGCCATTCGTACCGATGCACCCTGCGGCTGCGGTCCCTACTCGCTGATGACGACTTGGAAGGTGTCGAGGACGACGTCGAGGGCTTCCCAATCGGCGTCCGTGTTCACCTGGCCGTAGACGTAGATCAGATATGCCTCGCTCTCGGGCCAGACCTCGAGTTGGACCATGCTCGTGTCCGTGCCGCCGCAATTCTCGGAGAGGTCGTACACACCCGTGTAGAGGGGGTCCGAGTAGTCGAAGCGCCCCACGTACTCACATTGATCCGCGTAGCCCGGGAGGTTCAGGTACTCGCCCCGTGCGTATCGTTCAGCGAGGACGTTCGACGCGCCGAACCAGACGCCGGAGACATCCCAGTACTCATAGAGACCGTCGGCATCGGTCGAGGCCATGAGGTAGTACCCCACATCCTCTTTGTCGTCACCTTCGCCGGTGGTCCAAACGCCGTATGCGACGTCGTTCCATACGGTGGGGACTTGCATGACGAGTTGTTCGGTGTCGTCCCAGATCTCGATGTACTCGTACGCCGTCGTCGTTCCGTCGCCGTTGTCGGTTGGGGTAGTGGTTGTGGTGGTGCCGGTGTCGTCTCCATCTCCGGTGGTGTCGTCGGCGTATTCGTCGGCGAAGGAGAACGCGAGGACGAGTTCCTCGTCGCTGTTGAGGGTGCCTTCAAGGACTTCTTCGGTGTCGAAGCGGAGGACTTCGATGGCGAGCGGGTCGGCGGCGTCGTGGCTTCGGAGGATGTCGCAGTAGTCGGCCATGGTCCCGTCGGTCGAGACGATGAGGCCTTCGAGTTCGGTGATGATGTCGCCGCCCTTGATCCCTGCGTTGGCGACCGGCGATCCGGACGCAACGGCCGAGACCCACATTCCCGAGAGGTCCTCGGTCGTGAATGCGTAGCCGTTGACGCCGATCGAGGTAACGTCGCCGCCGGCAATGAGTTCGGGGAGGACCCGGTCGGCTTCCTCGCGGCTGATGGCGTAGTTCGCGATGTCGCTTCCGCGATAGTCGATTCCGAGGACGAGGCCCTCCGGTGTGACGAGTGGCCCGCCAGAATTGCCTTGCACGCTCGGTGCCGTGTGTTCGATGACGGAGTCGACCGACGCCCAGTAGGTGTCCCCGTCGGATTTCGCTTTCGAGACGATGCCTTCGACGAGTGCGTATTGGGGATCACCAGCCGGGAAACCGGCAACGTACATCTCTTGGCCAACCTCTATGGGACCGTCGTACCACTCGAGGTAGGGGAACCCGGCGCCGTCGATGTCGATGACCGCGAGATCAGAGCACTCGGAAACGCCGAGGATCTTGGCGTTGCGCGGTTCGTCCTCACCGTCGATGTAGACCTGGAGGAACGCTGCGCCGGTCACCACATGGTTGTTAGTCACCGCAATGCCGCTCGGGTCGATGATGAACCCCGAGCCAGAAGCCCCTGCGTTGTACACGTCGCCGTACTCGGGGTCGACGTAGCTGCCCTCCCGAACGATCCGAACCACCGCACGCTGGACCCCCTTCAATCCGGTGACTGCCCCCGACGATTCCGCCGTCGTCGTAGCGGCGACGGTCGTCGACGTCGTTGTGGATGTCGCGCCGCCGGCAGTCGTCGTTGTGGTGTCGTCAGACGAACTGCCGCACGCGGCGGCGATCAGGCTGAACGTGAAGAGGAGAATGGTCCAGCGCTTGGCGGTCATGCTCACGGGCGCTCCCTATGTCGCGTGCCATCAAAACTGCCACGCCAGATCCGACCCAGAAAGAGTCGAATGGCCATAGATGTCGAGGCCCCAGCCGTCAGCGTGCGAGCAGTCGAGTGTCCCAATCCCGGTCGACCTGGTTGCGTCGACCACTTCTGAGGAGATTCTCAGGTTGAGCGAAGGGGTTTTGTCGATTGGGTCCCTAGCCTCACCCACCAATCATCGACGAAGGAACCCCATGAAGCGCCTGTTGATTCTGCTTGCCGTACTCGCCCTCACTGCTGCCGCGTGCAGCGGTTCGTCGTCGACGGCGGCGACCGTGAACGGGACCGACATCACCACCGGTGACGTCGACGATCTGTTCTACGAACCCGAAGAGGACTTGAGCGATCAAGAGATGGCCGGGTATCTCAGCACGTTGATCCAGTGGACGGCGATCGAGCAGGCGGCCGAGGCTGACCTCGGATTCGAGGCGACGCAGGAAGATATCGACGCCGAGGTCGAGACGATCCTGTTCGATCAAGGGTATGCCGGTGACCTCGATGGGTTCCTCGAGGAACAGAACATCTCTGAGGAGGGCCTGGAGCGCTACGCGACCCAATTGCTCATCGAGGACGCTGTGATCGAATCCGTGACGCCGACGCTGGATATGCCGACCGTCGAAGACGCGCAGGAAGCCATCGACGCTGCACCGCTCGAGTTCACCCAGGTCTGTGCGTCGCACATCCTGGTCGAGACCGAGGCTGAGGCCGACGCCGTGATCGAGCGCCTCGATGGTGGCGAGGACTTCGCGACCGTCGCCGCCGAGGTGTCGATCGATACCGGGAGCGGAACTGAGGGCGGTTCACTGGGATGCGGTGCTGCCGCGACCTACGTGCCGGCGTTTGCCGAAGCGACCGTCAGTGCGCCTATCGGCGAGGTCACCGATCCGGTTGAGACCGAGTTCGGATTCCACGTCATCGTGGTCGAGGAGCGCTCCGTCGCTACCCCTGAGGAAGTCCTGCCGTTCATGGAGGAGCAGGTGATCTTCGCCGCAACCGACACATGGCTTCTCGATGCCGTGCAGACCGCAGAGGTGACGGTCGACGAGCAGTACGGCACATGGCAGACCGAGCCGACACCGCAGGTCGTTCCGCCCGCGGCCTGATCCGGCGAACGGGTCGTTGGGAGCCGTTCCTAGGCTGAATCCGTGACATCGAGGAATCGCGTATTCGCCGTCATGGCGACCAGCTTCGTGCTGCTCGGAATGCCGATGGCTGCGGTCGGCGTGGCATGGCCCTCGGCCGCCGATGACCTCGGGCGTCCGCTCGCTGATCTCGGCCTGATCACCTTTGCCTACGGTGCCGGGTACACCGTGTCGACGCTTGCCAATGGCGAACTCACCCGGCGGTTCACGGCTGGCCCGCTGCTGGTCGGCGCCGCGCTTGCGTCTTCTCTGAGCCTTGCCGCATTCGCCCTGTCGTCCACGTGGTTGCTCTTCCTCGGTGCCGGGTTCATGCTCGGACTTGCCGGGGGAGTCCTTGATTCGGGGGTGAACGCCTACGTTGCCGTGCATCGGGGCGCACGGGCGATGGGCATCGTCCACACCGGCTTCGGCATCGGTTCGACGCTCGGTCCGCTCTTCGTCACCGTGCTCCTGGCGCTCGGCGTGTCGTGGCGGGTCGCGTTCGGGAGCCTTGCCTTCGCCGACCTCCTCCTTGCTGTCGCGTTCCTTGCCACGATCAGCGCTATCGAAGGGAACGTCGGCCGCACCGACCCTCGACCGTCGGTCGGGGGCAACCGTCTCCTCCTCGGCCTGTCGGTGATTGTGTTCTTCCTCTATGCGGGCGTCGCCGCCGGAACCGGCGCTTGGACGTTCAGCCTCTTCACCGAGGGTCGGGGCATCAGCGACGGTGTCGCAGGCATGGCGGTAGCGGGATACTGGGCGGGAATGACCGTCGCGCGGATCGCGCTCGGTGTGTTCGGAGATCGGGTCGATCCGAACCGTGTCCTGACGGCCTCTGGGTTTGCCACCGTTGCCAGTCTGGTCCTCGTGTGGCTCGCGCCAACGCAGTGGCTCGGAATCATTGGCCTCGTCGCGTCCGGTTTGGCACACGGGGCCGTCTTTCCACTCGAGATTCTCCTAACGCCGAGGCGTTTCGGCGCTGCCTTCACGCCGTGGGCCGTCGGCTACGAAATCGCGGGAGCGAACGTTGGCGTTGCGTTGCTCTCCGGTTCGATTGGGATCCTTGTCGGGCGCTTCGGCATCGAGATCGTGGCTCCCGCCCTCGTAGTGTTGGCGGTTCTGTTCTGGGCTGCGATCGAACTGCTCCGGACCCGCTCGGCGCCCGCCGCACCGGTCCTCGGCTAGCGACATCCGGGTCAGGCCGCGGCGTCGTGGTTGGACACGGCCACCGGTTCGCGGACACTCGCTCGTGGGAGGAACATCGGAATCACGACGATCGCTGTGAGGGCGCTGGTGATCATGGCAACCCACATGATCATCGAGACCTGGGAATGCACCTTGAGCGGCGAGAACCACAGAGCGGTCATGGCCACGGCGATTCCGAGTGCATTCGCCACGATCGGACGTCCGGCCCGGTCGATGCCGCGCAGGACGTAGCCATCGCCGTCCGGGCGCGCGATGTTGATGGCAGCGATGAAGTGGATCGCGTAGTCGATGCCGACGCCGATCACGATGCTCGAGAGGATGGCCGTGACGAGGTTCAAGTTGATCCCCGACAGGGCCAAGAAGCCCAGAACGGTTGCAATGGTGAGTGCAATCGGGACGAGGGAGACGAGCGTCTCGCGGACATTGCGGTATGCGATCAGGAGCATCAGCGACACCAGCACGAAGGCGACGATGATCGACACCATCTGGGCGTTGAGGACCAGACGCGCGATCTCATCCCACACAATCGGCATCCCCGTGAGGGTCCGGATCTCGGGGGTCTCCTCGGCGAACGTCATCCACGCCTCGAGATCTGCGGTCGTGAAGTCGGAGGGGAACACGATGAACCTCAGTCCATCGGCGCTGACCATGTCGCCGAGAGGGAAGGAGATTCCGCCGGTGGCGAGGTCTCGCATCTCCTCCGGACTCAGCACCGCTGCGACGTCGGCGGCTGAGAACACTCGCTGGATCCCCGGGAGTTGCTCGAACTCCCGCGAGAGCGCGGTGATTTGCTCGAGGCCACTGAGACCCTGTGCTGGTTCGAAGACGAACTCTCCGGCGAGCGGCGTCGCTCCGCCGAAGACTTCTTCCGTCTTGGCGAATGCCTCTCGCACTGGATCACCGTCCTTGAAGAAGAACAACTGGTCCGAGTCGACGTGGAGCCGCGGGATGAAGATGGTGGCGAACACCACGATCGCTCCGCAAATGACGATGCCCGGAGTGCGGGTGCGAACAAGGGCCTTGAGCCCCGTCGTCACGCGGGGCCCCAGGATGGCGTTGTGGCCGGTCGTCCTGACCGTGATCCGGCTCAGCAGCGCAGGCAACGAGAAGAATGAGATGACGCCGGCGAAGCAGATGCCGATGGCCGCGAACAGGCCGAGTTGCCGGATGGGGGAGACGCCGGTGGCGAGAAGGGACAAGAAGCCGGCCGCGGTGCTGACCGTCGTCAGGATCATCGGCACGCCGACTTCGGACAGGGCGGCGCGCACCCGTCCAACGGAGTCGGATTGCTGCGCCGATTCCTGGAAGTGGGTTACGAAGTGGAGACCATCGGCGGACCCCATGACGATCACGAAGATCGGCACCAGCAGAGTGACGATGTCGACCTTCAGGCCGAGGCCGAAGATCAATCCGAACGTCCAGAGGGCGCCGAGACCCGCCGGCAAGAGCGACAGGCCGCTCAGTCGGAGGTCGCCGATCGTGAGGTAGAAGACGCCGACCAGAAGTGCGATCACGAGCGGTGGAATGATCAAGAGGAACCACGACATGATGTCGAGGACCGTCGCGAAGATGACGGGGTTCCCCGAAAGGGTGATCTCGACGCCGTCCGGCGGTGTGACGTCGTCAAGGCTTCGTGCCAGGGCAACGGCGTCATCGGCCGGCATGACCAGCATCAGCGTGTTTCGGCCGCTGTCGTCGAGGAGCAGGCTGGCAACCGGACTCTCGTCGATGAGTGCCACGACCATTGCGTCAGGCGCTGTGGCGATGTCGGATGCCGTGATCGGCGCCCCGGTGATCGGGTTCTCGTCCGGGACGATGGTCGCGACGCTTGCAACACCTTCGACTCCGAGGATCTCGTCGCGGAGCTTCACGAGGGTGACCAGACCCTCTTTCGAGCGGAACGTTTCGCCCTCGGGAAGGGTGACAACGACATTGATCGGATCAGCCGAGTTGTACTTGTCCTGCAGGGCGACGAACGACTCGCCGGCCTCACTCCCGGTCAAGGCGAACGAACTGATGTCGGCGTTGAACTGCATCCGGAACAGCATCGCCACGGCAATGAGACTGACGACGGCAGTCGCCGCGAGGATCGGACGACTGTGGTTGACGATGACGCGAGCGATGCGGTCCATGGACCCATCGTAGAGCCGTCAGATCGGGGCCCGTCTCATCGACCGTCGGTTGCTCAGCCGCCGAATCGCGCAGCGAACTCGGCGAAGATGTCCCGGCACTGTTCGTCGGCAGCGATGAAGTCGGGATCCTCTGCATCGAACGGAAGTTCACCGTCGCGCATGATCGACGTGATGTCGATGCTGTCCGGGATGTTCTCGACGCCCTGCTCGCGCATGCAGGAGGCATACTCGAGGAACGTGTCGTTGAACTCAGAGCTCTCGAAGTCGACGAGTCCGAGGACCACACCTTCGATGAGGTCTCGACACGCCTCTCCGGCTTCGAACATCGCATCCTGGTCGATCGACTCGGGATCTTCGAAGTCAAACCGCGGGTAGCCGTTTGCATCAACGACCGGATCCGGGAAATCCATGCCCTGATCGCGCATGCAGGAGGCAAACTCGATGAGCGCTTCCTCATCTGACAGCGGTTCGGTGGTGTCGGTGGCCACTGCTTCCTCGGATCCGCTGAGAGAGGCCACATCCGCCGCGTCGTCACCACCACCGCACGCGGCGAGGGCAAGGGCAGAGATGGAGAGGAGGATGGCGATTCGTCGCATGAAGAACACCTCGGGTTGCTCACCATCAAGGTACCGCGCCGTCCGGATAGTGGAACGGTCGGAACAGCAGCAGAACCCCCGGAGGGCGCTTGGTTCCTGATTCCCTCGATGGGTACGGGTCTACGGACCCGATGTTCTGCGCCGCAGGGGCTCTGCTGTCTACGCCCCCATCGTCGCGCTCGGTCGTTCGCGTGTCCAGGGCTATTCGACGACTGGTCCCGCCGCGATCGCCATCACCATCTCATGCTCGCCGTCCGCATTGATCGACCCGGTCTCTACAAAGCCACAGGACCGGTAGAGGTCCCGGGCAACCGTGTTGACGGGCTCGTAGGCGAGCATCACCGCCATGGCCCCGCAGTTGCGTGCGTGCTGTGCGGCAGCGGCAACGGCCGACCGGCCAACACCTCGCCGTTGGTGGGAGCAATCCACGAAGAGGTCCCAGATGAGATACGTGGGGCCCGGGCTCTCGTCTGCGAGGAGTTGGCCCATCATGAAGCCCACGAGTACGCCTTCGACGAGGATGCCGAGTGGCTCGGATCCGGGGTAGCGGTCCATGGAATCGAGCGAGGACGCCACCGGTGCGACGAGGGCCCGCTGTTTGGGAGCGACGGCAAGGCGTTGCGCCGCGGCGTATTCGTGTTCGCCGATGGGTCGGACGATCGTGTCCATGGCTCCATGGTATGTGTGGGCGAAGGCGGGTGGAGCCGGCGGTAGGCTCTCAGCACAGCTCGGAAGGAGCGGTTGGTGGAGGACTGGATCGCACGAGAGGGCTATCCCGGCCGTGGCGGCGTCACGTACCTGGCCCGGTATCGGGCCTACAACTTCGCGATCTACTCTCGGCATGCCACCGCCGTTCGTCTTCAGCTCTATCAGAAGAGCGACCTCGAAACGCCGTCGTTCACCTACGACTTCGACTCGGTGACCAACAAGACCGGCCGAATCTGGCACTGTGCTATCCCGGAAGAGGTCGTCGCGGCGGCAACGTACTATTCGTACTCCGTCGACGGTCCGTTCGACCCGGCCAACGGCTTCCGATTCAACCGGAGCAAGGTGCTGCTCGATCCGTACGCGAAGGCGGTCTACTTCCCACCGAACTTCGATCGGGAGGCGGCGCGTGGTCCCGGTTCGAACGCTGGACGGGCCCCGCTCGGAGTGCTCTGTTGCGCCGAGTCCGCCAGTCGCCACAAGACGGACCGGTACCCGAAGATGCACGGTCACGATCTCGTCATCTACGAGGCCCACGTCCGTGGCTTCACTCGTGACCGATCGTCAGGTGTCGCCGCCGATCTGCGTGGGACATACGCCGGTTTCGCCGAGAAGATCCCGTATCTCAAGGAACTCGGGGTGACGGCGGTTGAACTCATGCCGGTCTTCCAAGCCGATCCACAGGAAGGCTCGACCTGGGGGTATATGACGCTTGGGTTCTTCGCGTTGCACGGTCAGTACGCACGGTCGGCCGAGGTGGGGGAGCAACTCGATGAGTTCCACGATCTCGTCGCGGCGCTGCACGCCGCCGACATCGAGGTCATCCTCGACGTGGTGTTCAACCACACCACCGAAGGCGACCACAACGGCCCGACGTACTCGCAGCGAGGTATCGACAACACCACCTACTACCTGCTCGAAGAGGACCGGAGGTTCTACCGAAACGACGCCGGCACCGGGAACATCATTCGGGCCGACAACCGCTTCGTCCGAACCTTCATCATGGACAGCCTCCGCTACTGGGTGAACGAAATGCATGTCGACGGATTCCGTTTCGACCTCGCTTCGATATTCACCAGGAGAGCGGACGGAACGGTCAACCTCGGCGATCCGCCCATCATCTCAGCGATCCGGGCCGATCCGACGCTGCGCGACGTCCGGCTGATCGCCGAAGCGTGGGACCTCGGCAGCTACCAGCTCGGTCGGGCCTTCCCCGGCGCATACTGGACACAGTGGAACGGGGCGTTTCGCGACGACATTCGGGGCTTCGTACGCGGCGATGAGGGGAAGATCCCCGCGGTGATGCGGCGACTGTACGGGAGCGACGACCTGTTCCCGGACACGCTTCCGGACTCCTATCGACCGTATCAAGGCGTCAACTTCGTCACTGCGCACGACGGATTCTCGATGTACGACCTCGTCTCCTATGACCGGAAGCACAACGAAGCGAACGGTCACAACAACACCGACGGATCCGACTACAACCTGTCGTCGAACCACGGTTGGGAAGGGGACGTCGGCGTACCAGACGAGGTGGTCGCCCTCCGTCGGCAGCAGGCGAAGAACTTCGCAGCGATCCTGTTGTTGTCGAACGGGGTGCCCATGTTCCGCATGGGCGACGAATTCCTCGACACGCAGGGCGGCAACAACAATCCGTATAACCAGGACAACGAGATCAGCTGGCTCGATTGGGACCGCCTCGGCGAGTTCCCCGACGTGCACCGATTCTTCCGGCTGATGATCGCGTTTCGAGCAGCGCACCCGTCGATCGGCAGAAGCACCTACTGGCGCGACGACGTCACGTGGTACGGCACCGACGGGCCGCCCGATCTCGGCGACGGCTCCCACAGCATCGCGTATCTGTTGCGGGGCTCCTCCGAGCGTGACGATGACCTGTATGTGATGATCAACGAGTGGACCAAACCACTGGTCTTCACCGTCCCCGACGGATCAACGGGGGAGTGGACCCGTGTGATCGACACCAGCCTCGAGTCCCCAGACGACATCGCCGAGGACCTCGGAGGGGTCTCATTCGATGCCGCGTCCTACGCCGTCAAACCGCGATCCCTCGTAGTCCTCCTCCGCCCCTCGTCCTGAAGCTCCCCGTTCCATCGCCCGAAGGAGGAACGGACCGTTGTTTGCCGCTAGCTCATCGGCGACTGGCGACCGTCGACCAGTTGCCTACTCCTCTTCGAGGATGCTCTGGATGAGATCGTCGACCGCTCGGCTGGCGACCGTCTCGCCGTAGCGCTCGTCGAGCAGCGTTCGCATCTTTGCCAGGATCTGCTCTCGCTCCTGATCCTCGCTCTTGGTCGAGGCGGGGACGACCTCGGTGCCGTCGACCCAGGGCTTCGAGTCCGAGGCCCAGGGGATCAGGATCAGCCACGACCAGACGGTATTGCGGCCTGACACGGCGGTCTTCCTGACGACGCCGGCACATGAATACGGCAGCGGAGTCCAGCCCATCGTGCGGATGAGATCACGGCCATCGGGGATCGCGGTGGGGTCGGGCATCGGTCCTCGTTTCGTGGTGAAGGCCGACACGCTACCCCCGCCCGGAGTGTTCCGAAACGGATCCCGAACGCGGATGGCGGGGCGACCTTGGCCACCCCGCCGAATCCAGAGAGTTCACACCTAGCCGGTTCAGACTCGCCGTCCGCTCCCCCCGTTCCCGGGAATCCCGGGTCCGCGCGGCTTCGAGTGCAGACAACTGGGCTGCGGCTCTCGCTCGGAGACATGATCACGGATGCCGGGTTCGGCGCCTATCGGGGTTCACCCTGATGTCCGCTCTCGTCCTTGGCACGCACAAATCCCGTCTCGTAGGCAATCCGAGAGAGAGCGTGGCGGCTGGCGACACCGAGCTTGTCGAAGATGTGACGCATATGGGTCTCGAGCGTCTTCACAGAGATCGCCAAGCGCGCGGCCGTCTCGCGATACGTGTAGCCGCGGGCGATCAGGTTGACCACGTCGCGTTCTCGCGGCGTGAGCTTCTCGATCCCGGTTGCTTCAACGATGTCCTCATCGATGTCGAGCAGGAACCCAGCGACATCGGCCGAGACCGGGCGCTGACCGGTGGCAGCCGCGTAGACGAGGTCTGGAAGGTCGGGGCCGAACGTGGCCTTGGTTACATAGCCGTCGACGCCTGCCTGGAGCAGTCGCAATACGTCGTGTCGCTCGGCGGAGACGGTGAATGCCAGGAAGCGAACGGATGGCGCGGTCTTCCGAACCTGCTCGACGACGAAGGTGCCGCCGCCTCCGGGCAGCCGGACGTCGAGCAGCACGATGTCCGGGTTTCGGTCGGCGATCATCTCAGCGGCGTCGATGGCATTGTCCGCCTCACCAACAATGTCGAACCGCTCTTCGAGATAGTGTCGGGCGCCAGCGCGGGCGACGTCGTGGTCATCGACGAGGAACACCTGCAATCGGTTGCTCATGTGATGGTCCCCGATGAGATCTCAACTTCGGTCCCTTGGCCCGGCACGCTCACGACCTGGAACCTGCCACCCGAGTCGGTCATTCGTTGGCGCAGCGAGTGACGGATGCCGCGGCCCTCCTGGACGGTCGTTGGGTCGAAGCCCACACCACGATCACGAACAAAGACGTGGACCCGATCGTCCTCAATCTCCGAGTACAGATTCACAATCGGCGCCCCCGAGTGACGGGCTGCGTTCGTCAGCGCCTCCCTGGTCGCCTCAACGGCGACCACGATCGGAGGGGTGAGTGGCACATCGTCACGGATCACGGTCCGAATCTCGACGGCGTGCAAGTCCTCGATCTCGTCGCGAACCGCCAGGATGGCGGCTTCGAATCCTTCCGCTCCAGGATGGCGATACCGGCTGATCATCCGGTCGATCGCACGCTCTTCGCTCCGAACGAGGTAGCGGACCCGGTCGGGATCGTCGGCATCGGTGCGCACGACCTGCAGCGTCTGGAGCACCGAGTCGTGGAGTTCGTTCGCGAGTCCAAGGCGTTCCGCTTCGAGTGCTCGCTCCGTGCGTTCTTGTTCGAGTGCGCTCTCGGCGGCTCGCCGATGAGCGTCGTTGCGTCGCAGCGTGTCGATGGTCCATCCGAAGATCACGGCGTACACCAGGAACACGAAGGCCCCGGTGGTGGCCACGAGAGATCGGTCGGTGAGAATGAACCCGACGATCTGGTCGGCAGCGAGCACGATCGACGCGGCAATCGCGAGGCGCATTCCGCCGGCATACGCCGCGACAGCGAGCCACGAGATTGGATACCCGCCGTGGAAGAGGTCGCCTGCACCTGCGACGAATGAGGCGCTCGCCACGAAGAGGGCGATGGCGCCGTCGAGTGTGACGAACTGCCATGAGCGCATGACGTTCGGAGCGCGAGCGGTTCGGACGGTGATGACGGTCCAGATTGCGGCGGCGATCTCCGCTGCGGCGACCACCACACGATTGGCGTCGTGGTCGGTGAACCAGGTGACGAGTACCAGCAAGGTCATCCACGTGAACCCGAGGATCCGCACATACACGACAACCTGAACCAATGTCCGCTCGATCTCGGGTACCGGTTGCTCTTGCGCTGCTCGCATGTTCACGGGGCAACGCTACCGAATTGCTCCCTCGGCTGGCGAAGCGCAGGCGTCGCTTCGGCAACCGAACGACGTCTGGGAGACGCGGCGGCTCAGGCGCTGGCGAGTTCGTCTACGAGCGGGGCGTAGGTATCGAGGCGAGCCAGCACCTCTTCCGGTGACTTCGAAGGAATGCCCAGAACGGCCCGGGTCACGCCTGCAGCTGCGAGTTGTCGCAGATCGTCGGCGTTCGCAGGCGCGCCGAACACACCGAGACTCAATTCTGTTGGATCCCGCCCGGCGGCCTGCGCAGCCTCATGCAACGCGGCGATGTTCGCAGTGAATTCGTGACGCCCTGCGATCGGCATCCAGCCATCGCAGAACTCAACGATGTCCCCGAATGTCTTCGGCCCTGCACCGCCACCGAGGACGATCGGCGGGTGTGGGCGCTGCAACGGTTTCGGCCAAGACCAAGAGGGGTTGAGGTGCAGGTAGTCACCATCGAACGATGCTTCGTCCTCCGCCCAGATCTCCTTCATCATGAGGATCTTCTCGCGCATCAGAGCCCGGCGTTCGAGATAGGTCACCCCGTGATCGGCCATCTCCTCCTTGTTCCAGCCATATCCGATCCCGAAGACGACACGGCCCCTGGAGATCACGTCGAGAGATGCGACCTGCTTGGCGAGCCAGATGGGGTCACGCTGGGCCACGAGGGTGATGCCGGTGCCGAGCATGAGGGTCTCGGTCGTGGCGGCGATGGCGGCGAGCGCCACAAACTGGTCGTGAGTCCGCCAGTAGTACTCCGGAAGGGGCGGGGCGTCGGCGACACCGCCCCACGGCGTGGTTCGAGAGGCTGGGATGTGGCTGTGTTCGGGGAGCCACAGGGACTCGAACCCGCGTTCCTCAACAGCTCGCCCGAGCGGGACGGGCTGGAGCGTGATGTCGGTTGCGAAGATGGAGACGCCGATATGCATGCAGGCGAGGGTAGTCCTCAACGTACAACGGGCTGGAAGTCGCTGCGGAACGATTCCGAGGAAGCGTTACGATCGTCCCCATGACCACCAGCACGCGACCTCTCGCCGTCGGCGTCCAACTCCCGGAAATCGAGCGACCGGTCAGATGGCCGGAGATCCGGGACATGGCCCTCACGATCGAGGGTCTCGGTTTCGATTCGATCTGGGTTGGTGACCATCTGCTGTACGAGAAGCCCGAGGGTCCGGTCGGCCCCTGGGAGGCATGGTCGCTTCTGGCGGCCGTAGCCGCGATCACGGACCGCGTCCAGATCGGCCCGCTCGTTGCAGCCACGAGTTTCCACAGTCCGGCCATGCTGGCGAAGAAGGCGACGACCGTCGACGAGATCTCCGGAGGCAGATTGATCCTCGGCCTCGGTGCCGGTTGGAACGAGGTCGAGTACCGAGCCTACGGGTTCCCCTTCGACCACCGTGCAAGCCGATTCGAGGAGGCGTTCACCATCATTCGCACCCTTCTTCGGGAAGGCGAGATCGACTTCGTCGGCACCTACTACACGGCGCGCGAGTGCACGTTGGTGCCACGGAGTCGTCCAGGCGGTCCGCCGATCATGATCGGGTCCATGGGGCCACGCGTCCTGGCCGCGACGCTGCCCCACGTGGATCTCTGGAACACCTGGCATGCATGGTTCGGCAACAATCCGGAAGGGTTCGTCGATCTCAACGCGACCATCGACGATGCCGCCCTCGCCGTCGGGCGAGACCCATCAGAGATCGGCCGGACCGCGGCGCTCTACTGGCAGTTCGAAGGCGGTGGCGGTCGGACGCAAGGGGACACGGAACGCCATACCGCCGATCCCCAGGCCGGTTCGCCCGATGAACTTGCGGCAGCGCTCCGGACGTATGCGGCCATCGGAGTGGACCACGTGCAGCTCGTGTTGGATCCCATCACCATACGGTCGGTCGAGCTCGCCGGTCGGGCGCTCGCTCTCCTGGATTGACCGCGGACTTTCGTCTCTATACGGTCCCCACCTCGCTGGGCACAATGGCCACCGGTCGAACCGGAGGGGTGTCATGTGCTACTCGCCGGAAGCTGATCTGGTCGCCGGATTCGTTGTCGGCGCCGTCGGAATCGACGCACTTCGCCATGTGGACGATCGGCGCGACCTCGCGCTCGCTGCGGTCCCCCTCGTACTCGCCGCCCATCAGTTGATCGAAGCGGTCGGCTGGTGGGGTCTGCAGGACAGGGTGCCTGAGACCGCCGGGACGCTGGCGATCATCGCCTATCTCGTGATTGCGATGGGCGTCGTGCCCGGCCTTGTGCCGTATGCGGTGATGCGGACGGAGCGCAGTCCGACGCGACAGAGACTCATGGTGCCGTTCGTCGCGCTCGGCATTGCCGTCGGGGCGGTTCTGCTCGTCGCGTTGTCGACCGGACCATACGGGGCATCGATCGGGGGGCGCTACATCGCGTACGAGACGACGCTTCCATGGAGCGGGGCGGTTGCCATCGCCTATGTGATTGCGGTGTGCACGCCGCTGCTGCTGTCGAGTCATCGGCGACTCGTCGTCTTCGGTCTGATCAATGTGATCATGGTGGTCGGCCTCGCGACCCTGCTGGCACAGGGGTTCATCTCGCTGTGGTGCGTGTGGGCTGCCATCTCGAGCGTGGTCGTGACCCGGCATATCCGGGAGCGCTCGGCAACCCGGTACGCCGATCGGTCTGTGGTGCGTGTGGACGGCTGAACCGGGTTGAACGACCGGTAGCGTGGTGCGGATGCCGACTCGGATCCTCACCGCGCTGATCGCCGCCTCGCTCGGCTGGGGCATGGCCGGGGTCGGCACGCGCTATCTGTTCGGAGAGGGCGTCACGACTTTCACCGTGGTCGTGGTCCGGACGCTGACGGCGACTGCCGCCGTACTGGTGGTCGGGCTCACGAATGGGACCCGCGTGGATCGCTCGGCGTGGCGCGATGGGAGCATCATCGGAGTTCTGCGCATCGGATTCGCACCGATCCTCTTCATCTCGTCGCTCCAGTACGTCTCGGCCGGCGTCGAGGGCATCTTCATCACACTGATTCCCGCCTCGACGGCAGCGCTCGCTGCAGTGGTCCTTCACGAACGGCTCGACCGGAATCAGATCATCGGGCTGATCATCGGACTTGTCGGCACGATGATCATCGTGGCTTCCGGAGAGTCCGGGATCGGTGGCGACGGTGGCGATGTCAAGATCGGTGCCGTGTACGCACTCCTCGGGGTGGTTGCGGGAGCAACAAGCGGGGTCCTCAGTCGGAAGTACGCCCCGAGACACCGGACCACCGACCTGGCGGTCCCGATGTTCGTCAGCGGTTCGGTGGTCGCGGTGGTTGCGGGGATCGTGATGCAGGATGTCGACTCCTCCGGGGTGACTCCGATGTCGTGGGTCGTCCTCGTTGCTCTTGGCCTGGGGAGCACATTCCTCCCATTCTTCTCGACGCTGTTCGCCTCGCGCCACACGAGCGCGGCCCGGGTTGCGTTGACCGGGTACCTTGCACCGGTCGTCGGTGTCGTCGCGGGGGTCGTGCTGCTCAACGAGGTGCTGACGCTTCCGATCGTCGTCGGTGCGGCGCTGGCGCTGGTTGGCATCGTTGTGGTCGGCCGAGGCCGTCGCGCACCCCGCCCCTCCTGACGCCGCGAACCCAGAGTTCTCCACCTCGGATATGACACCGACAGCCCGCGGAATGGGAGCTACAGGTTCAGCACATCGCGAATTCGGCGCTCGCCTCGATCAAGCGTCTCCGCTGCCGCGTGCCTCCACTCCGGCTGAATCAACACGTCGTTGCCGATGACGAGGGTCCGGCCGGCGATGAGTCGATTGATCTCTCCGGGATAGCGCTCAGGCCACTCCGCCTCCGTCTCGTAGCCGCCGCGGAATGCGTCGTTGAGGGCCTGATAGTCGTCTCGCGACCACTGGTAGTACCACGTGATGGCAATGTCCTGGACGGGCCAACCCCAGACGAGATCCTCGAAATCGAACGGTGCCGCCACACCGCCTCTGATCTTGACGTTCCACCGATGGAGGTCACCATGGATGATCCGCATCGGTTCGGCACCGCGGAGGTGGTCGATTGCCTCGGCGGCCCGGTCGCGGGCCTCGAGGAAGACGGCCAGTCGCGACGGCGGCACCAACCCGTCGTGCTCCCCGTCGAACAACACAACCGGTTCGTCGTAGGGGAACACACGGTCGTATGTCAGCGCTGAGAATGATGGCGGCGGTTCGAATGTCCCGCCGTGCTTGTGCAGCTTCGCGGAGAGGGCACCGATCGAACGCATCGCGGCGGGCGAGACGTGTTCGTCCGAAATACGGCCATCGAGCCAGCGAAACACCACAACGTTCCGTTCGTCGGGCACGCCGTCGACCGCCAAGCTGGTGACCGGGCTTCCCTCCCGATTTCTGATCGGTTCCGGGAGGATGAGGTCGGTGTCTCGTGCGAGCGCCTCGATCCACATCACCTCGGAATCAACCTGGCTCCTTGGATGCCCAACCGGGCCATTGATCCCGACCCGGAGGATGTAGCGGTCGGCGTCGACCGTGGTGACCCTGAACAGGCTGTTCGAGTGGCGGGCGAAGAACCGGACCGACTCGACGTCCAGGTCGTACTGATCGAGCGCCTTGCGGGCGAGCCGGCCGAGTCGCCGGGCCCGGCCGCCCTCTGTCAACTCGTCGAAGGGTTTCATGTGGCCGCGCTTCTGGCTCTGCTGATGGTGCGTGCGTTGTCGACGGTGAAGACGATAAGCGCGATCCACACCATGACGAACCCGAACCACTCTCCGCCAGAGACGACTTCACCGAATACGACGACCCCGATGACGAGGTGCATCGTCGGAGCGATGTACTGGAGGATTCCGAGCAGCGACAGTGGAATCCGCCGTGCCGCGGCGGCGAACAGCACGAGGGGCGTCACGGTGTAGGCACCGGCGGCAATCAGGAGCAGCGTGATCGTCGGCGACGACCCGAAGGCACCCTGGCCATCGCCTGCCAGCGCCGCGAGGTAGACGAGCGCCGGCGCTGCAACGAACACTGTCTCCATGAACAAGCCCTCGAACGGGGGAGCGGCATTCGGTCGCTTCTTCAGGAGGCCGTATGCCGCAAACGAGAAGGCGAGTGCCAACGAGATCCAAGGAACGATGCCGACGAGGATCGCCATACCCGCCACGCCGACGGCTGCAATCCCGACGGCGACCCGCTGGGCCGTGGTGAGGTGTTCTCTCAGAACGACGACGCCGAGACCGACCGAAACCAGCGGGTTGATGAAGTAGCCGAGTGAGGCATCGACGATGTGGCCCGCGGTCACCGCCCACACGAACACCCCCCAGTTGAACGCGAGGAGGACACCGCCGGCAAGCGCGGTCAGGACTGTTCCCGGAGCCCGGAACAATCTGCGCAGCGACTCGAGGCGGCCCCGACCCGCGATGATCGCGAACAGCAGCGGGACGGACCACAGAATTCGGTGGCCGAGGACCTGCAAGGCCGGAACGGTGGAGAGCGTGTTCCAGAAGATCGGGCCAATTCCCCACGCGACGTAGGCGGCGACGGCGAGCCAGATTCCTCTTCGCTGTTCCAATCGCCCACCTCCAAGTCGACCAGTCTTGCAGGCCTCGTGACCCCGACGACCGTCTGGCGCGAGCGGCACGGTGGCTAACGTTTCGTCATGACCCACACGATCGACACGCTGCTCCTCCTTGCTCTACCAGCCTCCGGAAAGTCCGAACTCAGGCGATACCTCGCTCACCTCGATCCCGCTGTCGCGAAGCGGGACCTGCACCTTGGGCCGACGGTCCAACTCGATGACTATCCGTACGTGCACCTCATGAGACGGATCGCCGAGGAACTCGGCCAGATCGGGCAGGACCCGATCTTCTTCGGCGACGACTCGACGCCGTTCTCCGAGCCGCTCGACTGGGGAACCCTGACCCAGCTGCTGAACGAGGACTACCAACTCCTCGGGACCGATCCGCCGCGCCCCGCCTCCGCCGCCCGCTGGCTCTTCGATCGCCTCGATCGGGCCCGTACCGCTGTCGGAGCCGTCCCCGCGATTGGAGTGCTCGATGACGAGGTTCAGTCGCGGTTGGCGGATGCGATCGAGGCCGAAGCTGCGGACGCCTGGGAGGAGTTGGCGGCAGCGGTCTCGTCATGGTCGCCGGGTGATACGGTCGTGATCGAGTTCGCCCGCGGCGGGCCGGATGGAGCGGCCATGCCCCTGCCGGCACCCTACGGATACGGCTATGCCCTCGCCCAACTCTCACCGGACATCGTCGACCGCTCGTCGATCCTCTACGTGTGGGTGACGCCGGAGGAGAGCCGCCGACGGAACGAGGAGCGTGCCCGGCCGGGCAGGGATGGCGATGCATCGATTCTCCACCACGGCGTGCCCGAAGCCGTCATGTTGGGTGAATACGGGAGCGACGACCTTCCGTGGCTCCTTGAACAGGGTGGGGGAGACTCGGTCACGGTGCGTCACCGTTCGGGACAGTGCGCCATTCCAGCCGCCGTGTTCGACAATCGGTCGGATCACACCTCGTTTCTCCGGGAGGACGCGGAGCTGTGGCCGCCGGTTGAGGTCGCCGACCTGCATTCCGAACTGCGCACTGCGCTCAGCGGCCTCGGCGAGTAGCAGTTTCGGGCGGACTCGTTCGTTTCGCGGGCTATCGGCGTCAGATACGAGGTGGAGAACTCTGGGTTCGCGGCGCCAGGGCGATCGACCCGTCTACACTCGACGAACACATGTTCGACGAATCCGAATCTGACGCACCGGCCTGGCTCGCCGGACTGAACGAACGGCAGCGTGACGCCGTCCTCTACGGAGACGGCCCGCTGCTTGTGATCGCAGGGGCCGGCTCTGGGAAGACCCGCGCACTCGCCAGCCGCGTCGCCCGTCTCGTCGACGAAGGGGTGCCTGCCGAGCGGATCCTGCTCCTGACCTTCACCCGGAGGGCGGCGGCAGAGATGCTGCGTCGATCCGGTGCCCTCATCTCGAACCGGTCCGTCGGCAAGGTGTGGGGAGGGACCTTCCACGCCGTCGCCAACCGCCTGCTGCGCCAGTACGGCACGGCGGTTGGGCTTCAGGACGGCTTTACCGTCATCGACCAGTCGGACTCGGCTGCGCTGTTCGGAATGATCAGAACGGAGCTGGGTTTCTCCGGCACGAAACAGCGATTCCCGAAGAAGGAGACGATTGCCGCCGTCTACTCACGCACCGTCAATGCCCGTACACCGCTCACCGAGACCGTCGAGGAGCGGTTTCCGTGGGTTGCCGACCATGTCGATGCGCTCCGAGACATCTTTCGTGCCTACACCATCCGCAAAAAGGACCACAACGTCGTCGACTACGACGACCTCCTCCTCTACTGGAATGCGCTGCTCGATTCGCCGGCGGGCAGCACCGTTCGCGGCCTCTTCGATCACGTGCTCGTCGACGAGTACCAGGACACGAACCGCAGCCAGGCAGAGATTCTGCGGTCCCTGTGTGGCGTCGACGGCAATCTGACCGTCGTTGGTGACGACGCCCAGGCCATCTACTCCTTCCGGGGGGCAACCGTCGAGAACATCCTCGAGTTCCCTGAGACCTATGAGGGCGCCGAAGTCGTGAAGCTCGAACAGAACTACCGATCGACGCCCCAGATTCTCGATGCCGCCAACGCAGTCATCGATGCTTCACCCGACATGTACCCGAAGCAACTGTGGACCGAACGACGCGCCGGGCGCGTGCCCGAGCTGATCACGTGCTACGACGAGTCGGTTCAGGCTGAAGTCGTGGCCGATCGGGTGCTGGAGCACCGCGAAGCGGGGACGCCGTTGCGTGACCAGGCCGTGTTGTTCCGGACCGGCCATCACTCGGCGGGGCTCGAGATCGAACTGTCCAGACGGAACATCCCCTTCGTGAAGTACGGGGGGTTGCGATTCCTCGAAGCCGCGCATGTGAAGGACCTCCTCGCGATGCTCCGCATCCTCGACAACCCGAAGGACGAGTTGGCCTGGGACCGCGTGATCCAGATGGTGCCTGGTGTCGGCCCGGCGACCGCTGCGAAGCTGACAAGCTTTCTCGACGAACGCGCGGCCGCCGCCGGCACCGATCGTCTTGAAGCCTTCGTTGTTGAGGACTTCCCGGTGGTCGCAGAGGCGCGTACGCCGATGCGGGAGCTTCGGGCATCGCTCTCCGACTGCCGCGGGTCGGAAGGGACCGAGCCCGGCCCTGCCGAACAGATCGAGCGTCTCACTGAATTCTGCGTGCTCGTCTTCGAACGGGCATATGACGATGCCACGGCCCGTCTTGCCGACCTCGGCCAACTCGCCGCCCTGTCGTCCGAGTACTCAACCAGGAGCCGGTTCCTCACCGAGATCACCCTCGACCCGCCGGCCAGCACGAGCGACCTCGCAGGCCCACCCCACCTCGACGATGACTTCCTCATCCTGTCGACCATCCATTCGGCCAAAGGCGGCGAGTGGAATGCCGTGTTCGTGATCCATGCCGCCGACGGGAACATCCCTTCGGACATGGCGATCTCGGACCCCGGTGGGCTCGAAGAGGAGCGGCGGCTGCTCTACGTGGCGCTGACCCGAGCGAAGGACCACCTCCACGTGACGGTTCCCCAACGCTTCTATCACAAGCGGTTCTCGGCAAGTCGCGAGCACTCCTACGCACTCCCGAGCCGATTCCTGGACCCTGCGATGGAGCACTTCGAGGAAGTGACGGCCGGCACACCCCATCAGGACGACGTGATGCAGCCGCCTCCTGACGGTGTCGATCCCGTTGCCGACGTGCTCGAAGACCTCTGGCAGTGAGCGGTCGATCGGCGGCCTACTCGGTCTCGGCGTAGCCCTGCTGGATCTCGGCGACGGCGGCGCGAGCGTCGGCATTCCTCACGAAGTCGAGGATTCCTGCCCAGAATGTTCCCGTTCCGACAGCGGGATTCATTTGATCCGACCCGTCGAACCGGACCACCCGAGCGTCGCCGAGGACTTCGCCGATCTGTCGGTCGAAGTCGCTGACGTACCACTCCGGATCGAAGTCCGGATGCGGGGAGGTGAAGCCTCCGAGCTCCGCCCAACCCTTGCCAGACTCAGGTGTAGCAAGGTACCCCAGCAAGGCGTGGACCTCCGGTCGGTCGACGAACGCCGCGGCCAGATTGCCGGCCACCAGAACGGGTGGCTCGGTCCCATCAACGCTCGGCAGACCGAACACGGCGGTCTCTTCGCCGATTGCCACTCCGTCCGGGAGGTTCGTCTCGTAGAACGACGCTTGGCGGTGGAGGAGGCACGCCGGGCTGTCATCGAACATCGGTGTCTGAGCGTTCTGCCACGATTCGTTGAGAATCCGATTGACGCCGCCGAGGACCCGGCCCGGCGGATGGATGAGACCACCGAACGTCTCGAACGCTGCGACGATGGCCGGGTCTTCGAACGACACGTCGCCGGACACCCAGCCGTCGTAGAGCTCCGGTCCCTGCTGCCGGAGCACGATGTCCTCGATCCAGTCGGTCCCGACCCAGCCACTCGCGGAGAAGCTCTCCATCGTGAGGCACCACGGTACGAGGCCATCGTCTTCGATCTCCTCGGTGAGGGCAATGAGGTCGGCCCACGTCTTTGGAACCACGTAGCCGTACTCGGCGAACGTATCCGGGCGATACCAGACCAGACTCTTGACCGCTGCCTTGATCCAGACCCCGTAGGTTGCGTCGCCGACTGATCCAGCGGTCGCGTCTCCGTAGGCGGTCTGTTGCGAGGCAGCAGTCTCGTCCTCCAGAGGGATGAGCAATCCCCGACGTGCGAAGTCGGCCACAAGGCCCGGCTGCGGGAAGATCCCGACGTCGGGCAGATCGGCATTGTCAACGCGGTCATTGATGTCGCGGACGAACGACGCCGACCCGACGATCCTCACGTCGATACCGGTCTCTTCCTCGAACGGTTCGATCGTGGCGGCGAAGCGCCGTGCATCCTCTCCGCGCCAGGACCCGAACACCTCAACAATGGGTCTCTCGTCGACCGGTGTCGAGGAGCATCCTGCGGCGAGCACGACGACCGCGATCAGGAGCGCGCTAGCTCGTCGATGCGGCATCCGTGGCCTCCTCTTGGTAGCGGATCGCAAGATCGAGCTGCACGCCCGTGTCATCCGCAATGGCCTTCGCCAGTTCCCATGCCGGCTGTCGTTCAGCCGTCGTGCCTACGGTCAGTGACACCGTGGCGTCTCCGCCGTTTCGGTCGGCGTCGATGTCAACGACACTCGCTTGCGGATCCCACTCCGCTACGGCGCTCACGACATAGCGAACGAAAGCCTCGTCCTCGATGACGGCTCGCGTGTGGGCGGCGAGCGGCAGTGCAATCACGATGAGTGCAATGACCCAGGGGAGCAACCGCAGGCCGATCCTGCCCCGGGCCGCGTCACGGACGTAGTCGGGAACGAAACCCGACACGAGCATCACGACAGAGGCCGAGAGCACGATGGCGATGAGGTTCGTCGAATAGAGCAGGAGCGCCCCGATCGCCTGTTCGGTGGCATTGATCTCCCAGGCGACCCCAACCGTGGCGAGCGGCGGGACGAGCGCCACCGCGATGGCGACGCCCGGCAGCGATGATCCTGCGCCTTTGTGGGTGAGTACGTATCCGCCGGCAAGCCCAGCAGCGACGGCGATGCCGAGATCGAACAGGCTCGGCGTGGTCCGCGCGAGGAGTTCGGATGACAGCGATGTCGGAGTCAGTGAGCCACCTGCGATCCTCGCAATCACCCATCCGGTCGCGATGGCGGCGACCGTGCCGAAGACGATCATCGCGAGGGATCCGACGAACCGCTTCATCTGTGCGTACGTCAGAGACGCGGCGAGTGCGAGCATCGGCGTCATCAGAGGAGCGACCAGCATGGCGCCGATTACGACGGCCGCGGAGTTTGCGATCAAGCCGAACGCAGCGATCGTCGTCGAGAGAAGGATCAGTGTGGCGAATCGCTTCGTGTAGGGCACGATCCGGTCGTCTTCGGGGAACAGATCGTCGAGAACCTCAGTCCGCTCCTCGTCGGTCCAGCTCTCCCGCTCGCGAATCCGTCCCCAGATCATGCCGATCGGGGCGAGTTCGGTTTCTGCCGTGCCGTGATCAGATGGTTCGTTGGTGGGATTCATGGTGCTTCGCTGGTACGCCGTTCACAACGCCGACAGTGTCGCGGCCGCCTGCTTGCTTGCCCCGAGCAGGTGTCGCCGGAGGAACGCATCGACGATAGAGAAGTACGGACGAAATGGGGCGAAGTCGGCGTGCGTCCCGCCGGGGACAACGAGGAGTTCGCTGCCGGGGAGTCGCTCGTGCAACTCGATCGAGTCTTCAACCGGAATGACGGTGTCGGCATCGCCGTGCATGAGCATCACCGGTGCCGTCACCTCCGAGATGCGGTATCGCGGTGCGAAGTCGTCGTAGTCGTGACCGATCATGCGCTCGACGATCTCGAGTACGGCCCAGGTCATCGGTGCCGGGAACGGGAAGCTTCGGCGCATCATCTCTTCGGCGTGGGCGAATGGTGCTACCGCGACGACGGCGTCAATTCGATCGTCGAGCGATGCGGCGTAGATCGATGCCGCCGCGCCGACGGAGTGTCCGATCACGCCGATGCCCGTCACGTCGTCACGATCAAGAACCATGCCGACCGCAGTGCGGAGGTCCTCGGTGAATCGAGGCATCGACATGAAGTCCTCGTCGTCGGAGAGGCCGTGTTTCCGTGCGTCGAGGAAGAGGACGTGGAAGCCGGAGTCGGCGAGGCCCGGGCCGATGGGAAGCATGTCGGCGGAGTTGCCACCCCATCCGTGCAGCACGATCACCGCCGGGGCGGGTCGGTCGACGGGAATCCACCAGCCGTGCAGTTTCTTGCCGTTCGGGCCGTTGATCCAAACATCGGTACCGGCGAGGTCGTAGTCATCTGGTTCGCCGTGGACCGCTCGCACCGGGGGAGCGAACGCGCGCTTGAGGATGCGCGGCGTTGCAGCCGCGACGGCGGCTAGCGCAATGAGGGGGATGATCAGCTTCCGCATCTGGCGATGGTACGGCGTTGCGGTCGGTTCCGAGCGGGGGTTGCGGAGGCCTAGAGGATCGCTTGGAGGGCCCAGACCGTTGCCATGCCGGCCGCGATCACGACGGCGACGTTCTTCGTCTTCCACGCGAGCAGCAGGGCAACCGCCGCCGCCAGCGCCCGCGGGTTGGTCGACGGCGAGACGGCGAGGTCCCCATCGTGGAGGAGGACCGCAGGCGCGGCGAGTGCGGCGAGCACGGCGGGTGCCACGAAGCGGATCGGGACCATCGCCCAGTCGGGCATTGCCCGGTCGCCGACGATTCCGATGAACGACAGTCGGATGAGGTAGGACCCGATGCCGATGGCGGCGACGATCGCGAAGTCACTCATTGAATCACCCGCTGAGCGCCAACGCCGGCGCCCACACCGCAGAGGGCCCCAATGATGAGGCCGAGGCCGTATGGCGCCCCAGCCGCTGCGACGGCAACCGTCGCTCCGACGATTGCGGCGACGAGTTCCGGCCGACCCTTGATCGTCGGTACGAGGAGAATCACGAACATCAGCGGTACGGCGAAGTCCAACGACCACGATGCCGGCACCTGCGCCCCGACGACGATGCCGACCACCGTGAAGACCTGCCAGGTCACCCACAAGCCAAGCCCTGCTCCAGTGAAGAACCAGCGCCGGTATGTGGGATCCTCGACCTCGCCGAAGCGCACGACCGAGATGGCGAACGCCTGGTCGGTCAGCAGATAGGGGAGCACGATTCGGGCCGATTTTGGGAACTCGCGAAATGCTGGTGCGAGTGCCGCGCTGTACATGAGGTGGCGGGCATTGATGACGAGCGCCGTGGCGATGACTACGGCTCCGGCGGCCCCGGCGTCGACGAGTTGCAGTGTTGCGAGTTGGGCCGCGCCGGCGAAGATGATGAACGACGTTGCTCCGCCCAGCCACGATCCCATGTCCGATCCTGCAGCGACGATGCCGAACACGAGTCCGAAGGGGATCACCGCAATGACGAGTGGCAAGAACGCGCGCGCGCCGTCGGCGAATGCCTTCGTACGCGTGGATCGATCCTGGCTCATGCTGCTCCGTAGGAGTCAGCGACGATAGACACGACGCAGCGGCTCTCCGCTGCCGGTCTCCCGGAATCGTGCTCTCAGCTGGCAGCTGGTAGCTACCAGCTGCCTACAGCTTCTTCCGGCGCTTCCGTTCGCTCTCGGTGAGGTAGCGCTTCCGAACGCGGATGGCGTTCGGGGTGACCTCCACGAGTTCGTCCTCGGCGATCCACTCGATCGCGAGTTCGAGCGTCATCTCCTTCGCCGGCTTGAGCTTGATGGCCTCGTCGGTGGAGTGGGTTCGGATGTTGGTCAACTGCTTTGTCTTGGTCGGGTTGACCTGCATGTCCTCGGGGCGGGAAGCCTCGCCGATGATCATGCCTTCGTAGACGTCCGTATTCGGTCCGATGAACAGCTCGCCCCGCTTCTGCAGGTTGTCGAGCGCAAAACCGGTGGACGTACCCATGCGGTCGGCAGCCATGGCCCCTCCCTGACGATGGGGGAGTTCGCCTGCCCACGGCATCCACCCGGCGTGGTGTTGGTGAACCAAGGCCGTTCCCCGGGTTGCCGTCATGAGGAGTGACCGGAATCCAAGCAGTCCGCGCGCTGGAGCAGTAAGGGTCACGATGGTTCGTCCAGCATCGCCGGGACGCAGATCGGTGACCTGGCCCTTGCGCGGTGCGACCGCTTGTGTGACCGTGCCGACGTGATCGTTGGGCACATCGACGACCGCCCGTTCGAGCGGCTCGTGGGGTTTGCCGTCGATCTCCCGGATGATCACTTCGGGGCGGGAGACCTGGAGCTCATACCCCTCGCGGCGCATGGATTCGATGAGGACCGCGAGTTGGAGCTCGCCGCGTCCTGCCACTTCGATGATCTCAGGTGATGGGGTCGAACCGATGCGGATTGATACGTTGCCGAGGACTTCGCGCTCGAGCCGCTCCTTGATCTGACGGGACGTGACGAACCGGCCGTCTCTCCCCGAGAGCGGGGACGTGTTGACTCCGAACGTCATGCGGAGCACTGGTTCGTCGATCTCGATGCGCCGCAGTGGCTGTGGATTGGCAGCATCGGCAATGGTGTCGCCGATCTCGACTTCCGGGAAGCCTGCGACGACGAACAGGTCGCCGGCGACGCGGTCTTGGACTTCGACCCGCCCGAGGTGCTCGAATCCCATGAGTTGGGTCAGGCGGCGCCTGAGCGGCGGCTCCTCTTCGTTCGAGTGGCACAGTGCCACCTGTTCGCCGGCCTTGAGGGTCCCTTGAGCGACGCGACCGATGGCGAGGCGACCGAGGTAGTCGGAGGCGTCGAGGTTGGCGACGAGGGCCTGGAGGGGTGCGTCGGGATCTCCAGACGGTTCCGGGATGTTCTCCACGATTGCGTCGAGGAGCGGGGAGAGGTCGGTGTCATCTCCCGGGACGCCGGTTCCTGCCATGGCGTGGCCGTGGCGGGCGATGGACGAGATGATCGGGAACTCGATGTGGTGATCTGCGGCGTCGAGGTCGAAGAACAGTTGGTAGATCTCGTCGGCGACTTCTTCGATCCTGGCGTCCGGGCGGTCGACCTTGTTGATCACAACGACGGCGGGGAGTCCCAGTTCGAGGGCCTTGGAGAGCACGTAGCGGGTCTGCGGCATCGGGCCTTCTGCGGCGTCGACGAGGAGCAGCACACCGTCGACGAGGGTGAGCGCCCGTTCGACCTCGCCCCCGAAGTCGGCGTGACCCGGGGTATCGACGAGGTTGATCTTGGTGCCCTTCCAGGTCACCGAGGCGGCCTTGGCGAGGATGGTGATACCGCGCTCGCGTTCTTGGTCGCTCGAGTCCATGACCCGATCGACGTGGGCTTCGTGCGACGCGAACACGCCGGCGGCACTGAGCATGGCGTCAACGAGCGTCGTCTTACCGTGGTCGACGTGCGCGATGAGGGGAGGGGGGGTAACGACGGGGGGAGTACAGTAGAGGGATTGAGAGAGCACGTAGCGGGTCTGCGGCATCGGGCCCCGCGGCGTCGACGAGGAGCAGCCACGCGAAGAGAGTGAGCGCCCGTTCGACCTCGCCCCCGAAGTCGGCGTGACCGGGGTATCGACGAGGTTGATCTTGGTGCCCTTCCAGGTCACCGAGGCTGCCTTGGCGAGGATGGTGATGCCTGGCTCGCGTTCCTGGTCGCTGGAGTCCAAGACGCGGTCGACGTGGGCTTCGTGGGAGGCGAACACGCGGGCGGCACTGAGCATGGCGTCGACGAGCGTCGTCTGCATGGTCGACGTGCGCGATCAGTGCGACATTCCGAAAAGAGGGAGAGGGCATGCCGAGAGGGTATCGACCGATTCCGTCTACCCCAGGTCCGGTCGTCGTCATCCCGATCAGCCGCATTCTGGTGGGCTGACGAGCGTCGCATGGCGACGGGAGGTAGAGATCCCTGGGTTGGGGTGTCTAGAGCGTTCCTAGAGCCGGGCTGCAGTGTTGCTTGAGCGGTTGGTGCGATGTTGGGCGCAGACCGCCAGAGCGAATGGAAGGAGGCGGATGTGAGAACACTGGAACACCCCGCAACGAGTGAGGCCGGTGCCCAGTCGCAACGGAAGCTCAGCAAGGGGCAACTCACCGGAAGCGTCATTGGTGCCATCGTCCTCGGCGTCGTTGCCGGATGGATCTCGTACCTTGCTTTCAGCCCGAGCGACAAGGTCGGGGCCCTCAGCCTGACCGAGATCGCTTCGAGCCGAGCCGCGGACATGGTGGCCTTCCACGAGGCCCAGTGGCTCAGCGACCCCGTGAACATCGCGGCGGCTCGTGCTGCCGAGTTGCCGGGTTTGTATGCGGCTCAGTTCGTTTCGACTCCGGAAGGGATTGCGGCGGCTCGTGCTGCCGAGTTGCCGGGTTTGTATGCGGCTCAGTTCGTTTCGACTCCGGAAGGGATTGCGGCGGCTCGTGCTGCTGAGTTGCCGGGTTTGTATGCGGCGCAATACGCTTCAACGCCCGAGGGAATCGCAGCACTCCGCGTGGCAGAACTGCCATCCTTGTATGCCGCGCAGTTTGCGGCATCGCCCGAGGGCATCGCCCTGGCACGTGCAGCGGAGCTCCCCGCTTTGTACGAGGCCGCCTATCAGATGTCGGCCGAAGCCGTCGGTCAGGATCGATTCGCTGAGCTTCCCGGACTCTATGCTGCGCAGTTCGCGTCCACACCCGAGGGCATCGCGATCGCCCGTGCAGCGGAACTCCCGGCGCTCTACGAAGCAGCCTGGCTGGACTCTCCCGAGCAGATTGCTGCGAGGCGAGCGGCCGCAATGGTCGAGTACTTCGAGGGTCTCCCGGCGGAGAGCCTCGGCGGTTGATCTCTTGGGCGGAAGGAGGGATCCCCTTGGGATCCCTCCTTCGTTCGCGTCTCGACAGGTTCCGACTTCCTGGCGTAGGATCAAGTCACTGACGGGAAAGGAACCGGAGGAACGCGTCATGGAGTTCCGGATCCTCGGTCCGCTCGAGGTCCTGGAAGACGGGGTTCCGATCGAGCTTGGTGCCCCGAAACAGCGAGCGGTTCTCGCCGTCCTTCTTCTCCACGCCAACGACGTTGTCTCCGCTGATCGACTCATTGACCTGGTGTGGGGAGAGGACCCACCTCGGACGGCGGCACATTCCGTGCAGATCTATGTCTCGGATCTGCGGAAGTCGTTTGATGGCAATGGTGACGTGATCGTCACGCGTCGTCCGGGCTACGAACTCCGTACTGATCCCGACACGATCGACGCCCATCGATTCGAGCAGTTCGTCGGCGATGCGAGCGCCGCATGGCGGGACGGAGAAAGGGGCGCCGCCAAGGGCGCGGCTCGTGATGCGCTCGAGCTCTGGCACGGCGCGCCGCTCGCGGATTTCGTCTACGACGAGTTCGCGCAGCGTGAGATCGATCGGCTCAACGAGCTTCACCACCAAGCGGTTTCGGTTGTGGCGGAGGCGACCTTGGCCTCTGGCGAGCCGCTTGAGGCCGTGCCGATGCTGCGTGACGCCGTGCTCCGTGATCCGCTGAGAGAAGACACGAGGCGGCTGTTGATGCTCGCGCTGTACTCGGGTGGGCGTCAGGCTGAGGCGTTGCGCGAGTTCCGGGACTACCGCGATGTGCTCGCGGAAGAGACCGGGCTCGATCTCTCGCCTGAGCTGCTCCGCCTCGAAGAGCGGATTCTTCTTCGTGATCCGTCGGTTGCTCCCGCCATCGAGCGGTCTCATCCGACGCGAGCGGTAGAGCGCAATCCGTACAAGGGCCTCAGGGCATTTGGTGAGGCCGATGCGGCCGACTTCTTCGGTCGTGAGAGCCTCGTCCGGCGCCTTCTCGCGGTGTCGACTTCGCCACTGACGGCGGTGGTGGGTCCGAGCGGCTCGGGCAAGTCGAGTGTGGTGCGTGCCGGTCTCATCCCGGCCCTGCGCTCCGGAGGCCCCGACGCGCCGGACGGATGGACAATCACCACGTTGATACCCGGCCGGTATCCGTTTGCGGAGTTGGACGCTGCACTGAGCCGGACGACGGGTTCGACGAACGGCGGCAGCGACCCGTCCGACGACTCGTCGATCGCGCGTTCGGTACTCCGGTGCCTGCCGACCGAAGCTGGCATCATGTTGCTGGTCATCGACCAGTTCGAAGAACTCTTCACCCTCACCGACGAACCGACGCGACGGGCGTTCCTGCGAAATCTCGCGACCGCAGTTGACGATCCGCGCGGGAGAATCAGGGTGCTGTTGACGGTGCGGGCGACTTCTACGACCGGCCCCTGCTGTACCCCGAATTCGCCGAGCTCTTCACCGAGAACATCGTCAACGTCATCCCGTTGATCCCGGCCGAGATCGAGGCAGCTGCCGTCGGGCCGGCGCAACAGGTCGGGGTAGGGCTGGCCCCCGACCTCCTGGCTCAGTTGGTATCTGACATGACGAATCAACCAGGCGCATTGCCGCTCTTTCAGTTCACCCTTACCGAACTGTTCGAGGAGCGCGACGACTCGACGATGACCCTCGATGGATACCAGCGCATCGGGGGACTTGCCGGTGCACTGAGCCGAAGGGCCGATGCGGTGTACGCATCGCTCGAGTCCGAGGAGCAGGAAATCGCCGCGACGTCCTCCTCCGCCTCGTCAAACCGACAGACGATCGCTACACGCGCCGACCGGTCCCGGTTCTCGACCTCGAGCGGTTGGGAGACGTCGTCCTCGTCTCGGCGGTGTTGAATCGACTCGGTGAGGAACGGCTCCTGACTTTCGGCCGGGACTCACAGAACGGCGCGGCAACCGTTGAGGTATCCCACGAGGCCTTGCTGGACGGGTGGGGCCGACTTGCAATCTGGCTCGATGACGCACGGGCAGACCTGGCGCAACTCGACGCGTTGATGGCAAGCGCCGCGGAATGGGAAGCTGCCAGGCGTGATCCCGGGTACCTGCTGGGCGGCGCACGACTGAGCGACTACGAATCATGGCGACATACCTCGATGATGACGCTACCTCCCAGCGCAGAGGCCTATCTCGCCGGGAGCGTCAGCGCACGCCGAGAAGCCGAGACTGCCGACGCCGAGCGTGTCGCGAGGGAGGCCGCAGCAACCAAGCGGGCACGCGTGCGACTGTGGGGCATGATCGCTGCTGTGGCGACACTTGTCGCTGTTGTCACTTTCGCGGTGCTTGTTTCGATAGCGAATCGACCTCCAACAGTTGCATTCCTCTTTGACGGGGACGAAACCGGGGGCTGGGGTGGTCAGATGCTTGCTGGAGTAGATCTCGCTGAAGCGGAGTACGGGCTCGACGTCGCAGTGAAGACGTCAAGTGAATTCGGCGTCCCATACGAGGTGGAGAGTGTCATTGAGTCGGGTCCCAGTCTCGTTATCAACGGCATGGCGTCGTCGATGGCGGGCGAGGCCGGCGACATCGAGATCGCTCATCCCGAGATCCACTTCGTGCATCCGGACGTTGGTCAGCGCCTGGACCAATCGGAAATCGAAGCGAATCCACACATCTCATTCCCGATCTTCCCGGTGCACGAGGGCTCGTTTCTTGTTGGCGTCGCTGCGGCGCGCGTGACCACCACGGGAGTGGTCGGGTTCATCGGGGGGATGGATACCCCCTTGATCCGCGAATTCGAGGGCGGGTTCGCCGCGGGTGTCGACTACGTCGCCCGTGAGAGTGGGACTGAGATCGAGGTGCTGGTTGACTATCTCGCACCCTGGCCTTGGCTCGACCCCGGCGCCTTTACGATTCCATCTCTTGCCTTCGAGGTTGCCACCGAAATGCACGCGGCCAACGCTGACGTCATCCACACGGCGGCGGGAGGGTCAGGATTTGGTGCTGTGGTGGCGGCACGGATGTCATCGCTCGAAACCGGAATCCACCGATGGCACATCGGAGTCGATCAGGACGAATTCAAGATGTACGAAGCGATGGGGGATGAGCAGCTTGGACCGATCAAGGCCGTCGACGTGCTGCCGCACATCCTCACATCGATAGAGAAGAGGGTCGGTGTCGCGGTGTATGACGCGCTCGGGGATTATCAAAACGGGGTGTTCATATCTGGAATTCGCGAATACGGTCTTGCCGAGGACGGTGTGGGCTATGCAACCAGCGGAGGCCACGTTGATAGCCTCATTCCCGAGCTCGAGAGGCTCAAGCAGTTGATCGTCGACGGCGAGATCGAAGTGCCGCACTACCCGGCTGGATACCAGCCCCCAGGGTTCGACGAGGAGGCCTAGGCAGTTCGTTCCACGAGCCCGAAGCGGCAGATCGAGACCCGGGATGCTCGGCGTCAGGATCCTGCGGGCTTTCCAGATCTGCTCGGCGGGCCAGCGCCTGGCCCACTCGGTCGTCACGAAGGTGTACTCCGTCTTCGCGTCTTCTGCGGGGCGCGGTTCGATCAGATCGACGACTTCGAACCCGTTGGCTCTCAGGAGGCGGATCCACTCCCCGTGGCCGATGTGAAACTCGACGCCGTCGCCGTCTGGCCATTCGAACCGATGCATCCCGAAGTAGTCGCGCAGCATGGTGGTGTCCGCCGGGACGGTCTCGTCGTCATTCGCGCAGAGCATCAGCAGAGCCGAGTTGCCAAGGAAGACCAGGTCGCCACCCGGTCGCAGCACCCGCGACGCCTCCGGAATCCAGCGATACGGATCGGACCAGATCGCGGCGCCGTACTCGGAGAGCACAACGTCAAACGACCCGTCCCGGAACGGGAGATGCTCTGCGATGCCGTGGACAAGGGGGAACGGTAGGTCGTGTTCCTCCTGTAGGCGTCTGGCCGTTGACAACTGGGCTGGTGCGTTGTCGAGGCCGACCGGTCGGCCACCCCGCCGCGCGACCCATGCCGACACGTAGCCGGTGCCACACCCATCCTCCAGGACATCGCGACCGTTGAGATCCGGGAAGAACCCGACATCCGCCTCCGGGATTCCCCATAGACCCCATGACGGTTCCGACGACCAGCCACGCTCGCCCGCGGCGGCATATCGGTCGGCCTGGGCGTTCCACGCCGCACGGTTCGCGGCCACGTACTCTGGTGTGTCCTTCGCCATGGGCAGCACGCTACCAACGAGCAGCCACCGATTCCGTCATCGCTCGACCGGGTGATTCTCCCGGACGCCGTCTGCGACTCGGAAGCTCCACAGCTGTTCGCACGCCGGGTCGTCTCCCCGCTCTCGTTGTGCCACGGGCGGGTTCAATGGGCTGGATCCCCGGTATCGTTCCGCCGAACCACCGATCCGGAAGGCCATGATGACAGGATCCGAGCGCACTCCGCCGCGACGCACCGTTGAAGGCGGCGCCCGGCATCTCTTCTCCTCGGGCTTGTTGTCCTCGCGTTCGCTCTGGTCGGATGCGGTGGGGGATCAGACGCACCGCCGCGGGTCGGTCCCGACGCATCTCCCGAGGTCGTCCTCGGTCAAGAACTCGTCGATCAATCGTGCACCGCCTGCCACGGCAAGGACTACACCGGCGTGAGCGGCTTGGGCACTTCGTTCGTCGACAACGGCTACATCCAGGAACACACCGATGCCGAGGTTGCTGCGTTCATCAAAGAAGGGCGTCTCAACGACGCACCAGACAACGTCACCGGCGTCGCCATGCCGCCGTACGGCGGCAACACGCGCCTGACGGACGACGATCTGGCCGCGATCGCGGCGTTCCTTCGCACACTGCAGTAGCGGCGTCGGCGGTTCGGCCGTGGCGCGGGCTCGCTAGGCCGGTTCCGGAACTGGGGACTCGTCCCAGACACCGCTTGCGAGATATCGCTCGATCGATGCCGCGGCGACGCGTCCGGCGCCCATCGCGAGGATCACCGTCGCTCCGCCGGTGACGATGTCCCCGCCGGCGAACACGCCCTGCATCGTGGTGCGTCCTGTCGATTCATCGACCGCCAGCGTTCCCCACCGTGTCTGTTCGAGGCGCGATTCGGTTGCCGGCAGAAGCGGGTTCGGGGCGTTGCCGATTGCGACGATGACCACGTCCGCCGGCAGGTCGTAGATGTCTCCTTCGATCGGAACAGGGCGCCTCCGACCCGAGTCGTCCGGTTCGCCGAGTTCCATCCGCTGGAGCCGAACGCCGGTGAGCCAACCTTCGTCACTCCCGAGCAACTCCACGGGGGACACGAGGAAGTCGAATACGATCCCTTCCTCCTTCGCATGGTGGATCTCCTCGACGCGAGCCGGCATCTCTGCCTCGGTCCGCCGGTAGGCGATCCGGACTTCCTCAGCACCGAGCCGCAACGGAGTTCGAGCACTGTCCATGGCGGTGTTCCCGCCACCGAACACAACGACGCGTTTCCCGGTGAGATCGAGCACGGGCGTCTCGGCATCATCCCGATAGGCACCCATCAAGTTGACGCGGGTCAGGAACTCGTTCGCCGAGTAGACGCCGATGAGGTTCTCGCCGTCGACGTTCAGGAAACGGGGGAGTCCGGCACCCACGCCGACGAACACGGCGTCGTAGCCCTCATCCGTGAGGAGTTCCTCAACGGTTGTTGTGCGACCGATGATGGCGTTGGTCTCGACTTCGACTCCCAACGCCTTCAGCCCATCGATCTCGGAGGCGACGATGTCCTTTGGGAGGCGGAATTCCGGTATCCCGTAGACGAGCACACCACCCGGCTGGTGGAGGGCTTCGAAGATCGTGACCTTGTGGCCGCTCTTCGCAAGATCTGCGGCGCAGGCGAGTCCCGCAGGTCCGCTCCCCACGATGGCGACGCTCTTGCCAGATGCCTCGACCGGCTCAACAGGCGGTTCGAGGCCGTATCGACGGACCGTGTCGGCAACGTAGCGCTCGAGGTGACCGATCGCGATGGGCTTGTTCTTCTTGTCCAGGACGCAGGTGCCCTCGCATTGTGCCTCCTGAGGGCAGACCCGGCCGCAGATGGCGGGGAGCAGGCTGTCCATGCGGATGACGTCGGCCGCACCGCGAATGTCGCCGTTTGCGACTCGTTCGATGAACTGGTCAATCTGGATATTCACCGGGCATCCGTCGATGCACGTCGGGGTCTTGCATTGCAGGCAGCGCATCGCCTCGACGGTGGCCTGCTCCGGTGTCAGTCCGTCGTTGACCTCGACGAAGTTGGTGGCTCGAACGAGTGGATCCTGTTCGGGCATCGAGACCCGGTCGAGCTTGTTCAGCGTCCGGCGAGGCACCTTGATCACGGCGCGGCCTCCGTCTCACAGGCACCGCGTACTTCGGCGAGGAGTTGCTCATGGTGCACGGCATCGAGCGATTCGAGATCGTCCATTCGCTCTGCCTCGAACGCCCGATACGACGTGTTTCTCCGTTGGAGGAGTTGGAAGTCGACCTGATGGGCGTCGAACTCGGGGCCGTCGACGCAGGCAAACTTGGTCTCACCACCGACTTCCACCCGGCAGCCACCGCACATGCCGGTTCCATCGACCATGATCGGATTCAGCGATGCGATGGTCTCGATGCCCTTCGACCGCGTGACCTCGGCAACGGCTCCCATCATCGGCACCGGACCGGTGGCGAATACGACGCCCACGTCTTCTGCTTCGACTACATCGGCCAGTGCCTCCGTGACGAACCCCTTCCTCCCGTACGAGCCGTCGTCAGTGCACGGGATCACCTCGATACCGTGAGCCGCCAGATCGATCCTCCAGCAAGACGTACTCGCGGCTTCGACCGCCAACGATCGCGATGACTCGGTTGCCGGCCTCGACGAGTGCGCGAGCGATGGGATAGGCGATCGCCGTTCCGAGTCCGCCACCGACGACGACGGCGGTGCCGTACTCCTCGATCTCCGACGCACGACCAAGGGGACCGGCAACGTCCTCGAGGTGATCCCCGGCTTCCAATTCGCTCATCAGGGTCGTCGTTCGGCCGATCGCCTGGACGAAGAGGGTGATCGATCCGGCCGTCGGGATCCGACTCGGCGATCGTCAACGGGATGCGTTCACCGTTGGGCGTGACCCGTACGATCACGAACTGGCCCGCTTGATGCTTCCTCGCGATCTTCGGCGCCGCAACGACGATCCGACGGACGTCGGGCGCAATGGATTCTGCTTCGATGATCACGTACATCGCCACCTCCGTTTTCCAGTGTGGATCACACCTTCGTTCGTGGGTAGGGCCGATAGACGGGATCGGCCGTCAACTCCGCCTCAGTCTCCTGCAGTGACGATCCATGATCAGATCCGGACGTTCGACCCTTCCCGGCCACGGCTCTAGGCGATACGCTGACGCGGACACTTGAGGAGGTACGAGGTGGAAGGTTGGCATCCAACAGTCATCGTCGTCGGGGTCGATGGTTCCGAAGCTGCCATCGACGCGGTCCGGGTCGCGGTGGACGTCGCCTTGGCGCGGTCCGCAAAGCTCTACATCGTCACCGTCGTCCGTCCGCCCGAAGGCTGGTGGGGCATTGTCGGGGCGCCCCCGACTGCTGAGGCCCTCGGCGATTCGCTGTCGAACGCCCAACGCGACGTTCTCGACCGGGCGCTCAGGGCGGTCGACCTCACCGGCATCGACTACGAAACGCAGGAGGAGATCGGCGAGCCGTCCACACGGCTCATCGACGTCTGCAAGCGGGTCGATGCCGACGTCCTCGTCGTCGGCCGCCGCGGCGCAGGACGACTGAAGCGGATGATCGTTGGATCTGTCGCGAGCCACGTGATCCACGATGCCCCATGCCCCGTGCTGGTCGTGCCGTAGGGGGGTCGCCGGTTGCCGGTCGCCAGTCGGATTCCTTCCCCTGAAGGGGAGGAATCGGCATAGCTCCTCAGCTCCTCCGCTCTCCGGCCGAAGGCCGAGGAGGTAGTCTCGCGACATCACCAAGCGGGGGACCGGTAGATGAGTCGTTCCGATGCTCTCGAGGCATTCGCCAGGGCCTACACGAGGCGGATACCCGAGGATGAGGCGCCGCCGATTGACAGCGACCAACTCGAGGCGACGGTCGAACACCTCTTCGCCTTCGCCGATGAGCGGAGGAGAGCGCCTCTCGCCCTTCGGATCTTCGACCCGACCATCGAGAGCTGCGGATATGAAGTCCCCGGATCGGTGGTCGAAATCGTCATCGATGATATGCCGTTCCTCATCGACTCGGTCACGAGTCTGATCGGGAGCCTCGGCTACACCATCGTTCGCCACTACCACCCGGTGGTTGGGACGACGCGAGATGCATCGGGTGCGCTGGTCGGGGTCGGCCCCGGCAAGGACGCCGATCACCGTGAATCGATCCAGCACTACGAACTCGCCGAAGCCCTCAACGAGGAACAGCGGGCGGAACTCGAAAACAGAATCCACAGAACGCTCGAAGAGGTCGTCGCCACCGTTCGGGACTTCGAGCCGATGCGGTTCGCGGTGCGCCGCATGGCGCACTATGTGTTCGAAGACGGCGCGGCCTTTGACTCGGCCGATGTCGACGAGGCGGTGGCGTTCCTCGAGTGGCTTCTCGACGACAACTTCATCCTGCTCGGCTACCGCGAGTACCGGATCGCGGACGAGGGTGATGGACCGGTCATCGTCACCGATGCCGAATCGGGGTTCGGGATTCTGGCGGACGGTACGACGAGCCGCTTCGCCGAACCGGTACCGCTTGCGTCACTGCCGCAGGATCTTCGGGAGCGCTACGAGCACGGCCGCCAACTCGTCATCTCGAAGACCAACAGTCAGTCCACGATCCACCGCGAAGCGAGGATGGACTACGTGGGTGTGCGTCGCGTCAACCCGGATGGGTCTCCGCGGGGTGAGGCACGACTCGTCGGACTGTTCACCTCCAAGGCCTACATGGAATCGTCGGCGACGATCCCGATCCTTCGCAGGAAGCTGCGCACCATCCTCGAGGAGGAAGATCTCCTTCCCGGTTCTCACGACTACAAGGTGATCACGCAGATCTTCGAGTCGTTCCCGAAGGACGAGTTGTTCAGCATCGGCGAGGAAGACCTGCGGTCCAGCCTCCTTGGTCTCCTCGAGGCTGAGGAGCATCAGCACGTGCGGCTGTTCGTCCGAAGAGACGTCCTGCATCGCAACATCTCGATTCTGGTGGTTGTCCCGCGTGACCGCTTCGACGCGAACCTGAGACGAAACCTCCAGGACCTCTTCCTTCAGCGATACGACGGGGTGTCGGTCGACTACCAACTGACGCTCGGCGAGACCGGTGACGCCCGGATCCACTTCACCGTGTGGGTGGAGGGGTCGATCCCCGAGGTTCCATTCGAGGGTCTTGAGCGCGACGTCTACGCCTTGACGCGGACGTGGGAAGACCGAGTCGCAGCGGTGTTGGCTCGAACACGAGAATCAGCGACTGCGCGGGCGATGATCGATGCTCACGCACGGCGCTATCCGTCTTCGTTCCGAGCAGCGACTGCCCTCGGCGAAGCGGCGCACTCGGTCGCTGATGTCGAGGCGCTCCTGACGACCGACGACCGCATTCGCGTGGGCATTCACAACGAGGACGTATCGGAAGATCCGCTCACCCGCATCGTGGTGTACAGCCGCGATGGGAAGCTCGACCTCTCCGAGATGCTGCCGCTCGTCGAGAATCTCGGACTCAGGGTGATCGAAGAGATCCCGACAAGCCTCTCCGGCGAGGATGATGGGGACGACCTGTATGCCCACGATTTCGGGGTTGTGGGATTCGACGGGAGCCCCCTCGATGTCGCCGAGTGCGGCGCAAGAGTTGCCGCCGCTCTGACCGCCACGCTGACGGGGGAGAGCGAGTCGGACGGCCTCAGCCGACTCCTGGTCCTCAGCGACCTCGACCACCGCCGCATCCACATCCTTCGCGCCTATCGGTCCTACTGGCATCTCGTGAATCCGGCGTTTTCGAAACCGTACGTCGCGAAGGCCTTTGCCGCACACCCCGACATCGCCCGCGACCTCGTCAGGCTGTTCGAGGCCCGGTTCGATCCAGCATCGGACGGCGATGCCGAAGCGCCGCTACGAGCGTCGATCCTCGAACGCCTCGAGGCGGTTGGTTCGCTCGACGAAGACCGAATCCTTCGGGGTTTTCTCGGACTCATCGACGCGACGGCACGAACGAATGCCTATCTCGGCAACGGCACGCTCGCATTCAAGCTCGTCTCGAATCTCGTCCCGGATGTCCCCGAACCTCGGCCGTTGTACGAGATCTTCGTCTTCGCTCCTGAGGTCGCCGGCATCCATCTGAGAGGAGGGCCGGTGGCGCGCGGTGGCATCCGATGGTCGATCCGACGCGAGGACTACCGCACCGAAGTACTCGGCCTCATGAAGGCCCAGATGACGAAGAACGTCGTCATCGTTCCAACCGGGGCGAAGGGCGGTTTCGTCGTTCGCCGCGTCGCCGATCCCGCGGTCGGGCCGACGATGGAAGAGGTGAAAGCGGCCTACGAGATCTTCATCCGATCGCTCCTCGACGTGACCGACAACCTGGAAGCCGGCCAGGTGGTGCACCCGCCTGGAGTCCGCACGCACGACGGCGACGACCCCTACTTCGTCGTCGCTGCGGATCGAGGCACGGCCACGTTCTCCGACACGGCGAACGGCATCGCCACCGCGGGTGAATTCTGGATGGATGACGCCTTCGCTTCCGGAGGCTCATCCGGATACGACCACAAGGCACTCGGCATCACCGCTCGGGGTGCCTGGGAGTCAGTGCGGCGGCACTTCGCCGAACTCGATGTGGACATCCAGGCTGACCCGATCACCGTCATCGGCGTCGGAGACATGTCCGGGGACGTCTTCGGCAACGGCATGCTCCTGTCGCGAAGCATCAAGCTGGTCGCGGCGTTCGACCACCGCCACATCTTCATCGATCCCGACCCTGATCCAGAGCGATCGTTCGCCGAACGCGAGCGTGTCGCGCTCCTCGGGCGCTCGTCGTGGGACGATTACGACCGGAGCCTGATCTCGACGGGCGGAGGTGTGTTCGCCCGCTCGCTCAAGCGGATCGACCTCACCGACGAAATGAAGACGGTGCTCGATGTGAACGCGAGCGAGATGACGCCGCAGCAGTTGATCGCCGCCATTCTCAAGGCGCCGGTTGATCTGTTCTGGAACGGTGGAATCGGGACCTATGTGAAGGCCGCCACCGAGTCGAATGACGACGCGCAGGATCGGGCCAATGATGGGGTTCGCGTCGACGGTCGGGAACTTCGATGCCGGGTCGTTGGCGAGGGCGGCAATCTCGGGTTGACCCAGGCGGGTCGGATTGAGTTCGACCGCGCCGGTGGTCGGATATTCACCGACTTCGTCGACAACAGTGGCGGTGTCCATTGTTCCGACCGCGAGGTGAACATCAAGATTCTGCTGCGGATGGCAGAGCGTTCGGGTGCGCTGACTCGCGACGAGCGGAACGATCTCATCGAGGCCGTCTCGGACGATGTCGTCGAGGCCATCGTGTACGACAGCTTCCTCCAGGCCCAGATCCTCTCGCAGGAGACCGCCGTCTCGGGTGAACGCATCGAGGCGTACGAGGACCTCATGGTTCAATTGGAAGCGGGTGCCGGACTCGACCGGGCGATCGAAATGCTCCCGTCTACCGAGACGATGGTGGAGCGCTCCCGCGCCGGTCGGAGAATGGCGAGGCCAGAACTGGCGGTGCTCCTGGCCTATGCGAAACAACACCTCACCGATGAACTCGTCGCATCCGACCTTCCAGACTCACCCTTCTTCTCTCGATTGCTCGTCGGCTACTTCCCGCAACCGATCGTGGATCGGTTTGCATCGCTGATCCCGGACCACCCGCTTCGTCGGCAGTTGGTGGCCACGATCGTTGCGAACGAGATCCTCAACTCCCAGGGCGTCACGTTCGTGTCCCGACTCGAAGTGGAGACCGGTGCTGCGCCGCCAGAAGTCGTTGCCTCGTACCGCATCGCTCGGGGAGTCGCCGGGGCGTCGGCCCGGTGGAGAGACGTCGAAGCCCTCGCCGGATCGCTCGACGCCGACGTCGTGAACCAACTCCTCGCCGGCGTCGACGACCTCGTTGAGAACCTGACGCGATGGTTCATTGCCCACCCCAGCGATGAGCCAATCCAGGACCGGATCGATCGCTACCGAAACCGATTCGAGGCGTTGGCAAGCGGTATTCGAACAATGGGGCCGAAGCGATGGCAGAACCGCCTCGAACGTTCAGTCGCTCGGATGGTCCGGCTCGGCGTACCCGAGCACGTTGCGATTGGCCACGCGACGCAGTTCGAACTCATCCATGGTGCCGACATCGTTGATGTCGCGCAGGCGACCGACCGCTCGGTTGAGGAAGTCGGCCGCCTGTTCTTCCGAGCGGGTGCGGCCTTCCATGTCGACTGGCTCGAGCGGCAACTCGAAGAGCTACCGGGAGACACCCGGTGGCAACGGTGGGCGATCATTGGCATGGAGCAAGAGCTCTTGGCTCTCAGGCGGTCGATCATTGAGCGGATGCTCACGGACTGGCCGGACCGAGACGGAGACGCCGCGTTCTCAGCGTTCGCAGCTCGCGAGGACCTCGAGATCGGCCGACTGAACCGCCTGGTGAAGGCGTTGCGGCGGGATGGCGCCTCGGATGGCGCAGCCATCCAGGTTGCAATCCGCCAATTGGATCATGTGGCCCGATAGCGGGGCAGCGGTGACGGGCCCTATTCGCCCTTCGTCCTGAGGCTCTCGAGTGATCCAATCACCGAACCGGCATCATCGCCAAGGTGCGGCAGGTTCGCCGATCGTGACTTGTAGCGGGAAGCCCGAGGCTCGCGTTCCGCCGGTTGGAGCTCACGAGTGGATGGCTCGTCACGCAGATCGATCGAAACCCGTTCGTCGTCGTCCATATCCGAAGCGGCTGGGATGGCGACCGGATCCACGAGGGGGCCGCCTGCGCCACGGTCCGACTCGACCATTCCCAGCGGCGGGAGCCCTGCGCTCGCAAGGAGTTCCGCACGCTGTCGCTCAGCCGTTGCGGTCAGGGCGAGGCTCCGCGTTCGTGCGTCTGCGACGAGTTCTGCCGCATCGCTCTCCGCTTGATGGCGGATCTCTTCAGCGCGGATCGCCGCCTCAGCCTTCGTCCGCTCTGCCTCTTCAGCGGCTGCCATGCGGATTGCCTCCGCTTCTGCTGCAGCATCTGCGATCAGCCCGGCTCGTGTCGCATCGACGGATCCGAGGAGGTTCGAGCGTTCGTCGTTGATTCGCGTCGACGTATTGAGCGCTCCGGTGAGCACGGCTTCGGCCTCGGCGTGAATCGAAGAGGCGTGGTCGTTTGCCTGAGCAATGATCTCCTGCGCCTGCATGTGGGCGCGGTCCGTGGCAAAGACATCATCGTGGCCAGAATTGGCGCCACCGTTCTCCGCCTCCGACGGGGAGATCTCCCGGGCGCGAGCAACGACGGTCTCCTGAATAGTTTTGGCCGCCCGCGTGTGGGCTTCCTCGAGTTTGCGCTCTGCCTTCTCCGTGCGTACCTCAGCCAGTGTCCGGCGCTCTTCGAGCCGCGCCATGACTTTGCTGACCTTGTTCTGGAAGTCCTCGACCTGCAGCCGATCGTAGCCCTTGCGGACGACGTCGAATGTGTAGGTCTCGACGTCGATCGACTCGAATTCCATGGATGTCCCTTTCCCGTTTTCTAAGCCCGACGCGACTGTACCGGTGGTTCCCGGCGTCGTACAGGGTCAACGTGGGAACAAGAAAAGGTCTAGTCATTGTTGCCATACCAGGCGGATCGGGCGGGTGCCCGGGCCGACCGGCCCGAGAATCGGGCCAGTACTGAAGGAGCGCCGGCATGCATGAATCGACCGAGTGGGCCATGGTCGTACTGCGCGTCGCCGCCGGAGTCGTGATGCTCGCTCACGGGATCAAGCATGCCAGGGGGAGAGCCAAGACCTCGCGGTGGTTTGGCAGTATCGGGTTCCGGATGCCCGAATTCCAATGGTTCGCGTCCACGGCTACCGAAATCGGCGTCGGCATCCTTCTGCTTGCCGGCTTCGCGACATCGCTTGCCGCGAGCGGATTGGTCGCGGTGATGGCGGTCGCCTTCTGGACGGTTCATCGTTCGGCGGGATTCTGGGTCACGGCGCGGCCAGATGAAGGGTGGGAGTACGTAGTGGTGCTCGCGAGTGTCGGGTTGGCAATCGCCATTGGCGGCCCCGGCGCACTCTCCCTCGACTCGGCGCTTGGAATCGACACCGTTCTCGATGGATGGGTCGGACTGGCTCTCGCCACAGGCGGGGTAGCAGTGGCGGCTGCTCAGATTGCGACCTTCTACCGTCCGCGAATCAACGCCGAAGCCTGAGTGCTTCGGCGTACACGATCGATTCCCGACGTCTACTTCCGGTTTGTTCCGTAGACCATGTTCCGCAGGCGTGCCTCGACTTCGGCAGGATCCTGATCCCCGAAGTCGTAGTCACGCGAGAGGACATCCCGCAACCGATTGTTGGTCGCCTCCGTGTTGCGCGCGAGGTCTGCACGGCTGGCACCCTCGTCACGACGCTTCTTCCAACGCATCCGCCTTTATCGGAGCGGTCCCGGGCAATCTTGAACCCATTTTCGGATCATTTCTTCGCGTTGCGGCCGAATCGGGACTCCGCTCGGCTTGGAGCGTGGGGACTCCGTCGATGATCAGGGCGCGGAGCGCGAAATCGAACCGATCAGCATCGAGGCAGTGGTTGAGATCCGCCGGATCAATCCACGGCGTCGACTGGAGGCGCCGTGCGCCTGTGCCGCTGCGGATGCGGTCGATCCGGTGCGGGTCGTCGGCGCGTTCGAGGATTCGATCCGAGAGGAGGTCGCCTGTCTCCTCGTCCTCGTCTGCGATCGAGGTGCCGCCGAGGCCCGATGTGATGATGGTGATGTGGCGGAAGTGGCGGACCGCATCGACCGTGCTTCCGGCGACGACGAGACTCGCTGCGTAGACGGGGTCGGCTCCCGATCGGAGCGACCGAACGATGGTGCGGGTACCCCCGGAGGTCCGCATCACGACGATGCGGTCTGCGAGGACGGGGAATGCCAGTACCTCGATCGGCGAGTTTCCAAGATCGAAGTCGTCTGGTCTGCGCCCGCCGTCCTCCCCGCACAGGAGTGCGCCGGGTATCGTCTTCGCCCGGTTGCGTGCTTCGTCGAGGGTCTCGGTGAGCACGATGTGGGCGACGCCTCGGTCGAGCAGATACGCCGCTGTTGTGCAGGCGCGGAACGTGTCGATGACCACGGTTGGCCCCGACACACCGGCGGTGCCGGCAAGCAGTGATCGGCGGGTGATGATCGCGGTTTTCACGGGAGTCGATGCTATCGGGAACGGTACCCGGGCCGGAAGTTGGAGTGGCGCCGAACCTCCTATCGTTGGATGGTCCACGGGAGGAGTCCGCGTGATCCGCAACATGGTCCGTGCCTCGGCGCTTGATCTCGACCTGTTCAACGCGGCGGAACGGTCGCCGAACATGATCTGGCAGGCGTTCGGCGTCGTCGTGGTCGCGAACGCACTTGCCGCTGTCGGCTCGTGGATCGGCTACGAGAATACGGCCGGCGAAGAGACGTGGGATTCGATCCGCCAATGGATCGGCATTGGCGGGTTCCCGGTTCCGGCTGAAGGCGGCGTCGTCGCCGTTGTCGGTCTCGGTATTCTGTCGGCCGTCGTTGGATGGGTCGTGTGGGCGGCGACGACGTCGTTCATCGGGACCACGGTCTTCAAGGGCAGCACCGACATGGGCGAGATGCTCCGGGTGCTGGGCTTCGCCCAGGCGCCTCGCGTGATCGGTCTGATCCCCTTCCTCGGCCCGGTCGCCGCGGTGTGGGTGCTCGTCGCGTCGGTCGTCGCGATCCGGGAGGGTCTCGACTTCACGACCGGCAGAGCGATCGGGACGGCGATCGGCGGATGGCTGGTCTGGATCGTGCTGCAACAAGCGACGTCAGTCCTCCTCGCCGCACTCGTCTAGCGCCGCGAACCCAGGGTTCTCCACCTCGTATATGACGCCGATAGCCCGCGGAATAGAAAAGCGGACCTAGGCGGGGGTCGTCTCACCGCGGCGTGCGATCTGCCAGTCCTGCCGCCAGGATCGGTTGGCGCGCCAGAAGACCCACGAGCCGAGGCCGACGATGATCGGCGGCAGATATGACAGGCCCCGGTAGAGCAGCACGCCGGCCGAGAGAAGGTCGGCGTCTGCACCCGAACCCCAACCGAGGGTGAGGAGTCCGATGAATCCGAGGTCGACGAGTCCGAGACCGCCGGGACTCACCGGGATCATCACGAGGAGTCGACCGAGAGCGAACGCCAGGATGACCCACGGCAGTGAGACATCGTCTCCCGATACGCCGACGGCCCGGAGCGACACCACGAACAGCGCGGCCATCGAGGCATGGTTGGCGATCGTTGCCGCCGTGATGGCCTGCCATCGGTGGTCAGCGACGTGGAGGACGTTGTCCCTGAACCGAATCGTCGCAGCGACCATGTCGACGGGATCGCGATGGAGTTTCCTCGTCACCCAATTGACGATCCGGTTCAGCCAGTTCCCGAAGCTGATCGCAGCCGACTCCGATCGAAGAACGATGCTGATCACCACGACCCAGATTGCGACCGAGATGACCCCGACAATCGAGACCACCCACATCCACCAGACTGCTTCACCCATCAGCGCGATGACTGCGACGGCGAGGACCGGCAGCGCTTGTCGCGCCAATTGGTCCCACACGCCGGCGGTGAGCAGGCCAGCGGTGACCGCACCCGGGGTGAACCCCCACGACAGGAACTGCGAGTACGTGATCGGAAGGGCGATGGCGCCGCCGGCAGGCAGCGAGTTATTGATGGCGGTGGCAGTGGTCTGCACCACGAAGCCCTCCCGGAACCTGAGGCTCGGCAGCGTTGACATGAAGACGAACACGTAGGCCACGAGGAACCAGCCTGCGAACACGGCCAACAGCAGCCATTCGAGTGGCTCGATGCCCTGGATGTACTCGAGGACCGTGCGGTAGTCGGCGAGTTGCGGGAGCACGAAGCCGAATACGAGGACGAGGACGAGGATGGTGACGGCACCGCGAGCCAGCCGTTGCCAGAGTGGCGGCTTCTGCGAGGTCGGGATTGCGGGGTTCTCCGGCGGTGTCTCGCCCTGATCGGTCATGGATGGATCATGCTATCGGCGTCCTGGCCGTCGTCGGGACGACCGAACACGCATCCCGTGGCGTCGATGCTCGCGGCCCACAGGCGAGCGGCCGCGTCGTCGTCCAGGGCCGCGTCACTTGGCATGGTGAGTTGCTCATCGGCGAAGTACCCGCCCGAGTGGTTCTCGATGTCTGGTGCGGTGGCGGCATACACAACGGTCGCCGCGCCCTCCGCGGGCGTGCGCATGCGGGAGGATCCGGCCCTCCAAATGAACGCGGCAAGGCGGCTGTCTCCGTCCTGGGCGATGCGGGTCGCGACGTTGCCGGGGTGGATGGAGAAGGCGACCGGCCCGGTGCCGCTGAATCGTGTGGCGAACTCTCTCGTGAACAGGATGTTGGCGAGCTTGGAGCGGGCGTAGGCCCCGGTGCCCGTGTAGCGCCCATCGGGTTCGAGCGAAGTGAACGCGAGGTCGCGTCGTGCCGACCGGTGCATGTCGGAGGCGACATTGACGATCCGGTCTGGGCGTGTTGACGGGTGCGCCACCAGACGGCAGGTCAACAGGAACGGTCCGAGATGGTTGACCGCCATCGTCCACTCGAAGCCATCGACGGTCTCGCGTCGCGGCGTGACGTAGCACCCAGCGTTGTTGACGAGCAGATCGACGCGGCCGACGCGTGCCGTGAGATCGTCGGTGAATGACCGGACTGCAGCAAGCGATGCCAGATCGAGCACCATGGGCGTGACCTCAATGCCCGTCTCCGCCTCGATGGCGTCAGCCGCCGAACGGCCTCGCGTCGTGTCCCGCGACGTGATGACCACGTTGGCGCCTCTGTGGGCGAGTTCGGTGGCCGTCGCGAGACCGATCCCGGAGTTTGCTCCGGTGATCAGCGCGGTCCGACCCTCGATACTCCATGTCACGGGGCGGAACGCTACAGAGTTCGCAGCGCTTCGGTTGGACTGACCCGCGCGGCTCGCATGGCTGGGTAGAGGCCGGCGACGACGCCGATCGCGATCGCGGCCCCCATGCCGCCAATGATGGCGATCTCCGGTATCAGGACGCCCCAGCCTCGCGACCATGCGTACGCGGCGGTCACGGCGCCGCCGAGCAGGACTCCACCGATGCCACCGATCGTTGCGAGCAGCAGGGACTCACCGAGGAACTGAATCGAGATGTGCCGTTTCGTTGCACCGAGTGCGCGGCGGAGACCGATCTCGCCACGTCGTTCGAGCACCGAGATCACCATGACATTGGCGATACCGACACCTCCGACGAGCAGGGCGACGGCACCGAGACCGAGGAGCAGGTTCGTGAACGCTTGGTCCGCCGCCTCCTTCGCCTCGAGTGCGTCGGATGGCCGCGTGACCTCGACCTCATCCGGGTTCTCCGGGTTCACCGTGGCCGGGAGCACCGAGCGAACGTTGTCGATGTTCGCCGGATCGGTGCGCACGTAGATCGTGCTTGGTACGCCATCGTGGTCGAGGTAGGTGTCGGCGGCGTTGTAGCTCACCAGCGCCGATCGATCGAGGTCAGGCGACAGGTCGAGCGTCTCCATGATTCCCACCACGGAGAACCACTCGTCGCCGAGCCAGACGATCGTGCCGTTCGCGCCATCGGAGACCCCCATCCGTTCGGCGGCCACCGATCCAAGAACGGTCACCGGGAGATCACTCGCGGCCTGATCGAGGAAGACGCCCGAAGCCATCTGACCTTGGAGTGTCTCGAGCAGGTTCTCGTCGACCGCTGCGACGCTGATGCCTCCGGTCTGTCCGGACGGCACGAGGTCGGTGCGATAGACGTTTGCCTCGGTGACACTGATCGAGGCCACCTGCTCAACCGGTCCGATCCGGTCCACCATGGCTGTGGATTCCTCGGGGAGTTCGCCGCTGCCGATCCCGATCCCCGACCCGGCTTCGATCCTCAGCATGTTCGTGCCGAGTCGGTCGAGTTGGGCAAGGAGGTCGGACTTCGAGGACTCGGACAAGCCGAGCACACCGACCATCGCGGCGATGCCGATGACGATTCCGAGGGCAGATAGCACCGACCTCAGGCGGCGGGTGCGGAGGCCGATCAGTGACGCCCGCATCATGTCGGCGGGGGCCAGGCGCGATGGTTCGAGGGTGGTGCTCACGAGCCGGACTCCTGCGGCGTCTTCCGGGTGTCTTCGACGACCCGTCCATCGAGTAGCGAGACCCGTCGCGGGAATCGGGCCGCCATTTCGCGGTCGTGCGTGATGACGACGATCGTCGTGCCGTCGGCGTTCAGCTTCTCGATCAGTCGGACGAGGTCCTCGCCGGTCTGGCTGTCGAGGTTCCCGGTCGGCTCGTCGGCGAGGATGATGTCTGGCGACCCGATCAAGGCACGCGCGATCGCAACGCGTTGCCGTTCGCCGCCGGAGAGCTTCGTCGCCTCATGGTTCATCCGGTTCGCGAGTCCGACTTGTTTGAGCGCTTGTTCCGCCAGGACTCTCCGGTTGCTGAGTGCCATGCCGGTGTAGAGGAGGCCGTCGGCCACGTTGTCCAGAGCGGTCTCACCGGCAAGCAGGAAGAACTGCTGGAAGACGAAGCCGATGTGCCGAGACCGGAGCGAGGACAGTTGCCGGTCGGTGAGTTCGTCGACATCATGGCCCGCGACCGAGACCGTCCCGGAGGACGCTCGATCGAGTGTCCCAATTACATGAAGCAGGGTGGACTTGCCGGAGCCCGAAGGACCGACGACCGCGACCAACTCTCCCGAGCGGATGTCGAGGTCGATGTCGCGGATGGCGTGGACCGGCGGCGTCCCGGGATACGTCTTCGTTACCCCGGCGAGGGCGAGCACCGTGTGGTCGGTGTCGGTCTCGACGGTGGTTGCCGGCGAGCCGGGGGAGGCGAGGCTCACGGCGTGACCACTCGCATCCCGGCTTCGAGCTGGTTGGAGGTCACCTCAACGAAACCGTCGGCGTACATGCCGACTTCGACACCAACGAGGGTGGTTGTGCCGCCGCCCGCGTCGATCTCGACGGCGTAGCCGCCTTCGCTGAGCGCCAGTAGGGACGAGACGGGTACCGCGAGGACGTCGACGGCCCGATCGTCGACGATCTCGACTTCGACCGGTGCCTCGTCGAGGCCCGCTCCCGCGCCGTCGCGGTCCAAGGTGACCTCGAGTTCGAAGTAGGTCCCGGACTCAGGGCTGCGGATGGCAATCGATCCGATGGAGGTGACCGTTCCCGGCTCATCCGACTCGTCTGGCATCACGACGTTCACGGGATCGCCGAGCACCAGGAGGTCCTGATTCTCTGCCGGGAGTTGGACTGAGACAACCGAGGTTGAAGTCGATGGGGTGAAGAGCGTCGTGCCGGGTGCGACGTCGCTCCCGATGCCGACGTGGGCGGTCGCGATGCGGATCGCGTCGTCGGTCACGATGATCTCCCCGACGTTCACGACTCCGTCGACCGGAGCGCCGATTGCTGCCTGCCAAGCGGTGACTGCCTCGCTCGTCGCCTCGTCGAACGTGTCATCGGTCGTGAGCGTCCCGCCGGCATCGAATCCGAACGTCGCCAGGCTGGCTTCGAGTACTTGCACGTCCTCGCCGACCGAACCGACGGCCAGCGTACGGTAGAACGGTACGTCGGTGACGAACAAGGTGATCGGATTGCCCTCGACAACGAGCACCGTGTCGCCGTGCGCGAGAACGTCTCCTTCACCAGCGATCGCCGTAACCGTGCCGGATGGCATGGTCGAGGTAGCGATCACCGGAGTCCCGGGGTTGATGGTGGCGCCGACGTCGAGCATCGTCTCTGCGACGTAGATCGGGCCATCGAAGAACACATATGAACCCAGGGCGAGCGCGCCGGTGTCGTCGATTCCAAGATCCTCCTGGAGTGCCTCGATTGCGTCGCTGGTTGCGGAGGTGAAGTCGCCGTCCAGGTCGAAGTCGCCGTCCGCGTCGTAGCCGAGACGGGTGAGGGCCTCCTCGAGTTGGAGGACGTCCGCTCCGTCGCTCGAGCGGGTGCTCAGTGAGCGGTAGGCGGGGATCTCGCCGTAGAAGACGATCACCGGTTGCTCGTCGACGGTGTAGAGAACGCCGCCCTCCTCCGCCGTGGAGCCCTCGACCGGCAGTGAGGTGATCGTTCCGCTGGTGCCGGATGTCACCGTGACGATGCCATTGGACGATCCTGCGTAGACGATCGGGTCGCCGGCTACGAAGCCGAGGGTGCCATCGAGCGTTGTCTTCTCTTCGAGCGTGGTGCGCTCGACCTCGGTGAAGGTCAAGGTCGCGATGGTGTCGGTCGTTTCGGAGTCAGCATTGCTGGAGAGGGCCCACGCGACGGCGGCTCCGGTGATCAGGAGCGCAACGACGACGATCCACGTCGATGCCCGTCGCCACCACGGCTTCTTCGCCGGGAAGGCCGGATCGGTGGCGCTGGCCGTGTCGTCCAGGCCCTTGGGCGCGGCCGCGTCCTCGTTGGCCGGTTCGCTCACTGGTTCACTCCTTGTGTCGGTCATCCGCCTCCGCCTCCGCCTGGTCCAGCGCCGGGGATGCGGCCCTCGGCTCCAAAGATGTCGGCGCATGCGTCCTGAGCTGTCTGGAACGCTGGATCATCTCGGTCGAGGGCGCCGAAGGGACCCCCGCCGCCTTGCCCCGGAGTACCCGTCGAGGAGAAATCCGGGTCCGGCATGTCGTAGCCATTGTCTCGCATACAGGTAGCGTATTCGAGGAGCTGATCTTGTCGTTCGGTCTGGTCTTCTCCGTCGAGGCCGAAGGCGACGTTCTCCAGGTACTCGCTACACGTCTCCATGGCGGAGCGCATCATGTCGCGGTCGAGTTCCTCGATGTCGCGTGGTCGCGGCGGGCGCAGATTCCCGTCGGCGTCAACCGTGGGATCCTCAACGTCGAGGCCCTCGTCTCTCAGACAGGCAGCGAATGCAAGGATTGCTTCCTCGTCTGACGCCGGTTCCTCGGTGGCCGCCTCGTCCGGCGCGGGCTCTTGATCCTGTGCCACCTCGGGGGCGGTCTCGAGCGAGGCGACGCCCGAGTCCGAGCCGCCGTCGCTGCACGCAGCGGCAAGAAGACCGAGAGCCAGCAGCATCACCATCATCGTTCTTCGCACGTCGTTCTCCGTTCATGTCGAACTTGTTCAAGATCTACCCGGTAGTCAATCACCCAAATCTGAGTCGGAGGTCAGTGAGCGTTAAGAACATCGTGAGAAGCGATGCTCTTGCTCGGACGCGTCCGAGGTCCAATGGGTCGCGTGTTCGGGCTGGTAGCCACCATTCTGGCGACTGGCGACCGCGGTCTTACCCCCTTCTCACCTTCAGTTCACCCCGTTCTCAGCCGCGCGGCGTATCTTCCGGTGCGCAGGAGGTCGCATGGAGCCCAACAACGTGCTCGTCGTCGAGGATGATCCGGATGTCCGGACGGCGCTGACGCGTGCGCTGTCGTTCGAGGGCTATGAAGTCGCGATCGCCGAGGACGGCGGACGTGCGCTCGAAGCGGTCAGGCAGAATCCTCCGGATGTGATCGTGCTCGACGTGATGATGCCGTTCGTCGATGGACTCGAGACGTGTCGCCGGCTGCGGGCCCGTGGCGATGAGACCCCGATCCTCATGCTCACCGCGCTGGGCGACGTCTCCGACCGGGTCGATGGACTCGATGCCGGTGCCGACGACTACCTGGCAAAGCCGTTCTCCCTCGAGGAGCTCCTTGCTCGTATCCGGGCACTCTTGCGGCGCTCCGGCGGCGACGTATCCGAACTCCTCACCTTCTCCGATCTCGAAATGAATCTCGGCACGCGGGCGGTCGCTCGAGGCGGCGAACCGATCTCACTGACGAAGACCGAGTTCGACCTGCTCGAGGTCCTCCTGAGGGGTGGGGGGAGAGTGGCAACCCGCGACCAGATCTACCGCGATGTGTGGGGCTTCGACTTCGAGACGTCGTCGAATTCGCTCGATGTCTATGTCGGCTACCTCCGTCGGAAGACAGAAGATGGCGGTCGCTCCCGGCTGGTCCACACCGTGCGCGGCGTCGGCTACACCCTGCGCGACGATTCATGAGTCGAATTCGGAGACCGCAGTGAAGCTCAGAACGAGGATAGCGGTCGTTGCCGCGGCGGCCGTTGCGGTCGCCGTCGTTCTCGTGTCGGCCGCCGCCTTCGTGATGGCGCGTCAGCAGTTGCGTTCAGAGATCGACGACAGTCTCGTCGATCGGGCCGTGGCCATCCAGCGTCTCGGCGAAGATCCTCGAGGTCTTGTCGGATCCGAAGGGCCGATGCGCCGCGGCTTCGGCTTCCTCGCCGGCACCCGGGGTCCTGCCTTCGACACGGTGTACTACCAGGTCACGCTTCCGACCGGTGAGGTTTTGATCCCGGAGGGCCAGGAAGTGCTCCCGCCTGCCGATTCGGACGTGGCGGAGGACACCCTTGTTCTCACCGACGCGCGGGTCGGCGACGTCCACGTCCGCATGGTGACCGTCAATGCCGAGGTTCTCGGATTCGTTCAGATTGCTCGACCGCTCACCGAGGTTGACGCGACCCTCGCCGGGCTTGCCGCGGCGCTGTTCGTTTTCGGTGCGGTCGGGGTGGCGGTCGCAGCGGGTGCGGGCCTTCTCATTGCTCGCAGTGCGCTGAAGCCCATCGACGAACTGGCCCAGGCCGCCGAGCACGTCGCTGAGACGCAAGACCTCGGTGCCCGGATCGAGATCACCAGTGATGACGAAGTCGGACGGCTCGCTGCCGAGTTCAATTCCATGATGGCGGCGCTCGAGACGAGCCGGCAGGAGCAGCAGCGCCTGGTTCGCGATGCCGGCCACGAATTGCGGACCCCGCTGACGGCCCTGCGCACGAACATCGAATTGCTCGGTCGCACGCGTGGTTTGACCGATGAGCAACGTACCGAACTCATCACGGCGGCCGACGCCGAGGTCAAGGACCTCTCGTTGCTGGTCGGCGAGGTCGTGGATCTGGCATCCGATCGCTACACGGAAGGTCCGATCGAGGACCTGAGGCTCGACGAGATCGTGGCTTCCTCGGTGGAACGCGCCGAGCGTCGCTTCGACGTCGAGATTCGGCTCACGACAGAGCCGTGCCCCGTCCGGGGACGCCCGAGCGCCCTTGCCCGGGCCGTGGACAACCTCATCGACAACGCGGTGAAGTGGGGCGCCGACGCCGGACCGGTCGAAGTCGTCGCTTCAAATGGAACGGTCGCTGTTCGCGATCACGGCTCCGGGATCGATGACATCGATCGCGACCAAGTCTTCGATCGCTTCTACCGCTCGGCTTCGGCCCGGTCGATGCCTGGTTCCGGCCTGGGCCTCTCGATCGTCAAGCAGGTGGTCGACGCGAGCGGCGGAACCGTCTTCGCCAAACCAGCCGAAGGCGGCGGCGCCATCGTCGGCTTCGACCTCCCCACCGCGCCCTCCGAGTAGGCCGAACCCCGACCATGAGCGTCTTCTGCTGACGTGAACGCTCGATGGAGACGCTCCGGTACGCGCTTGCTCGTAGCTCGTAGCTCGTAGCTCGTAGCTCCCCACTCTCACCTCCTTCTCATCCGCGCCTCACATCCTCCTGATCCGCGAACCCGACACTGTGCTCATGGACGAAGAAAGGAGATAGATGTGAAGAAGATCTTCATTTCCATTGCAGCCACCGGGGTGCTGGTGGCAGGGGCGTTTGCGGCCTCGACCATCGTTGAGACCCCGGCGGAGGCCCAGACCGTGGTGACCGCCGCTGTCGAATCCGACGACACCACAACCGACGCTCGACCGGACTTCGCGAGGTCAGGCGACATCCTGGATGAGGTCCTTGGCGACCTGGTTGCCGACGGAACCCTCGACCAGAGCGAGGCCGATGCCGTGAAGGCGGCGCTCGAGGCCAAGCACGAAGAGGTGCGGGCCGAGATGGAGGCCTGGCGTGAGGAGAATCCGGGCCGGTTCGAGCGCGGGTTCAAGCGTGGATTCGGTATGGGCGGACTCCTCGAAGACGGCGTGATTGACGCCGCCGAGTTGGCCGAGCTTCCGGATGATCATCCGCTGAGGGATGCGGACGGACCAGCGTCGGAGTACCTCGCAGATGGCCAGTTGACGGAAGACGAACTGAAGCAAATGGGCGACCAGTTCCGTCAGCGCCGGGGCGGCGACCGGGGGGCCTCCACCGACGCCTAGCCAGTCCGGCTCCAAGCGAATCCCGCGGCATCCTCCCGGCTGCGGGGTTCGCCCGCGTCTGTGCCCGCTCGGGTCGACTCAGAACGGTCCGTGCCGCTACCTTGGCGGCATGGACGATCGAACACTCCTCCTCGACGCTTTCCGCTCCGGTATCGCAGGGGTCGACCCGGAAGCCGCGACGATTCGTGCTGCGCAACGGTACGACTTCAGCACCGCCCGCCGGATCATCGTGATTGCTGCGGGCAAGGCCTCGATTGCGATGGCACGCGGCTTTGCTCGCGTTGCCGAACCTGCCGACGGCGTCATTGTGGCCCCCGACTTCGGCGAGGGGCCCGTTCCCGTGGTGGTCGCCGGGCACCCCGTGCCGGACGAGGGGAGTGCTGAAGGCGCTCGTCGCGCGCTTGAACTGGCAGCGTCCGCCGAACCCGATGATGTGGTGGTCTGCCTCATCTCCGGTGGTGCCTCGGCGCTCCTCGCCGCACCTGCCCGTGGGCTGACCCTCGCTGATCTGAGCGAGACCAACCGTGCTCTGCTCGAGTCCGGTGCTGACATTGTCGACATGAACACTGTCCGCAAACACCTCTCTGCCGTCAAGGGCGGCCGGTTGGCCGCTGCGGCAGGCCGCGCCCGACTTGTCACGCTCGTGCTTTCAGACGTCGTGGGAGACCCTCTGGACGTGATTGCTTCGGGCCCAACGGTTCCCGACCCGACGACCTACGCCGAGGCCCTGGCTGTCGTCGATCGGCACGCAGTCTTCGAAGCGATCCCCGGTCCGGTCCTCGGACATCTCGAGCGCGGTCGACGAGGGTCGATCGACGAGACGCCGAAGCAGCCGCACCTGCGGCACGAGATCGAGGTGATCGGCAGCGGCGCCGTCGCGGCTGAGGCCGCCGCCGCGTTTCTCCATGCGAGGGATATTCCGTCGCGGATCGTCTCGACGCGCTTCGTCGGCGAGGCTCGCGAGGCCGCTGTGCTGGCGGTCGCCACCGCTTCGGACGATGGCGAAGTTCTGATCTTCGCCGGTGAGACCACTGTGACAGTGAGAGGCGCTGGACGGGGCGGCCGCAACCAAGAAGCGGCGGTTGCCGCCGCGCTGGAGATCGATGGGCGGCCGGTGACGTTCCTGGCGGGTGGTACCGACGGCATCGACGGGCCGACCGACGCAGCCGGCGGACTCGTGGATGGGGGAACGATCGACCGCGGACTTGCTGCCAAGTTCGATCCGTTTGCGGCCCTGGCTGACAACGACACCTATCCGTTCCTGGAAGCCGCAGGAGACCTGATCATCATCGGCCCGTCGGGGACCAACGTCGCGGACCTCTGGCTCCTCAGGCGACAGAGCGTCGAAGAGCCGTCGGCGTCGGTTGAGTCCTAGACGAACGCGGATCAGTCCGCCGGTCGATCAAAGGTCGAGGCCGTCGAGGAACGCGCTCACGCTCGCCTCGTAGGCTTCCCGGTCGGCGTTCCACGCGAGGACATGCCCCACATCCTCCGGGGCGATCAACGTGACGAGATCAGGGCGGTACCCGGCGAGTTGTTGTGCAGGGCCCATCGGAACCGTGTCGTCTCCGGTTCCCTGGAAGATGAGCATCGGTGTTCGGAGATCGCGCCACTGCGAGGCGTAGTCGGTGGCCGTCCAGTCGATATCGAAGCGCCACCCGGCGATCCATTTCGCCACGGCCGTCAGACTCCCGGGGACGGTGATCGAGGTGAGCGGCAGCGTCGTCTGGCGCTGCCGCGTGGTCGATGGTGGCTCCGAAGTTCAAGACGGGGCTGTCGAGGATGACCGCCGCCGTCTGGGAGCGCAGCGGAGACTCAAGAAGAAACGACGCGACGTTCGCTCCTCCCATCGAGTATCCGACCATGACCAGGTCCTGCGCACCGTTGGATCGCGCATGGCGGGCCGCCGAAGCGACGTCCTGCCACTCCGTCGCCCCGTATTGGTAGACCCCGGATGGGTCCGTCGGCGCACCGGGATCGTTGCGGTAGTCGATGACCATCGCGTGGTAGCCGCGCTCGACGGCGAGGGGGAGGAGGCGGAGGGCCTCATTGCGGGGAGCGCCCTTGCCATGAATGAAGATCGCCCAGGTGTTCGTTGTGCCCTCGATATACCAGGCCCCGGCCCGTCCTCCCTCGGTTTGGTACTCGATCTCGACAAACGGTATGCCGTGGGCGGTCTGCGGATCGCCAGGCCAGATGAACGGGTCGAGGCGTACCGCCGATCCGGGAGCCGGGACCTCCTCTCCGGCAATGCGCTGGCGATAGACCGTGGAAATCCCTGCTGCCGTCTCGGTACTCAGGATTCCATCAACGAGGCTTCTTCCCGAATCCCAGGCCAGGCCGAACCGACCGTCGTCGAAGAGGTTGGCGGAGCCGTCATTCCCCCGGAAAAGGAGAGCGTCCGCCTCGCCTCGATCGAAGGTGGTGTCGAGCGGTCCTTCGTCGGGCGGGTGAACCTGGAGTGCCCCGTTGTAGATCTCACCCGAGAAGTACCAACCTCCGATTCCGTAGGACACGGCCACGACGGCCAGGCTCACGAAGATGAGGAGGACGACGACCTTCCACGGCTGCATGGTCCGTTGGCGGAGACCAGGCCGTGTGACTCTCGATACCTCGGTTGCTTTCGCCATTGGTCCCCCAGCGCAGGCGATACGCTCGGAAGGCTAATGGCCGCTCGATGCCGTCGCAGCGTTTCAGGCCGGCGGCGGCGGCGTACTCGTAGCCAGGCGCCGCCATCGGAGACGGTTCACGGCCGTTCGGCCGCCGTCCGTTCTTGTCGGGGGTGTTGACAGTACGAGGTCGAATCCGCTGTCGCATGGAATCCACTCGATGTGTCGGCGTTCGGTCTGCCCGACCCAGTTCGGCATCAGGCTCAACTCGATATGGTGGAGAACGTCGTCCCCGTCCATCGAGTAGGCCCCCGTGTAGCTGAGGTATCCGGCAGCGGCCGCCGCACGAATGTCGATCGGTGCGGCGCTGAGTGTGCGGGTGGGTGCGGGCGGTCGGCCGAGGCTCATCAGGGACGCGGACATGCGCCCGTTATCGGTGTACGTGAGGAGTCCGGCCGGATTGCCGCCCCACGGCCGGGTTGGCCGCGAGTCGTCGACCGTGAACGTCCACTCGATGAGTTCCCAGGTTCCAATGAGGCTCTGCATGGGCCAGACCCTATGCCTGCGCCGTGCGCTCCGGAGAGGATCTTCGCGGTCGGTGAACCCAATCCGCTGGCGGGACCGTGAGTTCGACGACGATCAGGAACTGACCGGTCGGTTCTCGGAATCGACGGGCACGACGATCGGCGTCGGTGCCTGTGCACCGTCATCCACATCGGCGAGACGGAACGTCATGATGATCACGAGGTCTCCCGGCATGCCGAGGCGAGCGGCGGCACCGTTCAGGCCGACGACGCCCGAACCTCGCTCTCCCTCGATCGCATAGGTCGTCAGTCGCTCGCCATTGTTGACGTTGACCACGTGGATCACTTCGTACTCGGCGATGGACGCTGCATCCATGAGGTCCCGGTCGAGCGTGAGCGACCCCTCGTAGTGGAGATCGGTCCGGGTGACGGCGGCTCGATGGATCTTCGAGCGAAGGAACTGGCGCATGTGGTGACTCCCTGAATCTGGTGAATCCCTGCGGGCGGAAGGGTACCGGTCGCCGGCTGCAATTCCGACGTGGTCGCTGCGGATCGTTGGGCCGTTGAGCGGAGTAGTATGAGGCGTGCCTAAACATTTCTGACAGGATTTCGTAGGCATGGTTCAACAAGCAGAACACACGTCCGAAGCCGAGGAGATGTACCTCATCACGATCGCTCGCGCGGTCGAAGATGGGCAGATCGAACCGGTCGCTGTCTCATACGCCGCACGGGAACTCGCGGTGTCTGGCGTGTCCGCCAACCAGATGATTCGGAAGCTCGCCGGGCGGGGCTATCTGGAGTACGAGCCGTATCAGGGCGTGACCCTGACCGAGTCAGGTCGCACCGTCGCCTCGTCCATTCTCCGTCGGCGCCGCCTCTGGGGCGTCTTCCTCGCGGAGCAACTCGGTCTCACACCAGACCGGGCCGACGAGGTCGCATGCGACTTCGAGCACGTCACCCCGGACGATGTCGCGGATCTGCTTTCGGGGTACCTCGGGGATCCGGCTGCCGGGCCGCGGGGACACTCGATTCCCGATTCCCGCGGTGACACTCGCGCGCAGGCGACCACGCGACTCGACACCGTCCCGGTGGGCGAGCGCCGATCGGTCATCGCCGTCGAACTACCACACGACCTCGCGAGCTTCACCAGCGCGCATGGCCTGGTGTCCGGAGCTGAATTGGAGGTCCTCGCGGTCGGCGGCAGCGGCGATCGGCTGATCGCAGTCGCTGGAACCACCGCCCACCTGTCGGCCGACCTTGTCTTCGGCATTCTGGTTGGGGAATCCTGATGGAGCAGGCCATTCCGCTCGGCGAACTCCCCATGGGCCGGTCGGCCACCGTCGTACGGTTCCCCTCGCGCAACGGAAGCCGCCGCTACGTCGAGATGGGCCTGATCCCCGGCGCAACGGTTCGGGCGATCCGGGTCGCACCACTCGGCGATCCGGTCGAGTTCGCCGTGATGGGGTCGCGCATCTCGATCCGCCGAGCAGATGCCGACGCGATCTTGGTCCGCATGGAGGACCAGTGAGCGACGCGGCGGCCGACGCTCGTGTCATTGCCCTCGCCGGCAACCCGAACACGGGCAAGTCGTCGATCTTCAACATGCTCACGGGAGCGAAGCAGCACGTCGGGAACTGGCCGGGGAAGACCGTCGAGCGTGTCGACGGCCGGTTCACCCAAGACGGCGAGGAGTTCCTCCTGGTCGACCTCCCCGGCACGTACAGCCTGAATGCCTCGTCGCCCGAGGAGATGATCGCTCGGGACTTCCTCGTTGGAGGCATGCCCGACGGTGCCATCGTCGTTGTCGACGCGGCCAACCTCGAACGGAATCTCTACCTGGCGATCCAGGTTCTCGAAGTCGGGGTCCCGACGGTGATCGCCCTGAACATGAGCGACGTTGCCCGGTCTCGCGGTCTTGAGATCGATGCCGACGTGTTGGCGGAGCGACTCGGAGCACCGACGGTCGCGACGGTCGCCCGTTCAGGGAAGGGTCTCGGGCCTCTCCGGGAAGCGGTTGCCGCGCACTGCGCCAGAGAGCAGTCTCGATGAGCGGCCTCGTTGTCGACTACGGACCCGACGTCGAGACGGCGATCGCCGACTTGATTGGCGAGATTGAACAGACCCCGGAAGTGTCCGAACGGTACGCACCGCGATGGCTCGCCACCGCCCTTCTCGACGAGGACCCGGGGCTGGTGGAACCGTTGACGGTGCTCGACGGCGGAGACCGCCTGGTCGCGACCCGAGACCGACTCCTCGAGGATCTGCGCAGTGCTCTCGGGGAACAGGCCGACACCGCCATCGCAGCGGCGCGGTTCCAGACAGCGAACGCGATTGCGCAGGCCGCCATCGTTGGCCAGACCGGCAAGATCCGCGATCGGACCGATCGAATCGATGCGGTCCTGACGAACCGCTACCTCGGGATCCCGATCTTCCTCGCGCTGATGTGGGCCGTGTTCAAGATCACGACGGATATTGCCGGGGCATTCCTCGACTGGATCGACAGCGCTGTATCGGGACCGATCGCTCACTTCGTCGAGAGCTTCGTGTCCCTGATCGGCCTCGACGGAACATGGGTGGAGAGCCTGCTGATCGACGGTGTCATTGCCGGTGTCGGAGCCGTGCTGGTGTTTGTTCCGATCCTCCTGGCCTTGTACTTGGCCCTCGCCTTCCTCGAAGACACGGGGTACATGGCCAGAGCCGCGTTCGTCATGGACCGGGTGATGCGCGGTGTTGGGCTGCAGGGCAAGGCGTTCCTGCCGATGCTCGTCGGTTTCGGATGCACGGTGCCCGCTGTCTACGCAACCCGAACGCTCGAAGATGAGCGCGATCGGATCCTGACCAGCTTGCTCGTGCCGTTCATGAGTTGCGGAGCCCGCCTCCCGGTCTACGTGATCATTTCGGCCGTCTTCTTCCCGCACTACGCGGGGCTCGTCGTGTTCGGCATGTATCTCCTCGGGATCCTGGTGGCCCTGACCATCGGACTGGTGCTCAAGCGAACGCTGCTCCCGGTCACCTCCCACGCCCCGACGATCATGGAGATGCCTCCCTACCGCTTGCCAACGTTCCGAACGATCTGGTTCCACACGTGGACGCGGGTCACCGCCTTCATCGGCGGTGCCGGGTCGATCATCTTTGGCACGATGATCGTTGTGTGGTTCCTCATGGCGGTCCCGGTCAGCGGCGACGGAGGATTCGCCGATACCGACGTCGACGACTCTGCGTTCGCCGCGGTGTCGGGGGCCGTCGCTCCGGCCTTCGAACCGGCGGGTTTCGGGACGTGGGAGGCCGCTGGGTCGCTGCTCACGGGATTCGTGGCGAAGGAAGTCGTGGTCGGGACCATGGCGCAGGTCTACGGGATCGAAGACGATGCGGTGGAGGGGCCAAGTCCCTCGATTGCCGATTCGGCGCGTGAGATCGGCACGGGATTCGCGGGAGCAATGCTCGGGGCCCTCAAGGCCACGCCTGGCATCATCGGCATCGATCTCACCGACGCTGACGCTGAGGATGAGCCGTCGAGCCTCATGGCCTCGATCCGCGTCAGCTTCGAGGAGTCGAGCGGGGGCCACGGTGCCGCGGCGGCGCTGGCGTTCCTCGTGTTTGTGTTGCTCTACACGCCGTGCATGGCAGCCGTTGCGGCGATCCGGCAAGAGACCAGCACACGCTGGATGTGGTTGAGCATCGTCGGACAAACGGCCATCGCGTGGGTCTTCGCTGTCGTCTTCTTCCAGGGAGCCAAGGTGTTGGGGCTGTGACCTCCGTTCTCGAAACCCTCGTGGATGAACTCCGCACCGTTCGAGGTCCGATCCGTTCTTCGGACCTCGCCGATCGGGTCGGCGTGTCGGAATCCGCGCTGTCGGGCATGATCGACGTGCTGGTGGCGAAGGGGCGACTGTCACCGGCAGAGAATCCTGGAGCGGGCGAGTCCGTCGCGTGCTCGGGATCCGCCTGCGGAAGCTCGTGTGTCGGTCTCGATCAATGCGCGTTCATCGCAAACGTTCCCGCGAGCTACACCCTCATCGTTGACGCCGCAGCCGTCCCCCTCCCGGCCGTCGAATAGCACCGTTCCTGCGTAGCTATGGGAAGCGGGCTTCCACTATCTACGCAAGAACGGGAGCGCGTTCGGCGATCGGGCCGATCGCTACGATTGTCGACATGTATGAATATGCAGAAGCCGCCGTTGAGGGCGCCCTCGCTGCCGGGGCCGCGTACGCCGACGCTCGCGTCGTGGTCACGAAGCAGGAGGCGATCGACGTTCAGAATCAGGCCGTGCAGTCGCTCGATCGCACCGAACAGGCCGGCGTCGGAGTTCGGGCTCTTATCGGGTCTTCGTGGGGGTTCTTCGCCACCGCGGACCTGACGCGTGCTGCCGTCACCGCCGCCGGTGAGCGGGCGGCCGAGATTGCTCGTGCCAGCGCGGTGGTGCCGGGTGATGCAATGCAGTTCGCCGACGTGGATGTCGTCCAGGACACCTACGAGACGCCGTACACGGAGGATCCGTTCACGGTTCCGCTCTCCGAGAAGGTCGACCTTCTCATCGGAGTGACCAAGACGATGCAAGAGGTCGACGGCGTCGCAATTGCGACCGCCACCATGTCCTTCTACGACACCACGAAGTGGTTCGTCTCCTCGCAGGGACATCGCATTCGCCAGCACATCGTCGAGTCCGGCGGCGGTTTCGACGCCACCGCTCTCGGAGAACGAGAGAGCCAGCGTCGCTCGTATCCGCAGTCGTTCGGCCAGTACGAGACCGGCGGCTACGAGGTGATCCGCAAGTGGGACTTCGCAGCCAACGCGGGCCGGATCGCCGAGGAGGCCGTTGCGCTCCTCACGGCCGACGAGATGGAGGAACGCGAGACCGACCTCATCCTCGAGGGATCGCAGATGGCGCTCCAGATCCACGAGTCGGTCGGGCACGCCATCGAACTCGACCGGATCCTCGGTTGGGAGGCGGCATTCGCCGGCACCTCCCACCTCCAACTCCCCAACCTCGGATCCTTCCGGTTCGGATCGGATCTGATGAATGTCACGGCCGACGCCACCCTCCCCGGCGCCCTCGGCACGTTCGGATACGACGACGAGGGGACGCCGGCGCAACGCGTCGACATCGTCAAGAACGGCATCTGGCTCGGTGTGCTCTCGGGTCGTGACTCCGCAGCGATGGCCGGTCTGCCTCCCGGCGGCATGGTCCGCGCCGATGGCTACAACCGTTTGCCGATGGTTCGAATGACGAACGTCGGGCTCCTGCCGGGCGACTCATCGCTTGCCGAGATCATCGCTGACACGAAGGATGGCGTGTACATGGCGACGAATCGTTCGTGGTCGATCGATGACAAGCGCCTGAATTTCCAATTCGGCACCGAGATCGCGTGGGAAGTGAAGAACGGTGAACTCGGACGGATGCTGAAGAACCCCACCTACACCGGGATCGGACCAGTGTTCTGGGGCAGCCTTGACCGTCTCGCTGGTGGTGACGAGTGGATCCACTGGGGGACACCGAACTGCGGGAAGGGGCAGCCGATGCAGGTTGCGCACACGGGGCATTCGGCAGCACCGGGGCGATTCAAGAACGTGAGAGTGGGGGTGCGTGGATGAGCCGGGCTGTTGAACTCACCGAGCAGGTCCTGCAACTCGTTGGAGACCAGGCGGAGGCCGAAGTCGCCGCGTCGACCGGCAATCTGGCGCTGACCCGGTTTGCGAACTCGTTCATCCATCAGAACGTCGCGGAAGATGGCGAGACCGTCAGCCTCCGCGTCGCGCTCGACGGCCGAATCGCCTCGACGCAGACGACGGTGACAACGCCGGAATCTCTCGAGGCGTTCGTCGAGGCGGCGCTCGACACGGCCGCGCTGCAGCCGGTCGACGAGGACTGGCCGGGGCTTGCGCCTCCGGCGACGGTTCCCGATGTCGCCCACGTTGACGAGGCAACCTACGACGCCGCCCCGGCCGCACGAGCCGCGCTCGTCAAGGACTTCGTCGACGCGGGGGACGGACTCCTGGCTGCCGGCTACTGCCAGACCGAGGGCCGCACCGAGGCATTCGCCAACTCGGCCGGACAGTCCGCCTCGGGGCGCCACTCGAGCGCCATCATCGACGGCATCCATCAGACAGGGACGTCAGCAGGCTGCGCCCACGCTGCATCAGTCGCCATCGGCGATCTCGACGGCACGGCCGTCGGTGAACTCGCCGCCAGGCGTGCCGTCGATTCCGCCGCACCGTTCGACACGAAACCGGGGGAGTACGAGGTCATCCTCGCTCCCGAGGCGGTCGCGACGATCGCTGTGTTCCTTGGGTTCTACGGATTCAACGGGAAGATGCTGTCCGAGGGCCAATCGTTCGTGGAACTGGGAACCAAACAGTTCGACGAGCAGCTCCAGATGTGGGATGACGTCACGGATCCGAGGGCGATGGGCGTGGCGTTCGATACCGAAGGAACGCCGAAGGGGCGGCTCGACCTCGTGGCCGACGGAGTGACCCACGGGGTCGCCCACAATCGGAAGACGGCGAAGAAGGCCGGCGTGGCCTCGACGGGCAACAACGTTCCAGGAGCTGAGGGATGGGGCCCGATCCCGACCAACGTATTCGTTGGCGGCGGCGATCAGTCGGTCGATGCATTGATCGCATCCGTCGAGCGCGGCATCTACGTGTCGACGTTCAACTACTGCCGCATCCTCGACCCGAAGACGATGGTCGTGACCGGCTTGACGAGAAACGGCACGTTCATGATCGAGAACGGCCGCATCACCGACGCGGTGACGAACCTGCGGTTCACGCAGTCGTTCGTCGATTGTTTCGGTGAGGGCGAGATCCTCGGTCTGGGCGACGATTCCCGGTTCGCCGACTCGGAGTTCGCCCCTGGCATCATGTACGTGCCGACGATGCGGCTCGGGTCATGGAACTTCACGGGCGGAGCGGAGGGCTGATGGCGAAACCTGACGATCTGGTAGCTGCAGCGCTCTTCACCGATCGGGATAGTGCCGATGAGGCGTGGGGGAGACTTGTTGACGCAGACATCCCCGCGTCGGTGATCACGGAACCAGGCATGGTCGGCGCCTACCGCCTGAACGTGATGGTCTACCGAGAGAACCTCGAAGAAGCCCAACGCCTGATCGCCGACCTGGTGATCGGCAATCGGTAGAAGAAACGGGACAGGAGTGCGCTGAGGGCCGGGACTGATGTCCCGGCCCTCAGCTACTCAGCTACTCAGCTACTCAGCTACTCAGCTACTCAGCTACTGGATTCCGCGTGATCGTGACTCTCGTGGTCAGCGTGATCGTGCTCGTCGCTCGCGTTCTCGATCTCCTCACGGACGGCGTCCATGTCGAGACCTTCGATCTGGTCGATGAGGTCGACGAGGGCGTCCTCGGGGAGGGCACCCGGCTGCGAGAAGACACCGATCTTCTCCTTGAACGCCATCAGCGTCGGAATCGAGCGGATCTGGAAGTATCCGGCAAGCTCCTGCTGGTCTTCGGTGTCGACCTTGGCGAAGACGATGTTCGGGTACTTCTCCGAAACGGTCTCGTAGGTCGGGGCAAACATCTTGCAGGGGCCGCACCAATCGGCCCAGAAGTCGACAAGGACTACATCGTTGTTGAGGATGGTCTCCTCGAACGTGTCTTTGGTCAGGTTGATGGTTGGCATGCGGTTCATTCTCCGTTCGTACTCGGTCTCCCACGTGCAACATTAATACCCCTAGGGGGTATTCCCACTTTCGGCCTCGCAGCAGCGGACCGCGCCGGGTCCGGCGCAGGAGGATGCGGGACCTCCGTACACTTCCTGATCGTGACCGGGACACCCCTCGTTGAACTCGATGGCATCGGCGTGCGGATGGGATCGACTCAGATCCTTCGCGACGTCGATCTCGAGATCGACGCGGGAGAAGTGGTTGGCCTTTTCGGTGCCAACGGGGCGGGCAAGACGACCATGCTCCGGCTCATTGCCACCCTACTCCGGCCAGCCCAGGGGACCGGAACGGTCCTGGGTGCCAACCTGACATCGTCAGAGCGGTACGACGTTCGGCGGCGAATCGGGATGATCGGCCATGTCCCCGGTCTCTACCCCGAACTCACGCTTGGCGAGAACCTTCGCTTCGCGGCCCGGGTTGCCGGTGTCCCTCCGGAGCAGGCCGGTGAGGCGCTCGCGGCGGTAGGTCTCGCCGGCGCCGTTGATCGCCGAGCCGGAGCATCTTCGCATGGCATGCAGCGGCGCACCGAGTTCGCCCGCGAACTCATGATCGATCGCTCGCTGCTCCTGCTCGACGAACCCCATTCGGCGCTCGACCGGGATGCGGTGGATCTCGTCGAGGGACTCATCGAGAGAAAGGCCGCCGAGGGCGGCGCCGTCGTCGTGGTCTCTCACGATCGGGAACGGATCAACGCGATCGCGCACCGATCGGTCGAGTTGGCAGGGGGGACCCTCTCGTGACGACCGGATTCTGGCCCCAGGTCACCGCCGTGGCTGGACGCGACCTCCTCCGAGAGCGCCGGCAGGGCGACGTGTTGTGGATCACTATCCCGTTCGGCGCGATCGCTCTGCTCCTCGTGCCGCTCGCGATCGGGACGGATGCGGTGCTGCTCAGGGAGATCGGACCCGGCATGTACTGGGTGATCGTGATGCTGTTCGGCGTGCTCGTGGCTGTCGGCAAGGCATCCAACGAGACGGTCCCGCAACAGGACGCATCGTCCCTCCTCGGTCTCGACCCGGCAGCGGGGTTCGTGGGGCGGGCAGCATCAGCCACGCTGCTCCTGCTGATCTTCGAAGTCGTTGTTGGAATCGTTGCCGTGGGTCTCTACGACCTCTCCATCATCGGTGTCCCGTGGCTTGTGGCAACGTTGCTGATCGTCGCTATCGGGCTTGCCCTGCTCGGGACGCTCACCGGGAGCATCGTCAACAGCACGAGCACCGGCACCGCCCTCGTCCCGCTGCTCGTCGCCCCGCTGTCGGTGCCGCTGCTGCTCGGCGCAACGCAGGCCTACGAGGGTTTGCGGCTTGGCCACAGTATTGTTTCGTGGGTACTGCTGATGGTTGCCGTCGTGTTGGTCGTGGCCATCATCGGGGTGTTGACCGCCCGACCTCTACAGGAGACTTGATGCCGGACCAGACGCGCATCCGTCGGTGGCCCTGGGTGGCGATAGCCCTCTCGTTGGCGACCGCGTTGACCTTCGCCTTGGTCAGCCCCCCGGACGACACGCAGGGCGATCTCGTTCGCATCATGTACGTTCACGTTCCGGCTGCATGGCTGGCCTACCTGGCATTCTTCGTCACGTTCATCGGGAGCATCGCCTACCTGATCACCCGCCACTTGCGGTGGGACCGAATCGCGGCAGCGAGCGCTGAGATCGGCGTCTACTTCACCGGCCTGGCGATCGCCCTCGGCATGATCTGGGCGAAGCCGACCTGGGGCGTCTGGTGGACATGGGACGCTCGGCTGACGCTCACCGCGATCATGTTCTTCGTCTACCTCGGCTACCTGGCGCTGCGCAGAACGACCGATGACCCGGTCGCCCGCGCGAACCGCTCCGCCGTTCTTGGCATCGTTGGCGCCGTTCAGATTCCCCTTGTGCACTTCTCCGTGGTGTGGTGGCGCACGCTCCACCAGCCGCCGTCGATCATCAAGCCGGACGGTCCCGCGATCCAGGACCCGATGATGCTGGTCGCACTCATCGTCGGCGTGCTCGCCTTCACGGTCGTCTACGTGTCGCTGATGGTGAAGCGCATCGAACTCATCCACCTTGAAGACCAACGCGACGCCGTCGAACGCATCGCCGACCAGCCGGTCGCCGGCGACTCCGTCACCGCTCCCGATCTCGGAGGTTCGTCATGAGCGATTGGGGCTGGGTCGCGCTTGCCTACGGCGTGACATATGGCAGTCTTGGGGTGTTCGCAGCCTCCATCGCTGTGCGAATCCGAAACGCCCGACGGGCTCTTGGGGAGACCGAGTGAAGCGCTACTGGAAGTTCATCGTTCCGGCCGGGATCCTGGTCGTCATCCTGGTTGTTCTGATGGTCAGCCTCAACTCGAGCCTCGTGTACTTCAACACGCCAACCGAACTCACGGAGCAAGGGCCCGGGGACTCGCGCCTGCGACTCGGCGGGCAGGTCGTCGCCGGCAGCGTCACGGACACCACCGCGGGAGTCACCTTCGATGTCACCGACGGTCGCGAGGTCGTGACCGTCGTCTATCTCGGAGCACCGCAGCAGCTCTTCCAGGAGGGCATCGGCGTCGTCGTGGAAGGGACCTGGGACGGCTCGTCGTTCCACTCGGACACGATGCTCGTCAAACACGACGAGAACTACTCCTCCGATGACGGTTCGTACGATCCTGAGCACCCGTACGGGGACGAATCGGATCAGGCGTGATCGCTGCCGTCGGCTTCGTCGCGATCCTGGTCGCCCTGATCTCCGCGGTGGTGCTCGTCGCCGAGGGCATCCGAGTGTCACGGACCGACAACCCGGATCCGGCTCGGGTCAAGATCCCGACGATCGGTCTCGCGGCCGGCGGTGTGATGGCGTTCGTCGCGCTCGAACTCGCGATCCTCACACATGACTTCTCCATCGCCTATGTCGCCAAGAACACCGCCGTAGCCACACCATTCGTGTTCCTTCTCGCGTCGGGTTGGGCGGCGCTCGAAGGCAGCGTCGTGCTGTGGGGTCTGATGCTCTCGGTCTTCACGTGGCTTGTGTGGCGCGGCGTCAAGAAGGGCGACGGCCTTGGCGTGCTCGCCCTCGCCGTCATGGGCGCGGTCGCTGTGTTCTGGTTCGGCCTGATGGCGACCGTCGCGAACCCGTTCGCTCTGTGCACCGAAGTGAGCAATGGGTTCTGCTCCGCTTCGTCGTGGCTGCCGATCGGGAGCGCCGTGGCGCCGGCAGATGGCATCGGCCCGAATCCGCTCCTTGCCAACCACATTCTGATGGCCGTGCACCCGCCGTTGCTCTACGTCGGATACGTCGGCTTCACGGTTCCGTTTGCGTTCGCTATCTCGGCACTGGTCCGGTCCGAGCGTTCCAAGGTCTGGCTCGACCGCACCCACCGGTGGTCGCTCGTCGCCTGGATCTTCCTGACGGCCGGCATCCTTCTCGGCGGCTGGTGGAGCTACGAGGTGCTCGGCTGGGGCGGCTACTGGGCTTGGGATCCCGTCGAGAATGCCGCCCTGCTGCCCTGGATCGCAGGGACGGCGTTCATCCACTCGGCGATCGTTCAGCGCCGTCGGTCGATGCTCCAAGCGTGGAACTTCGTGCTCGTCATAATCACCTTCGCCCTGACGATCTTCGGCACGTTCCTGACCCGCTCCGGGGTGATCGCCTCGGTGCATGCGTTCAGCCTCTCGGCCGTTGGGCCGGCATTGCTGATCTTCCTCGGGATCATCCTCTTCGGATCCTTCGGCCTGTTCGCGATGCGAGCGAGCACCGTGTCGTCGTCTCCCCGACTTGAATCCCTCGTATCCCGTGAGGGTTTCATCCTGGTCAACAACCTGCTGATGACGCTGTTCGGTTTCACGATCATCTTCGGAACGATGTATCCGCTGCTCGTCGAAGCGTTCACGGGTCGAGAAGTCTCGGTCGGTCGTCCGTTCTACGACCGGATCGCCGTCCCGATCGCGTTCCTCGTGCTGCTCGCCATCGGGACCGGAGCGACCGCACCATGGCGGGTCGAGACCGGCAAGGTGCTCTGGCAGCGAACCAGGGTCGGCCTGAATATCGGCTTCGTCACTGCGGCACTGACGGTGGTGGCCGGCGTGGGTTCGGTCTCGATCGTGGCGATCATGGGACTCGCCGGGTTCGTGATCGGCAACATCATCGCGTTCTACGTCCACCAGTCGGGCCGGGCACATCGAGGGGGGAAGACCTGGCCGACGGCGCTCTTCACGACGGTGCGCAACGACATGGGGTATTGGGGTGGCCAGATCTCGCACATCGGGATCGTCCTCGCTGTCGTCGCCATTGCCACCACCTCGGTACTGGCCATCCGCACGGAGGTTCCGCTGGCGGTTGGCGAGACCGCCGTTGTCGACAACTACTGCGTCCAGTACATCGAACCATTCTCACGAACCGAACCCGAACGCAACGTGTTCGGTGCGCGGGTCGCCGTCCTCGATCGGACGTGCTCGACCGTGAAGACGGTGCTCGAACCTCGCCTCCACGAGTACACCAAGTTCGGCCAGGTCATTGCCACGCCGTCGGTCTGGACCGGTTGGGTCGACGACGTCTATCTCAACATTGCAGCCACGAACGACGACGGGATCCGGCTCAAGGTGCTGGTGTTCCCGCTCCAATGGCTGTTGTGGGTTGGGGGTTTTGTGATCGTCGCCGGTGGTGTGCTCGCCCTCGGCCGGAAACCGAGAGACCGGGCCACGACGTCGAACCAGAGTGATGAACGAAAGCACGCCGATGCCTGAGCGCGCCCGCACCCTGCTGTGGCTGGTCGTCCCGGCGCTGGCCGCGGTCGTGATCATCGTGGGACTGTGGCCGACCGAACAGGCGACCGCCGATCCGGAGGCGCGCGCGTACAACCTCGCGGTGCGGCTCAAGTGCCCGATCTGTGCCGGGGAGTCGCTCGCTGGTTCCCAGACCGACCTTGCGAAGAACCTCCGACTCCGCATCGATGAGGAGATTGCAGCAGGGAGCACCGACGATGAGATCATCGCGATCTTCGTCGCCAACTACGGGGAACAGGTGCTGCTCGATCCGCCGAGGAGCGGATGGGGCATCGTGCTGTGGGCGGTTCCGCTCGGCATCGCAGCGATCGGAGGGGTCGCCGTATACGGCTTGAAGCGCAAAGATCGGGACACCACGGAGGTCCCGTCGTGAATGCCGACCGGATCGCCGACCAGATCGACCAGGTCGATCGCGACCTCGCAGAGGTCGACGAACAGGTCGATGCAGGAGAACTCGACGAGGCGACCGCCGACCGACTCCGGTCGGCATATCGCAAGGAGCGGGCCGCCCTTGAAGAGCAAATGTCGAGCGTCGAGGCGCCGACGGTTGACGAGTCTCTTGAACCGTCGGCCACGGCCCCACAGACCCGCTCGCGCGGACGCGCCATCGCCGGCTCCGCGATCGTCGGTGTTGCAGCCATCGTCGTCGCCGTGGTGGCGATCTTCTCGCTCCAGGAACGAACCCCGGCCGGCGAGTCGACGGACGGCGTCGCGACCGCGGTCCTCGAGAACGGAGGAGCGCGCGACCTCTCGTCCGTCGGACTCGATGAGATGGAGGCGGTCGTCGCCCAGAACCCGGACATCCCGGGAATGCGCCTCGCCCTGGCCGATCGGTACGTCGAAGCCGGGGACTACTCCAAGGCACTCGGCCACTACATGATCGTGCTTGAACAGGAACCCGAGAGTGCCACCGCTCTCGCCAGGGTCGGTTGGCTCACGTTCTTGTCGGGCGAAGGCGATCTCGCGGAGCCGTTCATCGTTCGTGCGATTGCGATCGAACCCGACTTTCCCCAGGCCTACTGGTATCTCGCGAATGTCCGCATCGAGACCGGCAACCCGCAGGGGGCGATCGAACCGCTCGAACAACTGTTGGCCTACGAGCTCCCAGCCGAGGTGCGAGCGCAAGCCGAGGCGATGCTGGCGGAGGTGCGATCGTGAGCAACAAGATCGTATGGATCGTCATCGCTGCTGGGCTTGCGGTGATCGTCGTAGGGGTGGCGCTGGCGGGGAGCCTCGGGAGCGATCCGACGGTGGTCGGCTCTGCGCTGATCGACAAACCGGCACCCGACCTGGTCCTCGACGAACTCGAAGGCGACGGACAGGTGAGCCTCGCCGAGCACCTCGGAGATGTGGTCGTGGTCAACTTCTGGGCGTCGTGGTGCACGGGCTGCCGCCAGGAGCACGAAGCGCTGTCGGTTGCGGCGGCTGAGTACGCCGACTTCGACGTGACGTTCTTCGCGGTCAACACCCTTGACGACCAAGGGCAGGCGATCGGCTTCCTGGACCGGTTCGGTCGAAGCCCCGACACCGTCTACGGCATCGACAACGGCTCGCGGGCGGCATTCTCCTACGGTGTTGCGGGCCTTCCCGAGACCTTCTTCATCGACCGTGACGGTCTCGTGGTCGGCAAGGTCATCGGGCCGGTCACGTACGACCTGCTCACGGCCACGATCGACCAGGTGCTCCTCGGCGAGGACATCGACTCGGTCAAGACCGGCGAGACCGAGCAGGGTTCCTAGCTGCCGCCCGGTCCGATCCGCAGGCGACCCGCGTGGCTGCCGGGACCGCCAAATCGACTGCACGCAGCGGTCCGGACGGAGTACCCTGGCCCCATGGCAGGGCGGAAGGCTTTCGTCGGTGGTCCCCTCGCGTTGGTCCTCGCGCTCGTAACGGTGCTGGCCGGCGTACCCGCCTATGCCGAAGACGCCGCCCCGCGGGTCGGTGATCCAGCCGACTACACGCCGCCGTTCACCCTCTCTCACCCGGTGGACGGCAAGCCCGGATTCGGCGACACGTTCGGAGCAATCCGCGACGGCGGCATTCGCCTGCATCTGGGCAGCGACATCTCCGCACCGCACATGACACCGGTGCTCGCGGCAGCGGACGGCGTCATCTCGCGGATCCACGTAGGGGAGAAGGCGGGCCTCCTCGTCGAGGTCACCCACGCCGGTGGTTGGACCACGAGGTATCTGCACCTCGACAGCCTCGCGTTCACGACCGAGACGATCATTCAGGAACCTGTCGAAGCTGCCGTGCCCGAAGAACCGGCGCCGGTGGAAGAGGAGCCGGCTGCGGAGGCCCCGCGGCGACCGAAACCGAGGGCCCACGCCGAGGAGCCCGAACCGCGGCGGAGACCACGAGGCCGAGGAACCCGTGACGGACGGCATGAGCCCGATTCCGGTGAGGCCGAGGAGCCGCTACGGACGAAGCCGCGGCTGAACCTGCCGAAGAACCGGAACCCGCTCCTGAGCCCGAAGTCCGCCGAACCGGTCGAAATCGTCATCGAGACCGACATCGCCGTCGGCGACAAGGTTGCGGCGGGGGACGCTGATCGGGTTCGTCGGATGGACCGGCAACGCCAGCCCATCAGCGCCGCACCTTCACTTCGAACTCCGTATGCCGGATGGGACTCCCGTCAACCCCTACCCGGCGCTCACCGGGCGACACAGCGAGACGACGCTCTACGTCCTTCCGGACATCACCGACGAGCCAATCCTCGACGGACTCGAACTCGTCGGGCATGTCTCCCTCACCGAAGGCTTCAACGCCGATGTGTGGGTCGACGGCAGCGTCGCCTACCTCAGCACCCTCGGACGGGGCGAGGCCTGCCCTGCGACCGGCGTTCGTCGCTACGACGTCACCGACCCTGCCGAACCGTTCGAACTGGAAGCCATCTCGACGGAGTATCCGGGAACCAGCACCGAGGCAGTCTGGGCGGGACCGATCGAGACCGAGGCGTTTACCGGGACGATTGCGGCCGTGGCCCACGGCCCGTGTGATCCGAGCTGATGAGGACGCATTCCGCGGCCTGGTGCTCTGGGACGTCACCGATCCTGCCGATCCCGAGTGGCTGAGTACCTACGGGACGGGTCCGGGCACGGTCGGCATCCATGATCTTGACGTGTGGGTCGAGTCGGATCGCGTGCTGGTGGTGGCGTCGTCCCCGAATTCCCTCCTCGACCATGAAGCCGAGATCGGCGATGTGCGCATCGTCGACATCACCGATCCGCAACGTCCGCGAGCGGTCTCCGACTGGGACTTCCGGCGGGACGCGCCCGAGACCATCAGAGAGGCCGTGCTCGCCGATGCCGACCTGGGGGACTTCCCGGTGCGTGGGGTCACGATCGACCCTGAAGGGCAGCGGGCATTCGTGGCTCAATGGGATGCGGGCATTGTCGTCCTCGATCTCGCCGACCCATCCGAACCCGAGATGATCGGTCGGACGGCGACGCTCGGGCATAGCGAAGGCAACGCAGATTCGGCCGCCTTCGACGCGGAGACCCAGGTGCTGGTCGTCAACCACCGGGATCTCAATCCCCTCGAAGACGAGGGCGACGAACCGTCGTGGGGGACGAGCGTGCTGTTCGATGCCGGTGGCAATCGATCCGCTTGCTGGCGTCCCTCTATGCGATCGAAGATGCGCTGCCCACTCCCGAGGGGCGGATCGCCCTCGATGGTCTCTACGCAGCGCAGGATGCAGTGGTCGACGGGCACTATCTCTACGCCACCTGGCTCTCCGGCGGGCTCCGGGTCGTCGATCTCGCGGACCCATCGGAGCCGGTGGAGGTTGCATCGTTCGTGGCCCCGACCAAGGTCGACCCCCAGCGCCACTTCGCTTCACCGAGCGGGAACATCGGGATGCCGCTGGTGTGGTCCGTGTTCGTCGTTGACGACCTCATCTACGTTTCGGACCTGAACACCGGCCTCTGGATTCTCGCGGCTACGTCGAGAAGCCCGCCGTCGACCGGTGACGAGCGCGGCAGCTCGGACGTTAGCCGCTCCACCGAGCGAGCCTGGAGCCGGCATCCGCCGTTCGTGAGCTGGTCCGCTGCGGGTGAGACCGTCCACGTGGACGGTTCGGCAGAGCCGGCGCCGGATCGGGCCACAGTGCGGCACCGGTATCCTTGGCCTGTTTGCCGATCCAAGAGGAGCGCCCCGTGCCGTCCGAAGCCGACTACCGCTTGCCCCGCACCGTCATCCCGAGCCACTACGAGCTCACGCTGATCCCCGACCTCGTCGCTGCGACCTTCGGCGGGCACGTAATCGTTGATGTCGACGTGATGGAACCCGTCACCGAGATCGTCCTCAACACGGCGGAGCTGACGCTGGGTGACGTCGTCCTGGTCAACGACGCTGGACAGCGGCTCAGCGCGACGGTCGAGACCGACGAGGAATCCGAGCGGTCGACCCTCACCCTCGACGGCACGGCCGACGCGGGAGCGTGGAAGCTCGACATCACCTTCGACGGGATACTGAACGACGACCTCCGCGGCTTCTACCGGTCGGTCTACACCGACCCGGACGGGGTCGAGAAGACGATCGCCACCACACAATTCGAGGCGACCGAAGCCCGCCGAGCCTTCCCCTGCTGGGACGAACCAGATCTCAAGGCGACGTTCGGCGTCACGCTGATTGTGGACGACGGCCTGACGGCGATCTCGAACGCCGCCGAGGCAGAACGCACCGACGTCGGCGGCGGCATGGTCAAGGTCCGGTTCGAGAACACGATGAAGATGTCCACCTACCTGGTGGCGTTCATCGTCGGAGAGTTGGTTGTCTCCGATCCGGTCGACGTCGATGGTGTGCCGCTGCGGATCGTGTATCCGGCGGGCAAGGGCAACCTCATCGACTTCGCGATCGACGTGGCCGCGCACTCGCTGCGGTACTACGCCGACTACTACGACATCCCGTATCCCGGCGGCAAGATGGACAAGATCGCCATCCCTGACTTCGCCTGGGGTGCGATGGAGAACATGGGAGCGGTGACCTACCGCGAGACCGCGTTGCTTGTCGATGTCCGGAAGGCGACCCAGAACGAGATGATGCGGGTGGCCGAGGTCATCGCCCATGAGATCGCTCACATGTGGTTCGGCGACCTCGTGACAATGAAGTGGTGGAACGGGATCTGGCTCAATGAGGCGTTCGCCACGTTCGCGTCGATGAAGTGCATCGATGCGTACCGGCCCGACTGGAAGGTCTGGCTCACATTCTCGTCCGACCGTGTTCACTCGATGGAGACCGACGCCCTCGCTGCGACCCGGCCGATCGAGTTCCCCGTCGGTTCGCCGGAAGAAGCAAACGCCATGTTCGACTCGCTCACCTATGAGAAGGGCGCCTCGGTGCTCCGGATGCTCGAGTTGTACCTCGGCGAAGAGGCGTTCCGGCTCGGGGTGAGCACCTATCTCAAGGATCACGCCTACGGCAACACCGACGGCGATGACCTCTGGTCGGCGCTGGCGGCCGCCTCTGGTGAACCGGTCAAGGAGATCATGGACACGTGGATCTTCCAGGGCGGCTTCCCGCGCGTGGGCGTCACGGGCGGGCCGTGGGGAGTACACCCTCACCCAGCAGCAGTTCCGCTACTTCGGCGACGGAGAGCAACAGTGGAAGCTGCCCGTCCTCCTTCGGTCTTCCGCGGGAGAGGAGCGCATGCTGCTCTCCGATGAGCAGGTCAGCGTTGAGGCCGGAGATGATCTGGTGGTCAACGCTGGAGCTGGTGGCTTCTATCGGGTCGGGTACTCGCCGGAGCTGCGAGAGGCGCTACGCGAGCGGCTGCCGTCGCTCAGCAGCGAAGAGCGCTACGCGACAATCTCGGACGTGTGGGCGGATGTGCTCAAGGGCGGCTCCGCCGCAACGGACTACCTGGCGCTCGTCGGCGAACTCGGCGAGGAAGCCGAAGTCGACGTCTGGCAGCGGATGCTCGCCGGTCTTGGTGAACTCGATCGGGTGGCGGCTCCTGACGTCCGTCCGGCGCTGCAGGCGTACGTGCGGAATCTCGTGGCTGACAAGGCAGAGCAGATGGGCTGGAGTCCCGCCGAAGGGGAAGACGATCGCAGCCGGAAACTCCGAGGAACGTTGATCACGGCACTCGGGAACCTCGCCGACGACGAGGAGACCCAGAGCCGTGCACGCGCCGTCTTCGAGGAAATGCGAGAGGGCGAGCCGGTGGACGCTGAGGTTGCCGACGCGGCCCTGAGCATCGTCGCGGGCAATGGCGACTTCTCGGACTTCGAGCGTTTCCTGGCGATCTCGGATGCATCCGAAACGCCACAGGAGGTGGTGAAGTACATCCGCGCCGCGGCCGTGGTCCCGGACCAGGCAGGCGCGGAGGAGCTCTTCCAGATGGTGCTGGACGGACGGATCCGTCGACAGGACGCGTTCTGGGTAATTGCGATCATGCTCGGCCAGCGTACGAACGGCCCACGGGTCTGGGAGCTGATGAAGGAGAACTGGGACGCCTTGCTCGACCAGATGCCACCCGCAACCGGAAGGAGAATCCTCGACCTGCTGCCGAACCGTTCGGAGCCTGAGATCGCGGCGGACATCGAGGCCTGGCTTGCGGATCATCCGATCAAGGGCGGCGAGAAGTACGCCGACCAGCAGCTCGAGCTGCTGAAGGTGCGGGTCGGACTCCGCGAACGCGAAGCGACCCGCCTCAACGAGGCCCTCTAGCGCCGCGAACCCAGGGTTCTCCACCTTGTATATGACGCCGACAGCCCGCGGAATGCAAGGGGACCGCCGCCCTCGTCATTCTGTGGGCCGACGGCGCCACATAGGATGCGGAGAACCCTGGGTTCGCAGCGTGTGGTGGCGGTAGGCTGGTTCTGCGGATCTCGGTCGTGGCGAGAGGAGCTGGGATATGGTCGTCATCGTCGACGGATCTGCCCTCACCATCGAGGACGTCGTCGCTGTCGCCCACCGCACCGCAGACGTCGAGACCGGTCCCAACCTCGCAGCCAGGATGGAGCCGGCTCGCGCTCTCGTCGAACAGATCATCGCGAACGACGATGTCGCCTACGGCATCACGACCGGCTTCGGAGCCCTCTCCTACACGCGCATCCCGGTCGAGCAGGCGAGCGAACTGCAGTACGACCTCGTCCGCAGCCATGCGTCCGGTGTTGGCGACCTCCTGGGTCGACCCGCCGTGCGGGCGATGCTGCTGCTGCGTGCCCGCACACTCGCCCAGGGCTACTCAGGAGTCCGCCCGGCGATCGTCGAGCGTCTCATCGAGTTCCTTCAGAGAGACCTCCTGCCGGCCGTTCCCGACCGAGGCTCGGTCGGTGCTTCCGGCGACCTCGCCCCCTTCGCACACCTGGCCCTGCCTCTCATCGGCGAAGGCTTCTTCCTCGTCGACGGACAGCGGGTTCCCGCCGCCGAAGTGCTCGTGGCCGAGGGATTGGAGCCGATCGCGCTTGAGCCGAAAGAGGGCTTAAGCCTGCTCAACGGAACTGAGGGCATGCTCGCCCAGGGCTGCCTCGCGGTGCACTCGGCGCGACTACTCGCCGATGCATCCGATGCCGCCTGCGCCCTCTCGGTCGAGGCGCTGATGGGGTCGAGTCGGCCCTTCCAGGACCGCATCCACCAACTTCGGCCTCATCCGGGACAGATCCATTCCGCCGCCGTCATCGCCGGACTCCTCGACGGTTCAATCGATCGGAGCGAGCCACCGCGACGACTTCTCGCACCGGGTGCAGGACGCCTACAGCCTGCGATGCGCACCGCAGGTCCATGGATCGGTCCGGGACACGATCGACCATGCAGCAGCCGTCTTCGAACGGGAGCTTGGAGCGGTCGTGGACAATCCGATCATCTTCGCCGAAGACGGGGATGTGATCTCCGCAGGCAACTTCCACGGCCAGCCGCTGGCATTCGCCCTCGACTTCCTCTCGATCGCCGTGACCGAACTTGGTTCGATCTCCGAGCGGAGGACGGACCGGATCCTCGATCCGGAACGGTCATACGGCCTCTCTCCGTTTCTGGCGACCCGCCCGGGCGTCGACTCCGGATACATGCTGGCTCAGTACACCGCGGCTGCACTCGTGGCAGAGAACCGCGTGCTGTCCCACCCGGCGTCGGTCGAGTCCATCCCGACCTCGGGCTCGCAGGAGGATCACGTCTCGATGGGATGGGGCGCTGCCATGAAGCTGCGCGACGTCCTGCGAAACACGGCGTACGTCATCGCCGTCGAACTCGTCTGTGGCGCGCAAGGATGCGAGCAGCGCGCCCCGCTGGTCCCGGCAGCGGGTACGAAGGAGATCCTCGAAGCGGTACGGACCGTCGTGCCCCCGCTTGTCGCCGACCGCCCTGTCGGTGCGGACATCGAATCGGCCGCACAACTCATCGAAGATGGCGAAATCACCGCTGCGATGAATCGGAGGGAGTGATGGCGAAGACGATCAGGGCCCCGCACGGGACCGAGCTGTCGACGAAGGGGTGGCTCCAGGAGGCCGCCCTGCGGATGCTGATGAACAACCTCGATCCCGAGGTCGCCGAGAACCCGGACGAACTCGTCGTGTACGGCGGGCGGGGCAAGGCCGCCCGGATCTGGGAGGCGTTCGACGCGATCGTCCGGACCCTGCGCGGTCTCGAGGACGACGAGACCCTGCTGGTGCAATCCGGCAAGCCGGTCGGCGTGTTCCGCACCCACGAGATGGCGCCGCGGGTGCTCATCGCCAACAGCCTCCTCGTCCCCGACTGGGCGACCTGGGAGACACTTCTGGGAGCTCGAGGCGCAAGGGCCTGATGATGTACGGCCAGATGACGGCCGGCTCGTGGATCTACATCGGCACCCAGGGGATCCTCCAGGGCACCTATCGAGACGTTCGTCGCGCATCGCCGAGCAGCGCTTCGGCGGGATCGCTCAAGGGCACGCTGACGCTCACCGCCGGCCTCGGCGGGATGGGCGGAGCCCAGCCGCTGGCGGTCACCATGAACGATGGCGTGGCGCTCTGCGTCGAGGTCGACCCCGAGCGGATCCAGCGACGGCTCGAGACACCGCTACCTCGACGAGCAGGCCGACTCGCTCGACGAGGCGTTCGACCGTGTGCTCGCGGCCGCGGCAGAGGGGCGAGCGCTCTCGGTCGGGCTGGTCGGCAACTGCCGCCGAGGTGTTCCCCGAACTGCTCGCGGCGCGGCGTCGAGATCGACATCGTCACCGACCAGACCTCCGCCCACGATCCGCTCGAACGGGTACGTGCCCGCCGGCATCGACCCTCGCCGAGGCTGCCGCGCTGCGGATGAGCGACCCGACACGCTACGTCGACGGCGTCCCGGGCGTCGATGGCCGAGCACTGCGAGGCCATGGTCGGATTCCAGCGAGGCCGGCGCCGAGGTCTTCGACTACGGCAACAACCTCCGCGGCGAGGCGCAGCTCGGCGGATTCGACGAACGCCTTCGCCTATCCGGGCTTCGTCCCGGCCTACATCCGGGACCTCTTCTGCGAGGGCATGGGCCCGTTCCGGTGGGTGGCGCTGTCCGGCGACCCGGCGGACATCGCGGCCACCGACGACGCCGTCCTCGAGCTGTTCCCGGAGCATCGAGCGCTGCACCGCTGGCTCGAGATGGCCGAGGAGCGGGTCGCAGTTCCAGGGACTCCCCGCCCGGATCTGCTGGCTCGGCTACGGAGAGCGCGATCGTGCCGGGCTGGCATTCAACGAACTCGTCGCAGGCGGCGAGGTGCAGGCGCCGATCGTCATCGGGCGGGACCACCTCGACTCGGGTTCGGTGGCATCGCCCTACCGGGAGACCGAGGCGATGAAGCGACGGCTCCGACGCCGTCGCCGACTGGCCGATCCTCAACGCCCTGCTCAACACGGCATCCGGTGCGGCCTGGGTTGCGGTCCATCACGGCGGCGGCGTCGGCATCGGCAAGTCGATCCATGCCGGAGCGCAGGTGGTGGCGGACGGGACGGCGGAGGCGCCGAGCGTCTCGACCGGGTGCTGACGAACGACCCGGGCATGGGCGTGATCCGCCACGCCGACGCCGGATACGAGGGGGCCGAGGCGGTGGCCCGGGCCCACGACGTGAGGATCCCGATGTGGGAGTGAGCTGCGAGCTGCGAGCTACGAGCTACGAGCTACGAGCCCGAATACGTCCAGGGAGCACCTCGTGAGTGATCTGCTTGTGTTCAACATTGGGGCGTTGGTGACGAACGATGCCGGGCGCGGGGGGTTGCTCGGGGTCGTGGAGAATGCGGCCGTCGCGATCATGGACGGATATGTGGTCGGCGTCGGATCGAGTTCCGACGTGCCGGATGTCTTCTTTGACCTGCCGAGGCTCGACGCCGGGGGAGCGGCAGTGGTTCCCGGGTTCGTCGATCCACACACGCACCTCGTCTTCGCAGGAGATCGCAGTGACGAGTTCGATCGTCGGCATCGCGGCGAATCCTACGAACAGATCCTCGCCGCTGGAGGCGGGATCCACTCGACCGTTGGTGCGACGCGGAGTGCAGCCGACGAGGAGCTCTTCGAGGCCGCGGCCGCCCGGGCCTGGCGGATGATGGAACACGGCACGACCACGGTGGAGGTCAAGTCCGGGTACGGCCTCGATGTCGACAACGAGGTCCGCATACTGCGAATCGCCAACCAACTCGATGAAGCGCTCCCGATGGACGTGATCCCGACGTTCCTCGGAGCCCACGTCGTGCCGGCCGCATACCGATTCGATCGAGACGCATACGTCGACCTGGTCTGCGGTCCGATGCTCGACGCCTGCGCGCCGCTCGCCCAGTTCTGCGACGTGTTCTGTGATGAGGCTGCCTTCTCGGTCACCGAGTCGAGGAGGATTCTCGAAGCCGCGGAACGCCTCGGGCTCGACCTGCGTATCCACGCCGACCAGTTGAGCCGGATCGGTGCCGCCGAACTCGCCGCCGACGTAGGCGCGACCAGTGCCGATCACCTCGACCACGCCACCGACGGCGACCTCGCCGCGATGCGATCCGCCGGCACCACAGCCGTACTCCTCCCTGCCGTTTCGTTCTCGATGGGGTTGTCGTATCCGGACGGGCGCCGTATCTGGGACAGTGGGGCCATCGTCGCTCTCGCCACCGACTGCAATCCCGGGACTGCGTATGTCGAGTCGATGCCGTTCGTGGTCGCCCTCGCTGTTCTCAACATGGGCCTGAGTGCCGACGAGGCGATCTGGGCGGCGACGCGCGGCGCTGCGCAATCGCTCGGCCTCGACGATCGGGGTCGCGTGGTACCGGACGCCATCGCCGATCTGGCGATCCTCGACGCCCCGACCCACCTCCACATCGCCTATCGACCCGATGCCGATATCGTCGCCGCGGTCGTCAAGCGTGGAGAGGTGATGTGAGCGACTACTTCTCGATCGAGCATCCGATCCGCCTCGCGCATCGCGGCAGCCGAGTGCTGTGGCCAGAGAACACGATGTTCGCCTTCGCCGGCGCCGTCGAAGAGTTGGGCTATCACTACCTCGAACTCGACGTCCGCCTCACCGCCGATCGGATCCCCGTGGTTTTCCACGACGCCACCCTCGAGCGAACGACGAGCGGGACGGGCAAGATCGCCGACTACCCACTCGACGAACTCCAATCCATCGACGCCGCCTATCACTTCGACCCGGACCACGACTACCCGCTGCGGGGAACCGGCATCGGTATCTCGCCGCTCGAAGAGCTCTACCGGACATGGCCCGACGTCCGCTTGAACGTCGACCTCAAGACCTCCGGCGAGGAGTGGGCCGTGGCCGAGGTGATCCGTGCCGCCGATGCCGAGCACCGGACGCTCATCGGCTCGTTCTACGACCGTCGCATCGCCCGGTTCAGGCGCATCACGCAAGGTCAGGTCGCGGTCTCGGCCGGTCCGACTGCTGCCGCAGCGATGTGGAGTGCCTCTCGCGGAGGCCGTACCACGCGGCGAAAGGTCCAGGCCTATCAGCTCCCGTTCAACTACCGGGGTTTCAAGATCGACGACAAGCTCATTGACTCGATCCACCGTGCAGGGGCCCACCTCCATCTCTGGACGGTGAACGAGGCCGACGACATGCGGCGCTTCCTCGACATGGGCGTCGATGGCATCGTCACCGACCGTCCCGATGTGCTCAACGACGTCATGGGCGCGTAGGCCGTTCCGCTGTCGAAAACCGTCCGGTAGCACCTGGGTGCCGACCTACAATCCCGTCCCAATCTCCAGGGAGCACCACCATGAAGACCGCCCTCGTCGTCCTCGACATGCTCAACGACTTCGTTGACGGGACCCTCGCGAACACGGCAGCCGTGCCGATCATCGATCCGATCGGCCAGCTCGCGGAGGCCGCCCGCAAACGCGATGACTGGATGGTCGTGTATGCCAACGATGCTCACCGCCCAGGCGATGTCGAGTTCGAGGTCTTCGGCGAGCATGCGCTGGCCGGGTCCGCCGGAGCCGAGGTCGTCCCCGGGCTCTCGCCGCAGGGCGACGACATTGTCGTGCCGAAGCGCTTCTACTCGGCCTTCACCGAGACCGATCTCGACGCCACCTGTCGGGTGCACAACATCGGCAAGATGGTGATCGTCGGCCAACACACGAACTGCTGTTGCCGCCACACGACCTACGACGCATTCCTGCGTGGCATCGAGGTCGCCGTGGTGTCGGACGCCACCTGCATGTTCGCTCCGATGGCGGGCGACCGGTACGACGATGTGCAGACCGAGGCTGTCGAGTACCTGGCGACGTTCTACAACTCCAAGGTGCTCGAGACCGGCGACCTGCTGTAGCAGAGCATGGAGTCTCTCGCTCGTCGCCGTGGCCGATCGGGAGCATCCCACGCGTGACTCCTGACGACCCCATCGAGGCGTACTGGAACGGACGGGCCGCCTCATTCGATGACAAACCACACCACCGCTTGACCGACGCCGCCGTGCGCCTGGCTTGGTCGGCCCGATTCTCGGACTGGCTGCCGGACGGGATCCTCACCGTTGCGGATCTCGGTTGCGGCACGGGATCCGTGTCCCTCCTGCTGGCCGAAGCCGGTCACAAGGTCGTCGGCATCGACCTATCCCCGGCCATGATCGAGCGAGCCCGCGACAAGGCCCGGGAGACCGGTGCCTCGATCGAGTACACGGTCGGTGATGCTTCTGCTCCAACCCTTGATCCCGGCACCTTCAATGCCGTGGTCGCTCGTCACATCATCTGGACTCTGCCGGAGCCTGGGGTTGTGATGCACCGGTGGGCACGCCTCTTGAAGGATGGAGGGCGGCTGATCGCAGTGGAGGGGCGCTGGGACGGTACGGGCATTGCGTTTTCAGATCTCGAAGGCCTTGTTGCGCCCTTGTTTCATGTTGTCGAGCATCACCCGTTGTCGGACGACCCTCGACTCTGGGGACGATCAATCCCCGATGAGCCGTACGCCATCACTGCAACGATGCCGACGAGGGGCGCGAACACAAGGGAAGATATGCAGGCGCACCGCGTGACGCGGGGTAGCGTGTGATTCATGCTGTTGACCTGGAGGACGTGACAATGAACGAGGCAATTGGGCGGATCGTGCGGCTGCAGGTCCATGCCGAACCGCTCAAGCAGGACGGCGCCTACGTGCCCGATCCGCTCGTGTCGGTCGACCGGGCCTCGATCAATGCCGATGGCATGCTCGGTTGGGACAACACCGGCTGGATCGTCGACACCCACCACCGGGCGCATCCGAGGGCCAAAGGTGGTGGCAACCGTGTCCTGTCAATCGGCTTCACCGGGCACTACGCAGCCATGTCCGACCGGTTCGGTCCCGTACCGCTCGGCATCGCCGGCGAAAACATCATCGTCGATGGTCCGGCCCTCACCGCGACCGAGATCGTCGATGGCGTGCTGATCCGCCACGCGGATGGCACCGAGACGCTCCTTCGCTCTCCGCAACCCGCGGTTGCCTGCGCCGGATTCACTTCATTCCTGCTCGGATCCGAAGAGGTGCTCGAGAGGCGAGAGGTTGCAGATCATCTCTCGTTCCTGTCGATCGGTACCCGCGGTTTCATCTTGGCCGTCGACCACCTTGATCGTCCGGTCGAGATCAACGTCGGCGACGAGGTCGTCAGAAACTGAACGGGATGCCGTTCAGCAAAAGGACTTCGTCGATCGCCTTGTTCCGCGCTTCGTCGAAATCCAAGCCGGACTGTTCGCGCATCGGGATGCCGCGCTCCTGCAGGTAGATCCGAAAGCCGTCTGCGTCTTCCAAGATGTAGAGGCCGTCGCGGGGTCCGACGCGCCTGAGTCCGAGGGCGAGCAGGGTCTCACGATCGGGGATCTCGGAGACGATGTCGACCCGTTCGAGGTTGAAGGCGTTGGCGAAGTCCGCAGCGGTCGTGGCACGACGGCCAAGTACCGCCGAAGCCATCGTTCTGGCTTTTCTCTGCAGGAGTGCCTGGGCCTGCTCCTGGCGGGTCGGTCTGCTCATTGGCGCCGGCTCGTGGGTTGGTCCGAGCACCCGGCACCGCGTGCCTGAGGCTCTCGTGGGTTCACAGCTTCGGCTTCCATTCGGGACGGGACTCCTCGAAGTGCTCGATCTCGTCGGCGTGCTCCATCGTCAGCGCGATGTGGTCGAGGCCGTTGAGGAGTCGATGCTTGACGGATGGGTCGATGTCGAACGAAGCGTGGAATTCGCCACACGTCACCGACTGGGCCAGCAGGTCGATCGTGACCTCGTTCGAAGGATCGTCTGCGATGTCGGTGAGGGTTGCTACCTCTGCGTCGGTGAGGTCGATCGGTAGCAGTCCGACGTTGTAGGAGTTCCCGCGGAAGATGTCGGCGAACGATGGGGCGATGATCGCCTGGAATCCGCGATCTTCGAGAGCCCACGGTGCGTGCTCTCTCGAAGACCCCGACCCGAAGTTCGGTCCGGAGACGAGCACGACGGCGTCGTCATACTCCGCACGATTGAGGATGAAGTCCGGGTCGAGTTCACCTTCGGCGTCCTGGGCCCAATCCCAGAACAGGAACGGCCCGAAGCCGGATCGTTCTACCCGCTTGAGGAACTGCTTGGGGATGATCTGGTCGGTGTCGACGTTGGCCCGGGGGAGTGGGGCCATCTGGCCGGCGATGACGGTGACAGGTTGCATTAGGACCACTCCCGGATGTCGACGAAATGGCCTTCGATCGCGGCAGCGGCGGCCATGGCGGGGCTGACCAGGTGGGTGCGGCCGTCCCGGCCCTGGCGGCCTTCGAAGTTGCGGTTCGAGGTCGAGGCGCAACGCTCTCCGGGCTGCAGCACATCCGGGTTCATCGCGAGGCACATCGAGCACCCGGCATCTCGCCACTCGAAGCCGGCATCGATGAAGATCCGATCGAGGCCTTCTTCCTCCGCTTGGAGTTTCACGAGCCCGGACCCGGGCACCACCATCGCCCGAACACCTTCGGCCACCTGCCTTCCCGCTACGACAGCGGATGCAGCGCGGAGGTCTTCGATTCGGGCGTTGGTGCATGACCCGAGGAACACGACATCGATGTCGATATCCGTTATCGGCGTTCCGGCCTCGAGGTCCATGTAGACGAGCGCCCGCTCGGCGGCGTCCCGGTCGAGCGGATCATCGAACGACTCCGGGTCGGGGACGGCGGCTCCGACCGGGATGGTCTGCGACGGGTTGGTGCCCCACGAGACGTACGGCGTCAGTTCGGAGGCGTCGATGACGACTTCGGTATCGAACGAGGCACCCGGGTCGGTCGAAAGCGTCCTCCAGTAGGCGAGCGCTTCGTCCCACTCAGCGCCGGAGGGGGCGTATGGGCGGCCCTTGAGGTAGGCGAACGTGGTCTCGTCCGGGGCGATCAGGCCAGCGCGAGCACCGGCCTCGATCGACATATTGCAGACGGTCATCCGCCCTTCCATCGACATGTCCTCGAACACGGACCCGCGGTACTCGACGACGTGTCCGCCACCGCCGTTGAAGCCGATGCGAGCGATGATCCCGAGGATGACATCCTTCGGCGTAACCCCGGCGGGGAGGTCCCCGTCGACGGTGATCGACATCGATTTCGGTCGCCGCTGCGGCATGGTCTGGGTCGCCAGCACATGCTCGACCTCGGACGTGCCGATCCCGAACGCCAGGGAACCGAAGGCGCCGTGCGTGGCTGTATGCGAGTCGCCACAGACGATCGTTGCCCCGGGTTGGGTGAGTCCCTGTTCGGGGCCGATCACATGGACGATGCCGGAGCGAGGGTCGTTAATGTCGAAGAGCGTCACGCCGGTCCGCTCGCAGTTGGCGATCAGTGTGTCGATCTGCTTCTTCGACAGGGGGTCGAGGATTCCGAGCGCACGGTCGGCCGTCGGTACACCGTGATCAATGGTGGCGAGCGTCAGGTCGGGTCGATGCACCGGTCGGCCGGACATCTCAAGAGCCTCGAAGGCTTGTGGCGATGTGACTTCGTGGACGAGGTGAAGATCTACGAAGAGGAGATCGATGCCGTCGTCCTCGGTTCGAACGACATGGTCGTCCCAGATCTTCTCGTAGAGGGTGCGCGAGGTGTTCATAGTTCGGTGCAGGTTAGGGAGTCGAGCGCGGTTGACAGACACCTACTCCAAGAAGCCACGCCCGAACGCGGCATGGCCCCAGCCGATGGAGAGACGCGTCGCACGAGCGGTCGGCGGTACGCTCTCCCAGATGCCGATTCTGCTCGCGCTCGTGCTCTCTGTTGTGCTCGGCGCCCCGTTCGGGGAGGCCGAGGCGCGTGCGCTCGAGGTCGACGCCGGCATGACGATCGAGGTATCGGTCGCGGTCGACAGTGGGCGGTCAGCGGTCCTGGCGAGGACGGTGGCGTTCGCCGGCGAACTCCCTCCCGTCGCTCTCGTCGACCAGGGGGACGGCCGGTGGGTTGGCGTCCTTCGTTTCTCCGGGCGTGAAGATGTGCAGGTGGCGTTTGAGGCCATCAAGCCCGATGGTTCGAGCGACATCTCGGAACTTTCGACGCTCACCGGCCTCGGTGTTGATCCTGCGGTGGTGTCGCCGACCCGACCAACTGTTCCGCCCGCACAGGAGCCTGGTCCCAACTGGTGGCTGATCGGGGGGATCGCGGCGGGGGTCGCTGCGTTTGGGCTGCTGCTCTGGTGGGTGCTGTCCGGGTCGGTTGACAAACGGTCGATTAATGCCGACAATACGGCAGATGTCGACCAAACCGACGGAGAGCCCGACACCGCGCCCGAAGTCTGAGTCCGGTGAACTCGACTACGAGATAGCCGACGAGGTTCAGGCCGACACACCCGAGGCACTGAAGGCACTCGCCGACGGGACCCGGCTCGCCATCCTCGATCTTCTCCTCGAACGGGCTGCGACGACGAGTCATGTGGCCGAAGCGCTCGGCAAGCCGAAGGGGACCGTCGGCTACCACCTGAAGGTGCTCGAGAAGTGCGGCCTTATCCGGATCGTCCGTAGCCGCCAGGTGCGAGCCCTGACCGAGAAGTACTACGGCCGCACGGGTCGCACGATCATCATGTCGAGTTCCGGGCCGATCCAGGATCCGCTCTTCATCGTCCGCGACGCGCTCAGCGACGTGCAGATCGTCGAAGGCGAACCCCTCCCGATGTTCACCGCTCGCCGTGCCCGCATCCCTGAGTCGAGGGCCCTCGAGTTCGCGTCGATGTTGGCCGCGTTGGCTGCCGAGTTTGCGTCGGAGCCGCGAACGGGGGAGCGGACCTACGGACTGATCGCCGGTGTCTTCCCAACTGGCCTGCCGATGCTCGGTCCAGAGGACGATGCATGACCACGGGCGAGTCCGAGAAGAAGCCAAAGGTCCCGCTCGGCGCCAACTACTGGAAGCTGTGGTCGTCGTCGGTGGTCTCGAACCTCGGCGACGGTGTCGCCCAGATCGCCTATCCGTGGCTCGCGTCGGCCGTCACCCGCAACCCCGTCCTCATCGCGCTGATCGCGGTCGTGCAGCGTCTGCCGTGGTTGCTGTTCTCGCTGCCCGCGGGGGTCATCACCGACCGGGTCGATCGCCGGAAGTTGATGCTGTCGATGAACGTGTTCCGCACCGTCATCACGATGGTGGTCGCCTTGGTCGTCTTCGGACAGTCGTCGACGCTGCCGTCCCCAGACGAGATAGCGGGAGGCCTCGACCTCGACACCAACTGGATCATTTACGTGACGCTGGTCATCGCGGCGTTGCTGTTCGGCATGGCCGAGGTGCTCTACGACAACGCAGCGCAGACGATTCTGCCGGCAGTTGTCCAACCGGAGGCGCTCGAACGCGCGAACGGCAACCTCTGGGGTGCCGAGATGGTGATGAACAGCTTCGTTGGTCCGCCCCTCGGTAGCGTGCTCATCGGCGTCGCGTTCGCGTTGCCGTTCTTCTTCGACGCAGGAACGTTCGCGGTATCTGCGGCCCTGTTGCTCCTCGTCGTAGGGACGTTCACCGTCGACCGCTCGGAGGAGGAACTCGCGGCCAAGGTCGACTGGTGGGGCGAGATCAAGGAGGGCGTGAGGTGGCTGTGGCATCACCCCCTGCTGCGCCCAATGGCCATCATCCTTGGCTGCCTCAACGCGCTGGGTTCGCTGGTCTTCGCCACCCTGGTGCTTTTCGCCCAGGAGGTCCTCGGCGTTACCGCCTTTGTGTTCGCGATCCTCGGAGCCGCCGGCGCCATCGGTGGCGTCCTCGGGAGCGTGCTCTCGCCGCGCATCTCGAAGCTGCTCGGCAGCGGCACGTCCCTCTACGCCACGTTCATCGCGGCATTCGTCACCTCGGTCATCATCGGCCTGACGAGCAACTGGATCGTGGTGTTCATCAACTTCGGGATCTTCTCCTTCACGGCCGTGCTCTGGAACGTCATCACGGTCTCGCTGCGTCAGACGATCATCCCCGACCATCTGCTCGGCCGGGTGAACTCGGTGTACCGGTTCTTCGCATGGGGGATGATGCCGATCGGGCTCGCGGCCGGTGGCCTGATCGTTGCCTTCGTCGAGGGCGCCGGCGGATCACGTGAACTGGCGCTCCGGATGCCGTGGTTCGTGGCAGCTGCTGCCTATGTGGTGCTGTTTATCTACGCGGCTCCGAAGCTCACCACCGCCAAGATCGAGGCTGCGAGGGAGGAGGGCATCGCAGCCAAGACGGCCGACAGCGAACTCCCATCGGATGACGCAGCAGAGATCGGGAGGGAGGCCATCTCCGAGACCGGTCTCCCTGGTGCGGTCCCGCCCGAACCGGACGACGACGCCTAGGCGCGAGACTTCCGCTTGAGCAGAGCGACGGCAGCAGCGAGGGCGACGGCCGAGAGGGCAACGGCGGCCCCGGTGAGCGGAGATGGACGAGGGATCGCGGGACCGACGGTCACTGGACGCTGGAATTCGAGGATCGGCCATTTGCGTTCCTCGGCGATGGCACGCAGTTCCTTCTCCGGATTCACGACGACGGGGTTCCCGACGGCCTCGAGCATCGGCAGGTCGGTGATCGAATCCGAGTAGGCGAACGAACCCTCGAGGTCGATGTCTGTGGTGCTGGCCAGCTTCTCCATGGCCTCGGCCTTGCCAGGACCCATGGCATACACGTCCACCTCGGGCAGATAGCGACCCTGGGCATCGGTCTTCACCTTCGTTGCGATGACCTCGCTCACACCGATGTACTCGGAGATCGGCCGCACGATCTCCTCTGGGCTCGCCGAGATGATGATCACCCGGCGTCCCCTGCGAGCGTGCTCATCGATGAGGAAGAGCGCCTCGGCGTACACGAGGGGTTCGGCAACATCGGCAAGGGTCTCGCGGACGAGTTGTTCGATCTCGTCGCGCTGCCACCCGGCGATCAGGTGGAGCAGTTCGTCGCGGGCCCGTTCGAGTTGGTCCGCGTCTGCGCCAAACAGGAGATAGAAGACCTGGGCGAGTCCCATTCGTGCGAGTGCCTTGCGGCCGAGGAACCCCGCCTTGTAGAGGGGCCTGCCGAACGCGAGCGTGGACGACTTGGCAATGACCGTTTTGTCGAGATCGAAGAAGGCTGCCTGCTGCATCACGTTCGAGTGTATCGGCAGAATGTGGTGGCGACGTGACCGTGAATCGAAGGTCTTGAAACACCTGGCTCCGCGTCATACGGTGCGCGGAGTCGTCACAGGGAGTTGGGAATGCCGGCGCTCGCTATCTGGTCGCCGGAGGACGAGGTTCTTGGCGCCGTCGCCCCGCTTGCACTCGCTGCGGCCGCCGGTACCGCCCTGGTGGTCGATCTCGACCCTGAAGGACCCCGCTATCCCGGAGGTGTGACCCTGGCGAGCCTCGTCGAAGACGGCCCGACACGGGCCGATCTCGCTCCGCAGCGGCGTGGCGTCGCAATCGTGAGCAACGGCGGAGTCGATCCACATGAAGCCGAAGAGGTTCTTCACGCGCTGATCGAGGGCTGGCCGGCCGTCGTGTTCCGGCTGCCATCGGATCACGTGGGCGATGGCAGTGCGATCCCGGTTCTTCCTCTTGTCCCTGGCGCGTTGACGCGGAGACCCACCGGGGCAGCGGTGTACCAGCGATCCGCTTGGCGGGTGCAGATACCGGCCGGTGGGGTGGTACTCCCGCGGCCGGCCGCGGGCACGATCGGAGGGCTCCTCTCGGGTCGAGCGCCGCATCCGGGTGACCGCTGGATCCGTGCATGGAGAACGGTGTGGAGCCAGTCGTGGGTGTGACCGACCGGATCGTTCGGAGTCTTCTCGAGTCTGACGTGCCGCTCGAGCGCGGGGCGCTGACCGCGGCGGCGACCGCCATCATTTCCGATGTCGCCCCGCTGGCTGACTCCGACGATATTGCTGATGCCGTGGATGCCCTTGCGGGACTCGGTCCCGTCGAACGCTTGCTCCGCGATCCGGAGGTGACCGACGTACTCGTGAATGGTCCGTCCGAGGTGTGGGTCGAACGACGTGGACGTCTCGAACGGAGCGACGTCGGCTTCGTTGACGATCGGGCGATTGTTGCAGCCGTCGAGCGGGTGATTGCGCCCCTTGGCCTCAGAATCGACCGGGCGAGCCCTGCCGTCGATGCCCGCTTGCCGGACGGTTCGCGACTCCATGCCGTCATTCCGCCCGCTTCTGTCGACGGACCGATCGTTGCCGTGCGTCGCTTCTCGGAGGCCGTGACCGACCTGGCTGCCCTGGTCGGAGCAGGTGGGATCACGGTGGATGGCGCCGAGGTTCTGCGAGGTTCGGTCGCGAACCGGATGAATCTGCTGGTTGCCGGAGGCACGGGTGCCGGCAAGACCACGCTTCTCAACGTCCTCTCAAAGGAGATCGACCCGTCCGAGCGAACCGTGACGGTCGAGGATGCGGCGGAACTCAAGCTCGAGGGACATGTTGTCCGACTCGAGGCCCGCCCTCCGAATGCAGAGGGTGCCGGCGAGATCAGGCTTCGAGCACTGCTGCGCCACGCGCTCCGCCTCCGACCCGACCGGATCGTGGTCGGCGAAGTGAGAGGACCGGAGGCGCTCGACATGATCCAGGCGATGAGCACCGGCCACGACGGATCCATGTCGACGATCCACGCCAATGGACCCGAGGAGGCGTTGTGGCGACTCGAGAGTCTGGCGGGAACGGCGGACACCGGGGCATCCCCTGACACGGTCCGCAGACAGATCCGCTCAGCCGTTGACCGTGTGATCTTCGTCGCTCGTCGGCCCGAGGCCCGTGTCGTCGCGTCGATCAGCGATGTCAGTCCGGAGGGGGTCGAGGAGATCTACGCATGCTGATCGCCGTTCTCCTCGCAGGGGGGCTCGCACTGGGCGTTCATCCGGCGGTGCTTGGGCTTGCAGCGCTCGCTGCGATCGAGCCGCGGCTGATTCTGGCCGGAGCCGCGGTCTGGGCGGTTGTCCACGCGATGCGGCGCCGTCGGCATCGGCTCACTCCCGACGATGAGGCGACCTACTTCCGGGCCCTGTCGTCTGAGTTGAGGGCAGGGGCCTCGCTGCGTGGAGCCCTCGGCGAGGCGGTAGATCGTGTGCCCGCTCTGTCGTTGAGCCGCGCGGTCCGGTATGCATCGGCCGGCGTTCCGATGACCGAAATAGCGGATATCGTCGAGGTCCAGTTCCCGGAGAACGGACGGCTCGCGGGAGCAGCATTCCGGCTCAGCGACTGGTCCGGTGCCCAGGTCGCGGACACGTTCGCTGGACTCGCCGACCGAGCATCGGCCTCGGCCGAACTGGCACGGGAACGCAGAGCCGCGACCGCTCAGGCCCGTATGTCTGCGATCGTGATCGGGATCGCGCCCGTTGCCTTTGCTGCGCTCCTGCTCGCCACGGGGAGAGGCGCAGGACTCGTAGATCACGGTTGGATCGGAGTGCTGATTCTTGGTGCCGGTCTGACGCTCGAAGTGCTTGGTCTCCTCGTCGTGGCGCTGATCATCCGGCGGGCAAATCGATGATGATGCTGGCAGCGGCAGGCTTCTGCGGTGCGCTGCTGTTCGGAAGATGGAAGGTTGCCGCCGTTGCCGGGTCCGTCCTGCTCGTGACTGCGGCTCCGTCCGTCGCCGTCGTTGGAGCGCTGGTTGTGGGCATCGGCGCGGCGCTGCGGGTAGCCCTCCGGCCCCTGGCGGATGACGACGATGATGCGCTCCTCGCCGAACTTGCAGCGCTTGGCCTCACCGCCGGCCTGACGTTTCCAGCGGCCATCGACGCGGCAACGAAGGCCGTGCCAGGAGAAGCTTCGGACCGGCTGCGGCGAGCCGGAAGGACCGCAGCTGGCCGTGACGACGACCCGGTTGGTGATCCGGGCCTCTTCGTCGTTGCCCGTCGGGCGCTCGCCACGGGAGCGTCGCTGCTGCCCGCTGTAGCCGGCTACGCGACGGCGCTGCGCGACGAAGAACGGTCGCGCCGGCTCGCTGCTGCCCGCCGACTCCCGGTGAAGCTTCTCTTCCCCCTCGCCCTCCTGATCCTCCCCGGATTTCTGATTCTGACGATCGGTCCGGCTCTTCTCGGGAGTCTGGAACGCCTTGGCCTCTGACTTCCCACCGCTCCGGCCGGAAGCCGGTCACCGAAAGGAATAGGAATGCGCCACTTCATTTACGACGAACGGGGGCAGGCCACCGCGGAATACGCCTTGGTCATCGTTGCCGCTGCGGCGGTCGCCCTTGCCCTCATCATTTGGGCGACATCCACCGATCTGCTGCCGTCCTTCTTCAGCACCGTTCTCAAGAAGGTCACCTCGGTGGCAAACGGGGCATCGCTCGGGTGAGCGAGCGGGGGAGTGCCGTCGTCGAGTTCGCGCTCGTGATTCCGCTCGTGCTGGCGCTGGTGCTGGGCCTCGTCGAGGTTGCCCTCGTCGCCCGGACCCAACTCGAGGTCGTCAACTCGGCCCGAGAGGGAGCGAGGGAGGCCGCGGCATCCCCCGATCCCGCAGATGCGGTCCGCGCAGCGCGAGCAGCACTCGGCGGCAGCGGCGGTTCAGCGCGCGTATCTCGGTGCGTCGTCCCGATGTTGTTGGCGAGCGTGCCGAGGTCAAGGTGACGCTGCCCTATCGGGTGGCGGCACCGTTCTTCGGTGGTGTTGCCGTGGAGATCGTGGCACGTGCCTCGATGAGGGTGGAACGGTGAGCGAGGAGCGGGGCTCGGCAGCGGTCCTGCTCCTCGCGGTCGCTGCTCTCGTGATGATCCTGACGATTGGTGTCGCCGACGTCGGCTTGGCCTTGGCGGGTCGTCTTCAGGCTGCAGCAGCGGCGGACGCGGCAGCGCTCGCCGCCGCTCCCGTCACGTTCCGACCGTTTCGGCGCGTCTGGAAGCCCGACGGCGGAGGCTCGCCGCTTCGCCGGGGCAAATGGAGCGGTCCTCGTTGTGTGTCGGTGTCCTGTCGACCGGAGTTGGAGATCTCGCGTGACCGAGGTCGTAGTCGAACGACGGGTTGAGCTCCTCGGTATCGGTGCCGTCACCGTCCGAGCATCGAGCCGAGCCGAATTCTCCCCGGCCGCACTGATCACCGAAGCTGGAGTTGATGCGAGCGGCCTGGTGTGTCGCGGCGGACATGATCGTCCCGTGCCGACTCCCAAAGCCCGTTCTGTGCGAGGGAGGCGAAGGCTCAGCTACTCAGCTACTAAGCTCCTCCCCAAGCAACCCGTCATCGGCGAGGTCCGCGAACATCTCGTCCGCCTTCGCCGTAAGGCGAACGACCGAAGCTGCTCCGG
>CAWIHT010000014.1:0-418004 GCA_963836085.1 uncultured Actinomycetota bacterium
CCGTCTGGCCGAACAGAATGCCGGATATGGACGGGTGTTCTGGGGTGGTGGGTGCTGTGTGGTGAGTGCGCAAGGCGTCGCCTCTCTTCGGTTGGGCCGTCGGTGCGTTCAATCGACTGCTGAATGGTCTTTCTGCCCTTCCACGTCAGCAGGTCCGAGCGGAGCATGCGGTGTAGGTCCGTCTCGTCCGAGACGTGGTCAGCAACGAGAGGATGTGGGACGGTGAAGCATCGAACTTCGAGCAGGGTGTTGTTGATCGTGGCGGCGTTCGTTCTGTTTCTGGTGCCGGTGGCGGCGATCGCTGCGGGTGGTTTCGACGACGTCCCCGACGACAATGTGTTTGAGGCCGACATTCATTGGCTGGCTGACGCAGGTGTGACGAAGGGCTGCAATCCTCCGGCAAACACGGAGTTCTGTCCCGGCAGCAACGTGACCCGTGAGCAGATGTCAGCGTTCATGCATCGCCTGGCCGTGAACAAGGTCGTCGACGCAGCGACTGCTGTAGAGGCGGTCAATGCGGACACCCTCGATGGGAGGGACTCATCGGAATTCATGAAGGTTTCTGACTACGACGCCGACGGGGACTTGGTTGTCGACCAGGGCGAGGTCAAGATCCGGCACAAATCACAAGTCTTCAACCTGGACATCTTCGCCGCCGTCGCACAGTGGAAGTGTGTCACTGATCCGGTGACGGTTAATGCCACGACGACCGTGGTCATCTCGGGTGGGCTCAGCCTCGTCCCAAATGAGACGTCGACAGAGCCGATCTACGCGGACGTCGGCTATTCGATTGACGGCGGGAACTTCACCGGAGGATTCAGCAACGCAAGGATTAAGGCCACGCCCACTGAAGGGACCGGCAGCGCTGCCGTGCCGATCGACGCCGTCGCTACGCTCGGCCCGGGAACCTACCGGTTCGCGATTTACCCACAGGGGGACTGGGACATCCTCACCTCACCGGAGTACAGCGGACGGTGCGAACTGACCGTCACCGCCTACGTCGGACCGTAGCTTGCGTCGCCGTCTCAAGGGGATAGACGCCCGAAGCGTGGGACCCAAACATGCTGGCAAGTAGCCCGGCAGAACGAGGACGTGTGTTGAGGACCCTACTTTGCCTAGTTGCATGATCGGTCGGATTGCGCATGATGTGAGGGGATGGGACAGATGAAGGTGCTGATCACAGTCTGCTCGCCGAAGCCTTGCGATGACCCCCTGAAACCGCAGGCGATACGGGCGCGCGTGCTCGTGACATTCGTCGGTGAGGGCCGGGTTCATCCGGCGATGATGCCTGCGTGGATGTAGAGGATTGGGCGTCCGCTCCGGATCTCGAGTGCCGTCCAGCCCGGGAAGTGTGCCTGATCGCTGTAGGTGTACGGCGTGAGGTACACACCTCCGGGGCCGCGATACCCGAGTTCGTCGCCGCCGGCCAGCCCCCTGTCGTACGGGCCTCCGAACGGGAACTCGGGATCAGTCGCGAGTTGTGTGAGCTCGTCCCATGAGACGGCGGGGTTGTGAAGCCACGCTTCGGCGGCGGCGTTGAGGTCATCGAGGAGGGCACGCAGCGCGTAGCCGTCGCCAACGATCGCTGTGTCGGACATGATTGGGAGGATCACCACGGTGAGATCGCGATCGAACGGGATGCTTCGCTGAAGGGTCGGCGCGTCCGGGTGCGTTGTCACCTCGCCACCGATCCACCACGCCGGACACATGTCGGGGTAGTCCGAGCAGCTCAGCCACTTGCGCAAAGTGACCTCGATCTCGTCGTGCGAGATGTCCTCCACCACGGAGTAGAAGCCGTCGGCAGGCCAACCCTCTTCGGGCCACGGCCCCGTCGGTGACGGAGGCGCAACCGTGCCTTCTTCACAGCAGCCTGGACCCAAGCTGGGCCACGCCGATGCCTGCATCATCCAGTCGATGGCCTCGGGATACTGCGCCATCTCGGTGACGACGCCACTGTTGACGAAGATCCAAAACGGACGGCTATCGGGCAGACCCGGCGCGTTGTTCGCTTCGGCAATCTCGGCTCCCCACGCGCCGAACGAGACCGGACTCGCAGAATCGAGGTACACCAACGTGTCCGCCGATGTCGCCACGTCGCGGACCTTGGCTGTGTCGTTGCTGACCGCTGGCTCGAGGCGGCCGGGCCACAGACAAGCAAGATCGAACTCAACATGACCGGGTCCCAGGTCGTCGACCCATCCGAACCAGATCCCATCCGGCAGAAGATCAGATCCCGGAGCACACCCAGAACCAAGAGCGCCCGCGGTGCTGAGACTCACCGTCGGCGTCCGCCCATACGCACCCACCGTCCACACCGCTTCAGGCAACACGGACGTCGTCGTTCCGTCCACCGTTGTGGTTGTAGACGACACCGCTGCGGCGGCGGTCGTAGACGATGCAGCCAAGGTGGTGGTAGTGGAAGACACTGCTGCAATGGCTTCCGTGCTTGGCGGAGCGGTCGTCCCAGGGTCGGCGCCCTGATCGCTAGCGGCACACGCCGCCGCAAACACCGCGACCAAAGCCACGAGAAGCGCCCACACACGCATACGCCGCCTCCACCCGACAGCCTCTCGCCAAACGCCAGAGGCAACAAGAAGCCCACACCGCATCGATGGGTCGCCCGCCAAGCCATCGCCATAGCTCTCGTGCGAAGCCATACCAGACACCGTGACACACAACCCGCACCCCCTCAATCGGGATTCTCCCCGACTGAACCGCCCCGGGTTCGCTGCCCTGGTTGGCTCCAAGAACCACTCCTGGATGCCGGCTCTCGCGCTGTCGAGGACGCTGGGTAGTGCGCGGTGGGGTAGGTGTTGTGTGCGGGGCGGGGTTGGAGTAGTTGGGACGACCCCGGCGCTCGTCGACTGCAGCGCGGGTACAGGAAGGTGTCGAGTTGAGGGCTATCGCCGGGTTGGGGGTTTGCGAGGAGCGCTGGCGTAGCCCACCCGAACGAGCGGGGTTAGGGTCCTCTGGGACGGTCTGCACACACGTGAGGGAGGTGTGATTCGGTGTGGCGATTTCTGGCTGTGTTTGCACTTGGCCTTCTTGCGTCCTTGCATGCAGGTGTACCTGCGGGATCGATAGAGGACTTCATCGATAGTGAGATGCCCGCGTCGGGTGCGCCGGGCCTGGCGTACGCCGTCGTTGCCGATGGCGAGATCACCGCGGTCGGCGCGCGCGGTGTCGCCAAGATTGGAGGCGACAGGGACGTCACGCCGGACACGCCTTTCCTGACCGGTTCGATCTCCAAGAGCTTCACCGCGCTGGCCGTTATGCAACTGGTCGAGGCGGGCGAGGTCGACCTGGACGCCGAGGTCTCGCAGTATCTCGACGGTTTCGCTGGCCGCCCCGGCGGCGCGATCACGGTCCGTCAGCTGCTCAGCCACACGAGCGGCTTCTCGACACTGCAAGGGAACACCTCGCACACGGATGCCGCCGGCGGGACGGACGAACTGGCGCGCCGCGTTGACGGGCTTGCAGAGATGAACCCTGCCTATGAACCCGACGAACGGTGGGAGTACTCGAACGCCAACTACCTGATCCTCGGCCGCCTGATCGAAGTCGTCAGCGGGCAGGACTACCAGGGCTACGTCACAGCCAAGATCCTGGAACCGGTCGGTATGGAGTACAGCTTCGTCGCCGACGGTGAGTTCCATGAGTCCATGGCGACCGGGCACACTCCTTGGTTCTGGACCAAGCGACCGCTTGCCGACAACACCACCAGCCGCGGAATGGCTCCGGCCGGTGGGATCATCGCGAGCGCCGGCGATCTGGCGCTCTATATGCAGATGATGATGAATGGCCAGGACGATGTGCTGAGCGCCGAAGGCAAGGCGGTGATGATGCGCCCGGCCAGTGCGGCGTCACCGTTCTATGGCTTCGGCTGGTACCTGGACGACGGGAACGGGAGTGTCTGGCACTCCGGGTCGACCCCCGGTGTCGAGACGCTTGCGACGATCGTCCCTAGCGAGAAGAAGGGGGTGGTCGTGCTGGTCAACGGCGGAAGTGGAGTCGGTTTTGGGGAAACGACCCAGCTCCGCAACGGCATCACCGCCAGGGCGATGGGTTTCGACTACGACGGCGAGGGCTCCCGATGGTTCCAGAAGGCCCTGTTCATCGGCCTGGTGCTCCTGCCGGTCGTCTACCTGCTCAGCATGATCTGGGCTTGGTTCCACCGTGACGAGATACGCGCCAAATCGGGAGTTTCCGGCCGGTTCAGCCTGTGGTTCCCGCTGCTCACCACGCTTGTCGCGGCGTGGGTCATATTCGGTCTGGTACCGGGGCTGGTGGGCGCGCCGCTCGGCACGATACGACTGTTCCAGCCCGATTTCGGCTTGGCGTTGGTCGCAACTGCAGTGTCCGGTGTGCTGTGGGCTGTGTTCAGGCTTGGCGTGGCCTATACCGGCAAACCCCGCCCGGCTTGATGGCTGGGAATCCGCCGGTTCTGCCACGTAGCTGTTGCCGGTCGAGATTGTGGGGACGCCACCAAATCAAGGCAGCGGGCGTCGAACAGCACAGCCCGCAGCGAGAGAGAGCGGTGCTCGGAACAAGCGGCTTGCTCGCAAGCGACGCTTCAGACACGACGTGTGCCACCGTGGACGTGCGATGCGAGGACGACTCGACAGGTGTTCTCGTATGCTGCACATCGCTGTGCGATCGACGCCCATTCCTGGCAGACAGCACTCGTCGACGGCAACAAGCGAGCCGCGTGGGCGTCGCTGGTGTTGTTCATCGATCTCAACGAGGGAGGGTGGGATCCGGATCCTCCCGACGTTGACGAGTCCGAGGCGACCATGTTCGCGATCGCTTCCGGCGACGTTGACGAAGCCTGGACGGCCGAATGGCTGCGAGAGAGGGTCCGTTTCGGCGGCATCGCCTGAGCGACCAATGGCGGCCGAGCCAGGCATCGCGATGCATCTGACAAGAAGCGTTTTCATCGCTTGAAACCCTTGGTGTGTAACGGTTTCTCGCGCACCCGTTGCGCACATGTCGCATCAGATGTAGCACATCAAGATCCGAGAGTGCGCTGACCGGGAAGAACAGGCCTCGTGAGATCGAGGCGCCTGGTCCGGTCTGCGTGTTGGGAAGCTACTGGTTGTCGGTGCGGTGGATTCGTTTTCGGTAGAGCAGGTAGGCGACGACACCGGCGATGAGTGCGATCATTCCACTCATCGCAAGGTCCGTCAACGATGGACTCAGCAGACGACGTTGGAGCACCGGGACAACGTAGAGCCCGTCCCCGAAAGAGCTCAGCCCGGCGGTGCTACGAGGCCGCTCGCGCCAATTCGGCGGCGATGAGCTGATCGGCGAACTCGCTCGTCTCGGCGCCGCCGTCGTTGGCGAGCACCACGACCGTGGTGTTCGTGGCCGGGTCGTGGCGGACGCTGGTGGCGAAGCCGATCGTGCGGCCGTTGTGGCCGTACACCGTCGTGCCGGCCACCGGGTACACCGACAGGCCGAGTCCGTACTCCACCCGAGGCGGGCTGGCATCCATCATCCACTCCAGCGACGCCTCGCTCACCACGGCGCCGTCGAAGAGCGCCCGGATGAAGCCGGCCACATCGGCGGCGGTAGCCACGAGGGCGCCGGCTCCCCCGGCGTTGCGGGCGAACGCCGTCGTCTCCAGGTCGGCGAGTGAGAACGCCGGGATGGCCGGGCTGAGTCGCTCGTAGGCGGTGGGCAACTCCGATTCTCCGTCCTCGAGCTCGGTGCTCGTGCCGGCCAGCGGCAGGTGCTCGGTGAGCGCCTCCTCGTAGGTCGTGCCGGCGGCGGCTTCAATCACCCGTTCCAGTGCCAGATAGCCGACGCTGGAGTATTCCTGGCGCGTGCCGGGCTCGAACACCAGCCCCCGGTCCACCACTTCCAGCGGCGAGTCGACCGGGTCTCCCGTCTCGCCGCCGCCGAGCGCCACCTCGATAATCCCGGCCGTCACGTCGACGTCACGCAGCCCGCTCGTGTGACCGAGCAGGTGCTCGATCGTGATCTCCGGCGGCAGCGACGGCACGTAATCCGCCGCCGGATCGTCGAGCGCGAGCAAACCGTCCTCGGCGAGGCTCATCACCGTGGCGGCGGTGTAGACCTTTGTGATCGACCCGATCCGGTACTGGCTGTCGGCGTCGGTGCGGACGCCCGCCTCACGGTCGGCGAACCCGTACTCGATGGTCTCGGTCGAGCCGTCGCCGCGGACGACGAGCACCGTCGCCCCGACGACGTCGGTCGAGTCCCCCCACGTCTCCACCAGGTCTGCCGCAGCCGGGGCGAGAGCAGTCGTGGATGCGATGGTCGAGGTGGTGGCGCTGATGGTGGGGGTGGCCGGTGTTGTCGTGGCAGTAGTCTCTCCGGCGGCACACGCCGAGACGACGAGCGCCAGCAGGGCGATGGCGATGGTGAGCGGTTTCCACACCCGCGAATCGTATCCGTACCTGCCACGTAGCCCGACGGTCGGGTGGTACCGGGAGCGGCCAGGATGGCCGAGCACCTGGTCGACGACGGCGGCGTGGAGCAGGTCGAAGCGATGTGGTCGGCCGAGCACGGCGACGGTGGCCGGTTCGACCGCTGGTGACCCGCACCGTATCGACAGAACACATGAAGCGGGCAGACTCCGTGTAGCGACGGTCTGCTCGGATAGCGTCCCGACTTCGGGCCATTTGCCGGAATCCGGATCCGTTGTGGGCCACGGGTTGGCACCGCTTAGGCATGCGCACTGATCGCACTATTGGGAGATCCACATCAGTCTGGACCGCGTCGCTGAGGCGTAGTGATCGTCGCCGGATGTCGGAAACCGTGCTCGGGCAACGTTGCACATGTGTGGCAGCTTCGTGCGGCCTTGGCGCAAAGGCTGCACGTTTCGTTGCCGTGTTGCGGATCGTTCGGCGGTCCTCGGACCGGCTGAGAACTGAGTCTCCATACGCCCTCGAACCCTGTTTGGCGGACATGTCGCCTGCCGAGGCGATGCGACTCTGACCACCTCTTGGCTACTAGTGATCCGGCGCATTCTCGGTGCCCTTCGAGGCGCGCGCGGCCCAAATCGACAACTCAAGCAGGCCGCCACATTGCCTGTGGTCTCTGGGTGTGGACTCGACTCTTGACCGTTCACACGCAGAGGGGCACACTTTCAGTGGAGGCTGCATATGCGACTGTGGACGCTCCTGGTGGTGTTGGTCGTTGCCTGTATGGCAGCGTGCGGTGGCAGCGATCGGGTTAGCGGATCAGCGGAGCGTGTTCCATCAGCCACCGAGACCACTCAAGGGGTGCCTTCATCGACCACGTCTGCAGCTACGTCTCCAAGCACCACTGCTGCGGCAACGACCACGACATCGACTGCCGCGACGAGCACTTCTGCCAGTGCCGCCAGTTCGTCCACAACTACGCTCGCTGATCGTGGGCTTCCACCGTTCTTCCGGTATGGCTCCTTTGGTGTGATCAAGACTGAGGACGGCAAGGAGACACTCATCGTCGATGAACCAGTTGCGTCCGTCTGGAGTGACGGCGTTGGTGGGCTGGTGTTCTCCTACCACTGGCTCGCCGAGGTCCCTGCACTATGGCGCCTCATGCCCGGAATGCGCGATCCCAGCGCCGTCACGCCTGAGTCGGTGTGGGGCGGGACGGTTGTGAATCTCGACGGCCGCGCCGCCATCGTGCGCTCGGACGCCTGGGAAGATCGGTTGTGCGAGTCCGGCTCGATCGGGGTCTATGACCTGGAGACAGGTCAGCGAAACGATTTCGTCCAATGCGCAGGAGAAGGCGACGTCGGCTGGTTCCCGACCACCTACGGCGGCGGGCTCTTTTCGGGCGTGAGGCAAGATGCCGTGGGATCGTGCGGAACCGACAGTGGGATCCTGTTCTGGGATCAGTCCGGCGCCGATGTCCGCGTCGCCACCAATCCGTACCCGATGCACAGCCCATGGGGAGACGCCACTCCCGAGTGGATTCCGTGTGAACTCGACGCCCGTCTTTCTGCGGACGGACGTCTCCTCGCATACCGATTCCGACCTGACAACAAGTGGCCTTGCCCCGAATACGACGATGTGCCGTACGAGGATTGGCTCGAGGGGTCCCGCAACATCCGAGGGGAAGTGGTTGTGCTCGACCTCGGGACCGGAGCCGAAGTCTTCCGAGCCGATAGTCCAGCCGAGGAGCGACTGGCCGATTTCGATGGACGGTTCCTTGTCCTCACGACCGCAGACCGGCGGGACGATGTTCCGCTGAATCAACGCGATTGGTCGTACGAGAGCAGGATCGTTGATGTCACTGCCGCCAACCCCGATCACAATGTCGATGGTCGAGTGCGCCTTGTCTGGACCGCCACTGGCTAGCGAATCGTCAACGACTACCCGCCCATGTCGGCACATGTGGGCGGCCATGCGATCCGATCAGAAGCCTCTTCCGTGGCATTCGAGGATCGCAGAACGCATCGAGGCCGAAGCGTGCCTTTTCGCGCCGTGAATGCGCTACTGCCGCCGCGCGACGGTTCGGACGACGTGCGTTGCGCTACGGACCCAGAGCGATATTGAAACGACGCTTGGACGGGAGCCGGTCATGCTCGCCGCCGCTAACCGGGGCGGCACCTACCCTGATCGACATGCCTGTGAACCTGTCGCTCGTCGACTTCGAGGAGCTGGTCGCCGAAGCGCTCGATTCCATACCGGATGATCTCGCCGCCCACATCGAGAACGTCGCGGTACAGGTCCAGGACTGGCCGAATCACAGCCAGACACGCGCCCACGGGGGCATGTTGCTCGGCCTCTACGAGGGTGTGAGCTTGACCCGCCGCGGTCCGATCTCGTACACGGGCGCCATGCCGGATCGGATCACCATCTTCCGGGGTCCTCACCTCCGCATCGCCTCCGACCGTGATCAACTCCGGCGACGGATCGCAACCACCGTGGTTCACGAAGTCGGGCACCACTTCGGGATCTCGGACGAGCGACTACTCGAACTGGGATGGGCGTGACATTCCGGTTCCCGCGCTGCACCATTCCCGCCGGTGCATCACCTCGACCAGCACATCCCTCCGGAGCGGGATATCGTAAGCAGCGGTCCGTTGTAGCCAACGATGCATGGCCCAAGAAGCATCACCACACATACATCTGGCGGTGAATCGCGGCAGTCACGGACAGGGTCATACCTTCGCGCCGAAGCCCTCACCGAAGATCGCCTGATGCTTTCGCCACAGAGCGTCGCTCCTCAAGCAGAGCATCCAGAGCACAACACTTCTGGCAAGAACCGCGTCATTTACCAAGACCCTTGGCGCGTAAGGGTTCCTAGCGCACCCGTTGCGCACACGCTGCACCAGGGAAAGCGGGTCCAGGTCCGAAAGTGCGGCGACCGGGAAGAACAGGCCTCGTGAGATCGAGGCGCTTTTTGGCCGAGGCGTCGCGGCGCCCGCACACCACGCCCGTTCCACCAAGGACGCTTCTCCTTGGAAGCCCGCCCTGCGCTCTCACTTGGTCGGCCCTATCACTCTCGTCAAGCACCGTCGCTCTGTGGCCTGCCTAGTGGTACGGGATCCGGTGAACCGACGTTCTGGTGGGGCGTCACCCCATTCGACCGTACCCGGTATCCGAAAATGCTGGCAAGGCTGAGCCCGTCCACAGAGTTGCTGGTCGAGGTTCTAGCAGCGGCCGAAGGCGACGATCCCGGGAAGCGTCGCTAGGAGCGAGTCGCCGGTTCCTCATCGATGGGAACGCGGCGCTTCTGTCGGCGGTGATCCAACAGTCGACAGGTCACAAATGCCAGGCTGGCATTTCAGCGCCAACTACCCATAGGCGCGTCGAGTGGAAGGGCGTACGATGGGGGAAGATGGCGGGGTCTCGGAAGAGACGCGTGGGGGTTCATCACGCGGGAGTTTTCCATGCGAAACCGCCCCGTCTTCACCATCTTCAGCCATCTTGCTCGTCGTCGGAGGCGTCACGTTTGGATCGGTCGATCCGGCCGAGGGAACCCATCCCGGCAGCAACGGCAGAATCGCTTTGTCAGCAACCCCGAACACGGGGGAGAGTCCGACATCTGGATGCTGAATCTGATGGATCGGATCTCCGGAATGTAACGAACACGACAAGCGAGCCGAACTCCATCTGCGCGGTCACCCGATGGCCGGCGCCTCGCCTACACGGCGTTCGGGAGACGGCCGCCATCATCAGGATCCTCGACGACTGACAGTTCTACAAGAGACTTTGTCCCCCTGCCGGGTCGCTCTGTACTCAACCCGGCCTGGTCCCCGGATGGCGTGCGCTTGGCGTTCGAAGCGACCGACGACTTCTCCGCCTACGACATCTGGACCGCGAACATCGACGGATCCGACCCAGTGAATGTCACGCAGGGCGCCGGCGGCTCAAGCCGGCACCCTACTGGTCGCCGGACGGAACCCGCATCGCATTCACCAGCGACGGCCAGCACAGCGACATCTTCGCAATCGACATCGATGGCCAGAATCGCACCAACCTGACCGACAACCCTCTCGGCGACCTCAGACCGAGTTGGTCCCCCGACGGCACCCGAATCATCTTCGATCCCAACGCCACTGGGACAACCCTCCCTACTCCAACTACGACATCTACTCGATGGCGGCAGATGGTTCCGCTGTCCAATGCCTGACCTCTCACCAACGAAATACCTGAGCGGTCCGGTTTCCCGACGGATCCAAGATCGCATTCGTGTCACAGGTGGACAGCGATCCCGGACCCGCCAACAGCCTCGGACCGATGAATGTCTTGATCATGAACGCCGATGGAAGCAGCATCACGCACCTGGCAGGTGACAGCGGCTCATACGAAGTTGACCCGTCCTGGGGGCAACTTCCCAACCACGCCCCCCGGGCGGTTCACGACGAGGTTGCACTGCTGCGCGGTGGCTCCGCCGTGATCCCGATCCTCGACAACGACATCGACGGCGACGGGGATCCACTTGTCGTCACAATCGCGTCGCCGCCTGAACACGGTTCGCTCTCATCGAACGGTGACGGCTCCTACACCTATGTCCACGACAACTCGGTTGTCCCGACGTCGGACAGCTTCATCTACCAGGTGACCGACTGGGAGGACACTGACACGGCAAGTGTCTCCATCACGATCAGAACTCGATTCGATGACGTCCCGACCGAGCACATCTTCTTCGCCGACATCGGCTGGCTCGGAGACGCTGGTATCACCAGGGGCTGCAATCCTCCTGCCAACACGATGTTCTGCCCCGATCACCTCGTGACGCGTGGCCAGATGGCGGCGTTCCTGGTGCGAGCCCTCGGTTACACCGACGACGGCGGCGGAGACCTCTTCGTCGACGATGACGGCTCGGTGTTCGAAGCCGACATCGACCGACTGGGCACAGCAGGAGTGACGAAAGGCTGCAACCCACCGACCAACTACAAGTTCGTCCGAGGACGATGTGACGCGTGGCCAGATGGCGGCGTTCCTGGTGCGAGCCCTCGGTTAACCGATGACGCGGTGAAGACCTTTCGTCGACGATGACGGCATCTTCGAGGGGACATCGACCGGTTGGGGACGGCTGGGTGACGAAGGCTGCAACCCACCGACCAACGACAAGATCTGTTCAAAGGACGATGTCGCCGGCGAGATGGCGGCGTTCCTGCATAGAGCGTTGAGTTCAACACCGTAACTGTGAACACTGTCGTGCTTGCGGACGGCCTCGAGACCTACCCGGTGGCGACCTATCCGAGCAACGGCGGGTGGTATTCGGAATGGAGCGGGCGTGAAGCGTACGCGTCCGACGCGTATGCCTCCAGCGGTCACCAGAGCTTCCGCCTATCCGGGTTTGGCGGATGGGTTCGCACCGACGCACTCGCCCTTGATTTGTCGGCAGCAATGAGCCTCACCACGAAGTGGCCGTGTACTGCTCGTCCGAATATATCAACTGCGCCGAAGTCGGCTTCTCGTGAGAACGAAATCGAACGAGAGTTGGGCGTACAACTCATTCCATTTCCACGAGAACCGCCACCAATCAACGTGAAAGGCACCGGCCCGCGTATCGGCGGCCCACCGGGCGCCGACGAAGTCGATACGGGCCTCGTGTGGGAGTACGACCGTTGGTATCTCCTTCGTGCCGACATCGACTTCGCGGAGGGCACCGTCGATTTCTGGATCGACGGCAAGCAGGTTGCCGAGGACCTGATCGCAGCTCCCAGGGAAGCGACGGGCATCTTCCAGCTGTCCACCAACTATGGCTACGAGGACGCCGCGGTCTACTTCGACTACATCAGTGTCGAGATCGTGACCCGCCGGGAGAGCAATCACGCACAGGTCTGACACCGTGCGACGCTACCGACGCATGGACCTCCGGATGCTGACGAGACGGGAGCGTGGCCCGCGGTTGTAGCGTCCTCGCCGGAGTGCGTCTGGATGTCGCCTGTGGAATGCGGCCTGGCAGCGTCTCCGGTCGGAATCGCAGCGCCTCGGACTTCTACCGAGCCTCAAAGAGCATGCAAACCGGACCCTCACCGCCCGACCTAGGCGTGCAACGCCAGCCACATCATCCCTCCCAGCGAGACAGGGGCTACCGGAACGCTCGGTGGAGGAACGCTGCCATCTGACCCCGGGTCACATTCCCTTTCGGACAGAATCGGTCATTGGCCGGAGGGTTGCAGCCTTTCGTCACCCCAGCGTCCCAACCGGTCGATGTCGCCCTCGAAGACGCTGTCATCGTCGTCCGTGAATCGGTCTCCGCCACCGTCATCGGTGTAGCCCAAGGCCCGGACGAGGAACGCTGCCATCTGTTCCCTGGTCACTCACCATCGGGACAGAACCGATCGTTCGCGGGCGGGTTCAGCCTTCGTGATACCGGTGGCCGATAGCCACGCGATGTCGACAGCGAAGGTAGAGACGTCATCGTCGGTGAAGTCGATCGGGTCGCCCGTTGGCTTGACGATGCCCTCCAGGGCACGATGGAGAAAGGTGGCCATCTCGCCGCGGGTACGACGGCGTCGGGGCAGAACCGGTCGTTGAACGGCGGATTGCAGCCTCTCGTGATTCCGGCCGCCGCCAACCACTCGATGTCGGCCTCGAACACCGAGCCGTCATCATCGCCGAAGCTGTCCGCACTCGGGTCCACGACGACGTCGAGGGGTCCGCCTATGTCAACTACGTTCACCGTCACCTCGGCATCGATATCGTGGATCCCGTCGGACACCGTCACCGTTGCCGTGTGCTTGGTAGCGGTCTCGTAGTCCAGGCTTCCAATCAGGCTCACCGTCCCGGTCGTAGCTTCCACCTCGAGCAGTCTGCGCGTTGCCGGCAGTTATCGCATACGCCAGTGGATCGCCGTCAGGATCGCTCGCCTCGATCGCGCCGATCACGCCCAAGGACGTGTTTCGGGAAGCGATACCGTCAAGGCCTGGACGTGGGGCGGGATCCCGCAACGGTGTAGTTATGGGTCACCGTTCGTGCATTTCTGGCTATGTCTGTCCAGCGACTTCGAAAACGTGAGCACCAGTCGTCGATGTGTCGATGGCAACCACACTCGACCGGTCCGACAGGACAGAAGGCCCGATCCGGCATCGCTGCACACGTAGCTAGCTATGACAACGGAATCGCGTCCGTACGTGGCCCCATCCGATGGGCTCACGATCGACACGGTCGGCCAGCATCGGCGAACACATGAACTGCCCCTCTGCGGCTGCCGGCTGCATCGTCGCCAGCAGCGCCAGCCACGATCCAACCGCTGTCCATCGCTACTGAGCCACCCAGACTGTCTTCAGCCGCGGCATTTGGATCGGTCAACTTGTGCACGTGCACCCAGTCTTTTTTTGACGACCCGGGCAAAGACGTGGACCACGCTATGTCAGTCGTCGTCGCCCACAGCTCCCGCCACCATCACATCACCCTGGATCGCGACCGACGCCCGCCCAAGAAGTCACCGTACTCGGGGCTGGGATGAACCAGTACCTGTTCTTGTCCCCAATGCCCAGTGATCGAATTCAATCTGAACACATGAACAGCACCTTCGACAGCAACGGCGTTGTATTGCCGAAAGCACCGGCGACGATGCGATCGCCCTCGATTCCCACCGATTCGCCGAGTTGGGCTCCAAGGACGGCATCCTGTGTCGGTCAATTCCTGCTCATGCATTCTACATCTGGCTGGTCCAGGCGTCGAGGCTGAACAGATCAACGGCCCCTTCATTCACACTGCCGCCATCGTCGCCAGGAGCGCCGAGGACAATGCGGCCGTCGCAGACAGCCACCGAAGAGCCGAGGAAATCGTTGTCTGCAGCAGTTGGATCGGCGAGGACTTGATCATGCTCCCAAACGCCGGTACCCGTATTGCGCAGTGAACACATGCACGCCAGCCACGATCACGTCGCCCTGGATCGCCACCGTTGCACCAAGAGGATCCCCCTCCATACCCCCGGGCTTGGTCAGCTTCTGGTCGAATTCCCAGTCTCCAGTTGCAGAATCAGGCCGGAATACATAGAGGGAACTGGCGCCGGGGGTCCCGATAACGATCCGATCAGCATCGATCGTCACGGCCTTGCCGAAGAAGTCGTTCCAGTCGGTCTCCGGATTCGTCAACCGCTGATCGTGTTCGAACTCGCCGGTGGAAGGACTGCGGGTGAAGATGTGTGCCTCCCCCGGGCTCTCCTCGCCGCCGTAGGCGCCTGCAACGATCACATCTCCAGCGATTGCAACCGAGAGGCCCAATGCAGCCCAGTCCGCCGGGTCCGGGTCCGTCAACTCGGAATCATGCGCCCACGGTGAATCGGTCGCACTGAAAATTCCCGCGCCGACCACCCAACCCACCAGGGCTAGCAGTGCGACGATCAACATCATCGGCCGCTCACGGATGACTGATCCATTCGCACCGCGTCCATCGACTACCCCAATCATCCCACTCCACACGCATCCTGGCTACGGGAGAATCGCGGAATATCACCGAGGATCGGCCCCGATCGGCGTCTCCCGCGCCACCGCATCGACAATCGACCCTTGCCCATGTCGGCAGCACACAAGAATGAGACACGACCGTCAGCAGGTCGATCGCAATGACACAAGAGCGCGTTGGCGGATCTCGCTGGAGCCTCGATCCTGCAGCGAACCAACAGCGTCAGCCCGAATCCGCCCGGTTGATGGTTCGCAACGCTGTTGACAAGAAGCGTGGCTCTGCCGATGCCTGGTAGCAACGCAGCCACCCTTTGCTCGGATGGCAGCGCTACGGGCGATAGACTTCGTGGCACGAGGACGCGACAAAGTCGGATTGCGCCTGGGGGCTGGCGCTGACCTCACCCGCCGTCGCAGCCAGATCTAGCCAGCGCCTCCGCTGGTGAGTGAGTAGACGAGGCGTTCACTGTCGTCGAAGGAGAATGTATTGCCGAGCAGCATCACCAAGTCAACGGCATCGTCGGTGCTGACGGACCAGCAGACATTGCCCGAGATCACGCCGCTCGGGAACGTCTCACCGGCCTCATCGATGGCGTCGGGATACACCCCACACGTCGCCTCGAATGCCTCGTACGCGACAGCCGATGGCCCCACGGCCTTCCACTCCATGTCAATCCAGAAGCTCCCCGACTCGGCCCCCGTGTACTCGGCTTCGAGAGTCGCGACAAAGAACTGATTGCCCTCAACAGGCGGATCATTGAACGAATTCTCAGCCATGACAGCTTCGGTGGCATCAGGTATCACGTCGATGACCCGAATCTTCCAGTCACCCACCTGAGCAAACTCGCCAACTTCGACGGCTGGGACCTGTGACAGGTCGGCGGACGCGCCCTCGCTAGGTTCGACCGGTGTCATCTCGGGATCCAGGTCGTATACGGTGCGTTCGCTGTCGTCGAATGAGAATGTGTTGTCGAGGAGCATCACCAAGTCAGCGGCATCATCCGCGCTGACGGACCAGCAAACACCGCCGGCAATGACGCCGCTTGGGAATGTCTCGCCAGCCTCATCGATGCTGCCAGGGAATACTCCGCAGGTCGCCTCCCACGCCTCGTACGCGACAGCAGATGGGCCCACCGCCTTCCACTCCATGTCGACCCAGAAGTTGCCCGATTCGGTACCGGTGTACTCGGCTTCAAGCGTGGCGACGAAGAACTGATTGCCTTCAACAGGTGGATCGTTGAACGAATTCTCAGCCATGACAATGTCGGTGGCATCAGGTATCACGTCGATGACCCGAACTTTCCAGTCACCCACCTGAGCAAACTCGCCTGCCCGAATGGGAGATTCGAACGTGCCGACTTCGTCGTCTGCGGTGGTGGTAGTTGCTTCGGCAGCCGTTGTCGACGTGGTTGTTGTGGCCGACTTGCCATCGGCCCCACCTGATGCTTCCGCCAGTGAGGTCGTGGATTCGCCGGAGCCAGCGTCACCGGTGGAGGTTGACGGGTCTGCGCTTCCCCCACAGGCAGCGACAAACATCGACAACACGACAACCACCGAGACCCACCACCCTCGATGCCGGCGCTTCGATGCTGTCTCTTCAACAGGTGAGATGCTTTTCGCCACGGTGTGCCTCCAGGCCTGCATGGTCGTTCAGACGTAGTCTTGCTGTCCATCGGCAGGCCTGTAGCCGACCATCAGAGCCGTTCGGCCCTTCGTGTTGCAGATTGGTCGGGTCGCATCTCTCTGGGACGCAAGACATACGTCAGCCACCGACCGGAAACCGTGTCGACGGTCTGTCCTCGCTGCCCATTCTCAGTGTCCCGGGAGAAGAGGCCGCGCTGCGGCGCGGGCCGTCTTCCCAGTCGCTGCCCAAAGGCCATTCCCCCCTTAAGCCTCTGGTCGCCAGAACTCGGTGAGCCAGGCTGTAGGTATCGTCGGCAGCGTTGCCAGAACAAGGAAGGGAGCATGCAGTGCGGAGGATTCTTCTCGCGGTGCTGGGCGTCGGCTTGAGCGCTGTGATGGTCGGCGCTGCATTGGCGGCGTTGCCGCCAGGTGGCACCTTCACGGATGATGACGGCAACGTCCACGAACCGAACATCGAGGCGATAGCCGCCGAGAGCATCACGAAGGGGTGCAACCCGCCAGCGAACAGTCGCTACTGCCCGGGCAGTTCGTTGACCCGGGGCCAGATGGCAGCCTTCGTGCGGCGTGCACTCGACCTTCCGGCGTCGAGTATCGACTACTTCATCGACGACAACGACTCGGTGTTCGAAGGCGATATCAACGCACTTGCCGAAGCGGGGATCACCAGGGGCTGCAACCCGCCAACAAGCGATCGGTATTGCCCAGACGGAAGCATCACTCGAGAGCAGATGGCAGCGTTCCTCCGACGCGCCTTCGACTACCCGGCTTCCGCAGGCGACTTCTTCACCGACGACGACGACTCGATCTTCGAAGCCGACATCAACGCCATTGCTGATGCCGGTGTCACGCTCGGCTGCAATCCCCCAGGCAACACTCGATATTGCCCATCGGACCTCGTGAAGCGGGATCAGATGGCGTCGTTCTTCGCCCGCGCCCTCGGTCTGAAGCCGATCTACCCGCCGCCACCAACGACGACGACCAGCACGACCACCACTCGACCGCCGACCTACACCACGTTCGGCCCCGGCACACACCGCGTTGGTATCGACATCCCCGCGGGCACCTACCGAAACAGTGGCGACTTGTCCGGCTGCTACTGGGAACGACTCTCTGGCTTCGGCGGCACGTTCGACGACATCATCGCCAACAACTTCACGAACGTTCGACAGATCGTCGAGGTGAAGGCGTCAGATGCCGGGTTCAAGCCGGACGGAGACTGTGGGCAGTGGTCGAGCGACCTGCGACCAGCCAAGGCTCCGACGGCGGGATTCGGAGGCGGCACCTGGCAAGTACCGAGCGAGGTGTCCCCTGGACTCTGGAGGAACACCCCAAGCGAAGCCGGATGCTACTGGGAAAGGCTTGACGGCTTCTCCGGCGAGTTCGACGACACCATCGCAAACGACTTCATCTCTGACAAGGCATCGACCATCGTTCGCGTGGAAGCGAGCGACACTGGCTTCGGCGTTGATGAGGACTGCGGGGCCTGGACCTACCTGGGTCCGTGATCGCCACAAGGCGCGCGGAACGAGACTCTCAGGCGTGGTAGACCTGCCGGCCGGGAATGGCACCACGCACGCCACCGGCGGGATTGGGCACATCTCCCGCCCGTCGGGGAATCAGGTGCGTATGCACGTGCCCGATGGTTTGCCCTGCAGCAACACCGTCGTTAACGCCGATGTTGAATCCCGCGACGGTCGGATCGATCACCTGAATCGAGGACCGGGCTGCCTGCACTAGCTGATCCACAGCAATCGCCTCTGGTCGGGTCAGGTCGAAGCTTGACGCTACGTGGCGTTTGGGGATTGCGAGCGTGTGCAGCGGCGTGACCGGGAACGCATCGCGGATGGCGAATGCCAAGCGATTCTCATCAACAACTCGCTCAGACACCTCAAAGCAGAATGCGCACCCCGCCTCTCGTTCCTCATAGACGGCATCAACCTTCCGGAAGTCGACGTCGTCTCGGTTGCCCTTGCTCTGATTGCACCGATAGCAAAGTGCCTGGAGATTATCGGTGTCATCGGGACCGCCGCGTGATCGCGGCATGATGTGATCGACCTCCAAGAATCGTTCGTCAGCTGGTACTCCGCACAACTCGCAGCGGAAGCGAGCGCTCTTCAGAACCTCATACCGTGCCGATCCGGGGATGTATCCTGATGTTCGGGCTCGGTGGCCCCATATCTCCTTGCCTCGCCGTTCGACGTAGTCGTCGAGGCGCGCCCTGCAGAGTTCCGTCAGATTGGCGAGCTGCTGGTCGTCCAGGTCAGCAAAGCCCCGCAAGACGTAGGAATCCCCGTCCTTGGCCACAACATTGTGCTTCCGAAGCACGCGGCCCGGCATCTGATTGACGATCCGCCGGTAGTAGTCGACTTGGCTTCGATCGTGCAAGACAAAGGCTGTGGCAATCTGCGCGACCGACGCCGAGCCATTGCGTCGCAGAAGCTCCAGGAGCATCACCGGTTGATAGATGTGCGACATCCTCATTCGGTTTGCAACGAAGTCAGCTAGATCGTCGTAGTCCGCCATCTCAGCGACAGTATCCCACCACGGACCCCAGGCTGTCGGCAGCCTTTGCTGGGTAGCTCTCGGCGGCAAGGCCGGTGACGGGTGCGTCGAGAGAGATGTCCCGGCGATCGTGGCACACTCGCTGATCTGAACGAGACGCCAAGACCCCTTCCTCATTCCGCCGTGAAGTACCTTGCAGCAGCGGCTCAGCACCACCCGCAATCTCCACCTACGGTGACAGGGGGCCGAATCGTGCGGCCCGACCCACCGCAGCGCCCGATACGATGCATCGCATGCAACCCGGCGACGTGATCTCATACCTTGAAATGTGCACCAGAGAAGGGGCCTCGCTTCAGCGTGGAATGAACTTCCAGCTCGGTACCGATCACAGTGTGGTCCTGATGAGTGTTCGTCCTGGTGCCCCCTATCACGATGAGGTCATCGACGAGGGTCGAACGCTCATCTACGAGGGCCATGATGAACCGAGCTCGTCCCGCGTGCCAGATCCGAAGATTGCCGATCAGCCACTCCGGACTCCGAACGGAACGCTCACGCAAAACGGCCGCTTCTATCGGGCAGCGGAGAGCTACCGGAATGGAAACAGTGCGGCCGAACGAGTGCGCGTCTACGAGAAGGTCCGCCAGGGGATTTGGGTGTACGCGGGGCTCTTTCACCTTGTGGATGCCTGGCTTGAGGAGTCAAATGGACGGCGGGTGTGCAAGTTCAAGCTCTCGCTCGTCGAGGGCGCACTCGACATGGACCTTCCGGACGACGAGGGCCGTATCCAGGATCTCGCACACACTCGGGTCATCCCCACGCATGTGCGCCTAGCGGTTTGGGCCCGGGACCGGGGCCAATGTGTGGAATGCGCGGCAACGGAGAACCTGCATTTCGACCACATCATCCCATACTCCAAGGGTGGCTCGTCGCTCACCGCTGAGAACGTCCAGCTCCTGTGCGCCCGACACAATCTGGCGAAACGGGATCACATCGGGTAGACGCCAGATCTAGGTCGCCGCCGAGTTGCGCGACGCTCGCGCAGCGGGCCGAGACAGTGTCTGGGAGTGCCAGCGCAACTGGCGGTCGAACTCCCCGTGTCCGTCTACGACTCGCACCCAATTCCGTCCTTGTCCCCATCGAAGCGATGCGGGTCCGGGGGAAGGACCGTGAACCGCTTTCGACTGATGTCGCCACAGTTCAAGTCCGGCGGTGACGGCGGAATGCAGAAGTCCGGATACGACGGGTGACAGTTCTGCTGGACTGTGGTGGTGGTCGTGGGAGCCGCAGTAGTTGTGGTTGTAGGCGGTGTCGTCGTCGTGGTTGTCGGAGGAATCGTGGTTGTGGTCGTTTGAGCAACAGTGGTGGTCGTTACTGGGGCAGTGGTGGTCGTCACTGGGGCAGCAGTTGTCGTGGTAGTCGGAGCAGAGGTCGTTGATGCCGGTTCGGACGAAGTCGTCGCAATCGGCACGGCGGCGGCAACCGGCGCTGGCTCGACGGCTCCCGATCCGCTTTCGCCGATGAGACCCCCCGCCACACTGAGTGCGACAACCCCTCCAGCGACGCCCATCGCAGACTTCTGCCAGACGCTTCGATTGCCCCACCAGGTGGACATCAGATCTCGCCTGCGAACGATCGGTTCAGGTGCGGTTCCATTGATGTGCTATCGGCATCAAGGAGGCAGATAGTGAGGTCATCGCTGAGAATGCCGGTATGACCTGGACCAATCGACAGCGAGAGACCGGTCGCTACCGCTTCTCGGCACTCCCCCGCACCTCGTTCTGCTGGGTACCGAGCGGCGTTCTCCTCGAACTTGGCCCAGAAGGCGTCGTTCAAGTCGATCTCGAGAAGGTCGGCAATACGCACGACGTACTGCAGGATGTCGACGAGTTCCTCGCCGACATGCTGGAGCACCTGCCCGTCGACGTCTCCCGACTCGCCTGGAGTCAGCCATTGGAAGATCTCGAGCAATTCGCCCACCTCGCCGGCGAGCGCCATCGAGAGGTTCTTCGGGGTGTGAAACTGCTCCCAGTCGCGTTCGGCGGCGAAGACTCGTAGGTGTTCAGCCACCTTGTTCAGATCCAACGGCTCGGTCACGCCTCCACCTCCTCCGCTACCCCGGCTCCCTGTTCTGCCGCCGCCGCGTCCGCGAACATACTGCGACGCACCGCTTGGAAGTCGACCCTCGACTCGAAGAACTTCCGGGTCGGCTCATCTTCGAAGTAGATGTAGCAGCCCTTCATACCTCGGGTCAGGAGAACCCGATATGTCTGCTTGACAAGTTCCGTGAATCGGTCGTCGTCCTTCTCTCGCTTGACCATGCTGTCCTTCGAGAACTCTCGCTGCCCGATCCAGCCCTCGCGGCCTCGATGCACGAGGTCCCTGCCGAAGATGACGCCTACGTAGTCGACTTCGAATCCCTGGGCTGTGTAGACACAGCCCACTTGATCCAGACCTCCGGGTTCCGAGACCCAGAAGTCTGACTTCGGAATGCCCTTCGCGAGGCCCGTAGCACCGGACTTGGCGTTCCACGGCATCGACCAATCTGGCAACTGAACGTCATGTACGAGTGTGCCGTCGTCATTGGGGACTGACCACGGCCAGCAGAAGCCGGCGACCAACCGCGCGGACTGGCCCGTCGCGGCCTTCTGGTTGATCAGCGCCTGGAGTTCCCCAGGCGAATCGACAATGTCGAAATCGAAGGCGGCGTCACCCTCCCACAGAACGCTCGTAGTCCGGCGAAGGTCCAGCGTGTTGTCGACCCAGGAGACGAATCCGTCGGACCCTCCGCATCGGAACTGAATGTCGAGCTCGTACTCCAAGAGCTCCGCACCCATCTTGGCTGCGTGGGACTTGATGAGATCCTTGCTCCCAACCTCGCCCGGCCGCACGACCTGGAGATCGTCAATGAAGAACACCGCCACCTTCGCAGTGTCGATCAGTTCCTCGATCTGGGGGCGGGTGGACCGGTTCGCCTTCTTGGTGAACCGATTGTTGCTGGACTCGCGTATCCGGTGAGCTTCGTCGCAGATCAATACGTCGAGGGTGTTCGGGTCGGCCGTGGCGTAGGTGTTGAAGTAGTTGAATTGGGCGGAGGCTTGCTTCCCGACCTTCTTGCGGATGTTCGAGGTGAAGGCTCTCGATCCCGTTGCATGCTGCGTGCTGTATCCGTTGGCGGATAGCTCTGCGACGAGGTTCAAGGCGATGACCGACTTCCCTGTGCCGGGCCCTCCGTCGACAATGAACACCGAGTTGCCAGCCTTCTGGTGTTGCTCGGCAACCTTGGCGATGACCGTGTTGAACACCACCTTCTGTTCATCGAGCAGGACGTACGTCGGTTCGCCCTTGATCATCTGTGCGGTGTGGTCGAGGAGCTTCTTCGAGGGGTGGTACTTGCCGGCCAGGATGCGGTCCAGCACCGGCACCCCGTTGCCACCTCCGAGCCGCTCGTCCAGGTGGGTCGCCAGTGACGAGATCTGGTCTCCGGTGAAGACGGGATAGACCTGCAGCAAATCGGCGTGACGTGGAGCGAACACCTCATCGTCGTCATCCCGGACCATGTTGTGCAGGAAGCTGCACGCCTGCAATCCGACCTCGTCCTCGGAGAACGTGCTGTGGGTGTCCTTCAGGTAGCGGTGATAGCCACCGACCTGCGCGGACGGATGGAGAACTTCACGCTTGCGTCCTCCAACGAACGTCAGCACACACTCCTCGGCCGTCGACGGCGACGACTCACTCCACTGCTTGAGTTCAACGATGACGGCGTTCGATCTGCCTTCTGGGGTCGTACCCGAGATGAGAACGTCGAGCCGGCGCGAGGCAAGCGGCAACTGCCACTCGACGACGACGCCGTGATCGTTGAGCCCGGCGAGTTGCACGGCATCAGCCATTGCCCGCAGCGAGTTGCGCCACGACGCCACCTCGCTCTTCGGCGCCTCGTACCGAAATGCCTGGACGAACGATGCGGAGACCTTGTCAGCGATCAGGTTCTGCGTGGCGTCGGAGACAAACTCGGTGGATGTGCCGGTGTAGAGATGCATCGGCATGCGAGGTTAGTTGGAGGACTCGGTCTGATCACCGAGCACGGACCGAGTTCCACGCTTCTCGCCAGCAGCGTCGAGAAGGTGGATTCTCACGTCAGGCGGCCGTTGCTCGTCCATGGCACGTTGGGCGCCACTGCATCGATGGAAGCGAATGAAGTGTTGGCAAGGGAGGCTTGCCGCACCGAGCTCCTGAGGATGGTTGATGTGACCTCCCCGGCTTCGCCCCGTACTCGGGGGCCCGGTGGAGGCGGGTCGCGCAAGCTCCGCAACCGATTCTTCGACCACGGAGGCCGCCAACTCCGGTGGGCCCAAGGCAGCAGACGATCCGCGCCCTTCCAATGGAAGAGTCCTCTCAGCCCGGTTGGCGCAACTCGAACCCCTGGTGTCCTGATCCGTAGCTCGGTAGCGAGACGAACCGGAAAGCCTCGGGATCACACAGATCGACCTGGTTCGTTTGATTCGATTCGGAGCCAATCGCACCACAAAGCGAAAAGCAGGGGCACGACAAGAGAGAACTCCTAGCATTGTTGGGTGAGCGACACTGTCTGGGCACTCGAACCCCATACCCGTGCGAAGCACGAAATCCTACGCCGATACCTCGCCGCTTGGTACCCGATCATGGCGAGCAACCAGCTCAGAATCGTCTACCTCGACGGATTCGCGGGTCCGGGCGTGTACGAAACGGGTGAGGTAGGTTCACCGAATCATCGCGTTGGAGACTCTGCTGGACTCCGCAGCCTTGACCATGCCGGGGCGAGGGTTCACGTTCCTCTTCATGGAGGAACGAAAGGATCGGGCGGAACGTCTCGAAGCGGAGATCGAAACGCTGTGGTCACGCTCCGGAGCGAAACCAACGAACGTTGGCGTGGATGTCTGGAATACAACCTTTCAGCATGGTGTAGATGGCATCCTCGACATCCTGTCCGGCGAGCGGCTCGCTCCAACCTTTGCGTTTGTAGACCCGTTCGGGTGGTCCGGGGCACCGATGGAGGTGATGGCTGCTCTCCTGAACAGCAAGTGCGAGCTCCTCTTCACGTTCATCTACGATCAGACGAGTCGTTTCATTGGGCATACCAACGAGAAGGTCATCGCCCACCTGGAAGGCCTCTTCGGTTCCTCAGGTTTCAGAGACGCATCTTCCCTCAGCGGCGAGGAACGAAAGCTCTCTCTCTTGGGACTGTTTGAATCCCAGCTACGGGATGACGCTGGGTTCGAGTATGTGCATTCGTTCGAGATGATCAACGAGCGCGGCAAGACCCCATACTTCCTCATCCACGCCAGCAATCACATCAAGGGCGCTGAGAAGATCAAAGACGTGCTCTGGAGTATGGACCCGACCGGTGACTTCACGTACTCGTCGTTGATCGATGGCCGGCAGATGCGTTTCAACGACGAGATCGACATTGGACCTCTCGTGGAAGCGATGACTCGCGAGTTCGGCGGTGGCTCGGCGCCGATCAGGACAGTGGAGGACTTCGTTATCGGCGACACGCCGTTCGCCAAGAAGCATGCTCGACAGGCACTCAAGATCCTGGAAGCATCTGAGAAGATCACCGTCGCGAACCGTCGAAGGCGCAATACTTACCCACCAGGCAGTTCAATCACCTTTGGGCGGTTCTAGGGCGACGGCGACGGCGCTGTGTCGGGGCCACTCAACTCAGCCATGCCAAGAGGGAGGCGCGGATGAGCAAGACCGGAATCGAGTGGACCGAACACACCTGGAATCCCGTGACAGGCTGCGACAAGGTATCCCCGGGGTGCGACAACTGCTACGCAGAGCGCATGGCCCATCGATTGCAGGCCATGGGTTCGAGTCGCTACGCAGACGCCTTCCAGTTGACTCTCCATGAGGACAAGATCGACGAACCGTTGCACTGGGGCAAGCCGCGGATGGTGTTTGTCAATTCGATGTCCGACCTATTCCATCCCGCGATACCGGATGATTTCCTGTGGCGAGTGCTTGCGGTCATGTCGGAGGCCACGCGGCACACATTCCAAGTCCTGACGAAGCGGCCCCAGAGGGCAGCGCTGCTCCTCGAGGGTCAGCGGCTACCCGACAACATCTGGCTTGGTACGAGCATCGAAACTGAGACATATGCATTTCGAGCCGACCACCTACGAAGAGTGGCTGTGGCGACACGCTTCCTCTCTTGCGAGCCACTGCTAGGACCTTTGAGCAACCTCGATCTGAGTGGCATCTCCTGGATCATCGTCGGAGGAGAATCAGGCCCGGGGCATCGGCGGATGCAATCGGCGTGGGCACGCGATCTTCGAGACCAGGCGACCGCATCCGGTACCTCATTCTTCTTCAAGCAGTGGGGCGGTCACACGTCCAAGGCAGGCGGTCGAAACCTTGATGGCCGCGAGTGGCTCGAGTTGCCCACCGTGCGCGGGCGGCACGCAACTCAATCTCAGGCGGCTTCCAACCGATAGCAAGGCATGAACACCTCGCCGACGCCCACAGAAGTGATCTCGGGCACAACACTATGAACATTGTCGCGATCGTCGGCAATGGTGCCTCAATCGTCTACAACCCTTCCTTCGCCCTCGGAGCGCTCACCTATGAGGTGCTCGATCGATTCAGCAGCGAGAGCGTGAATGCCTTCACCGTGGAGCGAACCCTCTCTGATCTGGCCCGGGCAGCTCGAACTTCGGGGTTGAGCGACGGGTTGTCTTTCGAGGAGCTGCTCGGGCCATTCGATCGAATGGCCGATGGAATCGATGCAATGCGAAACGTCGCTCGCTACGTGCCAGGCGGCCTCAGGTATCGTGATGATCTCGAATCCGCGACGGTATTCGGACGAAAACTGTATCGCCGCTCGGTGGGCACGGCGCTCCAAGTGATCGCAGAACTGAGCCACGATCAGGGTCCTGATCCGCTAGCGGAGTCGGGCAAACTCATCGGGTACCTTGCAGACCTCGTATCGGGCGGTGGCGTTGTTCGGGCGTTCACGTTGAACTACGACTGCCTCGTTGATTCCGCTGCACTTGAGCTGCACGAAGATGCGCAATCACCAATCTGCCTGAGCGATATGGCTGACGGGAGGCATCAATCGGACATCGACATCCTCAGATCAGGCGACTACAGATCAGCGTCGGCTCTCCCCCTCAGAAGCTCTGACGAGGAGTACCTCGGTGGACCTTCGGCCATCGTCGTATACCACCTTCACGGCGCGCTCGACTGGGTTCGCGACCACAGTGGCAAGGTCTGGAAGATCAAATCTGTCGATCACCTGCGAGCGGCCAACTTCTGGCATCGGTATCCGCGAGGCGGCGCATTGGTCTCTCCTGTCGTTGTTCTCACAGATCAGAAGGCGCACTACATCGAGGGTGACCCGTTCGCATGGGCCTACCGGAGGCTTCCGTACGGTGTTGGGACCTCAGCGACGTGCCCCCTGACCTCGTGCTTATTGCTGGCTATGGCTTCGGAGACCTACCACTGAACCTCGCCCTCGCCGAAACCCTCCCTCTGACCAACTGCCCCATCGTGGTGATAGGAAAGGCAGAGAGTCGGACAGGCCTGCGTCGAGTTGTCCTGAGCGGACTCGGGCTTCGGGGATCAGAGCAACGGTCCGTGGCCGGTCGTCTGCAAGTGCTGATTGAGGGCCTGCCGGACTCATTGTCTCAGATTCAGATCTGAGTACCGGCAAAGGGTTGGGCGGGGAAACAGAAGGTCGGCCAAGACTCCTGGGTTGGAATGGGTCCAGCCTCTGGTCAGCCAATCTGGATGACGAGGCGCCTCGGATCGGGCCAGGGGCGCGGGAGAGGCGAGCGATTCCTCCTCGTCGAATGTGTCGACAAGGGTGGCACGACTAGCCTCGAAACTCGTCGTCAATCGTCCACCGCTAGGCCGCACCACAAGGAAACGCGTGATGCCGTCCCAGAACCTTCTCCGTACGCAGGCTCCTTCATCCAACCACGCTTTTCGTCAGAAGCGTCGCATCAAGTTCCGATCGGCGGATCTGCTGTCGCCCAGCGCGCACGCCGGGAGTTGGACGTGACCTCAACCAAGTCAGCAACCGCCGAGTGACGCCACCTCAACTCCACCACTCAACGGAACACTGCCAAGGTCAGGGGTCTCGTGAGGTCTGGCAGTCAGTCCTGGCGCTGTGGGGATTGGTAGCCTCTGTTGAGCGATTGGAGGATCGCGATGACCAGGCTGGAGATTCAGAACCCGCGGACGGGGCGGTGGTCGGGTCGGTGCCGGTCGCAACTCCGGATGAGGTCCGAACTGCTGTCGAGGACGCTCGCGGGGCCTTCGTCGATTGGTCTGCGTTGAGCCACGCCGAGCGGCGACCGTTCCTGAAGGCGTTCAAGCGTGTCGTGGTCGCCAATGCAGACCACATCGCCGATGTGGTGTGTTCCGAGACGGGGAAGGACCGTGTCGACGCCTATACGAGTGACATCATGCCGGCGCTATCCGTCATGGATTACTACGCCCGGAAGGCCGGCGAGCTGCTCAAACCGGTCTCGGGGGGATGGTGGCCCTACCCCATGGTCAAGCGCTGGACCGAGTACCACCCACGAGGGGTGGTCGGGGCGATTACGCCGTGGAACGTCCCGTTCTTCCTGACGATGCTCCCGGTGTTCACCGCGGTAGCGGCCGGCAACGGGGTGGTGGCCAAACCATCAGAGATCACCCCGCTCAGTGGGCAACTGTGTGTTGAGCTCGCCGCCGAGGCCGGGTTGCCGAAGGGTCTGATACGAGTCGTGCATGGAGCCGGGGAGACGGGGCAGGCCCTGATTGCTGCGCCGGTGGATATCGTGTGGTTCACCGGTTCCACCGCCAACGGGCGCGCAGTGGCCGTCGCGGCGGCCGAGAGACTCATACCGGTCGTTCTTGAACTCGGTGGCAACGACGCGATGGTCGTTCTCGAGGACGCCGACCTGCGAGCGGCCGCCCAGTGCGCAGTGTGGGCGGCCACCTACAACGCCGGTCAGATATGTATGTCCGTCGAGCGGGTCTATGTCCCCGAGTCCGTCTACGAACCGTTCCTTGCCGAGATCGATGCGGCCATGGAGAACGTCGCCGCCGGTACAGGTGACAATAGAGGATGTCGGCGCCATCACCGATCCCCGCCTACTCGACGTGCTCGACCGTCAACTCGCAGATGCTGTGGCCAAGGGTGCCGAGATCCGATGGGGTGGATCCCGGGTCGAAGGAACCGAGGGGACCTTCTTCGCACCCACCGTGCTGACAAAGGTGGATCACTCGATGGACCTGATGCAGGGGGAGACTTTCGGTCCGGTGCTGCCGGTCATGGCAGTGCCGGACGAGGACACCGCTCTGCAGCTCGCAAACGCAGGGAGCTTCGGGCTGCATGGATCTGTGTGGTCGGCGGACAAGAAGCGCGCCGCGAGATGGGCCTCCAAGATCGAGTCCGGAACTGTGGCCGTGAACGATCACCTCATCAATCCCTTCATCCCGGACCTCCCGTTCGGGGGGATCAAGGACTCGGGCTACGGCCGAGAACTGGGACCAGAAGGGATTCGAGAGTTCTGCTACATCAAGAGCATCACTTCACCGCGGCTGATTCCCACGACACGACTGTTGGGCGGCTTGCGATGGATGCCGCGTCGGCTCGGAGCCCGGTACTGGCGAGCCGTGGCGAAATCGCTATTCCGCTGGTGACCGGGCCACCATCGGGGTGTCTGGCGGTTCTTCCCGGTGCGAGAGCAGTATCAGAGCTGCGCCGAGATTCACAACTCAAACGAAGCGCCTGATGCGAGAGAGTCTTCGCATGAATCCCGAGAGGCCTCTGGCATCACCTGCGCAAGCGTTTCGTCTCGACGCCTGCCCCCAAGGTGGCGCTCATCACGCCGCAAGCAGGAAGTGGCGGAACATCTACACCCTGTCGGAATCACCGACGGGCCACGGGGTGTCCGGCAGCGGCACCGGAAGGACGATCTGGCCGGGCGATGAAGCGGCTCAAGGGACCGGCCGGGCTGGTGGCGACCTGGCATTCGTCGATGCGCTCGACGCGCCGTACGAGGTGGGACAGTGGTGTGTCGGGTACGGGTACTGGCTGGGAGATCGGTCATCCGCGCCGGATCACGTGTGAGCCCATTCACTCTTCTGTCAGAAGCCGCGCCGCCTCCATGATGCGATCTGCGCTGGGAAGGACCCGGTCCTCGAGGTGCCGGGCATAGGGGATGACCGATTCGCTGCCGATGCGGCCGAAGCGCACGGTCGTGCCGGATTCGGCAATCAGGGCGGCGATCTCGCCGGAGAGCCCGAAGGCGAGGTAGTCCTCGTCGACGACGAGGACCCGGCCGGTATGGCGGGCGGCCTCGAGGATGGCGGTGCGGTCGAGAGGTACCACGCTGCGCAGGTCGATGACAGCGGCGTCGATGCCCCGGTCGGCAAGTTGCTCCGCCGCTTCGAGGGAGCGATGGACACCGACCCCGAGGCTCAGGATGGTTAGGTCCGCGCCATCCCGTCTCGTGGCCGCCGTACCGATCGGGACGACGCGCAGCGGCGAATTGACTTCACCGCGGGCTCCGGCGGAGGGCACGTCGAAGGTCACGGTTGTGCGGTCCGATCCGCCCATGAACTGCAGCCACTGTTGCGATAGCAGTTTGTGTTCGAGGAATACGACCGGTCCGTCGTGCTCCAGTGCGGCGAGCATGAGACCGGCACCGTCGGCGGGCGTGGAGGGGACCACAACGGTGAGACCGGGGATTCCGGCAAGGAGTCCCCACAGCGACTGCTCGTGCTGTCCTGCGTCTCCGTATCCGCCGCCACATGCCGACCGGATCACCATCGGGACGTTCACGATTTCCGCCGGAGAGCGTCTTGATCATGGCGGCTTCATTGAGGATTGCGCTCATCGCGACGCCGATGAAGTCGACGAGCATGATCTCTACGAGGGGCCGAAGTCCCGCCATCGCGGCGCCTACGGCGGCGCCGAGGAATGCCGACTCGCTGATGGGGGTGGCCCGAACCCGGTCGGGTCCGAAACGGAGCAGCAAGCGGCGACGGAGAATGGGGACGTCCTCGCCGAAGACGATGATCCTTTCGTCGGCGGCCATGGCGGTCGCAATCGCTGTGTCGATGGCCTCACCGAACTCAAGTGTTGTCATTGTTCGTCCCGGAGAGTGTGCAGGGCGGAGGCCACGGCGGCGTCGATTTCGTCGGCAGCCGTGGTTGTGATCCGCCGCCGAGTGTCTGCGGGCAGACGCCGGGCGGCGGCACGAAGCGGATCTCTGCTCTTGACAAGTCGATGCACTGCCAGGCGGCCGATCGTTGAGCTCATCGTGAGCAGCCCGGAGAGGCGATCCCGCGTGGGTCCTCCAATCGGGTCGCGCAGCGCCGCGATCATGTCGGGTATCTCCGCTCTCAGGCTCGCCGGGTGTGCCGCGGCTCGCATCAGAGGGTCGTCTTCGAAGTGACCCGTGGGTCGCCAGCATGACGCAACCAGGAACCCAGGTCCTCTGCCCCGGCGAGCGTTGCTGATCAATCTGCCGGCAGCGCTCCACACCCTGTCCACCCTGGCGCCGTTCACCTGAACTGCGGGCATACCGAAAGCAGCGGCCCTGCGCTGAATCCGACCACCGGTCATCGTCGATGTCCGCGTGGTGATCGCCCAGGTGCTGTCCTTGCAGACGAACACCACCGGCAGGCGCCACACGACCGCGAGGTTGAGCGATTCCATCAGCATGCCCTGGTTCACGGCGCCTTCACCAAAGAAAGCAATAGCCACCCGCCCCGGGCCGGTGGCCGAGAGAGCCAGTGCGAAGCCGCACGCCGTGGGTCCCGATGCCCCCACGATGCCGGAGGATGCGGCCATGCGGTCGGGGTCGAAAAGGTGCATGTGCCCGCCGTGGCCCCGGCAGAGGCCTTGGTCGTGTCCCAGCATCTCCAGGATGAGCCGGGTGGGGTCGGTCCCGCTGCCGATTAGTGCTGGAGTCGGCCGATGGTCAAGAGCTAGGCCGTCTCCGGGGCCGAGGTGTTCGATGACCCCGGCGGCGATGGCTTCCTCGCCAATGCCCAGGTGTAGCTCACCGGAAATCAACCCCTGTTGCCACAGGGCAGCGAGCGCCTCCTCGAAGCAGCGCATCCGCACCATCTGGCGGTAGAGCCGCTCCAGCGGCACCGGGGAGCGGTCACCCAACTCCATGAGGTCAGCATACGCTGATGCAGTCGAGGGGATGGTTGGAGTGGCGTTCACCGTCACCCAGATATCGCCGTTCATCCACCGCACATACGAGGTGCGAGGACCGAACGACGGTGCTCAACTGCTCCGCGAGAATTGCGCCGAGGTTCGCGCCCGCACTCCCGATGATCGCAACGCATTCCTGGAGTGGTGTGACGATCACCGAACGTGCGCTCTGCGACCCCGCTGTGAACTCCGGAATTGAAATCGGCACCCGCCCGTGGGGTGAACCGATGTTCAGCGGACCAGATCGTTGCGATCTCCCCGGCTGATCAGCGGGGATCCTTGCTGCAGTCCCCGGTGCCATCCTCCAGGCTTCGTGGACCACCACGACAGTGTGCTGCCGCAGCGCTGCTGAATATGTGTGAAGCGGATCCGCGCGACGCTTTGGCCACGATGCGTGTTGCGATCTCCGAATGCCACGGCGGACGGTCTCGCTCGGATCGCATGGCCGCCCATACGTGCCTGATTGATGATGTGGGGGTGATTCCGTTGGAAGCGGCTTGGGCTCAGTTCTGTGGCACGACTTGGCGGACGGTATCGGAGAGTTCGGGGCAGAAGACGTTGGATGCACCGGACACGGCAAGCCCGGTGAAGAAGAGCAGCTCGTCTGGATCGTCGGTGACGACTGTGGCCCCAATCAGGATTGTGTCGAGCATCGCTTCTGGCGATAACCCTTCGTCGGCCCATGCACAGATAGCGAGCGTCGCATAGAGAGCGTAGACATTGCCCTCGTCAGTATCGAAGACGGGTGCCCAAATGCTGTCGTGTTCCATCGCGACGCCGAGGTTTGCTTCGTTGAAGGCCTGTACCTGGTCAAGGACCACATCGTGTGACGCGATCCACCGGTCTCCTGCCTCTGCGATGTCGGTCTGTGCTGCATCGGGATCGATCGTCCCGACGGTCGTTGTCGCGGCGATCGTCGTGCTGGTCGTTGTCGACTCCGACGTTGTGGTAGTTGTCGGCGACGTTGTCGTGGTAGTGGCAACCGTGACGGGGTGTGGAGGCCCGGTTGTCGTCGTCTCCTCTGCGCCTGTCCCGGTAGTGCTGCACCCGACAAGCGCCAGAGTCACAACGACACCCAGGAGCGGAGACCCGACCAAGTGCCAGTTCACCGTTCCGCACCCCTGCGATGTGGTCGCACGCCTGGTTGGGTTTGGCTCCTACCACCAATCATCGTATTCGGAGTCTTGAGTTGGGATAGGTCCAACGATGGGGGCGAGTCGCCCGACGGTTCCTGAGCACGACCAGTCGGACCCGAATGCTCCGCTGCACGTCCACTCCCACGGGTCCGATGGGAAGACGCTAGCGGAGCAGGAAAGTGCGGTGCCGCTGCCGCCATCGCATTCCCAGGTTTCGTTCTCCGAGTCGCTCTTGTCGATGTTGCCTTCGGCTTCGAATGACGTGTTTGAACCGTACTGCACAACTGACCAGGATTCATCCGCACTATCGCTGGTGTCGATGTTCCCTGTACACAGGGAATCACCGAGTTCGGCGTCGCAGGCCCAGGTTTCGACACCGCTACCGCTAGGACGTTTGTCGATGTCGCCGGAACAGGCCCACGATATGGGATCGCGACCGAGCGGGTCCCCAGACGGCGTGCACGTCCAAGTCTCGACGGCAGTGTCGAGGGTGTCGGTATTTCCCGAACAATCCCGAGACCCGTCGGGATTGACCGTGCAGTCCCAGGACACGTTCGGAAGAGTGGTTGTTGTGGTCGTCGTTGTTGTGGTCGTTGGCACGGATGGGATGGCGGACAGCTTGAAGTTGTCGCGCAGCAGGAGATTCTGGAGTTCATCGCCCGAAATGCCTGCCCACATCTCGAGACTGTGCCAGCCGGGATCCCGGTCTTCTCCGTTGACGTAGAAGTAGAACGTCCAACCGATCGGGGAACTGCCGATGTAGTGGTAGTCCGCGGCTGTGCAATTGCCTGACACCGGACAGCTGCTCACCGGGCTGCCAGCCGGGCCGAGCCACCGGAACGAAACGACATTCGGCCACGACGCCTGCGCCCATGTCGAGTTGTACACGGTCGCAGCGACGCACCGCTGATCAAGGGAGAACTCCTCTCCAGTCGTCGCCGTGTCACATGCTCTGAATGTCACAGACGGACCAAACTCGGGCAGCGTCGTTCCGGTGGTTCCCCCCGTTGTCGAGGTTGTCGTCGAGTCCGGGGGTGGCGGTGTGATCGGTGCGAGCTTCAGTGCCCGTGAGAGGAACGACGCCATCTGATCGCGCAACACCGGACTGGTCGGACAGTACCGGTCATTCGTCGGAGGGTTGCAGCCCCTCGTCACACCGGCCGTACCGAGACGATCGATGTCCGCCTCGAAGATACTGCCATCGTCATCGACGAACAGATCACCGCCCCCGTTGTCGGTGTAACCGAAGGCACGGACAAGGAACGCAGCCATCTGGCCACGCGTGACCTTGCCATCGGGACAGTACAGGGTGTTCGTGGGCGGGTTACAGCCCCTCGTGATCCCCGCAGCAGCCAACCGATTGATGTCACCCTCGAACGTCGTGCCGTCGTCATCCAAGAAGAAATCCGTGGCCGTAGCGGGGAGACTCAACGCGCGAGTCAAGAACGCAGCCATCTGGCCCCTGGTCACTGTTGACGCCGGGCAGTACAGGGTGTTCGCTGGCGGATTGCAGCCCTTCGTGATCCCTTCGGCGGCGATCGCCTCGATGTTGCCCTCATGGATGTTCCCATCATCGTCGGTGAACGTCCCACCAGGCGGCAACGCCGCCAACGCGGCACCAACCACCACCGCACACAGGCCGACAACTAGAACAAGAAGAAACATCCGCCGCACAATTGCCCCTATCTCACGACACTCAAATCCACCAACAGCCTCACCGCCAACTCGAATCGAAACCAGAGGCAAGAGACCCGAAACACTCCACAACAACCGAAGAAACAACAGCCCACATAGGAGATTCAATATGGGCGGCATGCTTGAGTTGTCGATCTTGCCCACAGGCGCATCCACGAGTGCCCACAATGGGCCGAACCACCGGTGGCCAAGATCTGGTCAAGGTCGAATCGTCGAGGCAGGCGACGTGTCCGCCGAACATGCTCGAGGCCGTCTCAACGGTCAGTTGCCAGCCGGTCCGAGGACCGTCGATCGATCCGCAACACAGCAACCAAAGGTGCAATGCGTGCGCCAGGACCGCACGAATTCGCCACACATGTGCGGCGCCCCCTGCGCACCGTTTCCGACTTCTGGCGAGGATCGTTGCACCTGAGCGACGCGGTTCAGACTGATCCGGCTTGCTGAATCGTCGACCAGCGCACACGCCCGGGCGGGGCCGCCCCATGGCCCGCAACGGATCCGGACTCCGGCAAACAGCCCAAAGTCGGCACGCTATCCCGACGAAGCGTTGCGACTCGAATGTCCAATCGTCGAGCGCCACTCGACCGGATCCAGAATTGGCGCTCGCCCACCCAAGTCGGTCAATAATCGGCGGTCGCGTCGCACATCGAGACACCCGTTGCAGGAATTGCGGGGCTGGTCGGCTCGACAGGTGTGAGGTAGGGTCGGCCGATGCGTGTTGGTCTCATCGCTCAGCTCCACGGTCGCCCAGGAGGCGACCTCAACCCGTCATGGCGTTCAGTGCGTGACCTCGCCTCGAAGTGCGAGGAAGTCGGGTTTGAAATGTTCGTCTTCGAGGATGTCCTCATGTATCGAGGCGAGACAACCACCGACGGCTGTTGGGAATCGATGACGATCGCTGGCGCTATTGCTGCCTCAACAACCACGATCCGATTCGGACAATCAGTGGTCAACGCCCCATATCGGAGCCCCGCCCTGACGGCGAGTATGGCGACAACTCTCGACGAGATCTCAAGCGGCAGGTTCGTGTTGGGCATCGGCGCCGGCAACTCGCCGGCGTCGGACTATGAGGGATTCGGATTCCCGACCGATCGCCGATACTCGAGATTCGCTGAGAGCATCGAGATCATCCACACCCTGCTGCGTCAAGGCCGAGCGGACTACAACGGTGAGTTCTACTCCGCCAAGCGGGCAGAACTCGTTCTCCGAGGACCATCGCCGCATGGCCCCGAGATCAACATCGCCGCCGGAGGACCTCGAATGTTGCAGCTCGTCGCTCGGTATGCCGATGCCTGGAACTGGTGGACATGGGACGAAACGATCGACGAAGCCCTTGGCCGATTGACACCGCTCATGGCCCAACTCGATGCTGCATGCGAAGCCGAGGGCAGAGACCCAGCCACTCTCGATAGAACGCTTGACCTGTACTCAGTGACACCGCCCGGACTGTCGCCAGCCTCAGAGATGCGCCAACCACTCGCCGGAAACGTCGACGAACTCACCGACGCACTCCTCCGTCTTGAGAGCGCTGGATTCCACGAGGTTCGCTGCGACCTCACGGACAAGACGACAGCCGGTGTCGAATCCATGACACCCGTTGTCCAAGCCCTCCACCGCGCGTAGCGAACCACCCTTGTCGTCTGCGGTCTCCGATCCCCAACTCGCGCGGTCACGTTCCGTTTCGAGGTGTGTGAGCTGTACGGGACGTGACAGCCGATGCCTCACCCGCTCGAACGGACAAACCGACCCCAGTCGAGCTACTCCGGCCAGATCAAACAGCACACGCCGACCGACCCGGCCATCCACTGCCGAACGCATCATCCTCTCAATCGGGAGTGTGCAGAATCGTGAGGGACTCGACTCTTCGCGGTCGCCGACATCGACCGCTACCAGTCGGGATCCTCATCCGTCGTGAAGTCATCGCATGCCACGCATCGCTTGTCAGCTCCGTCGATGCCGACGACGAGGATGTCCGCCGGTTCGATCAGGCCGGGTCCCGGGGGCCGGTCGTACCACGTCGAGTAGACGATCTCGGTGCCGTCCGGGGAGAATGCGGGTTCTACACCACAGGCTACGAACCGAGGATCGGTCCCGTCGGCATCGACGACAAAGACGGCGTTGCAGAACTGCCCCACGTCGTAGCCGTGCGTATCGAACGCGATATGGGTTCCATCGGGCGACCAATTCGGATTCCGGTCCTGCACATCCCTGCGTATGAGCGGCCGCTGGTTCGAGCCATCGGCATCCATAACGTAGATCTCCGCGTCATAGGCTTCGTAGTCCCGGAACGTCGCGAACGCGATTGATGATCCATCGGGTGACCATGTGGGGCCTCCGGTGCCCCTCCCAGCGAACGTGAGTTGTGTCGGATTGCTGCCGTCGACACCGATGACCCAAATGTCGGTCTGCGAGTACGAACCGCGGGCGAATGCGATCTTCGTCCCGTCCGGAGAGACCGCCGGATCTCGTTCCGTGGCGTCGTCGTCGGTTATCGGAAAGATGTTCAACCCGTCGGCGTCCATGACATACAAATCGGTTTGTCCACCCACGTATTCCGCGAAGACCATCCGGCTCTGGTCGGGGAACCACGACATGGAGTGCAGGGCGCCGGCCAGCCCAGGGACACATTCCTCATCAGTACCGTCCGATTCGACGGTGCAGATCTGAGTGCTCGAGTGCCCTCCACCGAGGGGCGTGACCTTCATGAACCCGACCAGTGCCTCGTCGACGATGTGCATGTCGAACGCACGGGTGGCCTCATTCCCGAGTCGGTCGGTGACCGCCACCGTGATCGTGGCGGTGCCGAGCGCCGACGGAAGCCCTTCGATCTCGCCGGACGACTTGAGTGTGAGACCGGCAGGCAGGTGACCCGCCACCGCCCGGAACACGTACGGAGGGGCGCCACCGGTCGCTCGCACTTGGCCGGTGTAGGCATGTCCGATCGTGCCCCACGACAGCGGCTCATCAGCGACCGCCAAGGGCGATCCCAGAGCGCGATGCAGGAAGGCCGCCATCTGGCCGCGCGTGACATAGCTATCTGGGCAGAACCTGGTATTCCCTTCTGCTGGATTGCACCCCTTCGTCACGCCGGCCGCGCCCAGGCGGTCGATGTCATACTCAAATACCGAGCCGTCATCATCGACGAACAGATCACCACCTCCGTCCTCGGTGTATCCCAAGGCACGAACGAGGAAGGCCGCCATCTGACCCCGGGTCACCCGAGCGCCGGGACAGAAGCGGTCGTTTTCCGGCGGATTGCAGCCCCGGGTGACCCCGGCCGCTGCGAGCCGTTCGATATCGGTTTCGAACACCGAGTCGTCATCGTCAACGAACGGGTCCTCCAGCGTATCCGTCAGGCCCAGCCCACGAACCAAGAACGCAGCCATTTGACCACGGGTCACGTAGGCATCGGGGCAGAAGCGGGTGTTGTCGGGCGGATTGCATCCGCGCGTGATCCCCTCGCTGGCGAGCCACTCGATATCGGCGGCGAACACTGAACTCCCAGTGTCGGTGAACTCGCCTTCTGCGTGCGCCCCCGCCGACACCGAAAGGACCAACGAGAGGCTGCACAATGCTACGGCCAGTCGGGCACTTCGCTCAAGCGACATCATGCCTCCTCAAGCCCGCGCCAGCCGCCCACAGTCTGTGGACGGGGCCACTGGTGGGTGCCCTCCCATCATCGCGCCAGTCGGCTCCAACGTCCAGGCGCGCGCATGGCTACCGAGACCACGAGGCGGGCACGCCCAGCGACCGGATCGGGACAGCATCGGCGAGGGCCATCCACCGGGTAGATTCCAAGGCATGCCAAGGGCTCGAGTCACCGTCACAAGAGTCTCGGATGAAGGCGCCGAGGTTGTCGTGTGGGGCCGGCTCGACCGGGCTCCCAACGAGAGTGAGCCGGTCGGATTCGTCTTTCGAGCCAAGGGCGATCGCTCCAATATCGAGCTTGCGGAACGGGCCAGTCGGCTCGGCAGCGGCACCGAGGTAGCCATCGACTACGCCCCCGTCGCCAACGGGTGGAATCTTGCCAGTGGCCTCCTTCCTCCCCCGTGAGCCCCCGCACCGAGCTATCACCGTGCCCAGCCCACGACGGACAACGATTGACGCTCTCTGCCAAGAGATGCCGCGCTGAGTCGGGAACCGCGCACCGTCCGGCGCCCGTTGGGTGGGTCTCAGTGCGGCCGCCGCCCCCGGGGGTGACTACGTCGTCCACTCGCAGGGAAATCCCCGGTCTACGTCCTCGAGCGCTCGGCCGATGAGACTCGGCCCGCAGCCTGTACCCGATTTCCAGGTTGATCGCTGAGCGTGAGACACACGCGTGCCGGGCATCGTCCGCCGGCACGATTCGCCGGATTCGGACGGAGTCAGGACGGGTCGGCGACGATGTGAAGGGATGACGGGGCTTCGGCGCGAGACGCAGGGACGCCCTCCGCCCCCTCGAAGACCACCCACAGCCAGCATTCGCGCTCGGGCGCGTAGAAGACGAGATCGCCGGTCGACAGGGTGATCCAGCACTCCCCCGCCTCGTCCCCACGAAAGTCGACCGATTCCGCGCCGAAGTCCTCGACCAGCTCACCCCAGAGCGTTCGCTCGCCAGCGGCGGAATCCGCGCGGTACGGAACCGCTCCTGGGGAGTCCTTATCGTTGCCAGGCGAGCGTCCAACGCGATCGTAGAGGTTGAGGATCTCGGCAAGCTCCCTGGCTCCCCCACCGCGCTCCTCCGGACTCGGCCCGATCGACTGATCACTCGCCATGGTCGGTGCACGCTCGCGCTGTGGACGAGTTTGGGATCTATCGGGCGTCGACGGCTTGGAGAGTGTTGCCGGCAAGGAGTGATCCACCGCTCCGACCAGATGCGGCGCATCTCGCTCGGACGGCGCGACCTCGTCCGCCGAGGGTCGATGCTCAAGGTGCGGTTCTGGGAGGTGAGCGGCAGTCGATGGGACACGTTCGGCAACGGCATGTATCAGGATCTCGTCCACAAGACACTCCACCGGATCGATCAGGCGCCGAACATCGCCATCGTCGGAGCGTCGCGGTGCCGCGATCGCCACGTGGAGGTGACGTGGGCGACCTTCGGGCCCCGCCAAGGGAGTCGCGTAACGGGATCGAACGAGCCACGCGCTCGGCACCGCCCACAGGACGAACGAGAACACCGAGGCCCAATAGGCCGAAGCGGCACCGAATGGTCGCCCGGCGGTCTCCATCGCGACACCGACCATGCCGACGGTTGCAGTGGTGAGCATGCACAACAGGAGGAGCCAGCGGAAAACGGTGCCCGGACCGGGTGAAGCTGCCACACCAACAACGTACACCGGCGTCGACAGCATCGGAAATCCTCGCGGTGTCTCGGATTCCAGTCCATTCGGTCCCTCCATCACTGGCGATTCCACTGCGGGGATGGTGTCAATCCCTGGAGCAGAAGTGCTCGCTGAGACCACTCGTGTCCTGCAACGTCTGCTCCTCTATGGCAGACTGTGGATCGGACCGGGAAAACCATGGACCAGACGTCCGACCATGCCCCGCCCAACGGCGATGTCGAGCCACAACGCCCAGCGGGGTGGAGACGGTGGAAACCGTCGGAGACGACGGCGTGGGTGCTCGTCGTCGTCATCCCCATCGCACTGTTCATCTTCACGCAACTCGATTTCGTCCAGAACGCGCAGGGATGGTTCTTCAAGGACCTGACCTCCTGGGACCTCGGCAAGAAGGACATCGTCGCCGACATCGTCGCCCCGATCTGGGTTGTGTCGATCGTGGCGGTAGCCGCTCTTGAGCGCCGCATGCTGCGGTACTACGCCGATTCGCCCTCACCTCCCGAAGCCACGCCGGTCCCGATCCTCACCCCGCGCCGGGTCAACGCCTCGACGTGGGTCGCCACCGCGGGCGCAGGTGCCATCGTCCTCATGTCGTGGACTCGGGAGTGGGTCCGGTTCAACGAGCAACCCGACGCGTTCTGGTACGTCCTGACGATCCTGTTCGTGTTGGCGATGCTGCTCATCCCCGTGTGGTGGGAGCGGCGCGACCTCTTTCGCGATGTCCACGACGCCATCGCACAATCGAAGGCCGCCCAACGCATCGATGTCTACCTCTTCGGGTCCGACGACCGCGGCGGACAACGGTGGCTCATTCTCTTCACCTTCGCTGCCCTCACGGCCTTCGTGGTGTTCTCCGTACTCAACCAGTTCGACGCACTGCTCAAGGGAATGCACCCCTCTGGGGGAGCTTCAGTGGGGATGAACGGGCTTGCTTCGGTCTTCGAGTTCGATCTCAGTCAGAAGCCCGATCAGATCATCGAGCGGGTCGGGAGTTGGGCTGCGTACGCGGTCGACGTGGGTCCCGGATTCGCCACCGGCCATGTCGTCGCCACCGGCTACCTGGTACTCGACAGCCTCGTGATGATCCCCGCCTACACGATTTGGATCGGGATTCTCCTCCTCCATGTGCGTCGCACACGCCCGGAGAGCCTGTCCGACGAGGCGGCAGGCAGCTACTCGCTCATCAACGGGGTCGGCTTTCTCGCCCTCTTTGTCCTCGCCGCCGCCGACCTCTTCGAGAATCTCATGACGTGGGTCGTCATCGACAGCGCGTGGTACACACCCGCGACGCTCGGGAGTTGGACGGTGCGCCTCATGTGGTTTGCTGCGCTGTTCCGCACGATGGCCCTCTTCCTCCTCATCGCCGTCGCAGTGCTATCCCTGGCCTTCCGGGCGTCGCGATATCGGTGGTTGGGTGACGCCCTCGTATCGGTCCGCGGCCAGATCCTCGTGGTTGTGTTCGTCGCCGCAGTGCTCGGCATGGCTCAGATGGAGGACGTCGTTCGGCGCTGGACCGTGTCGGTCGCTTTCCTCACCGTTGCCATGGCGACCGCCCTCGCCGTCCTTGTTCAATGGACATCCGCATCCGCGTTCGCGCACCTGCGCGGCGAGGCGGCCAACGTCGAATCCGGCAATCCCCCGGAACCGAAGCGGGTGCGAATGCCATGGAAGTCCGCGCCGACATCACTGCGCTCGATGGTCGTCGCCAGCATCTTCGGTATCGCCGCCGTGCAGGTCGTCCTCGTGGGGACCTTCGGTCTCCCAATCGGGCTCGGACTCGTGGTGCCGTCGACCATGATCTCCATCCTGTGGATCTTCGGGATCCCGCTCCCCGAGGCGCTCTTCCGCCGGGGCGACCGGAGCATCGATCCAGCCATCGAACGCTGGTTCCCGAAAGCCCTGGGCGCCGCCATCTACGTCACGCTCGGCATCGTGGTCATTCGTGCGGCCGCCACCCAGCTCGTCTTCGCTCGCCACGTCGACCTCTGGCTCCTCTTCGGGCTCGTGCCCCTGTTCCTCGGCGCCTACCGGATCCACACCAAGACCTGGTCCACGATGGGGGCGCTCGAACTCATCGTCGTCTCCAGTGTCTCCCTGTTCGGCGTGGCACTGTGGATCACCCGCGGTGATCCCGAGCTCTCCCCCGTGGCACTGATGTTCCTCGGTCTCCTCATCACCTACGGCGCCATGCCGTTCTACTACTCATACGATCCAGCCTCGTTCCCGAGCCGATTCGTGCGCGACCGGTTGCCCGGACTTCGCTTCCAGCCGTTGATCGCCGTCGGAGGATCGATCGCCCTCATCACCAGCCTGGCGATCGTGATCCGCCCGCTCTCAGTGCCCGCTCGCATCGGCACCGTTTCCGTAGTGCTCCTCGGATCAATGCTGCTTGCCTGGCTTGCGGCGATGGCCGTTGCATATGCCGAAGCGACCCGACCTCCGAAGATCGTCGCCGCATTCGGCCTCAAACGGACGCCGGTCTTCATCTTCATGTTCGTGTGGGTCGCGCTGGCGGGTATCGCGGCAACCGGAGCCAGCAACGAGGTAGCGATCCAGCAACGAGTCGGGTCGACCGAGCCGGGCAGCGTCGTCGTCGACGACGTCTGGGATCGGTGGGTATCTCGCAATGCCACCGACACCACAGGCGATGAAGCGATCCCGATCGTGTTCATCGCCAGCTCCGGAGGTGGCATCCGGGCAGCTGCGTGGTCGTCCTACGTCATGGATTGCCTGTTCACTGGATCCATGGATATCGAGACATGCCAGCCGAACGGGGTGGGGGCCGAATCGATTGCGGTGATGTCGGGCGTCTCGGGTGGCAGCCTCGGTCTCGCGGCATGGAGCTCCGCCGTGGTCGACCCATCGGTGACGGCGCAGACCGACGACTGGGTGAAGGACCGCCTCGGCGATGACTACCTCGCCGGAGCCATGGCGTGGCTTCTCCTCGTCGACACACCCAGGAGCTTCCTCGGGTTTGGGCCGTCCATCCGCGACCGGGCAGAGATCATGGAGCTCACGTGGGAGGCGTCGTGGGACTCCGCCGGTGGCAGCCTGCTATCGCTGGGCATGTTCGACCTGTGGGACCGCCACACCGACATGCCCCTGATGGTGTTCAACGGGACGAGCGTCAACGATCCATGCCGATTCAACGCTTCGGTGCTGTCGGCTACCGCCCACGATGTCGACGACACATGCACGTCACTTTCCGTGTTCGAGGGCCGAACCACACCGGTGTCGGAAGCCACGACACTCGCGGCGACCAAGGATCTCGCCGACTACCTGTGCCCGGGACAAGACATCAAGGTCTCAACCGCGGCGCTGATGTCCGCCCGATTCCCCGTGATCACACCGTCGGGTCGGATCGGAGGATCGCTCATCGAGTGCACGGATGACCCGATCAACGCCTTCGTCGTCGACGGTGGATACAACGAGGGCAGCGGCGCCGGAACGCTCACCGAGCTGTGGCAGCGGCTCGAACCCAACGTCGAAGCCTTCAACCAGGATCATGACGCGTGCATCGTGCCGTTCCTGATCCAGATCGACAACGGATACGAGAACCCGGGCGCCGCTCCCGCCGGATCCTCGCCGATCGAGGTGCTGGTTCCGATCCGGACCCTGGTCGCCAGCCAGTTCGGGCGCATCGCCAACGCTCGCGAACAGGCCGCGATCGAGTTCGACCGCCCGCTCGATGTCGGGGGGAAGCCCATTGTGGTCACTGATCCCTCTGGGAGACAGATCACCAGCCGCTACGCACGGATCACCACCCGAGCCCATCCCGGGGTGCAAGCCCCGCTCGGATGGACCCTGTCCAATGCGTCGTTCGACGATCTGCGGTCGCAGTTGACGATCGAGGAGAACCGGGCCGAACTCGCCGAGATCCAACGGTGGCTCAACCAGCCGCTCACGTGCCGAGACCAGGGGTAGGACCACGATGAACAAGTACCTGGCCTACACACGGAAGATCGCCGACTCCACACCCCCCGACCGCAATCGGGTCGTTGACACAGTGCGCGCCGGGGCGATCCTCGTCGTTGTCGTCGGGCATTGGCTCGCGGCATCCATCTGGCTTCAGGCCAACGACGAGATCGCCCTCATGAATTCGCTCGAGTGGATCCCCTACGCCGGCTGGGTGACCTGGGTCGTCCAGGTGATGCCGATCTTCTTCGTCGTCGGCGGATACGCGAACGGACGGGCTCTCGCGTCTCAGGCGGACCGCTTTGAGTACGGCGACTGGGTGACCCGCAGGGTCCGCCGGCTGTTCACGCCGGTCGTCCCATTGCTCGTCGCGTGGACCATCCTCATTGTCGTCCTCGGTCCGTTCCTGCCGTCCGATGTCGTACGCGCTGGCGCAATGTCGGCCACGGTGCCTGTGTGGTTCATTGCGGTGTACGTGGCCGTGACGGCGATCGCTCCAGTCGCCTACCGCTGGTGGCGATCCGCCGGGTTGTGGTCGATCGTGATCCTCTCGCTGTGCGCGATCCTTGTCGACTACCTCCGCTTCGGTCACAACGTCCCGGGCCTCAGTTGGGTGAACTTCCTGTTTGTGTGGATGGCGGTTCACCAGTTCGGGTTCTGGTGGGCGGCGCGCGAGCGTGATCGCAAGCCGATCACCATCGGGATGGGGCTGACCATCGCCGGCGTGTCCCTCGGCGTCCTCGTCACCGTCACGTGGATCGGCTGGTACCCCGTCGCGATGGTGGGTGTGCCCGGGGCCGAGGTGACGAACATGACACCACCGACCTTCGCGATCGCTCTCCTCGGCTTCATGCAGGCTGGCTTCATCTGGGTCGCGTCCGGGCCGATCGGCCGGTTCGCCCGTCGCCCGGGTCCGTGGCACGGCGTCGTCGCCGTTTCGGGTGTGATGATGACGATCTACCTTTGGCACCTCACGGCGATGACGTTGGTGGCGTCGGTGTTCCTGTTCGCCTTCGACGGGGTGGTCTTCCGGATCGAACCCGGTACCACCGCATGGTGGCTCAGCCGTCCGGTATGGCTCGCTGCCCTCGTCACTGTGACGCTTGCCCTTGTGGCCGTGTTCGCCCGGTTCGAGTGGCGTGTCCGCGACACGCCGCCACCGGCCAGGACCGGATTCGTGATCGCAGGCGTGCTGCTCGTAGCCGGCGCTGCAGCCGCCGTGGCGTACTTCGGCCTCGCCGCGGCGGATGCCACCGTGAACTGGATTATCCCGATCGCTGCGTTCGTGGGGGCGGGCATCATGGGCGCCTACCCGGCGCAACGAATCAAGAAGGCTGACTCCACACTCCTGGACGCTACCCGGTCGAGACCGCCTAGAACGCTAGAGTTCGTGCACAACAACCGCCGAGGCGATGATCGCTGTGCTATTCGTCGCCATGTGCACGATGATCGGCGCGATGATGCTGCCGGAGTAGAGCCGAATCCACACGAACACCATGCCGGCGAGGAACGTCGAGACAACCGCCGCGACCACCGGCTCCCAGGTGCCCCCGAAGGCGTCCCCAACGGGATTCGTCTCAACGGCGTCGAGGGCGGGAAGCACGTGCCACAGGCCAAACAGCAGCGACGACCACAATGCGGCAACCAGTGGCGACGTGCGGCGGGCGAGCATCCCGAAGACGATGCCGCGAAAGAGCACCTCCTCGTACACCGCGGTACCGATTGGCACTCGGAACAGGGCGTGGTAGAGCGACAACCCGATCGAACCCTCAATGATCCGATCGTCGCGGAACGCCTCCCTGACCGCCGGGAGCATCACCGCAGCGAAGAAGAGCCCAACGATCACGATACCGATGAGACTCCCGACCGCCGCACCGCGTCGCAGTCGATCCGCTGACATCCCCATCGCATCCCACGTCGTGCCGCCGCCCCGGGCCAGAAGGAGCGCGGCGCCGAGAACGGTGAGGTTGAACGGCACGTACCACGGTGGACTCAGAACCTCGTTGACGATCACGTTGGCGAACAGCAGGAGGGCAACGATGCCTGCGAGATAGACACCGACGGGTTGAGGCCACTCGGGCAAGGTCCGCCACCGGGATGGTCGCCACAGGTCGGGCCACGACGAGACAGGCCTCGCCCGGTGAATAGTGGTTCGTGTGGCCGTCACGGTGTCTGCCGAAGCCCCTTGTGCGATGCGCCGTCAATTGCGAGTCTCCCATCAGACCGCGATCAAGGAAAGGAGTCCGGTCTGCTCGGGAGCAACAGCCGTGCCACGGCCCATGCTGGTGGGGGAATCCGTGGCATCTGCGGCATTGGCTGTGAAGCAGTGACCACGCGATCTGCATGCGCTGAAGCCCTTTCACGAGTGCCCGCTTCCAGTCGGTCGCCTGACAGAGCGTTGCGTGCAGTTGGGCCCCAATCGACGTTGTCAGGACTCGCCGCAAGAACGCATCAAAGAACGCAAACGTGCAGTACGTGGGCCAGATACGCACGGCTTCGCCACCGATGTGCGCCGCATCCCGCGCGCCACGAACGCCTTCCAATGACGGCTCCAGCGTATCAGTGCCACGGTTCAGATTGATCCGGCGCGCTCGGAATTGAACCAACACGGGCACCGCTGGAGGGTGTCGGAACTTGCTGCGCAAAGAACGCTGCAGCAATGAGACAAACGTGGATCGCCACGCTCTCTCGACGAAGCGTATGTGTGACCGCATTGGCGGAATCGTCGTGTGAAGACCAGTGACTACTCGACCCCGGCAGTGGGTCCGTTGTCGTCGAACCGTGTGCCGATGACCAGTCCTTTCGGCACTCACGACAACCCCACTCGACTAGGCAGGTCGTTCAGGGCATCCTTGTAGTAGGCATGGAAGGCATCTACACGCAGTATCCGACGGGATTCTCTTGCGACGTCTGCGGCGGCATCGCTGTCGTCGACGTTGACGATGGGGATCACTACCTGTGTTCTGCGCACGCGATCGAACCGCTGATGGAGATCAACCTCACCGGAGACGAGCCAATCGTCACCATTGCGGATGGGCCAGCACCCGCGTCAAACGTCATCATCGATCGGCGCACCGTCCACATCGCCGGATGTGGTCATCGCTGACGCGGACGTGCGGGAGCTCCTCACAGATGTCGTATCCGGTCTGCGTGCCATCCGACGTCGCCTCGAACCGACACCACCTCTCTAGATGAGTCTGACGGCGCCTGTCGTCACGCACCACAGCGGGAATCTGGATATGCCACGCCTCACGGTCGTTCACCGACGGCCATCGTCCGACCCTGCGGCGCGCCGAGTCCGCCCGCGAAGAGCTCCATCACGGACTGCGACGCTTGACAACCTCAGGAGCTTTGGTGGGCGAATCCTCCGGGAATCCGGAGGACAACGGCAGAAACCCCAAGCAGTGCTTGGGGTTTCTGGACGTCGATACGCCATCATGCGATAGGCATCGCCTCACGCCGAGGCGAATCCCGCTACGCCGTACTACCGGCGGTCTTGCGGGCTACGGGCATCGCGAATCCCGCACATTGGCATTTGGGGACCGTGCAGGTGTTGCGGATATGGTGCTCCCGTTTGGGGTGACCGCATCCGCTGCAACGTTGCCGCTCGGCGCCAGCGACACGAGGCTGGGAGGCCCTCAGCGAGAACGCTCTTTTGCGACGCTCACTGCAAGGTCGCGACCGTCGAGGTCGGTGCCGTTGAGCGCCGAGATCGCCGTGTCGGCGCCTTCCTGAGACTCCATCTCGACGAAGCCGAAGCCACGTGACCGGCCGGTATCGCGGTCGTTGATGACCTGGGCCGTCTTCACGTCGCCGTGCTGAGCGAAGAGGGTCTCCAGGTCGGCCGTTGTGGTGTTGAACGTCAGGTTTCCAACGTAGAGGTTGCTGGACATGCGGGTACTCCTTGAGAAGCGTCGGACCGCCGGGGGCTGACGCCCCGCCAGAGGTGCGGTCCGAGCCAGGCGCAATGCGTCGACGAGAAGCAGCAGGTCGTGCGGTGATCCCACCGGACGGATGTGGCGGGACGGGCGCTGTACGCGTGATACGTACGCTGTCATCACCGAGGGTAGCGGCCGACGGGCGATACCCGACTGGAATCGCCATGGCATCGGCGGCTCGGGCCCCATGCAATCGATACTTCGCCGACAGTCCAACCCCCGTAGGGGCCGAACGCGGGTAGCCTTCGCAAGCGCGGTTCACCCGCACCTCACTTCCGTTCTCGGAACCGCCGAATTGGCACCCGGTTTCCCTGCCCCGATGAGTGATCGTCACCTGCTCGCCGTCCCGGCGACCCCCGTCCCTGGAGGATGTAATGGAAATCGGCCTTCGCGACACATCAATCTGCTTTGTCAGCACGTATCCGCCGACCGTGTGCGGCTTGGCTTCCTTCACAGCCTCGCTTTCCAACGCCGTCGCCGGCAACCGCGACTCCCGAGCCGGTCTCGGCGTGGTCGACCTCGTCAACGGACCCCTTCGGGCAGCGGGCCCGGATGTCGTATACGGTCATCGAGTCGGCAACGCCGCCTCACTCCGCCGGGCGTTACGCGTCTTGAACTCGTATGACACCGTTTCGATCCAGCACGAGTTCGGCATCTTCGGCGGACCCGACGGCGAAGAGGTGCTCGATCTCGTCTCGGGCCTCAACGTGCCCTCGGCCGTGACATTCCACACCGTGCTGAACGACCCGACACCACACCAGCGGGTGATCATCGATGGTCTGGCCGATATGGCCGATCGCCTCGTGGTCATGAGCCAGACGGCTGCGGACCGACTGGTCCTGCGCTATGGCATCGACGCTGAACGCGTCGACGTGATACCCCACGGAGTCGACACACGCTTCGCTGGACCTTCCCTGGTTTCGGGCGATCGCCCCCTCGTCCTCACGTGGGGACTCATCGGCCCCGGCAAGGGCCTGGAGACGGTCGTCGAGGCCTTCGCCGGTCTGGTGGACCTCGATCCGCGTCCGCGGTATCTGATTGCCGGTGCCACTCATCCCAATGTGCGAGCGGACTCGGGTGAGGCCTACAGAGAAGGCCTGATCTCGTTGACCCACCGCTTCGGAGTAGAGGACCTGGTCGAGTTCGACGACCGGTATCTCGATCGAGCGACTCTTGCCCGCCTGGTACGCAGCGCCGACCTCGTCGTCCTCCCCTACTCATCGATTGAGCAGGTGACCTCCGGCGTTCTCGTGGAGGCGATCGCAGCCTCCAAACCTGTGATCGCCACCCAGTTCCCTCACGCCGTGGAGCTGCTCTCTGGCGGAGCCGGTATCACTGTTCCCCACGGCGACGCCACGGCGCTGAGTGGGGCTCTCCGAAGCCTCTTGACCGATCGACGACTGGCTTCACATATGGCACGGCAGGCACGCCAGATTGCCGATGGGTGGTTCTGGCCGATCATCGGCGATCGGTTCGGGTCAATGATGTCGGACCTCGCGAGGGACGACCACAACATCGAGCCGATGCCGTTGCGGGAGGTCGCTCGTGTCGCCGGATGAACGTGCCGAGGCGGCGCGTCGTCCGTCCTCCTCCTCTTCCGCGACCACCGAGCCGCAACTGCCGCTCCCGAGATACACGCACCTTCGGCGGCTCACCAACACCACCGGGCTCTGGGAACACGCCCGTTTCTTGAACCCGCGCACCGAGCATGGGTTCTGCACCGACGACAACGCACGCGGTCTCCTGGTTGTGTCGCGTCCGACCTCGCCATCATCCGAACGAGCTGACCTCGGCGCGATCTATCTCCGTTTCGTGCTCGATGCTCGAACCGGCTCTGGTCAGTTCCACAACCGTCGCGGCGCCGGCGGCGCCTGGATCGACGAAGTCGGCAGCGACGACAGCCAGGGTCGAGCGTGGTGGGGACTCGGGACCGTGGCGAACTCAGGTCCGACAACACGCATGAGGCAGGCGGCCCTCGATGCATTCGCATCGAGCGGCTCGTTCGAATCACCGCACCTGCGCTCGAATGCCTACGCGGCCCTCGGTGCAGCCCAAGTTCTGGCGATCGATCCGGGCCACTCCGCAGCCGCCGAACTCCTCGGACGAACCTCCGGGCTGATCGCCGCCGCCGCCAGCGATAGAATCCCCTGGCCGGAAGCTCGCCTCACCTACGACAACGCTCGTCTGCCCGAGGCTCTGTTGGCCGCGGGTGCGGCCCGCGGTGATCGTCACCTGATCTCGGTCGGTCTCCGCCTTCTGGAATGGCTCGTTCGAGCCGAGACCAACCACGAACACTTCAGCTTCACTCCTGCGGGCGGAGGTACGCCCGGCGCCCCGCGTCCGGCGTTCGACCAGCAACCTATCGAGGCCGCAGCAATGGCCGAGGCCTGCTACCTGGCGTGGACCATCACCAGCAAACCGGTATGGCGAACACGAGCGCTCGCCGCCGCACAGTGGTTCGTGGGACGCAATGACAACGGAATGGTGCTCTACGACGCTGAGACGGGGGGAACCTGTGACGGTCTGACGGAACACTCGGTCAACGAGAACCGGGGAGCCGAATCGACCCTCGCCGGCATCACCGCACTCCAGATTGCCGCCCTGTGCTCGACCGAAAACCTCGGAACTGCAGCTTTCTGATGTCCACCATCCCGGTCACTCGCCTGCCCGTGCGACTCGTACCGGACGCCGAACGTCTCGTCGCGAAGCCGTTTCTCTCGGTCGACGATGTCCCTGCCGAAGGAAAGACCCGTGTCGAGAAGCTGATCGGCCGGATCCTCGCCCTCTCCCATGACGAGGTCATGACGACGCTCGAGGAGCTTCGCCAGAACTTCCAGGAACGGCACGCAGACCTCGACGCCGTCCTCGACCGTGGGTTCTTGCCACTGGCGCACCTGGTTCCCGACGCCGCAGATCTCCCCGACCACATGCGACGGCTCGTTGGCGCCTACTTCATGCACGAATACTCACTCGAGGGTGCCGCACTCACCAACCCGTCGATCGTCGCTCATCCCGACCAAACGGGCGTACGCGACCGCTCACTTCGGGTCATCATCAGCCTTCGATCGATCGGCGAAGGCCACATCTCCTCGATCGAGTTTCGAACGGGTGTGCTCGGGCCGGGCGGAGACCTCGAGGTCGAGCCGCCGGGTGTGCCGATGACCGGACATCGTCAGTCCCCCACGTTCGACAAACCAATGTTCACGGCAAAGCTCACGGAGATGGGCGCGACCGATGATCTCGCGTTCCGAACACTGTCCTCCCTCAAGGACCAATTCACGATGGCGGACCTCGACGACGCACTCGCCGACCTCGCCAGACACGAAGCTGCGTCGAACGCCGTTCAGCACGTCACACAAGTGATGCAATGGCTGGCCTCGTCCAACTACAAGGTCGCGTTCCCTCCGGAATCCGATCTGTCTCAGCGGGTGCTCTTCCCCAGCGGACCTTCGGAAAATCGCGGGATGGAAGACGCCAGGTTGACGCGATTCGTCGAGCCCGACGGCTCGGTCGTCTACTACGCGCCGTACACGGCATACGACGGCTTCAACATCCTCCCCCAACTCATCCAGACGACCGACTTCAGGACCTTCCGGATCGCCACACTCAACGGACCGGCGGCCGCCAACAAAGGCATCGCCATCTTCCCACGGCTCATTGCCGGACGGTACGCCGCTCTTGGCAGGACCGACGGCGAGAACAACTTCCTCATGCTGTCCGATCACATTCGTTTCTGGCACGATGCCGAACGGATCCAGGTGCCGACCCGACCGTGGGAGCTGATGCAGATCGGCAATGCGGGACCTCCTCTCGAGACCGAAGCTGGGTGGTTGGTCATCACCCATGGCGTCGACCCCATGCGGCGGTACGCGCTCGGTGCCGTCTTGCTCGACCTCGATGATCCGAGTCGGGTCATCGGGCACCTCCGTGACCCGCTCCTGGTGCCAAACGAGCAGGAGCGCGACGGATATGTACCGAACGTCGTCTACTCGTGTGGATCGATCATCCACGACAACCATCTCGTGATTGCCTACGGTGCCTCGGACACGTCGACCAGCTTCGCCACGGTCCCGGTTGATGCGCTGTTGTCTGCGTTGAGCTAGGCCGAACGGGGCCCGTCACTGCGTCGCGAGGATCCGGTGGTAGAGCGCGAGGTAGTCGTCCACCATCCGCCCCGCAGCGAACCGTCCCTCGATCGAAGCGCGAACAGCGAGGCGGTCCAGGTCGCCGGCGTCACGGACCGCTACGACCGCCTCGTCAACCGTCGACACCAGGTACCCGTTGATACCCGTTCGGATGATCTCCGGCATCGAGCCCCGCTCATAGGCGACCACGGGCGTCCCACAGGCCATTGCTTCCACGACGCTGAAACCGAAGGGTTCGTCGAAGTCGATCAGATGCAGGAGCGCCCGAGCGTTGCCCAGGACCTCCTGGCGGCGGTCCGGGCCAACCGGCCCGAGGTAGATGACGCGGTCCCCATCGACATGCGGCTCGACCTCGGTTGCGAAGTACTCGCGATCTTGGACGATTCCGGCAATCACCAACGGGATTCCCGCCCGCTTGGCCACCTCGATCGCAACGGCGGTCCCCTTGTCGGGGTGGATCCGCCCGAAGAAGACCAAGGAGTCTCCGCCCCGGCCGACCTCAAAGGACCCGATGTCGATCCCGTGGTGAATCGTGGCCGCATACGGCAGTGCCGGATGCCGGTCGGCGTCGCTGATCGCCACGTAGTGGACGCGATCGGCGTATTCGAGATAGGCCGGCAGAGTGTCGTCGTTGGCGAATCCGTGGATGGTGGTGATCACCGGCGTGTCAACGAGCCGCGTGTAGGTGAGCGGGAGGAAGTCGAAACTGTTGTGAATCAGGTCGAACTCGGGGGCACGTTCGAACAGGGCAGCGATGTGCAGCGCCTCCCATGTCTTGGCGTCGAGCGTCGGGTCTTCCGAGTACCCGGTGGGTACAACGCCCACCAGCCGGGCCGCTGTGACTGAGTCAGAGGTAGCGAACAGCGTCACGTCGACACCGCGCGCAACCAACCCCTCAGTCAGGAGCGAAGCGAACTGCTCCCATGGCCCGTAGTGCCGTGGTGGGACCCGCCACGAGATGGGGGCGAGTATTGCGACGCGCAGTCGATCTTGGTCAGGACCACGGAGGTCGGGCGTGTGGTGCGCGGTGTTCAGCGTCCAAAGACCCGGGTCTCGGACACGCTCGCCATACTCTCGGCGGCCAATCGCTTCGTCCTCATCTCGAGGCGTTCCGCTCGGAGGCTCTTGGCGCCAGCCTCTTTGATGTTCCTATCGCGCGTGTCGTTGGTCGCCATCAGTGCCTCCCGGCCGGCAACCGGAAGCGATCGCCGTATGTCATTGTCTCACACACTGCGGCCCTGCCCCGGCCGCAGCGAGCCCACCGGCGCAATGGCTTGCGCTTCGCAGCAGGAGCGCCCATCCCGATTTCCCTGTCGAAAAGGGCTCGGGGTCGTGTGGCCCTGCCCGAAACGCTCCGCGCGAGCCATGGCGCCATCTGCACATCTGGGGTCGCCCCGGCTGGATGGCCAGGGGCGCTGCACTATCCGCTCCATCTCAATCTCCTCCTATGGAAAGGGCGAACGCCCCTGGACGCTCCGCGGGGTGCGGAAGCATCCTGTGGTGAGCGATCGGTCAGTAGGTGCCCGTCAACGGGTGGCGTTTGATCCTCGTGGCAAACGAAGAATGCGACGGAGGTCTCGATGAGGCTGCGGCGTACGCGAAGTGCGACTCGTCGACGCGCTGCCATTTCTACGGTCGTGCTCGCTCTCACTGCAGTCGTGGCCGTTGCTGCCTCACCCGCTTCGGCCACCGGTCAACCCGTTCCGCCGTTTGAAGACGAGACCTGGTTGATCACCATCACGCACAGCGACGAGTACTGGCTCAACGTTCGGTACAACGTGTTCCGACCCGGATGGGTCTACGCGGACCAGGGGTATTCGGGAGCTCACGTGACCGGGCACTCTGGATGTGGCGAGGTTTCTCCGCCACTGCTCGTGAACACGGCGTACGCAGCGGAGGGTCAACACGAGATCATCGTGTACTGGGGCGGATACTGCACCCACGACGACGACAAGGGCGACGAGACCAAATACGACGACTTCCCCGATGGGACTCCGATCGCGGTCAGCGCCACGCTCGAGCGCTACCTCCCCGGCGAGACTGCGCCGTCCGAGGCATTCTCCGCTGCTGGAACCGTCATCGTCAGCGGGGCGGAAGCACCTCCGATATCACTGGGCTCCATCGCCGTCGACCACGGCGCTCCACAGGCCGCCGCGGCCGCCAGCGACACGAGTTCGAGCACAACTACATCCGACCGCGACGCTGCAGCCGAGGAACCGGAGGGGGCGGCCACCGGTACCGACTCCGACGTGAACTCGGACCCGGCAACTGACGCCCCGACAGAAGACAAAGGCAGAGCAAGATGGATCGCAGGTCTGATCATCGCCGTCGGCCTAGCCCTCGGGGTCGCCGCCGCAGTCCTCTTGGTCAAGGATCTCCTCAGACGCCCAACACCGTTGGAGGAGGAAACGCGAGCCCGAGAAGCCGGGAAGTCGGCAGCAGCATCGACAGTGGCGGCGTCTCAATGGTTCGCGAAACAGGCAACCCACGCGATCGAGGCTGGCAGCGTTGTGTACGTCGCCAGCCCCGGGCTCGTGGCACGGGCGCAGGCAGAAGGTGTGGAGGCGGCACAGGCCATGGCCACTCCGCTGCCACAGGGTGTCGAATTGGCACCTACCGACCCCAAGAGTCAGGACAAGGAGCGGCCGTTCGTTCGGGCCCTCGTGCGCGACGGCATCACGGTCTTCTGTGACCCGGACAACCCGGACCACGCCGTGCTGAGTACCGGCGCCCAGGTCCTTATCGATCCGGACTCCCTCATTCCCCTCCCGAGCGGCGACTTCGTACCAACACGCGAACTGACCGGCACAGAAGCCGTCGAGGGGCGCTCCGGGGACAGGGTCGTCCTCTACGATCCCGGCACGCCGGTTCAGCTACTCACCACGACCGGTGACCAGAGCCTGGTCCGGGTTGCCGACAACACCGACATCTGGGTCCCCCGGTCCAGCGTCGGTGCCGCCACGCCTCAGATCGAACCTCCGTCGACTCCGGAGTCGATCGAATAGCCGCCCGAGCCGGTCATCGCGCCTCTAGAAGCCGAGGTGCAAGCGGAGCGCTTCGTCGACTTCGAGCATCAGCCCGGCGGGAACAGCACCGATGCGTTCGGCGACTCGGTCGACGGAGACGGAACGAACTTGCTCTGCCTGAGCCTTCGAGTCGATGGCCAGTCCGGAGTCGGCAGCCGGCACCAGCACCTGGAACGGGTACACACGCTCCACGGACGACGTCACCGGCACCACGGTCACGACGCCGTGACCCAACCTGGCTGCCGTCGTGTTCGCGCCGTCATTCGACACGACCACGGCCGGGCGTCGCTTCCCAGCCTCACCCGCCCGCGCAGGCTCGAGGTCGACGATCCTGATCTCACCGCGTAGCATCAGTCGTTCACCAACCCGTCGCCGGCGACCGCGTCCCACGCTTCGGCTTCGCCCGAGGCCGACCATTCGCTCCATGCCTCGGCATAGGACTCACCGAGACCCGCCGATCGCAGCATGCGCACGGCGGCATGCACCACGGCCGAACGGGATCGGTACCCCTGCGTGCGGGCGTACTCATCGAGGAACTCGACATCTTCGGACGGGAGACTGACACTCAACTTCATACCTCCATGCTACCACTGGTCATACCCACTTGCTACCCACTCTCCTCGCTCTGCGGACTCCACTCCCGCTTCCCGATCGTCTCGATGACCTCCTTCGGAGCGATGTGGGAGAGGTACGTGTCGGTCGTGGCCAACGACGCATGGCCGAGCTGCCGCTGGATGATTGGCATCGGCACACCTTCCATCATCAACTCGTAGGCGTGGGTGTGGCGCAGACCATGCGGATGCACCCGCTTCGCGATTCCGGCCCGCCGGGCCAGCCTCGGGAGGAGCAGCCGCACCTGGGCCGAATCCATCGGCGTACCACGCAGGGTGCAGAAGAGCGGAGCATCGGCAGACAGACCCAATACACGACGCCGTTCGATCCAGGCCTCGACGATCGCCGATGCTCCAGGGTCGATGCCGACGGTCCGGCGCCGGTCACCCTTGCCGTGCAACACCGCAACCGACCCACCCTGCAGGTCGATGTCCTTGAGGCGCAGCGCCAGCACCTCACTGCACCGCACGCCGGTGCGGTAGAGCACGGTGATCAGCGCCCGGTGGCGGAGCCCCAGGCTCGACGTCTGGGAACACTGATCGAGTAGTGCGAGGACCTCGTCGGGCGTCAGCACCTCGGCAGGGTACGTCCGGCCTTTGTTGGCCGGTACGCGACCGCGGTGGTAGCCGGGCTGGGTGACGTCGATCCCCACCGCGCCAACGTAGGTGACGGCCGGAGCCAGATCCAGACCCTCGATTGGGGACCCTTAGCGGAGCGGGATCACATCGAAGCCGCCGTCCTCACCGTGATCGACAACCACCACGTGCCGGTGCGTCTCGCTGTTCAGAGCAGCGATGGCCTCCTCGACTGAGCCCACCTCGACCACGGGCCCTGCGGCTGGGAACACCCGGACCCGCATGTCGGCATCGACGATGGCGCTCCGAAGTTCGGCACCGTCCGCGGTGATGAGGATCACGTCCCGAACCGCGGCCTTGGCGGGCTTCGGCGTCGTCGAGCGGTCTTCTCTCGCGACCGTGAAGTGGTACCCCGCGACCGCCCCGGCGGTCAGGAGCAGTGCGAACGGGACCGCCATGGCGTCGAACATCTCGGCGCCGACGCTTCCGTCGAGGATGGCCTCGACAAAGGCAAAGACGAGGACGAGGAGGCTCACGAGTGCGACGAGCGCGCTGATGCCGAGCACGACGAAGACGTAGAGCCGACGGGTCGTCGCCTGGGCTTCGTCGATGCCCTGGCGCTTGCGCTCGCGCTGTGCCCGCCACCAGTAGACGCCCCACAGCGGAACGCCGACGATGAGAAGGGTCAAGGCGACGGCGATAGCGCCTCGGTCGGTGCCCGTGATCTCGGTCCCGACTATGGCCCACACCGAGTAGGTGATCAGGGTCGCAATGCCGGCGGCGGTCACGCCGAGACCGACAAAGGCGAGGAGGTACTCGTAGAGACGGTCGACCGTGCTTCGCTCACGAGCGGGCCCGCGGTCGAGCACCGATCGGTGATAGACCCATGTGGCGGCCCCGACCACGACCACGCCGAGTGCAGCCGGGATGACCTTGAAGTGGGTAGCGGCGACCCCGTACGGATCGGCCAGGATCCATTCGAGCACGTTGAACACGGCCGTTCCGCCGGCGGCGGCGACCATGACGACACCGCTGAGCACGCCGGCGAACAGCACGTACGCGACCCACAGAACCGTGCGCTCCTCGTGCACGGTGGTCCGCAGCCAGTACCAAACCCACACCAGGCCGCCGACCAGAAACGCCACGAGTGGTTCCACGATCTGCTCGGCATTCGGACCGACCGAGACGACGTCGAAGATCGCGTCGTAGATCACGACAAACGAACCGGCGGCGGTGACCGCTCCCGCGCCGAGCATGACGGAAAGGCCCACGAACGACCCCAGGATGTGTTCGAACCAGAGATCGGGTGCATACCGGGGGATACTCGCGATCCACCAGTGAATACCCCACACGGCCCCCCAGACCACTGCGTTCACGAGGACCACTGCGTCGATCCCATCACCGACAAACAGGTCACCGAACAGCGTGATCAGCAGCGCCACCGTCGCGACCAGCGAGCCGATCAGCACCAGTGTGAGGTAGATGGCCCATCCGGCGGAGCGGACCTCAGCCGGATCGTCGCGGAGCTTGCGACGGGTGTAGAGGGCGAGAGCGATGAAGGCGGGGACTCCGACGATCAGAAACGAGATCGATCGTGCGATCGCCGAGGTGTCCTGCGTGACCTGGTCGGACATCGTGAGCGCCTCGGTGAACACCCCCGTCAGCCCTAGGCACGAGAGCACCAGGGTGACCAGCAACACGAGGTACTGGAAGATGCGGCGCACCGCGACCCCGGCGCTCTCTCCGGTCGTCTCGTCCGTCCCGCTGGCCAGGCGGACCACCAGCACGACAACTCCGGCAAGCACCAACAGGGGCAAGAGTCCGAAGAACACAGCTAGCCCTCCCGGCAGTAGATCGGCCACGGAGCCTCGGCGATTAGCCACTCGGCACCGTCCTGCTCAACGACCAACGTCTCTTCGAAGGACCACGAGTCACCGAACAACCCAGGGCCCGAGCCTTCGGTGATCTCCACGTTCACGACCGTGCGGTCACCGAAGGGATCCGTGCCGAGGATCACGGCCCGGAAGCTGTCGCGCGAGTACCGGAGTTGCATCAGGTCGGCGCCGCAGCGCTCGACGAGATCGGGTGTCATGAGAAGCGCCACCTCGGACTGGTCCCCGTCGATGACGGCCTGGAGGTAGTTCTGGACGGTCGCCTCCGGTGTGCCCGCGTCGAACTGCTCAGGTGGTTGAAGCGCCAGGACGATCGCAACGACAACCAGCACGGCCAGCAACGCTCCCCCGATCCCGAGGACCAATCCGCTGCGCGAGATGTCCTTCATATAGACAGTCTGGTCTCCCCCGACCTCTGCGTCTAGATGTCCTCAGCAGTCGAGTGCCCGCACCGAGATGTCGACGTGGAGCTTGGCATGGCCTGCGTATTCGTGGGCCTCGTCGAGCGAGCCGGTCTCGAGTGTGAAGATTGACCATCCGACGACGCGCATCGGGTGGCTGGCAAGGGTCGGCATCGTGTTGTTACTCGGTCGCCACGCGTCAATGGCATCCAGCATCTCGGCCCATCTGGCGTCCGGATCGTCCCAACTCCCGCCGAGCACGTCAGCGGTGATGCAGGCGTTCGCGGCGAGGGGGATCGCGAGACCGGCCGGCATGCCATCCAATCCGGGGAGTACACCGGCGTCGATTGATCCGCTTACCACGCCGTCCCCGTCACGGTCGCCGAAGCCGGGTCCGTTCGGGCCGACGACGAGGTTCGCGGCCGTCTCTGCCGCCTCTTGGGCAGCCGCCACGGTGGGCGCGACCCTCCACGCCGCAACGGCTTCGTCGACAAGCGCCATCCGTTCGGCGTATGCCGCTACGCCCGCATCGGCAGCGGTCGTGGTGGTCGCAACGGGGGCGGTCGTGGTGGTTGTGACGCCGTCGTCGGCCGGTGGTGACGGCGCCGTGGTGTCAACCGAGTCCGTCGTCGACGATCCGCCGCACGCGCCAAGTACGAACGCTGCCGCCACTGCCCACGCGACTGCCTTGGATGTTCTCATGGTTGGGTTCTCCTGGTGGTTGTCATGCAGACGCTTCGGGCGCCCGTTGCGGTCAGGCCCACAGCTTCGTGCTCCACTGGGCCAACGTGGACGCGATCCTGGGATAGAGGCCCACGACCATGGCGAATCCGATGGCCATGGCTACGACGGCGCCAATCTTGGGGAACGGTCCCCTCCCGAATCGTTCGAGCAGCGCTCCCCCGACCAGTCCGATGGCCAGACCAACGACGAGGACACCGAGGAGGAACATGGCGAGTCCACCGAGTGCCGCCCACGGGTCGTATTGCGCGGTCGTGAGCGCCTCACCCAACTCGGGTCCTACACAGGGTTGCCACGCCCAGGCGGCACCCACCCCGACGAGGGCCACCGGACCAAACGTCGCCCCGAGGCGCCACCACAGCACGCCACCGACGAGCAGCGCGATCCCGGCCACCCACACGGGAGGAACGATCCATCCGGCGACGGTGATCCACGCGGTCGCCACCACGGCGCCAACGAAGGTGGCGAGGACACCCGGGCGACGCGTCGCGAGGCCGGCGGCGACGGCCGGGACGACCAGGATCCAGGAACACGGCAGCAGCGACTGCGTGATTCCCTCGACGAACGCGCTGATCATCCGAGCAGCGTGGCGACGGCCGCGTTCAATTCCTCGTACGCACCCTCGCCGATGTGATCGAATCGGATGCGCCCCTCCTGGTCGAGCACGTAGGTGCGGGGCCAGTAGGCCGGGGACCCCTGCCAGACGTGGAAGCTCTGCCGCTTCGTGTCCATGGCGATCGGCCAGGTGACGCCGAGGTCCACGGCGGCCTCGGTGATCGCCGCCGGGTCCTTCTCGTAGTCGAACTCGGGTGAGTGGACGCCGACGATCTCGAAGTTCGCGCTCTGGTGCTCGGCGTACAGTGCCTCGAGATTGGGCAGCGTTGCCTTGCAGTTGTAGCAACCGAACGTCCAGAACTGAACCACCACGACGTTGCCGCGCAGTTCCTCGAGCGATTCGACGTCGGACTGCAGCCACCCGTCGATGCCGACGAGTTCCTTGGCGGGCCCGAGGTCGGGCAGCGGCGCTTCGGCAGGTTCAGATTCGGCCGTTGTGACGGCGGTGGAGGAAGAGGTTGTTGTCGGCACTGTCGTCGGTGTCGTTGCGGCAGGCTCGGTGCTGGAGCACGCTGCTGCCAGCATCATCAGCACGACGATGGAGAGAATGAGTGGTTTCATCACCGCTGACCATACGGTGCGACAGCGGTTGAGGCCGCTTAACAATCGGTGAACGGAATCTGCCTCGCGCGGTGTTTGACCGAATCGCGATTCCGTCGGTTGCCCACCCGTCCCCACTTCGCAGCGGATCGCGTCAAGGAATGATCCGCTGGTGCCGATGCATCTTCCATAGCGCAAGCGAGAAGGATCGATGCAGACGAATCCCTGCCCATCGTGCGGTCGAACGGACGGCCGTCACTCCCACCTTCGTCCGGGCGTCGGCTACCAGCCTGGGGCCGGATCGCTCAAGTGTGCGATCTGTTCCGGACCGCTCGCCGACCACACCGTCAACGACCATGCGGCCCGAGTCGCCGAACGCCTCGCCACCCTCGGATTCCCCACCCCCGTCAACGTCGGGATGCCGTAGGTCGGAACCCGGCCTCCGACCAACGCCCTACAGCGAGTAGTCGCCGAAGCGGCCCCACGCCACAAAGGCTGACATCGCGAGCAGGGCCACGCTCACGACGACGTTCTGCATCTCGTCTCGCCTGCCGTGCACAACGATCGCCCCGACCTGCGTCACTCCCAGCCCAACCGCGGCCAGGGGTACGAGCACGGGGGCGACTCCGGTGATCCCCGGAAGGATCAAGCCGATGGCGCCGAGGACCTCGAGTCCACCGATGGTCTTGATGAACCCTTCCGAGAAGTCGTCCACCCACCCCATCTTCTCCGACAGTTCGGGCTTCGACTTCACGACCTTCATGAGACCGGCCATCAGGAACGCTGCGGCGAGCAGCCCCTGGGCGATCCAGAGTGCAGTGTTCATGGTTGTTTGACTCCAAGTGTTTATTGAACAGTCAACTTGTTGAGAATGCTAGCCTGTTGAGAGTTCAACTATTCCAGAGAGTCGAGACGAGCGATGAGTGACACTGCACCCAACGGCCTGTCGAGGGCAGAACTGCGAGCCTGGCGGCGAGTCGGCACCGGGTTCTCGAGACTCCTCAGCACCTTCGACCGGCAGCTGCGCGACGACGCCGGCCTGAGCCTTGACGACTTCGACGTCCTCGCCACCCTCGCGTCGGCGCCCGGTGGCGCCATGCGGATGGCCGTCCTCGCAGAGCGAATCTCCTTCTCCCCCAGCCGACTCTCACACGCCGTTCAGCGAATGGAGCAGCGCGGCTGGGTGACGCGGGAGAGCACGCCGGACGACCGGCGCGGCCGAGTTGCCCATCTCACCGAGCAGGGAGATCAGGTCCTCCGTGCTGCCTGGCCCGGCCACGCCGACCTCATCCGCCGCCTCGTCATCGATCCGCTCGACCCGCAGCAGTTCGAGGCGCTCGGCGAGAGCTTCGCCAGGATCAGCCAGGCTGTGAACGCCGAACGTGACCGATGCGAGCCCACCGATGGGAATAGTTGAACGCTCAACTAGGTTCGACCAACTGCACCCCTCAACCGCCACACCGAAGGAACCACATGTTTGAACTTGGACTCACGAGCTTTGCCGAGGCTCCGCCGGAGCCCGTCGGAGGCAAGATCATCGGCCACGGCGAGCGACTCCGCAACGTCGTCGCAGAGATCGAACTGGCCGACCGGGTCGGACTCGACGTCTACGGACTCGGCGAACACCACCGTGTCGACATGGCGGCATCTGCCCCGGCCATCACCCTCGCCGCAGCGGCGGCACGAACGGAGCGGATCAGGCTCAGCTCCGCGGTGATCGTGCTCAGTTCCGCCGACCCGGTACGCACGTTCCAGGACTTCTCAACACTCGACCTCATCTCCAACGGACGTGCCGAACTACTCGTCGGACGAGGCTCGTTCATCGAGTCGTTCCCACTGTTCGGTCAATCACTCGACGACTACAACGAGTTGTTCGCCGAGAAACTCGACCTCCTCGTACAGATCCGCGACAACGAGCGCGTCACCTGGAGCGGCGAGTTCCGTGCACCGCTCGACGATCAGGCGATCTACCCACGTCCCCACCAGGACCCCCTCCCGGTCTGGGTCGGTGTCGGCGGGACTCCGGCCTCGATCGTCCGTGCCGCGAAGATGGGCCTGCCGGTCGCCCTTGCCATCATCGGCGGCGACCCGGTCCGCTTCCGCGCCTTGGCCAGCCTCTACCGCAGAACGCTCGCAGAATCCGGCTTCGACCCCGACTCGATCCCGCTCGCCGTCCACGGTCTCGGCCACATCGCGGACAGCAACGAGGAGGCCGCCGATCAGGTCTACGCCTCGTTCACCGCCAACATGAACCGCATCGGGCGCGAGCGTGGCTGGTCGCCGCTGACGAGGGAACAGTTCGACTGGATGCGGGGCCCCGAGGGTTCGCTGGTCCTCGGCGACCCCGAGACCGTCGCCGCGAAGATCCTGCGCTGGAAAGAAGTGCTCGGCATCGACCGATTCATGCTCCACACCGCCGGCACCGTCCCCCACGACGCCGCCCTCCACTCGATCGAGATGCTCGGCACAACGGTGTCAAAGATCGTTCGCGGGACGTCCGGGTAGCGGGCGCTCTTCGAAGTACTCCTCCCCGTCAGGGGCAGGTGTCGCCCACAAGGCGACGGAGGGGGTCTCTCCGTCTCCACGCACGCGAGAGACCCCTTCCGTCATCCCCAATGCGCAGGCGCATTGGGGCTGCCACCTTCCCCTAAGGGGAAGGAATTGAAGAAGGGGAAGGGATTTGGCAGGGGAAGGAATCGGCCTGGCGACTGACGACTGACGGACTGACCGCCCGGTAGGGTGAGCATCCCCCAGGAGGTCCCCCCCTTGCACACCACGCCCACACTGAGTCACGCTGATGCGCTCGTTCTCGTCGACGCCATTCGGATCGAACTGGAGCGGCGGGACAAGGGAGCAGCGGTGGCGATCGTCGACGCGCACGGGGAACTCCTCGCCTTCTTCCGGACCGATGGGTGCAAACTGCCGTCCATCAACATTGCGATCAACAAGGCCTACACGGCATCACGCGAACAAGACGAGTCGCTCACGGTCGGCACTCGCTCGCGAGCCGAAGGCTTCCCGATGACGAACTTCGGCGAACTCCGGTACGTGTCCTGGGGCGGGGGATTCCCCCTTGTCGCAGACGGCACCGTCGTCGGCGGCGTCGGCGTCTCGGGACTCCCCGAGGCCGAGGACATGGAGATCGCGCTCCACGGTATCGGTGCATTCGAGCAGGCCCTTGCCGAACAGGCCGACTAGCGGCTGCGCAACAACGCGTCCGAGACGAATTCAGCCAGTCCCTCCGAGATCCCTCGAGCACCTATTCCTCTTCTCGAACGAACCGCATCGACCCTAAGTTCATCGGAAGTGGTTGGACGCCGCTTGGGTGTGAGGAACCATGACGTACCAACAACAACTGCACCAGGAACGAGACGGGCTCTATCACCCTGGACTCGATCATGACTCCTGCGGCATCGGTTTCGTCGCCGACATCAAGGGCCGCAAGAGCCGCCAGATCATCGAGATGGGCCTCACCGCGCTCACCAACCTGACCCACCGCGGCGCCGTTGGGGCCGATCCCCTGGCTGGTGACGGCGCAGGCATGCTGCTCCAGATCCCCGACCGTCTGTTCCGCTCGGAGATGACCGAGCAAGGCATCGAGTTGCCGCCGGCAGGCGAATACGGCGTCGGCATGATCTTCTTCCCCCAGGACCCCATCGACCGGGTCGTCTGCGAGAACCTCCTCCGTGAATTGGTGATTCGAGAGGGCCAGGTCGTCCTTGGCTGGCGCGACGTCCCCGTCGACTCGTCCTGCCTCGGAGAGAGCGTCACCGCCATCGAACCGGTAATCCGCCAACTCTTCATCGGCCGTGGCGAAGGCACCACCGACGCCGACACGTTCGAGCGCAAGCTCTACGTCATCCGCAAGCAGGCCCACACGCAGATGGCCGTCCGGGCACCGTGGGTCATTCAGGACGGTACGTTCTACATCCCCACCATGTCGGCCCGCACCGTCACCTACAAGGGCATGGTGCTCGCCAAGAATCTGTCGGTGTACTACCGGGATCTCGCCGACGAACGAACCGAGTCGGCCCTCGCGCTCATCCACCAGCGGTTCTCCACCAACACCTCACCCTCGTGGCGCCTCGCCCACCCGTTCCGTCTCCTCTGCCACAACGGAGAGATCAACACGATCCAGGGGAACATCAACTGGATGATGGCCCGCCGCGAGAACATGTCGTCCGACATCCTCGGCGACGACCTCGAGAAACTCTGGCCCCTCATCGGTGACGGCGCTTCCGACTCGGCCACGTTCGACAACGCCCTCGAACTCCTCCTCGCAGGCGGCTACTCGCTTGGTCACGCCATGATGCTGCTCATCCCCGAGGCCTGGGCCGACAACCCGCTGATGGACGCCGACCGCAAAGCGTTCTACGAGTACCACGCGGCACTGATGGAGCCGTGGGACGGGCCGGCCGCCGTAGCATTCACCGACGGGCGCCAGATCGGCGCCACCCTCGACCGAAACGGCCTCCGGCCCGGTCGCTACATCATCACCGACGACGACCTCATCGTGATGTCGTCCGAGATGGGCGTCCTCGACATTCCCGACGAGAAAATCGTCACGAAGTGGCGACTCCAGCCCGGCAAGATGCTGCTCATCGACCTCGAAGAGGGTCGCATCATCGAGGACGAGGAACTCAAGGACTCGCTGTGTGGCGCGAAGCCGTACCAGCAGTGGCTCGACGAGACCCAGATCAACATCGTCGACCTACCACCCGAGGTCGCATCGATGAAGCCGGACGCCGAGACGCTGCGCAACGCCCAGAAGGCTTTCGGCTACACCAAAGAAGACATCGAGTTCTTCCTCAAGCCGATGGCATCGCAGGGCCAGGACCCGATCGGGTCGATGGGTCGCGATACGCCGCCGGCCGTGCTGTCCGACCGCCCCAAACTCCTCTACGACTATTTCAAGGAGCGCTTCGCCCAGGTCACGAATCCGCCGATCGACCCGATTCGCGAGAAGACGGTGATGTCGCTCGTTTCCCTCATCGGCCCGAGGCCGAACCTGCTCGACCTCGACATGGGTGGCACGCAGAAGCGCCTCGAGGTGTACCACCCGATCCTCACGAACGTAGGCCTCGAACGGGTGCGGCGGATCGAGAACCACGTCGACGACGCGTTCCGGACCCGCAAACTCAGTATCTGCTACCCGGCCGACGAAGGCGTCGAAGGTATCCGCCCGGCGCTGGAGCGACTCTGCGCCCGCGCCACGCAGACCGTGAAGGACGGGCGCAACATCCTGATCCTGTCGGATCGCTGCCAGGCCATCGACCGCATCGCCATACCCGCGCTCCTCGCAACCGCGGCGGTCCACCACCACCTGATCCGCGAAGGCCTCCGAACGGAGGTTGGCCTCGTCGTCGAGACCGGCGAGGCCCGCCAGGTGCACGACTTCTGCCTCCTCGGCGGATACGGAGCAGAGGCGATCAACCCCTACCTCGCGATCGACACGATCCAATCGCTCGTGGACGAAATCCCCGGGACCCCGACACCGGCCGAGGCCCGCGACACCTACGTCGAAGCCATCAAGAAGGGCATGCTGAAGGTGATGTCCAAGATGGGCATCTCGACGTTCCAGTCCTACTGCGGTGCGCAGATCTTCGATGCCATCGGCCTCAACTCGGAGTTCATCGACGACTACTTCACCGGCACCCCATCCGTGATCGAGGGCATCGGACTGGAAGAAATCGCTGCAGAGACGGTGCGCCGCCACGAGACCGCATTCGGCAAGAAGACCTACACCACCCAGTCCCTCGACGTTGGTGGCGACTACGCCTTCCGCGTCACCGGCGAGGAGCACGTCTGGAACCCCGAGACCATCTCGACCCTCCAGCACGCCGTGCGCTCCGGCGACTACGAGTTGTTCCGGAAGTACACGGGCATGGTCGACGATCAGACCCGCAAACTGAAGAACCTGCGCGGCCTCTTCACCCTCGACTTCCTGGACGAACCGATCCCGCTCGATGAGGTAGAACCGGCATCGGAGATCGTCAAGCGGTTCGCAACCGGGGCGATGTCGTTCGGTTCGATCTCGTGGGAGGCACACACCAATCTCGCGATCGCCATGAACCGGATGGGCGCCAAGTCGAACACCGGCGAGGGCGGCGAGGAACGGAGCCGCTACGTCCCGCTCGAGAACGGTGACTCGATGCGCTCGGCCGTCAAACAGGTGGCCTCCGGCCGGTTCGGCGTCACCACCGAGTATCTCGTCAACGCCGACGACATCCAGATCAAGATGGCCCAGGGCGCCAAGCCCGGAGAGGGCGGTCAACTCCCCGGCCACAAAGTCAACGCGTGGATCGCCGAAGTGCGGCACTCGACGCCCGGCGTCGGCCTCATCTCTCCACCGCCCCATCACGACATCTACTCGATCGAGGACCTGAAGCAACTCATCCACGATCTCAAGAACGTGAACCCGGGAGCGCGGATCAGCGTCAAGCTCGTCTCGGAGGTTGGTGTCGGCACGATCGCCGCCGGCGTCGCAAAGGCCCACGCCGATCACGTTCTCATCTCCGGCAACGAGGGCGGCACCGGCGCAAGTCCACTCACATCGGTCATGCAGGCAGGCTCCCACTGGGAGATCGGCCTCGCCGAGGCGCACCAGACGCTCGTCGAGAACCACCTCCGAGGCCGCATCGCCGTCCAGACCGACGGTGGAATCCGTACCGGACGCGACGTCGTCGTTGCGGCGCTCCTCGGTGCGGACGAAGTAGGTTTCGGCACCGGAGCCCTCATCTCCGAAGGCTGCATCATGATGCGCAAGTGTCACCTCAACACCTGTCCGGTCGGCGTCGCCACCCAGGACCCCGAACTGCGCAAGCTCTTCCCCGGCGAACCCGAGCACGTCGTCAACTTCTTCATGTTCATCGCCGAGGAGACCCGCGAGATCATGGCCCGCATGGGTTTCCGGACGTACGCCGAGATGATCGGCCAGAGCGACCGCGTGGGCGTGAACGGCGCGATCAACCATTGGAAAGCCGAGGGACTCGACTTCTCCAAGGTGCTGTTCAAGCCGGACCCGGACCCGGGGGTCTCCATCAGCAACACCGACTCCCAGGACCACGGCCTCGAAAAGGCGCTCGACAACTACCTCATCGAGCAGGCGCAACCGGCGCTGGAAGCCGGCGAGAAGGTCACGATCGAGTCGCCGATCGCGAACACGAACCTGACGGTCGGAGCGATGCTCTCAGGCGAGGTCGCGCGACGCTACGGCCACGACGGGCTCAAGCCGGGGACAATCCAGGTGAAACTCAAGGGCACCGCGGGCCAGAGCTTCGGTGCCTGGCTGGCGCGAGGCATCACCCTCCACCTCGAAGGCGTGGCCAACGACTACGTCGGAAAGGGCCTGTCGGGCGGACGCATCATCATCGAGTCCATGCCCGAAGGACCAACCGTGCCGAAAGAGACGGTCATCGTCGGCAACACCGTCCTGTACGGCGCGATCTCCGGCGACTGCTACTTCAACGGCGGTGCCGGCGAGCGGTTCGCCGTGCGCAACTCGGGAGCCATCGCGGTCGTGGAGCGGGTCGGCGATCACGGTTGCGAATACATGACCGGAGGCTGTGTCGTCGTGATCGGCAAGGCCGGCCGCAACTTCGGTGCAGGGATGAGCGGCGGTATCGCCTACGTCATCGACGAAGGCGACGACTTCGAGAATCGGGTCAACCACGAGATGGTCGAGATCGAGCGACTCACGGTTCCCGACGAACCCTTCGACGCTCCCGAGAATCCGACGAGAGCCGAACTCCTCGCCGATCCGTTCAGCGATGACGCATGGCGTCTGAAGAAGCTCATCGAGCGCCACGCTCGGTTCACCAACAGTTCCCGGGCCATGGAGATCCTCGACAACTTCGAGGAGTACCTCCCCCGGTTCTTCAAAGTGGTGCCGGTTGAGTATCGGCGGGCACTTGCGGAACAGACCGTCTCGACGGAGCGTGCGTAGTGGGCTCACCAACCGGCTTCCAGGACATCAGTCGCCAGCAACCCGGCACCCTCCCGGTTGAAGAGCGGACCAAGAACTTCCGCGAGTTCGCAATCCCCCTGGTCAAGGCCGAGGTTGCACAGCAGGGTGCCCGCTGCATCGACTGCGGCATCCCCTACTGTCACTCCGGTTGCCCCGTTGACAACCTCATCCCCGACTGGAACGACCTCGTGTACCGGGGCCGGTGGCGTGAGGCCATCGACGTTCTCCACTCGACCAACAACTTCCCGGAGTTCACCGGACGCGTCTGTCCGGCGCCGTGCGAGGAGGCGTGCACGCTCAATCTCCACGATGCTCCCGTCTCGATCAAGGCGATCGAGTACTCGATCATCGAAAAGGCCTGGCGCCAGCGCTGGATCGAACCGAAGATCCCGCGCCGCCGCACCGACAGACGGGTCGCCGTCGTCGGATCCGGGCCGGCGGGCCTCGCCGCTGCGCAGCAACTCGCCAGAGCGGGTCACAACGTGGAGGTCTTCGAGAAGAACGCCAAGATCGGCGGCCTCCTCCGCTACGGCATCCCCGATTTCAAGCTCAAGAAGCGGGCAATCGACCGACGGATGTCCCAGATGCAGGCCGAAGGCGTCGAGTTCCGCGTCAATCGACACATCGGTGTGAACTGGCCGGTCGAGCGGCTGCTCAACGAGTACGACGCGGTCGTGCTGGCCGCCGGTTGCGAACAGCCCCGCGATCTCACCATTCCCGGCAGGGAACTCGACGGCGTGCACTTCGCCATGCCGTTCCTGACGCAACAGAACCGCAGGGTCGGCAACGAGCCGCTCGGCGACCAGGAACCGATCTCCGCCGAAGGGAAGCACGCGGTCGTCATCGGCGGCGGCGACACCGGCGCCGACTGCGTCGGCACGGCGAACCGGCAGGGCGCTGCATCGGTCACCCAACTCGAACTCCTACCGAAGCCCCCCGACCACCCCGACAAATCGCTCGTCTGGCCCAACTGGCCGACCAAACTCCGCACCTCGTCCTCGCACGAGGAGGGATGTGAACGGATGTGGTCGGTTGCTACCACCTCGTTCGCGGGTTCCGACGGCAAGGTCGGAAGCCTGCACGGTACGAGCGTCGACTGGCGGCAGACGAACGGCCGCTGGGAGATGACCGAAGTCGCAGGCAGCGAGTTCGAACTCAAGGCAGACCTGGTGCTGCTTGCCATGGGTTTCGTGAGCCCCGTCCACCAGGGATTGCTGGAGCAACTCGAGGTCGCCATCGATCAGCGCGGCAACGTCGCTGCCGATGAGAGCGACTACGCCACAACGATCCCCGGGGTGTTCGCCGCCGGTGACATGCGCCGAGGACAATCCCTCGTCGTCTGGGCCATCCGAGAGGGCCGCCATTGCGCACGAGCCGTAGACGAATACCTCATGGGGCACACCGACCTGCCCGAGTAGATCGCCGATCGCCAATCCGATTCCTCCCCTTCATGGGGAGGTGGCCCGAGCGCAGCCAGGGACGGAGGGGGTCTCCCCCTCTTGACAGAACCGCGATGAGACTCGCGGAGCGTCGAAAGGGTCTCCACCTCTCCATGAACTCGAGAGACCCCTTCCGTCACCGGCAATGCATCCCTGCATTGCCGCTGCCACCTTCCTCTGAGGGGAAGGAATCGAAAAGGAGGAGGACTCGGCGACAGGTAGAGATCGGTCGGGGCGTGGGTCCTGTCTTGCTGGTAGCTGGCAGCTCAAAGTCCTTCGGCACTAGACAATGAACGGCCTGTGGGGGAACGTGGTGCCGTGGCTCTGGAAGCGTCTATCCGCCGGACGAGGCTGAGGCTTGGTATTGCCCTGTGTACAGCCGCGGCCGTGGCTACTTCGTGCGGTTCGGCCGAGCCGACCACCACCAGCACACTCGCCCCCACGACGACAGCCACCGTCGCTGCCACAACGACCACCACCACGCTGCCCTCGTCAACAACGGCCGCAGTTCGGTCCCCGGAACGCACGCTGCCTGTTCCCGATAACGCTGCGCCGACGATCGACGGCGTCATCGCAGCCGGCGAGTGGGACGGGGCGACCGAGACGACGATGACGGATGGGGGCACATTGCTCTGGATGCGCAGCAACGAGACGCTGTACGTCGCGCTTCAGGGCCACAGCCTCGGAGCCGTCAACCTCGCGATCGCGGCCCGCGGCGAACTCTGGATCCTGCACTCGTCGGCCGCTCTCGGATCGGTGTCCTACGTCGAGGCTGGAGAAGACTGGACGCTCGTCCACGATTTCGAATGGTGTTGCCGCGGCGCCAACAACACAGCAACCCGCCTGGCCCTCCTCGAGAACGAGGGCTGGCAGGCCAACATCGGTTTCGCCGGCGACCGCGGCACCGTCGAGTACGAAGTGACCCTGCCATGGAACGGCGCGGCGGTCGCCGTGTCGTACCAGACCGAGGAAACCGACCCGGCGTTCTGGCCGGCCGATCTCACGACCGAGGCGACGGTGGATCTGATCGGTCCGTTCCCGAACGAACGCCAGTTCCACCTTGACGAGTGGTACCACCTCGCATCCGCCGACTCGTAGCCAGGGCCATGAGCCGAAGTCGCGATTCCACCGATCAGGGTGCCATTGCAGGGCCGTTCGGGCGGGAGAAACGGGAAGAAGGCGAATATGGTTCTCCCAGGTTCGCAGGCGTACGCGAACTGGTACCGGTCGCACGACGATCCGTCGAAGCTGGCCGAGGGCAAGAAGGTCCACAACCACGCGTTGACCCCGCGGGTTCGCCACGCAATCGACAAGGAGTCGTCAGACTCCTGAGGCTGTGCTGACGCTGGCCGGAGTTAGGCGTTGCGCTCGCGGGCGCGGCGTTCGCGTTCTTCAGTACGCTCACGATCGCGACGTTCGCGCTCGGCCTTCCGCTCGGCCCGGTCGCGGTCCTTCTGGGCCTTCCACTCGGCTTCGTAGCGGGCGCGCTCGATCTTGAGTTCCTCTTCGTGACGGTCGTGTGAAGCTTCGCGTTCGGTGTCCTGTAGATCGCGCGAAGCCTCGCGTTCGGTGTCCTGCAGATCGCGCGTGGCCTCGCGTTCGGTGTCCTGACGATCGCGCTCCTCGCGTCGTTCGTCGGCTTCCTGCTGATGTCGATTATCGCTTGACAGATCGCCGGTCATGAGTTCGGTCCCGTCTCAAGAGAATTGCGCCGTTGTCTGACTACAAGGTAGCGCCCGCCGGAGCTGGAGCGGTCGGAGAATCCTCGATCATTCGCCGATGCCGTCCGACAGTGCGCGGTAGAAGGCTGCTTCGTGAAGGCCTCCCCGGGCGTCGAACGGACCATCGCTATTGCTGAAGACCACGGGAACGTCCCGGTCATCGATCGGAGGGAACGTGCGGTACACCCCGAAGCGGAGGACGGGACCACCGGTCCGGCCGGTCTCCCCACTCAGTCCGATCTCCTGACCCTGGGCCACCTCATCTCCGATCTCGACGAGGGCCCCTTCGTGCTGCAGATGCGCAGAGAAACCGGCGGTGCCGTCGTCGTGCTCGATCACGACATAGTTCAGGTGACGCGTGTGGGCGTCGTCGGCGACGTCCTCCTTGACGTCCACTACGACGCCTGCCCTCTTGCCATGTGGCCATCCGGTGACCCTCTCCGGTCGACCGACGACGCGAGGAACCGTCCTCCTGGCTTCGATGAGTCGGGTAGGTTGGCAGCCGAACGGGGAGGTTGACGATGTCAGAGATTCAACGACCCGCGCCTGAACGGGCGCTCGATTGGTCGTCCGACGAGGCGCGAGCGTTCGGTGACGAGGCGCTCGACATCTGGACAGAACTTCTGGACCGCCTCCACGACGACCTCCCGGTAGCGCGGAACCGATCGGCGACAGAGGTGAGCGAATCGGTCGACCTGACCGTCCCGGCGGACCCGATGCCGCTCGGCGACCTCACCGAGTACCTACGCCACGTCGTCTTCGATGAGTCGATGTATCCCGGCCATCCGGGCTTCGTTGCGTACATCAGCGGCGCCGGCACCGTCCCGGGCGCGGCAGCCGACCTCATTGCAGCCGGGCTGAATCAGAACTCCGGCGGGTGGCGATTGTCCCCCGCCGCGAGCGAGATCGAGAACCACCTCATGCGCTGGTTCGCCGACCGGCTCGGCATGCCCGGGGAGACATCCGGGTATGTCACGTCAGGCGGTGCGATGGTCAATCTGATCGCACTCACAGCGGCGCGCTCGCGCCACGCCGGGTGGGACGTCCGCGAGGATGGCATGCGAGCGGGCCCACAGCTCACGGTGTACGTGTCATCCGAAGTGCACGACACCGTCGACCGCGCCGTTCAGATGCTCGGCATCGGCACGACGGGGATCCGTCACATCCCGACCGACGATGAGCTCCGCATGGACGTGGCTGCGCTACGGGCGGCAATTGACGCCGACCTTGCGGCGGGGCTTCGGCCCATCGCGATCGTCGGTTCGGCAGGGACCACGGGGACCGGTGCCATCGACCCACTCGATGCCATCGCCGATGTCTGCGCCGAGTACGACGTCTGGTTCCATGTCGACGGTGCGTACGGGGGCGCGGCGGCACTCACGGACTCGCTGAGGGACCTCTTCACCGGCATCGAGCGTGCGGATTCGATCGGCTTCGATCCCCACAAATGGCTCTACACACCGATCGCCGGAGCGTGCATCCTCGTTCGCGATCCCGACGTGCTCAGCGAGACGTTCGCTGTTCACGCCACCTACATCGTCGACGACGACGACACCGGATGGGGCGCCGATGTCTACACCCTCAGCCCGCACTTCACACGGTCGTTCGCTGCTCTGAAGATCTGGGTCTCGCTCCTCGCCCACGGTTGGGAGGCGTATGAGCGACGCATTGCGCACGACGTTGCCCTCGCTCGATACCTCCACCAACTCGTGATCAGCCACCCGGAACTCGACGCTATCACCGACCCGGGGCTCTCCATCACGTGCTTCCGCTACGTGCCTGCCGACCTTCACGGACGACGCGACGCCGACGCCTATCTGAACGATCTCAACCAGCGGATCATGTTCGATCTGCAACTCGGAGGCCGGGTGTTCCCGTCGAACGCGATTGTGCGCGGTCAGTTCGCCCTGCGGTCCTGCATCGTCAATTTCAGGACCGAGGCCGAGAACATGGACGAACTGGTCATCGAATCGGTACGGATCGGCCGCACGCTCGACGCCAAACTCAGGCCTGAATCGCTCAGCTGAGTCCGCCGGTTAGGGCCTCGAAACCACGCCCCGCACCCTCGGGTACTTGAGCGGCCGGTGGACGTTGCAGAACTCGGCCGTGTTGTAGCGAGAGATGATGACCGTGCATTCATCGTTGCTACAGACGCGTCCCGCCGGCGCCGTCTTCGACTTCCGGATACGGCCCATCGGCCGGGATGCTCTCATCGACTCGTTCATGTCGCACCTCCGCGCTCTGCTTGCCCCTTCTACGGAGCCGACAGGGCAATCGGATGAGGACCACCTGGATCGGTGGGGCAATGCTCGAGCGGATCACGCCCGAACCGACCGATGCCAGGCCCAGATCACGCCCCCGGCGCCCAGCGCGGTGAGAGCCGACAACAGCCACATCGAGTCGTAGGACTCGGTGGCGTCGATCAGCGCCCCGAAGATCGGGGGGCCAAGACCGAGACCGGTGAGGAAGCCGAACAGCACAATCCCGGACGCTCGGCCGGTTGCCGCCGAGCCGGCTTCGACCATCACGGCCAGCATTCCGACCGAATTCCACGAACTCGACCCGACGGCGATCAGCACCGCTGCCGGCCAGAGCAACCACGCCGCGCCCCAACTCGACGCGTGGAAGAGAACGGCAGCGACGACCGAAAGGCCGGCCATCACGGCAAGGGACTGGCGAAACGCCCCGGACTGCTCGGCGTGGCGGCTCCAGAGGATCCGGCCGGGCACGGCAACGAAGGCGACCACGGCGGCCGCTATTCCTCCGACGAAGACGCTCCAACCGAGGGTCTCTTCGGCGTAAAGCGGAACGAAGTAGACGACGGCTCCCGAGAAGCCGGATAGGAACCCGTAGGCCGCGAGCCACCAGATCGCCGTGGGCAGACGACCTCGGTTCCGTTCACGGTGCGAACGTTCTGAAGCGGGTGCCGATGGGATCGCCCAGATAGCAACGAGGGCGAAGACCAGCGGGATCGCAGCAACCACGAGATAGGCGCCGCGCCAACCGAGCGCTACTGCGAGGGACGGCACCGACACGCCACCGAGGAAGATCCCGAACTGGACCCCCGACTGCTTGATTCCGGTGATCACGCCCCGCTCCCCCTCCGGGAGGTCCTCGGCGATGAGCTTGTTCGTGGCCGGGTTCGCCGATGCCTGGGAGAACGCTCCGGCGAGGGCACCGAACAGGAGCATCCCGTAGCCGACCGCGGTACCGATCAGGAGGAAGGTCGCCCCGGCAAGGACAAAGAGAGCAATGATCGCTGCCTTGCCGCCGATGCGATCCGTGATCCGACCCGCGATCGGCGACAGCACTGCCGCAGCGACGTTGACGACGGCCAGGACGACGCCGAGTTCGGCACGGGTGATCGACAGATCGTCGATGATGAACGTCGCAAGGATCCCGATCGACGCAGCAGTGAACGTCGCCGCCCCCATGGCGACGAACAAGAGCGAACTGAAGACAATGCGGCGAGGACCGTGCACAACCTGAGTCACCCTGTTGATTCAAGCGGGATGGCGGCACGTCGCATCCGGCGAGTTACCAAGTCGCCAGTTCGATCCCTCCCTCCCAGTTCCTCCCCCTCAGGGGCTCTCGGTATTCCTCCCCCTCAGGGGGAGGTGTCGCCCCCTGGGCGACGGAGGGGGTCTCTCGGTCTCAACGAATCCGCGGTGACGTTCGTGGAGCGTCCAGGGGACTCCACCTCTCCACGAGACCGAGAAACCCCTTCCGTCATCGGCAATGCAGGCCTGCATTGCCGCTGCCACCTTCCCCTGAGGGGAAGGAATGGAAGAGGGGAAGGAACCGGACTGGCAACTGGCGACTCCCTTCGGCCAAGAGGCCGGACACCAGCGGTAGTGTCCCGAGACCGACTCCCGAGTACTTCACCTTGCCGCACACCACCTCCCACGACCACAAGCCGAGCACGCAGGCGACCGTCTGGGTGGAACTCGGGCTGATGTCGGTCATGTGGGGCAGCGCGTTCCTCCTCATGAAGGTTGCGGTACCCAGCGTCCCGGCGTTCACCCTCACCGCGGTGCGGGGGCTGCTCGCAGCTGCAATCCTCTGGCTCGCGATCCGAGCGACCCGACGAGCGGCGAAACGTTCCTCCCAGGGCTGGGTCCCCGCGTTGGTCCTCGGAACCGTCAGCGGCTGGCTCCCCAACGTTCTCACGGCGTGGGCCCTGCTCCGCCTGGACAGCTCGGTGGCCGGCATGCTCAGCGCTGCGTCGCCGATCTTCGTGGTGATCCTCGCCCACTTCTTCCTCACCAACGAAAGGATCCACGGCGCCCAGGGCGGCGGCATCCTGATTGGGTTCGTCGGCGTGGCGTTGATCATCGGTATCACGCCGGCATCGTTCGGCGGAGCCGATCTGGCTGGGCAGCTCGCCATGGTCGGCGTGTCCCTCAGCTACGCGGCCGGCACGGTCTACGCGAGGTGGATCGGGCCACAGAACGCCCCACGCCTCGCGATGCGACAGCAGTTGGTGGCCGGCTCGTTCGGCCTGCTGGTGGCGATCGCGCTGGAGCAACCGTGGAATGTCGAACCCGAACCGATCGCCGTCGCCGCCATCGTGGCGCTCGCGATCTGGGCCAGTGCCATCCCCATCTGGATCTACTTCCGGATGCTGGGTCGAACCCGTGCCGTGACGGTGTCGCTGGTCGCCTATCTGATTCCTGCGGTCGCGGTCGTGCTCGGTGCCCTCGTGCTGAACGAGACACTCGAGCCGACGGCGGCCCTCGGACTAGTGGTCGTGCTCCTCGGCGTGTTCATCACGACCAGACCGCAGCGATCGCGGACCTCTCCTCCGGTATCGACCGGTGGTATTGAACCGAGCGACGCGATCGAAGCCGCTCCGGACGAGTGACCGGGTCCGTCGATTGGATCAGCCGCCGGTTCTCGCTGAGACCGGCTTTCGCGGCTCGGAAGATTTCTCGGGTGACTGTCGGGCAGGCACATGCTGCGTCCGTGCGGGACGCTCAGGTGCCGAACGCTGCTGGATCACGCGTACCGCGAGCAGTCCTGCAACGAGCACGCCCGTGCCGATGTACATGCCGGTGACCAGCGGATGACCGGTGTCGGTGCCGGCCATGATCCCGTGGATCAGCGCCGACATGAAGGTCCCGAAAGCGAGGAAGTGGATCGTGCGCCACGCCTTCTGACCGATGACGCCTTTCACATAGAAGCTGAGCGTCACCACCGCAAGGCCGTAGAACGCGGTCACGCCAAGGGCGACTGCCGTTGGATTCCAGGTGGCGACACCCGGGACGAGTACGTCGATCCAGCCGAACTCGACGTACTGGTCCATGGTCAGCGCGACCATGTGCACTCCCGTCGCAATCAGCGCACCCAGACCCAGCGACTCATGGAACCACGTCAGCGGCTTGGCTTTGACGGCCCGCCCGAAGACCTTGGTCGACACCATCAGGCCCCAGATCGTCGACGCGGCCAGGAGTCCATAGGCAACGAGGCCGGAGCCTCGAATCACGATCCACTCGATGTTCATGCCGCCATCTCCATTCCGGTCGTTGCGTAGACGTTGCCGTCGTGCCACACGGCGAGCGCCCCGCGGATCCAGGGCTGGCGGTCGGCCCACGCAAGCCCGTCGGCGCCCAACAGCAGGATCGCCTTGGCGGCTGCCTCCGCTTCGAGGGCCGTCGCGGTGATCGCCGATGCCTGGAGGATCGGGCTCTTCGTCGGCTGCATGGTGCGCGGGTCGATCAAGTGGTTGACTTCGCTCTCCCCGACGCGCCACCGGCGGCGAGCGACCGAACTTGTAGCAAGGGCACCGATCCCGATATGGACCGTGGCGGCGATATCTCCCCACGGGTCGACGATCTCTACCCGGGCATTGCCGACCGACGACCGAACATCGCCGCCGGCTGAGACGATGGCAGCCAGGCCTTCCTCGACGGCGAGATCGCTGGTCCAGCCCTTGGCGATCCCTCCGAGGTCGATCGTTGTCCCGGCATCTCGAACGAGGACGTTCCCGTCGACTCTCCACCGGGAGCGGTTGCCCGGCGCAGCTGCCTCGAGTTCATCGCGGTCGACGACCTCTTCGAACGTACGGTCGTAACCCCACGATCGAACGGCCGCACCGATGCCGGCGTCAACGAGACCTTCGGTGAGCGTGCGGGCTCGGTCCGCAGCGTTCATCACGCGGATCATCAGCGGTGACATGGACACCTCCCCCAGAGGGAAGGCGTTGATCGTGCTCAGCTCGCTCGATGGAAGGAACCGACTGCACACACGCTCTACGCGCTGAAACAGCCTGCGTGTGTCGGCAATTGCGGCCGTGGTTGCAGCCGTGACGTCGACGGTGGTCCCCATCGCCGGGAGCAGATCCCGCTTCATGACCCGGAACTCTGCGCTGGGGCAGACACGGCCGGAGCGGAGGCCGCTGGTGCCGGGGCTGAACCGCCACCGCCGCCACCGCCGCCCGACGAGCCGGCGACTACAACAGTGCGCGTCACCACCTGGGGAGGAGGTGGCGGGACCGGCGTGTAGCGCACGACGACAAGGCCGCGCTCTGGCATGTCCGGAATCGGGGCCGCCGTTGTTGAGGTCGTCGATGTGGTCGTGGACGGCTCGACCGGCTGCGGCAGCGCGGGTTCGTCCACCGGCGCTGCAACGTTGGCGTTGCTCGCAACGGCGATCGCCGTGGTTCCCCAGGCCAGCGCCGCGCCGGTCCAGACGGCGATCTTGGCCCACCGCATCGGGAAGAGTCGCTTGATCATCACGGTGCCTCCGTTGGCTGGTCGATCGACTCGTCTTCGGTGGCGATCGTCAGCGTCACCTCGCGCTCGATGAGGAGCTCGAGGACCGCCGGCGGCAGATCACCTTCGAGTTCATCCGGTGCGGTGTGCTTGGCATAGCCGCTGCCGTAGAGCACGCGGGTTACCGCGTCCCCGACACCGTCAAGTTCCGGTGTCGGGGTGGTGATGGACACAACCACCGGTTCCGCGGCGGTCGTTGTCGTCGCAGGCACTGTGGTTGTGACCAGCGGAGCGGGCGTCGCGACGACCGGTACCGGCACCGCGTCGTCGCTCGGCGAGGCTCCGAGGATTGCCATCAGTGCTACGAGTCCGGTCGCCATGACGGCTATTCCCGCGGCGCTCGAGGTGAGAGCGCTGCGCATCAGTCGTCGTCCTCGTCGTGCTCATCCTCGTCGTGCTCATCCTCGTCGTGCTCGTCCTCGTCGTCGCCTTCGTCCTCGTCCTCGTGTTCGTCTTCGTCCTCGTACTCGTACTCGTCGTGATCATCGTGAACCGTCGCTGCGTCGGATCTGTCGTCCATCGTCGTCGTGGTGGTCGAGTCTGTGGATGGATCGACGACCGACACGGTCCGGACGATTGCGGGAGGCGCAGGCGGCCCGGGAAGCTCAAGCCCTTCCTCGGCGCAGATCTGTCGGAGGGAGTCGAGGGCCGCCTGCTCCAGTTCCCCAATCGTTCCGTCGGCTTCACGCTCGACCAATTCCCATCCCTGCTCACCGCATGCGGCTTCCAGGTCCTCTCTCGTGAACGTGGGCGCCTCGGTCATGATCACCGTCTCGACGGTCTCCGCCTCCGTGGTCGTCACGGTGGTCTCTGGGACCGCAGCGGCAACCACTACTTCTTCGACGGCACCGGACTCGGGGGCCTCGCCGTTCGAGATCACGGCCGCTGCGGCAACAGCGCTGAGGGGGATCAGCAGCAGGCCGAGGATCAGGGACACGGTGAACGTACTCGACCGGGTTGATGTGCTCTTGGGTGAGCGACTCGTCATGTATTCCTCCTTGTAAACACTCTCCGTGGCCGAATACTGCCGAATCGAGCGATAAGGCTGCGCTAAGCGCGCGTAAAGTGGCCGATAGGCCTCAGATTTCGGACACCAACCCAAACGGGCCATCACGGGTGTCGGTGTCCGGCGGTCGATCGCACACTTCACAGAAACATCACACGCTCTTCTCGGGCGCCACACATCGAACCTTCAGAGTCGGCGGTGAACAGGATCCCGAGATCAGGAGGACAGGATGAACCGACGAACCGCACTCCTCGTGGCGGTCACTACCGCCGTCGTTGCGCTGACCGTGATGCCGGCGCTTGCCGAGGAGACTGACACGGCCGATCGGTTGGAACGGCGCTACCCGCCGGCGTGGGTCGACCAGAGCGCCGACGAATTGCGCGAACGGGTTGCCGAGCGGGCAGCGGCAGCCGAGGAACGAATCGCCAACTCGCCCCGCCTCACCGAGGACCAGAAGGCGGCGGCACTCGAGAGCCTGGACGAGGCCCTAGCGGCAATCGCCACCCTCGATGAACCAGCCGAGGTTGTTGGCACCGCCCTATCTCGGAGACAACTCCAGCGCATCGAGTGGCGAGCGATCAGGAACGGTGAGGAACCGGACTACGAACGGCACATTGCCCGCGACTTGAGCGGTGCGACGCTTCGACTCGAACACCTCTCCACGATCGCGACCTGGGCAGAGGTGGCAGGCAGGGACGTGACGGCGGTGATGGACTATCTCGATGAGGTCTCAGTCCTCCTCGAAGTCGCGGACGGGGATGGCGGCGTCGAGGAGCGGCACGATGCGATCCACATCGCTCGGGCGTGGATGACGAACGCGCACGTGACGCTGTTCGCCATGTAGGCCGAGGATCTCTTCGGTCCGTTGCAGTGTGTGGTGTGCCCGACGGGCGCACCACACGCGCGAATGAGTCGAGCGACCTATTCGAGTGCCAGGCGCAGGAACCGTTGAATTTCGGGGGTACCGGGACCGATATACCACTCCAGGAGCACACAGACGACGGACCGATCAAGGAACCACGTATCAATGGAATCCCCAACCGCAGGCCCTGCTGATTCGGCAGACGACGCGATCATCGATACCACTCCCCACGAGGATCCGCACGAGACACCTGTGGTTCGAGTTCTGCTCGTCGGCGACGGTGCGGCGATGCCGCTGATCCGTCAGCATCTCGGTGACGGCGAAGGCGAGAGCCGCTACCAGGTCCAGCAGGTGGCAACGATCGCCGACGGGTTCGGTGCAATCGTCGCCGCCGAGTCCGACGTCTATGTTGTCGATCACTACATCGGAGTCAGAACCGGGTTTGACCTTCTTGCCCGCATATCCGAAGAAGGGATCAAGGCCCCCATCGTCTTCGTAGCGGGAGCCGGTGACCACGGCACAGGGGTGACCGCCGTGGCGGCAGGCGCCGCGTGCTACCTCGTCGAAGACGGCATCGACTCCGACAGCCTTCGGCGGTGCATCGTGCAAGCAATGGAACAGCGGACCGCGCTTTCACAGCTCAACCAGGCGGGAGTCGCCATCGAGGGCGCCACTCCCACGAAAGCCCAGATCCTCTCGCACATCGCCGAACGGCTCAGGAACCCGGCAGCAGACATCCTGGAGGCTGCCCGCGACTCATTGATGTATGCGCTGCCGGCCCATACCGTCGAGTCCCTCGCCTCGATCGAAGATCAGGCCAACGGCCTCCTGACGTTGGCGAACGACTTGGTCGACCTGTCGATGCTCGAGGCCGGCCATCTCGAGTTCGCGTCCGCCGAGTTCAGCCTTCGTGGCCTGATCGCCAACGTCAAGCGACTCCTCGACCGATCCACGCGGGCCCGGTCGATCACGGTGGTCGAAGTTGTCTCTCCCGATGTTCCGGATCTCCTCGTCGGGGATCCGGGCCGCCTCCGTCGGATCATTGCCCGATTCGTTGAATCGGTCATGGAACGGTCCTCCGGCGACCGCATCCGCCTGGACGTGGAGGAATCCGAGCGCAACACCACCACAGTCACACTGCTCTTCAAGGTCACCCCGCTCGGTCAGCGGCCGACGATGAGCGCTTCGGGTGAAGACGCCGGCCTGGACGACGACACCACCGTCGCCCTCGGGCTACCCGTTGTGCTTGAGACCCTGTCTCGCATGGGCGGCCGTGTCTCGGTTGACGGCAACGACCAGGAGACCTCGGGAATCCAGTTCACGATTCGCCTGCAGATGGGTACGGAGGCCATCGAAGCAGCGACGCCCGAGGCCAAGCGGTCCGCATTCGATCGCCCAGTTCTGGTGATCGCGGATGCGATTTCAGACCGTCGCGAGTTGGTGAAGACTCTCAGCGAGGCCGAGATCCCCCACGTCGTGGCGACCAGCGTTGATGAGTGGCTCTCAACCCGCGAGTCCAGCATCGACAACCCTGACATCCCTGTTCTTGCGGTGATCGATTCCACGAAGGACTCGTTTGCCGAGGCCGATCGCTTCTCTCAGCGGGCGCCGGCGCTCGTTCCAATCGTCATCGTCGCCGCGTCGGGTCGCCGTGGTGACGCCGCCCGATGCCGTCACCACGGCGTAAGCGGCTACCTGGCCAAGCCGGTGGAACCGAGCGACCTCATTGATGTCATCAGTTCGACGATCGCTCTCACAGATTCTGGCGACCGGACCACCCTCGTGACCCGGTTCTGGATCCGGGACGGCCGACCGAGCCTCAGCGTGCTCGTCGTCGACGACAGTCAGACCAACCGCTTCCTCATGACCCGCATGCTCGAAGAGCGCGGCCACTCCACCACGACAGCGTCCGATGGTTTCGAGGCGCTGGAGATTCTCGAACGTGCGGACTTCGACGTCGTGTTGATGGACGTGATGATGCCGGGTATGGACGGACTCGAAGCTACCCGCTTGATCTGTGATCGCAGATCCGACCCTTCGGACCGGCCGCTCATCATCGGCGTCTCCGCCTTCACCGACGAGACGAGCCGCGACCGCGGTCGCGACGCCGGCATGGCGGCGTTCCTCGCCAAGCCCATCCGCCCCGACGACCTGTACGCCGCCGTAGAACAGCAAGTCCAGGAAGAAACCCCAGCCGCGAGCTGATTGAGCTGGCAGCTGCCTACTCCATCACGCGCAAGGTCGAGGGCAGGTCCATCTTTCGCAGCTTTCTCGGGGCCGTGAGGAGTGGAGCGAGGCCGACGGCGACAACGCCGACACCGATCGCCCACACCAACGTCGCCGGGCTCATGACGACCGGGATCGCGATTTCCGGCATGGTCTGCGCCCACTGGGTGATGAAGTACTGGAACAGAGCGAATCCGCCGATCAGTCCGATGACCGTGGCCACGACACCAACGATCGCGCTCTCGGTGACCAGCATGCGAACCACTGTTCGCGGTCGGATGCCGTAGGCGAACATCGTGGCGTGCTCCCGTCGCCGCTCATCGACCGCGATCGACGCGGCGTTGAAGGCAATCAGGACGGCGAGGATCAGCACCACGACTTCAAAGAGTTGGAACACCCCGACGAACTGGGCCATCAGGTCCTCCATGAGGCGGGCCATCGCGTCGGCTCGCTGCACCGACGTGACCTCACCGACTTGCAGGAACTCCGCCTGGAGGTCCCCGGTCTCGACGCCGTCCTTCGCCACCACCGACACGACATTCGCCGTGCCCTCGAGACCGAGGAGGGTGGCCTGCTCGGTCGACATGTAGGCGATGGACCGGAAGGGGTGTCCGTTGATTCCGGTCACCGTCAGCTCCATCGACTCAAGGGCGAACGACACCGGGCCCGTGCGCCGCGGGAGTCGGACCGTCAGTTCTTCCCCGACGGCAACGCCCAGGTCATCCGCCGCCTTCGGGGCGATCACGATGCCGGGTTCGCTGGCGGGAGGCGACCCCTCAACGACGTCGGGACGGAACAGTCCGTCCTGCCAGTCCACGAACTCGACCGACGCCTCGATAGCGTCATCGCCGGCGCCGAGTTCACCGCCGACGCGCAACATCGACTCACCCTCCGAGATGAGCGGCGACGCCAGAACCACTCCAACTGGACCACCGGCTGCCGGATACACCGAGTCCATCTCGACGATGACGCGGTCGGCGACACCACCAGAGGCTTCCTCGCCACCTTTTGCGATCGCTCCGAAGAACGAGTCAATCGCCGCAACCAGCATCACCAGTACCGCAATCGTGGCGCCGATTCCAAGGGCGGTCAACAGCCCGCGCCTCGGAGCGCGCAGAACGTTGCGTACGGGTATCTGAGCGAACGTGTCGCCCGGCACGTGAACCTTTTTCACGAGCGGAGCGAGGCCGCCCCCGCGCGAGGCCAGGTGGCCGGTCCGAATTGCGTCGACCGGCGCAACCCGGATTGCTCGCCAGACGGGAATCGTGACCGCGACAAGCGGGATGATGAGGCCGACGAGCGCAGCGGTGAGGAACACATCCCACTGCGTCGGCGTCAGCCACTCGGGCATCGGCAGGAGCGACTCGAGGAGGCCGCGCATCGCTGCGGCGATCCCCCACCCGATCAAGACTCCGAGCAGTACACCGAGCAGCGCGATCTGGACGCCCATCAGCATCGGCCTCAGTGCAATCCAGAACCGCTTGACCCCGAGCGCCATCGAGATGCCGATTTCTCTGCGGGTCTGATCGACCATCCGTGCCGTCAGGTTGACCGCCGCCGCAGCCGATCCGGCAAGGATCAGAAAGGCCACGATATTGAAGAACTGTTGATCTCCTTCGATGTCCTCATAGGTCAGCGAGTGGGCCGGATCGTCCTCTGTGGTCGAGACCACCACCCCGACGTCGGGCATCTCGGTCTCGAATGCTGCCACCAGCTCTGATTCGAACGCGGCCCGGTCGGCCCCGGATTCGAGGGTGAGGACGAGATCGTTGACCGCGTTGGGAAGGCCGGCGAGGTCGCCCGCCGTCTCGAGCGAGGTGAAGACCGCGGCGAAGCTGGCTTGGGCGAAGAATCCGCCGCCTTCCGCGATGACCATGAAGAACTCGGGCGTCAGGGCGTGTCCGACGTACTCGATCTGCCGCCCCCCGCTGAGCGTCAGTGTGCCATCGGCCGGGAGGTCGTAGTAGACGGCGAAATTCCGCTCGATCAATGCGACCGGTTCGCCGCGATCCGCCTCCGCGAGCAGGCGACCGTCTTTCGCGAAGAGTGCGTTGATACTCGGTCCGTCGCCGGCAAGCGGCACACCGATGATCTCGCCGCGCACGACGACCTCACCGTCCGGCGTGGCCGTCGCAACCTGTGTCGGTACTCGCAGTCGTTCCTCGGCATGCGCGACGACTCCACCGGTGTCCGTTGTGCGGACGACCGCCAGCATTTCTCCCTCATCGACAGCGGATCCGTCGGCGAGTTCGACCCGGAGGTCGTACATGTTGAGCATTTCGTAGGCGTGGTCGGCGGTGATCTTGCGCCACCGCGTCATCGACGACAGCCCGGAGTAGGCACCAACGCCGAGAGCGATGATGAGCGCGATCACCACGACCTGGACCCATCGGGAACGCAAGTCTCGCCATGACCACTTCATCCACATCGAGAACGACTTCATGGCGCCTCCTACCAATGGAGGTCGGCGAGTTCCGCGCGGCCGCCCGCAGGAGGTCCGTCGGACACGATGCGGCCGCTCGAGAGTTCGACCACCCGATCGGCGACGCGAGAGATCTCTCGGTTGTGCGTGACGGCGAGCACCGCGGTGCCGGGGCCGGCCTGTTCACGAAGCAACTCGAGGATCTGCACGCCGGTGGCGAAGTCCAGTTCGCCGGTCGGTTCGTCGGCGAGCAAGATCGGATTGCCGGTGGCGAGTGCCCGAGCGATGGCAACTCGCTGCTGCTCGCCGCCGGAGAGTTCATGGGGAAAGTGCTCTGCGCGGTCGGCGAGGCCGACGCGACCGAGCACCTCCTCGGCATCCGGCGGATCGTCACGATCGGCGGCATCGATCCCGAACTGGACATTCTCTCGTGCGGTCAGGCCCGGGAAGATGTTGAAGCTCTGGAAGACGAAGCTCACCGCACGCCGCCGGAAGTCGAAGAGGGCCGACCGCCTCGTGTTCGATATATCGGTGCCCGCCACCGAGATCGAACCCTCAGTCGCGGTATCGAGGGCTCCGATCAGGTTGATCAGGGTCGTCTTGCCACTGCCGGAAGGACCGAGCACGACGACGAATTCGCCTTCGTACACATCCAGATCGACGGTGTCGAGGGCCGTGACGGTCGTCCCGCCAAGCTCATATCGCCGGGACACGGCATCCAGGTGGATCAGCCGGTTGTTCCCGATCATGTTTGCTCCAGTCGTTCGCTAGGAGTTCGGTCGTTCAGCACGCCAGCGTTCGAGGAGAATGTCGTACTCTCGATCGAACCAGGTGTAGAGATCTCTGAGGTACGTGAGGCGCTCTGCGGCACGTTCGACGCCAGCGAACGTCTCGACACCGCGTTCGGCGAGATCAACCATGGTGGTGAGCGCCTCCGCCCGACGTTCCAGCAGTCGATCGAGCGCGCTCGTCGGAGCCGCGTAGTAGTTCCGCCGACTGCCGGGGATCCACACCCGTTCGATGAGACCAAGTCGGTTGAGATCCGTGATCGCCGTCGAGATGGCCCCGGCGCTCGCTCCGATCTGCTCCTGAAGGTCCGCAGCAGCCAGGTGCGGCTCTTCCGCAACGAGCAGTGCGGCCCAGACACGACCAGCCATGGGCGGGAAGCCCATCGACTCGAAGAACCGGCTGACCTCCTCTGTGAACCGACGTTTGTGCGCTTCATCTGCCATAACCTTCAGTTATTCCTGAAACTAGAGTGATTTCTAGGGTCTTTGGACCCATTCGCTCGCTCCCCCGGGCCGACGAGATTCCGCGTTGTGCGACGGATGTGGGAGCCTGATTGCATGAGCATCACCTTTGCATCCACCGTCCCGCTGCACGACACCGTCGACATTCCGCTCCTTGGATTCGGCGTCTACAAGGTCGAACCAGGAGCCGAGACTGAAGACGCCGTTGTCGCGGCCCTCGAGGCGGGCTACCGCCACATCGACACGGCGGCGCTCTATCGCAACGAGGTGGACGTCGGCAAGGCCATCGCCGCGTCCGGCATCGACCGCTCGGAGCTCTTCATCACCACGAAGCTCTGGAACAGCCACCAGGGCTATGAGTTGACGCTTGCGGCGTTCGACCGCAGCCTCGAGAAGCTCGGCCTTGACTACGTGGATCTCTACCTCATCCACTGGCCGAAACCGGAGCACACCGAGGGAACATGGCGGGCGATGGAGGAGATCCAGGCGGCAGGCAAGGCTCGGGCGATCGGTGTCTCCAACTTCCTCGCTGAGCATCTCGACCAACTCGCCGAGACCGCCACCGTGACGCCGTCGATCAACCAGATTGAGTTCCACCCACACCTCCAGAGCGCCGACCTCGTCTCGTATTGCGCGGACCGCGGCATCGTGGTCGAGGCGTGGAGTCCCCTCAAGCACGGCGAGATCATCAACGACCCGGAATTGGCGGTGATCGCCGAGACGCACACGGTGTGACCGTCGCCCAGGTGGTGCTGCGCTGGATGCTCCAGCGTAACATCGTCACACTACCGAAGAGCATCACGCCGTCCCGCATCGCCGAGAACAGGGACCTCTACGACTTCGAGTTGACCGACGACGAAGTCGCTGCAATCAACGCCATGGATCGAGCCGAACGCGTCGGCCCCGACCCCGGCAACTTCGACTTCTAGGACAGCCCACGGGCTTTGGCACGCGGTGCCAGCCCCACGAAGGGGCATACTTCAGCCAATGCACCTCATCAGTCTCGAAGCCATCTCGAAGTCGTACCCGGAGACGCCTGTGCTCCGCGACGCGTCGTTGGGGATCTCACGGCGGCAGCGGATCGGCGTCATCGGTCGGAACGGTTCGGGCAAGTCGACGCTCCTGCGCATCATCTCGGGAGCCGAGGAACCGGACTCGGGACGGATCGTCCGTTCAGCCGGCCTCCGGATCACATCGCTCGTGCAGGACCCGACGTTCCCTGCCGGCAGCACGGTCGGTGGGATCATCGGAGACGATCGCGAGACGATCGCGATGGCAGATCGCCTGGGATTGAACAACGCTTCGGCTGCGGTTGACGAACTGTCGGGCGGTCAGCGGAAGCGTCTCGCCCTGGCAGTTGCGCTCGCTGCCGACTGCGACATCCTGATCCTCGACGAGCCGACGAACCACCTCGATGTCGACACGATCGACTGGCTCGAAGACCATCTCCTGTCTCGCACGTCGGTGCTGGTGCTGGTGACCCACGACCGCTACCTCCTCGATCGGGTGGCGAATCGGGTGGTCGAGGTTCACCACGAGGCCCTCCACTCGCACCACGGCACGTACGAGCAATTCCTCGAAGCCCGCACTGTCCGGGAAGAACACGAAGCAGCGGTTGAACATCGACGGAAGCAACGCCTCCGTATCGAACTGGACTGGCTCCGCCGCTCTCCGAAAGCCCGCACCTCGAAGTCCAAGGCGCGGGTCGATGCCGTCCACGACCTCATCGCAGCGAAGCAGCGTCCCGTTGATCCCGAACTCTCCATCGACCTGCCGTCGCGTCGCATCGGTTCGAAAGTCGTCGACATGCACAATGCAGGCAAGGAGTACGACGACCGGTGGGTGCTGCGAAACCTCGATCTCAAGCTTCCTCCGAAGGCCAGGATCGGCGTCGTCGGCGAGAACGGCGCGGGCAAGACCACGTTGCTGCGGCTCATCGCCGAACGGCTCGACCCCGACGAAGGCACGGTGAAGATGGGGTCCACCATTTCCCCCGGTTGGTACGGGCAGGATCCCCAACCGATACCGCTGGAGACGCGGGTGAACGCCGTGGTTCGGGAGCGAGCCGAGACCACCAGGCTCGACTCCGGCATCCGAGTCTCGGCGGCGAAGCTGCTTGAGCGCTTCCAGTTCGACGCCGAAGCGCAGCGCTCGACCGTCGGCGATCTCTCCGGCGGCGAACGCCGACGACTCGAACTGCTGTTGACGCTGATGGAGGCGCCGAACCTCCTCCTCCTCGACGAGCCCACGAACGATCTCGACCTCGACACCCTCGAGGTCCTTGAGGAGTACCTCGACGCCTGGCCGGGAGCGCTCGTCGTCTCGAGCCACGATCGCTACTTCCTCGACCGGGTCTGCGACGACATCTACTCAATCGAGACCGACGGCTCTCTGCGGCACCACCCGGGCGGTTGGCCCGCCTACTGGGCCGACCGGCTCGCTCCAGCCGTTCGGACCCCGACCCAAACCGCGACCGAAACCCCGGCTGCCGCTGCCGCCGGCAAGCCGGCATCGGCACCGCGCACGAAACCCACGTGGAAGGAACGGCAGGAACTCGCCCGCCTCACCAAGCGCATCCCGAAACTCGAGGCGAAGAGCGCGGATCTCGCGGTGCAGCTCGATGCCGCTGCGGGTGACTACGACTCGACCGTCGATCTCGCCCAGCAACTCGCGGACGTCCTCGAAGAACTCGACGCCGAAGAGACCGCCTGGCTCGAACTCTCCGAGAGATTCGAAGAGTACGACCGGGGGTAGAAGTCGCCAGTCGCCAGTCGCCAGTCGCCACGCCGAGGAATCTCTCCCCCGATTCCTTCCCCTCAGGGGAAGGTTGCGCTTGCCCTGCGGGGGTGACGGAAGGGATCTCTGCGTGCGGGGAGGGGGATCGGATCAAGGAGATGAGGTCTGGTGGGCGTTCAGGTTTGCGGTGATCTCCAAGCGGGCAGCCCTCTCCGCTGCGCTCCGGCCTGGCGGCCGATGCTCGCGCCTCTCCCACTGCGTGGGAGAGGCGAAGACCCGTCCCCTCGCACCGCTCCGCTACCCAGCTACTCCTATTCGCTACTCGGCGAAGCCGTTCGAACAGGGCTTCGTCCGTTTCGAAAGCCAGGGGCGGGAGGTCGTCGAGGGGGAACCAGCCGACGGCATCGGCGTCGTCGCCGGCCCCGAGCGTGCCGCCGGTCACCGTTCCCGCGAACCAGATTCCGACCGTCAGCTTGTTCGGATCGTGGAAGTTCGACGCAACGAACATGACATCGCCGACGTCGGCAATCAGACCGGTCTCTTCGAGCAACTCACGGGCGGCAGCAGCCCGAATCTCCTCGCCGTAGTCGACAAACCCGGCAGGAATCGACCAGAGGCCGGAGCGAGTTGCCCCCGGCCCGCGGCGCACCATCAGGACCCGACCATCATCGTCGAACACCACAACGGCGGCTCCGACACCGGGATTCCTCCAGTGGACAAACCCGCACGACGGGCAGCGCCGCCTGAGCTGATCATGGACCTCGACGATCTCCAACTCAGTCGTGCAGTGCGGGCAGAAGGTGAATTCGCCGGGCCATTCGTGTTCGTGGGTCACAGTCGCCAGTCTGCCACGCCCCGCATCTGACATGCCTGATTCGGAGACTTGGCACGCTCGCACGGGGGACAGCCGGCACGAGGCTGTTCATCCAGGGCTACCGCCTTCCGCCGTTCGTCACCCGCCTTCCAGCAGGCGCTTGAGATGAGCCACTCCGGGAAGCAGGTCCTCGCGGTCGGCACGTTGCTCGGAGCGTTGGAGAGCGAGGACCAGCGGCTCTGAAGCAGGACGGCCGTTCTGGGTCAGGTGGGAGAAGAGCGAGAATGGCAGAGGCACCCGCTCCACGGTCTCCTCGCCGAACCGGTCACAGCGCTCACGTGCCGACGTCACGAGATACTCGCGGCACGCGAGCGGACGTTGCTCGTAGATCAAGCATGATGTTCCATCGAGGAACGGGCACGGAACCTGGATCCGGAAGTAGCGGATGGCCATCGAGTCGACATCGGTCTGCGACAGGGTGTCGATCCGGCCCACCTCAGCGAGAAGGCCGGCAGCCTCGAGCGTACGGACCGCTTCGGTCGCACGGGCACGCACCGCGTGGCGCTGGTCCGGGGGAAGGGTGTCAACGGCCTTGGTGAGAAACTGCGCCTCCATCTCGGTGACGGGTACCAATTGGTAGCAGCAGGCGGCGCAGCCGAGTCGGCATGAGATCCTCCCACCCTCGTTCTCAACCGCTGTGACCGCCTCCGCAATCAACGAGTCGTCGAGGGCCCGGAGAGCGGGGACAACAGCTGCGATCTCGACGGGACTCGCCGGCACGGTCAGGATCGACGCAAACGTCCCTCTCGATGAGCGCACGGTCACTCGCACTTCGCTCATCAATCGACTCGCTAGGCGTCGAGATCGTCGATGCCCTCCTCGTCGAGAACTGAGATCTCAGGCTCGAATGCTGGCTCGATCGACTCGACCGTGTCGACTTCGACCTCCTCGAAGCGCACTTCCTCGACGTGCACTTCCTCGACGGCCTCGACTGCCAACTCGACGTCCGTTGGAGGAACCTCTTCGACTCCGACACCGACCGGAGCGTCGCCTCCCTTTCGGTCGAGTGCGATCTCGTCGTCGACACTGCGCTCTGGTGCGGGGTCAACACCACCCGAAGCAGGCGGCTCCGGAACGGGGATCGGCAGTACCGACACGTCTTCCCCGCCAGTCGGCAACTCCCCACCAGGGATCGGAATCGGAAGCCCAGACACCTCATCGCCACCAACCGGCACCTCCTGACCCGGCAACGTAATCGGCGTCGCAGACACCTCATCGCCACCAACCGGCACCTCCTGACCCGGCAACGTAATCGGCGTCGCAGACACCTCGTCGCCACCAACCGGCACAGGATCATCAGGCACCGGAACCGGCTCGGGATCGCCCGGCAACGGAATAGGTGTCGCAGACACGACACCCTCGGATGGGGCATCCACAAGACCGGCAGTCAACAGCTCGGCGACTTCGAGGCTCTCCGTGTCCCCGACCGGGGAGTCCTCTTCCGCTCGCGATGCATCGGCAGGGGGCGCAACCTCATCCGTGTCGACGTCGCCCTCCATCTCCGAGCCGATCGGCGCCGACTCGACGTCGTCGATCCCGTCACCGTCAGGAGACGGCGCGGCTGGTTCAGCGCTCGCTACGTCGGGCCCTTGATCGACCGCGGCCTCGACAGAGTCCTCTGCTTCGTCTTCGACTTCACTCGTCACCGGTTCCTGGTCGTCCTCATCACCCCATCCGGGTGGAGGCCACTCCTCGGGTGGCTCGCCGGCCGGGGGGTAGAGCGGCGGCGGGATGTACATGGTCCCGTCCGGGAGCACGGCAAGTCCGGACCGTCGCCATCCATCGAATGGCCCATCTCCGGCTGAATCGGCAACGGCACCCCCGAAGCATCAACCGCCATCATCGAACCATCCGGAAACGTATGGATGAAGAACCCATCCGGGAACTCATACGCCGGCGCCTCATACACGGTCCCATCCGCGAGCACCGCGAACTCCGGACCGTCGCCATCCATCGAGTGGCCCATCTCCGGCTGAATCGGCAACGGCACCCCGGAAGCATCAACCGCCATCAACGACCCATCCATAGCCGTATGGATGAAGAACCCATCCGGGAACTCATACGCCGGCGCCTCATACACGGTCCCATCCGCGAGCACCGCATAATCAGACTCGACCACGAACTCCGGCCCACCATGGCCCAACTCCGGCTGAATCGGCAACGGCACCCCAGAAGCATCAACCGCCATCAACGACCCATCCATCGCCGTATGGATGAAGAACCCATCCGGGAACTCATACGCCGGCGCCTCATACACGGACCCATCCGCGAGCACCGCATAATCAGACTCAACCACGAACTCCGGCCCGCCATGACCCAACTCCGGCTGAATCGGCAACGGCACCCCCGATGCATCAACCGCCATCATCGACCCATCAGAAAACGTATGAATGAAGAACCCTCCGGGAACTCATACGCCGGCGCCTCATACACGGATCCCATCGGGAAGCACCGCGTAGTTCAGACGCGGCCGCCATCTCCGGTCCGCCATGGCCCAACTCCGGCTGAATCGCCAAAGGAACACCCAGACGCATCAACCGCCACCATCGACCCATCAGAAAACGTATGAATGAAGAACCCATCCGGATACGCGGGCACGTACTCGGGGACCTCGTTCCCCCAGGGATCGACGACCTTCGTGTCGCCGTTGGCTCCCATGTGCTTCATCATCGGCGGCGCCGGCACAACGTTCCCCTTCTCGTCGAGGATCGTCATCGTTCCGTCGGGATAGCGGTAGTAGCGGAAACTCGGCGGTGTCCAGGCAGCCATGACTCCCCCTTCAAGTTGTCGGTGTCACGCGCTCACTCTTGGAGTACACGCCCTACGGCGGACCTGTCTAGAGGCAGATGACCGCTCAAGGTCTCAGGGCGCCACCCACCGAGCGACCGCTTCGGACGTCAGATCCAGGTATCCGTTCGGTTCGAGCGGCGCGTAGTCGCGGTACGGGGATCCGTCCGGGCGGGCGAATCCGGGTTCGGCCGGTTCGATCTGGGTACCCGGACCCCACGCGTTGAACGAGAGGATCACTACGAGGTTCGGCGGGCGTGGCGCCGACGTCGCGGCGGCCCACTGGTCGACGTATCGGCTGCCGTCACCGCGCAGACCCGCCGGTTCGGGTTCACCGCTCCAGTCGGCCGACCACCCAGGGCTGACGGTGGGGACGAACCAGGCTCCTTCCGGGATATCAGCTGCCCATGAGTAGTCGACGGAGTCGCCGTTCCCGAATGGGCCGTTGACGAGTCCGTCGAAGTGGGCGCCCGCAACCCAGACGGGATCTCGGCTCACAGCCAGCATCGTGACTCCGCCGTCGGTCTCGTGGATCGAGTCGAGCAGTTCGCTCCACGCATCGACATCAACTGTCCCTGTCGCCTCGAGCGCCTCCAACCCCACGACCATCACCAGCATCCCCGAGCCGTCGGTCCACGGACTCGGGTCGGTCGCCGGCAGGAGCGCCGGATGGTCGCCGTAGGTCTCGGTCAGGTACTCGACCTGGCCGTAGATCAACCCAGGCGGGCCGCCCTCCGGGATCTCGAGGACGAATGCGACGGAGCGCTCCTGGCGAGCCGCCTCGTCGAGCACGGCCGCGAGCGCCGCCTCGTCAATCGATTCCGGTCCCCTCCACAGCACGGCGACGACACCGATCGATGCGCTTCCCATCATCTCAAAGTGCGTCTGCAGAAGCACAGGATCCATCGAGCTGTACGCGCCGAGAACCGGGTAGAAATCTGATGCGATGTCCTCGGGCGGATTGTGTCCATCCGCCGCCCACTCTCCCCATGGCTCATCCGGGTCGGCCGATCGGTAGCCAACCTGATATGCGGCAGCGACGCGATCCGTTGAGGGAACGACGCCCACCGAGTCCGGCTCCTCTGCGAGCGTGCTGGCGGTGGGTGCGGCCACCGGAGTTTCGTCGCCACCGCGCGTCCAGAGGAATCCAGCGATCGCAATGGCCGCGATCGCCACGATGGCTGCCGCGATCCACGGCCATCGGGATCGGTCCTCGCCTGGCACCGAGTCCGAGGCCGCACGGCCGGGTCCAGCAGACACAGGCACAGGGTCCGGCTCGGGAACCGGATCCGGCTCCGGCTCCGCCCCTGGTTCCGGTTCCGACTCCGGCTCGTCGGCTGGCGACTGGCGGCCAGCGACCGGCGACGCACCGACGAGCGGTGGTGGACCGGCAGACCCCTTTGGCACATCGTCGAAGAGCGCCGCCCCCAACGCAACGGCATGCTTCGGGTGGGTGTCGACGGCGACGGGGCGGCCCGTCGCGTCGCGAACCATGTCGGCAACAAGCGGGATCCGCGACGCTCCGCCAACCAACAGAATCGACGCGAGGTCGTCCATCGACACACCGGCCGATCGGACCGTTCGCTCGAGCGCACCCATCGTCTCGCGGACGCGTGGCCGAATCATGTCCTCGAACTCGCCACGCGTCAGTCGTACCTCGGTGTGGACGCTCGGCAACATGACCGGGATCGTCACATCGGTATCGGCCGACAGTGCTTCCTTGGCGTCCCGACACGACGCGCGAAGGGTCGCAAGGGCGGCCATTGCGGCCGGGTCGTCAGGATCCGAGTGCGCGAGGATCCCACCGAGCGACGCATCCACATGCCCGAATACGGACTGATCGAGGTCGACGCCGCCGAATCGCTCCATCCCCTCCGGCGTTCCAACGACCTCGAATCCTTCCGCGGTCTTGCGAACGACGGCCAGGTCGAGCGTTCCGCCCCCGAAGTCGTACACGGCGATCGTCTCGCCCTCGACCACACGTTCGGTCTGGGCGTAGTACACGGCCGCGGCCACCGGCTCGGGCACAAACTGCACCGCACCAACTCCCGCCAGGCGAGCCGCCTCCTCGAGAAACCCGAGTTTGTATGGCCCGTAGACCGCAGGGTGGGCGAGCACGATCGCGTCGGGCGCTTCGCCGCGCTCCGCCGTGACCCGTTCGACCACCGACGCGAGCAGATACCCGGTCAGGGCCTCGGCTCCGTACGGGGTACCGCCGAGGAGATAGGGGGTCGGGTCGCCGAGGCGCCGCTTGAACTCGCGGGCGGTCCGGTCTGACGCGAAGATGGAGCGCCGCTGCGCCGCCTCACCAATCAGCACCGTTCCGTCGTCGCGGAGAAGCACGACGGACGGGATAGAAGCAATCGACGAACCAAGCTGGAGGATCTCAACCGACCCGTCGGTGGCTATCGCCGCCGCGGTATAGGTCGTCCCCAGGTCGACGCCGAGTTGGTACGGCACGACACCTCCCGACCGTTCCCCCCTACCAGGGCACGGACCGCTCTTGTGGTTCGTCTGCCCCATGATGCCCCAGGCGCATGCTGTCGGTGCAGGGCCGAAAGACGGGACCCGTGCTCGAGCGCATAGACTGTCGGGCACGCACGCGACCTGCCGCCATCACGGGAGCACGGCACCATGGAAGGGTCGGGACCCGCTCATCCGGCGGGGGAATCCCCCGCAGTGGCTACACGGCGCTTCGTCTCCGCTGGCATCGATACCTGCACGGCGCTCCACCGCTCCGATCTCGCCCGTCGACTGAGACATGCTCTCGCGCGTCTCGATGAGCCGTCCACCGTCCTGTATGTGGCCGGCGAGTACAAGCAGGGCAAGAGCATGCTGGTCAATGCGCTCGTCGGGTCCGAGGTCTGCCCTGTCGACGACGACCTCTCCACGACCACGGTCACCTGGCTCCACCATCACGAGCCTGCCACCGCCCGCATCCGCCGCCGGACCGACGGTGAGTCCGTCGTCGACGAGATCGACTTCGACGAGATCCGGCACTACGCATCCGAACAGGGCAACCGTGAGAACCGGCTCGGCATCGACCTCGTCGACATCGGCCTGCCGAGTCCCGTCCTCGCCGCAGGACTCACCGTCGTGGATTCGCCGGGAGTCGGGGCGCTCCGAGCCGGGTCCGGAGAGGCTGCGCTGTCGTTCCTCCCCTATGCCGACGCTCTCATCCTCGTCAGCGATGCGTCTGCCGAGCTCTCGGTCCAAGAAGTTGCCTTCCTCCGCCGGGCACTGGAGATCTGCCCGCATGTGCTCGTCGTTCTGACCAAGACCGACCTCTATCGGGAATGGCCAAGGATCGCCGAACTTGATCGTGCCCATCTCTCGAGCCTCGGCCTCGCGGAAGCCGTTCATCCGGTGTCATCCGTGCTTCGGTTTGATGCCGTCCGAAGGTCGGACGCCTCGCTCAACGAGGAGAGCGGCTTCCCCGATCTCCTGGCGGCGATCCGGACCGGCGTTCTCGACGATGCACGGAACCAAGCGGCATCGAGGGCTCTCTCTGAGACGGCCGAGTCGTACGGTCACCTCCTCGCCGCATTTCGCGCTGAACGCGAGGCGCTCGCGAATCCGGAATCGGCCGAACAGTTGCTCAACGAACTCAACGAGGCAAAGCATCGCCTCGCGAGCCTTCGTCGATCGGGAGCGCGATGGACGATGATCCTCGGGGATGGCATCACCGACCTCAATCAGGAGATCGACCGACACTTGAAGACGTCGACCCGGGACTTGCTCGAACACTCAGATGCCCGACTCGGTGCCGTCGATCCGGCAGCCGAATGGGATGCTGCCTGTGAGGATCTCCAGATCTCCGTCGCAGAACTGGGGCGCGATGTATTCGATAGCGTTCGCACCGGCACAGAAACCCTCATCGATCGGGTCACCACCGAACTCAGCGAGACCGGCCTGGTCGCGCCTGCGATCGAGACGGCGGACGGCACCGATCTCGGTTCCCTCTGGGGCTCCTCCGATCGGTCCCTGACCGCGGAAAAGGCGAAGCCTCTCGGCACCGGGCTCGGGGCGCTTCGCGGCACGTCAAGCGGCGTCGTCCTCATGGGTGTCATGGCGAATCTTGCAGGCGTTGCCATTGCGACGCCCGTCGCCATCTCGGTCGGTCTGCTGTTCGGGGCGAAGCACGTGATTGACGAACGGAAACGAAACGTCGAGCGGCGCCGCCAACAAGCACGCACCATCGTGCGGGACTACCTCTCACATGCCCAGACCGAATTGGCCGTCGAATCGCGGCGCGCTGTGCAGGAAGTCCACCGCCTCTTGCGCGATTCCTTCTCGGAGCAGATCTCCGGCCTCAATGGTGCGCTCGCTGACTCGATCCGAACAATCGAAGCGACATTGGCCGCATCCGAACGTGAACGAGTCCAGCGAGCGGCCGTGGTCTCCGGTCAGATCGAACGCATCGAGCAACTCCTTCAGGCCACCGAGGCGCAGCGGTCGCAGATGCGGGAGGATCTGTCATGACCGACCCCCTCCTCGACCGCGTCGATCGACTCTGCGGTACCGCCGCTCTCCTCGTCGGCGACCATGCCCTCAGCGCGAAGGTGGCTGAGTTGCGGATCCGCCTTCGAGAACCTCTTCGGGTGGCTGTTGCCGGTCGCGTCAAGGCTGGCAAGTCGACCCTGTTGAACGCCCTCGTCGGCGAGCGCCTCGCCCCCACCGACGCCGGCGAGTGCACCCGCATCATCACCTGGTACAAGAAGGCCGCCGGATACGAGGTCACGGCGGTATTGCGTGACGGATCTGAACGGGCGCTGCGCTTTCACCGAACGGACTCATCGCTCGCGACGGCGCTCGACGGACTCGAGCCTTCAGACCTGGAACGGATCGTCGTTGGCTGGCCATCGTCTCGCCTCGACGACCTCACGCTCATCGACACGCCGGGCCTCGAGGGTCACGACGACCACAGTGCGATGCGCACCCTCCGATTCCTCGGCCTCGAGGATGAGGGCATCAGCGATGTGGACGCGGTCATCTACCTGATGCGTCACATGCACCGGAGCGACGCCGGGTTCCTTGAAGCGTTCATGGATCGCTCGCTCTCACAGCCGTCGTCGGTGAATGCGGTAGCCGTCTTGTCACGTGCTGACGAGATCGGAGCAGGTCGACTCGATGCCCTCATCTCGGCCCGAGCCATCGCTCGGCGATATCGCGAGGACGAGCGGGTCCGGGCACTCTGTTCCACGGTGATTCCGGTCGCTGGGCTGATTGCCGAGACGGGAGCGACACTTCGCGAAGACGAGGCGGCGTCGCTGCGATCCCTGGCCGCGATGCCAGCCGACGCGTTGGCAGGGCTGCTGCTCTCCGTCGATCGCTTCTGCGACCCGGCGTCGAGCCCCCTCCCCTCGCAGACCCGCCAGAATCTGATCGACCGGTTCGGCCTGTTCGGGGTTCGCTTCGCCCTGAACGGAATCATCCAAGGCGACGCGGAGACCGCTTCAGCACTGTCCCGTGCCCTCATCGGCGCGTCGGGAATTGGGCAACTCGCGGACCTACTCACCGATCACTTCGCCGGTCGGGCACGTTCGCTCAAGGCGCGATCAGTGCTCGTTGCGCTCAAGGATGTGGCCCGGCGCCTTGGCCAAGATGAGCCGGTCGCGAGTCGGGAACTCCTCATCGCCGTCGAGGAGTTCGAGGCGACGTCGCACGAGCTCGCCGAGTTGCGACTCTGGCACGTGGCGATCTCTGGGATCGTCGATCTCGACGCTGAGGATGTGGTCGAGATCCGCAGGATGACGGCAACTGGCAATCCGACCGAACGGCTTGGACTTGCGCCCGACGCCCCGATCTCCATCGTTCGGGAGACGACACAGGAGCGGATCGAATACTGGCGGGCGCGCTCGACGCATCCGTTGACGTCGCGTGAACTCTCCGAGGTGTGCGACATCCTCGCCCGATCCTACGAAGGCCTCTACGCCGAGACAGCCTCCGGCCCCTGACGATCGCTCGCGGGGGCCGACGGCTGTTCAGTTCGTGTCCCCGCTGCCGAATGGAGCGACGGGTGCGGTGGGCTATTCAGCCAGCGATGGGGCCGAGCGGGTCGAGACCGTACTCGTTCGGACCAACGGTGCCGGGGAGGAATCCCGTCTCGATCAGCGCCCAGATGCCGCCGATGAGCGGAACGAGGCCGATGAGTACCCACCAGCCCGACTTGTTCCGGTCATGCCACCGCTTGATGCTGAGGGCGAGCGACGGCCAAATGATCAGGAGGGACAGGATCACGACGAGCCACAAGAGGAATGCCGAATTGGTCGCGGCGGCGATGATCGCGAGCACCCATACGACGGCCCACAAGATGACGATGCCGAGCCAGAACTTGCCACGGTTGATGCGGCCCTCAAAGCTGAAGAACAGCCATGCCCAATCGATGTCGTTCATCGACGATTCCCTTCGATAGCGTGGGGAGAACATACCAGGGGTAAAGGGAGCAGACGGGTTCTTCCGGGCTTCGATCTGCGGCGGTACAGCCGTCGCCCGTCACCAGAAAGGCGTCTTCGATCTCGTCCAACTCAACTCTCAAGGGAAGGCGGTGCTCCAGAGGTGGGACGACCACGCCTCGGTGACCGCAGGCGTCACGACTGGGGACTAGCGACCTTCCTCACCCTGTCCCGAGAGCATCTCTCAACACGGCGACTCGCTCGGGATCGACACGAAAGAACGCCCACTTGCCACGCTGTTCTCTCGTCAGGAGACCTGCTTCGGTCAATATCGAGAGGTGGTGACTGACCGTCGGTTGGGATCTGCCGGTTGGTTCGACGAGGTCGCACGCGCACATCTCCCCTGCGGGGGCATTCCCAATCAGGCTGAGCAGTTGGAGCCGGACCGGGTCAGCCAGGACCTTGAATCCGGCGGCGAGCTCTTCGGCGTTGTCCTCGTCGAGCGGCTCCGCAAGAACCGGTTCGCAACACGTCTGGATCGTCGGCACCCCCACGAGTCCATCCTCTCCCTCGACGCTCATATTGACGTTCATCAATCTAACTGATATCGTCACATCGATCAACTTCGATATGAGGAGTCGCTATGCCGACTGAACCGAGTCTCCGCGAGACCGTCCGCGACCGCTACGCCGACGCGGCGCGCAGGGCCGGCTCTGCCTGCTGTTCGAGCGACTACGACGCCGAGACCGACGATTTCGGGCGGGACCTCTACCCCGCACAGGATTTGGTCGACGTCCCACCGGGTGCGTCCGATGCCAGCCTCGGGTGCGGGAACCCCACAGCCGTCGCCGAACTCATGGAAGGCGAGACCGTCCTCGACCTCGGCTCTGGAGCCGGTATCGATGTCCTTTTGTCCGCGAAACGCGTCGGCCCATCCGGTTTCGTGTACGGCATCGACATGACCGACGAGATGCTTGACCTCGCGCGGAAGCACGCAGCCGAGGCCGAAGCCACCAACGTCGAGTTCCGCAAGGGGTACATCGAACACATCCCCCTCGACGACGGAGCGGTCGACGTGGTCATCTCGAACTGCGTGATCAACCTCTCAGCCGACAAGCCAAGTGTCTTCGCAGAAATGTCCCGGGTACTGCGCACGGGCGGCCGAATCGGAGTCAGCGACGTGGTCGCCGACGATGAACTGACCGCCGACGAGCGACGCGAGCGGGGAAGCTGGGTCGGCTGCATCGCCGGGGCGTTGAGCTTCTCCGAGTACGCCGACGGCTTGACCGACGCTGGATTCGGGTCGATCGAAATCGTCCCCACGAAGAGCGTGGCCGACGGGATGCACTCCGCCATCGTTCGAGCCGTCAAGCCGGGATAGGGCGCTCGGATCGCGGCCGATGCTTCGTCAGTCGGGCCGGGCCGGCACCTCTCCGTAGTACTCGGCGAGCCGCTCCTCGGCCTGCTCACCGAATAGGATCTCGGCCGCTTCGTGGAGCCCGGGCGATGTCCGGACTACGTGCTCCGGGATCACCTGCGTGATCTTCGAACGACGGCGCAGGAAGTCTTCGAGCTTTGTGACCATCTCGGTCTCAGCCGCGAGGTACAACTCGACCCGCAGGTAGTCGGCGCTCTTGATGATGTCCTCACCCATGGCGGGGTCCTGTCGGATCTCGTCCAGCATCTCGAACGCGCGCCTTCCGTACCGTCGCCAGAGGCGGTCGGAGAGCGGTTCAACGTCCGGCTTGTTACGCAGATCGTCAAGACCCATGAGCCGCGCCTGCCGGTAGAACTCCTCACGGGTGGCCTTCGCCGGCTCGCCGTACCAAGAGTGAGTGTCCTTCTCGAGCGGCACGCCAAGGCTCTCGACCTCATCTGCGACCTCTTCGCCGACGTTCAGACAGTCGGTCAACTTGCCGCCGAAGATCGATATCACACTCCGGTTGGCGTCGGTCTCGATCTCGTGCTTGCGCGAGAGCTTCGTCCACTCCACATCCTTGGCATCGCCGCCCCCCGAAGCGACCACGAGCGGCCGCACACCGCTGCGATCGGCAATGATGTCGCCTCGGGTCAAGGGCTGTTCGAGATCGAGCCGACTGTTGATCTGCTCCAACAGGAAGTCTCGGTCCTCATCATCGACCTCCGTAAACGGAGTGTCGACTCGCGTGTCGGTCGTCCCGATCACGGAACGGCGGCCCATTGGAATGACGTAGAAGAGCCGCTGTGTGTCGTCGTAGAAGGCGAGCACTCGATGATTCGGCGTGATCTGCGGAACGATGAGGTGGATACCCTTCGAGTACACAATCCGGTGGTCGGTCCGCACATCCAAATCAAAGTTGACAGCGTCAACGAACGGTCCGGCAGCATTGATGACGACCCGGGCTGAGCACGTGAACGCATCTCCGCCCCCGTCGACGTCCTTGAGTGTGACCGTCCAACGGTTCCCCTCCCGCTCCGCGCCGACCACCTCGACGTAGTTCGCCACCGTCGCTCCGACTTCAATCGCCGATCGCACGAAACCGAAGACGAATCGGGAATCGTTGTCCGGGAGATAGGCGTCGTAGTACTCGATGCCTCCGATCGAAGTGTCGGTACGCACAACAGGTTCGAGGGCCTCGATGTCCTCAGCGCTGAGGAGGGAGGGCCGGTGGGTGCGGAAGCCGCCGATGCCCCAGTATCCCGCCGCTCCGAGGGCTGCCAGCCACGTCGGGTGCGGCGATCCCTCGTCGAGCGTCGCGAGGAACGGTATCTGTTTGATGTTGTCTGGGTAGGACTTGATCAGCCGATTCCTCGAGACACAGAGCTTGCGCACCAGCGGGATCTCGTATCCCTCGAGGTACTTGAAGCCACCCCACACCAGATTCGACGACGCCTGACTGGTGAAGCTGCCGAAGTCGCCACGATCAACCAGCGCCACCTTGGCGCCGCGGCCGGCAAGAACCGCAGCTGAAACGGCGCCGTTGATACCTCCGCCGACGATCAGCACGTCGAACAGACCATCCTTGAGCCTTGCGAGAGCAGTGTTTCGAAGAGCCATACCGTGATGCTAACTACGCTCCGCCAGGCCAAAACCGGCTGGCGCGGACTGACCACCGCCAAGCGGCCCACAGGCGCCTCGTCATCAGGGAACGAACTCGACCAATGCAAGACCGAACCGCAAAGCACCTGTCGACGCTCCACCGCGTCCTATACCGCACCACCCGCGGCATCGTGGGACGGCGCCTCGTCGACAACGACATATGCCTCCTGACGACGACAGGTCGCCGCACCGGCAGGCAGCACACCGTCCCGCTCCTCTATCTGAGAGACAAGGACCGGATCGTCGTGATCGCGTCGTGGGGCGGACGCGACCAGCATCCGGAGTGGTATCTCAATCTGCTCGACCGTCCCACAGCATCGGTCCAGGTGCTCGGTGATCGCTGGCCGGTCAGGGCGAGAACGGCCGACGCCGAGCAACGCGCGACATGGTGGCCGCGGGTGCTCGAGGCCTACGACGGCTACGCCGAGTACGAGTCACGAACCGAACGAGAGATCCCTGTGGTGTTCCTCGACCCGAACCCGACGACGGGCGGATGATCCGGACGCGACGCCGGACCGCCAGACGGGCATCCCGTTCGACGACCCGGCGTGGTTCGTAGGTCGAATCCGAAGGCTTGGCTAGGCGGCGGCCTCGTCCGCGTCGCTCTTCGTGATCAGCATGACCAGACCACCGATCGCCACCATCGCCGTGCCGGCCATCAGAACATAGAAGCCGGCTCCGACGGACACTGTGAACGCGGCCGGGATCATTCCACCTTCAGCGGCCCTCGCGAGACCGTTCTGCAGGGTCTCGGCATCATCGCTCGCCTCAAGGAACTTGACGATGGCGTAGACCAACAGCGCCGCACCAATAATCGTTGTTCCGAGCGCAAACGGCATTGCCTCAACGGACGTGAACGGTGGCATGAACGCAAACGCCACGACGGCGATAATCGCAATCACGACGACCACCTGAACCCAGGTATCCAAGCCACCCCAGATCGTCGAAATCCCATCCGGGAAATCTGCGCTGGCCTCACTGAGCGCCGGCAGTAGTTCTTCAGCGTCGGTTGTCGCTCCTTTGGTGAACAGCGCCGCTACACCGAGCACGACGCCGAACAGGGTCCAGATTCTGGTCCAATGCATGGGATCTCCCTCTCTCGTCCCACGAGAAGCGTAGAGAGGCGGGGCCTCCCGTTTCAACCGGTACCGGCCCGCGTGATGCGATCGACCCATTTCGACGCCCCGGCCTCAAGATATGTGGGAGCCCCTCCGATGACCCCGGAGAAGGAATCGGAGCGACGCGTCTCCGTTCCTCTCGACCCAGTGGGGCCTCCCGGGCGGGAGGGGAATGCCGACGCTTCGCCAACACGGTGAGGTGAACATGCAGCACGCAATCACACGGCCCAGGGTCTGGCTCGTCCTCGCGATGACGGCCGGGTTGATCCTCGGGTCTCTGGCCGCACCCGCGGTAGCTACCGAAGGGGGTGGCGACGACGTCGATTCGGTTCGGGCTCAGACCCTGAACACGATCGACTACAAGACCGGTCTCCTCACCGACTTGAAGAACGGCACTGACAACGCCGATCGCAAGGCTGAGTACGACAAGGGCGTCTCTCAACTCGCCAGCCTCCGCGACGATGCCGCCGGCTCAGACAGCATCGACGCCCTGCGCTCCATGGATGCGCAGGCCCACGAGATCTACCACTCCACCAAAGCGCGTGCCGCTGCCGTCGGCCAGAGCGACGACGAGAAGGTCGCCGAGATGCGCAAGGCCGCGCTCGACACCATCAACTACAAGCTCGGCATCTTCCGCGAAGCCAAGGCGAAGACCGACAACGCGGCCCATCGCGACATCTACGCCGCCGCCGTGAGCGACCTCGAAGCGCTGAAGGCGGCCGCCGAGAAGAGCGACGACATCGGTGCGCTCAGGGAGATGAAGGCCCAGGCTCACAAGATCTACGACCGGACCAAGGCACAGATCGCAGAAAAGGCCGGCGACGAGGGCGACAAGAAGAAAGAGGTTGAGGAGCCCAAGGAGAAGGCGAAGACAAAGGCCGAGATCGAGGCCGAGGCACTCGCCAAGGCAAAGCGCTCGACGCTGCGTCTGATCGAGCACAAGCTTGCCATCTTCACCCATGCCGCAGAGGCGGCGAAGAACCCGATCGTCGCAACCGTCTACGTCGACGCCGCAAAGCAGATCGCGGGTCTTGTTGACGAAGCGAAGGAAGCCGGAAGTGTCGGTGCCCTGCGCGAGGTCGACGAGAAGGTCATGAAGATCTACGACGACACGAAGGCTGCGGTCTCCGAGTCGCACGGCAAGCCCGAGTGGCAACCGTCTGAGGCAATGATCGCTCACGTCACCCGTATCAGCGGCGTCGTCGACCGTCTCGACGAATTCGTCAAGAGCACCGCCGACGAGAGCCCGGACACAGCCAAGGCGGTTGCGAGGGCAGCCGACAAGGTTCGCACCGAGATCAAGGACGTGCAGGCCGCAGCCGAGACCGGCAACAAACTGGACGGATCATGGAGCGACCTGAAGAAGGCCATCCACACCTACCGCAAGGCGCTCGCCGACCACGTCGTAGCGGTCACCGGGGGTCCTGGTTGTGTGAACGGTTGGCATCTCCCCGCATAGACCAGCAGGCGGCGTTCAGCGTCTGACCCTTCGCTGAACGCAGCAGCCGAGCAACGAAACGTCCCCCGTTCTCCCGCGGGGGACGTTTCGATGTGGCATGCGAGGCGAGATAGGTGTCGGCGTGGACGCCTCCGTCGGTTCGGCGGAGGTAGCATCGCTCCGTCATCAACACCGCAGAGCAAGGAGCCTCTGATGAGGATTGTTGTGTTGGGCGGAGCGGGCAAGATGGGCGCCATCGCTGTCGAGGACCTCGTTGTGAATCCGCGGGTCGATGAGGTGGTCCTCGCCGACCGCGACATGGAGGGCGCTGCCGCAATCGCCGAGTATCTCGACAGCCCGAAGTTGTCGATCGCCGAGTCCGATCTCAACGACCACGCTGCGCTCGTAGCGCTGCTCGAACCGGCCGATGCCTGCGTCAATGCAACCGTCTACTACACGAACTTGAAGGTGATGGAGGCGTGCATCGAGGCCGGCACGCACTACACCGACATGGGCGGTCTGTTCCACGGGACGCTCAAGCAGTTGGAGTTGGGTGAGCGCTTCGCCGCGGCGGGGATCAGCGCGGTGCTCGGCATGGGATCGGCGCCGGGCGCCCCGAACATCCTCGCGCGGTACGCCGCGGATCGCCTTGACACGATCGATGCGATCAAGATCTACGACGGCGTCAAGCCACCCCCGCCGGGCACCGTGAAGTTCACCTATGCCGTTCCGACGATCATCGACGAACTCACGCAGCAGCCGATGGTGTTCCGCGACGGCGAGTACATCGCCTGTGAACCATTGACCGAGTTCGAGGACTACCCGTTTGCCGGATCGCTCGGCATCCTCCCCATGCACCTCTCCCTCCACTCGGAGGTGGCGACGCTGCCGGTCAGCTTCGCCGACAAGGGCGTGCGCGAGTGCTTCTTCAAGATCAACTACTGGGGCATGGATCCGGAAACGGTCGAGAAGGTCCGCGTCCTGGCCGACTTCGACTTCGACGCTTCGGAACCAATCAACGTGCGCGGCGCCGAGGTGTCACCGCGGGACTTCACGATCGAGATGATGGGCGGATTTGTCCCGTCGGCGATCGAGATGCTCACCGCCCCGCCGAACCCACCCGGCGATCTTGCGAAAGAGATCGTCTCGGAGGTGACCGGCACCGCTGGCGGTGTGCCGGTGACCTACCGGATGGGCATGCTGACCCACAAGGGTGCCCTCCCAACCGGTGTCCTCCCCGCGCGCGGCTCGGTCTGGCAGGCAGCCGGGAAGGTGGCCCCGGGCGTACACCCCCCAGAACTCGCCTTCGACCCCGAACCGTTCCTCAAAGAACTAGAGGAACGAGACATCACCACCGAAGTAACAGTCACGAGAGGCTTGTAGCGACCGCCCCCCCCATTCCTTCCCCTCAGGGGAAGGTGCAGCGCCCCCATGGCGCTGACGGGAGGGGCCTCTCGAGTTCGTGGAGAGGCAGGGGCATCCGCGAGGCGCCACCTCCCGCTGACGGGGAGGAATACTCAGAACCAGCCCCCTACGGCGCGAGGACGCCCTGAACTTCGTCGACGTCGTACGACACGTTCACCGTTCGGCTGAGCGTGCCGAGATCGATCCAGGCACCGCCAATCCGATAGCGGCCCGACCAGGTGAACGTCGCTGTGATCGGATACGCCTCGAGCGTCGGATGGCAGTTCCCGCCGGACGGATGCTCCCGGCGATACTCCGCGTCGCACGTCTTGGTCGTGTAGGTGTGGATCACGGCTCCGTATGGATGCGCCGTCGCCTCCGCAGGCTCATACCTCCTCGAGGTTCCGTCGCCCCAGTCAACGGACAGCGAGGCGACGGCAGCCCGCACCTCCATGGTCCGTCCGTCGGGCAGGATCTCGGTGTGGGTGATGTCGGCAGGATCGGACGTGGCGAGGTAGGTGGGGAGACCGGTGATTCCCGCGGCAGGCGGTTCCAGCGACGGATCCGGGATTGCGAGCGGGAACGACCGGAAGATCCGCCACGCCAGATCCGTCGAGGGATCGGCAACGACCGGGCAGACCGGCGTCATCGTGGCGATCCAGATGACCGTCGGATCGTTCGCCGGATTCCACGCATCGATGCCGCCGACGACCGGTGACCAGTAGTGACAGTCGCCGCCGGTGGCATCGGTGGATTCGTAGAGGTAGCGGTTGGGGGGTCGTTCGCGGGGCGGGTCGGTGATGGGGCCCGGTGTCGTGCCGGTGGCGGAGCAGACGAAGCCTGGCTTCGTCTGTGTCGAACGAGCAGTCGTCGGCGTAGCTGCCAGCTGCCGGCCACCAGCTACCAGCCAGGAACAGACCTAGGGCGAGAACGGATGTGGTCCATCGCATGCCCATCCCTCCCCCGCGTACGAAATACCCCAGTCCTCATTCGTGTCGCTCCAGGACCACCACAGATGGTCGAGCTCGCAGTCGGCCAGCGTCTCAACCCAGCTGAATTCCATAGCTCGCAGCCAAGCAATCTGATCCGAATCATGGAGTGACGAGCAACGTCGGCGAGTCTCCACGATTGGCTCGGGCTACGAACTCGACCACTTCGAAGGCGCCCATGCTGCGCTCCATGTACTCCTCGTTGGCGAAGAGGGACTGGAAGGCTTCGCGGTCGCCTTCGTAGAGGGCTTGGAGACGCCGCTCCTCGAGGTCTTGGAAGATCGCCTCGATCTCCACCAGACGGTCCAACGTCGTCGTCGTTGCCACCGTCGTGGTCGTGGTGGTGGCCGGGGGAACCGTTGGTGTGACCGTGGTCGTGGTCGCAGATGTCGAAGGTGGTGTCGTTGCCGGGATCGCCTCGGTGGTGCACGCGGCGGCGGCAACCGTGAGAACGGCCACGGTTGCGAGCTTCCCCCTCATGTCGCACACCATACGAAATCCGGAACGACCTTCATAGGGGGCGGGTAGACAGTTTTTCCCGGTCTGTCCTCGCTCCGGATCAAGGGCCATCCGGCCGGTGGCAACGATCGCGCGCGAAAGGCAGAATGGGGTCATGCCGGCGAATCTGACGCCCGACTACAAGAAGGCCGAGGCCGCCTACCGGCGGGCCCGCGATCCGCAAGAACGGCTCGACCTCCTGCGGGAGATGCACCGGACGATCCCCAAACACAAGGGGACCGAACACCTCCGCGCCGACATCAAGACGAAGATCAAGGAACTCAACGACGAACTCGCCGGCCCGGCCAAAGGCGGGGCTCGCAGCGGCCCGCCGACGTTCATCCACCCGGACGGTGCGGCCCAGGTTGCGATCATCGGCCCGCCGAACACCGGAAAGTCGTCGCTCCATGCAGCCCTCACGGGCTCGCACGCCCACGTCGGCGCCTACCCGTTCACCACGTTGTATCCCGAACCCGGGATGCTGACCGTCGAAGACGCCGCTATCCAACTCGTCGATCTTCCACCGATCTCTTCGCAGCACCCGATCCCCTGGATCGGCAACACCCTGCAGTCCGCCGACGGGGCGCTCTTCGTCATCGATCTCGGGCAGCCGGGCTGCGTAGAACAGATCGTGCAAGTCTGCGAGTTGCTCGCTGAGCGGCGGGTCACGCTGATCGGGAGCTGGGATCGGACCGCCCTCAACGGAGACGACCCATTCGCCATTCGCATCCCAGCGCTGCTGATCGCGAACAAGGCAGACGCGATCCCCGACATCGAAGGCGACCTCGCCGTCTGCCGAGAACTCGGCGAACTCCACTTCCCAACTATGGCCGTCTCAGCGACGACCGGCGACGGCCTTGCTGAGATCGGCCGCTGGCTCTTCCGCAACCTCGAGATCGTGCGGGTGTACACCAAGGTGCCGGGCAAGGAACCGGATATGGATCGGCCATATACGGTCCGCCACGGAGCGACGGTCGGCGACGTGTCGCTGCTCGTGCACCGGGACCTCGCAGCGTCGTTCCACCACGCCAGGATCTGGGGCCGCGACTCCTACGCCGGCCAGCAGGTAGGCAAGGAACACATCGTCGAGGACGGCGACATCCTCGAAATCCACGCCTAGCGCCGCGAACCCAGGGTTCTCCACCTCGTATGTGGCGCCGTGGGCCCACAGAATGAAGGGGAACCGCCGATCTCGATCAGGACTGGTCGTGGTACGGTCCCGCGATGCGTGCACCTCGGCTCGTCGTCATTGGAACTCCCTCGATCGACCGTATCGAGATTCGCGGCGAGACCCTCTCAACCGTCGGCGGCTCGGGCTTCATCACCGCGGTGGCAGCACGCGTCACCGGTACCTCCGCCGGCCTCATCGCCCGCGTCCCCCGTCGGCTCCCACCACGCATCGGCGCGGCATTCGCCCCGGGAGCGGTCGATGCCGGCGGTCTCGTCATCGTGGATGGAACACTCCCCGGCTTTCATATCTCCTATGACAACGACGAATCGGCCACCTACCTGACCATCGAGTCGGGAGAGGAAGCCGATGTCAACGCCGGTGACCTCCCGCGACGCTGGCTCACCGCCGACTGGGTTCACATTGGGCCGCTCGCCGCATCAGCCGCCCAGCAGCTCGAATTCCTCAATGGACTCCTAGGGCGCGGCTACCGCGGCGGTCTCTCGGCCGGGACGTTCGGTCGTGCGGCATTCACCGAACCGGAAATCGTGCGCGATCTCTTCAACCGTGTCGACATGGCGTTCCTCAATAGAGACGAAGCCGACCGGATCTACCCGGTGGGGATGCCGACGGACACCGTCGTCTGCGTCACCGAGGGACGCTCCGGGGTCCGTCGATGGGACGGCTCGAACTGGACGAAGTACCCGACCGTCGCCGTCACCGCTGTTGACCCGACGGGTGCCGGGGATGCCTTCGTCGGCGGCTATCTCGGCGGCATGTTGCTCGATGATCCGGATCCAGTCCGGCGTGGCCTCGAGACCGCGTCCCTCGTCGTGAGCGGCCCCGGCGCAGCGCCGCTGATCGAATCGCTACCCACCGAATCGGTAGTCGACGCCGACCCCGCGCCGGCGGTCGGCGGCACCGCTGTTGTAGATCTCGGACGAACCGCAGAGGTCGCGGCGCTCCTCGGCACCGCGGCCCGAACTGCCGCGCTGGACTTCTGCGGCTCCCCCTTCCCGGAACTTGGCGACACGAACGCCGTCGATGCCCTCACCGTCGGCACGCTCCACCAGTACGGCTTTTGGGAGGGCACCGACCACGGCTACGGCGGGCCGATGTGGGCCACGATCGATGGAATCCGTCGGAAGGGATCCGACTTCATCTGGCATGCGTTCACGCGCGCCGCCGCCGCGGACCCGACGGTTCTCGACCCCGATCGCCTCGCCGCCGACCCCCTCTTGTTCGATGAGATCTGCGCGGCCGATGACGGCGTGTGTCCGATCCCGGATGTGAGTTCTCACCGGGTCCTCCAGCAGGCATACGGCGCGGCCATCGCCGACCTGGGTGGAATCTCGGCCGTCATCGATCGAGCGAACAGGGCACAGGACCCACTGGCAGCGTTTCTCGAGATCCTCACTTCGCTCCCCGGCTTCGGCGAAGATCCCCTGGCGAAGAAGGCCAATCTGCTGGCGCTGGTTCTCGCCAACCGTCCCGAGCACTTCCTCGATCTACGGGGCCCATCGGCGATCGCCCCCATCGTCGACTATCACATCATGCGGACGACGCTCCGGACCGGATGCGTAGCCATCGCCGACGGCGACATCCGGCAGCACCTGACGGACCGGACCTGGGTTGGCTCCGCGGCCGAATCCAGCATCCGACTCGCTGCTCGCGATGCCATCAATGCACTGTGTGAGCACTCCGGCCTCGATGTTGCCGAGGTCGACGGATTCCTGTTCAGCCTCGGCCGTCGCCTCTGCCTCGAGACGGAACCCCCGAGATGCGATGAGTGCCCGATCGAAGCCGCCTGCGGACGCGACATCGATCTGTTCCAGCCGATCTTCCGGACGACTGCCTACTGACCGGTCGTACGGCTGTCCCGATTCGCAGATCGACGGCAGACGAGTGAACGCCACGAACCGTCGGCTCGTGGCGTTCACTCACTCCGTGGGCTCTCGGCGCCACATACGAGGCGGAGAACTCTGGGTTCGCGGCGTTAGGACTCTTCGACGGCCTCTTCGATGGCCTCTTCGACCTCGAGGTCCTCGACGACCTCTTCGATCTCGGCTTCTTCGACGGCCTCTTCAACCATGTCGGCGATCTCGGGAGAGCGCTTCACGGCCGAAATGACGGCGTCCTGGATCTGAGCAACCTGCTCGTCGGACATGCGCCCGGCCAGCTTGAGGTCGAGGTATTCGCGGATCTCTTCTTCGGACATGCCGGAGAACTTCTGTTTCTGATTCACGACGAGCGCGACAATCGCGCCGATGCCGGCGGCAAGCACGATGAGGATCAGGGTCTTGAATGAGAACAATCGGCGCATGGGGGCTCCTTCGAGGTCAGTGACGCCCAGAGTCTAACGGTCGATAGGCACACCAAATCTCTGGCAGGCCCGGCTTGTCAGTCGTTCGACGAGCGTTTGCCCGCTCTCCGGCGCATGACCCAGCGCCAGACCCACCCAAGCAGTGCGCCGATGAGGATGAAGATCGCGATGACCGCCCATAGCGGCAGGTTGACACCCAGGAAGAGGAATTGAATCTCGACCGTGTCCCGGTTCTGATACACGAAGACTCCGAGCACGATCACCACAATGACCGTGACGATGAGGCCAATCCCGATTCGATCGTTCGAGACGCGGATGTTCTGAGGTTTGTCGTCGCTCACCAAGCCTCCATGGGGGCGTTGAAGGCATCGTATCAGAGCAGCCGGTCGCGGAAATCCGCGTGAATTGCACGCGTGTGATTTATCGTTCCTCCACCGTGGAGACACTAGGAATCATCATCGCTTGGTTGTTGATCGGCCTCATGGTCATGGGTTCCGCCGCCCTCTTCTGGGTATCGCAGCGCTAGCCAGTCGTCCGAGACGCGAAACAGCCGGGATCCAAGATCCCGGCTGCTCCTCAGACTCCCCGGGGAGACCCCGAGAAATCATCGTTATGTGCTAGCGATGTCTCCACACGATGCGACCTTTGGTCGGGTCGTAGGCCGAAACCTCGACTTCAACCTTGTCACCGGCGATGATTCGAATCCCGCGGCCGCGCCGCATCTTTCCAGATGCTCGCGCAACAATCTCGAGACCGGAGTCGAGACGCACCTTGAACTCAGCGTTCCGGAGTGTCTCGACGACCAGACCCTGTGTGCGGAATGTGTCGTCACCTCGTGCCATGAGAACCGCTACCGACGGGGACGGGCCTCGTTCACGGTAAGGGCGCGGCCCTCATGCTCGTGACCGTTGAGTTCTTCAATCGCCTTGTTGCCCTCTGCGGCATCCGGCATCTCGACGAAACCAAAACCGCGGGAGCGGCCGGTGTCACGATCGTTGATGATCGCGGCAGAATCGACGGTACCGTACTGGCCGAAGAGCTGCTCGAGGTCGGCGTTGGTCGCGCGGAACGAAAGGTTCCCTACGAAGATGTTCATTACTACTGCCTCCAATGGGCATCGGCTCACGGGCCACTGTGGCCCGCACACGGGCGGGTTCTGTCGACCTGCCCTCGAACCAACAAGTGCCACGGCGGCAGCGGACATCCCTCTGTGCACACGAACAATAGCCACTCTTCGCTCAAGTCGGCGATCCCGGCAGACAAATCCGCGTTCTTGTCCACGGCCCGCAGTCCGATAGCCGCCTCTCGCCGGTCACTTCTGCACCGGTAGGGTCCTCGCCATGCCGTCTCCTGCATCGCAGCGCAACAACCCACGCACCATCTTTGGATGGGCGATGTACGACTGGGCGAACTCCGCCTACATCACCGCAGGCAGCCTCATCTTCGCCATCTACTTCGGCGACACGATCTTTCCGGAAGAGGGTCTGACCCTGTTCGGCACGACGGTCGGCGCTGAGGCTTTCTTCGGGATCATCGTCGGCGTCGGAGCGCTGCTCCTGTTCCTCGCCATGCCGATCCTCGGTGCCATCGCCGACTACTCGAACTCGAAGCGGCGCCTCCTTCAGACGTTCGCCTACACCGGCGCGACCTTCGCAGTGCTGACGGCCGTCCCCGGTGCCGGCGATCTCGGACTCGCGGTCGTCGTCGCCCTTATGGCACAGGTCGGGTTCGTGTCGGCCAACGTGATGTACGAAGGGTTCCTCCCGGAGATCACCACGCCGGACACGATCGACCGCGTCTCGGCGAGGGGCTACGCCTTCGGATACGCAGGCGGCGGGATTCACCTCGTGCTCGCACTGGCGCTGCTGTTCTTCGCCGAACCACTCGGACTCGCCGAGACAACCGCCCAACGGATCGTGATCGCGTCAGCGGGACTCTGGTGGGCAGGGTTCGCCACGTTCTCGTTCGCTCGACTCCGCGACACGGGAACCGCCAAGCCGATCCCGGGCTGCGATCCAGGAACCTCGCTCCCCCGCACCTACGCCCGACTCGGCATCGACCGGACGTGGCGAACAACCCGCCAGCTCGCTGGATTCCCTCACCTTCTTCTGTTCGTTGTTGCGTTCCTCTTCTACAACGACGGCGTCTCGACCGTGATCAAGATCACCCCCGTGTTCGCGTCGGAGACGCTTGATCTTTCGAGCACAACGATCGCAGCCGTGTTCGTCATCATCCAACTCGTTGCGTTCCTCGGGGCGCTCGCATTCGGATGGCTGGCGAGTCGCCTCGGTGCCAAGAGGGCGATTCTCGTCTCGATCGGCGGTTGGATCCTCGTAACGGTCGGTGGCTATCTCATGCCAACGGGCCAGGTGGCTCCGTTCCTCACGCTCGGTGTGCTCGCCGGACTCGTCCTCGGCGGCGTTCAAGCTCTGTCACGCTCGCTCTACGGATCGATGATCCCCGAAGAAGCGTCGGCCGAGTTCTTCGGCTTCTACTCGGTGTTCTCGAAGTTCAGCGCCATCCTCGGGCCGTTGATCTTCGCGGCCGTCGACATCGCTACTGGGTCCGCGAGGCTCTCGATTCTGTTCCTCACCGCCTTCTTCATCATCGGCGGCGCCCTGCTGTCTGCGGTCGACGTCGACAAGGCCCGCGCCTCCAGAACCAGGTGGAGACTCGATGCACCTACTCCCCCGCTGCAGCAACAACCCCCGCCGGAACAGCGGTGATCGCAACTAGGTTGCGATCACCGTGACCGCAACCGAACCCGCCCGAGCGCACAATGAGAGCGCCACGCTGAACCGCTCACTCGGTCTCTATGCCGTACTGACGATCTCGATCGGAGCGATGATCGGCTCAGGCATTTTCGTCCTACCCGGACTCGCGTTCAAGATTGCAGGCCCGTCGGTGGTTCTCGCTTTCTTCCTCGCAGGCGTCGTCGTTCTGCCCGCGGCCCTCTCGAAAGCAGAGATGGCAACCGCCATGCCCGAAGCCGGCGGGACCTACCTCTATATCGATCGGGCGATGGGTCCCCTCATGGGGACGGTCGCGGGCTTCGGTGTGTGGTTCTCGCTTGTCTTCAAGGCGTCCTTCGCCCTCGTCGGACTGTCGGCCTACCTCGAGTACTTCATCCCCCACCCGGAGCGACCCGTTGCCGCCCTCCTTGCGATCGTGCTGCTCGGCGTGAATCTGATCGGAGTGCGGCAGACGGCGAAGTTCCAGATGCTGCTCGTGTCGGGCGTAATCATCGTTCTACTGGCATTCGTCGGGATCGGCATGCCGCACGTCCAGTCTTCGTCATTCGATCCATTCATGGCTCACGGTATCAAGGGACTGCTCTCGGCCACCGCGGTCGTCTTCGTCTCATACGCAGGAGTGACGAAAGTCGCCTCGATTGCTGAGGAGGTACGTCGCCCCGGTCGCAACATCCCGATGGGGATGCTGGTGTCGATCGGCTTCATGATGCTGCTGTATCCCGCGATCGTCGCCGTCATCGTGGGCGTGTCCCCGGCCGCCGATCTGGCAAAGACCGAGACGCCAATGACCCTCGCAGCCGAGGCGTTCGCGGGGTCGTTCGGCGTTGCGATCATCGCAGGCGTCGCCGTGATCGCGCTGCTGTCAATGACCAACGCCGGAATCATCGCATCGTCTCGCTACCCATTTGCGATGGCCAGGAACTCGCTTGCTCCTCGTCAACTCGCCATGATCGGCAAGCGATCCGGAGGGCCGATCGCCGGGATCGCGGTGACCGGTGTCGTGCTGCTGGCCCTGGTCATGTTCGTCCCGCTCATCGAACTGGCCAAGCTCGCATCGGCATTCCAACTCCTCGTCTTCGCACTCATCAACCTCGCCCTCATCGCCTTCCGCGAGGCTCACCTCGACTGGTACGAGCCGGAGTTCACATCGCCGCTGTATCCCGCCATGCAGATCTTCGGCATCACGGCAGCACTCCTCCTCCTCACGCAGATGGGGACGATCCCGCTGATCGGCGCTGTCCTCTTCGTCTTCGTTGGCGTCATCTGGTACCGGGCATTCGGTCGGTCGCGAGCCGTGAAGGAATCCGCCGCCCGCGACGCCCTTCGCCTCCGCGAAGACCAGAGACTCGTGCTGAGCACCGCTGCCACCGTCGCCACCGGTGGCAGAAAGCACATCCTCGTGCTCGTCCGAAGGCCGACCAGACCGAGCCGGCAGCACACCCTGTTCCGGCTTGCGCTGCGCCTCGCCGCCTCTCCGGGTGGGCACATCCACGTGATCAACTTCGATGCCAGGACACGGCGCATGATCCCGACCGATGACGATCGCGCGAGGGCGCGCTACCTCGGGATCGAGGTCACGACCGAGCAGTACACCGATGAGGACCGGCGCGGAATGGTCCATTCGTTCGTCGAGCGAGAAGGCGTCGACCTGTTCATCGCCGACCTTCCCCAGGAACTCAAGGCGACCAAACACGTCACCAGAGACCTCCGCTGGCTACGCGAGCACCTCACGTGCGATTCGGTCTTCCTCCGCAACCGAGAGGTCGACCGAATCGACCAGATCGCGATCCTGGGAACCGGCGGACCGTACGACCCCGTCAAGGTCGAGATGGCCGACCATATCGCCCGCCATGAGCACGCCGAAGTCCGGTTCGTCCACCTCACGCCCACCGACGCGCCGCCCGCCCAGGCCGAGTCGATTCGTCGATATCACGAGCAACTCGGTAGAACGCTCACGGTGCCGTGGGACGAGCGGGTTCAGCCAACCGGCGACCTCGTCAGCACGTTGACCGGGCTCTCGCGTGGTGCAAACCTCGTCATCCTCGGTGCACCGACCCACCGATTCCACGTCGTAACGGACCTTGCCGACAGCATCGCCGAGGCGGTCGATTGCCCCGCACTCCTGGTTCATACGCCGACGCTCGAGAAGCCGGGAATCGTCACGCGCTCCATCCAGTGGATCATCGAGTAGCGGTTCAGACCCAGGCACCAGAACCGTCGGGCGTCAATCTGCAGCAGACCGCCACGCCTCACGGAACTTCACCCGTCCACCGGTCCGCAGCACCGCTCCCGCATAGACCCGAGATCCGATCCAGACGAGGGCGGCGGCGGCCAGACCCGTACCGACGACTGCGATCGCGATCTCCCATGGCTGGGCCACGCCGGCGGCGATCCTCACCGGCATGACGAACGGGGCCCACGGCGGGAACATCGACGCGAAGGTCGGAAGCAACCCGTCGGGGCTCTCGGCGGCGATCAAGGCGATGAAGTAGCCGGGGAGGATGAGGATGATCGGCAGCATCATTGCTCCCTGCAGGTCTTCCTGACGTGACACTGTCGACCCAACGGCCGCATACAGGAAGGCATAGAACGTGTATCCCAGGACGAACCAGAAGAACACGCCGGCAATGATCGGGAGTCCGATCCCCGCCAGGTCGATGTCGGACAGGTTCGCCAGTTGGGCCGCGCCATACGCGGCGCCGCCGAGCAGGGCGAGTTGCAGCAGCCCAAGCAGGCCGATGCCAACGACCTTGCCGACGAGAATCTGCCAGGGGCGGACGCGCGCCAGGATCACTTCGACGACGCGGTTCTGCTTCTCCTCGACGGTCCCCATTGCCACGAACTGGCCGAACATCAGGATCGAGACGTACAGCACCAACGTCCCGACAAACGCAGCAACGCTCTTGGCATCTTCCTGCGGGTCGGCCACCTCAAGGGTTACGACGTCGAGAGGCACCGGTTCGACGACTGCAGCCACCTCAGTGTCGGAGAGTCCGAATTCCGAAAGCGTCGCTGTCTTCACGGCGGTGGTGACGGCTCCGCCGACGAGAGCGATGAGGCGAGATGATTCATCGGTGTGGAACACGATCGTGACGCCATCGACCAGCACCACCGCGACGTCTCCATCGGTCAGCGCTGTGTCGGCGGCGTCGCGGTCCGCGTAGCGAACGATCTCGATCTCCATCTCGAGGATCTGCGCCTGGGCCTGCATTTCCTGCTCAATGCCGGGTGGTTCGGTCCCCTGGAGACCGACCTTCGTCGCCTCCGCTTCGTCACCCAACACCAGGTTCACGATCGGCCCGACTGCGAGGATCGCCACGACCAGCAGGGACATCGTGATGAGGAACGGCTTGCTCGTCGCCCGCTCCGTGAAGTCTCTCTTCGCGAGCAGCGCCACCTGCCTCCATGGACTCATGATTCCACCGCCTCACGGAAGAGGTCGGTCAACCGAGGTGGCTCGAACATGAATGTGTTGACGGTCCCTGCAGCACTCGCTTCGGCGAGCAGGTCGGAGATCGGGGCGTCTCCGTCGACGATGCAGTGTGACCGCCCCTGCGGGTCAACGACGGTGGTCCCGGCATCCTTCGGTACCCACGGTTCTCCGTCGACGTCGACGGTGAGTCTCCGCTTCGTCGATTGGTTCTTGATGCCGTCGAGCGAGCCGGTCAGTACGACGCGACCTTCGTTGATGATCGCGACGTCTTCGCATACGTCCTCGACCAGGTCGAGTTGGTGGCTCGAAAACACGATCGTCACGCCACCGGCAGCGAGGGTCTGGAGGGTGCCCGACAGGGAGGCGACGCCGATCGGGTCGAGGCCGGCGAACGGCTCGTCGAGGATCAGCAGATCGGGATTGGGTGCGAGCGCTGCGGCGAGTTGCACGCGCTGCTGGTTGCCGTGGGAGAGATCCTCGAGCTTGGAGTCCCCGCGGTCCGAGAGCCCGAGCTCTCCGAGCCAGTGATCAACGGCGTCGTCTGCGTCGGACTTGCTCAGCCCCGACAGCCGGGAGAAGTGGACGAGTTGATCCCTCACCTTCATCTTCGGGTACAACCCCCGCTCCTCCGGCATGTAGCCGAAGTGGAGCCGTTCGGCCGCGCCAACCGGCGCTCCAGCCCACTGAACAGAACCGGAGTCGGGTCGAACGAGCCCGAACACCACCCTCATCGCCGTTGTCTTACCTGCTCCGTTGGGACCAAGGAAACCGAGGATGCGGCCGCGGCGAACGGTGAAGCCCGCCCCGGCAAGCGCGACAACGTCGCCAAAGCGCTTGTAGAGATCGACAAGTTCAAGCACGAGCTACTGCCTCCGAATCCAACATACTGCCCGAGTGGGCCGACCGACCCAAATCCCGACGGACGCCCAGAAGGCCTCAAGATTCTCGGGACTCCCGCCGATGGAACTCTTGAACCGGTGGGACGGCCGGCGGGGTAAGTAGTACCCATGCGGGATGATCCAACCAAGACCGCATCGGTCCACCTCATACGGTTCAGGAGCCCTCACCTCTGGTGGGGGCTCTGCCTATGGGAAGCCGCCGGGCTTCCCGGCATTCCTCCCTTCAAGGGGAGGTGCCGCCCACAGGGCGGCGGAGGGCGTCTCTCGGCCTCCGCGATCTTGCGGTCATACCTCCGGGACGTCAAAGAACACTCCCCTCTCCACGATCTCGAGAGACCCCTTCCGTCAGCGCCTGGGAGGCGCTGCCACCTTCCCCTGAGGGGAAGGAATTGAAGACGGACATCGGGGACTGCTCCTACGCCCGGTCGCTGCTCCGCTTCGGCAGGCTCACGACGACGCGGGCACCGCCCAGTCTCGCCGACGTCGACAGCGCCAGCGAACCACCGGACGCCTCCGCTGTCCGCCGGACGATGTCGAGTCCGAGGCCGGTCGAGTCGCCCGTCGAGGCACCGCGTTCGACGGCGTCGGGGTCGGCGATACCGCCCCCTCCGTCCTCCACGGTGAGTTCCACTCGCTCCGACCCGGATGCCGAAAGGCTGATCGCGAGCGGCACCCGTTCGTCCGTGTGGGCGAACCCATTCTCGAGAAGGGCGTCGACCATGGCGACGGCGTCCACTCGAGGTACCGCCACGTGGGCGCCCGATACCGCAATGTCGGTCGAAAACGTGCGGCCCTGCTCTTCACCCAGCGTGAACCAGAACGCCGCCCGCTCGTCCACCACCTCAGCGAGGTCGCACCCGGGATCGACCTCCGTGCGGACCGGCCTCCGCCCTTCGCCAATGATGAAGTTCGCAGTTCGTTCGAGTTCGTCGAGGTCGTCGACGATGCGATCCGTCGCACGTCCCGGTGGCAGCGCCTCGGCATCGAGCTTGGCCGCGGTGAGCGGTGTCCGGAGCCGGTGAGCGAGGTCCGCAGCCGTCTCACGCTCTTCTTGGAGGAGATGTTCCACCTGCTCGGCCAACTGGTTGAATTCCTCGCCGACGGCCTCGATTTCCGGCGGTCCGGCTGGAGTGACCCGAGCCGTGAAATCGCCGTCCTTCAACCGTGCCGCGGCTTCGGACAGTTCGTTGACCGGCCGCACGATCGAACGACCGAATCGGTCGGCCGCAACCACCGAGAGACCGACCAGGACCACACCGAGGCCTGCCAGGATCAGCCACGACCTCCGTACGCCACGCGTGAGTTCGTCGTTCGGAGCGACCACACGAACCACGGTGATCGCTCCGTCCGCTTGAGCGACCGGCACGTAGACGGCCTCACCACCCGGCACCGACGCACGGAATGCCGCGCCGGCGAGGGCGGCGTCCAGGTCTTCGTCTGGGGGCACGGGCAGCCCGGCGACCATTCCATCGGGGAACACGATCGAGGCGCCGAGTTCGATGAGTCGTGGCTCGCCGATCGCTGCCGCAACGCCCTCGTTTGTCGCTGCCGGTCCGACAACGGCGACAAGGCGGGCGACACTCTCAGCATCACGCTCGGCACGGGTTACGGCACGGTCGAACGCAAGGGCGCTCACCATGATCCCGAGCGGGACGAGGAACGCGATCACCACCATCGAGGTGACCCCGGCAGTGACGAGGATGAGGCTCCGCCTCACGAGTCCGGATCGATCAGACGAACGCCGACGCCACGGCGGGTGTGGATGTATTTCGGCTCCGCTGCCGTCTCCCCGAGTTTCTTGCGCAGCCACGACAAGTGCACGTCGACGGTCTTGTCGGCGCCCCCATACGGCTGATGCCACACCTCGGCGAGGAGTTGCCGTTTGCTGACCATCGTGCCCGGGCGCTCGGCGAGGTAGGCGAGGAGTTCGAACTCGCGGGCGGTGAGTTCAAGCGATCGACCCTGGAACGCTGCGTCGTGAGCGTCGAGGTCGATGGTGATCTCGCCAACCGTGAGCGTCCGCTGCTCGGGATCGGAACCGGTGCGGCGGAGCACGGCGCGGATACGGGCCTCCAGATGCTCGGCGGAGTAGGGCTTGACGACGTAGTCGTCGGCGCCCGCATCGAGGAGGCGGACGATCTCGGTCTCGTCATCGCGAGCCGTTGCGACAACCACCGGCACAGCCGTCACCGATCGAATCATGCTGAGGGCTTCGGCGCCGTCGAGATCCGGCAGCCCGAGGTCGAGTACCACCACGTCGAACGCCCCCGAGACCGCGGCCTCGACTCCGGACATCGCCGTCCCCGTGGCGTCCACCTCGTGGCCGCGCTCCGCGAGTCGGCTCGCGAGGGACTGCCGTATCCGCTGGTCGTCTTCAATGATGAGGATGGTTGCCACGGCGTCACGATACCGAACGGCGTCCTCGTCGACCGGTGTTCCTTGGGCATTTGATCCGCCGTTAACCGACCCTTATCCGAACAACGGCGGATCTGGGGCATCATGGTGGGGTGCGGCGCATGACCTATGTACTGGTTTGGCTCGCGGTGACGGCCACCGCGGTGTTCGTCGCGGCCGCTGCGGTCGGCAGCGTGCGCGACCAGGTCACGGAGACGCCGGCGGCGATGGTCCCGACCACCTCCACAATCACGGCCTCAACATCCGGTTCGTCGGTTCCGACGACAGCGGTTGACGCGTCATCCTCAACGACGACCACGACCACACCGTCCGCCAACAGCACGACCACCACCGCGGCTGCGCCGACTACCACCACGACCACACCGTCCAAGCCGGCGCCGACCACCACCACGACTTCGGCGCCCGCTACGACTACCACCACGGTTCCACCGCCGACCGACATCCGTTCGTATGACCTGATCGGAGGGGTCGTCACGGTCGAGATTGGCTCCTCCGCCGTCCGCCTCGCCGGCGCTTCCCCGAAGTCCGGTTTCCGCATGGAGGTCGAGAACTCGGGTCCGAAGAAGGTCGAAGTCGAGTTCAAGAGCAATGAACACGAATCGAAGTTCTCCGGCGAGTTCAAGGACGGCACGTTCGTTCCCGAGATCGAGGAGAGCGACCGAGAAGAAGACGACGACTGAGGCGCTTCGAAGTTTTCCTCCCCTTCAGGGGGAGATGTCACCCACAGGGCGACGGAGGGGGTCTCCCCCTCTCCACGATCTCGAGAGACCCCTTCCGCAACCTGCCCGTAGGGCAGGCGCCACCTTCCCTTGAGGGGAAGGAGACCGAGGCTGCTCACCCACCCACGGCGCCTTCCCAGTCTCGGTGGAGGTCGGCGTAGACACCGTTCTTCGCGACGAGGTCGGCATGGGTTCCACGCTCCACGAGGCGGCCGGCGTCGAACACCAGAACGGTATCGGCCGCCTCCGCCGTCGAGAGACGATGTGCCACCGTGATCGACGTGCGACCGGCCGTGAGACGTTCGATCGCTCGACGAATCTGAACTTCGAGCGCGGGATCAACGGCGGACGTCGCCTCGTCAAGGACAAGCAGATCTGGATTCGCGATCCATGCCCGGATGATCGCCACGAGTTGCCGCTCCCCTGCCGAGAGGTTGCTGCCTCGCTCCCCAACCCTGGCGCTGATCCCGCCCGGCAACGACTCGACCCAGTCGAGCAGTCGGAGGTCGGCGATCGCCAAGCGGATTCCGTCGTCGTTCACGCCGGGTCTTCCGTACCGGATGTTGTCGGCGATCGTGCCGTCAAAGAGGAACCCCTCTTGCGGTACATAGGAGACGCGGGAGCGAAGCGACGAGAAGCACACCTCGTCGACCGGTGTGTCGGCGATCGTGATCTCACCGTCGGCGGGATCGAGCAGGCGTGTCGCAAGTTTGGCGAACGTCGTCTTGCCGGAGCCGGTCTCGCCCACCACCGCGGCACGCTCGCCGGCAGCGATCGAGACGGTCACATCGGTGAGAACGTCACCTCCGGTCGGGTAGCGGAAGCGGACGCCTTCGAAGTGGACGTCGAGCGGTCGGTCCGGCAAATCCACTCCGTCGATGGGGTCGCCGATGTCGACCGGCGTATCGAGAACGTTCAGCACCTTGCGCAACCCGGCCCCCGCCGACTGCGCCTGGTTGATCGTCTCGACGAGCATCTGTACCGGTTCGACGAGCAGCGTGACGAGGAAGAGGAACGCTACGAGGGTCCCGGCGCTCACCCCCCAGGAGACGCCGTACACGACGCCGACGGCGACAACAGATGCAGTGATCACGCCGGCGAATAGTTCGGCCGATGAGAACAGAACGGCTGCGAGAGCCCCGGCCCCGTACTCTGCCCGATACTGCTTGTCGAGCGCGGTGCTGACCTTGCCCAACACGGCAGATTCCATGCCGAACGCCCGCACGGTCGGCAGGCCAGCCGTCGCCTCCCCGATGACCGAGAGCGAGTCGGCGACTCGTTCACGAACATCATCGTGCGCCCGGCGGAGGATCCTCTGGAACCAGATGAGCATCAGGGAGTACACAAACACTCCCACAACGATCATGAGAGCGAGACGCCATTCGTAGATCAGCATCACGAGTACGGCAAGCGTGATCTGGGCTGCGCCGAGGATCATTCCGACGCCGCCCCACTCCATGAATTGCTGCATGGTCTCGATGTCGGAGGTGACGCGGCTCACCAGCGCCCCTCTTCGTTCGGCTTGCACGTGCAGCATTGAGAGCTTGTGGAGGTACTCAAACGTGGTCACGCGAAGGTCGGTGAGTCCTGTGATCGACGAGCGCGCCAGACGAGCCAGCGATGTGCGGCGCGCCCACATGGCGCCCGCAACCGCGAGCAGAGCGATACCGCCGGCGCCGAGGACCGAGGGCGTGTCGACATCGCCGCTGAGTAGCACAGAGTCGATGACCCGCTGCACCGTGATGGGTACGACCAGTTGGAGCGCCGTTCCGAACACTGCGAGAGCGAGTGTGAACGCGAGGCCTCTTGAGAGGGCCGGTGCGACCCGGAAGGCGCGGCGCAGGACCTGTCCGGTCGAGTCGCTCATGAGTCCGCATCCTCGGCTCGGCGCGCCGCGTCGTCTTCGTATGCGCGAAGCAGCCGCTCGTATCCGGGCTGCGTTGCGAGCAGTTCCTCATGTGTCCCGTGGGCAACAACCCGCCCCTCGTCCATGAAGACGATCTCGTCGGTCAGGATGATTGACGATCTCCGGTAGGCGACGATGACCACCGTCGATGGCAGTTCGGCACCTTGCAAGCCGCGGAGGATTTCGGTTTCGACCGACGGATCGACCGCCGAGGTGGCATCGTCGAGCACCAGGACCCTGGGACGCCGCACCAGCGCTCGAGCGAGAGCAATCCGCTGACGCTGACCGCCGCTGAGGGAGGTCCCGCGCTCACCGATCTGCGTGTCGTACCCGTTCGGAAGCTCGGCAATGAAGCGTTCGACACCGGCGAGACGCATGGCTCGCAGGACGTCATCTTCGGGTACATCCGAACCGAGGGTCACATTGCCCCACACCGAGTCGTCGAACAGGAACGACTCCTGGGCCACGTAGGCGACCTCTTGGGCGAGTTCGGATCGGGCGAACTCTCGGAGGTCCCGCCCGTCGATATGGATCGCTCCATCGCTCGGGTCCCACAGCCTGGCAAGCAGCATCGTCAGGGTCGACTTCCCGGATGCGGTCGGGCCGACCACCGCCACGGTGCGCCCGGCTGGGATTGCGAACTGCACGTCGCTGAGGACCGGTTCTCCGTCGTTGTATGAGAACTGAACATCCCGCGAGTCGAGCGCTGCGCCGGCCGAAGCCGGCCGTGCATCCAGCGGTCCGTGATCAATCAGCTCGTCCGAGTCGAGGATCTCCTGAACCCGGGTCCATGCGGCCTGGCTATGGGCCATCTCGAAGATCACGAACCCGATGAGCTGCAGCGGGAACGCCATCAGCGTGATCAGATACGCCACGGAGACGAGTTGCCCCGCCGTCATCGCCGCGTTCGTCACCAAGAGCGCGCCGACGATGAGGATGACGATGTTGAGCGCCGCCGGGATCGACTCGACGATTGCACGGAAGGTTGCGAACCGAACGCCGATGTCGATGAGCCTGCTCTGCAACGTCAGGGAGGCCAAGCGGAATCGGTCGACCTCCTCGGTCTCGCGACCGAGCGCCTTGACGGTCAGCGCGCCGTCGATGCTCTCGTGGGCGATCTCACTGACGGCGCCCCTCTCGTACTGGGCGTCCTCGAAGTCGGCGAAGAGGGAGAATGCTCCCCGGATGTCAATAACTACGAGAATCGACAGCCCGACAAGGGTGATGATTCCGAGGATCCAGTGGGTCGCGAAGACGAGGATGATCGTTCCAATCAGGAGGAGCGAGGCGCCGGTCGCATACGGCAACGGGGCAAGAACAAACGTGCCGGTCTGGGTATCGACCTCGCTCACCGACAGGAGGTCGCCGGTCGAGCGCCGGTCGTGCCAGGCGAGTTGGAGTCGCAACTGGTGCTCGATCAGCTTCTCCCTGGCATCCGCCCTGGTCCGGAACTGGAGTGCGCTGGCGGCGGTGCGGCGCAGCGTGATCCCGATTGCCTTCCACAGCGCAACCCCCATGACAGCTGCCACCGCCAGGATGACTCGGCTCCCGATCTCCTCGCCGCCGTCGAGCACCGGGATGATCACGAGGTCGGTGATCCGCCCGATCACGACGGCGGACGCGACGATGGCCGAGACGAACAGAGCGGCACCGAGCACGGCAAGCGTGAACGACCATGGATGCCACCGGACGAACTGTCGGATCAGTTTCATTCCGCCGGCGATCACATCCCCGAGCCGGGGCGGCGCGGTTTCGGTGCGAGACGGAGCAGTCATCCAAGGAATGGTAGGAAGGCATGGAGGGTCGCCAGTCGCCAGAGCCGGCTACCAGTTGGCAGCGCTCGGCCCATTCAGTGGACGTATCCCGGTTTCGCCGCGACAATGGGGGTGAGCACAGGAGTTGGCATGAACATCGAAGAGTTCCAGGTTCGAGCGCGGGCAATCGTCAATGATCCGCGGCTGTCGTACCACCAGCGGCGGCACTACCTCGCAGGCCTGGCGGAAGAAGCCCTCGACTATCCGACCTTGTCCGCCGACGCGGTCGACGCTCTCAACAAGCGCATCATCTGCGACATGTACGAGGGGCACGCGCCATATCGCGGCCGATACATCCTTCCCGACTACGCCAAGGCGCTGCGCAACGGTTCGGCGTTCCTCGAACTCGATCCTCCGGAGACGCTCGACGACGCGCTGAACTTCCTCCTCATCATGTACACGCAGGTGCCGTCGATCACCGGCTACCCCGTGTATGTGGGAGATCTCGACAAGGACCTGGCAGCGTTCGCCGAGGGGGTCTCGGATGAGCATCTCTACGAGTCGCTCAAGCGGTTCTGGATCGCCATGGACCGCATGGTCCCCGATGGTTTCGTGCACATGGATCTCGGACCCGAAGATGGTCGGATCATCCGAACGATCTTCCGGATCGAGCGCGAACTGCTCCAGATCGTCCCCAATCTCACCTTCAAGGTCGATCCCGAGATCACGCCTGACGACCTGATCCGGGATGCCGTCGAGACCGTCTTCGAGACCGCCAAGCCACACTTCGTCAACCACCCAATGATGGTGCGCGACTTCGGTGACGACGCATACGCCTCCGTCAGTTGCTACAACTCGCTGCGGATCGGCGGCGGGTCACACACACTGAATCGCCTGAACCTCAAAGAAGTTGCGCTGGTCCACAGTGGCGACACCGAGGCGTTCTTCGCCGAGACACTCCCCCACTATGTGGAGCTGAACGCCGAACTGATCGAAGCGCGGGTTCGCTACCTCGTCGAGGAAGCACGCTTCTTCGAGCACGACTTCCTGGCAAAGGAAGGCCTCATCTCCCTCGATCGATTCTCAGCCATGTACGGCGTCTACGGACTGGCCGAGTGCGTCAACATCCTGATGGAGGCGGAGGGCAAGGATGGCCAGTACGGCCAGGACGAGGAAGCCAACGAACTCTCCTACCGGATCGTGAGAGCCGTCGCCGACCAGGTGGCGGAGCGGCCGATCCCGTATTGCGAGGGCAACGGCGGCCGCGCCATGCTCCACTCGCAGTCAGGGATCGACGTCGATGTCGATGTGACCGCAGGCACCAGGATCCCGATTGGGACCGAACCGTCGATGTTCGAGCACATCGCCTGTGTCGCCCCACACCACGATGCCTTCATGTCGGGCGTCAGCGACATTTTCCACGTCGAGGACACGGCGCGGCGCAATCCGCAGGCCGTTGTCGACATCATCCGCGGAGCGTTTGAGGAGGGGATGCGCGACTTCACGTTCAACCTCGACACGAACGGGTTCATCCGGATCACCGGGTACCTCGCCCGGAAGTCGGATGTCGAGGCTTTTGCCGACGAGGGTGGCCGTCACGGCTCGACCGTGTTCGCCGTCGGCTCCGTTGAGAACACTCATGTCTTGGACCGTGCGGTGAAGCGCGTCCTCATCCGTGAACACCACACGCGGCCGCCTCAATAAGGTCCTCCGCTTCTCGACGGTCGACGGACCCGGCAACCGGTTTGTTGTGTTCGTGCAGGGCTGCAACTTCAATTGCGTCAACTGCCACAACCCGTACACGATCTCGGATTGCAATCACTGCGGGCTCTGTGTGGAGCCGTGCCCGGAGTTGGCCCTGTCACTGGAGCCCGGACCGCACGTCGTCGTCGACCGGGCCTTGTGCACTCGTTGTGATGTGTGCATCGAGGTGTGCCCGTTCGACGCAACTCCGCTCGCCTATGAAGCGTCAGTCGGGGAAGTCGTCCAGCAGATCCGGGAGACCAACAAGTTCATCTCCGGCATCACCGTGTCGGGTGGCGAAGCGACCGAGCAGATCGACTTCCTCTTCGACCTGTTCACCGCGGTGAAGGCCGATCCGACGCTCGCGAAACTCACCACCTTCGTCGACACGAACGGCTCGGCGCCACGCGAGGTCTGGGATCGGCTGGCCCCGGTGATGGACGGCGCGATGGTCGACCTCAAGGCAATCGACGAGACGACCCACATCCAGTTGACGGCTGCGTCGAACGTGGAAGTGCTCGCCTCGATCGAGTACTTGGCATCGATCGATCGCCTCTACGAAGTCCGTCTCCTGATCATGCCCGGCTACAACGATGACCCGGACACGGTAGACCGCACGACAGCATGGCTCCGCACCGTCGATCCCGACATGAGAATCGTCGTCATTGGCTTCCGAAACCACGGGCTGCGGCCCGGATTCGAGTACCTCACCGAGGCGTCGCACGAGGCGACGGAGAGCATCGGCGAACGAGTGAGGAGCGCGGGGTTCTCCGACGTGTTGGTGGTGTAGGGCCCGGCCCTACGGGAGCATGATCACCCGGGTTCCAACGTTGGCCCACCCGAACGTGAACTCCGCGTCGTCGAAGTCCTGACGCACACACCCACCGGATCTGAGTGTCCCCAGTTGCTCCTTTGTCTGCAACGGCGAGTTGTCCGGATTGATGGGGATGGAGTGGAACCCGTACGGCCACTCCTCGCGCGCGAACCGGACCATGTACTCCATTGTGATTCCGTCATGCGGCGCCCACGCGTACCGGGATTTGGAGTAGACGTTGTACCGGTCGGGCGTCGGCACACCGCGCCTGCCGGAGACCTGGTGGGTCTTCGCCAGTTCCCCGGTCTCTTCGATGAACCACACTCGGGCTTCCCGGTTCGCATAGATGATCCGGCGGCCCGACCCCACGGCCGGATACGGCAACGGTGGCTTGTCGGGTTGCGCGGTCCCCGTCGTTGCCACGTACTCAGGCGAGTCGGTGAACGCCACGACCAGACTCCCCCGCGTCATCTCGCCGGTGCGGAGCATCTCGACGAACGGGCCGACGCCACCCTCCGCCGGCTCTCGTCCGAGGACGGAGCGGTAGAGGATGGTGACGAGTTCCTCGTCCGTCGGGTCTCCGTGGCGCTGGATGAACTCGGTGCTCGTCGTGAACGCCTCCGCGATCGAGGCCAGTGGGAGGCCGTTCCAGTAGCGGCGGGCCCAGTACTCGACGTCGAGGCCGTCGGCCTCCCGGCCGAAGAGTCCGCAGTAGAGGCGGACGATCGAATCGGAGATCTCCGGATCGGTTCGCTGGGGTCCGAGTCCGGCGAGAGTGCCGGTGGGCGCGTCGACAGCGGTGACGGCGACGACGAGATCCGTACCGCGTGTGCCCGATGATGCCCACAGACCGGCCTCGTCTGGATATCGAGGGGTTGCCATTGGCATTGATGGTGCGTCCGGATCATCTTCGATGATCGCGGGATCCGCGGCCGGCATCGTTCCCGGGATCAACGCACCGTGGATCGCTTCGGAGTAGACCGGGAATGATCGGCACCCGCTGATCGCCACCCCGGCTGCTGCGTCCGCCCGCGGGACATCGACGAACAGAGTAGACGCCAGCATCGCAACGGCTGCGAAGCCGACGGCGACCACACGAAGGGGAGATCGATCAACCACGGGTCCCGTAACGGTACTCGCGGGTCGGATCAAGGGCGTGAACCTCTGCTCGAGCGGGCGCCCGATCCGTAGGGTTGCATCGGAGGTGGCGGCCACGCTGCGGAGGAGGAATCGATGGGATAACCACATGGATTGTTGAGTTGGGCCGATGTAGCGGTCCCGGATATGGAGCAGGGGGCCGAATTCTACGGCGGCGTGTTCGGATGGAAGGCCATTGCGTGGCCCCCGGGACTCGATGTCGTACGCGATGTTCATGCTGGACGGACAGGCCGTCGCGGGCATGGTTCCGCTCATGCCGGAGGCCGCGGGGGCGGGCCTGCCGCCTGTGTGGTCGTCCTATGTCACGGTCGATGACATCGACGCGACGGCGGCCAAGGCCAGGGAACTCAGAGCGGCGTGGCTCATGGAATCGATCCAGACCCCGGGGGCCGGCAGCATGTTCGTTGCCGTCGACCCGGTCGGTGCAGCCATCAGCTTCTGGCAGGCCGATCAGCACGTCGGGGCGGGTGTCTTCAATATCCCGGTTGCGATGTCGCGGAACGAACTGGCGTGTCGCGACGTCGATGCCGCCAAGGCGTTCTCCACCGAACTGCCGGGTGGGGGCGTCGATGTCCAGCACTACCGCGACTTCACCTACACGGTGGTGAAGGTCGGCGATCGCGTCAACGGCGGCATCTACGACATGGTCGGAAGGCTCTCCGACGTCGTGCCCGCCCACTGGTTCGTCTGGTTCAGCCTGGACGGTACCGACGCGGCCGTTGAGCGCGTCCACGCACTCGGTGGCTCCGTTCAACGTGAATCCTGGGATTCGTCGTCCGGGCGCATGGCCGTCGCCACCGACCCTCAAGGCCCGGCCCTCGGCGTGATCACAAAGGACCGGCAGTAGCGAAACAAGAGGAGCTGCGGCCTTTCGCCTCCCAATTCCTCCACCTCAGGGGGAGGTGGCCCGAGCGCAGCGAGGGACGGAGGGGGTCTCCACCCGTCATCGAGACCGAGAGACCCCTTTCATCAGAGGCAAGGACCGGCGATTGGCGGCTCTCAACAATCTCTCTCTAGCAACCGCACCCATTCCTCGTCACAATGGACCCAGGCAACCTGGAGGGATGGTGTGAACAAGGACATCACGATCAAGGTGCACATCGAAGAGGACGAAACGACCACGACCGTGCGCATGGCCCTCGATCTCATGGGGGATCACTTCGAGGCTCGCGGGCGTGCCAGAAGAAATCCCATCGATACGCCCATGCCGGTCGTCGGGGAGGAATTGGCTCTGGCCCGGGCGCTGAACGGCCTTCAGATGAAGGTGATGGAGGCGGCCCAAGACAAGATCGCCACCTACCTCAGCGTCTGATCAGCGCCAGAAGGGAACCACCGGGAGATCGACAATGCTTTCGAAGAACGTGAGAGCGGCTTCGCTGGTACGTCGGGCCTCGAGCACGAAGACGCCGTAGTCGGGCGGGTTCTCGGGCGGTTCCTTCGCTGAGAAGCGCTCGTACCCGTCGCCGGTCGGGTAGTAGAGGGTCGTTCGCCGTCCCGATTTGCCGGGGCTGCGGGAACTGTCGGCACCGATCGGGCGGCGTGCGGCACTATCGGTGTCGAAGACCGTCATCGGCAGACGCCAGGCCATCTCGGCGAGATCGTTCGAGAAGTTGTCCGGGATGTCTGATGCGTCGCCAACGATGACGAGCGAGAACGGGGCCGGCTCTGGTTCTGGGATATCGACCACGACGCCGGTGTCGGGTTCGACGTAGGACTCCGGATTGGGTGCTGGCATCGCCGTCCGCTCAACGATGGGAATCCGCATTCCGAGTTGATCGACGACCGCTTGGCGCAGTCCATCGCCAATGATGATGATTCGATCGGGATTGAACTGATCGAGCGCATCCTCGGTGGTTTGCGTCAGATGATCTTCCTCGGCGAGCAGCAACGGCATGGAGAGGTCGAGCGCCGTGAATCCGCCGGATTGCAGGAGTTCGTAGTCGTCGACCGCCATGATGTTCACCGCGTTTGAACCTCCGCTGTATGCGTAGTTCGCAAGGTCAGCCGCCGCGGTGATCGGGTCGTCGGCAGGGTTCCGGTAGAAACGGATCTTCTCGGCAGCCTTCAGCGATTTGTACGGGTCGACGGGGAGTCCGCTCGGCATCCGAATCTCGAAGTGCAGATGTGGCGGCGTGTGTTCGGCGTTGCCGGAATCGCCCACCCAACCGATGATCTGACCGGCCTCGACCCAGGTGCCGCGTTCGATCCCCGGCACGACGCACTCGTAGTCTCGGTCGTCGTAGCCGGGCGTGTCGTTGTTGAGGTGGACGTAGCGCGTGTACCACCGGTCACGTCCGGTGATCTCGATATTGCACCACTCGCCGTCGTCGCGGATCAGCCGGATGCGACCGTCGTGAGCGGCGACCACCGGCACACCTTTCCATCCGTACGTCATGAGGTCGTTGCCGTGGTGCTCGCGTTCGCAGTTGTCTCGGCAGTTGCCGAAGCTGGAGCTGTAGGCGCTCGGCCCGACCAGCGGGAAAACGATGTCTCGAACCACGTTGACGCGCCGGACGCGACGTTTCGGGACGCCGGGCTCGAAGAACGGGTCCTCACCGGCTTCGTCTTCTTCTTCGGCGGATGGCTCGACGGACTCCGATTCGGCCGCCGGGTCGACGACGGAGGGGGCCATGGGATCCGGTTCGGTGGAAGCAGGGTCGGCGGGGTCCGGTGCGACCGTCGTCGTGGTCGTGGACTCCGGAACCGTCGTCGTGGTCGTGGACTCCGGAACCGTGGTCGTCGTCGTGGTCTCCGGAACCGTGGTCGTCGTCGTGGTCTCCGGAACCGTGGTCGTCGTTGTGGTCGTGGACGCGGGTGGCGCCTCTTCGTCTGCCGAGACGGCTGGCGCACCTGCGAGCACGACGGCAGCCACGAGGGCGACCGCGAGGGATCTCTTCATTCAGGTTTGATCGGCCGGTTCGGAAGGCTCCTGTAGGGATTCGGTCCACATTCTGAAGACCGGCCATTGGTGTCTCACGAACACCTGAGCGATACTGCGCTCGGGCTTCGCAGGGAGGTACACCATGGGCGGAATCGCGGGTTCTCGACGGAGGTTCTGGTCCCTCATCGGAGCGATCGGCGTCAGCTACGCCGCAACCGCAGCGCTCATCGCGCTCCGAACGGTCGGCCTCTGAGGATTCAGGAGAGGCGGCGGCGCTCCATCTCCTCGGCAATTGCCTCGTCTGAGTAGCGGAGCAGTTCCGGGCTCCAGTCGAGCTGCTCGATCGGCGTCCCGGCAGTCTCGGCCAACAGGTCTTCCATCGAGTCGCGCAACGTCCTGGCCCACGCTCGGCCCCGGGCGCTCGCCCGCAGGCTCAACGTGGCATCGGAGTTGACGGTGTAGATCCGGGCTTCGATTGCGGGGTTCGCGCGACTTCCCTTCTCTCCGTAGACCAGCACGACGCTGCCGGGTTCGACGTCCTGAATCCCGCCGGTCGCAATGAAATCCCCGTCGAAGGCCCAGCCGGTCGCGAGCGAGTCGTCGACGTTGGTGACGACCTTCGCCCAGTTCTTCCGTCGTTCATCCCCGACGAGCGGGATCTCGACCGCGACGGTGAACGGCATATCCATAGACGACGAGGCTAGCCAAGACCGCGAACCCAGGGTTCTCAGCATCGTATGTGACGCTGACGGCCAGCGGAATAGGTGGCCATCGAGGGGCCGAGTAGTCCGAGCGAATCATTCGAGGCAAGTGCTCAAATTCCTCGCTCGTGGTGCCGATAACTCTTCACTGAGGTCACACCTGCACCATGAAAGGACCCGCAATGACCAGAGCAACCACGTTCAGGACGACCGCCATCATCGGCGCGTTCCTCCTGGCCCTCCTGATGATCATGACCGTATCGAGAGCCGCCTTCAGCGACCCGACCTCCAACGACGCCAACTACGTCGCGGCGGGTTCCGTGGTCCTCGACAACGATGCCCCCAACGGCGGAGAGAACACCAGCCCCGGCGACGAGTCCGGTGACCCGATGTTCGGTGCCGCAGCCGGCGTATGGACCGTCGACGCAGGCAACCTCGCACCTGGCGAATCGGTGGACCACTGCATCGACATCCAATACAAGGGTTCGCTCGACGCCACGGTCGCCCTGGATTCCGTCCAGACGACGGGGGCAGTCACCGTTGCCGACTTCGACGGTGAAATCAACCTGACCATCGAGCGTTTCGCTGGCAGCGCCTGCTCCGGCACAGCGACCGCCGTGGCGGGCGGCACACTCGCGACGCCGTCGATCTCTGAGATCGCCTGGTCCGCCACCGGCGGCGTCCCGACGGACGTTGTGTCCTACGAGATCACGCTTGAGCTCGACTCCGATGCAGGCAACGAGTTCCAGGGCGCGAGCATCTCCGACATCGAGTTCGAGTGGCTCGCCACCCAGTCATAAGGAGTTAGTTCGAGCGCAGGTCGCTCATGACGAACGCCGCAGGCCAGCGCGATACCTCCCGGAGCCCGGACAACACGGGCTTTGGGAGCGTTCGCGTTCAGGCCAAGAGAGGCGACGAGGGCCGCTTCTACCTGGGGCTCGTCGCCCTCGTAGCGATCATGGTATTCGCGACCTTGGCGGTCATCGCCCTTCTCCCGACCCTCGTGCCCCGCGCTACATCTGCATCGATCACCTCCGGGTCGATGATGCCGAAACTCCGCCCGGGTGACGTTGTGATCGCAGTCGATCAGGGCGACACTCCCATCGCGATTGGGACGATCGTGGTGTTCGAGGATCCCCGCGCTGGTGGCCTCGTCACCCATCGCATCGCTGGCATCAACCCCGATGGGACCTACACCACGAAGGGCGACGCGAACGGCGTGGTCGATCCTGCACCGGTCCCTCCGGCGAACGTTCGCGGTGTCGGCCGCTGGGTCGTCCCGTACGTCGGGCTTCCGAGTGTCTGGCTCAGCGAGAGTCGATGGCTCCCGTTGGCCCTCACTATTGCGGCCATCGCCGGAGCCGTCTGGCTGGTCAGATACGCGGTTGAGGTCCGGTACGACCCGTGGGACGACCGGGCACAGGACGCCGCATCGCAATCCGCGCCGGCGAGTCGCACATGAGACTCCGAATCCCGCTCGTCGTCGGAATGCTCATCGCACTCCTCATAGCGCTACCGACAACAGGTGCCAACTTCACCGACGCCACGAGCAGCGATGCCAACGAGGTCGCCGCCCGACAGCCGATCCGGGTGACCACCTATCAGATCAGCAGCGGGGTCTTCACCGGCACGTCGTACGATCTCGCGCTCGCCGAACCGCTCGCATCCGACTACTTCGTGATCATGCGCGGTGCCGCCGGAGCCAACAACGGTTCGACCCAGCGCACGCCCGACCAGGACTACGCCAGGGTCTCGGCCGACCCGTTCGGGAACCTCGCGGGCGGCTCAACGAGCGGAAGCACGCTGCGCCTGACCCGAGGGAGTGCGAGCGGCAGTGCATGGCAGGGACAGATCACGGTCGTCGAGAGCCTTGACAGCCAGGCCACCGCGGGCTTCCGGCTCCGCGGCGTGGCGGAGCCCACGCTGGCTCCCAACGCAACCGCCGGAAGCGCACCCGTCGACTCCGCATGGACGAGCATGGGCCAGGTCGGCCTCTACGGCGGCTACCAAGGCGGCGGCGTCTCGACCAGCTCCACCACACGCGCCGATCACCTGACCGCCTGGGGTCGCGTCTACCCGACCGGGACGAACACCGCGAACATCGAGCGCCGCACCGGAAGGAACGCCTCCAACGGACAACTCTCCGGCACCACAACGTTCTCCGTCTATGCCGTCGAGTGGGGATCGGAGTGGACGATCCAACGAGTCACCGTCGCGGGGAACAACGCCGGCAACGGCGTCAACAGCCCTTCCGAGTACGACACCACCACCATCACGAGCGTCGTGCGGGACAACACCTTCCTCCTCGCTTCCGGCATCTCGGATTCGAGCGGCCTCGGGCGGGGCTGGGAGGGAACGGTATTCACACTCGGCAACGGTGTGAACCAGAACGCCAGCGAAAACCGCGTCGCGATCGGAGCCGAGAGCGTCGCGAATCGGAAGGCCGAGGTCTACGTGCACACACACCCACAGTTGGCGGTCGACTACCGGTTCGGGCCGGACGGTTCGATTGGCACCAACGCGCTCACCGGCACCCAGGTCGTTGACCCGGCACTCGTCGCCGACACCTTCACCGGGGGCAGCGTTGCCCGTACGGCCGGTTGGCGGGCCCCCATCCTCACGAACTCCTCCAACGGAACGGGTACGGCGTATCCGCGCCCGATCGGTTGGGCTCGGCACATCGGCAGCACGCAGATCACCTGGACGCGCAGCCGTTCGGGGCAACCGGCCGCCTATTGGCTGCAGTCCGTCGACTTCGGTGCGATCTGGCGTTGACCTGTCTCTCGTCGGAGCCTCGTCACCAACCCTCGCCGCCGGATGGGTCGCGGCCGAGAAATCCAAGGCTCTCTTCAAGTTTTGACACGCAATCTGCCGATTCAAGAAGCAGGAGGTGGCCAACGCATGAGTCGGTTCGCGTCGACGCGATACGCATCGTGGATCCCGGCGATCTTCGCTCTGCTCGTGAGCATCGTCATTATCGGCCGCTGGGCCCTCGCCTATGACGGTCCGATGCGGGTAGCTGCCGTCGTCGTCTTGGCCGCCCTGGTGCCGATATCGGTGTTCGCTGGTGCGTTCGTCGCGGAGCAGCAGCTGCGTGCACGCACCGCCAAGATCGAGTCGTCGCTCAAGGCCGAACACGATGGACGGCGGGCGCACGATGAGATCTATGGACGCTTCATCAATGAACTGCGCGCCCCCCTCACTGCCGTCTATGGCTTCGCACGCCACCTCGAGGAAGCCGGCATCGCGGACATCTCCGAGGCCGAGGAGTTGATCGAACTCATTTCCCACGATGCCGCCGAGGTCGTACGCAAGGTAGAGAACATCGCCATCGCGTCGCAGATTGAGTCGGGGGCCTATCGCCCGGTTCCCCGGGCAGTCGAACTCGACCGGCATGTTGAGCGAACCGTCGACGCAATCGGTCGCTCTCGTGTCGCAATCAGCATCGATGCCCGACCCGCGGTCGCATGGTGCGATCCGGCGGCGGTTGAGCAGATCGTCCTGAATCTCGTCCACATCGCTTCCGAGGCCGGGGCAACGATCCAGCGATTCGACGTCGAGGAACGAAATGGGCTCGGCATCATCTCGTCCACCGACGACCGAATCCGCCACGATCCGGAGCAACCCATCTCACAGGATCTGCTCGGTACAGCGTCGGCGTTGTCCGCTCGCATCGTTCCATCGCTCGTCGAGTACCAGGGCGGAACCATGAACACCCTGCGCACGCTCGGCTGGACCAACACCGTGATTCGCCTGCCGGTGGCGACACCGGCGCAACGGTCCGAGGAGTTCCGAACTCGATCGCAACCGCAGGCGCTCAGCTAGCCGCTATCTCTGTCGCTGGATCAGCACCTGCTCGAGCGGGCCCTTTCTGCGCGTCAGGAACCGCAGGCCCTGGAGAGCGAGAACGGCGCCCCAGAGCGCAGCAACGTAGAAGAACCACCACCCGCCGCCGTTGAGCACATCGATGAGGAGGAGCGACGAGACCACCAGGGCGTAGACCATGGCGTGGCGCACGAACCGCATCCGGCGCCGCACACGCTTCAGCGCCTGCTTCTCGTCGACCACTCGGCGCTTGCCCTCGGCACGCACCGCCTGTTCAACGGCACCTCGCGAGATGCCGACCTCCTCGGCAACGTGCACGAGTTGCTCGAACGTAAGGCCGCGGTCGGTCGGATCTTCAACGAGGTCGTCGAGGCGCGCGGCAATATCGATGATGTCCCCGACTTCGTCGCGCGGGAATCGACGCTCCTGTTGCTGCGCATCCACGAAACGAAGTCTACGAGGACCGGCCGCTCAGTCTCGCGTCAGATCGACGTCGATCACGTCGAAGTCGGCGAGTTCAAGGAAACAGTCTCGATCGCGGAGATGGGCCGATTGCTTCTGATACCGAGAGACGCCGGGGCCACCGGCGGGCCGATCGAGCGAGGCGCTCACGTTGCCTTGCACCGAGGGAACCTCGGCAAGGCGCCGCATGATCACTCGAAGATCGCTCTTCATCCGATCCTCCTCCACAACGGCCGCCCGGCCCTGTACCACCGACAGTAGTTGACGAACCACAGAAGTTGCGGGAATTCGAAACGAGTAGCCGGGCAGCCGAGTACGTGACCGTGTTGCTCTGCTCCTCCGCTCCCACCTTCGGCCTTTTGACTTGCTCACGGCCGCAAACCGTCCAATACTCAGCCGCATGTACTCCGATCTCACTGCTGCTGTCCATGACGGGTTCCCTCGGGCGCTGGCCGAACTCGACGAACTCGTTCGCATCCCATCGGTCTCGGCTCCTGGATTCGATCCGGGACAGGTCCGTCGCGCCGCCGAGCGAATCACGGAACTGCTCGACGCGTCCGGCTTCTCGGGTATCCGCCTCCTCGAGATCGAGGGTGCCCATCCGGCGATCTACGCAGAGATCCCCGCACCGGACGGGGCGCCGACCGTGCTTCTCTACGCCCACTACGACGTTCAGCCGCCCGGACCCGACGAGGAGTGGGAGACGACACCGTTCGATCCCATCGAGCGCGACGGCCGCCTCCTCGGCCGCGGAACCGCAGACGACAAATGCGGCGTCGTCATGCACCTTGCCGCGGTTCGTGCCTTCGGCGGCGACGTCCCGGTCGGCGTGAAGGTCTTCATGGAAGGCGAGGAGGAGATCGGCTCCGCCAACCTCGGCGCCTTCCTGCACCAGCACCGGGACCTGCTCGAGGCCGACGTCATCGTCATCGGCGACGCCGGCAACTGGGGCGTCGGCATCCCGGCCCTCACCACGTCGCTGCGCGGCCTGGTCGACTGCACGATCGAGGTGCGCACGCTCGAAAGCGCCGTTCACTCAGGCATGTTCGGAGGCCCGATCCCGGATGCCATCACCGCCATGTCTCGCGTGATTGCATCGCTCCACGATGACGACGGCAACGTGGCGGTCGCCGGTCTCGTCGATTCGTCAACCAGCGATCTCGACCTGTCCGAGGCCGAACTGCGAGAGCAGGCCGGCACGGTTGCCGGGTTGCAACTGCTCGGAGATGGAAGTCTCACGACTCGCCTTTGGTTCAAGCCGTCGATTGCGGTGCTCGCGGTCGACGCCCCGCCGCTCGGCCAGGCCATCAACCAACTGGTACCCGTGGCACGGGCCAAGGTTTCCATGCGGATCGCTCCGGGACAGGACCCTGCGGCGGCCCGCGACGCACTCGTCGCACACCTCGAGGCAGCGGCCCCCTGGGGAGCGGAGATCAAGGTCACCACCGGGGCGCTCGGCGATGCGTTCGCTCTCGATGCGTCCGACGATGCGTCCGTCATCTTCAAAGAGGCGTTCCGCATTGCGTACGGCAACGAAACGGTGGAGATGGGCGTCGGCGGTTCCATACCGTTCGTCGCGGCGTTCGAGGAGGCGTATCCGCAGGCGTCGATCCTGCTCACCGGAGTGATGGATCCGACAAGCCAGATCCACGGACCAAACGAGAGCCAAAGCCTTGCCGATCTCGAGCACGGCATCCTCGGGGAGGCCATCGCGTTGCGCATGCTCGCGAACTAATCACCGCGACAACAACACACGCCGTACCCTCAGGCCATGGAGCGCCGGTCCCTTCTCGTCCTCATCTCCATCGCCGCAGCCGCGTTGGCCGTAGCGGCGATCCTGATCTCGACGCGCGACGAGTCGTCAGACACTGCGGTGACAGCAACGATTCCCGCAGCGGAAACGACAACCACATCACCGGATCAATCGACGGTGACGTCGTCAACCCTTGCTGACTCGACGACCTCTTCGACGGAGACCACCAACCCTGCGCTCACGGCGGACGCCTGCGCACCGTACACCTCGATCACCACCGCAGGTTCGGTCGCGTCCCCGGCGCTGGTCGAGACATCCGGGATCGCAGCGAGCCGCACCCAGAGCGGGGTTCTCTGGGGCCACAACGACTCACGCGACGGTGCGCGGGTGTACGCCGTCGGCCCCGACGGGTCAGACCTCGGCGGATTCGACATCGCGGGTGCCTTCGCCTTCGATTGGGAGGACATGGCGGCCGGCCCGGGAACCGATCCAACGACGTCCAACTTGTACTTCGGGGACATCGGTGACAACTTCTCGATCCGCGGCGGTCGCATCACCGTCTATCGCGTCCCCGAACCGGACCTCGATGGTCTCGAAGGACCACTCACCGGAGCTGTCGCTCTCGAGTTCGAGTACCCGGACGGCACGTACAACGCTGAGGCGCTGTTCGTGACCGACGGCTCCATCTACATCGTCACCAAGGACCGCGACGAGGCACGGGTCTACCGGGGTTCGAGCGACGGTGATGGTTCCGGAGTCGAGACGTTGGAGTTGGTGACGACACTCACCCTCGGTGCCGAAGTCAGCGGTGCCGACATCTCGTGGGACGGCAGCACGATCGCGCTGAGGGGATACACATCCGTGTGGATGTGGAGGAAAGCCCAGGGAGCGACCGTCGCAGAGGCGCTCAGCGGCGAGCCCTGCGAAGCGCCTTCACCCGACGAGGTGCAAGGTGAGGCGATTGCCTTCCTCTCGAACGGTGGATACCACACGATCAGCGAGGGTCGGAATCCGGACCTCTTCCTCGTCCCCTTCGACGCCTGACTCAGAATCGGCGGACACTGCCCCTTCACCAATCGACGTCATTTGCCGATAGAGCACCATGTCCTCGGTCAATGATCCCACGCCGCTCGCCGGAGAGCGGGTGCTGGTCTGGCTCATCGCCGCCTTCTCCGCTGCGACCGCCATCCTGTACCTGCTTGCCGGGTGGAGCACCGGCGAGTCCCGCTTCGTCGCCGGAGCGATAGGCCCGGCGGTTGTCTGTGGGATCGCCGTTGTCGCGGCCCGATTCGGTGAAGGGCGCCTCCTCCCCGTCATCGTCGCGACGTCAGTGGTGATCCTCGCCGAAACCCAGATCGTCGGTATCCAGGAGTTCGCCGACATAGCGGCAGTCCCACTGGCCGTCCTGGCAGTTGGCGGCGCATTCTTCGTCCCCGGACGGTGGGTCGTCCCCTATGTAGCTGGCTACGGAGTGGCCATGTTCGTCAGCAGATATCACTGGGCGAACGACGACACGGCGCTCGTCGCGGCAACGATCGCCGCCGGAACCGTGATCCTCGGCGCGCTCCTCGTGGCATGGGTTCGCAGAGGCTTCGACCAGCGCGAAGAACGCTTCCAGAGTCTGTTCACACACGCCCCGATCTCGATGTGGCAGGAGGACTTCTCAGGCGTCGGGAACGCGCTCAACGCGCTCTCGAATGAAGGCGTCGAGGACCTCGCGGCCTACTTCGGCGAGAACCCAGAAGAGGTGCGGCGCATCGCGAGCCTCGTCCGAGTCTTGGACGTCAACGATGCGGCCCTCCGGCTCACCGAGGCTCCCAATCGCAGTGTTCTCATCGGCAGCCTGCCCATGGACACGTTCTCCCGCGGTGCACTCGAATCGTTCATTCCACAGTTCCTCGCGATCGTGAACGACCTCGACACCGCAACGACCGATCTTCACGGTGGGCTCACCGTGACCGGTCGGCCCATCGAGGCGCTTCTGGTCTGGAGTGCCCCGCGTCTCGACGGCGCTCTCGATCTCACCAACGTCACAGTGGCAATCGTCGACATCACCCGGCAGCGCGACGCCGAGCGCAAACTCGAGGATCTCCTCGCGACCAAGGATCAACTGGTTGCAACGATCTCCCATGAGATACGGACTCCACTCACCGCGGTCGTGGGTATCGCCGAAGAGTTGCGCAATCCGAGAACCACCATCAGTGAATCCGAACGCGAAGAACTCCTCGGCCTGGTCGCGGACCAGAGCGTCGAAGTCTCTCGCATTGTCGAGGATCTCCTGGTGGTTGCCCGCACGGATGCTGGCAACCTCGTCGTCGAACCCCAGCCGATCAACCTCGGAGAAGAGACCCGGCAAGTCGTGCGAGCGATCGATAGGGCGATTCCCCTCGAGGTCGAATCCACCGAAACCGTTGTCGCCGATCCTCAGCGGGTTCGCCAGATCGTTCGGAATCTCATCACCAACGCCAGGCGCTACGGAGGCCCGAGCATCCGGATCGTGGTTCGCCAACACGGTTCGAGCAGTACGGTCGAGGTTCGCGACAACGGGGAAGCGCTCGATCGGGACAGCAGAACCGCGGTGTTCGAACCGTATGGGCGGGCGCAGGAAGGCGAGAGGCTTTCGGCATCAGTCGGACTCGGACTCACCGTGTCTCGGCGGCTCGCACGGCACATGGGCGGCGACCTCACCTACGACCACGACGGTCAGGAGGCGATCTTCACCCTCACGCTTGCGACCGCATCTCGACCCGTCCCGGTGCCGTAGCCCTCAGTCCCCCGCGGATCGGTACGGCAGGTACTCGGGTACCCACATCTCAGCGTCGATGGCCTCCTCCAGCTGGTCGATCGGATCCGCGACGCCCTCCTCGATCGCCTCTCTCGCAACAGCGATCGCGACCTGCCTCGAGACGGCCCGCACATCGTTGATATCCGGGTAGATCTGTCCTTGGGAGAGCAGGTGATCGCCTATCTGATCCGCCAACGCGTAGGCGGCCGCCAAGAACATCCGATCGGTCACCTCGCGCGCCTTGACGGTCAAGACGCCAAGGCCCATTCCCGGGAAGATGAAGACGTTGTTCGCTTGGCCGATGCGGTGAGTCACTCCGTCGTGCTCCACCGGGCCGAATGGGCTGCCGGTAGCCACGATCGCACGACCGTCGGTCCAGTTGATCGCCGCCTTCGGGATCACCTCGGTGCTGCTCGTTGGGTTCGAGAGCGGGAGGATGATCGGACGATCCGTGTACCGGGCCATTTCGCGCACGACGTCCTCTCCGAACAGTCCAGGGGTCCCGGAGACGCCGATGAGAACGGTCGGCCTCACGTTGCGGATCACGTCCATCAGCGATGGAAGCGGCGTGTGCTCGTCCCAGTCGGCGATGTCGACCACGGGTGTCGCAAGACGCTGCTTGATGTCGGTCAGGTTCCTCCGGTCTTCGAGCACGAGACCTCGACTGTCGAGCACGTAGATACGTGCCCGCGCCTCGTCGAGGTCCATTCCGGCGTCCGCCATCGCATGGGCGATCTGCTCCCGAATGCCATAGCCGGCCGACCCGGATCCGGCGATTGCAATGCGATGCTCGGTCAGCTTCCCACCGCTATGGCGTGTTGCGGCGATCAGGCCGCCGACCACCATCGCTGCGGTCCCCTGGATGTCGTCGTTGAATGACGGCAGGTATCGCCGATACAGCTCGAGATTGTGGAACGACGTGCGGTTGGCGAAGTCCTCCCACTGCAGCAACGCGCTGGGGAACACTTCTTTGACGGCGTGAACGAACTCTTCGATCAGTTGGTCGTATGCCTCACCGCGGAGGCGCGTCTCGCGGTACCCGAGGTACAGCGGGTCGTCGAGCAATTCGGCGTTGTTCGTGCCAACGTCGATCGAGATTGGGATGCAGCGGGCCGGGCTGATGCCCGCCGCCGCCGTGTACAGGGCGAGCTTGCCGATCGGGATGCCGAGGCCGCCTGCTCCTTGGTCCCCGATTCCCAGGATGCGCTCATTGTCGGTGACGACGATGACGGGCGGTTGCTCTACGACGCGAGCCAGCAGGATGTCGGCGATACGGCCGCGATCTCTCGGGGTGATGTAAATACCGTGGGCCGTGCGATACAGCCGACTCCAGTACTTGCAGGTCGAGGCGACGGTCGGCGTGTAGATGACGGGAACCGTCTCCTCGAGGTGATCCATCACATATCGGTAGAACAGGGTCTCGTTGCGGTCCATCAGGCTGCTGAGGTAGATGTTCTTGTCGAGCTCAGAGACCTTGGCCTCGACCTGGGTATGAACCCGCAGCAGTTGCTCTTCGAGTGTGGGGATGTGATCCGGGAGTAGGCCCCGCAAGCCGAACGCCCTCCGCTCGTCACGGCTGAACGCAGCCCCCTTGTTGAGGAAGGGATCGTGGAGCAGCGCATCGCCGCGTTTTGCGACCGGTAGGTACCGTTCGCCGGTCTCGTGATCGACGAGAGGCCGGAAGTTCATCTATTCCTCCTGGATCAAGGCTTTGAGCTGACGGCGCCCAACACATGCAGCATATTGAACGGCCACCCGGCTTCTCAGGGCCGTTCGGCCGTTCAGCAGCATCTGAACGGAACCTGCATCGGTTACCGTGCCGTGCATGTCGTCGTTCCGCAGATGGGTCTCCAACGTGCTCGCTCAGCGAGGAACAACTGCGTTCCTGATCGCAGCGCTCGTGCTCGGCGTGCTCGTCGGTCTCGGCGCGGCGCTGCTCGTGTGGGCCATTGAACTCTCCCACAACATCTTCGGCGCCCTTGATGACCTGCTCGGGTGGGGGAAGTGGTTCATCCTGCTCGCCATCCCGCTCGCGCTGTTCATCGCGTGGGTCCTCGACCGACGGTTCGGTCCCGGCGTCGCGAGCGGTGGGGTCACCGAGACCATGGTTGCAGCGGGTCTCCACGGCGGATACCTCCCCACACGCCTCATTCCGACGAAGATCATGGCGACCGCCGTAACGCTTGGAGCGGGTGGGTCCGGTGGTCGAGAAGGTCCGATCGCCCTCATCGGCGGTGCTATCGGCTCCTCGTTCTCCCGCTACACGGGCTTCGGTCAGGACCATGTGAAGAGCCTCGTTGCCGCCGGCGCGGGAGCCGGAATCGGCGCATCGTTCAATGCACCGATCGCTGGCATGCTCTTTGCGATGGAGGTCATCCTCAGGAGCTTCTCGGTGCGTCACCTGAATGCGATCGTGATCACCTCGGTCATCGCAGCTGTCACCGCTCAGACGCTCGTCGGCACCGAGCAGATCCTCACGTCGCCGGCCCATGAACTCGCTGATCCCGCGCAACTCATCCTCTACGCGATCCTCGCCCTCGTGGCGGTGTTGTTCGGTGTCGTGTTCTTGCGCGTCCTGGCTACCACCAGCGGTTTCCGACTCGACGAACGGCTCCCGCGATGGCTCCTGCCCATCGGGGCCGGCCTTGGGGTCGCCGCGATCGGTCTCGCAGAACCGGAAGCCCTCGGAACGGGCCAGGAGTTGCTGTCCGAACTGCTCGCCGCCACCAGCGATACCAACCTCGTGTGGTACTCGCTGTTCATCCTCGCCGGGTGGAAGATCCTCGCGACCTCGTTGACCCGCGCCGGTGGAGGATCGGTTGGAACGTTCATGGCGGCCCTGTTCATCGGCGGTACCGTCGGTGCGGGCTTTGCAACCCTCGTCGATCCGATATGGTCGTTCTCCGAGATTGATCCGGGGGCATTCGCCGTCGTCGGAATGGCGGCAACCTTCGCTGCGGTGGCACGGGCCCCCCTCACGTCGGTCATCATCGTGTTCGAGATCACCGGCGACTACGGGCTCGTGCTCCCGCTGATGCTCGGGGCGGCGCTGGCGACGTTCCTCGGAGATCGCTTGCACACGGACTCGGCCTACACGCTCCCCCTGACCCGGGCCGGCATCCACCTTCCAACGACGCAGGACATCGATCTTCTCGACACAGTGAGCGTCGCCGACGTTATGACGATCCTCGACGAGTCGGCGACGCCTTCGATGACCATCCCCCAGGTCTCGGAACTCTTCGAGCGCCATCATCACCACGGCCTGCCGGTCATCGAGAACGACCGATTAGTAGGCGTGATCAGCCTCGGCGATGTCGAGCGCGTGCATGTGCCCAGCGACCTCGTCTCGGTCGGCGAGGTGATGACCGGCAATCCAATCACCGTGACACCCGAGCTTCCGGTCTCGGCGGCGCTGGCCCGAATGGCATCGTTTGGCCTGGGTCGGCTCCCCGTCGTCGATGACGCCAACCCGACGAAGGTGATCGGCATGTTCCGCCGCGAGTCCGTCGTGCGTGCCTACCACCACGCCCTCGGGACCGCGACTGGACGCGAGCTCTATCGAGAGCGGGTCCGCTTGCGCTCACAGCCGGGAGCAGCCTTCTTCGAGGCCACGATCCTTCGAGCTTCGCCGGTTGCCGCCCAGCGTGTCCAGGATGTGCCGTGGCCGGACGGCGCCATCCTCGTCTCGATCCGAAGAGACACGAGCGTCCTCATCCCCCACGGAAACACCATGATCGAACCGGGAGACCGGCTGACGTTCTTCGGCACCGGAGAAGCGCGAGAGGAGGTCGGATATCTCACCGAGCCGACCGAGATCCCAACCGGCAAATGGCGGGTCACGCCGTGACCCGTTGTCTGCCAACCTTGGTTCGGAGGTCCCGAGCCGATACATTGACCGCATGATCGATCGCCCCATCGTCCCTGTGATTCTGTCCGGAGGCGCCGGGAGTCGGCTGTGGCCGGCATCCCGGAATCGCATGCCCAAGCAACTCCTGCCGCTCGTCGACGACCGCACGATGCTCCTGATGACGATTCAGCGGACGGATCCGCTGCCGGACGCCGGAGCGCCGCTCGTCGTCTGCAACGAGGACCAGCGGGTGGGGATCGAACGAGAACTATCGAAGTCCGGACGATCCGATGCGTCGCTGATCCTGGAGCCAACGGGCCGAAACACCGCTCCGGCCACCGCCGCCGCGGCGCTGCGCCTCACGGCGGACGGATCAGACCCGATCCTCTTCGTCATGCCGGCCGATCACTTGATTCGCGACGAGAGCGCGTTCGCGGAAGCGGTCGCCATCGCCGCGAGCTTCGCTGCACGGGGCTACCTCCTGACGTTTGGCATCGAGCCGACCGCTCCCGAGACCGGCTACGGCTACATACGGTTCGGGGATCGCCTTGCCGACGGTGTACGTACCGTTGAGGAGTTCAGAGAGAAGCCGGACGCCGCCACCGCCGAGGAGTACATCGCGAGCGGCCGCTATCTCTGGAACAGCGGCATGTTCATGTTCTCGGCCTCCAGGTTTCTGGCGGAACTCGACGCGTACGCCCCCGACGTTCTCGCCGCCACCCGTCTCGCTGTCGCAAACGGCGCGGAGGACGGGGCCACATTCCTCCTCGACGAGCCGTCCTTCGCTTCATCGCCATCGATCTCGATCGACTACGCCGTCATGGAGCACACCTCGACGGCCGCTGTGGTGCCGATTCATACCGGGTGGAGCGACGTCGGGTCGTGGACAGCGTTGTGGGAACTTGGGCAACAGGACGAGCACGGGAACGTCGTCGTAGGCGATGTCGAACTCGTCAATGTTCACAACAGCTACGTTCGCTCCGGCGGACGCCTTGTCGGCGCGATTGGCCTCGACCGGGTTGTAGTGGTCGACACCGCGGATGCGGTTCTGGTCGCCAGCCTCGACCAATCCCAGGACGTCAAGACCATTGTGGATCGCCTCAAAGACGAGGGCCGGACCGAGGTGGACACGGACGGGCAGGAGACCCACGATTGGGGCGGTCTCGCGACGCTGGCTTCGTCGCCACCCGCCCGCGTCCTCCAACTTCAGATCGAGCCGGCTGCTTCGCTGCCTCCACAGCGTAGCGACAGCTCATCGACGCACTGGATCGTTGTGGCCGGTGCCGCCGTCGCTCACATCGATGACACCTCGATCCACTTGAGCCAAGGGGCCGGCACGGTCGTTCCACCGAGCACAGAGCACAGCATCGAGAACTCGTCCCGGACTGAGGTACTCAAGGTGGTTCAGGTCACGGTCGATACCGGTGTCGATGGAGACACCAGGAGAGAAGAATGATCGTTGGAGTCGTGCTCGTCGTGATCGCCGTGATTGTGGTGTTCGTGATGCTGGGTCGAATGCAGAGCGCCAGGAAGAAGGAGGCGATTGCCGACCTCGCCCGCGAACGAGAAGAACTGCACACGCCGGACATCATCGAACTCGTTCAGGAGGAGGTCGACGAAGCCGGCCTCGGTGACCGGCCCGGGGCAGAAGGTGTCGATCCGACCGTCCTCCTCAAAGTGTGGAAGCGCGACGGCGCGGGCTGCCAGAAGGGTCGCGGTCAGTTCATACTCGACGATGGGCTCGCCCCCGGGGACGCAACCGAAGACACGGTGACCTTCGACTGCGGCACGGCCGCAGGACAGACGGACGACACCTAAGTCGCCAGTCGCCAGTCGCCAGTCGCCAGTCGCCAGCGAGACCGTGGGTGCTTCTCCGCTACTCCGCGGCTCCGCCACTCACTCCCAGTTCATCCAGGATGAACGCCATCACGAACGCCTCATCCTCCCACGCGTCGTAGCGACCGGACCTCGCGAAGTGCCCAGCACCCATCTCGGTCTTCAAGAGCACCCGGCGATCACCGATCTCAGACACGCGGAGCTTCGCAGCCCACTTCGCCGGTTCCCAGTACTGCACGCGAGGATCGTTGAGCCCGGCCGTAATCAGGAGCGCCGGGTAGACGCCCGCAGAGATGTTCTCATAGGGGGCATACGACCGGAGCCATGTGTACTGCTCCGCGATGTTCGGGTCCCCCCACTCATCCCACTCGACCACGGTGAGCGGCAGGGTCTCGTCGATCATCGTGTTCACCACATCCACGAAGGGGACCTCGGCGACGGCAACCCTGAACCGTTCAGGTTCGAGGTTGATCGCCACGCCAATGGTCAATCCGCCGGCGCTGCCTCCACGCACCCCGACGCGTTCCGGATCACCGTAGGCAGCGTCCACAAGGTGGCCGGCAGCGTCTACGACGTCCGTGAACGTTGTCATCTTGTTCGCCAGCTTCCCTCCCTCGTACCACGACTTACCCATCTCTCCCCCGCCGCGGACATGGGCGATGGCGTACACAACGCCACGATCGAGCAGACTCAGCCGGGGAATCGAGAACCGGGCCGGCATCGATATCTCGTAGGCGCCGTACGCGTAGACGAGGAGCGGGGCGGTGCCGTCGATCGGCGTGTCGGCGCGATGAACGACCGAGACCGGGATGAGCACTCCGTCCCTGGCCTCCGCCCACTGCCTGGTGGCCACGTAGTCGGCCGGGTCGTAGTCCCCGAGCACCGGTGTCTGCTTGAGCAGCGTCCGCGAGCCCGAAACGACATTGTGGTCGACGACGGATGCCGGCGTCACCGGTGATTGATAGCTGTAGCGCAAGAGGTTCGTCTCGAATTCGTAGTTGGCGCCCGGGCCGAGGTCATAGACCGATTCCTCGAAGTCGAGATATGACGCTTCCCCCCGATCGGGACGAACGATGAGAGCCGCAGGAAGGCCGTTGTGCCGGCCCCACACCACCACATGATCGGCGAAACAGTCCGGCGCTTCGAGCTTCGATCCGGAGACGTGCGGTACCACCTCGGTTGGTTCGCCTCCATCCACCGGCACGCGAATCAGGCGACCGTCGACGGACTGATCGTTGGTGACGATCCAGAAGTCATCGCCTCGATGGTCCACGGTGTACTCGACGCCTTCGACTCTCGGCAGGACTTGGATCGGGTCTGCGTCGGGGTCGTCGGCGGGTATCGCCTGGGCCTCGCTGGTGATCGCCGATTCGGCCCCAATGAAGATGAACGCCCCACTGCGGGATCGGCGCAGCGACAGGTAGTAGCGGTCATCATCCTCTTGCCGCACGAGGACGTCGGATGATGCCAAGGTCCCGAGCCGGTGTCGCCACACCTGCCACGGCCGCATCGCCGCGTCGGGAACGGTGTAGAAGTAGTGGAGCGAATCGGAGGCCCATGCCGCCCCGTAGGAGGTGTTCGGGACCTCGTCATCGAGATCGACGAGCGTGGCTGCATCGCGGAACCGCGTGGTGTAGCGCTCGCCTCCATCGGTGTCCGAGCTGTAACCGACTGTCGCGGCATCCGGGCTGATCGAGAAGTTCGCGAGTCGGAAGTAGTCGTGGCCGCTGGCAGCCAGGTTCTCGTCAAGCAGCACGGTCTCTTCACCGTCCGGGCCACCGGCCATCCGGATCCAGATGCGATACGGTCGACCTTCCTCGGTCCTCGTCGAGTACCAGTAGTCGCCCCGTTGAGCGGGGACGGCCAGGTCGGTCTCCTGTGTACGATCCTTGATCTCGTTGAAGATCTCCTCGCGCAGCGGCGCGAGGTGGTCGGTCATCGCTTGTGTGTAGGCGTTCTCGGCTTCGAGGTAGCTGATGACCTCCGGATCGTTCCGGTCCCGCATCCAGAAGTAGTCATCGATGACCGGATCGTCGTGAAGGCGCCGCTCGGTCGGTCGGCGTGAGGCAATTGGTGGTTCCATATCCCGCGACCCTACCGAACCCTGGGTTCTCCGCCTCGTGTATGACGCCGTGAACGCTGGGTTCCCAGCGTTGATGGGCGCTAGCCTCGATGGCCATGAATGTCGTAGCCGTCTTCGGAGCCTCCGCACCTCAGCCCGGTGAGCCGGACTATGAGGAGGGCATCCGCTGCGGGCGCCTGCTCGCCGAAGCAGGATTCGCCGTCGCCACCGGTGGCTATGCCGGGCTGATGGAGGCCGTTTCCCTCGGCGCACGCCAGGCCGGCGGCCGGGTGATCGGAGTGACCGTTCCCGGCGTATTCCCGGATCGCCCCGGCGGCAATGACCACCTGACCGAAGAGACCAGAGCGGCCTCGCTCCTCGAACGAATCCATGAGATGGTCGAGGTCTCCGTCGCATCCATCTCCCTACCCGGCTCCCTCGGAACGGCGACCGAACTCATCGTTGCATGGAACCTCGCGTTCGTAGCCCGGTTCGCCGACTCAGACCCGAAGCCGGTCATCGCGGTCGGTGACCAGTGGCGACGACTCGTCCCGCTCCTGACCACCGAACTCGAGACCGACGGTTCGCTGGTGACGCTGGTCGATACTGTCGATGAGGCCGTCGAGGCGATCCTCTCGGCGCTCAGCGATCGATGATCGACCTCGAGAACCTGACCAAGACGTTTCCCGGCGCGCAATCACCCGCGGTCGACCGACTCAACCTGCACGTCGAACGCGGCGAGATCGTCGTGTTCGTCGGTCCCTCGGGATGCGGCAAGACGACGACGCTGAAGATGATCAACCGCCTCGTCGAGCCGACGTCGGGAACCATCCGGATCGAAGGCAAGTCGGTTGAAGACGTGCCGGTACACGAACTGCGCCGAGGAATCGGGTACGTCATCCAACAGATCGGTCTCTTCCCCCACCGCACCATCCGACAGAACATCGGGACCGTGCCGGGCCTCCTGGACTGGGACAAGGCGAGGATCAATGAGCGGGTCGACGAACTGACCGAGCTCGTCGCGCTGGATCCCGACATGCTCGATCGCTACCCCGCCGCGCTCTCCGGCGGTCAGCGTCAGAGGGTCGGCGTCGCACGCGCGCTCGCAGCCGACCCGCCGGTTCTCCTGATGGACGAACCGTTCGGAGCCGTCGACCCGATCGTGCGGGCTCACCTCCAGGACGAACTGCTCTCACTCCAGCAACGGCTCCACAAGACGATCGCCCTGGTCACCCATGACATCGACGAGGCCATCAAGCTCGGAGATCGCGTCGCAATCCTCAGCGAAGGTGGACACCTCGAGCAGTACGGCTCGCCGGCCGAGATCCTCCGCGAACCGGCAAACCCCTTTGTCGCGGACTTCCTCGGAACGGATCGAGGCATCAAACGGCTGTCGCTGATCCCGATCTCGGACCTCGATCTCGAAACCGGTCCGGTCGTCGACCGGAGCGCCTCCCATGCCGAGGCCGTCGCCACCGCCCTCGAGTACGGAACCGACTGGGTCGCCGTTGGCACGGGCACCACCATCGACGGCTGGGTACGCATCGCAAGCATCCCGTCCGACGGTGTCCACGAAGTCGAGGTCGAACCATTCCTGACACGGCTCGACCGAAGCGCCTCGCTCAAGGAAGCACTCGACGCCGTGGTGTCATCCCACACATCGGTCGCTGCCGTGTTCGACGGATCGGAGCTGCTCGGCATGGTGACCGCGGCCGCCATCAGCCGAGAGATCCTCCAGTGATCCATCTGGCGCAGACGACCGGCGGGTTCTTCTCGTGGGAGTGGGTGCTCAATCACCTCGACGACATCTGGGATCGCACGGTCGAACACCTCATTCTCACCGCCATCGCGGTCTCGGTAGGGATGCTGATCAGCCTTGCGCTCTCGCTGGTTGCTCTCCGGTACCGATGGACCTACTCCCCGATCACGTGGGCCACCGGCATCCTCTACACGATCCCGAGCCTTGCGCTCTTCGCATTCCTGGTCCCCATCACCGGCCTCTCAATCCTCACCGCTGAGATCGGCCTCGTCTCCTACACCCTCCTGATCCTGATCAGGAACACCGTGGCCGGGATCGACGGCGTACCGGCAGCAACGGTCGAATCGGCACGCGGAATGGGATACACCAACCGCGGCCTCTTCTTCTCCGTCGAACTCCCCCTCGCCCTTCCGGTGATCATCGCCGGCATCCGGATCGCGGCCGTGACGACGATCGGCCTCGTGACGGTGACCGCGCTGATCGGCCAGGGGGGTCTGGGATTCTTCATCCTGCGCGGCCTCAACCTGTTCTATTCGCCGATCGGCACGACCCAGATCGTCGTCGGCACCGTCGTCTCGGTGATCCTGGCTGTGATCGTCGATCTCAGCCTGGTCGGAGTCGAACGATTGGCAACACCGTGGTCGCGGCGGAAGGCGCCGGCATGATCGAATTCCTCGGCGAGGTCATCGCATGGTTTGGGGATCCGGAGAGTTGGATCGGCCCTTCGGGGATTCTCAATCGGTTACGGGAACATGTGCAGTTGACCGCAGCCGCAACGATTGCCGCAGCACTGCTCGCGATTCCGCCTGCTTTGTGGCTCGGCCACCGACGCCTCGGAGGTACGTTCGTGGTGGCGGTCGTGAACATAGGTCGGGCGATTCCGTCGTTCGCGATTGTGGTCCTGTTCCTTCCGATCAGCATCCGCCTCGGGCTGGGCATCGGCTTCTGGCCGACCTTCCTGGCGCTCCTCTTCCTCGCCGTGCCACCGATGTTCACCAACACCTACACGGGGATCGCCGGCGTCGACCCCGATCTCGTCGAGGCTTCCCGAGGGATGGGCATGACTGATCGCGAGGTGCTCACCAAGGTCGAACTCCCGATGGCCTCTCCGGTGATCCTCGCCGCCGTCCGGGTCGCGACGGTCCAGGTTGCGGCCACGGCCACGCTCGGGGCGCTCGTCGGCTGGGGCGGACTGGGGCGGTTCATCGTCGATGGATTCTCGGTCCGCGACAACGTGCTGGTCTTCGCCGGCGCCATCCTCGTGGCAGGACTCGCCATCTTCCTCGAGGTGCTCCTCGGGTGGGTTGAGCGGCGCGTCGTGCCGGAGACGCTCCAGTCTCGATCGGACGTCGTCGAGACCGTCGTCGCATAGGCGCGGAAGAACCTTGCTGCTTGACGGTTGCCCTCGCTAGGTTCACAGGCAATCGACATACGGGAGGAACCCATGCGGAAACCACTCCGCAGAACCATCGCTGGGGCGGCCCTCGTCGCGTTCGCGCTCGTCGCGGCCGCGTGCGGGTCGGGTGGCGACGGTGAAGCCAAAGACGGACCAACGATCAAGATCGGCTCTGCCAACTTCAGCGAAAGCGCCCTCGTCGCTGAGATCTACGCGCAGACCCTCGAAGCCGAGGGATACCAGGTGGAGCGGAAGCTGAATACCGGGAACCGCGAGATCTACGCGCCGGCTCTCGAATCAGGAGAACTGGACCTGATCCCCGAATACATCGGGTCCATCCTGACGTACCTCGGCGGGACGGCGTCGTCGAATTCGGACGAGACATACGCCGCGCTCCAAGCAGCATGGGAACCGGCAGGCATCCAGGTGCTGGACTATGCGCCGGCGCAGGACAAGAACGGGTTCGCCGTGACGCAGGCAACCGCGGACTCTCTCGGTCTCGCGAAGGTCTCGGACCTCGCAGCGGTGAACGGGACGCTAGTCCTCGGTGGACCGCCGGAGTGTCCGGAACGAGAATTCTGCTTGAAGGGCCTCGAGAGTGTCTACGGGCTCGAGTTCGCAGAGTTCAAACCGCTCGACGCCGGCGGGCCGATCACGGTCGCCGCGCTTGAAGGCGACGAGATCCAGGTCGGTCTGATGTTCACGAGCGACGGCACGATCCTCGCCAAGGGGTTTGTCCTCCTCGAGGACGACAAGGCGCTTCAGCCGTCGGAGAACCTCGCACCCGCGGTTCGTTCCGAGATCATCGACGCATACGGCGACGACTTCGCCACGGCGCTCAACGCCGCGTCGCTGAAGCTCACGACGACCGAGCTCGTCTCGCTCAACAAACTCGTCGGCATCGACGGCGAGGACCCGGAGACGGTCGTGGCCGACTGGTTGAACGCGGTTGGGATTACCGGGTAGCCGCTGCGCACGAGCTGAGTAGTTGAGGGCCGGGACTGGTGTCCCGGCCCTCAACTCGTTTCCGGTGCTTCCGTTCCTCGGGCAGCGCCGATCAACACGCCGATCAGGCCGGCGGCAGTGACGACGAAGCCGAGCACGATCAACCAGGCTCCGACGGCGGTCAGGGAACGCGAGAAGACGGCGTAGCCGTTCTCGACAAGAACGCGGCTGATCGGATCGTCGATGCGCGAGGGAAAGAGTGAACCTCCTGCAACACTCCAGAGCACCACGCCACCACCGGCGATCAACACCGCCAGACCAACGATCACCGCAGCGAGAGAACGGCGCCCGGCCAGCATCACAACGGCGACCGCGAGGAACACGGCAACCGCAGCTGCAACCACCGACACCGCAGGTACCCAACCCGCCGTCCTCACGATCGCCGGCAACGCTTCCTCATCCAGGATGACGACCTCCCCAAACACATCCACCGGGATCCGCTCCGCAAGATTGGGAGAGATCCGTGCGATCGGCTCGACCAGAACGTCACGCACATCGCTCAGATCCGAGACGAACGGTCCTTCCGCTGCCGACATGACGTGCCGGTGGCCGGCGACGACGAGGTTGTCGATCGCCGGGTCGAATGCTCCCGAGTCCAGGATCACAACAATCGCCCGTTCCCCGGCACCGCGAACCAACGCCAGGAGCGGCACGGCATCGATCGCTTCATCCATCAATCGCTCCGCCAGCGCCTGCTGAGACGTGTCCATCTCGAGGACTTCGGTCGCGAGATCGAGAAACGCTGCTTCCTGCACGACGGCGCGATCCAGCCAGAACGCGATGGCGGCGACGAAGGTCAGAATCGAGATCAGTGCCCCGATTGCGATCACCGTGACGATGGAACGGATAGTTCACTCCTCAGATGCCACGCGAACCCTACAGATCGGTTCAGACAACGCTCCCAAAGGGAATCGGACTCGCGAACCACGAAACGACTAGCGTTGGATCGACCGATCCTCGTGGATCGGTTCCTCTAGGGAAGGAGGCACCCTTGAAACGAATCAGCAAACTACTCATCCTCGTCTTCGCGATGGCCCTCATCGCTGCGGCATGTGCCGGCACGTCGGACGATACGACGACCACCACAGCCGCCGAAGGCGGTACGGATGAAACAACGACGACGGCGGCTGCCGAGACCACGACAACGACCACCGTTGCCCCCGATCCTGGCTTCGAAGGCTATGTCCTCGATGCCGGCGGTTGCGACTACGGAGGCCGTATCGAGACACTCTCGGCTCTCGACGAGTACACCGTTGAATTCGACCTGTGTGGACCGCACCCTGCGTTCCTGCAGCAGATTGCGTTCAGCGTCTTCGGCATCCAGTCCGAAGAGAACCTTGAAGCGACGGGCGGAGCACCGCTCGATGTTCCGGTCGGCACCGGTCCGTACATGCTCGAGGAGTGGGTTCGCGGTGACTCCGTCATCTATACGAACTACCCCGACTACTACGGAACGCCCGCTCCGCATCAGACGGCTGTCTTGAAGTGGTCCACGGAGAGCGCCGGACGACTCCTCGAACTGCAGAGCGGCAATGCCTCCGGCATGACGTTCCCGGGCCCGGAGGACTTCGCGACGATCGAGGCGGATCCCAATCTGGTGTTGCTCGACAAGCCAGAGCCGAACATCTTCTACATGGGATTCACGAACACGTTCGAACCGTGGAACGACGTCAACGTACGCAAGGCCGTTGCCCTGGGCATCGACCGTCAGCGTCTCGTCGATACGTTCTACCCGCCGGGATCGGAAACCGCATCGCACTTCACCCCGTGCTCCGTCGAGAACGGTTGTCAGGGTGATCCGTGGTACGACTTCGACGTTGAGGCCGCCCAGGCGCTCCTCGCTGAGGCTGGCTACGCCGACGGGTTCGACACCACGATCTACTACCGCGACGTCACACGCGGCTACCTGCCCACCCCGGGCAACGTCGCCGCCGACATCCAGGCCCAGCTCAAGGAGAACCTGAACATCAACGCTCAGGTCGAGGTCATGGAATCAGGCGAGTTCATCCAGACGTCCTCCGCGGGCGGCCTGGACGGTATTCACCTGCTGGGATGGACGGGCGACTACCCGCACGTCACGAACTTCCTGGACTTCCACTTCGCAGAGACGAACGCTCAGTTCGGCGATCCCTATCCGGAGATCTACGAACCGCTCGCTGAGGCGGCCCAAACGGCCGATCCGGCGGCAGCAGCTCCGCTCTACGAGGAAGCGAACAACGCCATCAAGGAACTGGTACCGATGGTTGCGGTCGCTCACGCCGGTAGCGCCTTCGGCGCCACCGCGGACGTGACTGGCGCCTATGCCCCGCCGTGGGGTCAGGTCTTGTTCAACTTCTGGGACAACGGAACCGACACCATGGTCTTCGTGCAGGGCAACGAGCCCATCTCGCTGTACTGCGCCGATGAGACCGACGGTGAATCGCTCCGGGCCTGCGCCCAGATCGTCGAACCCCTCTACAGCTACACACCGGACGGCGCGGTTCAGCCGCAGCTTGCAACCGAGTGTGTGCCGAATGAGGATCTGTCCATCTGGACGTGCTCGCTCCGACAGGGCGTCACGTTCCACGATGGCACGACCTTCGACGCGAACGATGTCGTGGTTTCGTACACGGCTGGTCTCGATGTGGCGAGTCCTCTGCACACCGGCAACAGCGGTGTGTTCGAGTACTACGACTACCTCTGGGGCTTGATCAACGCTCCGGCGGCCGAGGGCTAGACCCCTCGAGCAACTCGTAGGAAGCGGGGGAGGCAGCGCCTCCCCCGCTTCCGTCTACGCTCCCTCCTACACACATGCTCGGATTCATCACACGGCGCACCCTGTTTGCGATCCCGGTTCTGCTCGGGATCATCATTGTCGTGTTCTTCCTGATCCGGGCGATCCCGGGAGATCCCTGCACCTCGCTGCTCGGCGAGCGAGCCACCGAGGAGGCCTGCGAACGCTTCAACGAAGCCAACGGCCTCAACGATCCGATCTGGGTCCAACTGGGCATCTACATGAAGAATGTGTTTACGTTCAACCTCGGTGAATCGGTTCGGTTCTCCCGGCCCGTCAACCAACTGCTCATCGAGCGGCTTCCGCTCACCATTGAACTTGCGCTGTCTGCGCTCACGATCGCCATTGCCGTCGGCGTCCCCCTCGGCATCATTGCGGCACGCAAGCACAACACAGCGATCGACTCTGCGACCATGGCCTTCGCCAACGTCGGTGTGTCGATGCCGGTGTTCTGGCTCGGCCTGATGCTCGCCTACGTCTTCGCCCTCGTGTTGAAGGACACCCCGTTTGCCTTGCCGCCGTCCGGACGACTTTCTGCCGGTCTGTTCCCAGTGCCCTACTACGAGGCATGGCAGTGGAACCTCCAGGAGGGCACGTTCTGGGCCACCGCCAACGAGTTCGTCGCCAACTTCTACATCTTCAACTCGCTCATCACCGCGCAGTGGGAGGTGTTCTGGGACGCCATTCGCCACATGATCCTGCCCGCGATCGCTCTCGCCACCATCCCGATGGCGATCATCGCACGCATCACCCGCAGCTCACTACTCGAGGTGATGGGCAAGGACTACATCCGCACCGCACGCGCCAAGGGAGCCAAGGAATCCCGGGTCGTCCGCAACCACGCGCTGCGCAACTCCCTCCTCCCGGTCGTCACCATCATCGGGCTCTCCCTCGGCGGACTCTTGGGTGGTGCCGTGCTCACCGAGACGGTCTTCAACCTCGCCGGCGTCGGACGCGCCCTGTTCGACGCCATCACCGGACGTGACTACGCCGTGGTGCAGGGCTTCACCGTCGTCATCGCGCTCGGATACGTGATGGTGAACCTGCTCGTCGACCTGTCGTACGGGTATCTCGACCCGAGGATCAGAGTCAAGTGAGTCTCTTCAACCGGACCAAGGACATCGAGCAACTCGAAGGCATCACCGAGCAGACCGACTTGCTGGGGAAACCCTCGAGCCAATGGAGTCTCGCGCTTCGACGCTTCCGCGGCCGCAAATCCGGCATGATCGGCCTCGGCATCGTCACGGCGCTGGTCATCATGGCCATCTTTGCGCCAATCCTTGCCCCATACGAGCCAAACGAGGTCCTGATCGGCAAGGAAGACGTCGGACCCCGTGACCCGCCGTGCGTACACGTCCTCGGGTGCTCTGAGGACAAGCCTCAGCACGTGATGGGTATCGACGGGAACGTCCGCGACGAGTTCTCACGGGTGATCTACGGGTCACGGGTCAGCCTCACCCTCGGCTTCTTCACCGTGACCATTGCTTTGCTCGTCGGTAGTTCGCTCGGCGCGATCGCAGGCTTCACCGGCGGGTGGCTCGACAACGTCATCATGCGGATCATGGACGTGATTCTGGGATTCCCATCCCTGCTCCTGGCGATCGCGATCGTCGCCGTGCTTGGACCGGGGCTCCGCAACGCGCTCATCGCGATCGCGATCGTCACCGTGCCCGCCTACGCACGCGTGATGCGCGCTCAGGTGCTCTCGATCAAGGAGAGCGATTACGTCTCCGCGTCGCGGGCACTCGGCGCGGCACCGCGCCAACTGTTGATTCGCCGTGTCGTTCCCAACGCCCTCACCCCGCTCGTGGTGCTCGCCACGCTCGGTGTCGCAACGGCGATCCTCGAAGCTGCCGGCCTGTCGTTCCTCGGCCTCGGGGCGCAGCCGCCGACCGCCGAGTGGGGCTCCATGCTGGCCTCCGAGCGAAACCAGTTGTTCACCGCCCCACACCTCGTCTTCTTCCCCGGCCTCGCAATCATGCTGACCGTGCTCGGTTTCAACCTCATGGGCGACGGCCTGCGCGACGCCCTCGACCCGGCACTCAACCGATGACCGACGCGACTCCCGCCCCCGACCAGGTCAGCCCGCTGCCACCCCGCCGAGGCGAGGCAGGCGAGGTACTCCTCGACATCCGGGGGCTGAAGACCCACTTCGACACCCGCGAGGGCGTGGTCAAGGCCGTCGACGAGGTTACGTTCCACATCAACCGCGGCGAGGTACTCGGCTTGGTGGGCGAGTCCGGCTGCGGCAAGTCGGTCACCTCGCTCTCGATCATGGGACTCATCCCCCACCCAGGAGCGGTCGTTGCCGGCCAGGTCCTCTTCGATGGCAAGGACATCACCGAAATGAAACCGGACGATGTCCGGAAGCTGCGCGGCGAGCACGTCTCAATGATCTTCCAACAGCCCGGCTCAGCGCTCAACCCAGTGCAGCGGGCCGGAGTCCAGATCAAAGAGGTCTACAAGCTCCACCGCGACTGGTCGAAGGACATCGAGCAGGAGAAGGTCATCGAACAGCTCGAGCAGGTCGGCATCCCCGATCCCGAGTCCCGGGCAAAGGCCTACCCGCACGAGCTCTCCGGCGGCATGGGCCAGCGCGTGATGATCGCCATGGCGCTCGCGTGCGAGCCGGAGCTCCTCATCGCCGACGAGCCGACGACTGCCCTCGACGTGACGATCCAAGCCCAGATCCTCGACCTGATCCGCGACCTCCAGGAGTCCTCGAACACCGCCGTACTGTTGATCACACACGACCTCGGTGTCGTCGCCGAGATGGCCGACCGGGTTGCGGTGATGTACGCCGGCGAGATCGTCGAACAGACCGATGTGCGCACGATCTTCAAGCAGCCGATGCATCCGTACACGAAAGGCCTGATCGGTTCGATCCCGATTCTCGGGCAGCTCGTCGACATGCTCGACACGATCCCGGGCATTGTGCCGTCGCTCATCGACCTTCCGCCCGGCTGCCGATTCGCGGCACGCTGCTCGGCCCGGGTCGAGAACGACCTCGAGATCTGCACACAGAAGGAGCCACAACTCCTCGAGATCGCACCCGGCCATGAGGTGCGATGCTGGCTCTATGAGGAGACGAACACGGCAACGGACGCTGACACCGACGAGGATGCCGATGGCTGAACCACTCGTGCAGATCAAGAACCTCGTCAAGCAGTTCCCGGTCCGGGGCGGCGTCTTCCAGCGTCAGATCGCGACCGTTGACGCCGTCGACGGTGTGGACCTCGACATCATGGCGGGGCAATCCGTCGGACTCGTCGGCGAGTCCGGATGCGGCAAGACGACGCTGGGTCGGATGCTGGTCCGGCTCCTCGAGCCGACGTCGGGTTCGATCATCTTCGACGGCGAAGACATCACTCACCTAAAACAGAAGCAGCTCAAGCCATTCCGGAACCGGGTTCAGATCATCTTCCAGGACCCGTACTCTTCGCTGGACCCGCGCACACAGGTCGGCGAGTCGATCTCGGAGGGGTTGAAGCTCCACGGCGTTGGGAATCGGAAGGAGCGCAGGGAGCGCGTCAATCGAATGCTCGACCTCGTCGGACTCGAACCGGGCCATGCCAACCGCTACCCACACGAATTCTCAGGTGGCCAGCGCCAGCGCATCGGCCTCGCCCGGGCCCTCATCCTCGAGCCGGACTTCGTTGTTGCCGATGAGCCGGTGTCGGCACTCGATGTCTCGGTGCAGGCTCAGGTGCTCAACCTCTTGAAGGAACTCCAGCGGGAACTCGATCTGACACTGCTGTTCATCGCCCACAACCTCGGCGTGGTGGAACACATCTCCGACCGAGTGGCGGTCATGTACCTCGGACGGATCGTCGAGATCACCGACCGTGAAGCCCTCTACGCCAAGCCGACCCATCCGTACACCCAGGCGCTGCTTTCTGCGATCCCGATCCCGGACCCGGATCGTCCCCGCAACCGCACAATCCTCCAGGGTGACGTCCCTTCGCCGATCAATCCGCCTCCCGGTTGCCACTTCCACCCGCGATGCACGATCGCCCAGCCGGGCATCTGCGATGTCGAGATCCCCACGCTGCTTCAGGTTGGGGACGACCCCGAACACCTCGCCGCCTGCCACGTCCGCACCGGCGCATACCAGCACCTCGAACCCCCGGTCCTGAAGAAGCCGTAGCTTCGACAATCGTCCCCCAACGAAGTGGGGGACGCGGATTCGCCCTTGCGAATCTGCAGGGGGGCAGAGCGAGCGCCGAAGCGTGAGGAGCCGATCCACACCTCGTCGTGATGCGGCGCTGTCTCAAGACACTCTGCCTTCTCCCAACCGAGGAAACCGCCGATGCGAAAGTCGTATGGCACGCACGGTCATCGGGCGGTACGCTCAGGGCGGAGGAGCCATGAGCGAGGAGTTGATCAGCCTCGATTGTGCGGTTCCGATCTGGGATCGCTTTCACCTCGCTCGTCCGCTCGTGATCGTTGGGACCGTGGATCTCGACGGTGCCGTAGATCTCGCTCCGAAACACATGGCCGGGCCGGTCTCGTGGGAGAACCTTTTCGGTTTCGTGTGTTCCGAGCGACACGCCACCTATCGAAACGCGGTGCGTACCGGCGAATTCACGGTGTCGTACCCAACGCCGGACCAGGTCGTCACGACCAGCCTCACGGCCGCACCACGCTCAGCCGATGACTCGAAGCCGAGCCTCAGCGCGGTCGCAACCGAACCGGCCAGGGTCGTCGACGGGGCCTTGATCTCCGGTGCGAGGATCCACTTCGAGTGCGAACTCGAACGCACCGTCGAGGATCTCGGTCCGAACAGCCTCGTCATCGGCCGCATCGTCGCGGCGGCCGTCGCGGAGCCCGCAGTCCGATTCCTCGACCGCGAAGACTGGCACACGATCACCGAAGCGCCGATCCTGGTCTACCTGCCTCCCAACCGATATGCGACCATCGACGAGAGCCGGAGCTTCCCGTTCCCTGCCGGCTGGTCGAGGTAGGCCATGCCCTCCACCGCAGCGCCTGAGGCGATTCTCGACCACCTCACGGCACGCGAGGATGAACTCATCGACCTCTGCGCCGAGCTCGTGTCGATCGAGAGCCCGTCGTCGGATGCGCGTGCTACCAGGAGCGTTCTCGAGCGGCTGACACCTGAGCTCGATGGCTTGGGCTATCGGTATCGCATGTCCAAACCTGCCAACTCAGGTGGATTCCTGTACGCGAGGCCGAGCGATCGACCGCGGCACGCACCGGCCCAGCTTCTCCTCGGACACGTCGACACCGTCTGGCCGCTCGGAACGCTCGGAGCACGTCCGTGGAGCGTCGATGACGGCGTCGCCCGCGGGCCGGGAGTATTTGACATGAAGGCCGGTGTCGTCCAAATTCTGTTCGCGATCGGCACCATTCAGAACCTCGGACTCGACCCCCCGGCAACACCGGTGGTCCTCATCAACACCGATGAGGAGATCGGCAGCCGGGAGAGCACGTCGGCCATCGACCGGCTGAGCAAGGTGGCGTCACGAGCCTTCGTCTGTGAGCCGGGCCTCGGGTCATCTGGCGCGATGAAGACGGCCCGTAAGGGACTCGCGAAGTACACCGTGACCGTTCACGGGCGAGCCGCCCATGCAGGCTTGGATCCCGAGGCCGGCGCCAGCGCAATCCTCGAACTCTCCTCGGTCATCCAGCGTCTGTTCGATCTCACCGATCGCGAGCGCGATATCACCGTCAACGTGGGAACGATCGAAGGAGGTATCCAGGCGAACGTGGTCGCACCACGCAGCCAGGCGGTCGTCGATGTTCGTGTCCTCACGTCGGAGGACGCCGAGGCCGTTGACGCGGCCATCCGCACGATGGAAGCGGTCACACCGGGAACGTCGATCACGGTCACTGGAGGCTTCGGTCGGCCCCCAATGGTGCGCTCCGAACGCAATGCTGCTCTCTTCGAGCGGGCCCGAAGCATCGGAACCCGGCTCGGCATGGACCTCCAGGAAGTCACCGCCGGCGGCGGATCCGACGGCAACACGACCAGCCAGCACACGGCAACGCTCGATGGGCTCGGGATCATCGGCGACGGCGCACACGCCCCCGGCGAGCGGATCAACCTCAACAGCCTTGCTCCGAGAACCGCGCTCCTCGCGTCGCTGATGATGGAGCCGGTCGACGAGACAACGGGGAGGGAATCGTGATCAAGTACTTCTTCTCATCGCTCACACGGATCTCGAACCTCGCAGAGGAGGCGTTCACCGTCGAGCCGTGGGATCGCAGTGGTTGGGCCACCGGCGACTACGTCGTTGGTGAGGTCGTCGGTCGGGCCGGGGAGCTATCGCGGGTTGAGCTCCGAAGCGGTCGGATGATCGAAGTCGTCGAAGGTGACCTCGTGGTCGGCGCCTGGGGAAGTCGGATGGCAACGCTCGAGGCCGTCGGGGACTGGCGGAACATCACCGAAGACGGCATGTTTCACGCGATGACGTCGGCCGGCCTCTTCGGACGGGTCACGTCGATTGCCCCGCTGATGCCGCCGATCATGCGGCTCCGCTATGTCGGTCACGTGACGCGAACCGGGCAGAAGATGACGATGGACGACTTCCTGCCTCCGATTCCCGACATTCCATACGAGGCCCCGACGCTTCTCATCATCGGTACGTCGATGTCGGCGGGCAAGACAACGGCCGCCAAGCGCATCATCCGCCACCTCAAGGGGATCGGGCTCCACATCGTGGGGACCAAACTCACCGGTGCCGGTCGCTACCGCGACGTTCTCGCGATGTGGGATGCAGGTGCCGACGACGTGTTCGACTTCGTCGATGTTGGGCTACCGTCGACGATCGTTGAGCCGGAAGAGTATCGATCGCGATTGCGCGACCTGCTCTCGCTGGTCGCGGCCCGCAAACCGGACATCGTCGTCGCCGAGGCCGGTGCGTCGCCGCTCGAGCCGTACAACGGGGAGATCGTCCTAGAGGAACTCGGGGAGCATGTGCGATGCACGGTGCTGTGTGCGTCGGATCCGTACGCGGTCTCCGGCGTCATCGCCGGGTTCGGGTACGAGCCGGACGTCGTCGCCGGCATTGCCACGAACACCACCGCATCGGTCGAACTGGTCCGCAAGCTGACGGGCCATGAAGGCTTCTCATTCATGATCGCTGAGGAGTCGGACGACGCATTCGACGTGATCCGCGCCCGCTTCGGCGTCTGACACTGCGAACCCGGGGTTCTCCGCCTCGTATGTGACGCCGTCAGCCCATGCAAAGGACTGGCGTTCCGGCCATCCACTACCGTTCTTGCCATGGCTGACTTCTATCTCGGCGGGCCCGTTGATCCTCAGACGGGGAAGCGCCTCGAATCGCAGACAACGCACTACGAGGCCGAGGACCTCACCACCCATGGTGTGATTGTGGGGATGACCGGATCCGGGAAGACCGGGCTCGGCATCATCTACCTCGAGGAAGCCCTTCGATCCGGGATCCCAACACTGATCCTGGACCCGAAAGGGGACATGACCAATCTCCTTCTCACCTTCCCCGACCTCGCACCCAACGACTTCGAACCATGGATCGACCCTGCGACAGCCCAGGACACATCGGTCGCCGAAGTCGCCGCCGACACGGCAGAGCTTTGGTCCAACGGTCTCGCGGGTTGGGATCTCGACGGAGCCGACATCGCCGACCTCCGCGAACGCGCCGGGTTCACGATCTATACCCCGGGTTCGAAAGCAGGCGTTCCACTCAACATCGTCGGTTCGCTGGTTGCCCCTGACGGATCCTTCGACGACAGTGCGGAAGCTCTTCGTGACGAGATCCAGGGATTCACCGCCGGACTCCTGGGCCTGGTCGGCATCGAGGCTGATCCGATCTCGTCTCGGGAGAACATCCTTATCGCCAACCTCATCGAACACGCCTGGCGAAACGGCCAATCGCTCGACATGGACACGCTGCTCGGCTGGATCCAACGCCCCCCGATTCGCAAACTCGGCGTCTTCGACATCGAAGCGTTCTTCCCCGCCGACGACCGACTCGAACTGGCGATGAAGCTCAACGGCCTCCTCGCCTCACCAGGCTTTGGCACATGGATGGAGGGGGCGGCGCTCGACATTCCGAGCCTCCTCTGGGATGCCGACGGCAGGCCGCAGGCGGCGATCATGTATCTCGCCCACCTCTCCGACGAGGAGCGCCAGTTCGTGGTCACCCTCATTCTGTCGAAGTTGATCACCTGGATGCGGTCCCAGCCCGGAAGCGGTGACCTGCGTGTGCTCGCGTACATGGACGAGGTTTTTGGATTCGTCCCACCGACAGCGAAACCCCCGGCGAAACAACCAATTCTGACACTCCTGAAGCAGGCGCGGGCGTTTGGGGTCGGGATGCTGTTGTCGACACAGAATCCTGTCGACCTCGACTACAAGGCCATGTCGAATGCCGGAACCTGGTGCATCGGTCGGCTCCAGACCGAGCGAGACAAGGAGCGCATCCTGGAAGCGCTGACGTCGGTGACCGGAGATGTCGACATCAAGGTTCTCGATGAACAGATCTCGGGCCTGGCGAAACGGACTTTCCTGCTGCACAACACGCGTGACCGCGAACCGCAGATGTTCACGACGCGATGGGCCATGTCGTATCTGCGTGGACCCCTCACCCCGACCCAGATCGGCAGCCTGACCGAGCGTCAATCGCCTGCTTCTGCGTCAACTGACTGGCCGACCAGCGCCCCACCCGAGCCGACGCCCGGGATCGATGATGGGACGGTCGCAATCATGCCGCCGGTCGCCGAGGGGATCGCCGCCTACCACCTCGATCCGGCAGCGGAATGGGCACCCACCGTGGCGGCGAGCGCCGCCCCGACCCGGTATGAGCCCGCTGCGGCAGTTCGAGTCACGGCGCGATACGACGAAACGCGCGCCGGCGTCGACCACGTCACGGAGTGGGAAGCGATTGTCGTTCCCTTGTCTGCCGGCGATCCGACGCCGATCGAGGTCGATCACGACCCTCGCGACTTCCTCGAAACAGCCGTCGCCGCCGTCCCGTACGCGCTTCCCGAAGCGCGGATCGACACAAAGACGTTCTGGTCCTCTTTGTCTGCCTCGATCAAGGAACAGGTGTACCGAGAAGGCAAGGTGACGGTCTTCAAGAACGCCCCCCTGAAGATGTACTCGCGGGTCGGCGAGTCGCGTGAGGACTTCGTTGCTCGATGCGACCGAACTGCCGACGAAGCCGCCGATGCGGCCACGGCAGATCTCAAGGGGAAGTACGAGAAGAAGCTCCGGCGGGTTCAACTCGCGATCGACAAGTACGGTGCTCGAGCCGAAGCAGCGGCGGGCGATGCGCGCTCCGGCGACATCGACCTCGTCGCGGGCACCGTGTTCGACATGCTTGCCGGACGGAGCCGCTCGCGCAGCATCTCGTCGGCCACAAGAGCCAGACGGGCTGCGCAGCGACGAGTCGACGCTGCGAGCGAGCGGGTCGACGCAAAGGTCGCCGAGTATGAGGTCCTCCAGGAGGAGTTCCAGGACGAGGTCGGTGACCTCGTCGCCGAGTGGGATGACAAAGCGCAGGACGTCGAGGAGATGGAGATCGGCCTCGAGAAGAACGACATCACCGTCGCCGAGACGGTCCTCGTCTGGATCCCACGGGCCTGACGCCGCCAACCCAGGGTTCTCAGCGTCAACCTTTGCGGAGGGCCCAGAGGACGTCTCGGATGTCGACGATGCCGAGGAGTTCCTCGCCGACGGTGACCGGGAGATGGCGGTAGCCGGTCTCCAGCAGCCAGTCCGCTGCCTCAGAGACACTCACCTCCGGCGGCACCGTATCCGGAGCGTCGGTCATCCACTCCGTGACCGGATCATCGAAGTTCGCCCGTTCAGAGACCGCCCGCACGACATCGCGATCGGTGAGGATCCCGGTGACAAGCCGCCCGTCGACGACCGCCAGCGCGCCAATCGATCGTGAGATGAGAACGAGAGCCGCGTCACCGAGAGTTGTCTCGGGTCCGACAACGTCCGATGTCCCGCTGACCAGTGCTTCGACTCGCACGGCGGCTCCCTTCGGCTGTTCTGCGAGTCAGGCTAGCCACCCGGGACCCATCGATGTCGGGCGATCCTCCGCGTGGGTGCCTAGACGAGGTCCTGTTCGCGGATCCCGAAGCTCGGGTGCCTGAGCCTGCACAGGGCAAGCTTCTCGAGTTGACGGATCCGCTCACGGGTGAGATTGAACTCGTCCCCGATTTCTTCAAGCGTCCGCGGCACGCCGTCGTAGAAGCCATACCGAAGCGCCAGGATGCGCCCCTCCCGCTCCGGGAGACGCTCGATCGACCTGCGGAGACTGTTCGCAATGTCCATCTCTTCGGTCACGCGGACCGGATCGACCGCCTCTTCGTCTTCGATGAAGTCTCCGAGTTGTGCGCCGTCCTCGCCGATCGGCTGCTCGAGCGACACCGTATCGGCAACGCTCAACGCCAGTTCGACTTTCGTGACATCCACGCCAGCCTCTTCGGCAATCTCCTCGGGCTTCGGGTCGCGACCCAGTTCAGCCTTGAGGCTCGCCTGCGCGGCGCGTACCGCTGCCAGCGTGTCGTGCAGGTGAACAGGGATTCGAACGGTGCGGGACTTGTCCGCAATCGCCCTCGTGATGGCCTGACGGATCCACCACGTTGCATAGGTGGAGAACTTGAAGCCCTTGCGCCAGTCGAACTTCTCGACCGCACGGATCAGACCGAGATTTCCCTCCTGGATGAGGTCGAGAAAGTCGATGCCCGATGTGTTCGCGTAGCGGCGAGCGTTGGCAACGACCAGGCGGAGGTTGGCCGTGAGGAACGCGTCCTTGGCCTCCTGGCCTCTTCGGGCTTGGCGTCGGAGCGCGATTTGCTCGGCTCGGCCCTGGTGATCGCCCGCGTCGAGACGATCCTGAGCGGTCTGCCCCGCCTCGATCTTCTGGGCGTAGTCAACTTCCTTTTCAGCAGTCAGAAGCTCATACTCACCGATCGCAGTGAGGTACTGGCTGACCAGGTCGGTGGTCAAGCGGCCCCGATCGTCAGTGAGCTTGCTCCGATCCCGATCGCGTCGGGTGCGGGTTAGCGTGTCGCGGTCGACCCGCTCTTTCGCTTCCTCGCGTTCTCTCGCCGCGCGATTCAAGACGGCTTTGCTCGGATTCGAGCCATTTGTCATCGAGTGATCCTCCACCAACGTCAAGCACTCCACCCGTTCCTCCTCGTGAGGCGCGCCACGAGGCAGGAAGCAATTCAATATCACACATCCGGACCGATTTGTGAACCCCGAATGTTTCGGGGGTCCAATGGCACCGCACGGTGAACCGACTCACTGTGGGCAGGGTAAGGAGCAACGGCGCCTAGCGCGACGTCAACGATCGTACTGCTCGCAGCGCCCCGGGAACTTGCCCGGCGGACGTATCGCTCGGCCCAACCCCGGAGGACCGATCGCCCGGGGATGCTCTTCCCAACCAAACGGCACCTCCTCAGCCTCCATCGATTCTCCGGACGGATCGGGGATCCCGCCGAAGAATCCTCCGAGCAAGTCGGGCGCCACGCCGGCGCAGGCATCTGCGGCCCCGAAATCCTCGGATTCCTGAGGTGCGTCCGTATCCTCACCACCCATGTCGACCTCAACCCACCTCCCCCTCTGTGTGTACTGCGGAACCGCCCGACCGGCGGATCAGACGCGCTGCCCCCAATGCGGCCGCCCCTGGATCGACGTTCGTATCGGTGGGATCGCCGAAGGCGGCGACCGAGCTCATGTGCCGGCGATGGCCGGAGCGGCAGCCTCGGCGGCGGCCGTCGGTGTCGACAAATCCGCTCCCACTAGCCTTCCGGTGGCCGGCACCCGGGTGATCGACGACGCGGCGGATGATGCCCCGTACGAGGCACCTCCACCGCCCCCGGAGACAAAGACCGACGCTGGACAAGTCCCCCCGCCATTCGCGTCCGAGGATGGTCCAGACGATGGTTCCAGTCAGCGATTCGTTTGGCTGATTCCGGCCCTCATCGCCGCGGCAGCGGTTGTTGTGGTGGCGTTGTTCGGCTTCGGCTTCCTCGACGACTCCGAACCGGTGGCAACCCCCGCTCCTACGACTCTCCCCGCTCCGACCACCACGGCGCCGACCACAACAACGGAGGCGCCGACGACCACCGCCGCTCCGACCACGACGACCACCACGACCACCATCCCCGCCCCTGCCTCGATTCCGGCGGTTGGCGATGCCGTCTCGATGTCGGCATTGACGCTGAGGACCGCAGGGATCGGCCCGATCCTTCTCGGTGAGCCGGCGTCCGACGCGATCGGCCGCCTCATCGCAAGCCTTGGCCGTCCGGAGGAGATCGGTGTTGCCGGCGAGGAGTTGGGTCTGTGCGCCGGAGAGCAGGGTCGTTTCGTGCGTTGGGCGGGCCTCACGGCCGTCGTGTCGGGCACGCTCGAAGACGGAACGTTCGCCGGCTACCGCTACATGGACCAGACGGTTCCGACGATGCACCTCGACTTCTCCACCCCGTCGGGCCTGCGCGTCGGGGACTCGGTGGCGGCAGTCAACGAGATCTACTCGTCGTATCAGGTTGACTATGTCACCGACGGCGGGGCCAGCACCTTCCGCCTGTCGGACGCCGATGGCCTCCTGCTGTGGGGCCCGCTATCGTCGGCTGAGCCGACCGGCCGCGTCGAGGGGATCCACTCCCCCGATGCGTGCACTTCTTTGGGCCGATAGCCGAACCTCGAAGTAGCATTGCGGGGGACCACATCCGACTACGAGGGCTTGAGTGAATTCCGCAGACACATCACTAGTGAGTCGCGTGTTCTCACCCGCGAATGTCATCTCAGTCGCCTCTGGTGTCATCGTGTTCGTCCTCGGCCTCCTTGCTTGGAACACGAACCGAGGAGTTCTCTGGGCGGCCGTCGCGGCAGCCGTCGTCACGGGTGTGGTCTGGCTCATGTGGTGGAAGGTCGCCGGACCGACCGATCTCGAGCGACTCCTCGACTCACCGTGCCTTGGATCGATCCCCAACGATGATTCCGGTCCCGCGCCGACACTGACCGATACCTCATCACCGTCCAGCATTGCCTACCGGGACCTCCTCTCGGCAATCGAGAGCCAGACCAACGGGCAGGTCCTCCTGGTCTCGTCTCCGGCGCCCGGCCAGGGGGCATCGACCGTGGCCCTCAACCTCGCCATCTCGGGGACTCAGCGGGGCAGGCGCATCGCCCTGATCGACGGCGACATCGACGGCAACGGCGTCTCACGCTTCTTGTCAACCGGCGCCGTGCCCGGACTCACCGATATTGCGGATGGCTCGGCGACGCTCGCTGACGCATCGCGACTATGGACGATTGGCCCTGACTCGGCGTTGCCGATCGTGCCCTCCGGATCGTCCAGCGATCCCTCCGAGGTTGCGCTCTCGGGGTTGGGCCTTGCCGAGTCGATCGATCAGATCGCCGAGCGTGCCGATGCGGTCCTCATCGACGCTCCCCCGATTGCCTGGGACGGGGCGGCGTCATCCATCGCCGCGCATGTCGACGGCACCGTCCTCGTGACGACCGACGCCGCTACAGGTTCGAGTGTTGCCGACGCCCGTGACCGACTCGCCGAAGCCGGAGCACCGGTGATCGGCTACGTCGTGAATCGCTCCGCGCCGACGTCGTTCTGGCGGCACCCGCTCGTCAGAATGTCGAAACGGATCGCCGGGACGTTTGTCGCGATCGCCTTGGTGTACTCGGCATTCACTGCCTCCCAGATCTACGGTTCCTGGTCGACGGTCGAACGCGAGACGCTCGCCACCGCCGAGGCGGGCGAGGCGCTCCCGTCGACATCGCTCCCGCCGGTCTCCGACGTGGTTGAGGACGAGGACCCCGAGGTGAAGCCCATCGAAGAGGTCGTGGTCGCAGCGCCCACGATCGAGGGTGCCTACCGGTCCTTTCTGATCATCGGCAACGACACGGCTGCGGATCTCGCCGATGTCATCCTCCTGACGGTGCTCCCAGCGGACGATGACCTCGCTCCGTTCATGGTCTCGCTCCCGCGCGATCTCTACGTGCCGAATCGCTGCACGAACGGCTACGGACGGATCAACGCGACGTACCGCGAATGCGGAGAAGTCAACGCGCCGACCATGCTCTCGCTCGCGGTCGAAGATTTCACGGGAATCAAGATCGACAATTTCGCCATCTTCGATTTCGAGGGTTTCGAACAGATCATCGACGGAGTCGGCGGCGTTGAACTCTGTTCGGAGTATCCGTTGCGCGATGCGAAAGCCCACCTCGACTTCCCCGGGGGCTGCGTGAACGCCGACGGAGCCACCGCCCTCGCGTGGGTCCGGTCTCGACACACCCAGCAACAGGTCAACGGCAGCTGGAAGTCAGTCCCCGGCGCAGGAGATCTCCTGAGGAATCAGCACCAGCAAGACGTACTCCTGTTGCTCGCCGAGAAGCTTCGGACGTTCGAATCGCCCACCGATCTGTCGAGCAAGATCGAAGAACTCTCGAATGCCTTCATCGTCGACGATGGGCTCGGCATCGCCGATACGTTGTCACTGGCCTGGAACGTCCGCGGAATCGACGTAGCCACTATCCAGCGCCTCGCTGTGCCGGTGAAGCTCGGTCGTACCACGAAGGGCCAGTCGATCCTCAGGCCCACGCAACCGTTCGACGAGGTCCTCCTCGAGTTCTACCCGACACTCCTTGCAGGCGAAGCAACGGCGGGTCCAGCCTCCTAGCGAGCGGGTCGTCGTCCGTTGACACCGGACCGTCTTCTCTCCGATGATCCCGCCACCAGAGGAACGACAGGGCGACCCCAAGTCGCACAATCGGTGGGAGGATCGTCAGACTGCTGCAGAACACCGTCCGGGCCACGATCTCAAGGACGATGAGCGGTGAGGGGCCAACAGCAACGACATCCGGCGGCAGCGCGTCGTCGAGCATCGACGCCAGCCATCCGAAGAGATCAACCGGCGGGGTAAGTGCCTCCGATACACCGGCGTTCACGCCGAACATCGGGTCCGTTGGCGGCATCGCTACCCCACCCGGATCATCGGAGGCTATCGGCGGACCTCCGCCGTGTCCCGAGTCGGGATCCGTGGCATCCCCGTCAACGTTCGCGTGGCGGACGCAACCATCCGAGCGGACCGGGCGGGGTTGCGCCAACTCGTTCTCAACCTGGTTTCCAACGCGGCCAGGCACGGAGGCGAGGAGGTTTCCGTTGAGGTGATCATGCGTGAGGGCGTTGCGTCGATTCACGTGATCGACAACGGCCCGGGACTACCGGAAGATGTGGAGCCTTATCTCTTCAATCAGTACCAGCACGGTGACGGCCGAGCCCTTCTGAGCGGGAGCGTCGGCCTCGGCACTGCGGTGGCAGCCGCTTGCGCGGAGTCGTTCGGCGGTTCAATCGAGTACCACCGAGTCAGCGATCGTACGGTGTTCGAGGTCCGCCTTCCTGCGGTGATTCCCGAGAGTGAGCCAGCACTCGCGTAGCCGTCGCTTCCCCAAAACCTCCGGTTGACTCACGGGATCGCGTCGGCTGCCATAGAATGGGCGCCAATCGCTTGGAGGATCGAAACGAAGTGAGTGACCCACAGGACCCCTACGGCAATCCGCCGGGATGGACCGACCCCTACGCCGACCTGACCGACATCTCAGGCAGCGACCCGATTCCTCCGCTCGAGGACCCCACGGTCCCGCCGGCCACGCCTCCTGGTTCGCCGCTGTTGACCGGCCTCGTCGTCGGACTCTTGCTGGTCGCGCTCTCGGTCGCTGTGTTCCAACTCCTCAAGTCTGATGACACGACCGCAGCGGGTGAAACGACAACGACCACGGTTGCCGGCGAAAGCTCGGACACCACCGTCCCCGCCGACGGCTCGACCACGACGACCACCGTTGCAACCTCCACACCGCCGTCCGATCCGTACCCACCGGTCGGAACGCCGATCGAGGTCGACAAGCTGAAGCTGAAGAGCGATCGAGTTGGTGTCCAGATCAACGACGTTCCGGATCTGGCGTTCGGCGACTCGGCCGACATCTCCATCGGTCGGCTGGCTTCGAGCTTCGGCGAGGCCGACGAAGACACCGGCTGGCAGGTCTCCATAGGGCAGTGGGGTGTATGCACCGGTGAGCTCGAGCGGATCGTCCGCTTCGGCCCGTTCGCTGCGATCGTGACAACCGACGGCTCCTCCGAAGTCTTCAACGGATATCGCCAGGATCTCAGCTACGGCAACCTCGACTCCGATGCCACCGAACTCACAACGCTGAGCGGACTGAAGGCCGGAGACACGGTTGAACAACTCCAGCAGATCTACCGGTCGGAGGATGTACAGTTCTCGACGGATCCGGATCTCGGGGACATCTTCGAGTTGCGCGGGTCCGAGTCCGGTGATCTGCTCCTGTGGGGTCCGGTCGGCGGAATCGAACCGGATTCGCGGGTGGTCGGTATCTACGCACCAGACGTGTGTGGCCGAAGCTGAACCGGCCGACCTTGGCGATGTCCAGCCGCTAGCATCGCCGTCGTGACGACGCGCAACCCTGCTGTCCCGTACTTTGTCGGCTCCGTCGCCGGCTTCTCCATCGCCATCGCGCTGCTCGCGGTGGTCGTGGGAGCGACCTCCATCACAAGGGTGTCGATCGGCTCTGCCGCCACCGGAAGTGCGCTGCCCGAGTTGAGCGCCACCGGGTCGATCATCGGTCTTCTGGTCTTCCTCGCCGGCGCGATCGGCGGCCTCCTCGTCAGCGCAGCCACCTACGCCGTTGGCCGAGCTCAGGATCCGGACACACCGCGCTTCTCTTTCCCGGTGGTCGCCCCGGTCGGGGTCCTGCTCCCGGCCGCCGTCTCATTCGCCGTCGTGAGCCTCGGTTTGTCGGCATTCGGAACCTCGCTCAATGGCCTCGTCGCCGTCCCAGTAACCGAGTTCGTGGTCGTCGCGGCTATTGCGGGCTTGGTCGCCGGCGCGGTCACGGTGCCGATCGTCGATGGCCTCTCCCGACAGTCCTCGATCGGCGATGCCAATGAGGCAACGCCATCATCCAGCGAAGCGTTCTGGTCGGACTTCGGTCGCGCAATCGGGATTCCAGCGGTGGCGATCGCCGTCGGAGCTCTGCTCGCGATCGGTCTCGCCCAACTGCTGCTGAACGCCGACTCCACCACCGTGGTCGTCGCGGTGTTCTCCGTCGTAGGCGCCCTCATCCTGGGTGGAACGACACTGTTGGCGCTCAGGCCGTGGGATAAGGACTAGTCCCCAGTCACCAGACAGCTACCAGCTCTCGTCTCCGCGTGCGGGTCGTCGCCGTCGCGGTTGTTGTGACTGTGAACTCCCGCCGGGCAAGCCCAGGAGACACCTGGCCGCGCCTTCGGGCCGGGGACTGGCACCTGGCGATCGGCGACTCCCCTACTTCGCTGCCGCGCCCGCGCTCGCTCTCGGCACCACGATCGGGCCCGTCTCGTGTTTCTGCTCTTCGTCGTACCACGAGAAGAACACCCATGCGATGGCGACCCAGAGCACCAGGCCACCGCCGATCTTCATGATGAGGCCGGCGATGATCTGGTCGGTCATCACGTCGATGCCCCAGAGCCTCGGGAACGTGGTGTAGATCTCGTAGAGCGGGGTCTCGCCGAGGGTCATGAACGATGCCGGGATGGTCGGAACCAGCGACTGGAGGAAGAGATACCCCATCTTGCCGAACGGGGCGAGCGTCTTCGTCTCCGGGATCGGATCCATCACCGGCCACCACATCAGGACCGCCGAGATGAACAGCACGAGATGGGCAAAGAAGTGGAAGAAGTCGTTCGTCAGCATCAACTCGACCACCGAGGGGACGTGGATGAACGCAAGCCACACATTGAAGAACACCAGCGTGAACATCGGTCGAGTGATCACCTTCAACAGCGGGATGAATGGCTCGACGAGTGCGTGCATCAGCCAACCTGGCATGCCCCCGAGCAACAGCGGCGGTACGACCAGGGTGATCAGCATGTGCTCGGTCATGTGGAACAGGTAGAGGCGCTGTTCGCCGATGTCGTGCAGTGGCCAGGTCGAACTGATGAGGAGGAAGATGACCCCCGCGTAGTACATCACCCGCTGAGCCGTGGTGACCGGCGGCTTCCCTGGAGGGGCGTATCGCCCGGCGAGCCTGCGGATCCCAAACTCGTAGATGAAGATCAGAGCAATGGCGACCCCGTACACGTCGAGGTGCGGGTGGAACGTGATGTCCATGGGTCAGAGTGCCCGGAACACCGAGAGCATGACAATGAACAGGAGGATCGCTACGACCACAGCAATCCCGAACACGTAGCGGTATCCCTTGAGGTCGTACTTGAGGTGCATGAACACCGCGACGACCGTCACGAACTTTGCGGCGCCGAAGGCGATCAAGAGTGGGGCACGCACCGGGTCGAGGAACTCGACATACGGGATCGCAATCTCGATTGCGGTCGCGACCGCGAGCGCTGCGGCTATCAACCAGTAGGTCTTCGGCGTCGGATGGGCGTGGGATGCGGTTGCCATGGTCAGATCTGCAGCAGGTAGACGATGGTGAAGATAACAATCCAGACGATGTCCACGAAGTGCCAGTACAGCGCTACCAGTTCGACGTTCATCCCGTGATCGGGTGACAGCCGGCTGCGGAGCGAGAACGCGACCAGCATGGCGATCATCAGCACACCACCGGCAACGTGGAGGCCGTGGAAGCCGGTCAGCATGTAGAACGACGATCCGAACGGGCTGGTACTGATCGTCAGCCCCTCATGCACGAACTCGGTGAACTCGAAGATCTGGCCGGCGAGGAACGCGAGACCGAGGAGCGCCGTTCCGACGAGCCAGATCCGCCCCTGCCGCTGATCGGACTTCTGGAACGCATTGTCCGCAAGCACCATCGTCAACGAACTCATCAGCAGGACGAACGAGGTGGCCGAGGTGAACGGGATGTTGAAGATCTCAGCGCCCGGTCCTCCATTGGTGGTGTGCCGGTAGAGGAGGAACGTGGCGATCATCGCCCCAAAGAAGAAGACCTCAGACCCGAGGAACACCCACATCGCGGTCTTGCGTGTGCGGTGGATCGGATCGCCGTCTGCCTCGAAGTCGCTCTGACCGTCAACCTCGAAGACGCCATCGGTGGCCGTTGCCATCAGTGCGCCTCCCTCGTAGCCGGTTCAGCGGCCCAACCAACGAGACCCCACAGCGTCACGACCGCGCCGACCGCGAGGACTCCGAACCCGATCGGGCCCGACGAAATGAACACGAGCCCGGCACCCAGGGTCGCGATTCCGGCGGAGGCAACGATCGGGTAGAACGACGGCGATGGCATGTGGATCCCGTGCTCTTCGACCACCACGTCCGGCTTGCCGGCCTGTTCCGGAGTGAGCTTGACCGAGCGGCCCTCTTCGTCAACACCGTACTTGCGGTACCAGAAGTCGTCCAGGTGGTGCACCACCTGGATCTCTTCGAAGTTGTAGACCGGCGGCGGTGAGGTCGTCGTCCATTCGAGGGTGCGGCCATCCCACGGGTCGTTGCCTGCCACTTTGCCGTTGCGGTAGCTGGCAATCAGGTTGTAGATGAAGAACAGGAATGACAGGGCGATCAGGAAGGCGCCGACCGTCGACATGAGATTCCAGACGTCCCACCCCATCCCGTCGGCGTAGCGGTAGGTGCGGCGGGGCATGCCGTCGAGTCCGAGAATGTGCTGCGGAGCGAAGGTGAGGTTGAACCCGATGAACATGATCCAGAAGTTCCACTTCCCGATCGTCTCGCTCATCATCCGACCGGTCCACTTCGGGAACCAGTAGTACGCGCCAGCGACGTACCCGAACACGGCACCGCCGAAGAGCACGTAGTGGAAGTGCGCCACGACGTAGTAGCTGTCGTGTTGCTGCGTATTCGCAGGGACGACCGCGTGCGTGACACCGGAGATTCCCCCAATGAGGAACATCGCGATGAACCCGATGGTGAACAGCATCGGCGCGGAGAAGGTGAGACGTCCGCCCCACATGGTGCCGATCCAGTTGAAGATCTTCACACCCGTTGGTATCGCAATCAGCATGGTTGCAAGACCAAACCCTGCCTCGGCCACTGGGCCCATGCCGGCGGTGAACATGTGGTGAGCCCACACGCCGAAGCCGAGGAAGCCGATCGCGATCCCGGAGAACACGACGAACGAGTACCCGAACAGGGGCTTGCGGGAGAAGACCGGCAGGATCTCGGACACGATGCCGAACGCCGGCAGGATCAGCACGTAGACCTCAGGGTGCCCGAAGATCCAGAACAGATGTTGCCACAGCAGCGGATCGCCGGCCGCCTGCGCCTCGTAGAAGAGCCCGCCGAGGTTCCGGTCGATGAAGATCTGCCAGAGGCCGACGCCGATCACCGGGAGGCTGAAGATGAGCAGGAATGAGGACACGACGCTCATCCAAACAAAGACCGGCATCCGCATGAGGGTCATCCCCGGGGCCCGCATCGTGAAGATGGTGGCGACGAAGTTGATCGATCCGGCAAGCGAAGCGAACCCGAGGAGCTGCGCCCCGATCGAGTAGTAGTCCATCCGGACGTACTCCTGGATCTGCGTCGAGAGCGGGGCGTACCCAACCCATGCCCCGTCCGGCGAACCACCGAGGAAGAACGAAGACGTCAAGAGAGCCACACTGAAGAGGAACAGCCAGAAGGCGAACGCGTTCAGCCGCGGGAAAGCGACGTCGCGCGCGCCGATCATCAGCGGGATGAAGTAGTTCTGGAAGGCAGCGGCGATCGGCATGATGACGGCGAACACCATCGTGAGCCCGTGCATCGTGAAGAGCTGGTTGTAGGCGTCCGCAGATACGAGCGTGCCGTTCGCGGTCGCCAGCTGCGTCCGGATCAGGAGTGCCTCGAGGCCGGCAACGATGAAGAAGACCAAAGACGAAACCGCATACATGATGCCGATCCGCTTGTGATCGACCGTCGTGATCCAACTCCACAGACCCTTCGTCGAGGGTGGTGTGTAGCCGAGGTCATCGGGGGTTGTGGTCAGCGCCACGAGAGGTCTCCTTCAACGGTGGTGCAGGTGATCACTTCCACGCCTCCAACAGAGCAACGAGTTCCTGTATCTGCTGCTCATCGAGCCCGTAGTCGGGCATGCCAAGGATCCGACCGGCTTCGATGTCGTTCAACTCCGGCGTCATCGGTTTGATCGACGATGGGTCGTCGATCCAGGCGGCAAGGTGCTCTGCGGTGTTCTCTTCGAGCCCCGCAGCGATCGATGTGCGGCCTCCGAAGTGGGTGAGATCAGGGCCGAGAGCAGCGCCGACAACCTCTACCGTCCCGTCGCTCGCCGCCACCTTGGCCTGATGGCACGTCGTGCAGAACTGCGTGAAGGTCTCGTATCCGGCGGCTGCCTCTCCACTCGTCGGAATTGGAGCCGCCTCGAGTTGGCCGGCCGCCCACGCGTCGAAGTCAGCCTCGGAATCCACGAACACACGGAAGCGCATGTCGGCGTGTGCGAGCCCGCAGTACTCCGCACACTGACCGGGAACCATCTGCCCGGCGATGTCGGCGTCCGGCGTGATCTTCATGACGGTGTCCCGACCGGGAACGACATCGCGCTTCCCGGCGAGGCTTGGCACCCAGAAGCTGTGGATCACATCGACCGATGTCATCGTCAGTTCGGACGTCTTGCCCGCGGGGATGTGCATTTCGTTTGCGGTCGTGAGCGGCCGCCCGTTCTCGTCAAGAATGTCCGGATACTGGAACTCCCACCACCACTGATGGCCGATCACGTCCACGCGCACGAAGTCACCTTCTGCCGCGCTTCGAAGGTCGAAAAGCGTGGTGAGGGTTGGAACAGCGATGATCACAACGAGCACAACGGGGATGAGCGTCCAACCGATCTCCAGCTTGGTGTTCCCATGGATCTGCCTCGGTTCCTCCTCATTGCCCGGGCGCTTCCGGAACCGGACAACGGCATAGGCCAGCGCCCCACCGACGACCACAAAGACAACGGTCCCGAGCACGAGGATGAAGTCCCAGAGCTGATCGATGGACTCGGCCTCGGTCGACCGCGGGTTCAGTGACGACTGGGGGAGGTTGCTCGAGCAGGACGCCAGCAGAAGCGCGCCGAACGCAACCGCAACCAGGGCGATTCGAAGCAGGAGGCGGCGGCGAGCGTCGTCGTTGCCAGCGGTTTTGTTCACGTAGTTCCCCAGGACGGCGACCGAAGTGGGCGGGATAGTAAGCGACGAAATTGTTTGCTGCAACGAGCTTTCTCGGAAATTGGAGCTAGGTCGCCGATTCGACGTCCGAAGGCGCGAATCTGGCCGCAAGCCAGGTAGTGAGCGGAACCGCCGCGACGAGGCCGATGCTCCCCACGAGAGTGCGCACGATCTCGACCGCGACGACCTCGCTGTTGGCGATCGTTCCGAGCGACTGACGGGCGAGGACGAAGAGCACCAGGAGCGGTAGCGACGCCCCCGCATAGGCCAGCAGTAGCGTGTTGACGATCGAAGCGATGTGATCGCGACCCACCCGCAATGCGCGGCGGAACAAGCCGGCACTCCCCAGCGAGGGATCGGTTGCCTTCAACTCCCATACCGTCGCGGCCTGGGTGATGGTCACGTCGTCGAGGGCACCAGCCGCTCCGAGGACGATCCCGGCGAGGAGCAATCCGGTGACGTCGATACCCTCGAAGAACGTCAGCAGCGATGTCTCCTCCGTGACGAATCCCGTGAACCGCGCCAGATCGACGACGATGGCGGAGAGTACGGCGGTCAGAACGAGCGCCGCGGTCATACCGGCCAGGGCGATCGTGGTCATCCGCCCGAATCCGTGGGCGAGATACATCGTGACAAACGCGATGGCCGCCGAACCGACCACTGCAACCAGCACCGGACTTCGCCCATCGAGGATTGCCGGCAACACGAACGCCAGCAGGATGAGGACGCTCACTACGAGACCAACCAGGGCGGTGGCACCACGCCAGCCTCCGAGGACGACGACGACGAGGGCGAACACGATGGCGACGGCCGCCAGCACGAGGCGGCGGTCGAAGTCGGCGAACTGGTAGATCGACTGCGGGTCAACGAGCCGAACCGAAAGAACCTGCAGTTCGTCCTGGTCGTAGACGTAGTCGACCAGCACCGCATCCCCAACGGCGACCGAGGCAGCGTCCTCGCCCCGGTACGCCTCGAACACTGCTGGTTGCTCGTTCCCGTCATCGTCGACGAGGAGCGAGATCGCGACACATTCGGTCTCTGGGTCGAACGAGCACGGTGCAGTGGCGACGGCGGTGACGGTCGCCGTGGGGGCGACGCGGGACAGCACCACCCGGTCACCCTCCGAGAACACCGGCGTTGTTGCTCCGGGGAGGAACTCTTGCGTGAACACGAAGCCATCCTCCGGACCGTCAGTGAGTTCGAATCTGACCACCGTGCAGGTTTGGGTCTCGATACCCGAACAAGGTGCCTCCGAGACACGCTGCACCGTTGCGTGGTGAAAGTCGGTCGGGACACCGATCGCCGCGAGGTCATCGGCTTGCTCCTGCGACGCCCCGGTCGGTCGCAGCAGGATCATCCCGAGGACGATGACGACGCCGAGAGCGACCCCGAATACGACGAATGGGTCGACCCGTCGGCGGTCGGTGGGGTCCGGCGAGTCGCTCTCATCGACATACGCTTGCCACTCGTCGGCCCGGTCAGAATCGAACAGTCCGTCTTCCGCCATGCTGCAAGTATCGCACCCTCGACCGGTGGCTCGGTTCCCACCCCTATCGTTGTTCGATGTCGATCGTCGGTCTCATCATCGCTCTGCTCGTGACGTTCTTCGCTGCGGCGATACAGGGTGTCGTGGGCGTCGGCTTCGCAATGGTGTCGGTTCCGATCCTTGCCCTCATCGACCCGGCGCTCGCCCCGGTCCCGCAGTTGTTGGTCACGATACCGCTGACCATCTCGATGGCATGGCGCGAGCGAACCCACATCCAGTTCTCGAACGTGACGTGGATCGTGGCAGGCCGCGTTCCCGGGGTACTCATCGGTGTCGGCATGCTCGCCGTCGCCACACAACGTTCGCTCGACCTCGCGATCGCCGCAATGGTGTTGCTCGCCGTCGCGATCATCGCTTCCGGCTACAGCGTTCGCCGCACGAGATCCACCGAGTTCGGCGCCGGCGCCCTCTCCGGTATCTTGAGCTTCGTCGCCTCGATCGGTGGACCTCCGCTCGCGCTCCTGTACTCGCGGGACGATGGCCCGACGCGCCGCTCCAACCTGGCGGTGGTGTTCACGATCGGGCTCACCGTCACCCTGGTTGCCAGGATCGCATCCGGGAACATGACATGGGACGACGTTGTCGTCGCGTTGATTCTCTTCCCGGCGCTCGCCGTCGGATACGCGGCAAGCCTCCGATTCAAGAGTCTGGTTCCCCAGAAGCTCGCCAAGGCGACGATTCTGGTCCTCTCAACCGCAGGCGCCGTCGGGTTGATCATGCGAGCGATCGCGTAGCCCGGTCAAACCTCTTCCGCCCACATCGAATCCCACATCTCCCCGACTGATTCGAAGAGCCCAGCGAGCGCCCACACCAGGAGCCAGGCGAGGATGAGCAGGATGACCACCGTGAGCGCGGCGCGGAGGTATCCAAGCCAAGGATTGCCGGAGTCGTACAACGTCGAGATCCAGCCCTTCACACCCGTCGGCTCGGGTTCTGTCACCGGAACGGCACCGGTGACACGACTGGTGCCCATCTGGGTCGGCTGCGACGGGTCCTGCGTCGCGGCCCGGGGAGAATCGACGGGTGGCGGCGTCGCCGGCGGGAGGGGCTCTGCGCCGATCAACGCGAGGTCCGCCTCGTCGAGGCTCAGCACCGTCGCCAACTGGCCGATGACCCCCATCGCGGGCACCCCTTCGTCCCGCTCCCATCGCCGCACGGATGCCGTGGACCGTTCGACCGCCGTCGCGAGCTGTCCCATCGACATCCCCCTCGCAAGGCGTGCCTGCCGGACGACTTGTCCGAAGGTTCTGGGATCGCTCATGGGGCCAGGATATCCGCACCGGGAAGTTCCCACGGCGTATGTGCAGCGATGGCTCACTATCGTCGGGGCGAGCGAGCGTGGAGGCACACGTGGGAACGGACTTCCGGAATCTGGTCGAACTGTACGAGTCCAGCGTTGGACGGTTCACCGACAATCAACTGTTCGGAACGCGTCACACCGAGGGGTGGCGGTGGATCACGTACGGAGAGTTTGGCAAACAGGTCGATCACGCCCGCGGTGGACTCGCCGGACTCGGCATCAAGGCGGGCGACCGCGTCGCGGTGATCTCGGACAATCGGGTCGAATGGGCGATCGGGGCGTACGCGACCTACGGCTTGGGCGCGGCATGGGTGCCGATGTATGAGGCACAACTCGCCAAGGAATGGAAGTTCATCCTCGGAAACTCCGGTGCCAAGATCGCCATCGTCGGCGACGACGGAATCAGGGCCCAACTCGACGATCTCCGCGATGATCTTCCCGAACTCGGTCAGATCGTCGTGATTCGCGGAGAGGCGGGTGGAGATTCGATCAGTTGGGCCGAGATGCAGGCGCGCGGAGCAGATAGCCCGGTTGACACCGTTGATCCGGCTTCCGAAGATCTCGCCTGCCTCATCTACACGTCGGGGACTACGGGTCAGCCGAAAGGCGTGATGCTCTCCCACGGCAATATCACCAGCAACGTCAACGTGTTCCCCGACATGTTCGACATCGGCCCCGACGACCGGACGGCCTCATTCCTCCCGTGGGCACACTCGTTCGGCCAGACAATCGACCTGCACTTCATGATCGGGGCGGGCGCCTCTGCCGGTCTCACCAGTGCCCAGACACTGATGGACGATCTGGCGGATCTCAAGCCGACGATCCTCGTGTCGGTGCCTGCGGTCTACAACCGGTTGTACGACGCCCTGCAGAAGATGATGGCCGCCAAGGGCGGGGTCACGAAGAAGCTCTTCGATCGGGCGCTCGCCAATGAACAGAAACGGACCAGCCTGGCGGCCGAGGGCAAAACCACCCGGTGGGTGGAGATGCAGCACGATATGTACGACAAGCTGGTCTTCTCCAAGGTCCGCAACGGATTCGGCGGACGGCTGAGATACTCGATCTCCGGCGGTGCGGCGATCTCCATCGAGGTCGCAGAGTTCATCTCGGCGCTCGGCATGACCGTCTACGAAGGCTACGGACTCACCGAAACCTCTCCGGTCGCAGCGGCGAACACGCCGTCGTACCGGAAGGTCGGATCCATCGGCAAGGAGATCCCCGGCGTCACGATCGACATTGACCGCGAGATGACCGGCGATCCGGAGATCGGCGAACTGATTATCCACGGCCCGAATGTGATGCTCGGCTATTACAACCTGCCGGAGGAGAACGAGAAGGCGCTCACCGCCGACCATGGCTTCCGCACCGGGGACCTGGGCTATCGCGACGACGATGGGTACTTGTTCATCCGGGGACGCATCAAGGAGCAGTACAAACTCGAGAACGGCAAGTATGTGGTGCCGTCACCCATCGAGGAGCAACTCCGACTGTCCGGGTATGTCACGAACATCATGGTCTACGGCGAGCAGCGACCGTACAACGTGGCGGTCATCGTCCCGGACATGGATGCGCTCACGAAGTGGGCGGCCGACCACGGTCTCGGCGATCTCTCCAGCGAGGCGCTACTCGAAAGCGACACCGTCGCCGACCTGTACCAGCGCGAGATCGACCGTCTGTCCGGTTCGATCAAGGGATACGAGCAGGTTCGCGGGTTCGTGCTCGAGGACGAGGAGTTCACCCCCGAAAACGGGATGCTCACCCCGAGCCTGAAGGTGAAACGCAAAGCCGTCCTCGACCGCTACGGCGACGACCTAGACAAGCTCTACGAGAAGTAGCGGAGAGTCGCCGATCTTCGCCTCTCCCACGGAGTGGGGGAGGCGCGAGCACCGGCCGCTAGGCCGGAGCGCAGCGGAGGGGGCTCTGGGAGCCCGGATCTGAAGATGAGTTCTGCCGCGCCTTCTTGACTGGCGACCGGTGACTGGCGACTGGCGACTCAGAGCTCTTCGACCGGCTCCATGCCGTGTCTGCGCATTCCTGCCTCCACCACCGCGATCGCGGTCTCGAGGACCTCGACCCGGGCGAGCTTCTTCGACTCGCCGGGGATCACGAACCACGGCGCCTGATCCCAGGACGTCCGGGCGAGCATCTCTTCGACGGCGACCTCGTATTGGGCCCGCTTCTCCCGGTTCCGCCAGTCCTCGTCGGTCAGCTTCCACTGCTTGAGTGGGCTGTGGCGGCGGGCCTCAAACCGTTCCAACTGCTCCTCAGGCGAAACGTGCATCCAGAACTTCGCGAACACCATGCCCTCGGCGACGAGGGTCCGCTCGAAGTCGATGATCTCGGTGTAAGCCCGCCGCCACTGTTCCACGTCGGCGAATCCCTCGACACGCTCCACGAGGACGCGCCCGTACCAGGATCGATCGAGGACGACCACGTCCCCCCATCCGGGCAGGTGGGGCCAGAAGCGTTGAAGCCAGTGGTGCCGGAGCTCATCCGCAGACGGGGCGGCGATCGAGATGACGTTGACGTGTCGTGGGTCCATTGGTGAGACGAGCCGGCGAATCGCACCGCCCTTCCCGGAGGCGTCCCAGCCCTCGAAGACGAAACACACCGGTGGTCCGAGTTCACTGCCGCCGAGTTTGCCGCCGAGTTGGAGACGCAGTTGCAGCATGCGGGTCTGTGCTGCCGTGAGGCGTTCCTTCGCTTCCCGCTTCGAGAGTCGTCGAGAGAGATCGGCGTCTCGGAGCGAAGGGATGATCGGTCGGTCACTCATCTGAGCGATCGTAGTGCGCGGACCCAGGGTGGTCCTAGCGCGGATCTCCGTACGGTCGCGATGCGATGACGAGGCGGATGGATCCACCCGTGACCATTGCGATGAGGCCAACCGATGCCGCCAGCTTGAGCCAGATCGCTCCGCCCGATCGCCACGTCAGCACCATGAACGCAAGACACATCACGCACAGGAAAGCGATCGCAAGGACAAGAACCACCCAGGTCGTCAGAGAACGTGGAGCGTCCATGGGTTGAGTCTACGCGCAAGGTCCGGTGGTACTAGGGCAGCCAGGGATCAACCCGAATCGGGACACCGAGGCTCTTCGCCGCATCGTCGATCGAGATCCAGGTTTCGTCGGCGCACGATTCGCAGGAGGTCCACAGCTCGTAGGTGTGTCTCCCCATCGCACGACCGCTGACGAATCCGCGAACGCCCCGGCGAGCGCAGTGCATGCAGTAGTTGCGTACCGACACACCGAGCAGTTCCGCCCGCGCGACGCGGCGGCACCGCTCTTCGCTCACGCTCGGGGGCTGCCACGCAACGGCACACAAGACTGCCACGGGGAGGATCGTTGCATAGATCCCGCATGAGAGGTCCCTGTCGAGCTTCGCTCGCGAGTCCCAGACGCGCAGGCCGCATTTGCAGTGCTGGAGGTGACCGGGTTCGAACGGGTCACCGCCCATGTGGCAGAACGCAGCGTCAGTGACCGACCAGAGATCAGCGGCGTAGTCGGAGTACAACGCAGCGGTGTGGACCCGACCATCGGTGGCGAGCCTCGCGCGCTTCCATCCGCGAGGACTCCCCGTGGGAATCGCATCCGGGTTTCCGTCGGGCCATGGAGGCGGTGCGCCGCCACGTCGAGGCGTAGGAGGCGACGTCACGCAAATCCGCCCATAGCGGACACGAACGCGTCTCGTCGGTACCTGACCTGGCCTCGTTGCATCGGTGCAGCGTATGTCATGTGACCACCGTTCCGCCAGGGACGAACGACCCGACACTCGCGCGGGCTTCGGCATCCGCCGCGGAGCGCGGGCGAGTCTTTGGCGGAGGCGGACGGGAATCGAACCCGCCAGGGCACTCTCGCACCCTCATCGGTTTTGAAGACCGAGGGACCCACCAGGCGTCCGGACGCCTCCAGGGAGAAACCTACCGGACCCAACGACGCTTGCGATCACCCACCGTCGGAATCGAGCCGTATCTCGAGGATGGCCGTCGTCCAGTACGCGCCGAGCTTATATCCGACTTCGTCGAGGGTGCCGACCAGCCGGTATCCCAACGACTCGTGGAGACCGATCGAAGCGTCATTCGGAAGTGTCACGACGGCATAGGCGCGGTGGATGCCCTCTGACCGGACAGCGTCGAGCACGGTGGAGAGAAGTCGGCGCCCGATGCCGGCCGCCCGGTAGTCGGGGTCAATCACGACCGTCGTCTCCACCGAGGTCTGGTACGCCGCCTTGTCGCGGAACTCACTGCTGTAGGCCGTCCCGACGACATGCCCATCGACCTCGGCGACGAACACCCGGTACGGGCCGGTATCGCTGTAGTGCGTCCACCACTCGTGCCGACGCTCCATATCCCAGGGTTCGAGGTCGAACGAGATGGCGGAACCAACGACGGTGTGCTCGTAGATCACGTTGATGCGGACAAGGTCGCTCGCGCGCGCCCGGCGAATGTCGACGTTCATGCTCCGATCGTAGTGAAGGTCCGGGTGCACGCCTCCCGGCCGTGCGCACGACTATGTCTCGCCGTTGGCCAAGCACGAGGAGCAGAGTCCGCGATAGACAATGTGGGTGTTCTCGATGCGGCCGGCGTCGGTATCGAGCGAGAGACCGTCCGCGGAGAACGTACGTGGTACGTCCTGGATCGCGCCGCAGGCACGGCAGACGAAGTGGTCGTGACGCTCGTCTGCCCGTTCATAGCGAGCGGCGCCGGGTCCGGCAGACGCCACGGTCACCAAGCCCGATAGGGCGAAGTCATCGAGAACGTTGAACACCGACGCCCGGGCGACCGAGGCGCCGCGATCCCGGAGGCGTCGCACAATGTCATCGGCGGTCGGATGACCGTCGAGTTCGGCGAGCGTCTCGAGAACCGCGATACGAGCCTGCGTCGCTCTCAGACCCGCGTCCCTGATCTGGTCGGCTGCTTCGGACGGATGGTTCACCGCAGGTGGGCGCGCAACATCCAGAGTTCTTCTTCGAGCCCTTCGATGATGGTTTGGAGGAGTCCGTCGGAGATCACGTCGAGATCCTCGACGATGGCTTGCTGCGCGCGGGCACGACGGGCAGTCGCTTCGACACGTTCGGCGACAGCACGGATTGCGTCTCCGTCTTGGAGCCACTCGAGCGGGAACGGGCCCATGTCGCCCTCTTCCACTACGTCCTCTGCACGGCCTCGCGGCAGAGCGCCGAGGGTGACGATGCGCTCTGCGACACTGTCGCTCCAGAGACGCCATTGGTCCACGAGCACGTCGAGGCGTTCATGTGCGGACTGGAACCGTTCACCGACGACGGTCCAGTGGGCCTGCTTGCCAATCAGGTGAAGGTCGATGAGATCAACCAGGGTCGGTTGGAGCGCTTCGGCGGTCTTCGATGCGGCATCTCCGGGAAGGACGGTCCAAGTCATTGTGATCCTCCACAATTCGCTCTTTTGACAGTGTCCAGCCTAGCTCCTGCCATCGCAGCCGGAATCGGCCCGGAACCTATGCGAGGACGGGGCCCCCGGGCTAGCGTTCGGGCTATGGCACGATCATTTCAAGTTACGTTCGATGCCCTGGACACACGGGCCCTGGCTGCGTTCTGGGGCGAGGCCCTCGGCTACGTGCTCCAGCCGCCACCGGAGGGATTCGACTCCTGGGAGGCGTTTGCCGATGCGGTCGGGATACCCGAGGAGAATCGGGATCAGCTCGCGGCGGTCATCGATCCGGACGGAGACGGCCCTCGCGTCCTCATCCAGAAGGTCCCTGAAGCGAAGACCGTGAAGAACCGATGCCACCTCGATGTGGTCGTCACCGACCGGTCGATGGAGCAGCCGGAACGGAAGGCAGCGATCGACGCCGAAGCCGAGCGACTCGTCGCGCTCGGGGCGACGCGAGGTGAGAGCTTCGAAGAGGCCATCGGCACGTGGACGGTGATGCAGGACCCCGAAGGCAACGAGTTCTGCCTCCACTAGCCGGTGATGTAGCGCTCAAGGTCGGCGATCAGGTCGCGCTGCTGGGCCATCATCGCCTTCACGATGTCCCCGATCGAGACGATGCCGACCAACCGGCCTTCGTCGTCCACCACCGGGAGATGTCGAATGCGGCGATCGGTCATCAGTTCCATGCACTCTGCAACCGACGCCGTCGGAACCACGGTGACAACGGGCGTGGTCATGATGTTCGCGACCGGCGTGTCGCCGGATCCGAGCGCCGCCAGTTTGATCTTCCTGGCGTAGTCCCGCTCGCTGAGGATTCCGCTCAGATCATCGCCGTCGAGGACGAGGACCGCCCCGATGTTGTGCTGCGCCATCGTCTCGAGCGCTGACAGGACCGTATCGCCGGGAGCGACCGACCAGACACCGGCACCCTTCTCATCGAGAATCCCTGCGACCTTCCGCTGCATATCGACCCCTTCCCTCCAGAACGAACCTAGTCGCGGGCCACGACTCGCGTAGGATTGATTCGGTCGACACCCAGTCCCCAGCAGCACCTACACTCGCCGAACGTGTCACATCGTGCCCTCTTTGCATGGTTCTGGCTCGCGGCGATTTTGATCGTCGCGCTGTCTCCTGTCGCGTCCATTGCCGCAGGCGAATCGATCGGCGGCAAGCTCATCCAGACCGCAGGCGAGGAGAAGACTCCCGTCGAGGGCGTGACGATCATCGTCGTACTCGATGGCGTCGAGGTCGGAGCCGGGGATTCGGATGCCGAGGGCGCCTGGGAGATCCCCGTGCCGGGAGCAGGCACCTATCAGGTCCGCCTCGATACCTCGACGCTCCCGGACGGTGTGGGCCTGACCGATCCGACCAAGGACGAACTGGACGAGGTCAACGTCCGTGAGGGGCAAGCCAAGAAGGTGATCTTCCCCCTGGGCGTAGGCAACGTCTCCTCGACATCCGCCTACGAACGGGTCGGCGCCTTGCTCATCTCCGGCCTCAAGCTCGGTGCGATCATCGCCCTGTGCGCGGTTGGTCTCTCACTCGTCTACGGCGTCACCGGCCTGGTCAACTTCGCCCACGCCGAAATGGTGACCCTCGGCGCCGTCGCGGCCTACTTCTTCCACGCCTCGCCAGCGGGACCTGAGTGGCCACTCGCAATCGCCGCCGTTCCCGCCATCCTCGTTGGGGCCGGATTCGGCTGGGCTCAAGAGCAAGGCCTCTGGAAACCCCTCAGGATTCGGAACACAGGCTTGATCGCAATGATGGTCGTCTCGATCGGCCTCTCGTTCGCGGTTCGTCACATCATTCTCATCATCTTCGGCGGGGAACCGCGGGCGTACCCCGACTTCGCCGGTCAGCCGCCAATCGAGATCCTCGGCATCTCGGTCGTGCCGAAGAACCTCATCACGATCGGGGTCGCCCTCCTGGTGCTTGCCGGGGTTGGCCTCTTCCTTCAGCGCAGTCGCGCCGGGACGGCCATGCGAGCGGTCTCCGACGACGCGGATCTCGCCGAGTCTTCGGGCATCGACGTGAACCGGGTCATCCTGATTACGTGGATGCTGGCTGGTGGGCTTGCGGCGCTCGGCGGCATCTTCTTCGGACTCAACGAAGCCGTGCAATGGGACATGGGCTTCAGCCTCCTGCTGTTGATCTTTGCTGCCGTCGTCCTCGGCGGACTCGGCACCGCGTACGGCGCGATGGTGGGCGGCTTCGTGGTTGGCGTCGCGGTCGAGATGAGCACGATCTTCGTCCCGAACGAACTGAAGACCGCGGTTGGTCTCGCTGTGCTGATACTGATGCTTCTGATTCGACCGCAGGGACTCTTCGGCACGAAGGAGAGGATCGGCTGATGGACTGGGGCAGCGTCTTCATCGACGGCATCCTTGCCACAATCGGCCCCGTCACCGCGGCCTATGCGATTTCGGCAATCGGGCTCAACCTCCAGTTTGGCTACGCCGGACTGCTCAACTTCGGCCACGTGGCGTTCATGCTCGTCGGCGCGTACGGCATGGCGATCACGGTCGACTTCGGCGGCCCGCTCTGGTTGGGGGTCATCGTCGGCATCATCGTGGCGGCCTTCCTCGGGTTCCTCCTCGGCCTCCCGACGCTCCGGTTGCGCGCCGACTACCTGGCCATCACGACCATCGCGGCCGCTGAGGTCATCCGCCTCGTCGCCCGATCGAGTTGGGCCGAGCCGCTCACCAACGGCGTGTTCGGCATTCAGGGATTTGCAGACTCCTTCTTCGCCATCAATCCCTTCCCACCGGCAGAGCTGTACGGCATCGGAAGCCTCGTCGTCACGGGCCGAAAGCTGTGGGTCATGATCGTCGGCTGGACGATCGCAGCCCTGCTCACGCTGCTGATTCGGCGCCTGATCAACAGCCCGTGGGGTCGCGTACTCAAGGCCATCCGGGAGGATGAGGACGCCACGACCTCTCTCGGCAAGAACGTCTTCGCGTACAAGCTCCAAGCGTTGATGATCGGTGGAGCGATCGGCGGAATCGCCGGAATGCTTCTGGCGATCGAGCAACAGAACGTAACACCCGACGCGTACCTGCCGCAGGTGACGTTCATTCTCTATGTCATCGTCATCCTCGGTGGCGCCGGAACGATCCTGGGGCCGATCGTGGGAGCCGTCGTGTTCCAGTTCCTCTTCTTCACCATCGACGCCCTCATGGTCAACACCCAGGCCAACATCGACTGGGTCGGCGATCTCCTCACGCCCGCTGCTGCCGGTCAGGTGAAGCTGGTCCTTGTAGGCATCGGAATGATGGTGTTGATGGTCTTCCGCCCGCAGGGCATCTTGGGTTCCCGGGAGGAGGCGCTGATCGATGAACGCTGATCACCCCATGTACGGCATCGCCGCGGAGCCGGGCGTCCACAAGCCGGACCCCGTGCTTGTCGCCAACGATCTCCAGCGGTCGTTCGGCGGACTAGCGGCCGTCGACGTCAAGCATCTCGAGATCCAGCGCCATACCGTCACTTCGCTCATCGGACCCAATGGTGCCGGCAAGACCACCCTCTTCAACCTGCTGACCGGATTCGACACACCGGACACCGGCGACTGGCACCTCAACGGTGGGGCACTCGTCGGCATTGCAGCATTCCAGGTGGCGCGTCGCGGCATGGTGCGCACATTCCAGCTCACCCGTTCGCTGGCTCGACTCACCGTCATGGAGAACATGCTGGTGGCGGCCAAGAACAACAAGGGTGAGGGCCTCTTGGGAGCACTGACCGGGGGTTGGCGCGCCACAGAGGATGCGAACGAAGTCCGAGCGAATGAACTCCTCGAGCGATTCGGACTGGATCACATGACCGACGAGTTCGCCGGCGGGCTGTCCGGCGGCCAGCGCAAGCTCCTCGAGATGGCTCGTGCGCTCATGATGGAACCCGAGGTCGTGATGCTCGACGAGCCCATGGCCGGCGTGAACCCCGCGCTCACCCAATCACTCCTCCAGCACATCACCGGCCTGCGTGATGCGGGCAAGACGGTGATCTTCGTCGAGCACGACATGGACGTAGTCCAGGAGATCTCGGACTGGGTCGTGGTAGTGGCCGAAGGGCGCGTGATCGCAGAAGGTCCACCCGAGGTCATCGCCAAGAACCGCGCCGTCATTGACGCCTATCTCGGCGAGCACCACGGGGAGGCCGCATCGTGAGCAAGCATCTCCTCGTCGCCGACCAGGTTGTGGCTGGCTATCTCCCCGGCGTCGACATCCTGCGGGGTGTCGACCTGACGCTCAACGACGGCGAACTCGTCGGAATCATCGGACCGAACGGTGCCGGGAAGTCGACGCTCATCAAGGCCATCTTCGGTCTCGTCACCGTCAGAGACGGCTTCGTGACATTGCGGGGCCGGGATATCTCGAATCTGGCGGCCCATACGCTCGTCGGCCTCGGTGTTGGCTATGTTCCGCAACGGGCCAACGTGTTCCCATCGCTGACCGTCGAGGACAACCTGCGGATGGGCCTGTACCTCGACCCGAAGGCCTGGGACGAGCGGTTCGCGGCGGTCGTCGACATCTTCCCGCTGCTCACCGATCGCTCCGATCAGCGGGCAGGCTACCTGTCGGGTGGCGAGCGGCAAATGGTGGCGATCGGTCGGGCCCTGATGATGAATCCGAGCGTGCTGCTGCTCGACGAGCCGTCCGCCGGCCTCTCCCCGGCGAATCAGGATCTCGTGTTCGAACGCGTCCGCCTGATCGCCGACTCCGGGGTGTCGATCATCATGGTCGAGCAGAACGCCAGGCGGTGCCTTCAGATCGCCGACCGAGCCTATGTCCTGGACCAAGGGACGAACGCACACACGGGTCCCGGCAAGGAACTCCTCCACGACTCACGAGTGATCGACCTGTACCTGGGAACTCTGGGCAAGGTCGACTAGCAGCACGCAACAGCGGACAAAGCAGTGGGGCCCGGCGCATGCCGGGCCCCACGTTTGTTGTTCAACGGTTGTTCGAACAGATCAGCCGCCGGCGACGATCTGCAGAAGCGTCGAGGTTCCGCCCTCGGCGTCATAGAGGAACACATCGTACGTGCCGATGCCGGGCTCGTTGCTCGGACCGAAGTCGAGCGGTCCCGATGCGCCGTCGTAGTCGATGTCGGCACCGGTCATCAGCAGGTTGAAGCAGTCCTCGAAGAGCGAGCACTTCTCACCACCCTTGGTGACGTTCCCGATCTCGTTGATGAACACGGCCGGATCGGCACTCTGTGCCGCCTGGGCGGCGAGCACGGTCACCATGAGGCAGTCGTACTTCTGTGCAGAGAAGATCGTTGCCGTTCCGGGGAACGCAGCTTCGAGCCGCGTCGGGAACGTCGCCTCGCCGTTCTCCGGGGAGGCCGAAGGGGCCGTGCCCTTGATGCCTTCGAGCAGCGCGGTGTTGCCGCCGAGCTGATCGGGGCCGACCGTGTCCTTGAAGCCGTCGGCAACGTAGACCTGACCGGTGAAGCCGGCACTCTCGAGATCGAGCAGGAGCTGTCCGCCCTCTTCGAACGTGATCATGGCAAGCGCCTCAGCACCGCTCGCAACGACGGCTTGCGCCTCTGTTGCGAACGAACCGGCTGCGGCGTCGTAGGCCTGTGCGAGTACGACAACACCATCGAGTTCGGCAGCAAGCAGCTCGCCGAAGCCGACGCCGTAGTCGTCGTTGCGCCACAGAACCGCGACCGAGGCCGGTGCATCGCCTGCGATAACGTCGGCAAGTGCCGGCGCCTGCAGGTTGTCCGAAGGTGCCGTGCGGCTGTAGTACGGGTCATAGTCTGATGAGCTGAGCGACGCCGCGGTGTTCGAACCCGAGCACATCGCGACTTCGCTGCCCTGAACTTTGTCGACGATTGAGAGCGAGACGCCGGAAGCGGCAGCGCCGATGATCCCTGCGAAGTCACCCGTCAGATACTTGTCCACGGTCGTCGAGGCGATGTTCGGGTCGGTACCCGAGTCCCCGTACTCCACGACCACCAGGCCGTCGGAGACCGCGTTGATCTCGTCAACGCCCATCTTGATGGGGTTCTCGAGTGCCTCGATGATCGGTGCGAGCTGTCCCGTCTGGGGCAGCACGGTGCCAATCTTGACCGGGATCGGCTCGAACGCCATCGGCGCTTCAGTGGACGTTGTGGTCGTCTCTTCTTCGACCGTCGTGGTCGTCTCTTCTTCGACCGTCGTGGTCGTGGAATCATCAACGGCTGTCGTCGTCGTCTCTGCTGCAGTGTCGTCGTCTCCGCCGGCATTCACGGCGATAACAACGACAATGATGACAGCGACGGCAGCAACCAAGATCCACGGGAGCCACTTCTTCATATTGTCACTCATGGGTTTGCCTCCAAATGAGAGCCCTGGATAACCAGGAACCCCGGGCAAGTGCCGGGGTCGAGGCAAGATAGGCCGGAAAGATACGCAAGCGCAAGGGCATCGCCCGTCGCCCGTCGCCAGTAGCCGGTCCAAAGCCGTAGCTGAGTCGTCGAGGAGTCGAGGAGTCGAGTAATCATTCGGGACCCGCTCGTTGCCCCCACATGCACGCCATACTTCGCCCTATGACTGATGATTCTCGATCTCATGTGGCGCGGAGTCGACGGCGCCTCACGGCGTCGGTCACCGACCTCGATGTCGTTCGGCAGCGAGCGCTGCTGGTTGGCATGGTACGCGACGGAAGCAAGGTCGCCGAAGGAGATCACAGTCTCGAAGAACTCGAACTCCTCACCGATACGGCAGGGTCCGATCCCGTCGAGGTCGTCCTCGTTCGCAGGGACCGCCCGGATCCGGCGACCTTCATCGGCAAGGGAAAGCTCTCGGAACTCGTCGCCGAATCGCACATGCTCGACATCGATGTCGTCGTATTCGACAACGAGCTCTCCCCCGCCCAGCAGCGCAACCTCCAGCAGGCATTCCAATGCGATGTCGTCGACCGCGTTGCCCTGATTCTCGACATCTTCGCCCAACACGCCCACACCCATGAAGGCCGTCTGCAAGTGGAACTGGCACAGCACCGATACCGACTCCCCCGCCTCCGCGGCAAGGGCGTTGAATTGTCCAGGCTCGGCGCCGGCATCGGGACGCGTGGCCCGGGTGAGACCAAACTCGAGACCGATCGTCGCCGCATCCTCGAACGGGTTTCCAAGATCGAACGCGAACTGAAGGAAGCCGCTCGGTCCAGAGACACGCGGGCCAAGTCCCGGAAACGCTCCGGCTTGCCGATTGCCGCGATCGTCGGATACACCAACGCCGGCAAATCAACGCTGTTCAACCGACTCACCGAAGCGGACGTCCTCGTGGAGGATCGTCTGTTCGCCACGCTAGGTTCGACGGTCAGACGACTCGATCTCCCGGACGGGCATCGAGCCCTGATGTCCGACACGGTTGGCTTCGTTCGCCGCCTTCCCCACGAACTTGTCGAGGCGTTCCGCTCGACCTTGGACGAAGCCGCGGACGCCGACCTTCACGTCCATGTCGTCGACGCCTCAGATCCGGATCCCGACGGCCAGATTGCCGCCGTCCGGGAGGTACTGGATGAGATCGACGCAGCCGGCGTGCCGGAGATCCTCGTGTTCAACAAGACTGATAGTGCGGAACCGGCCGTCGTCCGTCGTCTGCTCACGGTCTACGAAGGCTCCGTCGCCACATCCGCACTCACCGGCGAGGGCACCAGCGAAGTGACAGCCGCCATCGTCAAGGGCCTCGACGCCGTCACCGCGAAGGTGGATCTTCTGATCCCGTATGAGCGCGGCGATGTCGTTGCCGCAATCCACGAGGCCGGAGAAGTACTCGACGAACAGCATGGCGAGGAGGGCACGGAGATCACCGTTCGCCTCCCCGCGGCAACAGCAGAACGCCTCAGCGATTACGTCCGCGGCCAGTAGGGCCTAGAGGATGTTCGCTGCGTATTCGGCCAGGGGACTGCGGACGGTGCGGTCCAGGGTGATGTGTCCGAACAGTTCGTTCCCCTTGAACTTCTCGATCATGGCTGCCAGACCCCCGAACGGTGAGATGTAGGGGTTGTCGACCTGTGTGAGGTCGCCGCAGAACACCACTTTCGAGCCGGCGCCCATCCGAGTCAGGATCACCTTCAGCGTTGGCAGTTCGAGATTCTGAGCCTCGTCAACGATGACGAGTTCCCCAGTGATCGAACGCCCCCGGAGATACGTGACCGCCGCCATCTCCAGCACATCGCGCTCGAAGAGTTCATCGACCGCATCCCTCGGCGTCCCCTCGGCATTGGCGAACAGGGCGTACAGGTTGTCGTGGACGGCGGCCATCCAAGGTTCCAGCTTGTCGGTCAAATCGCCGGGAAGGAACCCGACCTCCTGGCGACCGACGGCGACCAGCGGCCGGTATACCGAGACCCTCCGATAGCGCCCGAGCTCGAGCACCTGTTCCAAGGCGGCGGCGAGCGCGAGGAACGTCTTGCCCGTCCCGGCCATACCCATCACGGAGACGGCCGCCACATCCGGGTCCATCAGGAGGTCCAGGGCGAAGGCTTGCCGCATGTTCTTGGTCTCGATGCCGAAGACGTGCTTGCTGCCGGGCACTCTCGTGACGACGGTGCGCTCACCGTCATCGACCACCCGCCCGAGTCCAGACTGTGAGCCCGGCCCGTGGAGCACAACGAACTGGTTGACGACCAAGCTGGAGTCCTCGACGGTGACCTTCCCGCTGCGGAAGAGTTCATCGACCGTCTCTCCCGGCACCTCGAGATCCGCTACGCCGTTGTAGGACTCCTCGACGGGGACCGTGTCACCCCGGTAGTCCTCGACGGTGACTCCCAACTGGGCACCCTTGATCCGTAGCGCTGCGTCCTTCGTCACCAGCACCGTGCGAGTACCACCGTCGACGAGGTTCAGACACGTTGCCAGAATTCGATGATCCGACGTGTTCGGGTCGAGAACCTCCGGGAGGCGATCCGACGTCACACCGTTCAATTCGAGACGGAGCGATCCGCCGTTCGGGAGCATCGTTGGGCTGGCAAGACCGCCCGGTTCGGATGCACCGAACTCTTCGAGGAGTCGGATCGCGGAGCGGGCGTTGGCTCCGACTTCATCCATCCGCGTCTTCTGACGGTCGAGTTCTTCAACCACCACGAGCGGGAGCACCACTTGATGTTCGTCGAATCGGAGCGGGGCGTGTGGGTCGGCCAGCAGAACACAGGTATCAAGGACGTAGTTCGTGGTCGTCAAAGGCCCTCGCTCTCGCGTCGTATGTGTCGGCGTCAGCGTCGCCGGGTTGTGATCGGAATTCAAGGACCCCAGCCCAGACGTCCTCCATGTCATACTCTGGGACGGGAGAGGAGGATGTATGAAGGTTGCGGTGATAGGCGCCGGGTCCTGGGGAACAACCGTTGCAGCGATGCTCGCTCCAAGGACCGAGACCGTGCTGTGGTGCCGACGCCCGGAACTCGCAGATCAGGTTCGGAACGGCATGAACCCGGACTACCTCCCGGGGTTCGAACTCCCTCCGGATCTGGGGGCGACGTCGGCCATCGAGTTGGCGGTGGTTGACGCTGACGTCGTCGTCATGGGGGTTCCTTCCCACGGTTACCGCGCCGTCCTCGAACAGGCGGCACCGTTTCTCGCCTCCGAAACACCGATCCTGTCGCTCACCAAGGGCATCGAACAGCCCACGCTGATGCGCATGACCGAGGTCACATCCAGCGTCCTCCCGGAACACGATCGCTCGCACATCGGCGCCCTCACCGGACCCAATCTCGCGAGGGAGATCATGGCCGGCCAGCCGGCGGCAACCGTGATCGCCATGGAGGACGAGGAGACGGCGACCGAACTCCAAGCGCTCTTCATGGGGCCGCGGTTCCGGGTCTACACGAACACCGACGTCGCAGGGGCCGAGAGCGCAGGGGCGCTCAAGAACGTGATGGCGCTGGCCGCCGGCATGGCGGAGGGCCTCGGGTTCGGTCTGAACACCGTCTCGATGCTGATGACGCGGGCGCTTGTCGAGATGTCCCGCCTCGGGGTCGCGATGGGTGGCCGTACGGCGACGTTCGCCGGTCTCGCTGGGATGGGTGATCTCATCGCCACCTGTATGTCGACCGAGAGCCGCAATCACCGCGTGGGATTGGGCCTCGGCCTCGGCAAGACCATCGACGAGATCGTTTCAGAGATGAACATGGTTGCCGAGGGCGTCAAATCCACCGAAGGCATCCTCGCCCTCGCAGGCCGGTACGGGATCGAAATGCCGATCGCCGAGCAGGTAGGCCGAGTCCTCTACGACAACGCATCCGTTCCAGAGGCGATCGCAACGCTCATGGGACGGTCGGCAAAGCCGGAGTGAGGAAGCGGTAGCCCGTACTCCATCGTCGACATGGTGACCGAACGTTCTCGACGCTCTCAAGGTTGGAGCAGCAGATACGTCTCCCATTCCATCTCTAGTCCCTCACCGCGGAAGATTGATTCACCGATGCCCACGTACATGTCAGAAGTATCGGGTTCCTCTCCCGTGAGAGGATCTACCGACGCGGGTAGTTCGGGGTCATCACCCTCGGGGTAGGTATCTGAGAACGACTGGAGGCCGAAGGAGGACTCGTATGTCCCGCCTTCATCGACACTACCCGCGTTGCTGGCCATCCACACGTACGTCAAGTCGCCGCTGTCGGGATCAGAGAGCATTGCGACCGTTCCATTGAAATCGCAGGCATCTGCAGGATCGCACTCGAATCCCTCGGAGAAGCTCAGAGTGAAGGTCATCCCGGTCTGCGAGATCAACACGGTCCCTCTCTCAGTCTGCCCTCCAACAATCTTCGTCCCGTCCCAGATCCCGCTCAAGTCAGGTACCTCTTCAGGTTGGGTCGTGGTTGGCGGTTCGGTCGTGGTCGTAGGTTCCGTTGATGTCGTAGATTCCTCGACAACGGTTGTGCCCGTCGGTTCATCAACCGTCGGCGGCTCCGCCGACTCCGTACTGCTGCACGTAGAAAGCACCAATACAGCCACCATCACCATCGCCCACTTCATCGGCGACCTTCCCCCTCATCTCGCGGGATTGACACCTCAACGCTATCTCTGCAATCAGGGCGCGGGATCATGCCAAAGTGCCCTTCTGTGGCAGGTTGTCCGCAGTCCGCAGTCCGCAGTTCTCAGTCCGTCGGGGTCTTCACTCAGGGCTCATAGCTCAAAGCTCACCGCTTCGCAGAACGCGCGAACTCGATCCGCTGCGCCTCAACGGCATCCCTCGCGACGCACCCTTCCCAGTGATCGTTGACCAGACCCATCGCTTGCATGAATGCGTACGCCGTTGTTGGCCCGACAAACGAGAATCCCCTCCGCTTCAGGTCTTTCGCCAGAGCTGTCGACTCTTGTGTGATTGCGTCCCACGTCGGCGGTCGGGGTTCCGGCTCGAACGACCACACGAGGGCGCCGAGCGAGCCGAATTCGTCGATGACCTCGAGCGAGCGCTGGGCGTTGTTGATGGTCGATCGGATCTTGCCCTGATGTCGCACGATCCGTGCGTCATCGAGCATTCGGGCGACGTCCGCATCGCCGAAGCGGGCCACACGTTCGATGTCGAAGCCGTCGAACGCCTCGCGGAACGCTTCCCGTTTCCTGAGGATCGTGATCCAGGAAAGCCCGGATTGGAAGCCTTCAAGGCTCAGCTTCTCGAACAGCCGCTGGTCGTCGTCGACGGGCCGGCCCCACTCATCATCGTGATAGGCGGCGTACTCGGGCGTTGCGTTGCCCCAGGCGCAGCGGTTCACGCCGTCGGCGCCTCGCTCCACGTATTCCATGTCGTCGACGCTACCCGACGACGGGCTCCTCGTCCCGCCCAACCGCTGCCGCCTGGGCGGCACGGCTGTGGCGAAGCACCACTTCCATGAGTTCCTGGGCGTACTCCGGGTCCATGCCGATCGCCTCAGCGTCCTCGCGCATCTCAGCGATCAGTTCGGCCTCGCGTTCCGGGGAGCGAAGAGCGAGATCTCGTACCGCCTTGATACGGGCGATGTCGACCGAGTTGCGGAGCCTTCGGCCGAGCAGTCGGATGACCTGACGGTCGATACGGTCGATCTCGTCACGCAGCGACGGGATGCCGAGGGCCTCCATGAGTGCCGTAAAACGCTCCGGATCGAGGTGCGAGCCGTTCCCGGCCAGCGCTCCCGGAGGGTTCGGGTGGAACGGAACCATGAGCCCATCAGCGCCTGCGCTTCGCGCTGCGAGCGCCAACGGCTGGATGAGTTCCGGGTGACCGGCCGTTGGCGAAGGATCGACAATGACCGGCAGGTGGGACATTCGCTGCACGGTCGGGATCGCGGAAATGTCGAGCGTGTCGGTCGTCCGCGGATCGAACCCGCGGCTCCCCCGCTCGCAGAGGATGACGTCACTGTTGCCTGCGTCCAGCACGTACTCAGCGGCCAACAGCCACTCGTCGATCGTCGCTGCAGAGGCTCGATGGATGATGATCGGCCGCTTGGTCGCACCTACGGCACGCAGCAGCACGAAGTTCTGCATGTTGTCCGGTCCGACTTCGATGATGTCAACATGCTCCGCCACGCGGTCGACATTGTCCGGTTCGAGCACCTCCGTACTCACCGGTAGACGCGACTCCCGCCCGGCATGCTCGAGCATCCACAGTGCCTCACTGCCGAGACCCCGGTAGGCGTACGGGGACGACCCGGCGAGGAACGTCCCTGCCCGTAGAACTGATCCACCATTCTCGGCGACAATCCGAGCGGCTTCCACGATCTGCTCTTCGCTCTCGACCGCGATAGGTCCCGCGACCACCGGGTAGGAGCCGTCACCGAACTTGACGGTGCCGACCGAGACGACCGTGGTCTCGATGCCGGGCCGTCGATGGCTCTTGAGGATTGGTTTTTCTGACATGACGCCTCCTTCGTGGAGGGCTCCGGGAACACCACAAGACCCGGAGCCTTGGCTCCGGGTCTCCGTGGGGGTGTGTTGGTGTGTGGTGCCGCTACCGCCGTATCACGTCGACCCGGGCGCAAGGCCCGGTGAAGAAATACGGAAATCGGTAGCGTGCGGTCACGGACAGGAGCGTACTGGTATACCCGTCAACAGTAAAACCGGGGCACGGGGGCGACCCGGCTTGGCTGCGACTAGGCAGCCGACATCCAGGCCCCAGCCACGAGTGCCACCGCTCCGGCCAGCGGCAGGACGACTTCCACGACGTTACGCACCGGACCCACGAGTCTCCGTTCCGGGTGGGTGAACAGTTCCCGCGCAACGATCGCACCCAACCCCCCGAGCAACAGCACCGACCCCACAACGGCCGCAACAAGATCGACGGCGCTCACAGGTCCCCTCCCCCACGTACCCGACGACCACGGCTCGGATGAGTTGGTAGCTGGTAGCTGGTAGCTGGTAGCTCTGTTCTCATCCCAACACCAGCACATCAATCGCGATCGCCAGGAACACTCCGGCGAGGTATCCGTTCGTCGCGGTGAAGTAGCGCATCGCCATATCCGTGTTCGCTCGAAGGTGGAATGCTCCTGCAACGAGCCAGGCACCGAGCACGATGACGGCAGCAAGGTAGATCCATCCCACCCATGGAACGAGCAGCAGCGAGACGCCGACCGTCACCAGGCTGTAGAGAACGATGTGATCGACCGTCATGGCCGTCCCGACGACGCCGGGAAGCATCGGCACACCGGCAGCCTGATAGTCCTCGTCGTAGCGCAGAGCCAACGCCCAGAAGTGCGGCGGAGTCCAGAAGAAGATGATGCCGAACAACACCCATGCCGGCACTGTGAGCGATCCGGTGACCGCCGCCCACCCGACGAGAGGCGGTAGTGCGCCCGCCGCTCCACCGATGACGATGTTCTGTGTCGACGTGCGCTTGAGGAAGAGTGTGTAGACGATGACGTAGAAGAGCAGCGCGATCGTCGACAGGGACGCGGCGAGCAGATTCGTCGTCACGAGCAGCCATACGAACCCGAGGATGCCCAGGGCGATTCCGAACACCATGGCCGCTTGTTCGCCGACCCGGTGGGTAGGGATCGGGCGGCCGCGGGTTCTGCGCATGACCCGATCGATGTCGGAATCCATCACCTGGTTGATGACGTTCGCTCCCGCGGCGGAGAGCGTCCCTCCGATCAGTGTGGCGATCGCGAGCCACCATCCGGGCCAGCCATCGGCCGCAAGCACCATCGCAGGCAGAGTCGTCGTGAGCAGGAGTTCGATGATGCGCGGCTTCGTCAGCTCCACGTAGGCGCGAATCGTGCCCGCGGCGCTCGGCCTGCGAGGGTCGGTGATGCGCACGGTCTGACTCACGATGCACGCTTCGCGGTCTGATCGGCCTGAACTCGATCTCCGAGCAGGGCAGCGGCAAAGATCACGTATGCAATCCACATGGCGTCGGCAATGGCGAGGTGGATGACCTGGGTCTCGAGCGGGGTCGCAAGGATCACGTTCACGAGTCCGGCGAAGAACTGGATCGCGACCAGCCCCATGACGATCGCCGCGATGCGTTTCGTCCGATCAACTGCCTTGGCGGAGAGACGCATCACGAGATAGGCGACGCCGAAGCCGACGGCGATGGCCACGACCGGGTGCAACACCCGGACCTGCACCAGCCACGGCGCGTCTGCTGCGAGTTCCTGTTGGACGCCGGAGAAGAAGCTGTCCACGGGGTAGAGCGTGTCGCTGAGGGCGTTGAGGGCCCCCATTGCGCCGACCAGCAGCAGACCGGCGGCTCCAACGCCAAGGCGTCGATCCAGTCCCGGTTCCCGTGGCGATGCCGGACCCGGGTTACCCGACGCCCACCACGCCGTCAGGGTCGACGCGCCGAGCAACAGATAGGTGTTGGTGAGGTGAAGCGGCACCACGATCATGCGGGCGATGGACTCATCCTGGGCGACCCAGCCGAAGACCACCAGTCCGGCGCCGAGGAGCGACTCGACTCCCATCAGGATCAAGCCCGCTCCGGCGGCCCGACGGACGCGATGACCTTGGTCGTAGAGGCGACGGGCCAGGAGGTAGAGGGCGAGGACTCCGAGAATGGCGAGGGCGCTCGTGATCCGGTGAGTGAACTCGATCACGGTCTCGACGGCCGGGTTTGATGGGAAGATCCTGTCGGTGCACGCGGGCCAGGAAGCTCCGCAGCCGTCGCCGGACTCGGTGGCGCGCACGATCGCTCCCCCGAGAATCACGAAGACATTGAACGCGAGGACCGACCAAGCGAGAACTCGATAGCGATTCCGTCGTTGGATCGAGGAGGTTTCCACGACCCGCAGGGTACCGGCCTCTCGACCGACATCGCAGTCCACGACAACGTGAGTAGTGGCCGCGGTGGCGGGTATGCTTGCGGTATGAAGAAGCCACTGCTCGGACTCATCATCCTCGCCGTCATGGTTGCCCTCGGATTCAAGATCTACAAGGCGATGACGGTCGAAGTCCCGGTCGAGGATCAGGGCTGACAAGCCCCCGTTCGATCTCGCCGTTCGGTGCTTCGGCGCCGGGCGCTTGGTTTGCGCGCTCCACGGATTCACACTCACCGGCGCTCAATTCGAGTCGCTCGCTACCGACGGTCTCCGTATCTGCGCTGCCGATCTGCCGGGGCACGGAGACACGCACGGCTCCCCGGTAGATGTTCCTGCAACGGTTGCGGCCATTGCCGGTTGGCTCTCATCGTTCGGCCAACCGATGCCGCTTGTTGGCTACTCCCAGGGCGGTCGCATGGCACTGCTCACGGCACTGAAGCACCCGCACCTCGTCGAACGGCTGGTCCTGATATCTGCATCGCCGGGCATTGCCGGCTGCGAGGCCCGGGCACAGCGTCGAGACCGTGACGAGCGTCTCGCCGAGCACATCGAGACCGTCGGTGTCGACGCCTTCCTCGACGAGTGGCTCGCCGGGCCGATCGCCGGGACCTCCCACCTCGACGACGAGGCGCGGCGGCGAGACCGTGCCATCCGCTCGGTGAACACGACGGCCGGTCTGGCCGCAGCTCTGCGGGGGCTGGGCCAGGGTACGCAACCGTTCGTCGGAGACCGGATCGTCGATCTTCGCATCCCGCTCCTCACCATCTCAGGCAGCGACGATGCCCCCTACACCCGACGTGCCCGAGAGATGGCGGACACCGCCCCTTCGGGATCTCATGTGTCGATCGACGGAGCCGGCCACAACGTCCTCCTGGATGCTCCCGATGCAGTGGTCGCAGCCCTCGCGGACTTCGGGATCGTGTAGCCCGCCGGTTCTCAATCGGTGGTGAGGAATGACTCGATGGCAGCGACGTACTCCTCGGGCCGGGACATGACCGATTCGTGACCGGCGCCGGCGATCTCGACCATACGTTCCGGGTCGATCAGTTCAGCGAGTTCGTATTGAGTCCGGGTCGCGACGACCTGATCGTCGGTCGGGATGACCACCATCGTCGGCACGTCGATCTCACCAACCCACGCTCGGGAGTCGAACCTCCATGCCGCTTTCCCCGACTCGTAGTAGAGGGTCGGGTCGCGATTGAGCATCGCCGCCCAGAACCACCTGGCGTGACGGGCCTCAACGATCCCCGATCGCAGAAGATACCGATAGGTCAGGATGACGACTTCCTTCTTCGATAGCCGCGCCACTGCCCGTGAGATCCAGAACGCGAAACGCGCGGGAATGCGAAGGCGGTCGACCGGATAGGCGGACGTGCCGGCGAGGATGAGTCGCCCGACTCGTTCGGGGTAGCGGTAGGCGAGGACCTGCGCGGCCATGCCACCGAGCGAGTAGCCGAAGACGTCGAACCGTTCGTACCCCAGGGCGTCGAGGACTCCGATCGTCTCGAGGGCGAGATCGGCCACCTCGACGGGACCGCGGATCCGATCCGACTTCCCGTGGTTGCGTTGGTCGGGAACGATGACGCGATAGCGCTCGGCGAGGGCTGGGATCATCTTGTAGTAGGTCATCTCGCCGTCGAATCCCCATCCATGCATGAGCACCAGAGGCGGCGCCGACTCGGGTCCGGCTTCACGCACGAAGAACTCTCGCTCGCCGACGAGGACGGTACGGCCGGGAATGGCCAGAGGACGTTGCTGCTCACCTTCGAATTCGGGTTCCACCTCGGGCCCCAACAGGCGCCACAGCACCCACCCCAGTCCGATAGCCCCGATCAGTCTTCGCACGATGCTCACGAGCGGAGCGTAGAGGTTCGGTCGATCCAGCGGTGGGTACAGTGGCGGACCCCATGCGACTCAACGTACATCGACTCGGTCCAGACTCCCCGTCCGTGCTCCTCCTCCACGGACTCAGCTCCGCTGGCCCGGTTTGGGCGCAGATCGGGGCCATGTTCGAAGCGGTCGGGTACTCGTCGATCGCTCCGGACCTTCGCGGACATGGGCAGAGCGCCCACCCCGGCGAGTACAGCCTCGACGGCTACGCAGGAGATGTGATCGAGACCTGTCCGGGGCCGTGGCGGCTGGTGATCGGGCACTCGCTCGGTGGCGCCACGGCCGTCCGCGCGGCCTCGCTCAAACCGGACTTCGCTAGCGCCTACCTCCTGATCGACCCTGCGATCGACTTCGACCCGATTGCCGCCGAGACCGTGCGCGTTGCGCTTGTTGCCGACGTCACCGAACCGCCGACCATCGAGGAACTCGTGGCCGAGCGCCCCAAGTGGAGCAAGGAGGACGCAGAGCGGAAACGCGACGCCCTCCTCGCGACGTCCGTCGACGTGATGAACCGGAGCTTCGCCGACAACCGTGACTGGGGCCTCGGTGCCGAACTCTCCCGGATCCCTGTCCCCGTGCACCTCCTCGGTGCAGAGGAAGAGCCGCTCTACACGAGCGCCGCCTTCGCCCGACACAGCGAGAATGCTCCAAATCTGACGTTCGAACAGGTCCCAGGCACGGGCCACTCGATCCACAGAGACGACCCGGCGACGGTGATTGCGAGGGCGTTGGGTCTTCTCAGCCCCGAGCTACGAGCTACACATTCCTTCCCCTCAGGGGAAGGTGGCAGCGCCCCCAGGCGCTGACGGAAGGGGTCTCTCGCTCTCGTAGGGAGGGAGTGACGCCCGACGCTCGCGAGCACACCTCGAGATCGTGACCAGGGTGAGACCCCCTCCGTCCCTCGCTGCGCTTGGGCCACCTCCCCCTGAGGAGGAGGAATCGGCTACTCAGCTACTCCCAGCGCGTCCACCGCGAACACGTACTCCGCCACCGGCACTCCCCCGACCAGATGTTCGTCGATGATGCGGTCGATGACGTCGACCGTGACGGAGTGGTACCAGACGCCGTCTGGATAGACGACCCCGATCGGGCCGCGCTCGCACACACGGAAGCAGTCGACCTTGGAGCGGAGGACCACCCCCCCGGTGCCACCATCGTCCGGCGGCGGTTCGTCGAGATCGGCTCCGCGCCACGGCGCGGGGGCCGAGGCGAGATCAAGATCCTTCAGCCGCCGCTTCAGGTGACGCCAGACCATCTGGCTCTCCTCTGCCGTCGAACAGCGCGGCGTCGATTGGCTGGCGCACAGGAAGATGTGGCGGTCCAGAGATCCGATACCGATCGAGCGGGAAATGGCGTCGAGGCGCTGCTGACTGTTGTCGACCATGGTGAGAGTCTGCACCGGCGTCGCGTTCCCCGCAAGCGACCGTCACTACGATGCCGGGTATGAACTTCATCCGTCTCACGTCGTACAGCCACGGATCCGGCTGAGCATGCAAGCTCGGAGCTGACGAGCTGGCGCAGGTTCTGCGCCGTCTGCCTGGAAACGAGATCACCGAACACCCGGATCTCCTTGTCGGAATCGCGGGGTCGGATGACGCCGCCGTCTACCGCATCTCCGACGACCTCGCACTCGTCCAAACCGTCGACTTCTTCACGCCGATTGTCGACGACCCTGCCGAGTGGGGCCGTATCGCCGCCGCCAACGCGCTGTCCGATGTCTACGCGATGGGCGGCACACCGCTGACAGCACTCCAACTGCTGTCGTGGCCGCGAGACGAGCTGCCGTGGAGTGCTGCAGCCGACGTCATCGACGGCGCGGTGGAGGTATTGGCTGAGGCGCGATGCACCCTGGTTGGCGGTCACTCGATCGATGATCGGACGCCCAAGTTCGGGTTCGCCATCACCGGCACCGTCCACCCGGATCGCATGATCACGAACGACGCTGCCCGTGCCGGGGATGCGCTGGTCCTCACCAAGGCTCTCGGAACCGGACTCATCTCAACCGCGATCAAGAGCGGCATTGCCACGGCGGGTTCGCAGGAAGCAGCGGTTGCCACCATGCGAAGGCTGAACGCATCAGCATCTCGCGCTGCCGTCGAATCCGGTGTGCGGGCCGGCACCGATGTCACCGGATTCGGTCTCCTCGGTCACCTCGTGGAGATGCTGCGGGCGAGCGACGTCACCGCCGTTCTCGATGCTTCGGCGATCCCGATCCTCGAGGGTGCACTCGACATCGCGGCCGACGGCACCGTGCCGGGAGGCACGAAACGCAACTTCCGTTCGGTCGAATCGGTGGTGGACTTCGGCGCACTGCCGCCAGAGATGCAGACGTTGCTTGCCGACGCGCAGACGAGCGGCGGACTGCTCCTCGCCGTGCCGGAAGCCGATCTTCCAGCACTCGTTGCCGGGATCACCGGTGGCGGGGATCTCGCTGCAGTCATCGGCCGGATCACACCGGCGGCCACCGATTCACTGGTCACGGTCCGCTAGGCGGAGCCGACGGGCTGTCGGCCGCATCCGTTTGCTACGCTCGAATCATCGTCGGTCCTCTGGACCGGCCGCGCATGCCCCCTCTCCCCCCGTGGGGGCATGCCCAGTTCCCGGGTCAATCCGGCTCCGAGCTTCAAGCGATAGGCTGCGTCTGTCATGCGTCTGAGATTCCCTCGCCCGCGCAACGTCATCGAGACGCTGAGAGACCTCGCCCGTCGGCGCCCCGACGAGGCCGAGGCCTACCTCGACGCGCACCAAGACGAGTGGGAAGCGATCGCAGAGTCCACGCCAGAGAACGCCGCGGACATTCTCGAAGCACTGGAGGAGGGAGGCGCCGCTGATCTCCTCAAGGATCTCGACCCGGATGACGCCGGCGAGGTTCTCGATGAAATGCGGCCTGAGGCGGCCGCCGACGTCCTCGAGGAGATCAGCCCAGCTCGGGCGGCCGAGATGATCTCGATGATGGGCGCCGACCAGGCGGCCGACGTGATCGCCGTTATGGAACCAGAGAAACGTACCGCGCTGCTCGCAGCCCTCGACAAGGATGCGGCCACCGAGATTTTCAACCTCCTCGCATACGCCGCCGACACCGCCGGCGGCATGATGACCACCGACTACGCGGTCCTCCCCGCCGGGATCCCTGCCGGTGAATCCATCGAGGCACTGCGTCGCCTCCACGAACAGCTGGGATCGAACCTGGCATACGTGTACGTCACCGACGATCGGAACCTCCTCCGAGGCGTCGTATCGTTCCGCGATATCGTCTTCGCCCGTCCGGCCGATGCACTCGAGGACGTGATGCTCGCCGACCCGGTCTCGGTGACCCCGGCAACTGACCGCGAGGTCGTCGCCGAACTGATGCAGCGCTACCACTTGCTCGCCATCCCCGTGGTCAATGACGACGGTCGCTTGGTCGGGATGGTCAAGGTCTCGGAGGCGCTGGAAGCGATCCAGGCCGAAGCCGGGGAAGACATTGCCTTGATGGTGGGCGCCGGCGAAGAGGAGACGATCTTCACACCGGTCTCGGTGTCGGTGCGTCGCCGTCTTCCCTGGATCGCCTTCAACCTGGTGGTCGGGGTGGTCCTCGCCTTTGTGATCGCCCAGTTCGAGTCGGTACTCGCGGGCGCCGTCATCCTCGCGGCCTACATGCCGCTGGTTGCGCTCCTTGGCGGCAACTCCGGTGCGCAGAGCCTCGCCGTCATCATCCGTTCCATCGCGATCGGCGATCTTCCCCGGGGCCGCGCGCGCCGGGCGGTTCGTCGAGAGATGGCGGTCACGGCGATTGATGCGGTCGCCATCGCGGTCCTGGCAGCCATCGTTGGCGCAATCACCGTCGGGCTCTTCGGAGCCGAATCGGGCGTGGATCAGTGGCAGATCGCCGTCATCCTGTTCGTGTCCGTGATCGTGTCGATCAGCATCGGGGGAATCGTCGGAGCGAGCATCCCGATCATCCTGCGGCGTCTCGGCCAGGATCCGGCACTCGCCTCGAACATCTTCCTCACAATGACGACCGACCTCGTGAGCTTTGCGAGTTTCCTGATTACCGCGGCAGTGCTGTTGTAGAGGCAGCTGGCAGCCTCTACGACCCCAAGACCGCGGTTCCTGAGTCTTCGAAGGGTCCGAGGTACACGATGCGGAATCCGTCTTCGAGTCGGGCGAGGTAGTGGACTTCGAGGATGCGTTGCTGTCCCGCGTCCGGTTCTTCGAGCAGCACCGCTTCGGCGGCTTCGGGCGAGTCGACCACGTGCGCAACAGGATCGGCGGGAACCGATCTGCTGCGTCTGCGATCACCTCGTAGATATCGAGATCCGAGAGGCTCGTATACGAAGCCGGATCGAGCAGGAGCACCACGGTGTCACCCGTCTCGGGGACGACGATCCGTTCGACAATCTGATACTCAGGGAATGGCGGGGGTTCCTGAGGGACGGTCGTGGTGGTCGTTGGTGCGGTCGTGGTCGTTGGTGCGGTCGTGGTGGTCGTCGTCGTGGTCGTCGTCGGCGCGGTCGTGGTGGTCTCTTCGCTCGAGGATGAGCACGAAGCAACAACCATCGCCATCGCCACTACGAGGAAGATCTTCGATGCCATGTGCACCGATTCTACCGGTTCTGACTGTTGGTGCCGACGTCAACCCAGGTCTCGTAGTCGACGCCCTCCATCCAGGTCGATCCGTTGACGATACGAAAGCGGCGGCGCACCTCGTCGAACGCATCCTGGGATGGAGATTCTTCGAAGTCCCGCTCGGCGAGTTCGAGGCCTGGGCGCCACGCGGGGATGCCGACGGCGATGTCCACCCGGGTCTCCCACGATGGCTCGCCCTGGTATCGGGCGGCGTCTGGCGACGACCAGAACTTCTGGAGTTTCCCTGCGATCCGGACCGCTCGGCGCAGCGATCGGGCGGTCACCTTGTCGATCGATTGAACGTCGATCGCCGCGTTCTCCAGCCATTCAGCGTATGCCTCGTCGCCCCAGCGATCCGGGTCCATGACCACATCCCGATAGAGATCGTCGATCGCGAACGCAAGAGTGAGGCTCATGGCCCAACCTCTTCCATCACCATTGCACGGAACCCCTCCTGCAGCACTGCAGTTCCCGGTCCGGGTTGGAACGGACGATCATCGATGAGTGAGACGCCCTTGATCTCGCGCACCGTCGACATCGCGACCACCTCGTCAGCCTCGGCAAGCATGTCGACGTCGTAGACGCCCTCGCGAACCTCGATGCCGACCCGTTCCGCGACCTCGATGGCGGTACACCGCGTGATCGACTCGAGAATGCCAAGGTCGAGTCCCGGTGTGAAGAGGACACCGCCGCTGATCCATCCAACCGAGAACGTGGGGCCTTCGAGCACGTTGCCGCTGCGGCCGAGGAGGAGGGCGTCGTCAAACCCATCCTGCTGGGCGGCGACGGTTGCCGTGAGGTTGAATCCGTAAGAGAGCGCCTTCGCGCCGGTGAGTTCGAACCAGTCGCCATCACTGTGCCACGGAGCGACCCGCGACTGAAGACGCATGGTCTCGGGCCCGCTGTGCACCGACTCGGCGAACACGACGATCTTCGAGTCGGTTCCCGGCCGGTACGGGTCGACGCCGCCGGAGATGAAGACCCGTACGACGGAATCGCCGGCTTCGGTGGCGACCGAACGGCACCAAGCGGCGATCGTCTCGCGGTCTGGCGCCGGCAACCGGAGTTTCGTCGCGCTCATCTCGAGGCGCGTGAGGTGCTGGTCCAGGCGGAACACCGTGCCGTTGTAGGCACGCATCGCTTCGAAACAGCCGTAGCCACGCTGGAAGCCGATGTCGAACACAGAGATCGCGGCGTGATCAGCGTCCGAGGGGACGCCGTCGATGAGGACAGATCCAAGAACAGCCATAGGTCAAGCGTAGAGCCTCGTCGGAGGTCATCCACCAGTGAGGAGCCACGGACCGCTAATCACCACCCCGGCCGCACGTCCTCGCCCTCCTCGCAACTGGTAGCTGACGACTACTGGCTGAGGTACCGATTGGTGATCGGGAGTCGCCGGTCCCGCCCAAATCCCTTGCGGGTGATCTTCACACCCGGGGGTGCTTGACGGCGCTTGTACTCGTTGCGGTCGACCATGCGTCCGATGCGGGACACCAGCGCTCGATCGTATCCGGCCTCGGTGATCTCGTTCACGGTCCGGTCTCGCTCGATGTACTCCTCGAGGACCGCGTCGAGGACGTCATAGGGCGGGAGCGAGTCGGTGTCGAACTGATCCGGGCGGAGTTCGGCAGATGGGGCTTTGTCGATGATCTCCTGAGGGATCATCACGCTGTTGCGGTTTCTCCAGCGAGCGAGGCGGTAGACGACGGTCTTGTAGACGTCCTTGAGCACGGCGTAGCCGCCGGCCATGTCTCCGTAGAGGGTCGCGTAGCCGACGGCCATCTCCGACTTGTTGCCGGTCGCGACGACCATACCGCCGAACTTGTTGGACACACCCATCAGGATCGTCCCACGGATTCTGGCCTGGAGGTTCTCTTCGGCAACACCGGACGGGGTACCGTGGAAGAGCGGATCGAGGGTCTCGAGGAACGCCCCGAACGCCTTCTCGATCGGAATGACCGTGAACCGGCAGCCGAAGTTCTCAGCCAAGGCCCGCGAGTCCGCGACCGATCCCTCGGATGAGTAGCGCGACGGCATCGTCAGCGTGTGCACCGCTCTCGGACCGAGTGCGTCGACCGCTACAGCGACGGTCAACGCAGAGTCGATCCCACCGGAGGATGCGATCACAACTTCTTTGAATCCGTTCTTCGTCACATAGCCGCGCAGTCCTGTGACGAGTGCCTCGTAGACGGCGGCTTCGTCCGAAAGACGATCCACCGAGTCCGGTGTGCGAATCGGATCCCGGCCGGTCGCAGCGTCCACCGCCGGTACGGCTTCCACGGTGCGGTCGCGCCCGGTTGGGACCGGAACATCGAGGACAAACAGTTCCTCACTGAACTGCGGTGCCCGATAGACAAGGGATCCTTCGGCGTCGAAGACCATTGAATCGCCGTCGAAGACGAGTTCGTCCTGCCCTCCGACGCAGTTCACGTAGACGATCGCCGCGGAGCTTCGCTTCGCCTCGGCCGACAGCAATTCCACACGCTCGGCGCCCTTCCCCGCGTGGAACGGCGAACCGTTCAGATTCAAGAGCAGTGTCGCTCCAGCCTCGGCCTGACGGGCCGGCGGGCCGTGCGGCGACCAGATGTCCTCGCAGATCGAGACGCCGGCGGCAACACCGGCGATCTCCCAAAGCCGCGTCGGCTCGCGGCTCTCAGCGAAGTAGCGGGCCTCATCGAACACCCCGTAGTTCGGGAGAAGCTCCTTGTGATACACCCCCACGATGCGCCCGCCGGCAAGCACGGCCGCCGCATTGGCAACACGCCGCTCAACGGAGTCGTCGTCGAGTACGCCACGATCGAGCGGATCGACGAATCCGACCACAACCGCGCATCGGCCGGAAGCCCTGGCCAGTCGATCCAACACGCCGAGGTTCTCTTCGATGAACCCCTCACGCAGGACCAGATCCTCGGGCGGATAGCCGACGATTGCTAGCTCGGGGAGAAGCAGCACATCGGCCTCGGCATTCTCAGCGAAGTGCATCGCCTCCAGGATGCGTTCCTCGTTGCCGAGGAGGTCCCCGACGGTGAGGTCGATCTGCGCTCCGGCGACCCTGATCGTGTTCATAGACCAGCAACCGTCTCTTCGATGAGGAAGTCGACCACGCCGATCAAGGCTTCCCGTTCATCTGCACCCGACGCCAGGGCACCCTCGTAGACGAGTCTCTGGCGATCGGCGCTCGTGCCGCGCCGCAGGATCTCCCTGACGTGAGCGATCTCCTCGACACAGTCGAGGCGACGGGCGTCCTCAGCGGTGAGCTCGATCAGTTCCTCGACGAGTTCGGGGATCGGTACGAGTTTCCCAATGCCGAAGTCGATGAGTGATTCCGAGATGCCGTAGCGCTGAGCGCGCCAGATGTTCTCCTTGATGAGCATGCGGGAGTAGACCCGCCAGCGCTGGTTGTCTTGGCGGAGTCGCCACAACATCGACAGCAACGACACGTAGAAGGCGGCGAGCGTGATGCCGTCATCGAGGCGGGTGGCGATGTCGGTCGACCGCATCTCGAGCGTCGGATAACGGCCGGACGGACGGATATCCCACCAGAGCTTCGTCGTGTCCTCGATCACACCCGAGGTCACGAGGATCTGGGCGTGGCGCTGATAGTCGCTCCAGTCGAGGAACTCATCCGGCATGCCGGTGCGGGGCAGCGTCCGGAACACGGCCGTGCGGTACGAGTTCAGGCCTGTGTCGTCGCCGTGCCAGAACGGCGAGGATGTCGAGAGCGCGAGCAGGTGCGGAAGGAAGTACAGCACCTGGTTCATCAGATCGATGCGGACGTCCTCGTCCTCGATCCCGACGTGAACATGCATGCCGCAGATCAACAGGCGGCGAACCACACCCTGGAGGGCTTCGGCGAGGGTGTTGTACTGCGACTTGTCGGTGTGGAGCTGCTCATCCCATGCCGCGAACGGGTGGGTCGATGCTGAGATGATCGCCATTCCGTATTCGGACACGACGTTCGCCACATCGGTACGCAACTGGGCGAGGTGGGCCCTGGCCTCCTTCACGTTCTGGCTCACCGGGGTGCCCACTTCGATCTGGGATCGGATGAACTCCGGGCTGACCATCCCCTCGGTGATCTCTTCGCACGCAGCGAGCAAACCGGCCGGCATGTCGGGAACGAGGCCGCGGGTCTCCCGATCGACGATGAAGTACTCCTCCTCGATTCCAATCGTGAAGGTGGGCTGTTTCGGCATGGTTCCTCCTCGCCCGTAGCGTAGGGAGGGTCGAGTGCGCGCGAAACCCTTAGAATCTCTCCAATGCCCAGCCTCGCCGAACGTGTCGCCGCGCACGCCGCCACCATCGCCCCCGACGCCATCCGGATACGCCGCGACCTCCATCGCCACCCCGAGGTCTCATGGTCGGAGCGGCGCACGACCTACCGCATCGCCGAAGCGCTCTCAGAACACGGTCTCGAACCCAAGGTCCGGGACGACCTTGTCGGTCTGACGGTCGAAGTTGGCGATGGGCCGCCCGTGGTCGGGTTCCGTGCCGACATCGACGCCCTCCCCATCCACGAGAACACGGGCCTCCCCTATCGATCCCAGACCGACGGGGTGATGCACGCGTGCGGACACGATGCCCACGCCGCAATGGCCATCGGGATCGCCAGGACCCTCGCGCTCGTCGGCGACCTCCCTGGCACGGCGAGGATCATCTTCCAACCGGCGGAAGAGGAGCTTCCGTCCGGTGCTGCCAAACTCGTTGAGGAGGGCGTCCACCGGGACCTGCAGTCGCTGATCGCCTTCCATGTCGACCCGACCATCCCCGCGGGAGTTGTCGGACTGAAGACGGGCCCGATCACCAGTGCCGCGGACAAGATCACCGTCCGACTCACCGGTCCCGGTGGCCACACGTCACGGCCGCATCGGACCGTCGACCTGGTCCATGTCGCAGCCCGCATCGTCGTCGACCTTCCGGCAATGGTCCGGTCGGAACTCGATCCCCGACAGCACCTCGCGATCGTGTTCGGCAAGATATCGGGTGGCGACACCGCGAACGCCATTCCCACCGAGATCGAGATCTCGGGAACGGCCCGGGTTCAGGACGGCAGTGTCTGGAACGGCCTCGCTGAGATCATCGACCGCCAGGCTGAAGCGATCGCCGCACCGTTCGGCGCCGGAGTCTACGTCGCCCATCGTCGCGGGGCACCGCCGGTCGAGAACGACATCGACGTGATCAAGACGATCGAGTCGGCCGCGGCATCCGTCCTGGGACCAGAAGGCATTCAGCCGACACCGCAGTCCATGGGTTCGGAGGATTTCTCGTGGCTCCTCGAAGAAGTTCCGGGAGCGCTCATCCGCCTCGGAGTCGGGACGAACGAGCATCCGGTTGATCTCCATTCACCAACCTTCGACATCGACGAGGCCGCGATCGAGCACGGGATCGCGGTGGGCGCCATCAGTCTTCTTCGGCTGATGGAACAACCACGCTGAAGCCCTCGGCTTCGAGTGAGCCCCGCAGGGCCGCTTCGTGGCCCGCGCGCACCGACAGGGTCAGGATTCCGCCTCCGCCGTAGGGGGCATGGCGCAGTTGGAGATCTCGGAGGTCGACGCCGCTGTCCGCGAGCGCACGGCCGACGGCCGCCATTTCTCCCGGGCGGTCCTCAAGGGTCACACGGACCGCGCCGAGGCCGTGTCCCAGGGCGGCACGCAGGTGCCGGGCATCGGCGAGGGTCTCGGCCAATTGCTCTTCTGATTCCAGCACCGTTGCGAGACGTGCGCGGAGCCACTCGATGGCATCGGCAACTTCGTGTCGATTGGCCGCGAGGATGTCGAGCCACACATCGGGATCCGAGGACGCAACGCGTGTGAGATCCCGGAAGCTGCCGGCTGCAAGATCCATCGCTTGGGGAACCTGGTTGGCTCCCTCGAGCAGTGTGGCCGCGAGAATCTGCGGAACATGGCTGATGCGAGCAACGGCGGCATCGTGTTCGTCAGCTGCCATCCGCACGGGCCGGGCCCCGAGATCCGTGACCATCCGCTCGACGAACCGGACATCTGCTTCGTCCGCGCCGTTCGGAACGATGACCCATGTTGCGCCCCGGAACAGCGCGGCCCGAGCCGCATCCGGTCCCGTGACTTCACGGCCGGCCATTGGGTGGGTTCCGACGAAGCGGGGAGTCCGGGAGGCGGCAACGATCGGTCCCTTGACGGAAGCCACGTCGATCACCAGGGCCTCGGTCTCCAACCCGGCCACAGCGGCGAGGACCGATGACGGCGGAGAGGCGAGGACCAGCAGGTCCTCGGGTCCGAGAGCTGCGGCCTCGATGCTCTCGACCGGATCGACGGCACCGACGTTCGCGGCACCGGCGAGGGCCTCGGGGTTCGCGTCCCACCCGAGGGTCTCCCACCCCAGGCCGCGAAGCCCCAAGGCGATCGACGTTCCGATGAGGCCCGTACCTGAGATGAGCGCCCGGGCCATAGAACTAGACCTCGACGTGCATGGCGGCAGCGAGCGCCCTGACCTCGTCCATGAGTCTGGCGAATTCGCCAGGGAGAATGGCTTGCGGCCCGTCGACCTGCGCCGTCTCCGGCGAGGGGTGAACGTCAACCATGAACCCGTCGGCGCCCGCAGCAACGGCAACGCGGGTCAGCGGTGCCACCAGTTCGCGCCTGCCGCCGGAGTGTGAGGGGTCGACGATGATCGGTAGATGAGACAATCCCTTGACGACCGGAACCGCCGCGATATCCAGCGTATTGCGCGTCGCTGTCTCGAACGTTCGGATACCTCGCTCGCAGAGGACCACGTTGTGGTTGCCCTCTTTGTAGATGTACTCGGCGGCGTTCAGCCACTCCTCGATCGTCGCGGTGAAGCCCCGCTTCAGCATTACCGGCTTGGGCTGGCGCCCCAGTTCGGAGAGCAGCGAGAAGTTGGCCATGTTGCGAGTTCCGACGCGGATCAGGTCCGCATAGGACGAGACCAGGTCCACGTCGCGCGGGTCGAGTACCTCGACAACGAACGGCATACCGAACTCCTCACGAGCTTCGGCAAGCAGCACCAAGCCGGCCTCCCCAAGGCCCTGGAATGCGTACGGTGACGTTCTCGGCTTGAAGGCATCCCCGCGCAGGATGGTCGCGCCGGCCTTCTGCACGGCCTCCGCAGACGCAAACAACTGATCCCTGTCCTCGACGGCGCAGGGTCCGGCGATCGGGGCGAAATGCCCGCCGCCGATCTTGGCTGGACCCACATCGACGATTGAGTCCTCCGCCTGGAAGTCGCGACTGACGAATTTGAAGGGCTTCAAGACGGGGACGGCTCGCTCGACGCCGGAGAATGCCTCCCACGGCAGTTGCTGGACCCGAGTACGATCTCCGACGATCCCGATGACCGTGCGTCGACTGCCCTCGGAGACATGGGCCTCGGCCTCGACCTCCGCGAGCCTCGCCAGGACGTTGTCGACGTCCTCACGAGTCGCGTCCGAACGCATCACGATTATCAAGCTTCCGTCTCCCGACATAGTTCCGTTTCGTGCAGAGCGCACAGGGTAGGAGCGAACCAGGCGCCACCGGCCGCGATCCTCCCCTTCGACTGGCGACCGGCGCCCGGCGACTGGTGACTCCTCACCCGGCTCGCCGGAGCCGGTCGGCCTTCTCTACTCTCTACGGGATGCGACGCATCCTTGTCACGGGTGCGGCCACCCGCACCGGTGGCCGGATCATTCAGCATCTCGAGCGGATTCCCGGCACCGAGGTGTTCGCCGTCGACGACCTGGACCCGGTCGAGCGGTTCACGTCCCATTTCGAGCGGCTGGACATCGATCACCTGTCATTTGCCCGCTACCTCCTTGACCTGGAGCCGCAAACGGTGGTCCATCTCCAGACGGTTGATCGTTCGGCTCTCCACGGGTCGACGCGGGCCCACGAAGAATCTACCGTCGGCGCTCAAGCCCTCTTCGGCGCGATCGGACGCTGCGAGTCGGTGCGTCACGTGATTGTCAAGTCGGATGGTGCGGTATACGGTGCTGGACCCCGCTCGCCGTCCGTAGTGAAGGTCGACTCGAAACTGGAACGGTCCGGCGGCCGATATCAGCGCGACCTCGAACAGATGGAACTGTTCGTCCGCGAGACAGCCGAGCGCCACGACCACGTCGACTACACCATCCTGCGCCTCGCCCCGATCTTCGGTCCGACGATCAACAACCCCATCAGCGCCTACCTCACACTCCCCGGCGTGCCGACGCTGCTTGGCTTCGACCCACGCCTCCAACTCATCTCCGAGCGGGACGCACGCGACGCGTTCCTCCACGCGATCGAGCGTCCAACACCGGGAACCTTCAACGTCGCAGGACGTGGCCAGCTCTACCTCTCTCGTATTTTGCGTCTTGGCAGACGCGTACCGCAGCCGCTCCCGAAGAGGGCATTCCACGCGGCCCTTCGGGGCCTTGCCGGCACCGGGATCCCCCTCCCGAAGCACACGATCGCTCTCCTCAAGCATGGGCGTGTGATGGACACGTCGGAATTGGAGAGCGTCCTCGGATTCCATCCCGAACTCACCTGTCGCCAGACCACGATGGTGGCCTACGGCCGGGTTCCGCAGGAGGCCGGAGGGTGAACCGGAACACGCTTGCAGCGATGACAAAGGCCGACCTCCTCGCCCGTGCGCGAGCGGCGAACGTGTCAGGCCGCTCGAAGATGAACAAGGCTCAACTTGTCGAAGCGCTCGCAGTTCAGGTGCCGGACGGCGATGCGGCTCCGATCGAGGATGCCGCCCCGCTCTTCCCGATTCCCGGAGTCAGCGAAGAGGACCGGGCCGAGGCCCGCGTCCGGCGCTCCGGTCTGTACGCCCGGCTGGCGGGTCTCGTTAACCAGGATCAGCGCTGCCAATGGCGCAGCATCGAGGGACACGGCTGCGGTCTCCCCGTCGTCCGCGGCACCGATGCGTGCACGCTGCATGGTGGGCCAGACCGGTACGACGTCGCCGTTCCGGCCACCGGTCGGCTCGGCTTCGACGCGTGGCCAACCCTGTTCCGACACCTTCATCTGGCCACCTACGACATCGACCCCATCGGACTCGATCCGGTGATCCACGAGATGGCCTGGCACGTGATGAACGGCCTCTACTACGACTACTTCCGCGTCGATGTGGAGGGGATCGAGAACGTGCCCATGGAAGGCCCGGCGATGCTGGTCGCCAACCACGGTGGTGCGGCGCTCCCCTACGACGCGGCGATGCTGGCTCTGGCGGTCTTGAACTCCGCGCCGCGCCCCCGGCGGGTTCGGGTGAGCGCAACCGAGATCTTCAACATGCTCCCGTGGGTATCGCACATGTATCGCAAGGTCGGAGCCGCATACGCCAGCCGCGACGACGCCCGGTACCTCCTCGAGCATGCTGGCCTCCTGGGCGTCTTCCCAGAAGGATCGTCGGGTTTCATGAAGCCGGTGTGGGATGCATATCACGTGCAGCGGTTCGGTCGGGGCGGGTTCGTCCACCTCGCCGAGACGACGGGCGTTCCGATCGTCCCGGTCGCGATCCTCGGTGCCGAAGAGGTGCATCCGGCGGTTGCCGTCTCCAAACGCCTCGCGCAGTTGGTACGGATGGTGTTCCCGCAGCAGCGTGTCGAGGAGATCGCCATCTTCCTGAACCCCATCCCACTCCCCGTTCGCTGGCACATCCGATTCCTCCCGCCGGTGCTGCCCGAGAACCCCGGCTCCGAGCCAGACCCGTTGCGGATGCTCGAACGGTCCGAGGACATTCGACGATCGGTCCAGACGGCGCTCGACACTCAACTCGCTGCCCGCGGCACCGCTTTCTCCTAGCCGGAAGCCAAACGCGTCGGCATGTGCTAGCAATAGTTAGCACTCTGCGATATGCTGCAATCATTGTGAAGAGTCCGACAGTCCCCGATGTAGGGGCATTCATCAAAGAGCAGCGGACGCGATCCGCGATGTCTGTCCGCAAGCTCGCCGATCAGGCAGGGATCTCAAACCCCTACCTCTCACAGATCGAGCGGGGCCTGCGCAAGCCGTCGGCCGAGATCCTCATGTCGATCGCCAGGGCCCTCGACATCCGGACCGAATCGCTCTACGAGCGCGCGGGCTTGCTCGACGACGTCGAACACTCCGGCGTCGAAGAAGCAATCGCAGCAGACCCGGCCTTGACCAAGACCCAGAAACAAGCGCTGGTGGAGATCTATCGAAGCTTCGCCCGCGACGAACAGGAGGAGGCGACATGACCTCAGTCATGGACACCCAGAAGGAGAACGTCACGAAGGCGTTCTACGCAGCCGTCGGAGCACCGATGGTGACCGGCCGCAAGTTCGTGGAATTCGGAACGAGTCTGTTCACGGAGACCTCGCTCGACGATCTCGAGACCGCCGGCCGCGAGGTGACCGGTGCAATCCGCGACTCACGCGTCGCCGAGCAGATCCAGGAGAGCGTCGATCTCCTCCAGGAGGCGAAGGTCGTCGAGCAGATCCAGGTCAGGGTCGACGTCGATCAGTTTCAGGAGCGCGTCGAGGTGCTCCGCGAGCAACTCGAGACGGCACTCCACAACTGGCGCGAGCAGTTCACGCCGGGCGTGGCAGGCCCGAAGCCGGTGAAGGTCGAGGTCGAGGCAGAAGAGAAGCCGGCGGCCAAGAAGACCACAGCCAAGAAGACCACAGCCAAGAAGAAGACGGCTCCCAAGAAGACCACGGCCAAGAAGACCACGGCCAAGAAGACGGCTCCCAAGAAGACCACGGACGACAAGTAGCACTCCCCGTCTCAGATCGAAGCCCCGGCCGATCGGTCGGGGCTTCGTCGCGTACGGTCTACGTCGTTAGTGGGTGACGAGCGGTTCGAGAGTCTTCGCCTCGTCGACCCACCCGGCCACCATGCTCTCAGTGGGTAGGCGACGAACCAGCCGTTTCCTGAGATTCAGTTCGGTCACTACCTCGAGCAGGCGTTCAGAGTTTCTTCGACGGAGTTCGCGGATGGTATCGACGCCCGCGACCTCGAGAAGGTCGGCATACTCGGAACCGACGCCGGTGATCCTCAACAGATCCGCCCGGTTCACCCAGGAGAGGATGTCGCTTTCTGGCAAGCCCGTCTGCTTGGCCAGCCGCCGCCGCCCGGTACGCGTGGCGGCAACCTTGAGCAGCGAGTCTGTAGTGCGCACACCTGATTTGCGCAGCTTGGTCTCATTGCGGTGGCCCATGGACTGAATTGCCGAAATCGATGCCATCCCGCTCCCCTGTCCAGAACTCTTGAGCGATGCGGCCGCAATCCTAACGGATGCATCTGCCGTCGGGCCAGCCAGCGCGTTCACCGCGCCGGCAGGTCACCCGGTTCCAAGATTCTCGAAGCGGCGAGGTGCTCGAACCAAGTTTCCTCGACACGCTCGGGATGCGTCTCGAGCAGATCGAGGATGTCGAGGTCACCTTCGGACCCCAACAGACGCTCCCAGATCCCTCTCCCGAGGACGACGGGGAAGTCCCGCCGGTATCGGTACTTTGGGACCGATGCGGCTGCTTCCTCTGCCGCCTCGATCAACTGGGCGACATCCTCTGCCGCGACTCCCGGTTGGTCGGCACGAGCGATCAGAACGAGATCGGTAGCCGCACCCCGCATGACCACATCGAGGCCGACACGGAGCGAAGCTGCGGAGCCTTCCCGCCACTCCAGATCGATCACCACAGTCGCGTCGGTCGGCGCCATCCCGGCGAGAATGTCCTCAGCGTCTGGGCCGAGAACGACGACAGCCTCATCGACCGGCCACGTCGCGACGTCGGCAAGCACCCGGTTGATCAGAGGGACTCCGCCGATGTCACTCAGGTACTTCGAGCCGGTGAAGCCGGTTCCGGGTTCGTTCGCAAGCACCACAGCAACGGTTCGCGGCACAGTCTCTCCTTCAAGGGGCAGGTAACGCTACCGCAGTAGCCGTTCCGTCGATTCGACGCGAGGCGCCGAGCGGTTCACGAACGATCGAGTCTGTGCTCGATCGTTCACCGTCAGGCTACGTCTCGACCGTCGCTTCGGTCTGCTCGCGTTGTGCATTGATCCAGTCCTCGAAGTCCTGACGCGACACGCGCCACTCCCTACCGAATTTCACCGCTGGGAGTCCTCCCGAGCGCAACTGACTCGTCACAACGAACGGAGAGACATCCATGTATTCGCATATATCTGCGACGGAGAGCCATTCCTTGTTGATGTCGACGGTGATGCGGTTCATTCCCCTGTTCTACCCCACTCGGCGCCGGCCGTCCAGGTGTGTCTGTGGAGACGGGGGTACCGACGACGCACGGAACCTGTGGATAACCCCTTGCGAGCCGCTGATTTCCACCGTAAGGTTCCGCCTTGACTGCGGCCAACCCGGTCGCTCTGCATGGTTTGCAGGGGCAGCAACGGACGGAGCATTCCGGGGAGAATGACGCATGAAGATCGAGGCCACAACCGTTGAAGCGCACCGATTCGGGACCGTACGCCGAAAAGGCTACGACCCCGTTGAGGTTGATCGCGTCATGGATCGCCTGGTTGCCACACTCCGGTCGTACGAACGCGACACCGAGCTCCTCGAGGCCAGAGTTCAGGAAGCCGACGAGTCGATCGATGCCATTCGACGCACGTTCGTCGCCGCACAGCACACCAAGCAGGAGATGATCAGCGAGGGTGCCGCGCGGGCCGATCAGATCGTGGCCAACGCACAACGCGACGCGGCCCAGCGGCTCGAGAGCGCTCGCGTCAAGATCGACCAGATGCACTTCGAACGAGACCAAGTGATCATCGAAGCGCATGGCCGGTGGGAGAGACTGGTCACCGAGGCCGACGAGGCGTCGTTCGAGATGATGCTCGAGGCCGAGACCGCACGTGCCTCCGCCATCGGCGACCGCCAGCACGTCATCGAACTCAGCGAACGCGCCGCGGAGGCGAAGCTGGCGACGGCCACGGAAGAGGCGGACCGTATCGCAAACGAAATCGTCGGCGAGGCGAGTCGCGAGGAACTTCGCATCTCTGCTCGCCTCGATCATCTGCGCGCAGCGATCACCGAGGTCGAAACAAAGATTCATGATCTCGCTGCCGTCGCCACGCCGTATACCGAGCAGATCGCCGACATCATCGACCTCACCGAGGTCGAAGAAGACCAACCGCTGGCAGGCTCTGGGCTGAGCTAGAGGGGCCCGCTGTCGATTGCGGGCCGTCCGCCACCGGGCGGCCCGCGCGCAGTGCACCGCCGCGTCAGTTCTTGAGTGGCCGCCGCTGATCGGCTGGGCCATACTGGAACCATGACTGACCAGTACTACCAAGAAGACAGCCAGGCGACCACGGTTCTCGTCCTTGGGATCCTGTCGCTCGTGCTGTGCCAGATCCTCGGCCCGATTGCATGGGTCATGGGGAACAAGGAACTCGCCGGGATTGATGCCGGTGTGCGGCCGCCACAGAATCGCGGTACGGCCCAAGCGGGTCGGATTCTCGGGATCATCTCGACGGTTCTGATGATCATCGGTGTCGCGTTCCTGTTCTTCGCTCTCGTCATCGGCCTGGTCGCCAGCACGGCATGACCACCTCATTCGCCGCGAGGTCCCGCCTGGGACAGGGGTCGCTGCTTGCGATCCCGCTCGTCGCGGCGATCGCACTTGCGACCGTCAACCCCTCGGACGCGAGTCCGACGATCTGCGGGTTCGCCAATTGCACTGGGATGGCGTGCCCGGGGTGTGGCATGACGAGGGCCGCCGGTCACCTGGTGAGGGGCAACGTCATGGAGGCGCTGCGCTACCACCCCCTCATCCTCCTCGTTGTCGCCGAACTCCTCGGGGCGTGGACGATCTGGTTGGCGCACCGAGCGGGTTGGATCCAGTGGCGTCATCGACGGTGGGTCAACTACGTCCTTGGAGGAACCGCGGCCCTGCTGCTGGTCGTCTGGATGGTCCGCGTGGCGACCGGCACGACGCCGCCCGTCTGACCGATCGCTACGACGCGGCGTCGAGGTTGACCAGAACGGTCGGGGAGCCCTGCGACTCGTGCTCTGGGACGATCAGGCCCTCGATGTAGAGGTCGGCGACGAGGCGGGCCGCCGACAACTCGAAAAGGCTGAGATGCTCGGCCACCTGCTGCACCGTTGCCCCGCTGCCGATGGCAGCGAGAATCGGCCAGGCCGGTGCAGGAACGACCGCCCGAGTCACACCGGGATCGAGGTGGGGACGCATGACGAACCGGACGGACGCGTCCGGCAGGATGCGGGCTATCTCGGCCCACTCCTTGCGTCGTGCGTCTGCCGCTGCGAGCACCTCGTCTGCATCGAATCGTTGGATCTGCGTCTCTCCGTAGGCCCGCGTTGTCACCCCTTCGACGAACCAGAAGCGTCCGGCGACGTTGTGCTCGAGACGGACGAGCACCTCGCCGATCTGCTGCAGGATCAGAGGACGGGCCGGATCGGGCCACTTCCCGCCCGGGTTGCGACCGCGACGATCGCGTTCCGGTCGGTTGCCGAGGCGGGCAAGGGCCGCGATGGAGCCGTCTCCGTCGCGCGTCGTGGCATAGGTCACCCGGCCATCCACGAAGAACACCCGGCCGGTCAGACACCCCGTCTCAACCCGGAGCACGCCGGTCTGATGCCGCTGCGCAAGCAGCAGCACGACGTCCCGCAACGGAAACGCAGCAAGATCCCCCTGGAGTAGGTCCATGGGTGGGTATCGGCCCCCGAATTCATTCCCCTTAGGGAATGAGAAGAGCCCGCCCCCGGCTCCCGTTTCGGGGAACCAAGGACGGGCTCTTGCTCGTAGCTGGCAGCTGGCCCTACCTCGGGTTCACGATCTGCGCCTGCGCTGCTGCGAGACGGGCGATCGGTACACGGAACGGTGAGCAGCTCACGTACTTCAGACCGAGGTCGTGGCAGAGAGCGATCGAGCGTGGCTCGCCGCCGTGCTCGCCGCAGATGCCGGCCTCGAGATCCGGGCGAACCGACTTCGCTTTCTCGAGTGCAATGGCCATCAACTGCCCGACACCGTCGGGGTCGATCGTGAAGAACGGGTTGTCGGCCAGGATTCCCTCCGACAGGTACTCCATGAGGAAGCCCTTCTCGGCGTCGTCCCGACTGATGCCGTACGTCATCTGCGTGAGGTCGTTCGTCCCGAAGGAGATGAACTCGGCGTACTCGGCAATCTGGTCTGCCGTCACGGCAGCACGCGGGATCTCGATCATGGTGCCGAACTTGTAGTCGACCTCGACACCCTGCTCGGCCATGACGTCCTTGGCTTCCTGCTCGAGAACGCTGCGTTGACGCGCAAGCTCGTTCACGTGGCTGGTCAGCGGAATCATGATCTCGGGATGCACGTCGACGCCCTCACCGGCGACCAGACAGGCTGCTTCGATGATCGCCCGCACCTGCATGCGGGTCAGTTCGGGACGCAGAATACCCAGGCGCACACCGCGCAGACCCAGCATCGGGTTCTCTTCGCGCAGTGCCTCGACACGGTCGAGCATCGCGGCCTTCTCGGCAATCTCTGCCTCGATCGCAGTCGCATCGCCGCCGGTGGCCAGCGCGATCCTGAGATCTGCAATCTCGTTGGTGAGTTCGCCCCAGCCGGGGAGGAACTCGTGCAATGGCGGATCAATGAGACGGATGACGACCGGGTAGCCGTCCATGGCCCGGAAGAGACCTGCAAAGTCTTCGCGCTGCATGGGAAGCAGCGAGAACGTCACTTCCTCACGCTCGGCGACATCGTCGGACAGGATCATCTTCTGAACGATCGGGAGCCGCTCCGGTTCGAAGAACATGTGCTCGGTCCGACAGAGGCCGATACCGCGAGCGCCGTAGAGACGGGCACGCTCAGCATCGATCGGGTAGTCGGCGTTCGCCCACACATCGAGCTCGCGCCGCTCATCTGCCCATTCGAGAATCTTCGTGAGCCACGGATCATCGATGTCGGGGACGTCGGTCTCGACCTTGCCGAGGAAGACCTCGCCGGTCGTTCCGTCGACGGAGAGCCAGTCGCCCTCGTTGACCACGATGTCGCCCATGACCATCGTCCGTGCCTTGAGGTCGATATCGAGTTCGGAGGCACCGACAACCGCCGGCTTGCCGAACTGACGAGCGACCAGGGCCGCATGGCTCGTACGACCACCGCGGGTGGTGACGATGCCTTCAGCGGCAAGCATGCCGTGAACGTCATCCGGCTTGGTCTCCGGACGACCGAGGATCACCGGCTTGCCCTCCTTCGCCCAGGCCTCTGCGAGGTCTGGGTCGAAAGCGACGACACCAACGGCTGCGCCCGGGGAGACGTTGAGTCCGAGGGCGATCTTGCGATCACCTTCGAGCGCCTCGGTCTTCGACGCCAGGTTGAATTGGGGGTGGAGGAAGAAGTCAACGTGATCGGTCTCGACCCGCATGAGCGCCTCGTCCTTGGTGATCATGCCTTCGTCGACCATGTCGACCGCGATGCGGACCGCGGCCTGCGCGGTGCGCTTGCCGTCACGGGTCTGGAGAAGCCACAGCTTCCCCTTCTCGACCGTGAACTCCATGTCCTGCATGTTGCGGAAGTGGGTCTCGAGCTTCTTGGCGTAGTCCTCGAACTCCGCATACGCCTCGGGGAGGTCGCCGGCGAGTTCGGCGATCGGGTGCGTCACCCGGATACCGGCCACGACGTCCTCGCCTTGGGCGTTGATCAGGTAGTCACCCTCGAGACGATTCTCGCCGGTGGTTGCGTTGCGGGACATCGCGACGCCGGTGCCCGATCCGTCGCCCATGTTGCCGAACACCATGGTCTGTACGTTGACGGCGGTCCCGAGGTCGTGGGCGATCTTGGCGGCGTCGCGGTATGCGAACGCACGCTTGCCGTTCCATGACTTGAAGACGGCTTCGACGGCCATCAGCAACTGCTCCCGAGGATCCTGGGGGAAGTCCATGTCGGTTTCGGCCTTCACGATCGCCTTGAAACGCTCGAGCACCTTCGCCAGAGCGGCCGCATCGAGGTCGGAGTCGGTCTCGACACCGGCCTCCGCGCGGGCCTCGGTGAGCACTTCTTCGAACGGATGGTCATCAACACCCATGACGACGCTGCCGAACATCTGCACGAGGCGGCGGTAGGAGTCGTAGACGAAGCGCTCGTCGCCGAACGCAACGACCATGCCGGGGAGGACCTCGTCGTTGATACCAATGTTGAGGACGGTGTCCATCATTCCGGGCATCGAGAACTTGGCGCCGGAGCGACACGAAACGAGGAGCGGTGAGTCGGCCGATCCGAAGTTCTTGTCCAGGCCCGCCTCGATGGTCGCGAGCGCGTCGTTCAGTTGGTCGAGGAGGCCGTCGGGGAAGCTCTCATCGTTTTCCAGGTAGGCGTTGCATGCCTGCGTCGTGATCGTAAACCCGGGGGGAACCGGCACGCCGGTACGCGACATCTCACCGAGGTTCGCGCCCTTTCCACCGAGCAATCCGCGCACCGCGTCCCAGTCGCCGCCGACTGATTCTTCGGCCTGGTCGACCTCGTCGAACCGATAGACCCACTTTTCCATCCTGTGCTCCTTCTCTGCCTGGATTGAAAACGACTCGGCAACGCGGGTCGCGCAAGCGCGCGCGAACGACAGCATTCCGAGCCCTGAACGGTACCGTTCTCTCGATGCATCGAATCCGATTCCTTCGCGTTCTCGGTTTCTTGGCACTGGCGGCCGTCATCGGAGCCTGTTCGGACGGCGCGGCAGCGTCTTCCCCGTCGACGACTGCGTTCGCGACGATCACCACGCTTCCTGCTCCTACGACCACGACAACGACAACAACAACCGCTCCTCCACCGCCGTCAACCACCGTTGTTGCGTCCACGACCACGACCTCCACGGAGCCGCCGCCCGATCCGAGAGGGCGCCTCATCATCAACGGGACCGGCGATGTGAACCTCGACCCGACCTTCGTTCGGTCATTCCCCTCAAGCGGCTACGAGTACGCATGGTCCGGCCTCGACGGCGTCTTCCACCGGGACGACCTCACCGTCGTCAATCTCGAATGCTCCGCCTCGGATCTGGGCACGCCGTGGGACAAGCCCTGGACATTCCGCTGCGACCCGGAGGCGCTACCCTCGATGGCAGCGGCCGGCGTGGACGTGGCGAATCTCGCGAACAACCACGCCATCGACTTCGGGTTCGAAGCGATGCTCGACGCTCGTCGCAATCTCGAAGCCGTCGGTATCGATCCCGTTGGCGCGGGCAAGGATCCTGCTGAGGCCTACGGACCGGTCCTCGTCGAGCGGAACGGATGGACGATCGCGATTCTCGGAGGCGGTGGAGTGCACCCCGAGACGGGATCCTGGATCGTCACGGATGAGCGGCCCGGGATGACCGACGGTGATTCGGCGGAGGCGATGACGGCGGCGATCCGCGCCGCGGATGAGATGGCAGACCTTGTTCTCGTCACGATCCACTGGGGCGAGCAGGGGACCACGAAACCGCGTCCGTTCGAGATCGCTCTCGCTGAGGCGTTCATCGACGCCGGCGCCGACGGAGTCTTCGGCCACCATCAGCACATGCTCCAACCGCTCGGCTGGTACGAGGGGAAGCCGATCGCCTGGGGCCTCGGCAACTTCGTCTGGCAGGCGTATCCCGCAGAGGCACGGAAGACGGCCATCGCTCAGTTCGTGTTCGAACCGGATGGCCGTATCGGTGCCTGCCTCGTCCCCGTCGTGATCGAAGACACCGGCCACCCCGTCCTCCAACCCGGGTCGGAGATCCCCTGCGCCCCCGCCCCCGGCGCGGAGTGAGCAGCTCCCCAGTTCCTTCCCCTGAGGGGAGGAATCAAGGCGACCGATTCAGTTGACTCGGAACACCGGATGGCTATCCGCCACCGCGATGAAGTCGTCGACGGACGGTTCCTTCGGAACGTCGAAGTAGGCGCCGACGATACGTTGGAGGGCATCGAAGTAGACCGCCAGCACCGGTCCGGCCTCGTCAGCGTCGACTTCCGTGACCGTGATGCGGTCGTTTGACCCGCCACGTCGGAGGGTGGCTTCGACTGCGGCCCGGATGTTGTGAACCCACGCCACGGCCCCGTATGGCGCAACGAGATAGCGAGCCCCGTTCATCTCGACCGGAGCGACCGGGACGGTTCGTGGTTCGCCGGATTGGCGACCGGCAACCGTCAACTCCCACGGGGGACCCTTCCCGACTCGCGCCATCGTCGATGCCGTCTTGTTGATGGCCCGGCGCATGCGGGTGACCTTGTATTGCTTCGCCATACCGCAACCCTGCCGACCCCAACGCACTCGGTGCCTGCCTCCTACAATCGCCCTATGGGTACGGTCATCGCAGTCGCGAATCAGAAGGGCGGAGTGGCGAAGACCACGACCGTCCATACGCTCGCTGCGGCCCTCGTCGAACGCGGACGACGCGTTCTCATGGTCGACCTCGACCCACAAGCGTGCCTCACCTATGAGAACGGACTCGACCCCGATCGTCTCGAGGTCACCATCCACGATGTCATGCTCGGCCGCTCCGACATGGCGGACGTCATCGTGGCGGTGAACGGCATTGACCTCGTTCCGTCTTCGATCGATCTCGCCGGTTCGGAGATCCACCTGCTGACGAAGACCGGGCGAGAGTTCGTTCTCGGCCGTGCACTCAAGGCAGTGGTCGACAACTACGACTACGTGTTCATCGATTGCGCCCCGTCGCTCGGCATCCTCACCCTCAACGGACTCACCGCCGCTTCGCATGTGCTGATCCCGTTCCAGGCCGAGACGCTCTCACACCGGGCCGTCGGTCAGCTTCTGGAGACGATCGAAGACGTCCGCGCCTATACCAACGCCGACCTCGTGGTGCTCGGAGCGGTCGCAACCATGTTCGATCGCAGGACGAATCTGGCACGGCAGGTGCTCCTCGAGGTATCCGAGACCCACGGCATCGAGGTGCTCCCGCCACCGATCCCGCGTTCCGTCAAAGTCGCCGAAGCCCCGGGGAAGGGCCGCTCGGTCCTCACCCATGCACGACGGTCGAAGAGCGCAGAGGCCTACCGGGAACTCGCCGGGCACATCGAGGACCGGACATGACACGCGGCTCTGATCCTCAGGGCAAGCGTGCCCTCTTCGAGACTCCGCCAGCGGAGATCGATGATCCGCTTGCAGACGATGTGCTGCATGAACCCGAACGACGGGAGGGCCGGGCCGCTCTGTTCTCCACGGGTGAGCACCAGTTCGCCACCGGTGTCATCGACTGCTCGCACTGCGGTACCAAGACCCGGGCCTCTCACATTGATATCGGCGTTCGGATCGCTCTGATCTCGTTGTGGATCCCAGGCAAACACTTCAGCCGGTGGATCCAGTGTCCGAACTGCCAGCGGCGCTCGTGGTGCCGCGTCGAATGGCGGGGCTAGGCCGTCCCCAGGAACCGCAACCGATCGACAACCACCCGCGTGTGGTCTCCGGCCGCCACCACCCGATCGTCTTCGTGAGCCGTGATTCGGAACGCAACGGATCGGCCGGCTGCGCTCACGACCTCAGCGCTCGCGATCACCGATGCCCCGACGAAAGACGCTGCCAGATGATCAATGGCGACCCGCGTGCCTACCGAGGTCTCACCGTCGCTGAGATCGTCGGCAATCGTGGCGACGGCGGCCTCCTCGAGGAGCGCGACCAGGCGAGGGGTGGCCAGAACCGGCACGTCGCCGCTGCCGAACGCGATCGCGGTGTCCGCTTCGCCCACGGTGAGGGCTACCGATGCGCTGGCGCCGATCTGGATCTCCATATGGACCAGACTGTACCTCCCCACCCATGGATCCGAACGGTGAAGCAATGGCCCATCCAATAGTCGATCACACCCGAGGAGCGGTCACCTGCCGGAAAGCGGCGACATCGTGAGACACCCCATCGACCAACTCGGCGGTGCGATCGTCTCCCACGGACCGGAGCGTCTCCGGTTCTTCACCGACGGATGGGGCGATCTCTCGTTGATTGACACCATCACCGTGCCAACCGGCGCACCGGACCCGGTCCAGATCGAGTGGGTCTCGGAGACCGCCGAGGACGGTCTGGTGACCTCGGTCGGCATCTTCGAGAGCCCTGCCGACATGCTGCCGGACCACGCCCACCATGGAGCCGTCACCCGCATCCTTCCCGCTGAGGGGACCGACCGAACCGTCGTGCTGATGGCCGCATGGAACGAACACGACTCGAAGGCCCGTTTCGGAATCGCCCGACGTCTCGCCACGAAGAGAATCGCGAGTCTCGTCCTCGAGAATCCGTACTACGGGATCCGCCGTCCAGACGATCTCGACGGGCAGCCCATCCGAACGGTCAGCGACTTCTTCCGCATGGGTATCGGTGCTGTCATGGAGGGACGAGGGTTGCTCGCGACGGTGCGGGAGAGCGGGGAGACGCCCGGTGTCGCCGGCTACTCGATGGGCGGGAACATGTCGGCGCTGGTCAGTTCGACCATGCCGTTCCCGGTCGCGACCGCGCCGTTGGCCGCCGCCTATTCGCCATCGCCGGTCTACCTCGACGGAGCGCTGCGCGGCGGCATCGCCTGGGACGCCCTCGGTGGTGTGGAAGCCGCGGAACCACGGTTGAGGGAGGCCCTGCTCGCCGCCTCGGTCCTCGACCGTCCACCTCCCGACCACGCCAAACATGCGGTGCTGGTATCAGCCAAGTCAGACGGCTATGTGCCCCCGGCCACGACGGAGCTGCTCCACGCCCACTGGCCGGGTTCGGAGTTGCGATGGATCGGTGGAGGGCACGCCTCGCTGCTGTGGTTCCACAAGGCCGCGCTCGCTACTGCGATCGCCGATTCGTTCGATCGACTGTCGCGGTCCGGATCGGCGCCCGCCTCCTGAACTAGCCTCGAGCCCACCGAGAGTCTCATGGAACCAACCTTCGTCATCTACATCGCAGTGGCGCTGTTCGCATACGCGCTCGTCTCGAAGCGGTTGGGGACGACCCCCATCTCCGCTCCGATGGTATTCGTAGGTCTCGGCGTCGCCGGGTACGCGTCCGGAGTTCTTGACCCCGTCCAGGTCGAAGGGTCCGGTGTCCGGGATGTTCTCGAACTGACACTCGCGCTGCTGCTCTTCACCGATGCCGCCAAGGTTCACGTGCGGTCGTGGGAAGCGGACATGGACCTGCCGACACGACTGCTGACGATCGGGATGCCGCTGACGATCGTGCTCGGCACGATCGGGGCCACGCTCGTGTTCCCGGCGATCGGCCTCGTGGCGGCGGCACTGATTGCGACCATTCTCGCACCGACAGATGCGGCGCTGGGAAAGGCCGTCGTCACGAATCCGAGCGTGCCATACCGAATACGTGAGGCGCTAGGAATCGAGTCGGGCCTCAACGATGGCATCGCCCTCCCGATCATCCTCTTCCTGGTCGCCCTCGGTGAGTCGGAGGAGGGACGCAGCCTGTGGGAACTGTTCCTCGAAGGCATCGGCTTCGGTGTCCTCGTCGGCCTTGGACTCGGGGCCGGTGCAGCCCTCGCGCTCCGATACGCCATCCGGCGCTCGTGGATCGCCCCGGTGTGGGTCCGGATCACCGTTGTGGGTGTTGCGTTCCTGACGTTCCTCGTAGCCGACGAGATGGGCGGCAGTGGGTTCATCGCCGCCTACGTTGGCGGGAACGTGTTCGGTCGCCTCGTCGATCCCCTCGACCACTCGTCTGGCGCATTCGGCGAGGATCTCGGGATGGTCCTCACCATGGTCTCGTTCCTCATCTTCGGTGCGTTCATCCTCGGTCCCAATCAGGCCGCGTTCACCGCTTTGACCGTGATCTACGCGGTTCTGAGCCTCACCGTCATTCGAATGGTCCCGGTGGCGATCGCGATGATCGGAAGAGAGTTCCGACCGCCGACCGTCCTCTATCTCGGCTGGTTCGGGCCACGGGGCCTCGCCTCGATCATCTTCGCCGGCCTGCTGGTGGAAGAGGCCGGCTTGGCTGGATCCGAGGTGATCGTGTCCGCCGTCATCGTCACCGTCACCCTCAGCGTGGTGCTCCATGGCGCGACGGCACCGTGGGGAGCCAATCGGTACGCAGCATGGGCTGCTGCACAGGAGACGATCGCTGACGGCGCGTCCGAAGCGTCTTCCGCAACCGACGACTGAGAGCGCCCGGATTCCTAGGCGCTCTTCACCTGGAAGCCGGCGACGATCTGCATGATCCCGTCGACGATGAAGAAGACACCGGCGATGATCGCAAGCACCGTCACAGACGCCGCAGGCCACAGCAGGACGATGGCGCCCGCGAGAACGGCGATGACACCACCGGCGATCACCCATCCGCGATTCTCCATATCACCGTCTCCGACACCCCGGAACAGATCTACGAGTCCGGTGATGATCCAGAAGATCGCTGCAATGAGCACGATGATGCCGATGGTCTCGGAGGGGTTCCGCATCACGACGATGCCGAGCACGATGCCGACCACACCGACGATCGCCAGCACCCAGCGTCCGTCCGAGTCGCCTCCGAAGAGCGCGATCAGGAACCGCATGATGCCGAAGAAGAGCATCCAGATGCCGATCAGGAATCCGACGACGGTCAGCGTCTTGCCTGGCCAGAACAGCAGCGCGGCGCCGATGAAGATGCTGAGAACGCCGGATATCAGCAGCAGCCACCAGTAGGTCTTGAGTTCGTTGTACACGGACGCCTGCATGCGTCTTCCTCCCGCTCGGGTGTCGGGATGCTACCCACGCTGCGAACCCAGGGTTCGCGGAGCTAGGCGACGATGGTCTCGCCGTCGAGTTGTTGGACGACGAACGCGACGACGAGCGTGTCGCGGCGCGGCCACCCGTCGAGGTGGTCGGTGGCCGTTGCGTTCGCGTACGACTGGAACTCTGCCGGTGACATGACCGGCTGAGGCTGTACGACGAGTTCGAGACCCGGACGGGCCTTCAGCTCCCCGCCGATGAGGTCGAACGCCTCCATCTCCACTACGGCGAGCCTCAGCTCCTGGCAGCGGCGCACGAAGTTCAGCGCAACGTCTCGTGGGAAGAACCCTTCCCCATCCTCGGAGCGGAACGCCGCAAGCGGATCGAATTCGGAAAGCAGTTCGACGGTGGCCGGATCCTCTTCCGACCAATCGTCGGCCTCGTCCTCCCGCTTTGTCTGTGCCCTCGCTCCCCCAACCTGTACCAGACCATCGACCTGGTCAAAGGCGAGCGGGTCAACGATCCGCTCGGCCATCTCAAGAACGCGGAACAGGTCGCGGACTTCGAGGTCATGCACATCGTCGTCTCCTGAAGGGTAGATCTGGACGACCGTCGCCGATCCATCCCAGAAGACCATGCCGACGAACTCGTTCTCCATCCAGATCTCGACGACCGGTTCGTCAAAACCCTCTCGGTCGGTCTCAATGATGCGGAGGGGGATCATGTAGCTCCGTGGTAGCGGACCGTCAGGATACCGCCCGTGCGGCTACGCCTCGATCTGGGCGACGCGCCAGAACGCGACACGCCCGGCGATCTCGTTGGCTCCCGGTTTCGGATCGTCGTAGAACCAGGCAGCGCCCGGAATGGCCTGGCCGTCGTCGTTCGCATCGAAGTACCCCGTGCACTTCCGCCGTGAGCGCCTACATGACCCGGGGAATGATCCGATACGGGATCGCCGATCGATACTCCCGGTAGCCGGGAACGTTCTCGACCAGACGGTCCTCCTCGAACCCGGTCTTCGCCATGAAGAACGGGACAAAAACAAGCGAAACGATCACAGCGGCCGGACTCGCGAACGCGAGTGCCAGCCCGACAGCGCCGAGGATGACGCCGAAGTAGATCGGGTGCCGCACGAGTCGATACGGTCCGTGGTCGACGAGCCTGGTCTCCTCCATCGGATGCGGGAAGATCGTGAGGTCCTTTCCGAGGATGACCATCGACCACGCCCCAATGCCGATACCGATCACCAGCGTGACGACGCCGGTGATCCGGGCGAAGCCCAGACCGAAGCCCTCAGTGAGGGAGTCGGTCCCAACGAGGGCGTAGACGTACACCGCAAACAGACCCAGTTGGGCAATCACCCACCACCCGCCGCGTTCGGAGAACGTCACCGCTCGCCCCTTGGTGCTATACTTGATAACACGCGACTCAAGTTTTCTGGCATATACCCATCACCCTTGATGTTGAACCAGTAACGACCTTGACCTTCAACGGAATGGACACCATGGACTTCAACAGCTTCACGCAGAAATCGCAACAAGCCACGCTCGCGGGCCGCGACCTCGCAACGCAGCGTAACCACCCGTATGTGGAACCCACCCACCTCCTCGCAGGCTTGCTCTCGCAGACCGACGGCCTCATCTACCCGATCATGGCGGGCCTCGGAATCCATGCGACGGACCTGACCGGACCGCTCGACCGCGCCCTCACCGCCATCCCGTCGGTGGTCGGCGGCGGCGATGTCGCGTTCTCCCCCGCCACCCTCGAGATCCTGGATCGCGCCGACGCAGAACGGGGCGCCCTCAAGGATGACTATGTGTCGGTCGAACACATCCTCCTGGCCCTCGCGGCGTCCGACGACTCAGTCGGTGGCCTGCTCCGGGGATTGGGTATGACGAAGGACGCGATGCTCGGTGTGCTCGCCGGCGTTCGCGGCAGTCAGCGGATCACCTCGCAGAACCCGGAGGACACGTTCGCTCCCCTCGACAAGTACGGACGCGACCTCACCGAACTCGCCCAGCAGGGCAAGCTCGATCCGGTGATCGGTCGTGACGAAGAGATTCGCAGGACCATCCAGGTCCTCTCGCGCCGTACGAAGAACAATCCGGTACTGATCGGCGAACCCGGTGTCGGCAAGACCGCCATCGTCGAAGGTCTCGCGCAGCGGATCGTCGACGGTGACGTGCCGGAGGGTCTCAAGAACCGTCGCATCATCGCGATCGACATGGCCAGCCTCGTCGCCGGTGCGAAGTACCGCGGCGAGTTCGAAGAGCGCCTCCAGGCCGTCCTCGCAGAGATCCAGGCCGCGGAAGGCCGCATCATCACGTTCATCGACGAGATGCACACGATTGTTGGCGCCGGCGCCTCTGAAGGCTCGATGGACGCATCAAACATGTTGAAGCCGATGCTGGCCCGCGGCGAATTGCGCCTCATCGGGGCCACCACGCTCGACGAGTTCCGCAAGTACATCGAGAAGGACTCGGCGCTGGAACGCCGCTTCCAGCCCGTCCTGGTCGAGCCCCCATCGGTGGAGGACACGATCGGCATCCTGCGTGGGCTCAAGGAACGCTACGAGGTGCACCACGGGGTGCGCATCACCGATGCCGGCCTCGTCGCGGCGGCAGTGTTGTCCGACCGCTACATCACCGGCCGCTTGCTCCCGGACAAAGCGATCGACCTGGTCGACGAGGCCGCATCGCGCCTCAGAATCGAGATCGACTCGATGCCTGAGGAGATCGATGAGCTGACGCGTCGGCGTCGTCAGCTCGAGATCGAGCGTCAGGCGCTGACCAAGGAGACCGACGACGCGTCGCGTGCCCGACTCGAGACGATCGAGCAGGAACTCGCAAATCTGGGGGAAGATCTGGACGCCCTCAGCGCTCACTGGCAGCTGGAGAAGGACGCCATCGACGGCATCCGCAGCACGAAGCACGCCATCGAGGAGACCCGGGCGTCGGCGGACCGCGCTGAGCGCGACGGAGATCTCGAACAGGCTGCGCAGCTGCGCTACGGAACCCTTCCGGATTTGGAGCGCGAACTCTCCGACCGTCAGGTGAGGATCGAAGAGCTCCAGGCCGCTACGAAGATGCTCAAAGAAGAGGTCGACGACGAGGACGTCGCCGAGGTCGTCAGCCGCTGGACCGGTATCCCGGTCTCGAAGCTGATGGAGGGCGAGGTCCAGAAGCTCGTACGCCTGGAAGACCACCTCCACGAACGAGTGGTCGGACAAGACGACGCGGTGTCATCGGTTGCCAACGCAATCCGGCGTTCGCGGGCAGGTCTCTCCGACCCGAACCGTCCGATCGGCTCGTTCCTGTTCCTGGGGCCGACCGGCGTCGGCAAGACCGAACTCGCTCGCGCGCTCGCTGGCTTCCTGTTCGACGACGAGCGGGCGATGGTCCGCATCGACATGTCGGAGTACATGGAGAAGCACTCGGTGAGCCGCCTTATCGGAGCTCCCCCCGGATACGTGGGGTATGACGAAGGCGGACAACTCACCGAGGCCGTGCGGAGACGTCCCTACGCCGTCATCCTGCTCGACGAGGTCGAGAAAGCCCACCCGGACGTCTTCAACACGCTGCTCCAACTGCTCGATGACGGCCGCTTGACCGACGGTCATGGCCGGACCGTGGACTTCTCGAACACGGTGTTGATCATGACCTCCAATCTCGGGTCGGAGTTCATCGACCCCGACCTTACGGAGGAGGCAATCCAGACACGCGTCATGGATGCCGTTCGGGCGCACTTCCGCCCGGAGTTCCTGAATCGGATCGACGACGTGATCGTGTTCCATCGACTCACGAAGGAGGATCTGCGCCAGATCGCGGCAATCCAGTTCGGCGGATTCGAGGGACGACTCGCCGACCGGCGGATCAGACTCGACCTCTCTGACGAGGCGGCCGACTGGCTGACCGAGAACGGATACGACGCGGTCTACGGGGCGCGGCCGCTCAAGCGCCTGCTCCAAACGGCGATCGCCGATCCGCTGTCGCTGGCAATCTTGGACGGCACGTTCCGGGACGGCGACTCGATCGAGGTGATCGTCGACCGTGATGCGCTCGCCTTCAACAAGGTCTAGCGACGCCCTCCGTCCGAGCAACTCAACCGGAGTTCAGCCGATTGCCATCGTGCTCGATTGCGCGATGGCGATCGGCGTGGAATCTGCCACACGACCGGGGAACTGAACGGCGAAGCAGGCCCCGCCGAGCCGCTCCGACCTTCGGTATGAAGCACGGCCCCCATGTGCGATCGCAATGTTCTTGACCATCGCCAGTCCGATCCCCGTACCGGGAACGGCGGCGTTGTATCGATTGGGGCCACGTTCGAACCGATCCCATATCGTCAGTTCGTACTTCTTCGGCACACCAGGACCGGAATCGTGGACTTCGACTACGAGATGTCCCTGCATGCCGTGTGCAACGACGAGGCATGATTCGCCTCCGTATCGCCCGGCATTCGTGAGCAGGTTCACCAGAATCTGCTGAAGGCGGTCTGCGTCGACGAAGGCGGTCAGGCCCGGTTCGATCTCGGTCGTAGCACTGACCCGACCGATCAATGATGCGAGGATTGCGTTCTCCACAAGGGGTTCGATGCGCCATTCGGCCGTGTGAAGGCTCATCTGGGTGGGCTCATCATGAGCGAGGAGAAGCAAGTCCTGAACGATGCGTTCGAGATATGCCGTCTGTTCCACCACAACGTCAATCATCTCGATTCGTTGCTCGAGGTCGATCCTTGGGTCCTCCTGCAGGAGGGACACAAACCCGACGGTTGCCGTAAGTGGCGTTCGAAGCTCGTGCGATATGGACGATACGAGGTCGGACCGCTCGCGCTCCACGATTATCCGGTTCTCACGGATCGCGATGCCCTGGCGGACGATGACGAGAATCGCGACGGTGAGTGTTGCGATGAGCAGTATCTGATCATCCCGATCGACGACTCCATCCGACAATCGAACGAGAAGTACCGCGACCATGACCACTGCGCCCGAGTAGGGAATCAGCATCGACCACAGCGGTACGCGCCGGTCGGCGTACTCCCGTGCCGGAGGCACGCGATCGACCGCCAATGCAGTGGTGAGGAACAGTGCTGCAGCGCCGAGGTACACCACGAAGAGCGGTTCTGCCTCGGTGAAACTCTTGCCGACACCCTCGACGAGATAGCTCACGTCGGCGATTCCCTGGAGAAGCACAGCGCCGGAGAACAGGAAGAGCCGAACATCAAACCGCAGAGCAGACCGCCGAATGGTGACGATCATCACAACGATGATCACCGCAACATCGACAAGCGGATACAGCGTGCCGAAGACCTGATCGACGAGGGGGGCGTTCTCGAGTCCGATGAGGATCGGATCGAGGATGAGTACCCAAGCCAGCACGCCAATCGAGATCGCTCCAATGATCCCGTCGAGCGCAATACGAGCACGTTGGAGCGGGTCACCGTCGGTGTGCGGAAGAGATGCGATCCCAACGAGGACGATCGTGTATCCGATGATGAAACTCGCGTCCGATATCCCGAACGTGGAGGTATCGCCGATGATGAGGACCTGCAGACCGAGCAACACAATCCCGCTCGTCGCCACAATCAACCCAATGCCCACGAGGGTCCACGCTCGGCGTTCAACGCCCGTGAGTCTCCGGGATCGGCGCACGAACACGATGCCGGCGACCGCATCCCCCACCACGATTCCGAGTGGAGCGATCGTGTGCATCAGGTCGGGATCACCGAAGACGACAGCCAGAGCGACGACGGCGAGCATGAGATACGTCGCCACGGCATACCAAGGAACGCGGGCACGCTCCCGCGTCGACTCGAACGGCGCGATTACCTTCATAGGGGTCTATCGGCGAAAGGTCGTCTCGAGTGAAGCGGCGATCAGCCGACCGGATCCGTTGTTTCCACGGAGACTTCGGCATCCTCTCGAAGGTCGATGACGACGTGCGATTCCGACGCCGCCAGGGACGCGGGCACAACCTCCGGAAGGTGCCGTTCGATGGCATCCAAGAGACCGGACAACTGCTCACGAGTGTTGTGGAGCGTCTGCGCAAATCGAATGCCGCCATCTCCGAGCGGAACCGCCGGGAATGCGGCCGCGTTCAGGTAGAAGCCGTCGGTCATGAGTCGCACGATCATCTCGGCGACCTTCGACGGTGACCCAACCCGGATGAACCAGATCGGACTCGTAGCGAGCGACGCGACCGGGAGGCCCCGTCGGACGATCTCGGATCGCACCCACTCGATGTCTCCCAGGAACCGCGCCTGACGTGCCGGGTACTCCGGCGACAGGTGGATCGAGGCCGACTCGACCGCAGCGCCCAGATCGGGCGGCGGGATCGGGCCGGAGAACGTGAGCGGCCCCCCGACGAGACGGACCCTGCGGGCGATGGCGGGATCGCCGAAGGCCAGTACGGCGCCCACCGACCCGAACGACTTCGCGAAGCCCGCAGAGACAACCATCCGCTCGTTCAGCGGCGTCTCGTTCAGCACGTAACCACGGCCGGACTCACCTTGCCATCCGAATCCATGGGCATCGTCGTAGTAGGTGTAGAGGCTCTCGAACCGCTCCTGCAGAGCGGCGACTTCCTTGACGGGAGCGACGTCGCCGTGCATCGAGTACACGCCGTCCGCGAGATACCAGACATGCCGATACTCCGAAACCGAACTCTCCAGTCTCCGCTCGAGCGCGTCAACGTCGTTGTGCGGGACGGTCGCAACCCGGACACCGTTACCCCTGAGGTTCTGGGTCGCAAGATGCACCGAGTCGTGGGTCTGGGCGTCGATGAGCACGAGGTCCTCGGGCCCGACCATGATTGGCAGCGCCGCAATGTGCGCCAGCGTCGTGGTCTGCGCGATGACGACCGATCCACCGGTGATCTGCCGCAAATGATCCTCGAGTGTGTCATACATCGGCAGCGCCGTGTACGTCGGAGATGAGGAGTAGTTCGTGCCGTATCGTTGAACCGCGTCGATAGCGGCCTTCTTGAGCCGGTCGTCCCGGTTCAGCGCCAGGTACGCGCATGAACTGAAGTTGACGAGTGGACGACCATCGATCGTGATGATGGCCCCATCGAGAGAGTCGTCCTCGATGCGTCGGTGGATGATGCCGGTCTCGACGCCGAGGCTGAGCCTGCTTTCGGCAAGATCGAGGATCCGGTCGTGACGGGACCGCATATGCCTACCTCTTCGCTTGGCTGTGTGTACAGCCCCCTCTGGCCCCGCCGGAAATGTAGCGGCAAATGCGGATTCCTCCATATCGGTGGCCGGAAGACGTCTTGAGCCGCCGACCGCCGTAGCATCTCGGTCCGATGAAGACCTTCCGAACCGTCGTGGCACTTGTGGTGGCAATGCTCGTCGCTGCCGGTTGCCAATCGAGCACTGGGAGCGATGCCTCCTCGACGTCGACGACGTTCGCTGCGATGTCCACCACCTCCACGGTCGAGGCGACCACGACGATGGTTCCGGAGAGCACGACCACGTCCACGACGACCTCCACGACAACAACAACCACGATTCCGCAGTCGGAGTGCACCGTCCGATCGATCGGCACCGACGAGGACTTCTATCGGAAGACCTGTGAGCAGACGGGCATCACGGTCGTTGCCGGGGACCCGGTCGTGGCCGGTGCTCTCGAAGCGGCGGCCGACCGCATGGCCGCGATGCTCGCGGCTCGGCCGGATATCGCCGCCGCCCTCGCGTCCTCGATCGAGCATGTCGCAATCATCGGTAGAGACGAGCGCATCACCGCCCTCCCTGATCTCGAGGAGCTCTACTCGACGCATCCAGGGACCGACTGGAACCGGCTCGGGCGGTCATTCCCCGGCACAGAGGAGATTCCGGTCCCCGCCGGCGCGGAGGAGAACCTGCTGTGTCTCGAGTCTGACCGCTACGAGGGCGAGGACATGTTCGTCCGTGACTTCGGATGGTCGATGCGCCGATTTGGCATCGCGGCAGTCGACCCCGCCCTCGACCGGTACATCGAGGACGCCTACATCCGAGCCATCGCCGCCGACCTGTGGCGCAACACCGTCGCCGAGGTGAATTCTGACATGTACTGGGCGGAGGGGGTCCAGTCATTCTTCGATGCGAACAACGAGGAGAAGGACGAGAAGGACCAAGTGCACAACCAGATCGACACACGGGACGAACTCCGCGCCTATGACCCGTTGCTCCACTCACTTCTGGTCGAGGTCTTCGGCGAGTCTGAATGGCGTCCGGAGTGCGGATTTGACGGCTGATCGGCCGGCGTCGTCGGGTCTCGAGCGAGAAACCATGACCGATCAGGGCTCATCCGCTGGTGCGATCGCACGAAATCATCTTGTCAAGCTGCCCAATCCATGATATATGTTGATGCAAGGTATTCTATGAAACACCATATCTGACATCGCAAGACTTGGAGGGAGCCGAACGTGGACCACAATTCACAGCTCCTCAAGGGGGTGCTCGACATGTGCCTGCTCTCACTGATCGCAGAGGAGCCGAGCTACGGATACGAGATGGCAGCGAAACTGAAGGACCGCGGCCTACAACTGGTGAGCGATGGGAGCATCTACCCCACGCTCTCCCGACTCCAGAAGGCCGGCCTTGTCGAGGGCTACTTCGTCGAGGCGGATGGGAGCGGGCCACCGAGGAAGTACTACCGGATCGTCCCGACCGGACGGGAGCGTCTGGAAGAGTGGTCGGGCGAGTGGAAGGATTTGAGCGCCGGAGTGTCGGCAATACTGAACGGAGGTGAGCATGACTGAACGCAGCATCGATCAGGTCGTCGCAGAGTGCGCCCGCTACTGGCAGGACACTGGAGTGCCGAGCGACCGCGTCGCGGAAATGCGCGACGAACTGAACGACCACCTCAACGAAGCAGTGGCTGCCGGCCAGACGGTCGACAGTGTCGTCGGCCCGGACCTCGCAGCCTTCGCCGAAGAGTGGGCCTCGGCCTACCGAAACCCGGTGAGGACACACGCCCCGGAAGACGAGAAGAGCGGATCGAGCGCGATGTGGATCGGGCTCACCATCGGATTGATCGGTATCGCCTTCGCGGCGGTGGCAATCCTCGCACCGAAAGGAACAGACGTGGACGCAGAACAATGGAGATGGATCTGGATCGGCGCAGCCGTGGTGCTCGCCATCGGCGAACTCTTCACCGCTGGCTTCTTCCTCCTGCCGTTCGCCGTGGGAGCAGCAGCAGCGGCGGTGCTCGCCTTCCTCGACGTGTCCGTACCGATCCAACTGGTCACGTTCGTCGTGATCTCGGTCGTCTTCCTGGCCGTGCTCCAGCGGTTCGCCAGGAAGGAGCAGGACGACACGGTCGCAGCCCTCGCCGGAGCCAACCGCTTCGTCGGGAAGCTCGCCGTCGTCATCGAGCCGGTGAAGTACCTCGACACCAATGGGATGGTTCGGATGGGAACCGAGGAGTGGCGTGCGGCCGTCGACTCCGACATCGTGATCCCCATGGGCGCACGAGTCGAGGTCGTCGAAGTCCGCGGGACACGACTCGTGGTCAAGCCAATCCCGCCAGCAACCGAATAGTCACAAGAACAATCAGATCGAGTGAAAGCATCTAGGAGAGAGGAAGAACAATGACTGCAGCAGCAGTAGTCGTCCTGGCCTTCATCGTGCTCCTGGTGATCTACGTGGCGCTTGCCATCAAGATCGTCCAGCAGTACGAGCAGGGTCTCATCGAGCGGTTCGGACGGTATCGCAAGACCGTCGACCCGGGATTCCACATGATCGTCCCGTTCATCGAGCGAATGGTGAAGGTCGACATGCGGGAGCAGGTCGTTGACGTTCCGCCGCAAGAGGTCATCACGAGGGACAACGTGGTGGTCACCGTCGACGCCGTCGTGTACTACCAGGCCACCGACCCGGTGAAGCTGAAGTACAACGTGTCGAACTTCATCCTTGCGGCGACCAAGTTGGCGCAGACCAACCTTCGTAACGTGGTCGGCGACATGGATCTCGACGACGCCCTGACGTCCCGCGAGACCATCAACACCGAACTCCGTCAAATCTTGGACGAAGCGACCGACGTGTGGGGCACCCGCGTCGTCCGTGTCGAGATCCAGCGGATCGATCCTCCGACTGATGTCACGCAGGCCATGCACCGTCAGATGAAGGCCGAGCGCGAGCGTCGTGCGGTCGTCACCGAGGCCGAGGGTGAGAAGCGGTCCCAGATCCTCCGTGCGGAGGGCGTCAAGGCCTCACGCATCCTCGAGGCCGAAGGTCAGGCGCAGGCGATCAAGGAAGTCGCCGAAGCCGACAAGTTCCAGAAGTTGACCGTGGCCGAGGGTGAAGGTCAGGCTATCGAGCGGGTCTTCGGGGCCATCCACAACGGTGATCCGACCCCGGACCTGATCGCGATCCAGTATCTGAATGCCCTGCAGGGCATCGCAGACGGCAAGGCAACCAAGCTGTTCCTGCCGCTCGAGACGAGCGGGATTCTCGGATCCCTTGGTGCGATCGGCGAGATCTTCGGATCCACCGACGACACCCTGGCCCAGTAAGCAATCGAACCAAGGCGAAGAGAGGGAGCGTGCAAGCGCTCCCTCTTTCGCGTCCGGCGACTGGCGACTGGGTATCATCCCGTCAGGTCAGTCATCGACACACAAAGGGGGGCCTCGATGGTCCAAGAATTCCGCGACTTCATCACCAAGGGCAACTTGATCGACATCGCCGTCGGCTTCATCATGGGCGCCGCGTTCACGGCTCTGATCGGCTCGCTCGTCAACGACGTGCTCATGCCGATCGTCGCGATCCCATTCGGCGAGCCGAGCTTCAACGCCATCATCTGGACGATCAACGGGTCACAGATCCTCATTGGCTCGTTCATCACCGCGGTGGTGACGTTCCTGTTGATCGCTTTCGCCGTGTTCTTCTTCATCGTCAAGCCGTACAACGCCTACCGCGCGCGCACGGAGAGCGAAGAGGAAGAGGACGAGGGCCCCAGCGAGGTCGAACTCCTCACTCAGATCCGGGATTCGCTCGCAAGCAGGAACTAGTCAACCGAACCAACGACCTCGAGAAGGCGGGCCGCCACACCGGCGGCCCGCCTTCTCCGTTATCGTGAGGGCCTCGCCGCCACCAAGGAGCACCGCATCATGTTTGGCTTCGCCGGGAAGATCCTTCATGTCGACCTCACGACCGGGACCCTCGACATCGAGGAGCCACCCGAAGAGCGCTACCGGACCTACCTCGGTGGCAGTGCCCTCGGCCTCTACTACCTCCTGAAGAACACCCCGGCCGGCGCCGACCCGTACGGGCCGGAGAACACCCTCGCGTTCATGCTCTCCGGGACGACCGGCGCACCCGTCGCAGGGCAGAGTCGCTGCACCGTCGTCGCCAAGTCGCCGCTCACCGGCGCGGTCGGCGATAGCCAGGCCGGCGGCTTCTGGCCCGCGGAACTCAAGTTCGCCGGCTTCGACGGCATCGTCGTTCGCGGCATCTCCCCAAAGCCGGTCTACCTCTGGATCAAGGAGGGCAAACCCGAACTGCGCGACGCCTCGCACCTGTGGGGCAAGACGACCAACCAGGTCGATCGGATTCTCGAAGAGGAACTCGACGACACGCGTATCGAGGTTCTCCAGGTGGGGCCGGCCGGAGAGCAGAAGGTCCGGTTTGCGGCGATCATCTCGATGGCGAACCGTGCCCACGGCCGCACCGGAATGGGTGCCGTCATGGGGAGCAAGATGCTCAAGGCGATCGTCGTTCGCGGAGGCAAGAAGAAGCTCCCGATGGCCGACCCGGACGCGCTGCGGGCGATCGTCAAGCGGTCGATTCCCCTCGTGCGCGACGACGAGGACGTCTGGGAACTCGCCAAGTACGGGACGATGGGCATCACCGAGAGCCAGAGCGCCGTCGGTGGCCTGCCGACCCGCAACTACCTCAGCGGTTCGTTCGGATTCGACAAGGCGAAGAAGATCGGTGCCGACGTCTACTTCGACGAGATCCTTCGCGGAGCGGCGACCGGTGATCAACTGAAGCAGGGGCGTGACACGTGCTATTCATGTGCCGTCCGATGCAAGCGAGTGGTCGAGGCGGAATGGCAAGAGAAGGCGCTCAACCCCGAGTCCGGCGGTCCGGAGTACGAGACCGTTGCCATGTTCGGCTCAGACTGCGGCATCGACGACCCGTACGCCATCGCCTACGCCAGCCAACTCTGCAACGAATACGGGGTCGACACGATCTCGGCGGGTGCGACAATGGCGTTCGCCATCGAGTGCTTTGAGAAGGGCCTGATCACTGCCAACGACACAGGCGGGATCGAACTGGCGTGGGGCGACGCGGACGCGATGATCGCCATGCTCGAAGCCACCCTGAAGCGGGAGGGATTCGGTGACATCCTGGCCGAGGGTTCCGCTGCCGCGGCTGTCTCGATCGGCAACGGCGCTGAGGACTTCGTCGTCACCTCCAAGAATCAGGAACTCCCGGCCCATATGCCGCGGGTGAAGCCGACGCTTGGCGTCATCTATGCCGTCAACCCGTTCGGCGCCGACCACCAGTCGAGCGAACACGACGGCATGTACACACCTGAGACGATCGAGGAGAGCCCCGACAAGTACCAGAAGCGGATGGCGGATATCGGTCTCACGAATCCGCAGCCGGAGGACGCTCTCAACGAAGAGAAGATCCGCTACGCCCTGGTCACTCAGTACGCCTATTCGGCGATGGACACGGCGGATGTCTGCCAGTTCGTCTACGGCCCGGGGTGGGAGATGCTCGGCATGGCCGACCTCGCTGACGTCATCAATGCCGTCACCGGCATGGAGATCACTGTCGACGATCTGCTCACCTACGGGCAGCGGCGTCTGAACCTGCTGCGGGCGTTCAACGCCCGTGAAGGCATCACCCGTGAGCGTGACACGCTGCCGAAGCGCCTCTACGACGACCCCATCGAGGATGGCCCCAGCCGGGGCAGGACCCTCGACCGCGAGACGATCACCGGGGCCCTCGACACCTACTACCGCCTCGCCGGCTGGGACCGCGAAACCGGCAACCCGCCACGAACCCTCCTTGAAGACCTCGACCTAGCCTGGGTAGCCGACGAAATCGGCGTCTGAGCCGCCAATCGCCAGTCCCCTATTCCTTCCCCTCAGGGGAAGGTGGCGCCTGCAGTGCAGACCTGCACTGCAGGGCTGCAGTGCAGGTGACGGAAGGGGTCTCTCGAGATCGTGGAGAGGAAGAGACCCACTCGACGCCACGCGAGCACACCCTCGAGCACACGCAAGGTGGAGACCCCCTCCGTCCCTCGCTGCGCTCGGGCCACCTCCCCCTGAGGGGGAGGAATTGGAGTCCCCATTACCATCCACGCTATGTCACCACCTGAAGACATCCGGATGCGGGGGTTTCGGGAGCGGTCTTCGGTTGAGGATGCGCTGGCGGCCGCGTTGGACGGTGTCGACCTCCTTCCATCCGAGGGGATCCCGGTGACCGAAGCGGCCGGTCGGGTACTCGCTGCCGACATCGACAGCACCGTCAACGTGCCGGGCTTCCGACGGGCAACGATGGACGGCTACGCCGTCCGGGCCGAGGATACCTACGGAGCCTCGGCGTACAACCCCATCCCGATGCGCGTCCTCGGAGCATCCATGCCGGGAGCTGGCGAGGGCCAACCGATCGGACCCGGGGAGTGCCTTCGCATCATGACGGGGGCCCCGGTCCCGGACAGCGCGGACGCTGTGCTCAAGGCCGAGGACACGAATGGCTCTGGACAGCAGATCGAGGCGACCGCAGCGGTGCCCCGCGGCCGCAATGTGGGACGGATCGGCGAAGATGTCGAAGCAGGCGACCGGATCCTCGACGCGGGGCGACGCCTCCTCCCCCAAGACATCGGCCTCATTTCGGCGATCGGCCATCGCCCGGTCGAGGTCGTGCGCCGGCCGAGGGTTCGTATCATCGTGTCCGGGGACGAGCTTCTGCCTCCCGGCTCGGCGCCGATCGGCGTCAGGATCGTCGATTCGAACTCTCCGATGCTCGCTGCGCTCGTCCAGCGAGACGGCGGCATCCCCGACGTCACCCGCCTGCAGGACGAGCGAGACTCGATGGCCGATGCCCTGACACGGCCCGGCGCCGACATCATCATCACGGCGGGCGCCGCATCGGTTGGGTCCGAGGACCGGGTCCCGGTGCTCGTCGGCGAACTCGGCCACCTCGCCGTCCACGGCATCACGATGCGACCATCTGCCCCAACCGGAGTCGGCACCGTCAACGGCGTTCGGGTCCTGATCCTCCCCGGCAACCCCGTCTCCTGTCTCGCCGCCTACGACTTCTTCGCAGGACCGGTGGTGCGAACCCTCGGCGGCCGCTCGCCCGCCTCCCCGTACGGGACGATCGAGCGAACGCTCTCGCGGAGGCTCGTCTCGCAGGTCGGCCGCACCGACTACGCCCGGGTTGTCGTCGATGGCGACCAGGTCCAACCGATCGCAATCTCGGGATCTTCGGTGCTGTCATCGGTCACAGCGGCAACCGGGTTCGTCGTCGTACCCGTCTCGTCCGAGGGCTACGCAGAAGGCACCCGGGTCACCGTTCACTGCTACGACGGCATCTCATGAAGCAGCGACAGTTTCTCAACGTTGTCGATGAGGACATCGCCCACGAGGCGTTTCGAACGGCATGCGCCCACCTCAGCCCCCGCACGGAACTCGTTGCTCTGGAACACGCCCACGGCCGCGTCCTCGCCGCCGACGTGATCGCCAAGGTCGACGTCCCAGGCTTCGACCGCAGCAACGTCGACGGCTACGCCGTGCGCGCGGTGGACACCTATGGGGCAGAGGAACTCGACCCGGTCACGCTCGCCGTCTCCCCGGTCACCCTCGCCGCGGGTGATGCCCCGCCGACCGACTTCGAAGCATCGCCGGGGACCGCCGTCCAGATCGCGACCGGCGGCGTCGCGCCCCGCGGGACGGATGCGGTCGTGATGGTCGAGTACACCGAGCCAACCGCCGGCGGGATCACCCTCACGCGCTCCGTCGCCCCCGGGTCGAACATCTCGTTTGCCGGATCCGACGTCGGTCGCGGCGACACTGTGCTCCGGCGCGGCATCGTGCTGACATCCAGGGACACTGCCGTGCTCGCCGCAGTTGGAGCGGCCACCGTCGACGTGATGGTGCACCCCCGCGTCGCGGTGCTGTCAACGGGCGACGAGATCGTGGCACCCGGGTCGATTCCCGGCGTCGCCCAGGTCCCGGACTCGAATCAACCGATGCTGCTCGACGCGGTTCGAGAACTCGGCTGCGAACCCATCGCCGCCGGCATCGCGCCGGACGACCTCGACCTGGTCGAGTCGACCGTCGAAAGGCTGATCACCGGAGAGGAGGCCGTTGACGTCGTGCTGCTCTCCGGCGGCACTTCGAAAGGCGAGGGCGACATCAACGCCGATGCGGTGACCCGTTTGGCAGCCCGCCTCCCCGACTCCCCCGGCATCGTCGTGCACGGCGTCGCTCTGAAGCCCGGCAAGCCGATCCTGCTCGCCGTCATCGCAGGAACACCGGTCGTTGTCCTGCCCGGCTTCCCCACCTCGGCCATCTTCACCTTCCACGAATTCGTGGCGCCACTGCTGCGCGGACTGTCCGGCATGCCGGACGATGGGGTGCCCACGGTTGAGGCATTCGCCCCGCTGCGCATCACCTCTGTGCCGGGTCGTGCCGAGTACTCGCTCGTCGATCTCGTCGCGGGCGCAGATGGCCTGGCCGCCTATCCACTCGGCGCCGGGTCGGGCAGCGTGACCGCGTTCGGGCGAGCGGACGGCTTCATCCGGATCCCGGCAACAACCGAGTACGTCTCGGAGGGGGCCCCGGTCTCCGTCCGACTCTTGAGTGGCCGGGTGCGAACCCACGACCTCGTAGCCATCGGGAGCCACTGCGTCGGCCTCGACTATCTCCTCGGTCTCCTGGCCGACGAAGGATTCCGCATCAAGTCGATCCCCGTGGGTTCAACCGCAGGGCTGGCCGCACTCGGCCGCGGAGAAGGCGACGTTGGCGGCACCCATCTCCTCGATGCCGCCACCGGGGTCTACAACGAGGCGTTCCTCCCACCGGGTGTCGGCCTCATTGCTGGGTACGACCGCCGCCAGGGCATCGCCTATCGACTCGATGACCCGGTGCTGTCCGGCGATGATGTCGATCTGATCGACGAGATCCGCAGCGAACACCGCCGCATGGTCAACCGCAATACGGGGAGCGGGACGCGAATCCTCATCGACGACGTGCTCGACGGACACCGGCCACCGGGGTATCTCCACCAGGCGAAGACGCACAACGGAGTAGCCGCTGCCATCGAACAGCGGCGTGCGGATTGGGGCATGACGCTCGAGACTGTGGCGAGTGGAGCCGGTCTCGGCTTCCAGTTCGTCGCCAACGAACGCTATGACCTGGCATTCCGTCTGGACCGCGCTGACCGTCCGGCGGTCGTGGCGCTCCGTCGCCTCCTCGAAGACGATGGGATCCGGGCCGAACTGGCCGACCGCGGCTTCAGCTAGGCGGGTCGGTTGCCGCGGGGTCGTCGGAGACCGAGTCCTCGCCGTCATCTTCGTCGCCGGCATCAACTGTCGCCGAGACCGTCTCGGCACCCGGGGCGATGAACACGGGCGGCCCAACCAGGGTCCGGGTCTCATGGCGGCGTTGCATCCACCACAGCAGGACCGCACCCACGATCACGGCTCCGACGGAGACCCAGCCGTTGCGACTGAGGCCGAGGAAGCGGAACGTAGTGTCGGTGCGCATCAGCTCCATCAGGAAGCGACCGATCCCGTAGACGATCAGGTACACAGCGATCGACGCGCCCTTGAAGAGCTTCCCGCGCTTCTCGAGCCACAGGATCACGCCGGCGGTGATGAACAGATTCCACACGGCCTCGTAGAGGAATGTCGGATGGAACGTTGTGGAGCCCGGATACCCGGCCGCGTCGGCGATCCTTGCCTCGATCTCGACCGCCCACGGGAGATCCGACGGCGTGCCAAAGAGCTCCTGGTTGAAGTAGTTGCCGATCCGGCCGATCGCCTGTGCCAGCGGGAGACCCACGGCCACGGCGTCGCCGAACGCGAACACGTCGCCCCTCCACCTACGGAGCAGGACCACCGCAGCGATCGTTCCCGCGATGAGGCCTCCGTATATGGCGAGCCCTCCTTTCCAGATGAAGAGGACCTCCCATGGCTGGTCAATGAAGTCACCGGTGTGGGTGGTGACGTAGCCGAGGCGCGCTCCCAGGAAGCCGACGATGACGGTCCAGATCGAGACTCGCTCGAGCATCTCGCCGCTCCCGCCGTAGCGCTCATACCGGCGCCGTGCGACCATGACGGCGACGATGACGCCGATGGCGATCATGATGCCGTAGAAGTGGATCGTCAATGGCCCGATCTCGATGACGTTCCTGGACGGCGACGGGATGGAGGCGAGCAGCGGGATCATCCGTAGCGCTCTTTGAATTCCTTGAACGAGTCCCAAGCCTGCGGACCGTAGATGGAGGCGGGTCCGCCACCCATCTGGATTGCCACGCCGATGGTCTCAGCCATCTGCTCTTCGGTGATGCCCTTGCGTGCGGCGCCGCGGGTGTGGCTGGCGATGCATCCAAGGCAGCCCTTGTTGATGGCAATGCCGACGGCGATCAGTTCCTTGAGACCGCCGGACAGGGCGCCGTCCTGGTAGACCGCGCGATGGATGGTGGCGAAGCCTTCGTAGACCTCGGGGATGTGCCCCCGCAGTTCCTGCGTCGCCGGCGCGATCTTCTTGAGTTCGTCCTGATATTCGCCCATGGCACCTCCTGTTTGGCGCAATGCTACGAGGTTCAAGCCGGTCCCGACCATCCGCATTCCGCGCGATGGTCGCTGAATTGGCCTGCCGGACAGCGGTGTAGCCTCGCGGGCTGTAGCTGGTAGTTGAGCACGAATGAGGAGAACGATGACGGCCAAAGACACAGCGCGCGAATCCTTCAGTCAGGTCGAGGGTGAACTCCGCGAACTCTCGCAGTGGATGTACGACCATCCAGAGATCGCCTACGAAGAGCGCGAGACGTCCGCCAAGCTCGTGGAATACCTCTCGAGCAAGGGTTTCGACGTCGAGTATCCGGCGTACGGTCTCGAGACCGCATTCGCTGCCCGTGTCGGCTCGACCGGACCCGAGGTCGTCATCTGTGCGGAGATCGACGCACTCCCCGAGGTCGGCCACGCCTGCGGCCACAACATCATCGCCACCGCGGCGATCGGTGCCGGAATCGCTCTCGCCCCGCTCGTCGACGACCTCGGCATTCGCGTCACCGTGCTCGGAACCCCTGCCGAAGAGGCATACGGCGGCAAGGTCGATCTCATCAACGCCGGCGCCTTCACGGACGTCGCCGCCGCCATGATGGTTCACCCCGCCAACGACGACGTGGTCGACAAGAACTTCCTGGCCGTGACCCAGTTCGATGTCGAGTTCCACGGCAAGGAGTCGCACGCCGCGTTCAAGCCGCAGGTCGGCATCAACGCTCTCGACGCGGCGGTACAGGCCTATGTCAACGTCTCGACGCTGCGCCAGGCGATCTACCCGACCGACAAGATCCACGGCGTGATCACCCACGGTGGCGATGTCCCCAATGTGATCCCGGCGTTCACGTCGATGTCCTGGTACGTCCGGGCCTTCACGAAGGAACGAATGGAAGAGCTGTACGCCAAGGTTCTCGCCTGCTTCGAGGGGGCCGCCCTCGCCACCGGCTGTTCGCTCGATGTGAAGGTGCGCGGCCATGCCTATACCGACATGCTCCCGAACCCCGTGATGTCGGACATCTATGCAGAGAACTCGGCAGCGATCGGTCGCCCGATGCGTCGCGGAATCGAATTCGACTTGGCGGCGACCGGTTCCACCGACATGGCGAACGTGTCATATGAAGTGCCGACGATCCACCCGATGGTCAACATCGACGCCGCCCCAGCCGTCAACCACCAGAAGGAGTTCGCGGCGCACACCCTGACGCCTTCCGGGCAGGCAGCGATCACTGATGGTGCCCTCGCGATGGCGATGACGGTCATCGACCTTGCGGAAGGTGAGCGCTGGGACGAACTCGAGGTCGTTGTTCCCTGATCGACGAATCGGATGCGAGTCAATGGCCTATCGTCCCGGTATGGCTGCTGAGGCGACCGTGACGGACACCGACTGGTACCAACTCGACGCCGATGCGGCGCTCGAACGACTCGACTCGTCCAGGGACGGACTGTCCGAAGCTGAGGCGGCCGATCGCCTCGCGAGGTACGGGCCAAACGACCTCGAAGACCGTGGCGGACGGTCGTCGCTGCAGATCTTCCTCTCACAGTTCAGGGACCTCTTCACGGTCATCCTCGTCGTCGCTGCGGTGATCTCGGCGTTCCTGGAGGACTGGATCGAGGCCGTCGCCATCCTGGCGATCATCATCCTCAACGCCGCGATGGGGTTCGTCCAAGAGAAGAAGGCCGAGGAGGCCATGGCAGCGCTCAAGCGCATGTCGGTCCCCGAGGTGACGGCGGTCCGGTCCGGCGTGACCCTCGTCACCACGTCGAGCGACATCGTGCCGGGCGACATCGTTGTGCTGGAGACCGGGAACATCATCCCGGCCGATGGACGACTGGTCGAAGCGGTCAATCTCGATGTCGAAGAGGCTCCCCTCACCGGCGAGTCGGTCCCTGTTGGGAAGGACGCCGACAAGGTCTACCGGTCCGAGGCGGCCGTCGCCGACCGGCGCAACACGGTCTACCGGGGCACAACCGTCACCCGCGGCCGAGGTATTCTCGCCGTGACCGAGACCGGCATGCAGACCGAACTCGGCCGCATTGCAGGACTCCTGCAGTCGGTCGAAGAGGAGCGCACGCCGCTTCAGCGTCGCCTTGACCACCTCGCCAAGGTGCTTGCCGTGGTCGCCCTCGGCATCGTGGGCCTCCTCTTCGCCATCGGCGTCGCACAGGGCGAGAGCGTGGAGACGATGCTGTTGACGTCCGTCAGCCTCGCTGTCGCTGCGATCCCCGAAGCGATGCCGGCCGTGGTGACCATCGCGCTGTCGCTCGGCGCCCAGCGCATGCTCAAGCAGCGTGCCCTGATCCGCCGTCTCCCGGCCGTCGAAACCCTCGGATCCGTGTCGGTGATCTGCTCCGACAAGACTGGAACCCTCACCGAGAACCGGATGACGGTCACTGTTCTCGACCTCGCCAACGAGCAGGTTGTACTCACCGGAGAGAGCAGCGGACCGCTCACCCCCACCGAGATCGGCGCCGATGCGATTGCCCAGGGCCTCGAGGCGGCGCTCGCCACCGGGGCGCTCTGCAATGACGCCACGCTCACGACCACCGACACCGGCTATCGATCGGTCGGAGACCCGACCGAGACCGCCATCGTCCTCGCCGCTGCGGAACTCGACATCCCGAAGCCGGCGCTCGAGGACCTGTTCCCCCGCACCGGGGAAGTTCCGTTCGATTCGACTCGCAAGCGGATGACAACCATCCACTCAGTGCCACCGTCGCTACCGGCGTGGGTCGATGGCATCGCCACCGTGTTCCCGTCCGGTACCAGCGCCGCCTCGTTCATGAAGGGTGCGGTCGAGCGGGTCATCGATGCCTCGACGTCGGTGCTGGTTGCAGGCTCGATCGAACCGATGACCGACGAGTGGTCGAGGCGGATCGTCGATCGCACTGAGTCAATTGCCGCCACCGGAACTCGCGTCCTCGCCGTCGCGGCTCGGGGATGGGACGCCCCGCCGGACGAGGAGAACGCTGAGCAGGGTCTCGTGTTCATCGGCTTGTTCGGACTGATGGACCCACCACGCGCAGAGGTTTCCGAGGCCGTTGCGAAGGCGAAGGCCGCCGGCATCAGCACCGTGATGATCACGGGCGACCACCCGCTGACCGCACGCCACATCGCCACCGAGGTCGGTATCGACCCGGATGGCGGATTCATCACGGGCGCAGAACTCGATCAGATGAGCGAAGATGACCTCATCGAGGCGATCCAAACGAACTCCGTCTTCGCTCGCGTCTCACCGGAGCACAAGCTGCGCCTCATCTCCGCCTACCGGGCCGACGGTACGCCGACGGCGATGACCGGCGACGGCGTCAACGACGCCCCTGCTCTCAAACGGGCCGACATCGGCGTCGCCATGGGCATCACCGGGACCGACGTGTCGAAGGAAGCGGCCGACATGGTGCTGCTCGACGACAACTTCGCCACGATCGTCGCTGCGGTCGAAGAAGGCCGTGTCATCTACGACAACATCCGCAAGTTCATCAAGTACCTACTGACCTGCAACGCCTCCGAACTCGCCGTGATGATCGTGGGACCCTTCCTCGGTCTGCCAATTCCGCTCCTGCCGCTGCAGATCCTGTGGATGAACCTCATCACAGACGGCCTCCCTGCCCTCGCCCTTGGTGTCGAGCCTGCCGAGGATGACGTGATGGATCGACCACCGCGTTCCGCGAGCGAGACGATCTTCGGTGGTGGTGTCGTCCAGTACATCGGATCATTCGGCGCGTTGATGGCGGTCGTTTCGCTGCTCGTCGGCTGGTACGCATGGAGCGTCGACGACCCCGCCTGGCAGACCATGCTGTTCACGACCCTGATCTTCGCCCAGTTGGCGCTGGCGCTCGAGGTACGGACCGAGAAGCGGTCGCTGTTCTCGACCAGTCTCTTCTCCAATCGAGCCATGCTTGGCGCGGTCGGGATCGGGATCGTTGCCCACTTCGCTCTGATCTATGTGCCGCTCTTCCAGGAGATCTTCGGCACAGTGGCGCTCGGCGGGAAGGACCTGCTCATCTCGCTGTCGGCAGCCGCCGTGATCATTCTGGCGGCTGAACTCTGGAAGTGGCGGCAGCGGGCCGTCGCTGATCGCTGACCCTGCATCATGGACACCGGAGCACTACCGGACGACTGGCGGGGGTTCCAGTCAATCGTCTTCGACTGTGACAGCACGCTGTCCACCATCGAGGGCATCGACGAGCTCGCTCGCATCGGTGGCAGGTACGACGAGATCAAGGCGCTGACCGATGCCGCCATGGGCGGAGACGTGCGTCTCGAGCTGGTTTACGAACGCCGTCTCGAGATGCTGCAGCCAACCCGGGGAGGCATCGCCGCGATCGCCGACCGCTACCGGGAGGCCGCGGTGACCGATGCCCGCGAAGTCATCGGCGCGCTCCAGGCGGCCGGCAAGCAGGTCTTCATCGTGTCCGGCGGCCTCGTCGACGCCGTGCAGCCGTTCGGCCTGTGGCTCGGTGTGCCGGAGGACCACATTCGGGCCGTCGCCGTTCGCTACCAGACAGTGCCCGGTGAGCCGGTGACGGAGTCGACCGCCCGGCGCAACGATGATCGCTATCTCGCCACCGTGTCGAGTCCCCTCACACAGGCCAACGGCAAGTCGACCATTGCCCGGGAGATGCTGAGCGGCACCACTGGACCCTCGATGCTGGTCGGTGACGGCATGAGCGACCTCGTCGCCGCACCCGAGGTCGACCTCTTCGTGGGGTTCACGGGTGTCGTCGAACGGCCACGCGTCGCTGCTGAAGCCGACGTTCTCGTGACCGGCCCTTCGCTCGCCCCGATTCTCGCTCTCGCTCTCACCGCTGCCGAAGAGACCACACTGGAGGCCACTCCGTATCGCGATCTGATCACCAGGAGTCGGACCATGATCCAGGCCGGCGAACTCACCATCCGGAAGGACGGTCCCCCATGACCTACCGAGTCCTCGCTACCGACGACCTCTCCGCGGATGCCGTCGATCTCCTCAACGCCCACCCTGGCTTCGACTTCGACGTCCACAAGGGCCTCAGCCAGGACGAGCTAGAGGCGCTGATCGTCGACTACGACGGCCTCATCATCCGCAGTAGCGTGCAGGTGACGGACCGTGTGATCGAGGCGGGACAGGGCCTCCGGGTGATCGGCCGCGCCGGGGCCGGCGTCGACAACATCAACATCCCGGCGGCCAGCGAGCGCGGCATCGTCGTCATGAACACGCCCGGTGCGAACACCGTTGCGACCGCCGAGCACACGATGGCGCTGCTGCTGGCGTTGTGCCGGAACGTTCCGCAGGCAGCGGCGAGTCTGCAGCGCGGCGAGTGGGAACGGAAGCGTTTCAAGGGCATCGAACTGCGGTCGAAGACCATCGGGATCGTCGGCCTCGGGAGGGTCGGTCAGCGGGTCGCGCGTCGCTGCCGGGCGTTCGGCATGGACGTGATTTGCTACGACCCCTACCTCAGCGGCGAACGAGCCGAACTGTTGAAGGTGGACCAGGTCTCACTCGAGGAACTGTTCAAGCGTTCCGATTTCATCTCCTTGCACGCTGCTCTCACTCCGGACACCAGCGGCCTCATCGGCCGCGCAGCCCTCTCTGCGACGAAGCCCGGGGTCCGCATCATCAACGCGGCTCGCGGGGGCCTCATCGACGAGGAGGCGCTGGTCGAGGCGCTGGAAGACGGCCGCGTCGCAGGAGCGGCACTCGACGTGCTCGCCGACGAACCGCCCGAACCATCAAACCCGTTGCTCCACATGGACAACGTGGTCGTGACCCCGCACCTGGCCGCCAGCACGTCGGAGGCACAGCGGGAAGTGGGCATCCAGATCGTGGGTCAGGTCATCGACGCACTCGAAGGAACCGACTTTCGCAACGCCGTCAACATGCCGATCGTCGATGGGCGGATCTTCGAGGAGTTGCGGTCGTATCTCAGCATGGCCGAACGGGTCGGCAGCCTGCAGACGCAACTCGCCGAGGGTGCCATCACGAAGGTCGAGGTGGCGATCGAGGGAGACGATCTCGATGAGCACATCACACCGGTCTCGGTTGCGATTCTCAAGGGCATGCTGGATCCGTTCGTCACGGAACCCGTCAACTACGTGAACGCCCAGCATGTCGCCAAGGAACGGGGCATCGCTGTGTCGCAGGTCTCGGGCCTGCAGACGATGGACTACCCAAACATCATCTCGTGCCGCGTCGAGTGGTCCGACGGCCATCGCACGGTGGTGGCGACGCTGTTCAGCCACGACGAGCCGCGGATCGTGGAGGTCGACGGCTACCGCGTCGATGTGGTTCCTGAAGGGACGATTCTGGTGACGGTCAGCCACGACGAGCCTGGTTTCATCGGGACGGTAGGGACCGCGCTCGGGGAACTCGGCATCAACATCGCCACGTGGAAGACGGGCCGGTCCGCACCCGGAGGCCGTGCCCTGTCCTTCATCAGCGTCGACTCGGATGTCCCGGAGAGCGCCCTGCGGTCCTTGTCCGAGACCGCGCCGATCGAGCGAATCACCAAGGTCGAGTTCTAGGACGCCGTCGTCGCGAAATCGACCATCAGTTCACGCAGCGCCTCCACGCCGGCGAGGGGCATGGCGTTGTAGAGCGACGCCCGACAACCGCCGACGCTGCGGTGACCCTTGAGGCCGACCATGCACCGCTCTGCGGCCGCCGCGATGAACGGCGCTTCGAGGCGCTCGTCGGCCAACCGGAAGACGACGTTCATCTTCGATCGGCTGTCCGGTTCGACCGGGTTCACGTAGAAGCCGTCGCTGTCATCGATCGCCGCGTAGAGGAGCGACGAGCGCTCTTCGGCCGCCTCCTCCATCGCCGCCAGGCCGCCTCGCTCGTCCACCCACTGCAACACCTTCTCCATCACGTAGATCGGGAACACCGGAGGCGTGTTGTACATCGAGCCCTTGGCTGCGTGGACGTCGTACCGGAAGTAGGAGGCCAGATCCCGATCGGTGTGTTCGAGGGCCGTCCGGCGGATGATCACGAGCGCCAGTCCGGCAGGGGCGAGGTTCTTCTGGACCCCGCCGTACACCACGTCGAATCGATCCCACGCGATGTTGCGACTCATGATGTCTGAGGACATGTCCGCAACCAGCGGCACCGGCACGTCCGGCCAATCCTTGTACTGGACACCACCGATCGTCTCGTTGCTCGTGATGTGGAGGTAGCGCGAGTTCTCCCTGAGTTCGATCTCCGAAGTTGTCGGGATCCGGGAGTAGCCGGTGCCCTGTCCGCTCCACGCCACGTAAGTGTCGCCGTGATGGGACCCGTCCTCGATGGCCTTCAACGCCCACGCCCCGGTGTCGACGTAGGCACCGAGGGAGCCGTCGGCGAGCAGGTTCATCGGGAGCATCCCGAACTGCATCGTCGCCCCACCTTGAATGAACAGGATGTCGAACTCGTTCGGCACCGACAAGAGCCTGCGGATCAGGGTGACCGCCCCCTGGTGCACCGCGTCATATGGCGCCGACCGGTGACTCATCTCGATCATCGACATCCCCGCCGACCGATAGTCGACGATCTCAGCCTGGATCTCCTCCAGCACCGGAACCGGCAGCACACTCGGCCCAGCACTGAAGTTGATAGCTCGCCTGATCGAAGGTGGCTGGTCTGACATCGTGGACGGACAATACCGTGGGGGCGGAGAGCTACCAGCTGCCAGCTGCCAGCTACCAGCTACGAGCAAGACGAAGACACATCAAAGAGAGCTACGAGCTACCAGCCAAGAGGAGGCCCCTTCGCACCACCCAATTCCTTCCCCTCAGGGAAGGTGGCAGCCCGAATGCGTCTGCGCATTCGGGCTGACGGAAGGGGTCTCTCGCTTTCGCAACAAGAGAGATCCCCGTCAACGCCTCGCGAGCATCACCTCGAAACCGAAGCAAGGTGGAAACCCCCTCCGTCACCTGCAATGCGCTGCTGCATTGCAGGCGCCACCTCCCCCTGAAGGGGAGGAATTGACTCGTCACGCGATTCGCCAGGTGGTGCGGTGGGGTGGGGCGTGGATTCGGGGTCGGGTGAGGCGTCTCCGTTGGGGTGGGGAGTCCGGGTCGATGGTGAAGCCGTGGCCGTGGATCACGACATGGTGGTGGAACCAGCACACGGTCGACAGGTTCTCGGCGTCGGTGCGTCCGCCCTCAGACCATGGGGTGGTGTGATGCACCTGGAGGCGATACCGGGAGACGCAGCCCGAGATGGTGCAGACCCCGCCGTCACGATGCAGGATGAACCTGCTGAGTCTCGGCGGGATGACTCTGGTGCGTCGACCGACGGCGAGCGGTGTCCCGTCCGAAGTGCGGGCCGTGACCTCAACCACACCGTCACACAGGATTGCTTGGAGCGTGTTCAGCCCGACCTGCGGGCCAGCCTCAACCGTGACACCGGTCTCGGCGTTCGTGGCTGCCGCTTCGGTGGCGTCGACAAAGACTGACACGATCGGAGCCGGTGGCTGTCAATGGCGGCTCCGTTGTCGCCGGTGATCGAGTCGTGGCTGATCGCCCACAACGCATCCGCGTTCCTCGTCGTCCGTGACGGGTTCACGGTCGGTCCGTACGGGAAGCTGTCGGCTCTCGCTTCAAGGGCCGCCACGACGGTACGTCCGGCGTAGCCGGGGAGGCGACCCGACAGGGTCCACGCTGATTCGTCGAGGTTCGGCTGGATCGACGACGTAGCGCTGTTCGAACGACATCTCCTCATCGACCGGCGCCAAACGCCGCCGCCGCGCCGTACGGATGCGGATCCCGGCAATATCGAACCCCGCCGTCTCACCCAGAATGTCACACGAGTCGTCACGCCGCGCAAACCGGCAGACCGCAACCGCCCGATCAAACCCGATCACACCAGAAGCGACGGCTTCATCAACGTCGGGAAGATCCTCGAGACGCCACGCCGTTGCACACCAGCATCCCGGCCGTCTCCGGGGCCACGTCCATCCGACCCGCCGCCCACTCCTTCAACGACCGATGCCCGTCCCGCACAGCGACCTGACGCCGGTCAAGTTCCCGCAACAGCGACATCTGTGCGGCTCGGGACCGGGCGATGATCGCCTCGTGGTCGAGTAACTGTTCCTCGATCGTTGCGGTGGAGAGATCGTGATGTCCCATACCCGCAACCTACCTGCCGGGTGTGACAGAAACCGGGGCTGAGAAACAAGAATCTCAGGAGACTCTTGCGGATTTCTCTGGTCGCCGCTCGACACCGGCGAGAGACCCCCTCCGTCAGCGCCTCGGAGGCGCTGCCACCTCCCCCTGAAGGGGAGGAATCGAAGAGGGCGCTGCCACCTCCCCCTGAAGGGAAGGAATACTTCGAGACTGGCGACTCCCTCAGAGCACCTGGCCTAGGAACGTCTTTGTCCGGTCCTTCTGGGGGTTCTCGAAGACTTCACTCGGGGTGCCTTCTTCGAGGATGGTTCCTTCGTCGAAGAAGAGGACGCGGTCGGCGACCTCGCGGGCGAAGCCCATCTCGTGGGAGACGACGATCATCGTCATGCCGGAGCGTGCGAGATGACGCATCGCATCGAGGACTTCGCTGATCATCTCCGGGTCGAGGGCCGAGGTCGGCTCGTCGAAGAGCATGATCTTCGGCTCCATCGCCAGCGAGCGGGCGATCGCCACCCGTTGCTGCTGACCTCCGGAGAGTTGGTCGGGGTACTTGCCAGCCTGCTCGGGGATCCCGACCCGTTGGAGCAACTCCATCGCAATCTTGTCCGCTTCGTCCTGCGACAGCCCGCGAACCTGGACCGGTGCAAGCGTGATGTTCTCGAGGACCGTGTGTTCGGGGAAGAGGCTCGACTGCTGGAACACCATGCCGACCTCGGACCTGATCTTCTCGACGTTCTTCACGTCGTTGTTCAGTTGGATGCCGTCCACGACGATCGTGCCTTCGTCCTGGGCTTCGAGACGGTTGATGCAGCGGATGAACGTCGACTTGCCAGACCCGGATGGTCCGATGATGACGACCACTTCGCGTTCGCGAACCGACGTGGTGATGCCATCGAGGGCAACAAAATCACCGAACGACTTCTTCACATCGGTGGCGATGATGATGGGTTCACCGAGCGGTGGACGACCCTGAGAGGAGGCTCCCGTCACTGGATTCTGATTCGGCTCGGCCGGGTCAGATTCCCTGCGCATGGAAGAAGATGCGGCGCTCTCTCGGCTGGTCAAACTCGGCGTAGAGGACGCGCTGCCACTGGCCAAGCAGAACCTCACCGTCGACGATCGGGATCGTGACCGACGGTTGACCGACGAGCAACTGCCGGACGTGAGCGTGTCCGTTGATGAACTCGTCTTCCTGCATGTTCTCGGTTCGAACGTCGTGATCGTCGTGCTCGTAGTAGGCATCGACGGGGACGGCCCGGTCGATTGCCTTCCGGAAATCGTTGAGGAAGCCGGTCTCGGACTCGTTGATGACGACTGAGGTCGTGGTGTGCGGGGTGTAGACCGTGACCTGGCCGTGGCTGACCATCGACCGTTTCACCACGTCGCGCACGATGTCGGTGAAGTCCCAGAACTCCTCGGATGCGCTGGTGTGGAAGTGCATGGCCTCGGTCCGGATTGCCGGCGATACGGAAGATGCGAGGACGACCGGTGTACCAACCGGGTCGACAGTGGCTTTGCGAATCGCGATACGTTCGTCCATGGGCTTCCTTGTGGATCGTCGGCGAGACCCTAATGAATGCGTAAGGATACCGGGGTGTCGAAGCTCCTGCGCACCATTCGGACGTGGGCCACGGGACGGTTCTGTGGGACCGGTACAATTGACTTTTACCAGTGGAGGAGACCACATGACAGCGACGGTGATCCTTGGCTCCCAATGGGGCGATGAAGGGAAAGGCAAGATCACCGATCGGTACTCTCGTGACGCTGATGTCGTCGTCCGGTACCAGGGTGGCAACAACGCGGGACACACGATTGTGGTCGAGGGCGAGCGCTTCGCGCTGAGCCTGATCCCGTCCGGGGTCCTGTATCCACAAGTCACGCCGGTCATCGGAAACGGCACCGTTGTCGATCCGGCCGTGCTCCTTCGCGAGATGGACGAACTCACCGCACGCGGCATCGATCCTTCGCGGGTCCGGGTCTCCGGCAACGCCCATGTGATCATGCCGTATCACCGCAAGATGGACGCGGTGCTCGAGCGCTACCTCGGCGAGGAGCTGATCGGCACCACCAAACGCGGCATCGGGCCGGCATACATGGACAAGTTCTCCCGCTTCGGCATCCGAATGCAGGACCTGTTCGACCCCAAGATCTTCCGCAAGAAGCTCGAAGTGGTGTTGAAGGACAAGAACAGACAGTTCCAGAAGGTCTACAACCAACTGCCAATGGACCTCGACGAGATCTACGAGGAGTACCTCGGATACGCGGAGCGGATCGAAGGCCACATCGCGGACACGTCGCTGATGGTGTGGGAAGCGATCCACGGCGGCAAGAACGTTCTGTTCGAGGGCGCCCAGGGGACGCTGCTCGACATCGACCACGGCACGTATCCGTTCGTCACGTCGTCGAACCCGACCGCCGGTGGGGCCGTGACCGGATCCGGTGTGGGTCCGCGCGACATCGACAACGTGATCGGTGTGGCGAAGGCCTACATCTCGCGGGTCGGCACCGGGCCGTTCCCGACCGAGTTGCTCGACGAGACCGGTGACCGGATGATCGACATCGGTGGCGAGTACGGCGTGGTCACGGGACGGCGCCGTCGCTGTGGGTGGCTCGATGCGGTCGCCCTCCGGTATTCGGCCAGGGTCAACGGCCTCACCGAGATTGCGCTCACCAAGCTCGACATCCTCTCGCACTTCGACCCGATCAAGATCGCGGTCGCGTACGAGCTGGAGGGTGTGCGCTACGACGAGTTCCCGCGCCAGCAGACGGTGCTCTATCACTGCACCCCGATCTATGAAGAGCTCGAGCCGTGGAACACCGACATCACGAAGGTCACGTCGTACGACGATCTGCCGGCCGCCGCCAAGCGGTATGTGGAGCGGGTTGAGGAGCTGAGCGGCGTGCGTGTCTCGTCCGTCGGCGTTGGCCCCGGCCGTGAAGCCACGTTGATGCGATGACCCCGGCAACCCACCGCCGTGCGGGCTGCGCGCCCCCAACATCGGACGTCGTCCGATGATCGAGCGCTACGCCCTGCCCGAGATGTCCGCCATCTGGAGTGAGGCGAACAAACTCGCGGTCTGGAAGCAGATCGAGACGCTGGTCGTCGAGGCATGGGTCGATCTCGGCGTCGCCACTGCAGAGGCGGCCGAGGCTGTGCGCAACGCACCCGAGGTGGATCCCGAGGCGTGGAGAGAATGGGAGCAGGTCACCAACCACGACCTGGCGGCGTTCGTCGATCTGTTGGCCGGGTCGGTCGAGGTCGGCGGTGAGTGGGTTCACTTTGGGCTCACGTCGTCGGATGTGGTCGACACTGCCAACGGCGTATTCCTGCGTGAGGCAGCCGACCTGTTGCTGACGCGGGTGGTAGCGCTGTTCACGGTCATCAAGGCGAAGGCATTCGAGTACCGGGACACACCGATCGTCGGGCGCACGCACGGCATCTGGGCCGAACCGACGTCGTTCGGCCTCAAGCTTGCGAGTTGGGCGTTCGAGATGGAGCGGGACTACCGCAGGTTGAGCGCCGCTCGCGACAGCGTTGCGGTCGGCAAGATCTCGGGAGCGGTCGGCACCTATGCCCACACACCCCCGGCCGTCGAGGCGTACGTCTGTACCAAGCTGGGCCTCGGCGTCGAGACGGCGTCGTCGCAGATCACCCACCGGGACCGCCATGCGGAGTTCCTCAATGCGATTGCCCTCACCGGGTCATCGCTCGAACGCTTCGCCACCGAGATACGCCACCTGCAGCGCAGCGAGGTCGGAGAGGCCCGAGAGTCGTTCGGGTCGGGCCAGAAGGGTTCGTCGGCGATGCCGCACAAGCGGAACCCGATCGCCTCCGAGAACATCACCGGCATCTCCCGCCTGCTGCGGGGCTACGCCTCGGTTGGCATGGAGAACGTGGCCCTCTGGCACGAGCGCGACATCAGCCACTCCTCCGCCGAGCGGATCACGTTCCCGGATGCGACCGGTCTCCTCGACTACGCCCTCGTACGCACCACACGCCTCGTCGATGGTCTCGTGATCAACATCGACCGGATGGCGGAGAACCTCGAAGCGACACGCGGATTGATCTTCTCGCAGGCCGTGCTCCTGGCCCTTGCAGAGAACGGACACGCCCGCGACGACGCCTACCGCATCGTGCAGCGCAACGCGATGGCCGCTTGGGACGAGGGCGGGAACCTCCGCGACCGTCTCGCGGCCGATCCCGAGTGCGACCTCACCGACGACGACCTGGCCACCTGCTTCTCGATGGAGCGCTTCCTCCGCAACACGGGCGACGTGTTCGATCTGCTCGAAGGACTGAGCCTCTGAACCGCCCCACGTCTCGAATGGACACCCAAAACTGTCGGTCGATAGTATCGGCCACATCCACCGTTGGAACCCCTGGAGGTACCACATGAACTCGTACCGGATCGCTCTCATCCCCGGCGACGGAGTCGGGATCGAGATATCGGATGAAGCGGAGAAGGTCCTGGATACTGCTGCTGACATCTTCGACTTCGAGGTCTCCACCGAGAGCTTCGACTGGTCCTGCGACCGCTACCTCGCGACTGGCGCGATGATGCCGGAGAACGCCCTCGAGACGCTCAGCGCCTTCGATTCGATCTTCCTCGGTTGCATCGGTGATGCCAACAAGGTCGAAGATCACATCTCGCTCCAGATGCTGCTGGCCATCCGCAAGGGTTTCGACCAGTACGTGAACCTCCGCCCGATCAAGCTCTACCCGGGCGTCTCCTCCCCCATCTCCACCGCCACTCCCGAGACGGTCGACATCCTGGTCATTCGAGAGAACACCGAGGGCGAGTACTCCGGCAACGGCGGATTCTTCAAGCGGGGCACGCCGGACGCCTTCGCTCTGCAGACCGGCATCTTCACGTGGAAGGGCTGCGAGCGCACCATCCGGTACGGCTTCGAGGCCGCCCGCAAGCGTCAGAAGCTCGGCTCGACGGCGCCGGTTGGACGGGTGACCAACTGCACGAAGTCGAACGCCCTCAACTACTCGATGGTGTTCTGGGACGAGGCCTACGACTTCGTCGCGAAGGACTTCCCGGACATCGAGACCGACATGGCCCTGGTGGATGCGTTGACGATGTGGTTCGTCAAGAACCCCGACTACTTCGATGTCGTGGTGGCTTCCAACCTGTTTGGCGACATCATCACCGACCTTGGGGCGATGCTCCAGGGCGGTATGGGGTTCGCTGCGGGTGGCAACGTCAATCCGGAGGGCGACTACCCGTCGATGTTCGAGCCGATCCACGGTTCGGCGCCGAAGTACACCGGGCAGAGCATCGTCAATCCGATCGCCACGATCGAGGCCGTCCGCATGATGCTGGACAACCTCGGCGAGACCGACGCGGCCAACCACATCGAGGCAGCGATCGCCGCCACCCTGAGTGCGGGTGACGCCCGGACGAAGGACATGGGCGGTACGAGTTCAACAATCGACATGGGATCCGCGGTCGTCGCAGCAATGCGCGCGTCCGCCTAGAGGAAAGAGAGACTCAGCTATGAGCAAAGTGAAGGTCGGCGTAGCCGGCTACGGAGCGATCGGACAGCGTCTCGCTGACGGCGTCGCTGCGCAGGAAGACATGGAACTCGTCGGTGTTGCCGACGTCGCCCCCACCCTTGCCGTCCAGGCACTCGCGGAGCGCGGTATGCCCTATGACCTCTACACCGCGATGCCGGGAGCCGAAGAGGCCCTCGAGGCCGCAGGCATCCCCGTCTCCGGCGACTTCGACGATCTCCTCAGCAAGGTCGACATCATGCTCGACGCGGCGCCGGGTGGCATTGGTGCGAAGAACAAGGTGAAGTACGAGGCCGCCGGAATCCCCGCCGTCTTCCAGGGCGGCGAGTCCGGCGAGGTCGCCGACGTGTTCTTCCACGGCTACGCGAACTACGAAGAAGGTGTTGGCAAGGACTACCTGAAGCTCACGTCGTGCAACACGACCGGCTTCGTTCGCGCCGTTGACGCACTCGATCGCGAGATCGGTGTCGAGAAGGTCGCGATCACGATCATCCGACGCGTCGCCGATCCGGGTGACACGCATCGCGGTCTCGTTGACAGCCTCCAACTCGAAGGCATCCCGAACCACCAGTGCGTGGACCTCATGGAGATCATGCCGCACGTCGATGCGACGGGTCTCCTGGTACACACCCCGGTGACGCACGGCCACATCATCACGCTGGTGGTGACGCCGAAGCGCGATACCACGCCCGAAGAGGTCATCGAGATCTTCAAGGCCCACCCCCGCATCCGCGTGGTAAGGATCGACGAGGGCTTCGACACGAACACGTCGCTGTTCAACTACGCCCGGTTCCTCGGCAAGCCGCGTGGCGACCTGTACGAAATCGGCCTCTTCGAAGAGACCGTCGGCATGTCCGGCAAGGACATCATGTTCGCTATCAACATCCCGCAGGAGTCGGTGACGATCCCTGAGACTGTTGACGCCATCCGTGCCGCGCTCTCGATGCAGACGGATCGCCTCGAGGCGGTCGCTGCGACCAACAAGAATCTGGGGATGTAGCGGCCGCAGGCGGAAGCAGACGAAGGAGGCAGCAGGGTGACGATTTCGACCCTGGACGATCTCGACGTGCAAGGACGGGTTGTCCTCCTGCGTGTTGACATCAATTCGCCGATCGACCGGGAGACCGGGAAGATCAACGATGACAACAGGCTCAACATGAGCCTGCCGACGATCGCCGACCTCGCAGATGCGGGGGCGCGGGTTGTGATCATCGCCCACCAGGGCGACACGCTCGACTATCACAACCTGGTATCGATGAACGAGCACGCCGAGATCCTCACGGAGAAGCTCGGGCGCCCGGTCGGTTTCATCGACGACGTCGCGGGTCCGGCCGCCCGTGCAGCCATCCAGGCGCTCGGCGACGGCGACATCCTGCTGCTCGACAATATCCGCATCCTCACCGAGGAAGTGTCGACATTCGAGGCCGCCGTGAAGCTCACGCCGACCGAGATGACCAACACCTACCTGGTACGCAACCTGGCACCGCTCGTCGACTTCTACGTCAACGACGCCTTCGCAGCAGCACACCGGAACGCACCGTCGATGGTGGCGTTCCAGGAGCTGCTGCCTTCGGCGGGCGGTCGGTTGCTCATCGACGAGGTGACGGCCCTGGCAGGGCTGGCATCCAATCCGAACCGGCCGTGCGTCTTCCTACTCGGTGGGCTGAAGATCTCGGACGCGTTCTCGATGATGGACAAGGTGCTGGCCGACGGCACCGCCGACACGATCCTCACGACCGGCATCACCGCCAACGTCATGCTGATCGCCCAGGGTGTCGATCTCGGTGGGCCAACCACGGCATTCATTCACGATCGCTCGCTCGAAACGTTCATCCCCCGGGCTGCCGAACTGCTCGAGGCCTACGGAGACCGCATCGAGGTACCAACCGACCTCGCCTTCGACGACAGCGGCGAGCGCCGGGAGATCGCGGTCACGGATCTACCGGTTGATGAACTCCTCATCGACGTCGGAAGCGAGACGGTTGCGGCCTACGAAACCGTCATCGCCAACGCCGCGACGCTGTTCGTCAACGGCCCTGCCGGGGTCTACGAATCCGCAGCCGGCGAATACGGCACCCGATCACTGTGGGAGGCCGTCGCGGCATCAGAGGGACACTCGGTGATCGGTGGCGGCGACACGGTGGCGAGCGCCCGACGCTTCGTCGACGACGCCGACATCGACTTCATCAGCACCGCAGGAGGCGCCTTGATCCGCTTCATCAGTGGCCAACCCCTCCCTCTCCTCGACGCCATGGAGAGAGCTGCAGCGAGGAACGCTTAGGGCGGCCACCTTCCCCTGAGGGGAAGGAATGGAGAGGCGAAGACCCTCCAGACGCGTGATTCCGGGTCGTACACCAGGGGGGATGGTGCACGACCCGGAACCGGTGCCACGGGGGAGGAAGTCCGTAGCGAGTATCGAGCGGGATCAAGTCCCTTGGAGAGTCAACTCCTCGAGATCGTTCCCTCCCAGGTGCCGACTTTGTCGCCCTTCATGGCTTCCTTGTCGAACCAGAAGCTCGTGACGGCCTTGGTCTCGGTGTAGAACATCACACCGTCGCGACCCATCACGTGCAGGTCGCCGAAGAAGCTCTTCTTGTGGCCGCTGAACGGGAAGACCGAGATCGGCACGGGAATGCCGACGTTGACTCCGACCATGCCCGCATCGATGCGACGGGCGAACTCACGGGCGTAGTAGCCGCTCTGGGTGAAGATCGAGGCGCCGTTGGCGAACTCGCTCTCGTTGATCAACTCCACGCCTTCGTCGAAGCTGGCGACTCTCTTGACGTAGAGGACCGGTCCGAAGACCTCCTGGTTCCCGCAACTCATCTCCGGCGTGACGTGGTCGAACACGGTGGGACCAACGAAGAACCCCTCTTCATGACCATCGACCTCGAGTTCACGACCGTCGAGAACCGGGACGGCACCCTCTTCGACGGACTTCTCGATCCAGTTGTTGACGAAGGCCATGTGCTCGGCGTTGACCAGCGGACCCATGTCCGTCGTCTCCTCATAGGAAGGCCCGACCTTGAGGCCACTGGCGAGTTCGGTGATCGTCGCGACGAGTTCGTCTGCAATGTCTTCGTGGACGGCGATCGCCGGAAGCGCCATGCAGCGCTCGCCCGCACAACCGAAGGCGGAGTTGATGATCCGCTGTGCCGTCGCCCGGATCGGGGCGTCTTCCATCACGAGGGCGTGGTTCTTCGCTTCGGTGAGCGCCTGAACTCGCTTGCCATGGGACGTTGCCGTCGAGTAGATGTGGAGACCGACCTTGGTGGAGCCGACGAAGCTCACACCCTGGACCTTCGGATGCGTGAGCAGCCGCTCGGCTTCGTGGCGGGAGCAGGTCACGAGGTTGAAGACGCCCGGCGGGAGGCCGGCCTCTTCGAGCAGCTCTGCCATCCGCATGGCGGTCTGCGGGACATACGACGCCGCCTTCAACACGAAGGTGTTTCCGGTGGTGACGGCCAGCGGCATCATCCAGCCCATGGGGATCATGGCCGGGAAGTTCCACGGGACGATTCCTGCGAACACACCGAGCGGCTCGCGGTAGGTGACCGTGTCGTAGCCGGTGGCGACGTTCATCAGCGAGTCGCCCATCATCGTGACGGGGGTGGCGCAGGCGAGTTCGACGACCTCGATGGCCTTGAGCACGTCGCCCCGGGCCTCGGTGTACGTCTTGCCCATCTCGGTGGCGAGGAGCATGGCCAGGTCGTGGAGGTTCTCCTCGAGGATGCCCTTGAGGTTGAACATCACCTGGACGCGCTTGGTGATCGGGGTGTCACGCCATGCGGGGAAGGCGGCGGCGGCGGCTTCGACGGCGGCATCGACCTCATCGGCTGTGCAGCGTGGGGCCTCGGCCATCACTTCGCCGGTGCTGCTGTTGGTGATGTCGTAGTAGACGCCGCTCTCGGTGTCCTTCCACTCCCCACCAACCAGGTATTTCAGGCGTTTCGCCATGACGTCGCTCCTCCTCGAAGGCACTTTCGTACGGTGACTTCAGAATAATCGATTATCGAAGATATCATGTTTTGGCGACCGAGTCGAATGGACTTTCGCCCCTGGAGTGTGCGCCAGGACGACTGAACGCGAGTCGCGATGTGTGATCATGGCGAGCGGCCAGCATCGACCGGAAGACAATGACCGAATCTGCTCCCCCAACCGAACTCGAACAAGGCGAGAACGGCGAGTTCCAGACCGGTGACGTCGTCTCGATCGCCGCCGGACACGCCGTCCACGACACCTTCACGGCGTTCCTCGCACCGCTGCTTCCGACGTTCGTCGAGAAGTTCTCCCTGACCAACGCCGCGGCCGGCCTGCTCGCCGCATTCGTCCAAATCCCCTCCCTCCTCCAACCGGTGATCGGACACCTCGCCGACCGCACCACCCTCAAATGGATCGTCGTGCTCGGTCCGGGCGTCACCGCGACCGTGATGAGCTTCCTCGGTTGGGCGCCGACCTACATGGCGCTCGCTTTGCTACTCCTCGTCGCCGGGCTGAGCGTGGCCGCATTCCACGCCACCGCGCCGGTCGCCGTCGGCTACCTCTCGGGGAACCGCCTCGGACGCGGCATGGGCTTCTGGATGGTCGGAGGCGAACTCGGCCGCACCCTCGGCCCTCTCGTGGTGGTGACCGCTCTGACCGTGGTGTCGTTGAAGCAGATCGCGTTCCTGTCCCTCGCCGGGATCGCCACGTCGGTGATCCTCTATTTCCGCCTCAAGGACGTGCCGCTCCAGACCCGCGACCTCGGCGAACAGGTGCCGTGGAGAACAGCCATCGCCGGAATGCGCAACTTCATGTTCGTGATCGCCGGACTCACGGGCATGCGAAGCATGATGATGCTGGCCGCTACCGTCTTCTTGCCGCTGTATCTCACCGAGACGGGGAGCAGCATCTGGCTCGCCGGCGCGGCCCTGTCGATCGTCGAAGCCGCCGGCGTGGCGGGTGCCTTCGGCGGAGGTTGGATCAGCGACCACGTGGGGCGCAAGGCCGTCCTCGTGTTCGGACACATCGCCGCGCCGATCGCCATGCTCCTGTTCCTCGCTGCGGACGGGTGGGTACGGATCGCGATGCTTCCCCTGATCGGACTCTCATTGCTCGCCGTGCCCCCGGTCGTCATGGCTCTCGTCCAAGAGCAGGCGCCAAGGAGTCGGGCGCTCGCAAACGGCTTCTACCTCGCAATGTCGATGGCGATCCGCTCGCTCGCCGCCGTCGCCTACGGCGCGTTCGCCGACCGCTTCGGCCTCGAGACCGCCATGGTGATGGGCGCCATCGCCATGTTCGGCGGCCTCCCCCTCATCTGGCTCCTCTTCCGCGGATCCTTCGTGATCCCAACCGAAGATTCCTTCCCCTCAGGGGAAGGTGGCAGCGCCCCCAGGCGCTGACGGAAGGGGTCTCTCGAGATCGCCGCGAGGGAGTGATCCCCTCCGACGCCACGCGAACAGCACCGCAAGATCAGAGGGACCGAGAGACCCCCTCCGGCGTCGGCACTGCACACGTGCACCGCCGCCGCCACCTCCCCCTGAGGGGAGGAATTGGTTGGCGACTGGCGACTGGAGACTCCAGCGGAGCTGGGCTCAGGCTCTGGCGTCTACCAGGGCGTCTTCGAAGGCGGTCAGGGTCTCGGCCACGTCTTCGTCGCTGTGGGCCGACGAGATGAACCAGGGCTCCTTGGCGTCGTCGCAGGGCATCACGCCACGGTTGATCATGCCGAGCACGACTTCCTCGTAGAGATCCTCGTCGTGATGCTTCGTGTCCCGGTACTCCTTCAGTTCGGTGTCGGAGAAGAAGATCGAGAACATCGACGGGATGCCGATGATCGACGCCGGCTCAGAGTGATCGGCGCAGATCTTCGCCAACCCAGTCATCAGCGCGTTTCCGACCTTGTCGATCTGCTCGTACGGGGCGCCCGTGGACAGTTCCGCGATCGTGGCGACGGTCGCCGCCGCACCGATCGAGTTGCCCGAGTAGGTGCCGGCCTGCATGACGCCGCCCTCGGCCCATGCCGACATGACTTCCTGGCGCCCGCCGATTGCTGCGATCGGATAGCCGTTGCCCATCGACTTCGCGTACGTGCCGATGTCGGGGACGATGCCAAAGTACTCGGCGGCTCCTCCGAGACCCATCCGGAACCCGGTCTTCACCTCGTCGAAGATGAGCATCGAGCCCCACTCCTCGGTGATGGCACGCAGACCGTCCATGTAGCCGTCCTGCGGCATGAGGCCGAATACGTTGCCGAGCACCGGCTCCGCGAGGATCGCGGCGATGCGGTGGCCGTCGTTCTGGAACAGCCGCTCCATGAACTCGAGGTCGTTGAAGGGTGCGATCCGGATGTAGTCGCGGATCGTCGACGGGACACCAGACGACACCTCGAACGGGACCGGGGAGCGCCTGCTACCGAGGTTGCCAACCGGCGCACCGGCCGTTGAGTAGCCGACGTAGTCGTGGGCACCGTGATAGGCGCCTTCGAACTTCACGATGAGGTCGCGGCCGGTCACAGCCCTGGCGAGGCGGATGGCGTGCATCGTCGCCTCGGTTCCGGTGTTCGTGAACCGGAGGGCGTCCATCCACGGGATGGCGTCGCGCATCGCCTCGGCTGCCTGGACCTCGATCGCGGTCGTCATGGCGAAGACCGTGCCGCGCGAGGCCGCCTCTGCCACCGCATCGACGACCGGCTGATGGCCATGGCCGAGAATGATCGGACCGAAACCGAGTTGGTAGTCGATGTACCGCTTGCCGTCCATGTCGAAGGCGTATGCACCCTCGCCGCGATCGATGACGAGTGTGTCTTCGTCGCCCCAGTAGCGGAACCCGCTCGAGACTCCGTTCACAAGCGCCTCTTTGGCGCGGCCGAACCATTCAGCTGTCTTTGGACCCTGAAGACTCATCTTGCTCACCCTTCCATGGGGGACCCGCGGCACGGTGCCGCGCGGCCAGGCATCAACGCCGATCATACCGGCTGGTGCCCGTCCCTGGCTCCCCAGTACGGCTGGAGCCCTTGCAGGACACAGCCAACAGGCGACGGATCGATCGACTACATTGCGGAATGACGTCGCCACATAGCAAAGGAGACCGGCTTGGCCCGGGATCTGGATATCTACCTCGCGGGTGAATGGACCCCCGGCACCGGGGATGAATATCGCGAGATCACCAGTCCCGGCTCCGGCGAGCACATCGCCACCGTTCCCCTGGCATCTCGGGCCGACATCGACCGGGCCATCGAGGCCGCCCGCAAGGCCCAGGACGGCTTCCGGCACTGGACCGCTATCGAACGGGCCGACCTCCTCCACCGGATCGCCGACGCGGTTGCCGACAACATCGAAGAGATCGCCCGCATCCAGACCCTTGAGCAGGGCAAGCCGTATCACGAAGAGTCACTCGCCGATATTGCCGAGGCGAACCAGTATTTCCTCAACGCCGCGGAGGATGTGAAACGCCTCACCGGGAGCGTGATCCCCACCTCGGATCGCAACAAGCGCATGTTCACGTTCCATCGCCCCATCGGCGTCTGGGCTGCGATCACACCGTGGAACTTCCCGGTGACGATTCCCCTCGAGTACATCGGCCCGGGCCTCGCCGCCGGCAACGCCGTCATCGCGAAGCCGCCGGAGTTCACCTCGTGGGGACTCCTAAAACTCGCAGAGGCGTTCGACGCCGCCGGCGTGCCGAAGGGACTGGTCTCCATCATCCCGGGTGGCGCCGAGATCGGCGAGGCGTTGGTGACGCACCCCGGCATCGACGCCATCGGCTTCACCGGATCCTCGGCGACCGGGAAACGAATCCTCTCGCAGATGGGGATCAAGCGCTCGGTCATGGAGATGTCCGGCAACGGCCCGACCATCGTCACCGAAGACGCCAACCTCGAAGCAGCCGCCGAACTCGCCGTCTTTGGCGCCCGATACAACGCCGGCCAGGTCTGTTGCGCGACCGAGAAGGTGATCGTCCTCGAGTCGGTCCATGACGAGTTCGTGGAGCGGGCACTGAATCATGCGGAGCAGATCATTCTCGGCGATCCGTTTGACGAAGCCACGACGATGGGACCGCTCAACAACGAACCGACGGCGCGCAAGATGGACCTCCACGTCGCCGACGCCCGCGAGCGCGGCGCCAGCGTCCTCACCGGCGGGCACCGCGCCTCCGGGTTCCCCACCGATCTCTACTACGAGTTCACATTGATCGACGCCGTGCCGGAGGACGCCCTCGTCTCCCGGGATGAGACCTTCGGTCCGGTCCTCCCGATCGTCACCGTTCGCGACGACGAAGAGGCGATCGCCGTCACGGCGGGCGGAGACCTGGGACTCCAGGCTGCAGTCTTCACCTCCTCGATCGACAAGGCGTTCTGGTACACCGACCGGATCCGGGCGGGCACGGTCGTCATCAACGACTCAACCGACTTCTGGGAGACGTTCCAGCCGTTCGGAGGTGCGGCGGGGACTTCATCCGGTTGGGGTCGCGGGACCATCGACGACTTCACCGACCTCCAAACCATGGTGATCGACATAGGAAAGGCGACATGACAGCGGCTGTGAGCATCCGCGGAGTAACGAAACGATTTGGCACCGACGTCACCGCCGTCGACGATGCGTCGCTCGACATCGCGGACGGCGAGTTCTTCTCGCTGCTCGGCCCCTCCGGTTGCGGAAAGACCACCATGCTCCGCATGGTCGCTGGCCTCGAGTTTCCAACCGAGGGCAGTATCCAGGTGTTCGGTGAGGAGATGGCGCTCCGGCCGCCCAACAGACGGCCGATCAACACGGTCTTCCAGTCATACGCCCTGTTCCCCCACATGACCGTCGAGAAGAACGTGGCATTCGGCCCGCAGATGCGCAAAGTCCCGAAGAACGAGGTCACCGCCCAGGTCGCGGAGGCCATCAAGGCCGTCCATCTCGAGGGCATGGAACAGCGCAAGCCGAGCCAACTCTCAGGCGGCCAACAGCAGCGTGTGGCGCTCGCCCGGGCCCTCGTGAACCGGCCGAAGGTTCTCCTGCTCGATGAGCCGCTCGGCGCGCTCGACCTCAAGCTGCGCCAGGCCATGCAGATCGAACTCAAGGACATCCAGGCCGAAGTCGGCATCACCTTCATCTATGTGACGCACGACCAGGAAGAAGCCCTCACAATGTCCGATCGAATCGGCGTGATGGATGCCGGCAAGCTGCTCCAGGTCGGTACACCCGAAGAGATCTACGAGCATCCCATCAACCGCTTCGTCGCCGAGTTCATCGGCGAGACGAACTTCATCGACGGCACCGTCACCGACGACGGCCGCATCCGGATCGGCGAAGGCGAGTTTGCCTACGCCCGATGCGATGCGCCGGCCGGGACCGACGTAACCCTCACCCTCCGGCCCGAGAAGGTCCAGATCCACTCTCGGACAGACACAGACATCCCCCCTCAGCGGAATCAGCTTCCCGCGGCGATCGTCCGCCAGCTCTACTTCGGCGAGTCGATCTACTACGAGATCAAGATCCCGGGCGGAGCGGTGATCGACGCTCGACTCGAGAACATCCCTTCGCTGCGCCGCTGGACGGCCGGTGATGAAGTGACCGTGAGCTTCCACAGGGAGGCTGCAGAAGCGCTGACGTCATGACGATGCTCGAAGATCCACCACCGGAGGTCGCAACCCCCGATCTCGAGAAGAAGGCCGAACGGGCTGAAGGTTGGCGCGGGTTCTTCACGGCACTCCCCACCTACGCCTATCTCGTCTTCTTCTTCGTCCTGCCGCTGATCATCATCGTGATCTTCTCGTTCACCGAGCGGAGCCGAACCGGCAAGCCGATTCTCGGCGAGTGGACGCTCGAGTGGTGGATCAAGCTCGGCGAACCCCTCGTCCGGACCGTCGCCGTGCGCAGCCTCTGGCTGGCATTCCTCAATACGGCGTTCTGTCTCCTCATCGGTTACCCGTTCGCCTACTGGATCGCCACCAGGAAGCGGGCGATGACCCGCAACTTCCTGCTCGTTCTCGTCCTGATCCCCTTCTGGTCCAACTTCCTCGTCCGCACGTATGCGTGGCGGACGCTCCTCGACTCGAACGGCCTCGTCACCGAGATCGGCGAGGCGACCGGCCTCTGGGGCAAGATGCTGTTCACTGAACCGGCGGTATTCATCGGCCTCCTCTACGGATACCTGCCGTTCATGGTGCTCCCGCTCTACGCGGCGATCGAGCACCTCGACTGGAACCTTGTGGAGGCGGCCCGCGACCTCTACGCCGGGGCGTGGAAGGCATTCCGCAAGGTGACGCTGCCGCTGTCGAAGCCGGGGATCATCGCCGGTTCGATCCTCGTCTTCATCCCCAGTCTCGGTGCATACGTGACCCCCGACCTGCTCGGCGGGGCGAAGACCACGCTGCTGGGCAACTACATCGTCACGCAGTTCAAGTCGGGGCGGAACTGGCCGTTCGGTGCCACGCTGTCGGTGACGATCCTCACGGTGATGATGATTGCCACCGTCATCTACTTCCGGAAAGGAGGGCGGACGCTGTGAGTGTTCAACAAGGCACCGCGCATCGGCCGTGGGTGGACCGACTCCTGTCCCTCAACGGTTGGCTGGTCTTCGGGTTCCTCTACCTCCCGATTCTCATCCTGGTGATCTACTCGTTCTCCGACAGCCGCAACGTCGGCGACTGGGGCGGATTCACGCTCAAGTGGTACGACCGGATGTTCAACAACCCCGAAATGATGAACGCCCTCGGCAACTCGATCAAGGTTGCCATCGTCTCTACGGTCGTTGCCACCATCCTCGGAACGATGGCCGGCATCGCCCTCGACCGCTACCGGAAGTGGTTGGGGAAGCAAGCCTTCGACGTGATCCTCTACCTGCCGGTCATCATCCCCGAGGTGACGATGGGTGCGATGCTGCTCATCTGGTTCACCCAGGTGCTCCCGATCAACCTCAGCATCTGGACGATCATTCTTGGCCACATCGCCTTTTCTGCCTCGTTCGTCGCGATCGTCGTGCGGGCACGCCTCGCGAACCTCGACGGCTCGCTCGAAGAAGCGGCGATGGATCTCTATGCCAACCGATGGACGACGTTCCGTCGCGTGACCCTGCCACTCATCATGCCGGGCGTCCTCGGCGGTGCGCTCCTGGCTCTCACGCTCTCGCTCGACGACGTGATCATCACGGAGTTCGTTCAAGGACCGGGAGCGAACCTCCTGCCTGTCTATGTGTTCGGATTGATCAGGAGACAGGTCACACCGGAAATCAATGCCGTCTCAACTCTCATGCTGGCGATATCGATGGCGCTCGTCTTCATCTCCCTGGGGTTCCAGGCGAAATCGGGGATTGGCAGAAACAAGGAGGAATAGACATGAAGCGAATCCTGATACTGATTGCGGTGGTGGCGATGTTCGCCGCAGCGTGCAGCAGCGACTCGGACGACGAGAACACGGACGGTTCGGGGACGGACGAGACCGCGACGACCGTCGCAATGGACGATGGCGGCACCGATCTCGACGCCGCGATCGCGGCGTGCGAACCCGGGCAGACCGACGGCGATCTCAACTTCTACAACTGGACGGAGTACATCCCGTACGGGTCCGCCGCCGAGGATTACGAGGTCACCGATCTCGTCGCGAAGTTCGAAGAGGAGTACGGCGTCAAGATCATCCAGACGTTCTACGAGGACAATGAGACGATGCTTGCGCAGATCGAGGCCGGCGGCGCGCCGTACGACCTGATCGTGCCGTCCGACTACATGGTCTCGACCATGGCAGACCCGGAAGTCGCCCTGTTGGCCCCACTGAACAAGGCCGCAATCCCGAACCTCGCGAACATCGATCCGCTGTTCACCGGCATGCCGTTCGATCCGAGCGGTGACTTCTCGGTGCCGTATCAGGCCGGCACGAGCGGTCTCGGGTTCGCCTACGAGTACGTCGATGACACCGACGGCATCTCATGGGGCCTCATCTTCGACCCGGAGATGAGCGAACCGTACGCCGGATTGATCACGATGTTGAACGATGAACGCGAGACGCTGGGTGCTGCCCTCAAGTACCTGGGCTACTCGGTGAACACCACCGATCAAGGCCAACTCGACGAGGCGACCGCCCTGCTCTCGGACGCGAACGACCGCATCGCCGCATACGACTCGGCAGCCTTCGACGATCTGCTCATTGCAGGCGAGTCCGTCGTCGCCCACGGATGGAACGGCGGGTTCTTCGGATCGTTCGACGAGATCTCGACCGATGACTACGACGCCTATGAGGACTACGGCTACGCCGTCCCCATGGAGGGCGGCATCATCTGGGTCGACATGATGGCGGTCCCAATCACGGCCGAGCACCCGTGCACGGCGCACACGTTCATCAACTTCATTCTCGATCCCGAGAACGGCGGCGAGTTGACGAACTACACGTACTACATGAGTCCGAACCTGGCGGCGTACGAGTACATCGACCCGGAGATCCTCGAAGATCCCTCGATCTTCCCGGATGAGGAAACGATGGCGAACCTCGAGTTCATCGCCGACGTCGGGGACTTCTCTCTGAACTACGCCGATGCCTTCGCCCAGGCGAAGGGCTAGAACCACGGGGACTACGGACACGGGGGAGAGGGCGGCTTCGGCGGCCCTCTCCCCCGTTCTTGCGTAAATAGTGGAAGCCGGCTTCCCATAGCTACGCAAGAACGGGGTGGTGGCGGATTCGGTACCATCTCACGTATGAGCATCGCATTTGTCGGGGGACTTGTTCATGGCCATTCGGGGGCAACCGCTGTCCTCGTCGAGGGGGGATCGATCGCTGCGATTGGTTCGGACACGTTGGCGCTCGGTGCCGATGACGTCATCGAACTGCGCGGACGTCCGCTGCTCCCGGGCTTCCAGGACTCCCACGTCCATCCGTCGATGGCCGGCCTCGAACTCGTCGCCTGTCACCTCCTCGAGACGCCCCACACCGAGCAGGCCTACCTGTCGGAGATCCGGGCGTACGCCGATCGATCGGACGCGCCGTGGATCACGGGAGCCGGTTGGTCCATGGAGGCCTTCGACCGCGGCATTCCTACGGCCGCAGCGCTCGACACCGTGGTCCCCGATCGCCCGGTCATGCTGTGGAACTCTGACCATCACGGAGCATGGGTGAACTCGAAGGCCCTCGAAATCGCCGGCTTCACAGCGGCGACGCCGGATCCTCCGGACGGCCGGTTCGATCGCGACGAGCGCGGCAACCCGATCGGTTCGCTCCAGGAGGGCGCGGTCGACATGATCCTTCCGTTCATGCCGGTTCCGACCTCCGAGGAACGAATCGCAGGGATCCTCGCCGGACAGGAGTACCTGCTCTCCCTCGGCATCACCGCCTGGCAGGACGCCATGGTCGATCCCGCGACGCACGGCGCCTACGTGACCCTCGACGGGCGCGGCGGTCTCATCGCGGACGTCGTCGGCGGCCTGTGGTGGGAGCGCACCCAGGGTGCCGAACAGGTCGAAGCGTTCGCCGCCCGCCGTGATGCCACCCCGCCCGGTCGCTACCGGGCAACATCGATCAAGATCATGCTCGACGGCGTGGCCGAGAACCAGACCGCATCGATGCTCGAACCGTATCTCGACGGCGCTGGGAATCCGACCGGCAACCGTGGCATCGACTTCATCGATCCAGACGACCTCATCCGGTACGTCACCATGCTCGACGCCGCGGGGTTCCAGGTCCACTTCCACGCCCTCGGCGACCGTGCGGTGCGACAGGGCCTCGATGCCATCGAGGCCGCGATCCGGGCAAACGGGGACAGCAAGCGACGGCACCACCTCGCCCATCTCCAAGTGGTCGACAGCGCTGACGTTCCGCGGTTCGCGGCGCTCGGCGCCGGCGCCAACGCGCAGCCGCTCTGGGCTCGTCACGAGGACCAGATGGATGTGCTCACGATCCCGTTCCTCGACCCCACGGCGGCAAGACACCAGTATCCCTGGCGCTCCCTCCTCGACGCCGACGCACCGCTCATGTTTGGTTCCGACTGGAACGTCTCCTCACCGGATCCGCTCCTCGGGATCGGCACCGCGGTCTCGCGGACCCGGCCGACGTCACGGCCTGAGCCGTTCCTCCCAGAGCAGCGCATCTCGATGCAGGAGGCGATCGGGGCGTACACCGCCGGTTCGGCGTGGGGGGCCCATCGTGAGACCCACACCGGCCGGATCGAGATCGGCTTCGATGCCGACCTCGTCGTCGTGGACCGCCCCCTCGTCACCGCCACAGATGCGTTCACCGCGACCATCGGTTTGACGATGGTCCAGGGAGACGTGGTCTACGAGAAGTAGCCACGAGAAGTCTCCGCCTCTCCTACGAAGTGGGAGAGGCGCGAGCACCGGCCGCCAGGCCGGAGCGCAGCGGAGAGGGCTCTGGGAGCATGAGTCGCTCAGATGAGGCCTGGAGTGTGGATAGAGGCCCCCTCTGCGATCGAGCAGCCGCTCGATCGCGTCTCCCCCACTTCGTGAGGGAGACGAAGACCACGTCGTCCCAATCACGTACGTCGCCCTGATCCGCACACCAGCACGCGTCAACAAGGCGCTCGAATACAACACCTCAAGGGGAGGAATATCGTCGAGCGCGTTGGATTACCATCCCTCGCATGAAGACGGTTCCCTACTGGACCGATCGAACACCGCGGCCCGATGGGCTGACGGTTGAGGATCCGCCTCCGACTGCCGACGTCGTGATCATCGGTGCCGGAGTCACCGGGCTGACCGCAGCACGACGCCTCGCCGACCTTGGGCGATCTGTGGTTGTCGTCGATGCCATGGAACTCGGCCAGGGTGCGTCGGCGATGAACGGCGGCCAACTCAACTACGGGCTGAAGCCCGGCAACGCCGCCCTCACCAAACGGTTCGGCGCAGACACGGCCCGGGCACTGTGGAACGCCTCGCTCGAGGCCATCGACATGGCCGAGCAGTTCAGCATCGAGGACGGCTTCGACGCGGACTTCCGGCGCTGTGGTGCCGTCTCCCTGGGATATCGGCAGGGCGGACTCGACGTCGCACGCAAGGAGTCCCGTGCCATGCAGGAGATGTACGGTTTCGAGACCACCGTCGTCGAAGGCGACGACCTCCCTTCGGTCATCGGCTCCGACGCGTTCGCATACGCCGTCGTCAGCACGGCGGATGCGGCCGTCGATCCGGCGAAGTACAGCTTCGGGCTCGCCGGCGGTGTCGCCCGCCGCGGCGTCCCGATCGTCGAGAACTGCACGGTCACCGGTCTGTACCGATCGGGATCCGTTCACTTCGTCGCTACGAGCAAGGGTACGATTCAGGCCGGGGACGTGCTGATGGCGACCAACGGCTACACGCCGGAGGGCCTCGTTCCCGAGATTCGGCGCCAAGTCGTCCCGATCGGTTCCTACATGGTCGCGACCGTCCCCCTCGATCCGGACCTGCTCGATCGCCTGATGCCGGGCAAGCGCGTCTACTGGACCAAGCGGAGGTTCCTCAACTACTTCCGTCGCTCCGAAGACAATCGACTCCTCTTCGGAGGCCGGCCGAACCTCTCGCCGAACCTCGACCTGCCACAGGTCGCAGAAGGTATGCAGACGGCCATCGGCGAACTCTTCCCGGACCTCGAGGACGTCGAGCTGACCCACGTGTGGGGCGGCAGGCTCGCAGCCACCTTCGACCTGCTCCCCCACCTCGGGCAGACCGACAGCGGTATCTGGTACGCCGTCGGCTATGGCGGTCACGGCATGAGCCTCGCCACCTATCTCGGTACGGCGGCCGGCGGTCTGCTCGGCGGCGCGGTCGACGACGATCCCTTCCTCGGACTCCCCCATCCGACCCGCTTCTACTACCGCGGCAAGCCGTGGTTCCTCCCGGCCGGCGGCGTCGTCTTCCGCAATCTCGACCGGATCGGCCGATAGGCCGAAACCCTGATGTCGAGCCCCGTGCCGGCCCGGTGCGGCGGAATATGTTGCCTTGATCGGTAGTTTTCGGTCGACATGGAGTCCTCCGAAACGACCGTCCCCGTCTGCTACCGGCACCCGGACCGGGTCACCGGCCTGTCCTGCAGTCGCTGCGGCAAGTCGATCTGCGTCGATTGCAGCAACGACAACGCGGTCGGTCAACTCTGTCCGGATTGCGCCGCCCCGAGCGGCCGGCACCGGGTCATCCAGGGCCGCCAGATCTACGGCAAGCCGACGTTCCAAACGGCACCCGTCAGCTTCACGATCATGGCGGTCACCGTCGCGATCTTCGTCGCCGGGATGCTCTCGATCGATCTCGACGTGTGGTTCACCAACACGTTCGCCCAGGCGAACTGGCTCGTCGAAGCAGGCGATTGGTGGCGCATCTTCACGGCCGCACTCCTCCACGGGTCGTGGATCCACCTCGGCTTCAACATGTATGCGCTCTACCTGTTCGGCCCCCGAATGGAGCAGCAGGTGGGCTCGGTCCCATTCGCCGCTCTCTACCTGGCGACCGCCGGCGCCGGCGGGCTGTTCTCCTACCTCCTCGGTCCCCTCGAGCAGGTCAGCATCGGAGCATCGGGTGCGATCTTCGGCCTCTTCGGGGCGTGGATCTTCGTTGCGTGGAAGATGCGCAAGACGCCCGGCGGCCGTTCGATGTTCACCCAACTTTTCGTGCTGCTCGCCATCAACGTCGTCATCAGCCTCACACCCGGCATCGACGGTCTCGCCCACCTCGGCGGATTCGTCGCCGGCCTCGCCATCGCCGCCCTTTGGTCCGTCTTCGCCGCGGGCAAGGCGAACGCCGTCGGAATACGAACGGCGATCGCCGGCGGCTTCATCGCCGCCGACCTCGCCGCAGTGCTGTTGCTCGCCCCGTTCTGACGACCGACGCCGACCGAGCCTGGAACGAGAGCGTCCCCCGGAGCGCGCCCCGGGGGACTCATTCTCGGCGGCTTGAGCGTTCAGCCCCCGGCCATGTAGTGCTCACTGACAAGGAACTCGCCGTCTCGCTCCACGACCGTCCACATGCCGTTCTGGTTGTGATCGCTCCCTTGGCGGGTGATGGTCGCTCCTTCATTGGATACGTACCACGTTCCTGCACCGTTGCTCAGGGCATAGACCGGACCAGGAGTCGACATCTGCCAGTCCCAACCGTCGAGCAAGGGCATGACGTTCGACCGGACGGACTCGATGTCGTGATCGAAATTGCCGGCCTCGGGGCCGTATATCCGGTAGTTGGCCGTCACCAACCCTTCCAATGCGTCGGCGTCGTGCGCGTTCCACGCGGCGTTGTACCCCTCCATCAGTTCGACGATCTCCGGCGGGGCTGCGTTGGGGCTGTTCGGCCGCATCGCGAGCGTCATCCAGGCGACGAGGCCAACGACGGCGATCGCCAGGACGACGATCAGTACGATCGGCCAACGGCTCGGTGCGCTGGGTTCTGTGGCGGTGTTGACATTGGTGTCTTCAATGGTCTCCATGACCCTCACCCTTCCTTCGTCTACATCCCTCGGTTCTTCATGTTTCTTCGGGCGCCGCATCATCCAGGTCACGGCAGCGGCCGCAACGGCGGCCACGAGTCCGGCAATGAGCCAGAGGCCAACGGTCCCGCCATCGGTCTGGACGACATCAGCGGCATCTGAGCCGAACTCTCCAGAGAACCGCTCGGTCACGCTGAGGACGGCGGCGAGGCCGCCGAGCGCCGCAATCGTCGCCGCGAACGCCCCGACGGCCGCCCAGGCCGGCCGCAGGTTCCGTTGCGTCTTCAGTGGTTCAAGTCGTGTCTCGGTCACTGCAGCCTGGGCGATGACGTCCTCAACGGAGATGCGCTCGACGCCGGCATCGAAGTAGTCGTGGAGTTGGCGTTCAACGCGTGACATCGGTGCCCACCCCCAATGCAGCTCGCACCCGTCGCAGACCGCGGTCGGCGTGGGTTCGCACCGACCACCGGGAGATCCCCAGCAGATCGGCGACCTCTCGTTCGCTGAAGTCCATCCCGTGAATCAACACGACCGCAACCCGCTGGTTCTTCGACAGGCTGGCAAGGGCGTCGGTGAGGCCCGGTTCCACGGACGGGGCTTCAACAGCCGGCAACGCCGGGAACAGCACCCTCGGACGGTGGTAGCGCCTCGCCTTCGACTGGCCAACGCGGTAGAGGTAGCCGGCGGGATTGCGCTTGTCATTGAGACTCTCCCAGTGTTCCCAGGCCCACACCAGGGCATCGGCCGTGGCCTCCGCTCCCACTTCCAGGCCGTAGGCCGCCGCCAGGGCGTACGAGAGTCTCGGCTCTGTCTCTTTGACAAATCGAGTGAACGCTCGATGGGCATCGGGTTCCACGGGTCCTCCGTGACTCTCATCCTACGAAACCATCGAACCCCCCGCAGTGGGCGACAAGAATTCTTCGAGACGCAGAACCGCGGCGGCAGACCTGTACCCTCTAGACCGCACCGATGAGCAACGGATACGACCCCGGCGTCGAACTCGACGCAGCAGCAGAACTCGCCGATCGGATCGATTGGCGGGTCACCTCCACATGGACCGACGACGTGCTCGGTGGTTTCGGCGGATTCTCCGCCGGCTTGCGCGTCCCACCAGGGTTCAACAAGCCGGTGCTGGTGATGTCAACCGCAGGCATCGGAACCAAGTCGGAGATCGCCCGCGCCACCGGCCTCGTCGAAGGCCTCGGCTACGACCTCCTAGCGATGGTCGCCGACGACCTCTCGACGGGCGGGGCCATGCCACTCGCCATGCAGGACTACATCGCCGTCGGCTACCTCGACCTCGACCGCGTCGAACTGCTCGTCGAGTCGATCACCGACGCATGCGCCGACAACGACGTCGCTCTGCTCGGCGGTGAGACGGTCGAACATCCGGGCGTCATCGACGGCGACCGTTTCGACCTCGCGGCGACTGCGCTGGGGATCGTTGAACTCGGCGACGAGATCGACAACGATCGGATCGAAGCGGGCGATGTGATCATCGGCGTGCACAGCCCCAACCTCAGGACCAGCGGCTTCTCGATGGTCCGGGCGCTGATCGTCGACCAACTCGATCTTGACGCAGCGTTCCCTGGATCTGACCAGACCTTCGCCGAGGTGCTGCTTGAACCCTCGGCTGTCTACGCGCAATCGGTGGTCAACGCCCTCGCCAGAGCCGAGGCTCACGGACTTGCCCACGTGAAGGACGGTGGCATCCCGTACGGCGTCGGGAAGACCCTCCCCGAGGGAACCGCAGCCGTCATCGAACGGTCCCGGTGGGAGATGCCGGAGGTGTTCTCAGTGCTGCAGGACCTCGGATCGGTCTCCGACCAGGAGATGTTCCGCACCTTCAACATGGGCATCGGCTATGTGGCCATCGCCCCCGAGGCGAACGCCGATCTCCTCATCCGCGGCTTCAGGTCATACGATCAGGTTGCCACCGTCATCGGCCGGATCGTCGAAGGCGACGGCGTCGTCGACATCCGCTGAGCGCACCCCGTTACTCGCCGCAGGTGATGCCACCGATGATGCTGGTCACGAGCGAGTCATCGTCCTGGCCGGTTGCATAGCCGAAGAGTTGCGTGTGGTCGGTGGGATCGTCGTCGACCCTCCAGGACCCGGCGGACGGATCCCACGGGCTCTCGTAGATCTCCATCGTGGGATACAGCGTCTGGCCGACGAGGAGCGTCGCTCCGATGGTCAGGCCTTCCGACGTCGCCAAGTCGACGTCGCCGCCGAAGTAGTCGTAACCGAATAGGTGCTCGCCGCCGGTCGGCTTGTGACTGGTCTCCGCCTTGGTGAACAACAGCGTGAAGGCGGAGCCGAATCCAGATGGATTCGTACCCCACTGCACCCCGCGAACCTCCGGTGGCGGACAGGTCCCGAACTCGCTGAAGAAGTCGACCCACCCGGTGTCACGATCGGGAGGACCGAGTGAGGCGGTCGCGTATCCGATCGCCTCATCTGGGGAAGCCCCGAACATCACGCCGCCGATCCCATCCGCCTCCAATTCGAGTGGCGGCAGTGTCGTCGTGGTCGTGGGTGCTTCAGTGGTCGTCGTCGGCGCCTCGGTGGTGGTTGTTGGCGCTTCGGTCGTGGTCGTCGTAGCGGCCTCGGTCGTCGTAGCGGTCTCGGTCGTCGTGGTGGCCTCTGACGTCGTGGTCATCTCGGACGCAGCTTCGTCGCTGTCACCAGAGATACGCAGGATGAGGAACACCAGGATGGCGATCAGGAGACCGATCGCAATACCGAGGGCCACGGCGAGAATCGTCGAACGTTGTTCGCTCATGGCCACAGGCTACGCGTCGCGTTCGCTGCTTGGTGGGCAATCAACGACCCGGTTCACCCATCACTCGCGGCCGGGTGCGCCGATACACTCTCCGCCTATGCAGCCCGCCTTCGTTCTCATCACGATGCTCGTGGGCGGCACCGCGTTCGGCTGGCTCGCCCGGCTGATCGTACCGGGGCGTCAACCGTTGTCCTGGGCGGAGACGACGCTGGTCGGTATTGCGGGGTCCGCCGTGGGTGCAACCGTGGGGAACTTGGCGGGGGTGGATCAAGGTCTGTTCGAGTTCAGCCTGTGGACGATCGTCGGATCGGCGCTCGGCTCCGTGGCGGTCCTCGGTATCGTCCTCTTGGTCATGGACCGCCTCGGTGTGCGTCAGGCGAAACCGGCCAGCACAGCCGACCTCGCCGCGGGAGGAGAGACCGCTCGCGTCGAGTTCAAGCAAACCGCCCGCTGGAATGTCCACACCCAGCAACGGGACCCCACGCTCGAACTGGTGATCGCCAAGACCGTCGCCGGATTCCTCAACAGCGACGGCGGAACGCTCCTCATCGGCGTTGATGACAACGGGAACCCGACCGGTCTCGAGAACGATCTCAGCCTCGGCAAGTCGCCGGATCATGACCGTCTTCAACTCTTCCTCGTCGACCTCCTCCAGCGGACGCTGGGGAAGACCGCAACGACCCTCGTGTCGATCACCTTCGAGCCAATCACGGCGGTGGACGTCTGTCGACTGGACGTGAGAGCCTCCGAGCGGCCCGTCTTCCTCGACGAGCCCAAGGGTCCGAGAACCGCCGACTTCTACGTCAGGATCGGCAACTCAACGCGACGCCTTCTCCCCGACGAACTGCTCCGCTACCAAGAGTCCCACTGGGGCTGACGGAGGAGCACGGACCAGGTACCGTTGCCGCCATGAGTGGAACCCCTGACTACCCGATCACCGTCCAGATGCCCATCGACGCCGAGCAACGCAACCGGTGGCTGGCCGCGGCCGGCATCGTGGCCCTGAAACTGGTCCTCCTGCTGCCGCACATCATCCTGCTGTTCCTGTTCGGCATGATGATCCAAATCCTGGCCTGGCTCGGCTATTGGGGCATCGCCTTCACCGACCGCCTGCCCGACCCGATCCGGCGCATCGAGATCATCTTCCTCGCCTGGATCACTCGGGTCGTTGCATGGTTCGCAGGCACCACAGATGTGTATCCGACGTTCGGCACCGACGACAGCTACCCGGTGACGGTCACCGTTGAGGTTGCCCCTCAGCCACGGAACCGGCTGCTGGCGGTGCTCGGCATCTTCCTCATCCGCACCCTCGCAGCCCTCCCCCATTTCGTCATCCTGTTCCTCATGAGCTTCGGCGTGCTCCTGGTCGCCTGGATTGGCTACGTGATCGTTGTGTTCACGGGCCAACTGCCACTCGGTCTCCACGAGTTCATCTTGAACTATCAGCGGTGGTGGGCGCGAGCGTGGGGCTGGACCGTCGCACTGACCGACGAGTACCCGCCCTTCACGCTCAACTGACCACGTCTCCATCAGGTCGACGGACTAGTCGTCCGACGACTCAGGTTCCGGTGTAGGTGGCGCCGATGGCTGCCGGGTGCTGCCCTTGGGCTTGCGGACCGCAGCGATCGCCCGCCAGAGGCCGAATCCGACGAGAGCGAGCAGGGCGATCGGAAGCACGAACGCTGCACCGACGATGAGTCCGCCGATCGTTGCAAGAAGCACCGTGCCGGCCTGTTCGATGGCGCTCTCGATGATCCCCGGATCGTCGGGCTCCTCGATCGGCGTCGATCCTGGGACCTCAGTGAGGCCGACGGTCAGGGTCGAGAAACTGGTGCGGCTGTCGAGATAGCGCAGACGCCCCTCGATCTGCTCGATGTTGAGGAGCACGTCCTGCATCCTCGTCTGGATGATCACGAGGTCGTCGATCTCGGTGGCCTCGTCCATCAGGCGGGTGTAGAACTCCTCTTGGCTCCGCCAGTAGCTCAAGCGTCCTTCGAGGTCCACATACTCCTCGGTGACATCCTGGCTCGATACGCTGAGGCTGAGCCGTTCTCCGAGACCGTCGACGCGGTTGAGCGCATCGTCAAACCGGTCCTCGGGGACGCGGAGTGTGATCCACCCGACGGTGTAGTTGACATCGTCGATCTCCTGCAGGTGTGTCTCCCCTGCGGTGATGTACCCGCCGAGGTCGGCGGCAATGCTCCTGAGTTGCGCCGAGACCTGGCCGAACGTCGCCGGTTCGACCCTGATGTCGACCTGGCCATCGCGGATGACCTTCAGGTCGACGGGGACATCGGTCCCGATCGCCGCCGACACGTTGACCCCTTGTGCTTTGGCCAGTTCTGCTTCTGCAGCCCCGCCGCCGTCCTCGGCAGTGATCGTCTCTCCCGTGGCGTAGTCCAGGGGAGCCGGGGCCTCCTCCATCGAGGAGTCGTTGGACCCGCTGCAAGCCGCCAACAACAGAACGACGGCCAACATGGCCGCCGTTGCGAATCGTGTGCTTCCCGTCCGGTTCGATCTCGTCATCGTCTCTCTCCTTGTCGGGTACAGACCGGCGTCGCCGTCGGCCGTCACCGGGTAGGACGGTCCGAGTTGCCAATCCGGTTCCGGTACCTTCCTCCCATGGATCGACCGATCGTCGCCGTGCTTGCCGGCGGAGACAGCACCCGCATGGGTTTCGACAAAGCGATGGCACCCGTCGGTGGGGCGACGATGCTCGAGGCCGTGGTGGACGCCGTGGCGCCGATCGGTGACGTCGTGGTGGTTGGGCGCTCGTCCGCACCGGAAGGCCTCACCGCCGTCCCCGACCGTCGACAGGACGCCCGCGGGCCCCTCAACGGTCTCGAAACGGTCCTGGGCATCGAATCCGACCGCACCGTTGTGCTGGTGGCCGTCGACCACCCGTTCGTCCGGACCGAGACGCTGAGTCTCCTCCTCGAACTCGAAGGCGACGCTGTTGTCCCGGTCGATGCAGGCTGGCAGCAGGTCACCTGTGCCGTCTATCGGCCGACCTTCCTCGCCGCTGCCACGGGTGTCCTCGACGAAGGCGGACGCTCGATCATCGCAGCGCTCGATCGGGTGAACACCCGCCTGGTCGATGAGGCTGAGTGGCGACCGTGGGGGGAAGACGGGCGCTCCTGGTTCAGCGTCGACTCGCTCGACCGCCTCCAGGAGGGGACCGCGAGGTTCGGCTGAAGTCGATCGCTACTCTTCCGGCATGGAAGCAACTCTCCCCATCACGGTCGAGCGCCGAGGCCCCGTCGCCATCGTGTGGCTGGATCGGCCCGACCAGCGCAACGCGTTCGCCCCGGAGTTCTGGACGCTGTTCCCCAACGTCATCGAAGAGATCGGTGATGACGCCGAGATTCGGGCCATCGTCGTCGCAGCAAAGGGCCGGGCCTTTACCGTCGGTCTGGACCTCAAGATGTTCGGCCCGGCCATGGTGACCGGGAACCTCGACCCGGCGGCTCCCCAGCCTCCGTCGCCGGTCGCACAGCGTGCCCAGACCCGGCGCCTGGTCAAGACAATGCAACACACGTTCTCGTCTCTCGCCGAATGCCCGAAGCCGGTGATCGCCGCGATCCACGGGTACTGCATCGGGGCTGGTGTCGATCTGATCACCGCGTGCGACATCCGCTACGCGTCGGCCGACGCCATCTTCTCGATCAGAGAGACGCGACTCGCCATGGTGGCGGACGTCGGGACGCTCCAGCGCCTCCCCTCCATCATCGATCCGGGGAGCATGGCGGAACTCGCATACACGGGTCGGGATTTCGACGCCGGAGAGGCCGCGTCCCTTGGTCTGGTCACACGGCTCCTCCCCGATGCCGAGTTGACCGTGGCCGCAGCCGTCGAGACCGCAGAAATGATCGCCGCCAACTCACCGCTCGCGGTCCAAGGCACCAAAGCGGTGCTCCGGGCAGGCGACGGGCGGACCGTCGCCGAAGCCCTCGACTATGTCGCCTTGTGGAACGCCGCCTTCCTCCACTCCAACGACCTCGGCGAGGCCATGGCCTCCTTCCTCGAACGCCGCCCCCCAGAGTTCAAAGGCGAGTAGCCCAGAACTTCCTTCCCCTTCGGGGTGACGGAAAGGGTCTCTCGCGTTCGTGGAGACCGAGAGACCCCCTCCGTCGCCCAGAGGGCGCGCCCCTTCCCCCGAAAGGGCAGAGATCCTTGGTATTGGGCCCTTCTGCCTCAGCTCCATAGCTCCTCCGCTACTCAGCTACTCCCACGCGGCATAATGAGGTCATGTTCTGGACTCCTCAGACTGAACGTGGTCACCTCTTCGCTGCTCCATAGCGAGCGTCAATCTCGTATGTATCCGCCCGCGAACCAGGAGGAACACCATGACCGACCTCACCAGCCGACTCCAAGACGCAATCGCCCCAGTCATCACCTTCGACTCGAAGATCGAGATCGTTGAAGGCGATGGGACCTGGGTCACCGACGCCAACGGCAAGCGCTACATCGACTTCGCCTGTGGCATTGCCGTGACCAACCTCGGCCACCGCCCGCCGACCGTCGCCGCCGCAGCCGAAGACCAGCTCAGCCGCCTCTGGCACGCCGGCGGATCGTTCCTCTATGAGTCGGTCGCCACCGCGGCAGAGAAGATCATCGATGTCGCCCCCGACAGCGTCGAGCAGGTCTTCTTCATGAACTCCGGGGCCGAGGCCGTTGAAGGTTCGGTGAAGCTCGCCAGGAAGACCTCTGGACGCCAGGGCATCGTGGTGTTCCGCGGAGGCTTCCACGGACGCAGCATGGGATCCGTTTCGTACACGACCTCCCGGTCGAAGTACCGGAGCGGCTACTTCCCGCTCGTGCCGTCGGTCTTCGTGACACCGTTCCCCCACCCCTACCGGTGGAACATGTCGCAGGAAGAGGCGAACGAGTACGCCCTCAACGAACTCCGTCTGTTGTTCAAGCATGAGGTCATGCCGGACGAGATCGCCGCTTTCCTCTTCGAACCGCTCCAGGGCGAGGGGGGTTATTACCCGGCGAGCTACGGCTTCATGAAGGCGATTCGGGACATCGCAGATGAGCACGGGATTCTGATGATCGTCGACGAGGTGCAGACCGGCTTCGGTCGCACCGGCGACTACTTCACGAGCCAGGTCTATGGCATCGATCCGGACATTCTGGTGATGGGGAAGGCGATCGCCAACGGTCTGCCGCTCTCCGCGGTCGGCGCTTCGAAGGAGATCTTCTCGAAGTTCCCACCTGGGTCTCACGGCACGACCTTCGGCGGGAATCCCGTGTCGTGCGCGGCGTCCGCCGCCGTCGTCGATGAACTGAAGAACGTGATTCCCGGCATTGCGGAACGATCGGACTTCGCATTCACACGACTCAGCGACCTCCAGGAACGTCACCGTACGGTCGGCGACGTCCGGGGCTTGGGACTGATGATCGGCGTCGAACTCGTGAAGGACGGACGCGAGCCGGACACTGAGGCGTGGGGCTTCATCTCGCGCAAGGCCGAAGACCTTGGCCTATTCATCCTCAACTGCGGCCCGGACAACAACGTGATCCGGTTCATCCCGCCCCTCAACGTTTCACTCGACGACCTCGAGGCCGGGATCGACATCCTCGACCAAGCGATCACCGCCTACGAGGCCTGAGGCTCGATCTACCAGACGCGAGAGAGCCGGCGCCCACAGCGCCGGCTCTCTTCTTGATCTTGGCTGGTCGCTCTCTTCTAGTTCTGCGTCAGCACGCCGCGGAGGCGGGGGTACTTCACCGGCTTGTGGGTGTGGCAGAACTCGGCACGGTTGTAGCGAGAAAGGACGGTGTCGCACGCGTCGCTTCCGCAGACGCGGCCTTCGTCGTACGTCTTCGGGCGGCGGGACCGGCCCTGGGGACGAGAAGCTTTCATGATGTCGGACATGTATGACCTCCGGAGAGAGCGGTTGGATTGGCCCGTGCAGTCGGTGGTGGACCTCACCGATCGGGGTTCTAGAGGATGTGTTGCTCAGATACTATTTGCACTATCCCGACATTGCAAAACAATCTTTGCTTGGGATACGTCAATCTGGCCGGTGACGGCCCACAATCGCCTCGAGACCGCCCTCTCCCGGCCAGAAGAGTGCAGCCGCAAGGGTAATCACCGCGAGCAGAGTCATCCAATTCGGGAATCGGGTGAACACGGTCGGACCGGCCGATCGCATCGCCACAGTTCCGTAGAGAACCTCCTCGGTGAAGAGGCCCGTTTCCTCCCCGACCTCGCCTGCTGCCGTGATGAACGTCGACTTGCCGGTGATGGCGGCGTGAACCAGATCCTGGCCGATGGCTGCCGCATTCACCCTCGTCATGTCGACGAGCTGGTCCGACGTGGAGGAGTATCCGTATGAACTCTCGTTGGTTGCTACGACCATGAGTTCGGATCCGGCGTTCGCTATCGAGCGAATGCTCCTGGGGAAAGCACCCTCGAACGAGATCACCGACCCCAGCTGGCCTTGAGTCATGGGGAAGACGACCGGGTCGGTACCGCGAACCATGTCTCGGGGAACCTGTTCGAGTTGCGGGATGAACCCGAGCAGCGATCGAAGCGGAACGTACTCGCCGAACGGCACGGGGTGCTGCTTGGCATATTCGCCGATCTTCACCCCCTCTGGCGAGTACAGCATGTTGACGTTCAAGAACCCGTCCGGATCGACCTTCCTGGTGCCGGAGACGAGGAAGTAGGCGTCGATGCGTCCGGCCTCGGAGATGATCGCCGCCTTCACACTGTCGTTGCTCTCGGGTTCGAACGGCGGACCCGTGGAGTTCTCGGCCCACACCACCAGGTCGGCACCGCCATCGGGGATCGTCTGGGTGAGTGCGAGGTGTGACTCGAAGATGCGCTGGTTCTCGTTCTGGCAGTGCACCATCGGGCAGGGCGACCCTCCCTGGACAATTGCCACCCGCACCTGGTTGCCGTCGGCGCTCGGAGCGAACAACGCTCCAACCACGCCGAGCAGGACGATGACCACGGTCGTATCGACGAGCTGCCTCCAGTGCTCCCGCGACTCGATCACGAGTGCAGCCGCGGCGGCGAAGGCAACGGCGAGCACGGTCCACCCAGCGGGCCCGACAAACTGGACGCTGCCAAGCAGCGGTGCGAATCCGCCCGCCGCATAGCCGATGTTCCCCCATGGGAATCCGCCGAACGGGAACCGGGCACGGAGAAACTCGATCACCGCCCACCCGCCGATGGCGATCAGCCACCACCGCCAGGCGGGCCAGAGGCGGAATAGCCAGACGAGCAGGCTGTAGGCGGCGTAGTACGCCGCCATGAGGAGCACCAGGGGTACCCACGCGATGAACCCGAGGATGGTGATCCAGTAGAGCAGCATCCCGAAGAACACGGTCCCCCACAGGAACCCGATCGTGACTGCCTCGAATCCGCGCTCCACGCGTCGCAGCGCCAAGAACAGCGGAATCGGTGCGACGAACGCAACGGGCCCGATGTCCAGCGGAGGGAACGCGACCCACATGAGCAGCGCGCTGGCGAGTGCCGCAAGATACGGAAACATGAGGGCGCGAGGGTAGTGAGTCGAGCGCTTTGAGAAACGAGCCGATACTCAGCTGCTCAGCTACTCCTCCGGGCGACCGGCGACCGGCAGCCCCCTAGTCTCCCTCTCATGAACGATCTTGAACTTGCGGTGCTTGCTGCGCGAACCGGTGGGGCGTTGGTGCGCGACGGATTCGACCGTGGTGTGGTCCCCGAATACAAGCGCCGCTTCGACCCGGTGACGGAGACCGACCATGCGTCGGAAGCGGCCATTCTGAAGCTCCTCGCGGAGCACCGACCCAACGACGCCATCCTCGCGGAGGAGAGCGGAGGGACCATCCCCGACGGCCGTCTTTGGATCATCGATCCACTTGACGGCACCGTCAATTTCGTGCACGGCATTCCCCAGGTCTCGGTGAGTGTGGGTCTCTGGGAGGGATCCACGCCGCTGGCAGGCGTCATCTACGACCCGCTGCGCGACGAGTGCTTCGCTGCCGCCGCCGGCAAGGGCGCCACTCTCAACGACCGGCCGATCGGTGTCTCTCCGATCTCGAACCTGGATCGGTCGGTGGTGGCGACCGGCTTCCCCTACGACCACGGCGACTACGCGGACGAGTATGCGGCGGTCCTCGGAGCCGTGCTCGCGTCCGTCAATGGAATCCGGCGCGTCGGTTCTGCAGCCCTCGACTTCGCCTGGGTCGCCGCCGGTCGATACGAGGCCTACTGGGAACTCCACCTCGAGCCGTGGGATCAGGCGGCGGGCATCCTCATCGTCCGCGAAGCCGGAGGGCGCGTCACCGACATGGCCGACGTCGAATCGGTCCCTGCGACACCGCTCGTCCTTGCGAGCAATACCAGCGTCCATGAGGGCCTCCGCCAAATCGTCGAACCACTCGTGCCCGATCGGCTGAGATGACAAGCCACCGTCGCCTCCTCGTTGCCGATGCCGTTCGGACGGCTCGGGGAGTTCACGGAAACGCCATCCTGTTCGACGGCAACCGGGTCGTCGCTGCCGGGGATCGCCGCACGCTCGACGCACCGGGATTGACCGTCCACGAGTATCCGGGGGCCTACCTGATTCCCGGAATACGCGACGCTCATATGCATCCCGTTCCGTACGCCTCCTCGCTGTATGGAACATCGCTCGATGCAGCCACCAGCATCGGCATGCTGCAAGACACCATCCGCGCCGGGTCGGCCGTTCTCTCCCCCGGTTCCCCGTTCATCGCGCTCCGTCTCGACGACGAGTCGCTGGTCGAGCGCCGCCTCCCCACCAGGGCCGACCTCGACGCGGCCGCTCCCGACCGACCGGTCCTGATTCATCGCTACTGCGGTCACGTCGCGATCGCCAACACGGCGGCGCTCGCAATGGCCGGCGTAGACGGGTCCACGGCGGATCCATCCGACGGGTCGATCGACCGTGACTCGGATGGCGAACCGACCGGCGTACTGCGCGAGACCGCAATCGATCTCGTCTCGACACGCCTCGACGCGTCGGGGTCGGTGACCGACCAAATCCTCCTCGACGCCTTGACCGGTCTCGCCGGCATGGGCATCACCTCCATCGGTGCGATCCTCGGCCTTGGCGACGGACCGTGGGCAAGCCTGGGCGACGAGGTGACCCGCATGGTCTCCGTCGCCGATCGCCTGCCAATCAGCGTTCACGCGTTCATCATCGCCCACACTGCCAACGCCCTCGCCGAAGCGGCCAGACGCCTCGACGTTGGGAGCGATCGCCTCCGTTGGCTCGGATACAAGGGCTTCGCCGACGGGAGCCTCGGAGGACACACCGCAGCCATGCATGCCCCGTTTGCCGATCGCCCGGACGAGTTGGGCACCATGCGACTCGACGCATCCGATCGCGAGCTAGCCGTGGCGTCGCTAGAGATGGGGGGCATGGTCGCCATTCACGCGATCGGTGATCGGGCGAACGGCGCGGTCATCGACCTGTATGCAGAACTCATCGACGACGGTGCGGATCCTCGCAAGCTACGGATTGAGCACGCCTCGGTCCTCGGCCGTTCAGACATCAACCGCATTGCCCGCCTCGGTGTCGTGGCATCCGTGCAACCAGCATTTCTTGGGTCGGAGTTCGAATGGATCGCCGATCGGGTCGGCGCCGACCGCATCGTCTCGACGTATCCATTCGCTTCGATGGACTTCGCCGGTGTCCGGATGTGTGGAGGTTCAGACAGTCCGGTCGAGTCGCCCGATCCGTGGGCGGGCATGGCCCTGGCCCGGGATCGCGCGGGGGTGATGCCGGGCGAGGGCTTGCTCCCCGACCGTGCCCTCTCGCTCTTCACCGACGGCGCGGCGGCGGCCCTCGGAGAGCAACTCCCGCTCTCACCGGGTAGCCCGGCCGATCTGGTGATTGTCGATCGTGATCCGGTCGCGAGCGATCCGGATCAGCTCAGGGAGACGGTCGTCTACGAGACGTGGGTTCGCGGTGAACGCGCCGACATCGGTGCGACGTAGCGGCTGCTCAGCCGCCGAGGCCGCCGGCAAACTGCCAGCAGTCCGTGCAGAGGTAGCCGGCGTTGTGGAATCGGGCATCTTGCTCGCCGATGGCGATGCCGCACACGCTGCAGGTCCCAGCGACGAAGTCCCTCGCCGCGTCCTGGAACGGCCCTTCGGACGCGAAGAGGTCGGTTACGAGGACGGTTCTGCCGGTTCCCTGCTTCACGAGATGAAGGCTATCGGGAACGCGTGTTCAGTGGTCTACTCGAGGATCCCTCTGATCGGGGTGGCAACTTCTTCGTACCCGGGGTGCTGCCCGGTCTCCGCCTTGGAGTAGACCAGGCGGTCCCCGAAGATGACCTCGAAACGTCCGCCGCCGGACGGAATCAGGGTGAGCTCGTCAATGGTTTGCTCGAATTCTTCGAGCAGCTGATCGGCCATGCTCACGGCACGGCTGCGATAGCTTCAAACGACGCAGTATTCGATGCTGAGTTTCATGCGAGGCACGCTAGTCAGTCACAGACCGCTCCGCGTTCGGCAGAGCCGACCAACTTCGCGTACTTTGCCAGCGCGCCGGTCGGGTACCGGGGGGCCGGAGCCGACCACGCGGCCCTCCTCCGCTCGAGTTCGTCCGCGTCGACGAGTAGGTCGAGCCGGCGTTCTGGGAGGTCGACGCGAATTGGATCCCCTTCACGGACGAGTCCGATCGGACCGCCCTTCGCGGCCTCCGGAGCGACGTGGCCGATGCAGAGACCGGTCGTACCGCCGGAGAATCGCCCGTCGGTGATCAGGAGCACGTCCTTGCCGAGACCTGCGCCCTTGATCGCTGCGGTGATCGCGAGCATCTCGCGCATGCCTGGCCCGCCGGCCGGGCCTTCGTATCGGATCACCACGACGTCCCCGGGGTTCAGTTCGTGCGCCCATAGCGCCTCCAACGCGTGCTGTTCATCGTCGAACACGCGCGCCGTGCCTTCGAACACGTCGAGGTCGATGCCGGCGATCTTCACGACGGCGCCGCCAGGTGCGAGGGATCCCCGCAGAATCGCAATCCCTCCCTCCGCAGCGACCGGATCGGCCATGGCCCGCACGACGTCCTGCTCGTCGGGGAACGTGACCCCTTCGAGATTCTCGGCCATGGTCTGGCCGGTGACCGTCATCGTGTCGCCGTGGATCAAGCCTTCGTCGTAGAGCGCGCGAAGAACGACCGGCACACCCCCGATGCGGTCGAGGTCGACCATGTGGTAGCGGCCGAACGGCTTGAGGTCTCCGACGTGTGGAGTCCGGCGACTGATCCGGTCGAAGTCCTCGAGGGTGAGTTCGACACGGGCTTCGTGAGCGATCGACAGCAGGTGGAGCACGGCGTTCGTCGATCCACCAAGTGCCATCACGACGGTGATTGCGTTCTCGAACGCTTCCCTGGTCATGATGTCGCGCGGCCGGATGCCCTTTCGCAGCAACTCCATGGCCGCCTCGCCGGACTGGCGGGCATAGTCATCAAGACGGGTTGACACCGCCGGGACGGATGCACTGCCGGGGAGCGACATACCGAGCGCTTCTCCCACCGATGCCATGGTGTTCGCGGTGAACATGCCGGCGCATGAACCATCTCCCGGACACGCTGCCCGCTCGATGCGGAGCAGTTGCTCGTCGTCGATTCGGCCCTCCGAATGAGCCCCAATGCCTTCGAAGACGTCCACGATGGAGATGTCGACACCATCGAGGCTGCCGGGCAGCGACGACCCGCCGTAGAGGAAGACCGAGGGGAGATTGTGACGGGCGGCGGACATCAACATCCCTGGGAGCGACTTGTCGCATCCGGCGATGGACACCATGGCGTCGAACCGCTCGGCGTGCATGACCAACTCGACGGAGTCGGCAATGACTTCCCGGGAAACGAGCGATGCTCGCATTCCTTCGTGGCCCATCGAGATGCCGTCGGACACGGCGATGGTCGTGAACACCAGCCCGACGCCGCCGGCCTCGTAGACCCCTTCCCTGGCCCTGGCGGAGAGCTTCGGGCCGGTCAGGTTGCACGGCGTCACCTCGTTGCCGGCGCTGACCACACCGACTTGCGGTTTCGCGAAGTCGCTCTCGCTGAGGCCGACGGCACGCAGCATGGCCCGCGCTCCGGCCCTCGCGGGTCCTTCGGTGACGTCCTGTGAATGGATCTTGATTGGGGTCTCATGTGGCATGCGATGGAGGGTACCGCGTGCCTTCTATCCAGGGATCGTTCCTAGTCTGGACGCCACTCGGTTCACGTATGAATCCATAGGAATCATGGACACCAACACATTCCCGGTCATACCGGTAACGCCATCGCCTCCGCCCCCTGCGCCGACTCAACCGGCGAAGAAGAAGGGCGGCTTCGCGAAGAAGGCAGTGCTCGGACTCTTGCTGATCGCGACGATCGCGGTCTTCGCCACCATCGGATACGTCTGGTGGACCGAGAGCAAGATCGAACGCATCGACTCGGCCGAACTCGTGAGCCTTGCCACGGTCGCTCCCGGATCCGGAGAGCCCGTCAACTTCCTCGTTATCGCCACCGACGACCGGTCGAGTCTGCCGGATGACTGGGACGAAGATGCGTTCGGCGACTTCGCCGGACGCCGCACCGACGTGATGATGCTCGCCCACATGGTTCCCGGCGAGCGGATTCAACTGCTGAGCCTCCCAAGGGACCTGAAGGTCGACATCAACGGCCACGGGACCAACCGGTTGAACGCCTCCTACGTGGTCGGGGGTCCAGACTTGCTCATCAAGACCGTCCAGCAGGAGACCGGGATCCCGGTCCACCACTTCGTCGAGATCGACTTCGGTGGCTTCGGCCGGATCGTCGACTCCCTCGGCGGAGTCACCATCGACTTCCCGACCGCCGCCCGTGACGCTAAGTCGAAGTTCGAAGTCGATGCCGGAACACACACCCTCGACGGCGAGCAGGCCGTCGCCTACGCTCGATCCCGCCAGTACCAGGTCTACGAGAACGGTTCCTGGACCGGTACCGGCGGTGGCGACATCGCCAGAACTCAGCGCCAACAGGAGATCCTGGTGCAGATGTTCGATCAGGTCGCCTCGCCCTCCAGTGCGTTCAACCTCCCCACCTTCCTCCCCACCTTCGCCGAAAACATCACCGCCGACGAGGGTCTGAGCCTCGGGCTGATCACCGATCTCGGCCGGGCAGCCCTCGGATTGAGTTCCGGCAACATCGAACGGATCACGCTCCCGGTCAAGAACTCCCAGGGCAGTGACGGGCGCGCCTACGTCGTCAAGACCGATGCAGCGGCCGCCGTGATCGCCGCATTCAAGGCCGGCGACCCCTACCCCTGATCGGCAACCGCAGCGACGAGTCGGTCGATCTCCCGCTCGGTGTTGAAGTAATGCACCGAGGCACGCACGACCGCCGGCAATCCACGTTCCGCGGTGTCGAACGGTGCCGATGATGGTGTCACGACCGAGACGTTGATGGCTCGTTCGTGGAGCGCACGCTTGACATCGCCCGCTTCGCGACCGGTCACGCCGAAGGTGACGATGGCTCCCTGCACCGATCCGATGTCATGCACGGTCACGCCAGACACATCGGTCAGCGCTGCCCTCAGCAGGGCTGAAAGCGTGGCATCGCGCTCCCAGATGGCATCGAGGCCGATCCCCATGGCATAGGCCGCTGCCGCCCCCATCCCGAGCACCAACGCAGCCGACCGCTCCCAGAGTTCGAAGCGACGAGCGTCGGGGCGCATCACGATCCGATCCATTGCCTCGAGCCGCGCCCCGTGGAGGTCGAGCAGCGCGGGTTCCAGGCGATCCAGCATCGCCGACCTCACATAGAGGAAGCCGCTGCCCCGGGGGCCACGAAGGAACTTGCGTGAGGTGGCAGAGAGCATGTCGCAGCCGAGTGCACGGACATCGATCGGCATCTGACCGACGGACTGACAGGCGTCGAGCAGGTAGGGGATACCGTGGGCGTTCGCGACCCGTCCGACCTCGGCAGCCGGGTTCACGAGTCCGCTGTTGGTGGGGACATGGTTGATCGCGATCAGTCGCACCCGATCGTCGATCATCGCGTCGAGCACATCGACATCGATCTCGCCCGTCTGGCGACTCGGAACGACCTCCACCGACGCACCCGATCGCCTCGCCACCTGCACGAACGCGATGACGTTGGATGCATACTCGCTCTCGGTGGTAAGGATGCGATCGCCGGCACGGAACGTCATGGCACTGAACGCAAGATCCCAGGCACGGGTGGCGCTGTCGACCAACGCGATCTCCGACCGATCGGCGCCGACGAGTTCGCCCAGCGTGCCGTACACCGCCTGCAGGTCGTCACGGTGTGCCTCGGCGACCTCGTATCCCCCGAGGCGAGCCTCCTCGTTGAGGTAGCCGACGATCGTGTCGAGGACCGGTTGAGGTGGCAGCGACGCGCCGGCGTTGTTGAAGTGGGTCACGAATGCGGCACCGGGCGTTTCGGCCCGCACCGATGTGAGATCGATCATGGCCGCGACGCTAGCGGCGGGTGCTTGTCGAATCCGGTCATCGGCGCGACGATGCCATTGTGACGCTTCAACGCATTGCAGTTCTCGCCGTGACCATGGTCGTCGTGACGGCCGGGTGCGGCGACTCCGAGCAGGAGGCGGCGACGCCCGACACGGAACCCTCGACGAGTTCGACGACCTCCTCGACCACAACCACGGTCCCGACGACCACCACCACAGCGGTACCCAGCACACCACCACGACTGCGACGACGACCTCGACCACAACGACCACTGTTGCCACAACCACAACGACCAACGATCCGTCTCCGGGCACGGTCGGCGGACTCACGGTGGCAATCGGCGGCGGAAGCGGCGAGGTGATCCCCGAGTGGGATCGGGGGTCCGAGACCGACCTCAGCCTGTATCGGCTCTGGTACTCGGACGACCCGGGCGCCTCGAAGACACTCCTGGCCGAGATTCCGCATGACACGGCTTCGCTCCCTGCCCCGGCCTACAACGCCGGCGGTGGCCGCACCGCCTACGTCGACCTCAGAGCGCAGGAGGAGGGCAAACACTGCTACCAGGTCTCGGCCGTCGACACGGGCGGCAACGAAGGTTCGCGCAGCGGTGAGGAGTGCCTTCCCACGACACCACCTGCGACGCCATCCGGGTTCACGGTGGGATCCGGGGGCGGCAGCGGTGAGGTGATGATCTACTGGACCCGGGTCTCCGACCCGAACGCCGTGGCCTACCGCCTCTGGTTCTCGGAGCTTTCCGGCGGTGCGAAGTCACTCCTGAACACGATCGCCCACGCAACGTCCTCGATCTCCGGACCTGCCTATGACATGGGCGGCGGTCAGACCGCCTACATCGACTTCCCGCGAGCGATCGAGAACGGTGTGAACTGCTATCAGGTCTCAACGGTCGACGCCGGCGGCAACGAGAGCCCGAGAACGAGCGAGGCCTGCCTGTCCGGTCTCTAGCGTCGGGTCAGAGTCCCAACCGGTCGAGGAGATCGAGCATCGTCGGCGTGAGCGGCATCGCACGAACCTCGTCGAGCGGGACCCATCGGGCCTCGGCGGCATCGTCGCCGGCCCTGAGTTGTCCCCCGATCCTGATCGCGGCGAAATCGACGACGGTGTAGTGGTAGGCGGGTGGTTGGGCGGGATCCAGGATGTCGCCGGCCCACACTAGATCTCCGACCTCGACGATGAGACCGGTCTCCTCAAGCGTCTCCCTTGCGGCTGCCTCGCGCATTGTCTCGCCGCGCCGCTGCCGCCCACCAGGGATTGCCCAGTGGTCGACGTAGGCCCCGCGGCCGCGCCGGACCAGCAGCAGCATGCCATCTTCGACAATAACGGCTCCGACCCCCGGTGTTGGATGGGACTCGTGCACGCCGTCACACACCTGCGGTTGAGCGGGCGGCATCGTCGAGTCTGCGCTCGCGGACACTCGCTGCGATGTTTCTCGAGGTGAGGACTGCGAAGAACAGCACGATCGGCACCACCGCCATCGTGGCCGAACCCGACGTGTTGGCGTGATACGAGATGATCAAGCCCGCCACCACGGAGAAGATTCCAATCAGAGCGGCGACCACCATCATCGCCGGGACCTTGCGTACGAGCAGCGCCGCCGTTGCCGGCGGCCCGACGAGCAGGCCGAAAACCAGCAAGGTGCCAACCGTCTGGAAAGACCCGACGATCGATAGGACGACAAGCGCCAGGAGGAGCACGTGAGTGGCCCTGGGATGGAGTCCATAGAGGGAAGCCTTCTGCTCGTTGAACGACAACACCAGGAAACTGCGGTAGAAGACCACGGAGGCCACCACCGCGATAACGGTGATCACGGCGAGGACCACAAGGTCGGTAGTGGTGACGCCGAGCACATCACCGAAGAGAATGGCCGTGAGGTTCCCGCTGTAGGCGCTCGATTTCGAGATGAGGATCACGCCGAGTCCGAGCATTCCAACGAACAGCAAGCCGATTCCTGTGTCTTCCGAGAACGTCGTCTGCCGGTGGACGAGATTGATCCCCCAGATCATCACCAGTGCCGCGATCGCAGCACCGAGCAACGGACTGAAGCCGAACAGGATGGCGAGCGCGATCCCCGGGATCACGCCGTGGACGAGTGCGTCACCGAGAAAGGTCATGCCTCGGATCACCACCCAGGTCCCAACGACGGACGTCGTCAGCGCCGCGAGCGATCCTGCCAGCAGTGCTCGCTGCTGGAATGCCAGTTCGAAAGGGGCGGTCAGCCAATCCATGCGACCGATACGGTACAGCGGCGGGGTGGGCGCCTGTTCACGGGGTTCCGAGTGCTTCCGCGATCCGGCTGACGTTCGTTGTGAGCATTCCGATCAGCGTGTCGCCATCGGTGCCCGACTCACCGAGCGAACCGGTGTACAACTCAACCACCGCGACGTCGTAGCCGACCTCGGCAGCGACGGCCTGGGCGAGGGCGTCCGGCTCGATCGTCTCGGTGAAAATTGCAGGCACCTGTTCACGTTCGATGATGTCGACGAGCGAAGCCAATTCTGCGGATGATGGGTTGGCGAGCGACGCGCCGCCCGGGATCACGGTCCCGATCATCTCGAACCCGTAGAGGTCGGAGAAATAGCCGAGCGACAGATGGTTGGTCACCAGTCTCCGATCGGTGACCGACACCACGGCCAACTGCTCGACGCTCTGGCTGTGCAACGCTTCGAGTTCGGCGGCGTACTCGTCTGCTGCCGCGGACCAGTCGACGTCCGGTGCGACTTCGGAGAGGTGTTCCGACATCAGCCCGGCGGCCGCAGCGACCCGGAGTGGGTCAAGCCAGAAGTGCGGGTCGAGGCTCCCGTGCTCGTGGCCGTCCTCGTCCTCGTGGCCGTCCTCCTCGTCGTTGTCGGCGGTGGCGAACAGCAGCGGGTCGAGATCGGCTGCGACCTCCCACACGAGCACCCCGTCGCTCTCTACCGCTTCGAGCACGTCGTGCAGTCCGGCCTCGAGTCCGAGGCCGTTCGCAACGACGAGATCAGCCCGCTGGATGGCTGCCACCTGCTGAGAGGACGGCTGGAAGTCGTGGGGGTTCACGCCGACGGGCATCAGGACTTCAACGTCTGCATTGTCGCCAGCGACGTTGCGGGCGATGTCGCCGAGAATCGTGGTCGTCGCAACGATCTGCACGGTGCTATCGGTTCCGTCATCGCTTGCACAACCGGTCAACAGAGCGGCGACCGAACCAGCAATGACCACCAGAATCGCAACGCGTCGCATTCTCGACTCCTTGCACTAAATGAGAATGATTCCTATTATTGAATGAACGCTATCACCGGGCGTCACTAATGCAACATCTTGAACAGACCGTCGATCACCACCTCGCCGCTGCGGGCGTTCGCTTCACCAGGGGCAGGCGGGTGACCGTTCAGGTCATTGCCGAGGCAGGTGGTCCGAGGACCGCTGCAGAGATCCAGGCCGAGATCGGCGATGCCCTCCCCCTCTCTTCCCTGTACCGGTCGCTCTCGGTGCTCACCGACTCGGGGGTGCTCGTCGCCCAGCATGATTCCGGCGGCATCATGCGGTTCGAACTGGCTGAATGGCTCGCCGGACATCACCACCACTTCGTATGCGTATCGTGTGGGACCGCCGTCGACGTGACACCGAATCCCGAACAGGAGCACGCCATCGAGAGACTCATCGAGGAGATGGCGTCCGCCAACGGGTTCGCCGTGACCGGGCACCGATTCGAGATCGAAGGCCGGTGCAACTCGTGCCGTTGAGGAAAGCGGCCGTCGTGGTTGACGAGGCATCGTTCCGCTACGGATCGACGACCGCGGTCGCGCCATCGTCCGCCGAGATCCCCGAGGGCAGCATCACCGCCATCATTGGCCCAAACGGGTCGGGAAAGTCAACGATGCTGAACGGCATCGCCGGCCTGATCGCTCCGTCGACCGGTTCGATCACGACGATGCCCGTCGGCGACCGGTTGAGGCGGTTGGCCTACGTGTTGCAGTCCACCCGCGTGAACGAGTCCCTGCCGATCACCGTGCGCGAGGTCGTCACGATGGGGAGATACCCATCGACAGGTCCCTACCGCCGGCTTCGCGGCGACGACCGGTCGGCCGTCACAGCCGCCATGGAGCGGATGAAGATCGCCAGCCTCGCCGACCGGCACCTCACCGAACTCTCCGGGGGTCAGCGCCAACGGGTCTTCGTCGCACAGGGCCTCGCTCAGGATCACGACATGTTGCTGCTCGACGAGCCGCTGACCGGACTGGACATCACCTCGGCGCAGGCCATCGACGACGTCATTCACGAGGAACAGGCCGACGGGTGCACGATCGTCCAGACGACCCACGACCTCACCGCGGCACAGGTTGCCGACTACGTGGTCCTGATGTCGGGGAGGATCGTGGCGTCTGGTCCGCCGAAGGCCGTTCTCACCGAAGACAATCTGCGGGCCGCATACGGGCCGAGCCTGATCCACATGAAGGACACCCGTCTCTTCCTGGACGATCCGGCCCACCAGCACCCGACCGAGCGGCACGAGCACCAGGATCGATCGATCCATCTCGAGGTATCGCCGACCGATCGACATGCCGGAGACGCGGCGGTCGACTGAACCCTGCGCAAGGCAGAGCCGCGGTAGTCAGGCCGATGCGACCTGAGCCTTGCCCACCTTCGCCTTGTAGAAGAGGTACGTGCCGATCCCGATGAACACCTGTGGGAAGTAGGTGAGCGCCCGCCACACCATGACCGCGGCCAGTGCATCGTTGTTGACAGCGCCGAACCCCACCAGGATGCTGGTGATCACGGCATCGGTGGTTCCCAGGCCCCCGGGGGGCAGCGGGATGAACGTCGTGAGTCGCCCGAATGCGAAGGCAGCGAACGCCTCGAGGAACGTCACCGGTGCGTTCTCGGCGCCCTGGATGGCGAAGATCGCCGCCCAGAGGATCAGAAACTGCATGAACTGTTGGAGATAGCTGGTTCCGGTGATCCTGAGCCAGCCTTGGCTGACCACGTCGACCGTTGATGACCGGAACTTCAGGACCTCGTCGACGACGCTGAAGGTGGGCTCCTTCTTGAACAGGCCGTACGCCCATCTGACAGCGCTGTCGCCCCATCGCCCGATCCTTCGGGCCGTATCCGGGCTCTTGAGAATCGCAGCGACCAACAGGACCACAGCGACAATGGCGGCCAACCCAATGAGGGCAACGACGAACGCCATGCCCTGGGCCTGTCCGATGAGAACGAGCCCGACGGCGGCAAAGATCGGCAGGCTGAGAGTGACGAACGTGTTCCAGGCGCTGACGATCCCGATACCGGCCGTCGACTCCGCCGGACCGATCTTGTAGAAGTGAAGCATGGCGTACTGGACCGCGATGCCGAATGCGCCACCCAGCGGGATGACGTTGCTGATCATGAACGAAGTCTGACGGATGATGAACGCCGGCTTGTACTTGAGGCCCGGCAGCGCAGCCTGATACGGCCAGACGTAGGCGATCACGTTGAAGACGGTCATGAGGAACAAGATGCCGAGAGCCACGGCCGACATGGCCTGGATTGCTGCCCAGGCATCGTCGTAGTCGCCGAACTGCGGCAGCACGATGCCGAACACGAGCACCAGCACGATGATCGTGATGATCCCGCCGACGATGGTCTTGGTCTTGCTCGACTTCTGCGGAGCAGGAGGCGCTGCTGGTTGCTCGGTCGTCATGCCGGCGAGTGTAGCCCTGGACGTCTCCCCTTCAGGGGGGAAGGCGAAGACACTCTTCGTCTCCCCCGCCACCAGGTGGGGGAGACGCGATCGAGCGACTGCTCGATCGCAGAGGGGCCACCTCACCACACGGCAGGCCTCATCTTGGCGGTTCGATCTCCCAGAGCCCCCTCCGCTGCGCTCCGGCCTGGCGGCCGGTGCTCGCGCCTCCCCCACTTCGTAGGAGAGGCGAGGAGTCGGACCTCTAGCTGCCGACTTCGATCCCGGACATCTTCTCCAGGGCTTTGACCAAGGCGTGGTTGCCTTCTGCGCCGAGGCCTTCGTTCTGGAGGGCCCGGTAGAGCTGGAAGACGAGGGCCGTCCCGGGGATCGGGGTTCCCGCAGCGTCTGCCGCCTCGAGAGCGAGACGCAGGTCCTTCTGCTGGAGATCGATGGTGAAACCGGGCCGCCAATCACGTTCGATCATCTGCGGACCGCGGTTCGCGAGCATCCACGAACCCGCGGCGCCACCCTTGACGGCGTCGAGCGTTGCCGAGAGGTCGAGACCGGCCGCCTGAGCGAACAGGAGCGCCTCGGACACCGCGAGTTGGTTCACCACGACGAGGATCTGATTGACGATCTTCACCTGCTGGCCGGCGCCGACCGGTCCTACGTGGGTGATCGTCGTCCCGAACGCCTCCATGGCTGATGTCGCACGGGCGACGTCCTCGTCCGATCCGCCGACCATGATCGAGAGCGTGCCCTTCGCCGCACCTTCGGAGCCGCCACTCACGGGGGCGTCGATCCACGCGCCACCGAGAACCCGAACTTCTTCTGCAAATTCGACGGTTGCACCCGGGCTGATCGTCGAATGATCGACGACCAGCGATCCCTCGGAAATCCCTGCAAGCAGACCGTCTTCGCCATGAAGAACAGCGTCGACATCAGGCGTGTCCGAAACGCAGATCATCACAACCGAGCAGCGCCTGGCCACGTCGGCGGGCGAGTCCCCCGCCATGGCTCCGACCCCGACCAGCGGCTGCATCTTGGATCCAGTCCGATTCCACACCACAACGGTATGGCCCTTCTCTACGAGGTTCCTCGCCATTCCGGACCCCATGATCCCAAGCCCGACGAACCCGATCTGCTCCGACATCCACAGCCTCCGTATCTGGTGGCTCTCGACGGTACTCACTCCCGGGGCACCAAATGCGCTGGTTCGGCCTGCTCCACCATCACAATGGCGCCGCATCCGCCGTGACAGATCGACGGCGGGCGACGCCCGATAGGAGATTCCATGTCGAAGGACAGCACAAGGCCGGTCATGCGAATTCAGTTGACCGGGAAGTCGATCTGGCAGGTCATCGGCGCCGTGCTGCTCACCCTCGGTCTGCTCTGGGCCATGGGGCAGATGCGCAGCCTGCTGTGGATGCTCATCCTGTCGTTCTTCTTCAGCCTCGCGCTCCAACCGGGCGTGAACTGGTGCGTCCAGCGTTTCGGGTGGCGCCGGGGATCGGCCGTGGGCGCGATCTACGGAATCGGCTTCCTCGGTGGCGGGCTCATGATCCTCATCCTCATTCCCGCAATCGCAGAACTCGCCCAGACCATCGGCGAGAGCGGCAGCGAATGGATCGCCAACGGAAGCGCATGGTTGTCGGATACGTTCGGCGTCGAGTTCCCGTCTCCCGGTACCGGAGATGACGTAGCCCAGAGCACCAGTCAGATCGTCGAGGACTGGGCGAAGGGAGCGATCGGCAACCTGGTCGGCATCGCGACCATCCGGCGTCGCGTTCATTTTCAACGTCGCGACGATTGCGATGTTCACGTTCTACTTCACCGCAGACGCCCCGCGATTTCAGCGGACCGTACTCTCGCACATGAGTCCCGATTCGCAGCAGCGGGTTGGCTGGACGTGGGATGAGGCGATTAAGCAGACAGGCGGTTACTTCTACTCCCGCACGCTGCTCATGCTCATCAACAGCACCGGGTTCTTCTTCACCATGGTCCTGGTTGGCATGCCGGTGTCGATCGCCCTGCCGCTCGCGGCCTTCGGCGGATTCGTATCGGTGTTCATCCCGGCGATCGGCACCTACATCGGAGCCGCCATCCCCATCCTGCTCACGCTAGCGATCCAGGGATGGGGCGCCGCCCTCGTGGTGCTCGGGTATGCGCTCGTCTATCAGCAGATCGAGAACTACTGGCTGAGCCCGGCTATCAGTTCCAAGACCATGGCCCTCAATGGGGCGGTCGCATTCGGAGCGGCGCTCGCGGGTGGTGCCATCGCCGGCCCGATGGGTGCATTCATGGCGCTGCCGGTGGCGGCGCTCGTCATGTCGTTCGCTTCGAACTTCACGAAGAGCTACGACGTCGTCTACCACAGCCCGAACGACGACAGCCCGGCAGACGAGTGGTCCGAGGCATCAACCTAGATCGAGCAGCAGCCACCAAGCAGCGGCACGCGGTTCTGACGTCCGGAATCGGCGCAGCACCGAATGTGTTACAAGTACCCGACACCATGAGGAGATGCCGTGCCTGCTGTGACCGTCGACGACACGCTCGTCCTACCCCGAATCGATTCCGGCGCTCCCGATTCGACCGATCGTCCCGTGCGATCCGTGACGACGGGACCGACCGGTTTCGAAGGCGAGGGATTCCCGGTGCGTCGCGCGTTTGGTGGCGTTGACCTGGCTGATCTCGACCCGTTCATCCACCTCGACCAGATGGGTGAGGTCGAGTATGCGCCGGGTGAGCCGAAGGGCACGTCGTGGCACCCCCACCGGGGCTTCGAAACCGTCACCTACATGATCGACGGCACGATGGAGCATCAGGACTCGCACGGCGGCGGAGGGGTCATCACCAACGGGGACACGCAGTGGATGACCGCCGGCTCTGGGATTCTCCACATCGAGGCGCCTCCCGAGAAATTGGTCGTCAGCGGAGGACTGTTCCATGGTTTCCAACTGTGGGTGAATCTCCCGCGAGCCGACAAGTTCCTTGCGCCGCGATATCAGGACCTCAGCGCCGAGCGGGTCACGCTGCTCACCACCCGGGACGGGGGAGCATTGGTGCGCCTCATCGCAGGAGACCTCGCCGGCCATCGTGGCCCTGGAGCCACGCACACGCCGATGACGATGTTTCACGCGACCTTGAGCCCCGGCGCTCGTCTCGAGGTTCCCTGGCGTCACGACTTCAACGCGCTCGCGTATGTGCTGAACGGCCGCGGTTCTTTCGGCGCGGAGCAGCGGCCGGCCGAGCCGGGGAATCTTGCGGTCTTCGGTGCTGGAGAGAGCGTGACGATCAGCGCCAGCGAGATACAGGAGTCGCGGAGCGCCGACATGGATGTGCTCGTGCTCGGCGGATTGCCGATCAGGGAACCGATTGCCTGGGCAGGTCCGTTCGTGATGAACACGCAAGCTGAACTGGTGACTGCATACGAGGACTATCAGGCCGGCCGCCTCGGCCAGATCCCACACCGTGGGATCGGAGGATTCGCCTAGACGGAACTCGTGGTCGGGTCGGATTCGGCCGAGATCTCAGCGGCCATGCGTTCGATGCGGGCACGGATCTGGTCTGCTTGCGAGGAGTCTTCCTCGACTTCTTTCGACGTCAAGCCGCGGAGACGACCGACGGTCCGTTCCTGATACCGCGCGGCATCCTCATCGTGCTTCTTGGACCAGAACGCCCGCATTCCCCACTCCTTCGAATCCCCAGCTGACGGGCATCCCGTGCACCGACCCCCACGGTCGGCAGGATCGCTCCGTCTCATGTAGGTGTCAGTATCCACGGCGCGCCGGCATCGCGTGAGACACAAGTCACGGGGTGCTCAAGGGACTAGTCCCCCAGAGGCTGGACCATTGGCGCGGCGGTCCAAGGACGGTGGGGTGGTCTACGCGGAGGTGTGAGCGAGCGCATCGTTCCGCCTGGCGTAACGGTCCATGTGCTCGAGACGTTCGCGGACTCGAGCGGGATCGGCTCCGTCGAGAGCCCTCGTGCGCTCAGCCATCGTGCGCAGGCGGTCGGCCGTGCGCTCGAGATAGCCATCGTCCGCCTTGCTGCCCATCGTCAGGAATGTCATCGGTATACCCCCGAAGTACGGTCCGACTGCCACGACGTTGGCTCGTGAACTGCCGTGGCTGCCCCGCTTGCTCGGGTCCATCGGCTGAGAGTCGGACGGTTGCTCATCTCCCTTTGATCGGCATTTGGCCAGCTGAGTAGAGAACCAAACTCGTCGCCATCGGACGGACTAGCTACCCGCGGCGACTGGATGGCCGTCGGACGCTCGGCGGGTTCCGCTGACTCGCTCAGAGAACCCAGACTTCCGTGAGAGAATTCCTCTGAGACACCCGTTTCTTGTCGCCCCCGGGACGTACGGTGTCGGTATGTCCACGGCAGCGACACAGCTCTCCGAATCGACCGCTCGCTGGCTCGAGAACGTCGAACCCGGCGTTGAGTTGGCCGCCCGGCTGGCGGTCGTCGATGTGGCCTACTTGTCCGGCTACGACCGCATCGTCGTGCTTCAGGCGCACCAGCGGCTCGCCTCTCACTACGCCGCGCAGGTGTACCGGGACATGGCCTCGGTGAGCGCATCGTTCGTCATCGAGGACGGTGTCGATCTGCAGTCGGCGGACGAGTTCGCTGCTGCCGAGATCCGTGCAGCGTTGCGCCTCACCCGACGGGCGGCCGATGCTGAGCTCTCCTTCGCTCTGGATCTCCAACGCCGCCTCCCTCAGGCCTTCCGATCGCTGGAGGACGGGCACATCGACGTCCGCCGAGCGAAGGTTTTCGACCGCTGCACGATCGACCTGCCGATCGCGACGGCCCGAACGATCGTCGATCTGGTTCTGCCGGATGCGCCGAACCTCACCACCGGCCAACTCGGGGCCCGCCTCGATCGGCTCCGCATGGAGGTCGAACCGGAGGCCGCGCAGGATCGCTACGAGCATGCCGTGAACGACCGTCGCGTCGTCATGGAACCGACGCCCGCCGGCACGGCCAACATCCACGCGTTCGATCTTCCGCCCGACCGTGCCTCGGCGCTGATGAAGCGCATCAACCGCAACGCCCGGAGCCTTCGCCGGGCAGGCGACCAGCGTTCGATGGACCAGCTCCGCAGCGACGTCCTCCTCGACCTCGGCACAGCCGGGCCGGCGGATTCGCCGCCCGAAGGAGCCGTCGATCTCCTCGTCGATCTCGAGACGCTGGTCGGGTTGAACGACGATCCCGGAGAGCTCGCCGGGTACGGGCCGGTGATTGCCGACGTCGCCCGCGAGATCGCGAAGCGACAGGATCGAGGCGAGTGGACCTACACCGTCACCGATCCGGCGACCGGCAGACCCCTGGTCACCGGAACGACGAAACGCAGGCCCACGGCGGCTCAGCGCCGCGAGGTGGTGGCACGGAACCGCACCTGCATCTTCATCGGGTGCCGGTTGCCCGCCCGCGAGTGCGACCTCGATCATCGGATCCCGTGGGCACAAGGCGGGAAGACCAGGACGCAGGATCTCGGTCCATGTTGCAGACACGACCACCACATCCGCCACGCCGCCGGATGGTCCTACGAGATCCTTTCGGACGGCGACATTCTATGGAAGTCCGGTCTCGGCCACGTCTACCGGACGGGCAGTTCCACAGGCCTGCCGCCGTAGCCGGATGCGGGGCCGGTACGGCCCGGTTGACAGGAAGCCCGCATTCCACCGACCTGGAGATCAACGGACCGGTCAGCCGGTCTGAAGCTCACGGCTGTAGACCGTGTCATTGGTGAAGAAGTTGTTCGTGGTGTCGCCCGAGCCGGCGAGTGCCCCGTAGGTGCCGGTCCCTCCCTCGATCTCCCACGCCCCGGCCTCTTGGGGAGTGTCGGATCCGACAAGGGCACTGGTGATCACTGTGTGCCACCTCATCGTGAACGTCCCAGACCCGTCGTCACACACGAAGTCCAGCACCGTGGCCCACTCGGCAACCTCGTCGTCGGCAAACGACGTGTTGTTGAAGATGGACCCTGTCTCGTCAGCAGTGATGACGTCACCCTCGACGGACTCGAAGTGGTCGATCTCCATCAATCCACGCCCGCACACGACGCCACCGTCAACGGCATCGCCCGATGCCGAAAACGGCATGGTCTGCCAGGCCCACACCACGGAAATCTCCACCGAGAGTGAATCCGAGGAAGAGCACCCGGCAACGCACGTCGCCAGTGCCGCGGCTACTACGAGGGTCCACCTACGCATGACGCACCTCCTGTCTCTGGTCTCAGTAGCTCGGCGGTCCCGCGGCGATCCAGCGGGCGACCTCTTCGATCGTCTCGCCTTCGCCTGCAGGGCCGAAGTGAGCCCAGGTGACGCCGGCATCTGCGAAGTCCTTCAGTTGCTGCCGATCGGCGTCCTCATCGCCCGTTGGAACGATCGCGGCGCTCACCTCGTAGCCATCCATGCTCGGCCGATGCGACGCGACCTCCGCTACCACCTCGCGCACACCCTGCGGCGTGATGAGGGTCGGGCTCCCGTTGTCGTCGGCGAGCGGGTAGACGCCCTCGTAGCGTGCCGCCCGGCGGAACGGGCCCTTGTTCGGCCAGGTTCCGGCAACCCAGATCGGAATGCGCGGCTGCTGAAGCGGCCGGGGCATGAACGTGGTCTCTTTCACCTGGTAGTACGTGCCGTCATAGGAGAACGGCTCACCGGACCACATGCCGACGATCACGTCGAGCGCCTCATCGAGACGCTCCGCCCGTTCCCGCACACCGGTCGGTTCGCCGAAGGTGCCGAACTCAGGTTCCGGCGGGACTCCGATGCCAACACCGAGGACGAGACGCCCCCCACTCAGGTGATCGAGCGTCGCCGTCTGGCGAGCCACCACCCACGGTCGGCGACGCGGCAGCGGCGTGACCATCGGACCGATCATGATGCGCTCGGTCGCCATCGCGACGGCGGTCAGGATCACCCACGGATCGCCAACGGGCATACCGTCGGAGATCACGATGTGATCCCACACCACGAATCCGTCCCATCCGGATCGCTCGGCGGTGGCTGCGAGTTCGGCGACCGCGGCGGCGTCGGCATACGGGCCGAAGTTGGGGATGTTGAACGTGAACCTCATGCGGCGAACCCTAGCGAGAGCACCTCGTCGCCCCCTGATGCGGGCTGCATTCGACTTGGTACGATATGCCGGTCTTCAGAGTCTGGCGCGCTCCAACGAGCGCCGCCCGTGCCCGAACGAAAGCGAGAGCCACCATGACCGAGTTCTTCCCAGACGTTCAGCCGATCCGCTACGAGGGACCGGACGCTCAGAACGACCTGGCGTATCGCTACTACGACCCTGCGCGCATCGTGCTCGGCAAGCGCATGGACGAGCAACTCCGCATCGCCGTCTGCTACTGGCACACGTTCAACTGGCCAGGTGCCGACGTGTTCGGCGCAGGGACGTTCGACCGCCCCTGGCTCGACGGTTCGATGGACCCGATGGCCGCCGCCCGCATGAAGATGGATGCAGCATTCGAGTTCTTCGCAAAGCTCGGCACACCGTTCTGGACGTTCCACGATCTCGACATCGCACCCGAGGGCGCCACGTTCGCCGAGACGCAGCAGAACGTGAAGACGATGGTCGCCTACGCCGAGGAGAAGATGGCCGAGACCGGCGTCAAGCTCCTGTGGGGCACCGCGAACCTGTTCAGCCACCCGCGCTACGCCGCAGGCGCAGCAACGAACCCGAACCCCGAGGTGTTCTCCTATGCCGCAGCGCAGGTCAAGAACGCCATCGACGCCACCCACCAGTTGGGCGGCGCCAACTACGTGCTGTGGGGCGGCCGCGAGGGCTACGAGACGCTCCTCAACACGAAGCTGAGCAAGGAGACCGACCAACTCGCCCGCTTCCTGCACATGGTCGTCGACTACAAGAAGTCGACCGGTTTCGAAGGCAAGCTGCTCCTCGAACCGAAGCCGCAAGAGCCGACCAAGCACCAGTACGACTACGACAGCTCAACGGTGCACGGATTCCTCGAGCGCTACGACCTGCTCGGCGAGTACTTCGTCAACATCGAGGCCAACCACGCGACCCTGGCGGGCCACAGCTTCCACCACGAGATCGCGTACGCCGTGGCAAACAACATCTTCGGCAGCATCGACGCCAACCGCGGCGACCCGCAGAACGGCTGGGACACCGACCAGTTCCCGAACTCGGTCGAAGACGTGACCCTGGCGATGTACGAGATCCTCCAGGCCGGTGGCCTCACCAGCGGCGGTTTCAACTTCGACACGAAGCTGCGCCGTCAGAGCATGTCTCGCGACGACCTGTTCCACGGCCACATCGGGGGCATCGACACCCTCGCCTACTCGCTGCTGGTTGCGGCGAAACTGGTCGAGGACGGTGCGCTCAAGGCTGCCCAGGATGCCCGCTACGCGGGATGGGACTCTGCCCTCGGCGCCGCCATCACGGACGGCACCGCAGACCTCGCCTCGCTCGAGGCGAAGGTCGTCGCAGGCGAAATCGACCCGAGCGCGGTCTCCGGTCGCCAGGAGCAACTCGAGAACCTGATCAACCGGACGATCTGGAGCGCTTCCTAGCTGTCGAACGTCGACAGCTGATGGAATGACTCCCGCAGTGCGGGGTACAGGTCGCGGTACACGGGGTACAACGCGTCATACGTAGCCGTATCCAATCCCGGCTCGGTCATCTCTCCGAGTTCGACGGCGACGTCACACGCTTCGGCGACGGAGCCGAAGACCCCAGCGCCGGTGGCGGCGAGGATGGCCGCCCCGTGTGCGGCCGACTCGGCCGTGCCGACGACGCGCACCGGGAGACCGATCACGTCGGCGATGATGCGGAGCCACAGATCGCTCGACGCTCCTCCCCCGGAGACGCGGACCTCGCCCAACTCCATCTCGGCTGCCATCAACTCCACGGAGTCGCGCAGGCCGAAGGCGACGCCTTCCATGACCGCGCGGGCCATGTGTCCGAGGCCGTGGCGCACGGTGAGGCCGACGAAAGCGCCACGCGCCAGCGGGTCGGGGTGCGGCGTGCGCTCACCGGTGAGGTACGGGAGGAACACGAGGCCCTCCGAACCTGCCGGAGCGGCAGCAGCGGCATCGTTGAGTTCGTCGTAGCTGAGGTCGGAGGCGAACGTGTCTTTGAACCACTTGTAGCTGCCGGCAGCCGAAAGCATCACGCCCATCAGATGCCACATGTTGGGGACCGCATGACAGAAGGCGTGAAGGCGGCCGGCCGGTTCGATGATCGGGTGGTCGGCTGCAGCGAAGACCACGCCGCTGGTGCCGACGCTCATCGCTACCACGCCGGGCGTCACCGCCCCAACGCCGACGCCGTTGGCTGCCTGATCGCCACCGCCCGCCATCACTGGAGTCCCGGGGCGCAGGCCGGTCAAGGCTGCAGCCGCTTCGGAGACGACACCGGTCACGTCGGGGCCTTCGAACGTCGGTGGCAGCCACTCGGTCGGGATGTCAAGCGCTGCCGCCACTTCGTCCGACCAGGTGCGGGCGGCGAGGTCAAACAGAATCGTGCCGGAACCACCGGCACGATCGACGGCGTACTCGTCGGTCAGGCGGAAGCGGACGTAATCCTTCGGCAGCAGAACGTGGGCCACCTGCGAGAACACGTCAGGTTCATTGTTCCGAACCCACAGGATCTTCGGTGCGGTGAAGCCGGTGAGCGCATCGTTGCCGGTGACCGCAATGAGGTTCTCCGATCCGACCCGGTCGCGAATCTCGTCACATTCGGCCTGCGTCCGCTGGTCATTCCACAGAATCGACGGCCGGAGGACTACCCCTGCCTCGTCGAGGAGCACCAGGCCGTGCATCTGTCCGGTGAGGCCGATCCCCGCCACATCAGCGCCGTCGACGCCCGCCGCTGCAATCGCCTCGGTGATCGCGACCACGGTGGCGTCCCACCACAGGTCGGGCGACTGCTCCGACCAGAGCGGCCGCGGCGTCTCGAAGTCGTACTCGGACCGACCGATCGCAACGACCGCTCCCCGTTCGTCCATCACCAACGCCTTGGTGGCTGTGGTGGACGAGTCGATTCCGATGAAGTAGCTCACAGTGACAGGACCTCCGGTACGGACGGCAAGGACTCGAGAACATCGCGAAGGTCTTCTTGAGGGACCTCGCTCAGCATCCAGATCTCACGATGCACCACGCTCTTGCCCGGTTGGACGGTGACCTTGGGTCCGAGCGTCTCGAGTTCGAGGAAGCGCTCATCGCGGTAGCACTGCGCGCTGGCGCCGAAGTCGCTGTAGAGATCGCCGTCTCGGTGCAGCGGGGACCATTTGACGAAGAGTTCGCCGTCGTGGGCATAGGCGATCCATCCGCGGCGGTTCGACACCCCCACCTTCGACTTTGACACGCGGTCGGATGCGTGGACCGTCAGTTCATCATCGCGAATCGTGATCTCAGGACTCGAGGGGTCGGTGTAGGGCCACAGGACGATGTTGCGGTTGGGAAGAACGCCGTCCTTGTCCAGTGGGCCGATGGCCTGGGGCAGGTACGCCGTGCCGCCTGGTGCAAGTTGGGTGATCGCCCACGGTGCACACCGAACTGGCGTCCAGCCGTCATTGCGGAGCTCGTGGTCGACGATCGTGAAGGCTCCGGATTGGGTCACCGTGATGATCTTGGTGACGCTCTCGGAGTCGGGGGGTCCGACGACTTCGACGCCACCATCCCGCTCGGTGATCGTGACGGCATCGTCATCTGGTGCGTAGGTGATGGCCGGCACCTCGGGTGCTCGCCAGAGCCGGTGTCCGCCGAGAAACCGGAACGTTCCAACGGCGGGGTGCTCGATCGCCTGGTCTGAGAGGGAGGCGAAGAGTTGCGGACCATCGTGGCGCGCATAGCTGAGGATTCGCGGGCCGGCGTCCGTGGCGATGGCGACGGCAACCGGTCCGAGATCGATCGTGGTGCTCTCGACCGGGTCTGAGACGTTGGGGTTGCTCACGGATCCTCCGGGGATTGGCGATGAGGGGCGATGCCGCATGATGATACGGACTCACATCGCCTCGGCATCCCCGACCTCGGGATCGCCGACGCCGTGGCAACCGCGGTCTTCGCAGGTGGGCTTCGCGATGCCGCCTGGCTCGGCCGGTTCGGCGACTATCAGTTCATCGCGGTCACTGAAGACCGCCGCATCCTGCGTTCTCCCGCCGCGCGGTTCACCCCGTCCACCGCTCGATAGCCGAGCGATCGGGACGGTCGACCCTGGCGCGGTCGCAGCGACTCGGGGCACGATGCTCAGGACGATCGGGAGGACCCAGATGAACGCCCTCGTTGTCTACGAATCGCTCTACGGCAACACCAAACGGATCGCAGAGGCGATCGCCGAAGGACTCGCCCCCGAGTGCGACGTCACAATCTCCGAAGTCGGCGTGGCTCCCGACGTACCCTCCGATGTCGATCTGCTCGTCGTGGGCGGCCCGACGCACCAGTTCGGCCTCAGCAGGAAGAGTTCCCGCCAGCAGGGCGCCGACGATCACGACGAGCCGGTGATCTCGCTCGATGTCGGCATCCGCGAGTGGATCGAAGGGCAGCCGCGCGTCTCGAACGGAGCAGCGGCAACGTTCGACACCAGCATCCGCAAGCCGAACCTTCCCGGGTCGGCCGCCGTGGTGCGGCGAAACGTCTGAAGAAGAAGGGCTACCGACTCGTCGTCCCCGGCGAACTCTTCCTCGTCGAGGGCGGCAAGGGTCCGATCACCGAAGGCGAGATCGACCGCGCAACGAAATGGGGTCAAGAAGTAGCGAACGCATTTCTAGCGAGTAGCTGAATCGTCACGAACGCAGCCCCCTCCGCTGTGCTCCGGCCAGCGGCCGGAACTCGCGCCTCCCCCACTTCGTGAGGGAGACGAAGGCGGTCGCTCGAGACACTCCATCACGTGTTTCACGACGGCGGGGTCGCGTTGCAGGGTGGCGTGGCTCGTCCGGCCGAAGACGGCCGCACTCGTCGGGGCCAGGTGGTTCCGTGCGGTGGCGCTGGACGGACGGACGACGAGATCGCCAACCGAGGCACCGAGCGGGTGTTTCGGATCCCCGTGATGGCGCCGGCGACGAAGTGGTGGTCGATCCCCGGCGGGAGCGAGTGGTCGCCGACGGTGTTGCGCAGAAGGGCATCCGGATCGCTGCCGAGCCAATCGTCCTCGACGATCGCTCCGAATCGCAGATCCTTGATGCCGACGCTCCGACCGTTGAGGAAGTCGGCGAGTGGGCGCGTCTCCCTGGCGGCGCCGAGCGCCCAGGCCGTCGCGTTGACGAACTTCTCGAGTGGGGCACCGCGGTGCGGTGTCCCGATCGTCACGACGCGATGGACGTCCCCGATCCACGGTGAACCGGTGTCCGATGCGACCGCACAAGCCCCCCGGATGACCAGGCCGCCAGCGGAGTGGCCGACCAGGGAGATCGACTCGACCGGAACCGGCCAGAACGAGTGGACGTCTTCGAGCAGCGCCGAAAGGAGCGCGCCGTTCTCCGAGATCCGCAGACCCGAGTTGTAGCGCATCATCACCGGAGTGAGGTCCGGATGATCGTCGAGACTCTCGAGCAGGCCCGGAGCCGAGTCAGTGCCGGCCCAGCATCGTTCGGTCTCGATGAGTCCGTGGACGAGCACGACCAAGTGCCCGGTCGCACCACAGAACGCGTCTCCGAGTTCATGATTGGCTGGGACGATGGCGCCGGAGCGGTCCCGAATAGCCATCTCGATCCCGAGACCGGACGCCCCCGGCCCGAGGTTGTCGCCCCACAGACCGTTCACGACGGACTGCGCCGAATCCGCAGCTGCTGAGTGCCGACCCGTACGCGCTTCGACAACCGTTCCTGCGACGGCCCCTCCGAGGCGGATCGATCCGTACACGGCGTCCGAGACGCCGTCGTGCACCCGCCGTACCGGTCGTGCTGAGGGCCGCAGCCGAGAACCACCGGTCGGAGATTGCGCGATGCATGCCTTGAACCGGAGCGACGACCCGTTGCGTCGCAACAGCTATGGAGTTGCCGATCACCATGCCGGCTCCGATCGTGGATGGGGTCCGAACCGTAGCGCAGACCACGGCCGGCCCCCGCCGGGATCAGCAGTGGAAACCATCTAGACAGGGGTTGAACAGTTGTTTATACTATTGAACATGAGTTCAGCCGAAGTGGCTCCGACCGGAGATGCGTCCGTGGATGACCGGACCACCAGGGCGAAGATCCGCGACGCCGCGATCGCCTGCTTCGCCGAGAACGGCATCACCGGGACGACCGCCCGCAAGGTCGCAGCCGCGGCCGGTGTCTCCCCCGGTCTCGTAATTCACCACTTCGGCACGATGGACGGTCTGCGCTCCGCGTGCGACGAGCACGTCGCCCTGACGATCAGGAACTTCAAGTATGAGGCCATGGACGAAGGGCCGAACCTCGACGTGCTCGCCGCCCTCCGCGGCGCGACCCAAGCGCCGCTGGTGGGCTATCTCGCTGCGGTGCTCGGCGACGACTCCCCAATCGTGAACAAGTTGGTCGACGACCTCGTCAGCGACGCCGAGGGCTACATCGAGCATGGCGTCGACACCGGGATGGTGCGTCCCTCCCCGAATCCGGGCGGACGGGCGGCGGTGCTCACGCTGTGGTCGCTCGGGGCCTTGGTCATGCACCGCCACCTCAAGCGAATCCTCGGCGTGGACCTCACCGATCCAGATATCGGCGCCGACCCCGCAATGGCGGCGTACGCGATCCCGGTCTACGAGATCCTGGGCCAGGGCGTGCTCACCGAAGCCATCGCCACCCACCTCCAATCGGCGTTTGCCGACGCATCCGCAGATTTCCCGTCATCACCATCGGCAGCAACGAGCAAGGAAGACGCATGACCGACAACGTCGCAATCCACACCCAGGGACTCACCAAGCACTACGGCAAGGTCGAAGCCCTCGTGGACCTGAACCTCGACATCGTCCCCGGCGAGATCTTCGGATTCCTCGGGCCGAACGGCGCGGGCAAGACGACCGCGATCCGGACGCTCATGGACGAGATCCGGCCAACGAGTGGATCCGCCACGATCATCGGCCTCGATACGCACACGGACTCGGTCGAGATCCGCAAGCACATCGGCTACATCCCCGGCGATCTCTCGATGTATCCGAACCTCACCGGCAGGGACACGCTCACCTACTTCTCGAATCTCCGCGGCGGCGTCGACTGGACCTTTGTCGATGCTCTTGCAGAGCGCCTCGAGGCCGACCTGTCGAGGAAGGTCGGGGATCTCTCGACCGGGAACCGCCAGAAGATCGGGATCATCCAGGCGTTCATGAACAAGCCTCAGGTCTACATGATGGACGAACCGAGTTCAGGCCTCGACCCCCTCGTCCAGAGGGAGTTCCAGGGCATGATGAAGGAAGCCGTCGACGACGGAGCGACCGTCTTCCTCTCGAGCCACACGCTGTCCGAGGTCCAACGGGTCGCCGACCGCGTCGGCATCATCCGGACCGGCCACCTGGTTGCGGTCGAAGGCGTGCAGGAACTCCGATCAAAGGCGATCCGACGGGTCGATCTCTACTTCGACGGACCAGTAGACGGAAGCGTGTTCCTTCCCATCAACGGCGTTCGCGATGCCGAGGTCAGGAACCACCACGTCAACCTGTCGTTCGACGGGAGCATGGAGGAACTCCTCAATGTCGCCACGAGCAACTACACGCTCGTCGATATCAACACGCAGGAAGCGGACCTCGAAGAGATCTTCCTGACCTACTACCGCGAAGAGGCGTGACCCCGATGCTTGCCAACGTATTCACCAAGACCACCCTCGATCGGTGGAAGCCGCCCCTGATCGCGGCCGTCTCGCTCGCCGTGATACTCTTCTTCGGCATGGCGGTGTACCGCGGAATCGACGTCTCATTCTGGGATGAACTCCCCGAGGCGTTCCGGAGCGTGTTCGGCATACCGGACGGAGCCGACGTCGGGGGCCTCGCCTACGGCGCCATCTACACGGGCTACGGCATGCTCACGATGGCAGCCGTTGCGCTCGCCGGAGGTGCGGTTTCGATCGCCGGCGAGGAGAAGAACGGAACGATCGGGCTTCTGCTCGGCAACCCGGTGAGCAGGACCACCATGGCCGTCTCGAAAGGGGCGGCGCTCGCCGCCGTGACCGCCGGGGCCTTCATCATCCTCTGGCTGGCCGGAATCGCCACCCCCGTGCTGCTCGACGTTGAGACCGGCACGATGGACATCAACGCACTGATCGTCATGATGTTCGTCAACGCCCTCTTCTACGGCTTCCTCGCGTTCGCCCTGAGTGGCTGGACGGGGAAGAGCTCGCTCGCCGGCGGCGTCACCGCCGGCATCATGGTGATCTCGTTCATCGCCGTCGGACTGCTGCCGCTGGTGGACAGCCTGGCGGGCCTCGCCAAGTTCTTCCCCTGGTACTACTTCAGCAGCAACGAGCCGGTCTTGAACGGCATCGATTGGGGCCACTTCGCCGTCCTGGCGGTTGGAGCCGCCGTGTTCTTCGCTGCCGGCGTCGTCGGCGTCAACCGACGCGACCTCCGGAGCCAGTCGGTCGGGACGAAGATGATCGACCGCCTGCGTGCCAACCCGATGACCCACAAGGTCGCGGAGATGCTCGCCGGATCGGCGAGGGTGTCGAAGATCTGGATCAAGACGGCGTCGGAGCATCAGGCGCTGCTGTACGTGATCGTCCCGGTGATGTTCCTGATGTCCCTGATGATCGGTCCGATGTACACCATGATCGACGACACGCTCAAGTCGCTCGGAGAGCAGTTCCCGGAGACGCTGCTCGCGCTGTTCGGCGGTGGCGACATGGGCACCCCTGAGGGCTTCTATCAGATCGAGATGTTCGGAATGATGATCCCGATCAGCCTCCTCGTGGTCACCATCGTGATCGGGACGGCGGCTCTCGCCGGCGAAGAGAAGAACAACACGATGGGCCTGCTCCTCTCGAACCCGGTACGCCGGTCGACGGTCGTCCTCCAGAAGACGTGGACGATGATCCTGTACGCGGTGATCGTGGCACTCGCATCGTTCCTCGGAGTCGTTGCCGGATCACTGCTCGGCAATCTCGGCATGGACATCGGAAACATCGCGGCTGCATGTGCCCTCGCCACCCTGCTCGGTCTGGCCTTCGGCGGCCTGGCCCTTGCGCTGGGCGCGGCTACCGGCCGCACGCAGATCGCCAGCTACGGCGCGGTTGGCGTGGCGGTGGTCTCTTTCATCATCAACGGGTTCTTGCCGCTCAACGACAGCACCGCCGCATGGGCGAAGGTCTCGCCGTTCTACTACTACCTGAGCAGCGATCCACTGCTGACCGGGATGCACTGGGGCCACGCCGCCGTCCTCGGCGGACTGTTCGTGATCCTGGTAACTGCGGCTGTCTGGTTCTTCCAGCGGAGGGATCTCCGGCAGAACGGATAGCGGGGCCGTCACTCAGCGGCGGTTCATCATCCCGAAGAGGAGAGACAGGCCGACGGTGAGCACGACGCTCCCGATGATCGAGATGTTCCAGCCGAAGAAGAACTTCAGCACCAGGAGCACGAGCACGAAGACGGCGAGCCGCCCGAACACTGAATTCTGCATGGCGCCTCCGTCTCGATCGAGGATCGGCGACCCTACCCCGAACTCGCCGCACAGCGAAGGGGCCGGCCATCTTCGAGCGCACTGACGCCTAGTGGAGGGTCTCCTCCTCCACGACGTCTACAACCTCGACGACCTTCTCCCTCTGCCGCGGGTGCGACGGCTTCGGGCTCCGGCGCCGCAAGGACTTCTGTGACAACGATGACGGCGAGGACGATGACGGCCGTCAGCAGCACAGAGAATCCGGTCGGCGGCGGTCCGAAGAGGATGAAGCCGAGCCCGATCACCACGGCAACAACCTCGATCGTCGGCTTCCAGTCAGCGACGAAGTCCGTCAACAAGTTGGGTCGGCTTCGGCAGGTTGCCGCCATCGCTGGATCGTGCCCGATACCCAGGTGCGGAGTTCACTGACCGGGACGACGGCCCCATGGCCCAGGCGATGATGCCGACAATCAACCCGAGGATCAGGCCTGCCCACATCATCTGCAGGAGCCGATTCAGGACGAGATCCCAGGCTGCGCCGGCCGCCTGCTGCTTGGTTACGTCCTCGATCGCATTGACCACGTAGTTGCGTCCGTAGCGCAGCCCAATGAGGGTCACGACCAAGCCGATGGCGGTGCCGAAGCCGAGGAACGCCGTGGTGCTCCTGCGGTCACGGGAGATCCAGATGGCAGCTGCGATGAACAACAGGGCCAGCAGCGGCAGGAACCACCCGAGCGTATCGATCGCCTGAGCCAACGACTGGACAGCAGCGAGCTGCCGGTCTTCGTACACCACGATCGATCCGAGTTGCAGCTCGGTGTCGGGCAATTCGAGTCCGGTAGCCTCGACCTTCTCGATGACGACCCCGGCGATGTCGTCGAGGTTGATCGAGACCACACCGCCTTCGGACTCCAGAGCGCGCCGTTGCCGGAGACAATTGCACTCGCAGCCCTGTGGGTCACCCGGAGCGCTCCCGACCAGACCGAGCCGAAAGCATCCGAGACGATGACCTCGTTCGCCGCACCGGCGACCACAGCCGTGATCGATTCCGTCAGCGGAACCGAGAGGAACTTCAGGCCGTCGGGGAGGTTTCCCTGAACCCAGGCCTCGACATCGCCCGCCTCGACGACGCCATCGGCAACAAGAACGGCAATGACCGAGGCAACCGACTCCTCCTGTGGAAGCGGCTCCAACGTCGCAACAAACTGGTCCTCGTCCTGGATCGTGGTCTTCGCCCACGCGACGCTGACCGATGCCACCATCGCAACGATCGCAAGCACCACCAGCAGCCCGACGACGGCCTTCCTCCACCACGGATTCGCCGTTGATTTCGGCTTCGTCTTCTTGGATGCTGGCTGGGCGGCCAGTTGTCGCCGCAATTCCTCGTTCTCGGCTGAGAGTCGCCAGATCCTCGAGATCGACGAGTTCAACCTCCGCCGCTACGAATCGTCGTCGGACGGTGTTTCGGATCCGGGGCTACCGGGCGTCGCCAGGTCTCGTCGGTGCTCATGTGGTGATCTCCTTCACGTCAGAGCCTACCGTTGGCCGGCGGCGGACGGCCGAGTCGATTGACCGGGCGCAGGCACCGATCGCGGACGGTATCGTGCGGGTCACACGCAGGCACCTCAAGGGGTTCACATGACAGATTCAGCTGACTCGGTATTCGACACGATTGAACCGGTGAACAGCAACAAGAAGCCCAAGCTCCCCAAGAAGGTCTACGAAGCGGAACTCGAGCGGCTTCAGACCGAACTCGTCAAGCTCCAGAGTTACGTCAAGGAGGAGGGCCTCAAGGTCGTCGTGATCTTCGAGGGACGCGACGCGGCCGGCAAGGGCGGCGTGATCAAGCGGATCACCGAGCGCCTGAACCCCCGCATCTGCCGCGTCGTGGCGCTGGGCACGCCGACCGAGCGCGAGAAGACGCAGTGGTACTTCCAGCGCTACGTCGCCCACCTGCCGGCCGCCGGCGAGATGGTGCTGTTCGACCGCAGCTGGTACAACCGCGGCCTGCGTCGAGCGGGTCATGGGCTTCTGCACCGAGGACGAGTACACGGAGTTCCTGCGCTCCTGCCCCGAGTTCGAGCGCATGCTGGTCCGCATCGGGGATCATCCTCATCAAGTACTGGTTCTCGGTGAGCGACGAGGAGCAGGAGCGCCGATTCCAGGCGCGGATCGACGACCCGACCAAGCGCTGGAAGCTCAGCCCCATGGACCTGGAGTCGCGCGCCCGGTGGGTCGAGTACTCCAGGGCCAAGGACGAGATGTTCGACCACACGGACATCAAGCAGGCGCCGTGGTACGTCGTCAACGCCGACGACAAGAAGCGGGCGCGGCTGAACTGCATCAGCCACCTGCTGAGCATGATCCCCTACGAGGACCTCACGCCGGACCGATCGAACTGCCGCCGCGCCAGGACGACAGCGGCTACATCCGGCCGCCGATCGCGGAGCAGACGTTCGTGCCCGACCACTACTGAGCGGCAGCGAGATTCCGGCGATTCCACTCTGATACGCTTCGCGCCCCCGTCCGTGGAGCCGTTCGAGAACCATGTCATACGGATACTTCGACGATGACGCCCGCGAGTACGTCATCACCACCCCGCGTACCCCGTACCCGTGGATCAACTACCTGGGCATGGAGGAGTTCTTCGGGCTGATCTCGAACACCGGCGGCGGCTACACCTTCTTCCGCGATGCCCTCATGCGCCGTCTCATTCGCTTGCGCTACAACAACGTGCCGACCGATGCCGGCGGCCGCTGCTACTACTCAACGACGGCGGCGACATCTGGTCCCCGACCTGGCCACCGGTCGGCGCAGAGCTCGACCAGTTCGAGGCCGGCACGGCATGTGCTACACGTCGATCACTGGGGAGCGCAACGGCATCCGCGGCGAGGTCACGTTCTTCGTGCCCCTCGGTGCCACGGCGAGATCCACGGGTTCGCTGACCAACACCACCGACTCTGCCCGGTCGTCCACCTGTTCTCGTTCGCCGAGTTCTGCCTCTGGAACGCCGCGGACGACTCGACGAACTTCCAGCGGAACCTCTCCTCGGCGAGGTCGAGGTCGAGGGCAGCGCGATCTACCACAAGACCGAGTATCGCGAGCGCCGCAATCACTACGCGTTCTACAGCGTCAACGCCCCAATCCAGGGATTCGACACCGACCGGGAGAGTTCTTCGGCCTCCGCAGCAACGGGCTGCCCCCGAGGCGGTGGTCGAGGGCAAGAGCCGCAACTCCATCGCCAGCGGTTGGGCCCCCGTCGGGTCCCATCAACTGGACATCGAACTGGCGCCCGGCGAACAGCGGGACCTGATGTTCGTCCTCGGCTACGTGGAGAACGCCGAAGACGAGAAGTGGGAATCGCCCGGGGTCATCAACAAGACGAAGGCCGAGGAGCTCCTCGCACGGTTCTCGACATCGGCGTCCGTCGACGCGGCGCTCGCCGAACTGAGGGACTACTGGAGCGGACTGCTCGCGACACCGCGGTATCGAGCGGGGACCCGCGCCTCGACCGGATGATCAACATCTGGAACCCGTACCAGTGCATGGTCACCTTCAACATGTCGCGGAGCGCCTCCTACTTCGAGTCCGGACTGGGGCGCGGCATGGGCTTCCGGGACTCCGCTCAGGACCTCCTCGGGTTCGTGCACCTGATCCCGGACCGGGCCAGGCAGCGCATCCTCGATATCGCCGCCACCCAACTCCCGGACGGGAGCGACTGGCACCAGTATCAGCCGCTGACCAAGCGAGGCAACGAGGGCGTGGGCGGCGGATTCAACGACGACCCGCTCTGGCTCATCGAAGGGACCGCCGCCTACATCAGGGAGACCGGCGACCTGACGATCCTCGACGAGGTCGTCCCGTTCGACAACGACCCGGAGGATGCGGCACCGCTGCTCGAACACCTCGCCCGCTCGTTCCACCACGTGCTCGCCAACCTCGGTCCGCACGGTCTGCCGCTCATCGGGCGGGCCGACTGGAACGACTGCCTGAACCTCAACGCCTTCTCGACCGAACCGGGTGAGTCGTTCCAGACAATGGAGACCCAGGACGGTCGAACCGCCGAGTCGATCTTCATTGCCGGCCTGTTCGTCCATGCCGGTGAGCAGTACGCCGACATCCTCGAAGCGCTCGGCATGGGCGACGGGGCGACCACGGCGGGAGAGCGGATCGCCGAGATGGCCGACACCGTGCTCGAGCACGGTTGGGACGGATCGTGGTTCCTCAGGGCCTACGACCATTTCGGCGACAAGGTCGGATCTGCGCAGAACGATGAGGGCCAGATCTTCATTGAGCCCCAGGGCATGTGCGTGATGGCCGGCATCGGTGCCGAGACATCTCACGCCAACCAGGCCCTCGACTCGGTCAATGCCCGGCTGAACTCCGACCACGGCATCCTGCTGCTCCAACCGGCGTTCACCCGATTCCACGTCGAGTTGGGCGAGATCACCACCTACCCGCCGGGGTACAAGGAGAACGGCAGCGTCTTCTGCCACACCAACCCGTGGGTGATGATCGCCGCGACCCGCCTCGGACGGGCCGAAGAGGCGTACGAGTACTGGAAGAAGATCGCACCGGCGTTCCGCGAAGGAGATCGCCGACGGGCATCGCACCGAGCCGTACGTCTACGCCCAGATGATCGCCGGGCAGCGACGCGCCGCGTACGGGGAGGCGAAGAACTCCTGGCTGACGGGCACCGCTGCATGGAACTGGGTCGCGATCACCCAGCACATCATCGGCGTGCGCCCGGAACTTGAAGGACTCCGCGTCGAACCGTGTCTCGCCGCCGAGATCGGCGACCTCAGCTACGTGCGGCACTGCCGAGGCGCCGAGTACCGGGTGAACATCGCCAACGGGCCGGGAGACGGATCACCAAAGCTCACGGTGGATGGGTCGGCCCACGAGGGCACCCTGGTGCCGTATGCCGAGCCGGGTGCGGTCGTTGTGGTTGACGTGGTGGTCTGAGCTACCAGCTAACAGCAAGATGTGGTCTCGCCTCATCGTGCTCGGGCTGCCCCCAGAGTCCTTGTTCCTCAAGTGATCGTGCCATTGGCCCCTACCCCCAGCTCACGCGTCCAGACAAGGTATGGCGATACGGAGACGGGGAACGATGACTGACAGCACAACGGCAACTGCTCGCCCACATCCAGCGGAGAAGCCGCATCCCTCCGGGGACGACCGGTTCAATCTGCTCGACAAGCAACTCAAGCGCGTCCGCTACGGCCAGGACCAACTCATCGAGATCCTGCACCTCGCGCAGGACGTGTTCGGCTACCTGGACGACGACATCCTGATCTACCTCGCCAGGAAGCTCATGCTCCCGCCGAGCATGGTCTACGGCGTCGCCACCTTCTACCAACTCTTCACCTTCGACCCGCCGGGAGACCACTCCTGCACCGTCTGCACCGGCACGGCATGCTTCGTCAAGGGCGCGGACGACATCGTGACCTCGGTCTCCGACGCACACTCGGTCGCAGTGGGGACGACCTCCGAAGACGGCACGCTGACGCTCAAGACCGCCCGCTGCATCGGCTCGTGCGGCCTCGCCCCGGTGCTGGTCGTCGACGGCGAAGTCCTCGCACATCAGACACCGGAGTCGGCGCTCGAAGTCGTCGGTGCCGCACTCGCCACGGGAGGTGACGCCTGATGGCCGCCCCAATCGATCTTCACGAAGTCAGCGAGCGGGAACTCTCCGAGCGATACCGCTTCCCATGGCGCGTGAAGGCCTGCATGAGCACCGCCTGCCTGTCGGCCGGTGCCGGCGCGGCGTTCCAGTCCATGGAACAGACGATCGAGCGTGAGGATCTCGCCCTCGAAGCACGCCTCATCCCGACCGGATGCATGGGTCTCTGCAGCCGTGGACCGCTGGTCCGCGTTCTCCGCCGCGGCACCGAAGAGACGATGTACCAGGCCGTGAACGCCGAAGTCGGCATCGACATCATCAGCAGCCACGTCAAGGACCACAAGCCTGTCGAGACGAACATCCTCGACCACAAGATCCCGTTCTTCTCGAGCCAGGAACGCATCGTGCTCGAGAACGGCGGCGTCATCGACCCGAACCGCATCGAGTCCTACGTCGGCCACCGCGGCTACCAGGCGCTCGAACGGGTCATCACCCGCATGGCGCCGGAAGAGGTCGTCGAGATCGTCCGCGAGTCCGGACTCCGCGGCCGTGGCGGTGCCGGCTATCCCGCCGGATCGAAGTGGGCGCTCCTCGCCGCCGCTGAGGGGAAGACAAAGTACGTCGTCGCCAACGGTGACGAGGGCGACCCCGGCGCCTACATGGACCGCACGGTGATGGAAGACGATCCGCACCGCCTCCTCGAAGGCATGGCGATCGCCGCCTATGCCACCGGCGCCACCAAGGGCTACATCTACGTCCGTGCCGAATACCCGCGGGCCGTCGAACGCCTCGACCGGGCGATCAGCGTCGCCAGGCGGAAGCGCCTCCTCGGCAGGAAGATCCTCGACACCGACTTCACTCTCGACATCGAGGTTCGCATCGGGGCCGGCGCCTTCGTTTGCGGTGAAGAGACGGCGCTTCTGGCGTCGATCGAAGGCAGGCGCGGCATCCCACGCCTCCGCCCACCCTTCCCGACCGAGCGCGGCCTGTGGGGCGCCCCGACGATGATCAACAACGTCGAGACGCTCGCCAACATCCCGACGATCATGCGCAAGGGTGCCGAGTGGTACTCGTCAATCGGCACCGAGGGAAACGCCGGCACCAAGGTGTTCGCGCTCGCCGGCGACCTCGTCAATACCGGACTCATCGAGGTGCCCATGGGCATCACGCTCCGCCACATCGTCGAAGACATGGGCGGTGGCATCCCGGACGGCAAGGCCTTCAAGGCGGCCCAGACCGGCGGACCATCCGGCGGGTGCATCTCTGCCGAGTTCCTCGACACCAAGGTGGACTACGACAGCCTTCGCAACCTCGGATCGATCATGGGATCGGGCGGTCTGGTCGTCATGGACGAGGACGTCAGCATGCCGGAGATCGCCAAGTTCTTCATGGCGTTCTCCATGGACGAGAGTTGCGGCAAGTGCTTGCCGTGCCGGGCCGGCACCGTCCAACTCCACGAGCTCCTCGAACGGATCACCGGAGGTTCCGGGACGCGTCAGGACATGCGCGATCTCGAGCACCTCTGCCACGTGGTCAGGGACACGAGCCTGTGTGGCCTCGGACAGACCGCACCGAGTCCGGTGCTCAGCACGCTGCAGTACTTCCGCCCCGAATACGAGGAACTGATCGCCGGAGAGGAGGCCGCTCATGCGTGAACGGCGCAAGTCAGCGACCATCAGCTTCAACGGCGAGGAAGTCAAGGCGTACATCGACGAGACCGTCTTGCAGGCGGCACGACGCAACAACGTCTTCATCCCCTCGCTCTGCTACGTCGAAGGGCTCTCCGTGTGGGGCGGCTGCCGCCTCTGCATGATCGAGATCGAGGAAGACCGCAAGATGCGGCCGGCCTGCGCAACGCCGATCAACCCGGGCATGGAAGTCAACACGATGACCCCACGGCTGAAGGCGCATCGCAAGGCAATCCTCGAACTCCTCTTCGCCGAGGGCAACCACGTGTGTGCCGTGTGCGTATCGAACGGCAACTGCGAACTCCAGGACATGGCCGTGGCATGCGACATGGACCACGTCCGGTACGACTACCGCTCACCGTTGCGCAGAGTCGACGCCAGCCATCCGAAGTACGTGTTCGACGCCAACCGCTGCATCCTCTGCACCCGCTGTGTCCGGGTCTGTGACGAGATCGAGGGCGCCCACGTGTGGGACGTCGCCTCGCACGGCGCCGACGCCATGCTCATCACCGACCTCAACCAGCCATGGGGCGAATCGATGTCCTGCACCTGGTGCGGAAAGTGCGTCGCCGTCTGCCCGACCGGGTCGCTGTCCTATCAGGGCACGGCCGTCGGCGAGATGGAACACTCAGTCGCAATGATCAGCCGCCTCGCCGTCGCCCGAAACCGGGGCGAATGGCTCAACCCGGAGTCCGTGTCATGAGCAAAGTCCGACTCGCTACCGCATGGCTCGGAGGATGCTCCGGATGCCACATGTCGTTCCTCGACATGGACGCCTGGCTCTTCGATCTCGCCGCCGTCGCCGACGTCGTCTACAGCCCGATCGCCGACGTCAAGGTGTTCCCACCGAACGTCGACATCGCGCTCGTGGAAGGTGCCGTCGCCAACGAGGACAACGCGGAACTCGCCAAGGAGATCCGCGGAGAACTCAAAGCTGGTCGTGTCGTTCGGAGACTGCGCCGTCACCGGCAACGTCACCGCGATGCGGAATCCGCTCGGCGATCCGCTCGCAATTCTCGAAGCGGTCTACGTCGACGCCCCCGATCGGGACGGCCAACTCCCGATCGCACCGGGCATCGTGCCGCCACTCCTCCCGCAGGTGCTCCCCCTCCACAAGGTGATCAAGGTGGACGCGTACTTGCCAGGATGCCCGCCACCGGCGGATCGCATCCAGCGGGCGATTGAGGCCCTCCTCGATGGAGAGCCCTCCCGCATCACCGGTGAAGACATCAGGTTTGGCTGAGGAGGACGACAACGTGAAGAACATGGTGGTGATCGATCCGGTCACACGCATCGAGGGTCACGCGAAGATCACAATCGCGCTCGACGATTCCGGTCAGGTCTCCGACTGCCGATTCCACGTGACCGAATTCCGCGGCTTCGAGGAGTTCTGCAAGGGTCGGCCGGTCTGGGAGATGCCGAGCCTCACGGCCCGCACATGCGGGATCTGCCCGGTCAGCCACCTCCTCGCTTCGGCGAAGGCAGGCGACGCCGTCATGGGCGTCAAGATCCCCGACACGGCGGTGAAGCTCCGTCGCATCGTGAACCTCGGCCAGATCATCCAGTCCCATGCCCTCAGCTTCTTCCATCTCAGCGCTCCCGACCTCCTGCTCGGGTGGGATTCTGATCCTGCAGCCCGCAACGTCTTCGGACTCATGGCGGAAGAACCGGAACTGGCGAGACGCGGCATCATGCTGCGCAGCTTCGGCCAGGGAGTCATCGAATCGATCGCGGGCCGCAAGGTCCACTCCCCCGGCATCCTCCCTGGCGGCATCGCCGAGCCGATGACCCAGGAGACCCGCGAACGCCTCCAGGAAGGACTCGTCGAGGCCCGTCGCACCGCAGAGGACGCTCGGTGCTGTTCACCGGCATGCTCGACATGTTCAAGCGCGAGGTCCAGGCATTCGGATCGTTCCCCAGCTACTACCTCGGCCTCTCGAACGACGACGGCCTGTGGGAACACTACGACGGCTACTTGAAGATGGTCGATGCCGACGGAAACGTGGCCGCAACCGGCGTCGCGCCATTCGACTACCGCACGATCATCGGTGAAGCCGGGCGCCGCGACTCGTACCTGAAGTCCCCGTACTTCAAGCCAGCCGTCGCACCCGCCGACGACCCGCTCAAGGGCATCTACCGCGTCGGACCACTCGCCCGTCTCAACGTGTGTGAGCGCATGGGTGCGCCGGCCGCAGACGAGGCGCTGGTCGAGTACCGCGAGCGTGCAGGCGGCATTGCCAGTTCGTCGTTCTTCTACCACTACGCCCGCCTCATCGAGATCCTCGGTGCCACGGAGCGGATGGCCATGCACCTGGCCGACGACACCGTGGTCGGCCCCCACGTGCGGGCCCGCGCCGGCGTCAATGAGCGTCATGTGGTCGGCGTCTCGGAGGCACCGCGAGGAACGCTCTTCCACGAGTATCAGGTCGACGACCATGGCGTCCTGACCGACATGAACATGATCATCGCCACCGGTCAGAACAACCTCCCAATGAACGAGACCGTCCTCCAGATCGCCAAAGAATGGATCGACGGACCGGACATCCCCGAGGGCATCCTGAACCGGATCGAGGCCGGGATTCGCGCCTACGACCCATGCCTGAGTTGCTCGACCCACGCGATCGGACAGATGCCCCTCGTGGTCAGCCTGCTGGCGCCCGACGGTGAGGTCCTCTCCGAAGTCCGGCGTGGCTAACAGCCTCGTTGTCGGATACGGGAACGACCTCCGCGGAGATGATCGCGCCGGGCGGCTCGTCGCTTCTCTGATCGAAGAAACCGATCTTCCTGGCGTCCACGTCCTGTCGCAGTCCCAGCTGACGCCCGAGATTTCGCTCGAAATCGCCAAGGTCGATCTTGTGGTCTTCGTTGATGCGAGCGTCGAGACCGCGACACTCGACATCTCTGCCGTGGGGCCCGGGGTCGCCGGACCTACGACGATGAGCCATCATGCCGATCCGGCAACGCTCCTGCGCCTCGCTCGCGACCTCGGGAAGATGCCGAACGAGGCATACGTCGTCTCCATCCCCGCCTCGAACCTGGACCTCGGGTTCAACCTGTCACCGAAGACCGCGCGGGCCGTCGACGAGGCCGTTGGGGCAATCGTGGAGCTCGTGCGCGGTAGCTAGGGCACCACCGCCGGCATCCGACGCGCGCTCGCCGCAGTCAGGGAGACGGCTGCGACGGCGACGACGATCAGGACCAGACCGACCATCTGGAATACGACGAGGGATTCGTCGAGGATCACCCAAGCGGTCAGCGCTGCGGCAACCGGCTCGATCGTGATGACGACACCGACGACTCGCGCCGGCGTCCTCGACAGCGAAGCGATCTCGAGCGACAGCGGGAGTGCCATGGCGAGCGTCCCGAGGAGCACGACGGCCCAGATCACCTTGGGATCAGACGGAATCGGCATGGACCACGGCCTCGCGATGAAGAATCCGACAGCGCCACCCATCGCGATCGCACCGGCCGCGAGCGGGAACCCGCCGACAATCGCCCCGACATCCTCGCTCAGTCTCAGATACGTGGCGAGGAAGACCGCCGACAGGAACCCGGCGAGAACACCGAAGACGTCCAGCGTTTCCAGATTCCCGACCTGGACCAGCAGACCAACCCCGATCACGGAAGAGACGACCGCTGCCCATGTGACCGGACGCGGATGGGCATGACCGGCGACCCGATCCCAGACCACCACAAGCACCGGCGCAAGGAACTCGAGACCCACCGCAGGGCCGACACCGATCCGGGAGATGGAGATGTAGAAGAAGCCGTTGAGCACAATCTGCAAAACGCCGACAACGGCGACCCGCGCCGGTGCGCGGCTGATCTGCGACCGGTATGCGATCGCCCACGGGAGCATGCACACACCGGCAATCGCGACGCGGAGCGCAGAGAGTCGGAACGGGTCGAACTCGTCGATCACGAAGCCGACAACCGCGGCACTCGTCCCGAAGATGATTCCGCCGATTGCGGCCATCACGATGCCGGTCGCGGTGCGGTTCACAGCGTCCGCCCGCGCCGACGTCTCGCCACTTGGGTCAGCGCCATAGGGGCAATCGTTTCATCGGTCGTCGTGCTGAGGTGGTCACGCCGTGACGGTAACCCCGGGTTGGAATCAACCCGCCGAACGCCGAGCTTGGCACTCGTGACGCGGGTATCGTCGAAACACTCACCGAGGAGCCCCCGTGACGACACAGATTGAACAGACCAGCGCCTGGCACTGCGTGACCGCCGGGGAGATCCCTGCCCGCTTCGAGACCGATCTCGAGACCGGACTGTCTTCAGCCGAGGTGGCGACGCGCCTCACCGAGTATGGACCGAACTCGATTCCGAAGGAGCAGCCGCCGAGCACCTGGAAGATCGCGGTCAAGCAGATCCGCGAACCGATGAACCTCATGCTCATCGTCGTGACCGTCCTGAGTGTCGTCATCGGACAGGTATCGACCGCGATCCTGATCGGATTCCTCGTCCTCCTCAACGTCTGGATGGCCACCAGCCAGGCCCTCAAGGCTCGGGCAAGCGTCAACGCCCTCGACCAACTCCAGGTGCCGTCGGCACGGGTCGTCCGCGATGGACGCGTCGAGAGCATCGACTCGCTCGATCTCGTCCCCGGCGATGTCGTCACCGTCGAAGCGGGCGACCTCGTCCCGGCCGACGGCCGCATCATCACCTCGGCCACGCTCGAGGTCCAAGAGGCAGCCCTCACCGGTGAGAGCGCCCCGGTCCCGAAAGACTCGGGCGTGCTCAGCGACCCGGAGACGGCACTCGGCGATCGCTCGAACATGCTGTTCCAGAACACGTCCGTGACCCGCGGAACGGCCACGATCATCGTGACGGCAACCGGTTCACACACCGAGATGGGCAAGATCGCCGGGATGCTCCAGGGCGTCACCCGGGAGCCGTCTCCGCTCGAGCGCGAACTCGGGGAACTCACGAAATGGCTCGGAATCATCGCCTGGGTGTCCGTCGCGGTCATCTTCCTGGCAGGCTGGGCACGCGGCCTCGACATGGACACCCTGCTCCTGCTGTGCGTCCTGACGGCCATCTCCGCGATCCCCTCAGGCCTGCCCACGTTCGTTCAGATCATGTTGTCGTCGGGAGCTCAACGCCTCGCACACGCCAAGGCTGTGGTGAAGAGCCTCAACGATGTCGAGACGCTCGGTTCAACCAGCGCCATCAACAGCGACAAGACCGGCACCCTGACCATGAACGAGATGACCGCCGTTTCGATGTTCACGGGTGGTCGCTGGTACAAGGTCGAGGGCAGCGGCTATGAGAAGACCGGAGCGATCCTGCATTCCGCCGGTGACGAAGTCCCCGACTTCAACGCCCTGGGCTACGGCCTGACGTTGTGCAGCGATGCGGTTGTCGAAGACGACGGCACGGTGATCGGTGATCCCACGGAAGCCGCGCTCGTTGTTCTCGCCGCCAAGCTCGGGGTGGACGCCGAAGTCTCCCGTGCCGAGCTCCCGCGTCTCGCCGAAGTGCCGTTCGACTCCGCCTACAAGTTCATGGCGACCTTCCACCGCATCCCGGATGCGGAAGGCGATCCCGTCATCGAATTGGTGAAGGGAGCCCCCGATGTGCTCCTGGACCGCAGCGCGACCGCCCTGTGGCACGGCGAAGAGGTGCCGCTCGACGAGGTTCGGGACCAGATCATCGCGTCGAACCGGGAACTCTCGGAGAAGGGACTCCGTGTCCTCTCGTTCGCCGTGCGGCGCTACTCCGAATCCGCGGTGTCGACAATCCAGGACGACCCGATGGCGCAGGTCACCGACCTGGTGTTCATCTCACTCGTCGGAATCATCGACCCGCTGCGCCCTGAGGCCAAGGTCGCGGTCGACATCGCCAAGAAGGCCGGCATCGACGTTCGGATGATCACCGGCGACCACACGATCACGGCGCGGGCGATCGCGGACGACCTCGGACTCGGCAGCGGTGTCATGACCGGCAAGGAGTTTCAGGCGCTCTCCGACGAGGAACTCACCGCACAGGTCCCGGACCTTCACGTCTTCGGCCGTGTCTCCCCGGAGGACAAGCTGCGGTTGGTCGATTCCATGCAGGCGACCGGCCAGATCGTCGCCATGACCGGCGATGCCGTGAACGACGCTGCTGCGCTGAAGAAGGCCGACATCGGCGTCGCCATGGGGTCGGGAAGCGAAGTATCCAAGCAAGCGGCGAAGATGATCCTCACCGACGACAACTTCGCCACGCTCGTCCACGCGGTGGAACTCGGCCGGGACATCTACGACAAGGTCAAGGCCTACATCAGCTACCAGCTGTCCGGAATGTTCGGGCTCCTGGCACTGATGCTGATGGCGACGATCTTCAACGTCAACAAGGGCGTGGCCCTGAGTCCGGGGATGCTCATCTACGTGAGCTTGTTCATCACGATCTTCCCGGTGATCGCCATCATGAACGACGAACCCGATCCGGACTTGATGCTCCGCTCACCGCGCGATCCACGGGTGCCGATCTTCAACCGAAAGAGCGGCATCCGCTGGATCATCGTCGGGATCCTGCTGGGAATCTGTGCAATCATCCCCCTCATCTGGGGACCGGACAAGCCGCAGATCGATGCCCCGTCAATCTCGATGACGATGACGTATGCGATCACCGCCCTGACCACCGTCGGCATCGGCGTGGTGAGTCGGCGGGACCCGGGTCCGTTCTGGCGGGGTCCGGTCTATCCGTTCTTCGCATGGCTCGCGATCCCGGCAGTGATCACTTGGCTCGGTGTGGAGTTGCCGCTCCTGCAGCGCTGGCTCGATACGACCTCCCTCACCGGTTCGCAGTGGCTCGCCGTATTCGCCCTCTCGCTCGTCGTCCCGGTCCTCGTCGAATTAGAGAAGGCCTACCGCCGGAGCCGTCTCACGGCGTAGGAGCCGCTCCGATCACGGGGGCCGTCGATCTTTCGATCGATCGACAGCTCGATAGGATTGGGTAATCCAACCGGTCGGAGAAGCCGTGTTCGCTGCCATCGTGTTGCTCGTCGTGGGCCTGTGGTCCGCGGCCGCCACGATCAACGCGTTCCGGCCGTTCCGCCAGACGCTGTTGCTGTTCCCGAGCATGTTCTGGTCGTGGCTGGTGATCGGACTCCCTCTCCAGCATGTGGCGCTGCAGATGATCATCACCGGTCTCCTGATCTGGTGGGGTGCCCTCGACCACGCCCTCGGGTGGATCGGGTTGGCCCTGTTGGTGGCCTCGTGGATCGGGTCGGCCGTCCTCGTGATGAAGACCAGGAAGTCGAGAGCGATCGTCGACACCACGCTCGATGCCCACGGCATCCAGCGCACCGGGATCCCCGTCGCCACGTGGCGGACCGTCCTCGCCGCTCCATTCCGCGGTCGCGACGTCGAGAAGATCGCGAACGTGCCCTACCGCACCGTGGCCGGTCGCATCCTCAAACTCGACGTCTACCGACCCGCCACCGGCGCGGCGGGTCGTCCGGCACTCCTTTACGTCCACGGCGGGGGATGGACGGTCGGCGACAAACGGGAACAGGGACTCCCCCTCCTCCACCACATGGCGAGGAACGGTTGGGTCTGCTTCACCGCGAACTACCGGTTGAGCCCGGGGGCGACGTTCCCCGACCATCTCGTCGACGCAAAGGCCGCGCTGGCCTGGATCCGCGAGCACGGGGTTCAGTACGGCGCCGACCCCTCGTTCGTCGCCATCGCGGGTGGATCGGCCGGTGGCCACCTCGCGGCCCTCGTCGGCCTCACGGAGAACGAGGCTCGATACCAACCAGGATTCGAGTCGGTCGACACGTCGGCGCAGGCCGTCGTCCCGATCTACGGCGTCTACGACGCAACCAATCGGTTCGGTGCCCAGAGCGATCAGTACGTCCCCATGCTCATGGAGCCGCTCGTCATCAAGGCGTTCCTCGACGACGAACCCGACAAGTTCCGCGACGCGTCCCCCCTCGACCGGGTGCACGCCGACATCCCCCCGTTCCTCGTCGTCCAGGGAGATCGGGACACCCTCGCGCCGGTGGTAGAAGCCAGGGCATTCGTCGAGGCGCTCGAAGACCAGTCCGACTCGCGGGTCCTCTACATGGAGTTCCCGGGAGCCCAACACATCTTCGACCTCTTCTACTCACATCAGTCGGCGCAGATGGTCGAAGGGGTGCTCGCGTTCCTCAACGACGAGTACACAGCGTCACGCGATTCGGACCCGACGGAGCCGACGGTCTAGCCGGCCGACTCTTCGCTCCGCCAGTCGGCCTCGTCGTCAAGGTCGGCAAGGCGTTGTACCGCGAACTCGATCTGGCGCATGCAGTTCGTCTGCCAGATGCCCGATTCGATGAAGCGGTCGTGCTCCCCCGGCTTCCGAAGGTCGAGGCCGAGGAGACCGCGGCAGGAGGTCGAGCCGAACTCGACCTCGAACTCGTCCATCACCTCCATCATCATCTCGCGAGCCTTCGTCTTGGCCTCGGCGTGATCGGTGATGCGCCGGCCGGCGAGTTGACCGACCGCGAGTGCGGCCCCGGAGATCGCGCCACAGACACCCCCCGAGTAGGCCACCCCACCATTGAGCGCCATGGCGGCCGACGAGTCGTCAGCATCGGGGAGTCCGTAGGCAGTCTTGAGCGTGATATACGTGGCCTCGGCGCAACCATGCGCGTTGTCGTCGGTGAGGAAGAGATCTCGTGCCTGAGCGATCGGGTCGTCGGTCATGGGCGCAGTATGGTCGAAATCATCGGATCACCCGCCGACGGCCGGTCACGCTTCGCTACCGATTTCGCGCCAGGCGGATCGCCTGGGAACATGGGAGCCATGGGGTCCGAGTGAGGCAGGGAACGGCAATCGCTCATCTTGCTCGCTGCTGGCATGCCGACTACCATCGCGCTATCGATAATCGATGATCGGGAGGACCGGTGCACCCGGGACGTCTCGACGAACTGCGAGGTGCAGCATGCTCAAGGCCGTCACGAGAGACGAAGCGGAACTGTTCGAACTCCCCGGACGAAAGTGGTACCACTACAGCGGACCGGCCCTCACCGGCGCCGAGCACCTGACGGTCGGCTTCGCCATCTTCCCCCCCGGTTCAGCGCCCGAAGGCCACGTGCATCCCACGCAGGAAGAAACGATCTACATCACGGCCGGTCACGGTGAACTCGTGACGCCGGAAGGCACCGTTGCCCTCGAGCCCGGCACCACCGTGTTCATCCCGATCGGACTGCACCACGCGACCGTATCCAACGGCCCCGGCGATCTCGAGATGGTGACCGCCTTCGGTCCACCGGTGGTCCCCGGTTCCTACGAAGACGACAAGTAATCATCCAGCCACGGAGGGCACCATCGATGACTGATATCGCGACCACCTACTCCCCCGACGACATGGCGGAGTTCGCCCGCCAAGCGCGGGTCCGGATTCTGGAAGCGGTCAAACATGCAGGCGGCGGCCACGTGGGTGGCCCCTACTCCGCCTCCGACATGCTGGCTGCGCTCTACTTCGGCATCATGAACGTCCGGCCCGACGAGCCAGACTGGCCCGACCGCGACCGGTTCATCCTGTCGAAAGGACACAGTTCGATCGCGCTCTACACCATGCTTGCGCTGCGCGGCTACTTCCCGGTCGAGGAGCTCCTCACATTCGACTCGATCAACTCGCGTCTTCAGGGGCATCCGGACATGACGGTCACCCCCGGTGTCGACATGTCCTCCGGTTCTCTGGGACTCGGCTTCGCCGGTGCCCTCGGCATCGCCCTCGGCGCCCGAGCCGAAGGCCGCGACTTCACCACCTATGTGATGCTCGGCGACGGCGAATGCAACGAAGGCGTCGTATGGGAAGGCGCACACGTCGCCGCCCGCTACGCACTCGACAACATCGTCGCAATCGTTGACCACAACAAGTTGCAGCAGTTCGGCTGGACCGGCGAGTCGCTCACCGACCGCATCACGCCGTACACCGGAACCCAACTCGCCGACCGCTGGCGGGCCTTCGGGTGGGAAGTCATGGAGATGGACGGCCACCACATCCCGGAAGTCCTCGAAACCCTCGCCGCCGCGCGGGACTTCGAAGGCGGACCGGTCGCCGTGATTGCCCACACCATCAAGGGCAAGGGCGTCTCCTACATGGAAGGCGACTACACGTGGCACAGCAAAGTGCCGAACGACGAGGAATTCGCCCTCGCCATGGAAGAACTCGGTGAAGCCGAAGGAGGTGCGGCGTGACAACGCTTGCCAAAGGGAAGTCCCTCCGCATGGCGTTCGGTGAGACGATCACCGAACTCGCGGAGACCGACAAGCGACTCGTCGTCCTCGACGGCGACACCGGAAGTTCCACCTACACATCGATCTTCGAAGCCGCGCACCCGGACCGCTTCTTCCAGATGGGCATCACCGAGCAGAACATGCTCGGCATGGCCGCCGGAATGGCGACCCTCGGGTTGGTTCCGATCGTCAGCACATTCTCGTGCTTCATCGTGTCAAGGGCCCATGACTCGATCCGGGTCCTCATCGCGCAGCCGAAGGCCAACGTCAAGATGATGGGCGGATACGCCGGCCTGCTCGCAGGCATGACCGGCAAGACACACCTGATGTTCGACGACATCTCAATCATGCGAGCCATGGCCAACATGACCGTCGTTGCACCCGTCGACGAGGTCGAGACCCGCAGCGCCCTCAAGGCAATCATGGAGTACGACGGTCCGGTCTACTTCCGGCTCAACCGTCCCGACACGCCGATCATCTTCGACGACGACTACGAGTTCGAACTCGGCAAGGCCGTCGTTGTTCGTGAGGGAACCGACGTGACCGTATTCTCCACCGGCACCCAGACGTCACGCGCCTTCGAGGCGGCCGAGGCACTCGCCGCTGAGGGCATCGACGTGCACCTCGTCCATGTTCCGACGGTAAAGCCACTCGACGTAGAGACCGTCGTTGCGGCTGCCAAGAAGACCGGTCTGGTCGTGACGACCGAAGAGCACACCGTGGTCGGCGGTCTTGGCGGAGCCATTGCCGAGGCGCTGGCCGTCAACGCCCCGACGCCCATGGTCATCCACGGGATCAACGACGTCTTCGGCGAGTCGGGTCCCGACGGTCCACTCCTGGAGAAGTACGGTATCTCCTCGGAGAAGACCGCAGCAGCAATCAAAGGCGCCGTCGCCAATCGCTAGCCACAAACCAACGACCTCTCCGAAAGGACACCAATGAGTATCGACATGTTCAAGCTGGACGGGAAGGTCGTGATGATTCCGGGCGGGAGCGGCGGCATCGGCTCCGCTCTCGCGCTGGGAGTCTGTGAGGCCGGAGCGCAGGTCGCCGTGGTCGATCGCGACGGCGACGGCCTCGAACGCTCGTGTAGTCGCATCCGTGCCGTGGGATCGGAGCCGCTCGCCGTTGCGGCCGACCTCACGACCAAAGAAGGCGCCGACCGTGCGGTTGCCGAGACCGTCGACCACTTCGGTCACGTCGACGTCATCATCAACGCTGTCGGCGGCGGAGCCGGCAAGGTGCTCTTCGACGCCCAGGACTACCCCCAGCCGGAGTGGGACTGGATCATGGAGTTGAACCTTCGCGCCACGCTGCTGCCAACCCAGGCCGCGGTCAAGGCGATGATCGAAGCAGGGAACGGCGGACGGGTGATCAACATCTCCTCGGTACGTGCGAACCTCGGCATCAATGCGGGCTACTCCGCGTACGTCGCTGCGAAGGGCGCGATCAGTTCCCTGACCCGCCAATGGGCCACGGAGTGGGCGAAGTACGGCATCACCGTCAACGCAATCGCTCCGACGTTCGTCGACACACCGCAGGTCGCGATGTTGCTCGAGGACCCGGACTTCAAGGCGGGCGTCGTCAATCGCATCCCGATCGGACGGGTCGGAGAGCCCAGCGACCTTGTCGGGCCGGTTGTGCTTTTCGCCTCAGATGCGTCATCCTTCGTGACGGGTCAGATCCTCGGAATCGACGGCGGACTGACCGCAACGCAATAGAACGAACAGAGAGGCCGCCCCATGGAGAATGTCACACCCACCATCTTCACCGAGACCAAGGTCCGTGGATGCAACCCGAGCTTCGTCGTGACGTCAGACGGCGTCGTCATCATCGACACGCCGCAGTTGCCGACCAAGGCCGTTGAGATGCGCGAGATGGCGGAGTCCTACGGGACACTCCGCTATCTGATCAACACCGAGCATCACGTCGACCACATCTTCGGCAATTACTACTTCAAGGGCGGCCCCACGGTCGTCCACCATCAAGGCGTCTACGACAACTTCATGGTGGTCGGCCCGGAACTCGACCCGTTTGCGTACGCCAAGGAGGCGCTGCCGACCGACGATCCGGAGGGCGAAGCGATCTTCCCCGACCGTGACGTCTACTACTCGGATCCGAACAAGGGCCAGATCGTCTTCACGGGTGATCTGACGCTTCGCGTCGGCGATCACACCTTCGAGTTGCTCCACACGCCTGGTCACACACCGGGCCAGATCGCGGTGTACTGCCCCGAGGAGCGGGCGGTCTTCACCGGAGACACGATCTTCAGCGAGTGCCAGACATGGCTGATGACGTCGAACGTCGACGAGTGGCTCGCCGCCCTTGATCGAATCGGTGAACTCGATGTCGACTACGTCATCCCTGGACATGGCCCGATCACCACGAAGGCCTACCTCGCGACCCAGCGGGCGATGCTGATGGAGTGGAAGACGGCCGTTGCTGTCGCCGTAGCGAAGGGCTGGACGAGGGAAGAGACGGTCGAGCGAGTCGAGTTCAAGGACCGCTACCCGGTCGACATCGGCCAGGAGTACATGATGGACTACATCAACTCCTACAACGCCGGCTCCCTCTACGACAAGCTCACGTCATAGGGCCTGAGGTGGCCGGGGAGACTTCCTCCCCCACCGTGGCATGGCGCGGGGTGACGCCCGCGCTCGTGGCAACGATCGTCGCCATGCTGCCGAGCTTCCTGACCGCCGCGCTCATCGTTCAGATCGGCGATGACACCGGCCTGACGGTGACCGGGCTCGGCGCCGTCATCAGCCTGTTCTTCGGTAGTGCGGCGCTGGTGTCTCCGGCGGCCGGTCGCCTCTCGGAGCGGGTGGGGTGGGCGAACGGCCTCCGGACCTCAACGCTGCTCTCCGCCGTCGCACTCGGCGCGATCGGACTCCTCGGTAGCTCGGTCGCCATCATCGGGATCTCGCTCGCCATCGCGGGCGTCGGGAGTTCGCTCACACAGACGGCCTCCAACCACACGATCGCGCGATGCGTCGTCCCGCGTCGACACGGCTGGGTGCTCGGGATCAAGCATGCCTGCGTGCCGGCAGCGATGTTCATTGCCGGTCTCGCCGTTCCGACCGTCGCTCTGACCATTGGCTGGCGTTGGGCATTCGCCGTCGCCGCGGTTCTGGCACTCGCGACCACAGCGTCCATCCCACGGCACGAGGGTTCGCACACGCTCACACCCCCACCGACGAGGGCCGGCAGAGCTGTCGGGAGGCCAACAACTCCGCAGCACCTGCTGGTCGTGCTCGCGGTTGCGGTCGGCCTCGGCATCGGTGCGCTCGATCCGCTCGGATCGTTCTTCGTCAGCTACTCGGTCTCGATCGGCGTTGAGGAACAGATCGCAGGCATCCTTCTGTCAATCGGTGGACTCTGCGGGATCATCGCCCGCCTCGTAGCCGGACGGCTCATCGACCGGATGGCCCAGGCCGACTTCACGGTGATCGCCTCGATGATGGTGGCGGGCGCGCTCGGCATCGTCATCTTGAACCTCGGCGGCTACCCGGGCCTCCTCATCGGAGCACTGATCGGCTTCACCGCAGGCTGGGGCTGGTCGGGGATCTTCACGTTCGCGGTGGTGAAGGACAACCCGGACGCACCCGCCGCTGCGTGGGGCGTTGCCCAGACCGGGAAGTTCCTCGGCGCCGCCGTCGGGCCGCTCGTGTTCGGCGTGGTCGCAGACCGGATCTCGTTCGACGCGGCGTTCTGGATGTCCACGGTTGCCCTCCTCGCCGCCGCCGGGCTGATCCTCTACGTGAGGAGTCAACGGCCTGCGATCCCTACGCCGCAGCCTGGGTCCGCTCTCTGAGCAGCGCCACCGTCATCAGGACCGCACCGAGGGCGAGGGCGGCGCTCATGATGACCCATGCGGCGGTGAACGATGCCTCCGCCACCAGACCGAACAACGCGGGGCCGGCTGCGGCACCGACGTAGATCCCAGTCATCGTGATCCCGGTCGCTGCGGCGGGAGCAGCAGGGTTCCGGCGGACGACGGCGAAGGTGAACAACCCGGACCAGCCCCAGCCGAACGTGAAGGCAACCAGCGAGCCAACAACAATGGCCGGATCGGATCCGATGGCGAGCAGCGCCATACCCGCTGCGCCGAGGGCGAGGAACGTGGCGACCGTTGCCAGACCACCGGCCGTGCGTCGGTCGATCAACCACCCCATGATGAGGCGCGTGATGATGCCGAGCACGCTTCCGGCTGCGAGCAGGATTCCGGCCGCGCCCTCTCCGAAACCGACCTCGACCGCATAGGGGACGAGGAACGTGGCGAGTGCATCCATTCCGAATATCCCGAGCCCCGCGCCGATCGCCATCAGGACGAGGAGCGACATCGGTGAACTCCGAACCACTGGCGCGTCGCTCTTCTTCGACTCGTCACGCGCAACCTCATACGACTGAGGTGAACGCGGAACGAGAAGCACGGCCACAAGGGCGAGGCCCGCACACAACACGTAGACCCACTGCCATCCGAGCGGGATCGCCACAATGGGGAGAGCAAGTCCGGCAATGGCAGTCGCCGCCGGAATCGCCCCATGCTTGAACCCGTAAGCCAAGCCCTGGTGCCGAACGACCGTGGTTCTCGCGATGCCGAGGTTCACGGCCGGGTGGGCGAGCGCAAGGAAGAGTCCCCCGATGACCGTCACAACCCCGAGCATCGGCACCGACTGCCCGAGGAGCGGGGTCAGCAGCAGCGTTGTGGCTGCGCCAAGGGCGGCGATCCGCATCGCCGGAGCCCAGTCCAGGCGTTCGACCAGCCGACCGAGACGCGACGAGGCGAGGGCCGACATGCCGAAGAACGCCCCCACGATCAGACCGACGCCGGCCTCAGCGATGCCAAGAGAGTCGGACAGTTGGACGGCGAGCGCACCGGGGAGAAAGCCGGGGAGAATGGCGACCGTGATCGTGATGATCGAGGCAGCGATCACCCTCCACTGGATGGCTGGTCCGATGGTCGATGGAGTCAGAGGCACGGCCATGTCTGCTTCAGGCTCCGACCGGGCAAGAGACTGGCTGGGACACGCGGAATAGACCTCTCGCCGGCGGTGCGACTAATCTTCGATAATCGATGATACGGATTCGGCCAGCCAAACACCAACGGAAGGGCCTGCGGATGCGGGCGCTCCAAGGCTCCCCCGCCGCCAGCCCGAGGAGGCGTCCATGAACGATATTCGCGGTTCACGACCCGAGATTGCAGACTCCGTCCGCCTGGACATGTACTCCGCCATGGTGCGGGCCCGGGTCTTCGAGAAGCGCACATACGACCTCTTCATGAGCGGACTCGTCAAGGGGACCACCCACCTTGGAACGGGCCAGGAGGCCGTCGCAGCGGGATTCGCCACCGCTATGCGCGACGACGACATGGTCTTCTGCACGTATCGGGGCCACAACCACACCCTCCTTCGCGGTGCCCCCATGGACTCGCTCATGGGTGAACTCCTCGGGCGCGAGAGCGGGTGCTGCGGGGGCAAGGGCGGATCGATGCACCTGACCGACGTCGAGCAGTACGCCATGGGCTCGTATGCCATCGTCGGGGCGCACCTCCCCGTCGCGGCCGGTACGGCCTGGGCGTCGCAGGAGCGGGGAACCGGGCAGGTGACCGTCTGCTTCTTCGGTGACGGCACCACCAACATCGGCGCCTTCCACGAGTCCCTCAACATGGCGGCCGTGTGGGGACTCCCCGTCGTCTACGTGTGCGAGAACAACCTCTATATGGAATACACGCCGATCTCGTCGGTCACAGCCGTACCGAATCCGGCCGCTGACCGCGCAGCGTCCTACGGACTCGACCGAATCATCGTGGACGGCAACGACGCGGACGCCGTGTATCGGACAGCCCTCGCCGCCCTCGGTCGGGCCCGCGCGGGCGACGGACCGTCTCTCATCGAGGCCCAGACCTACCGCCACCACGGACACTCAAGAGCCGACCCTGGCAAGTACCGCCCCGACGAAGAGGTCGCGGCCTGGATGAACAAGGATCCTCTGGTGATCTACCGGGATCGGCTCGAGGGCATGGGCTTCGCAGCTTCCGATCTCGATCGCGTCGAGGAGGAAGCCAGGGCCGAAATCGACGCCGCCACCGAGGCCGCAAAGGCGTCGCCCGAACCTGGCGAAGCGGTCCTGATGACCGATCTGTGGGCCGATGGAGGTTCCTCATGGCGACGCTGACCTACCGAGAAGCCGTTGCGCGGGGTATTGCGCAGGAGATGGCGCGCGACGATCGCGTACTCCTCATCGGCGAAGATGTCGCAGAGGCCGGCGGGGTCTTCAAGACCACGCAGGGACTGCGTGAGCAATTCGGCCCACGCCGGGTTCGCGACACCCCGATCTCTGAGGAGGCCATCACCGGCATGGTGATGGGCGCCGCGATGAACGGTCTCCGTCCGATCGGCGAGATCATGTTCAGCGACTTCCTCGCTACCTGCTGGGACATCGTGGTCAACCAGATCGCCAAGACCCGCTACATGACCGGCGGGCAGGTTGAACTGCCTCTCGTTCTGCGTTCTGCCAACGGTGGGGGCGCGAGGTTCGGGGGACAGCACTCACAGAGCATCGAGAACTGGGCGATGGCGATCCCTGGCCTCAAGGTGGTCGCCCCGTCCAGTCCGATCGATGTGGTTGGCCTCATGGCGGCCTCGATCCGGGATCAAGACCCCGTGGTCTTCCTGGAGCACAAGGCGCTCTTTGCGACCAAGGGCGAAGTACCGGACGGCGAAATCGTTGACACCCTCGGCACGGCAAGGACCCTTCGACAAGGCGACAATGCCACGATCGTGGCGCTCGCCGCGATGGTGCCGAAGGCAGTTGAGGCGGCCGAGATCCTGGCCGCGGAAGGGATCAACGCGGAGGTCATCGACCCTCGCACCCTGGTCCCCCTCGATGTCACCGCGATTGCGACGTCGGTCTCGAAGACCGGTCGCTTGTTCACCGTCGAGGAGAACCCCCGTCTGTGCGGTTGGGGCGCCGAAGTGTCGTCGATCGTCGCAGAAGAATGCTTCTGGGATCTCGACGGCCCGATCGTCCGAATAACGACCCCCCACATCCCCCTCCCCGCGGCAGACGCCATCGAAGACCTGGCCATCCCGTCCGTAAACCGAATCGTAGAGACCGTCAGAACCTCGATGCAGTAGGCGCCTGATCTTCGCCTCTGCCGTGTGTGTTGCCTCGGGCGTGTACGTCTTCGCCTCTCCCACGCAGTGGGCGAGGCGCGAGCACCGGCCGCCAGGCCGGAGCGCAGCGGAGGGGGCTGTCCTCAGCGTTCTCGATTGAGTGGGTCCGGCACGGACGCCGGGTCTTCAAGAGCACGGGCAATGAGATGGAGCGTGTCGTCCATCTGATCGAGGACGTAGTCGTCCCAGAAGCGCAGCACGAACCATCCGTTGCGTCGGAACCAGAGGTCTCGACCTCGGTCCCGCTCGCGTTGCTTGTCGGTGTGCGTGTCGCCGTCGACCTCCACGATGAGCCGGGCTGAGAGACACGCAAAGTCCGCGATGAACGGCCCGATCGGCTCCTGGCGCCGGAACCTGACTCCCATGTGCTTGCGCCTCAGGTGATACCACAGACGATCCTCAGCAACCGTCGGATCCGCCCGCATCTCTCGCGCAAACCGCAGCGTTCTCCGCTCCCGATAGGCCATGAACGAGTCGTACCGCGTCCGTACTCCCCATTCAAGACCCGTGAAAGCCGGAGGCCCCCTCTGCGATCGAGCAGCCGCTCGATCGCGTCTCCCCCACCTGACGGCGGTGGAGACGAAGACCTGTCTTGGCCTCTCCCACGCCGTGGGGGAGGCGCGAGCACCGGCCGCCAGGCCGGAGCGCAGCAGAGGGGGCTCACGGGGATTGAATCACCAAGATGTGGTCTCGCGTGTGGCGAGATGCCCCCTCTGCGATCGAGCAGCCGCTCGATCGCGTCTCCCCCACCTGACGGCGGTGGAGACGAAGACCTGTCTTGGCCTCTCCCACGCCGTGGGGGAGGCGCGAGCACCGGCCGCCAGGCCGGAGCGCAGCAGAGGGGGCTCACGGGGATTGAATCACCAAGATGTGGTCTCGCGTGTGGCGAGATGCCCCCTCTGCGATCGAGCAGCCGCTCGATCGCGTCTCCCCCACCTGACGGCGGTGGAGACGAAGACCTGTCTTGGCCTCTCCCACGCCGTGGGGGAGGCGCGAGCACCGGCCGCCAGGCCGGAGCGCAGCAGAGGGGGCTCACGGGGATTGAATCACCAAGATGTGGTCTCGCGTGTGGCGAGATGCCCCCTCTGCGATCGAGCAGCCGCTCGATCGCGTCTCCCCCACCTGACGGCGGTGGAGACGAAGACCTGTCTTGGCCTCTCCCACGCCGTGGGGGAGGCGCGAGCACCGGCCGCCAGGCCGGAGCGCAGCGGAGGGGGCTACTCCGCTGCCGGGAGGTAGCGGTCGGGTTCTTCGAAGATGTCGAGGCCACGGGTGCCTGGGGCGACCCAGGTGGTGTGGGGGATGCCGCCTGGGACGAAGTAGGTGTCGCCGCGGTGATACTCGCCGGTCTCATCACCGATCTGCATCCGGACCGTCCCGCTGAGGACGATCCCCCATTGGTCGCCGTGGACGTGTTCTGGCACGACGATCTCTCGATCGGTCGCTTCATAGAACATCACAAGACCGCGATCTCCCGACGAAAGGTACGCGTCGAGAGCGACATCCCCGTCCGGCCTCGGCAGCGCTTTGACGAAGGCGGGGAACTCGTTCTCCATCAAACCTCCGTGAGTCAGGAGTACTGCTGCACCGCTTCGGGAACACCGCCCTTTTCGGCAGAGCGGACAAGGGCTTCGAGGATCGCCACGTTGCCGAGTCGCTCAGCGTTGCTGAAGCGGTAGTCGGCACGTCCTGCGACCGCGTCGGCCCAGTGCTCGTAGCCGGCCTTGACCGGACTGGCCGGCTCGAAGTCGATGCGAGCCTGGTCGGTGTCGCCGCGGTGGCGGGTGTAGAAGTGGGTCGTCCCGCCCGGATCGACATGCTGGGTCTCGCGGGCCTCGGCCCATGCGAGGCTACCGAACACTGCGAATCGGGCGTAGTCGGGGGTGGCGGAGAGAGCGGCGATGCTACCGGTCGAACCATCGGCGAAGCGGAAGTGCGCGGACACGACGTCACCAGTCGGAATCGCAAGGATGCGCTTGGCAACATGCGCCTGCACTTCGACGACCTCGCCGGCAAGGCTGAGCATCATGTCGCTGAGGTGAACACCCATGCCGGTCCATCCGGCGGCCGGGGACTCTTCCTTGCTCCCGCGCCAGTTGTCGGCTGCCATGTTGAGCCAGCGGTCGTGGCTCCAATGCGCCTCCATGTGGAGGATCGTGCCCAACTCGCCCGAATCGGCCATGCGCTTCATCTCTTCCCATGCTGGCTCGAAACGACGTTCGTGACCGATACCCATGATGATCCCTGCGCGATCACAGGCCTCGATCATCGTCCGGGCGCTGTCGACAGTGAGGGCCAGCGGCTTCTCGCAGAAGATCTCCTTGCCGGCTGCAGCAGCGCGGACAACGGCCTCTTCATGGAACAGGTGAGGAATGGTGAGGATCACGGCTTCGACGTTCGGGTCGTCGAGCGCGTCCTGGTAGTCGGGGTAGACGGGCAGGCCGTAGTCGGCCGTGTACTTCTTCGCCGTCTCTTCAAACGGATCGACGCCGCAGACGATCTCGATCTTCTCGCTGTCCTCCAGGACCTTGGTGACCTGGCTCCCCCACCAACCGAGCCCGACCTGGGCGGCCTTCAACATGCGTGCTCCTTGTCCGCTCGGCCCCTTCTAGGCCGATTCGTTCCGGTGCGCATTGTAGGCACATTCAGATCATCGATTATCGTTTGTGTGGAATTGGCGGCGATTCACCGTGTACCATCCCCCTCGGCGGGCCACCAACCTTGAAGGGCACCATGAGCGACTCCCATCTCCACCTCTACCCCCATCGCAAGGGCGACCCCCTGCCCGCTCCCCCGCCGACGACCTACCGACTCGACCATATCGAGGCCTACGTCGACAAAGCGATACGCCGCGACGTTAACGAACTCACCTTCACCGAGCACCTCTATCGGTGCGTCGAGTCCGAGGAAGCGATCGGCAATATCTGGGAACGCGCGTCCGACCCGACCATCCGCTCCAACACCGAGTACGACCTCCTCGCCGATCGCACGATGTCGCTCGAGCGATACGTCGAGGTCATCACAAAGGCCAAAGATGCGGGTCTTCCCGTGCTGTTGGGCCTGGAGGTCGACTTCTTCTCCGACAACATCGAGGCCGTTCTCGAGCTCATCGAACCATATCCGTGGGATGTGCTGCTCGGTTCGATCCACTGGATCGATGGGTGGTGGTTTGACCGGGCCCACTCCGAGTTCGAGTGGGAACGCCTTGGGCCGCGCCGCGTCTACGAGCGCTACTTCGAACTCCTGTCCGAGATGGCCGCGTCTGGAACCGTCGACATCATCACGCATCCCGACCGGGTCAAGTACCTCCGCAAACCGTTCCTCACCGAGCAGACCGACCTGTACGCCGGTTTCCTCGCGGCAGCGCAGCAGACCAACATGGTCATCGAGATCAACACCGGGGGCCTGCGGCACCCGGTGCACGAGATCTACCCGTCGCCGATCTTCATCCGCATGATTCACGAGGCCGGTCTCGCGATCAGTTTCGGGAGCGACGCCCACGCCCCGAAGCAGGCAGCGTGGGGATTGGACCTGGCCAGGGAGGAAGCTGCCGAAGCCGGCTTCACCCACCGCGCCCGGTTCGTCGGCCGGGAGCGAACGATGGTTCCATTCGAAGCCCCACCCCAGTCGTTCACCGACTGACGGCGACACCATGCGACTCTCCTTCAAGACGCGACCCCAACACAGCGAGTGGCAACCGATCGTCGACTTCTGGAAGGAAGGCGACCGGATCGACCTATACGACGCGGGGTGGACGTTCGACCACCTCGATCCCATCTTCAGCGATCGCTCGGGACCGGTGTACGAAGGCTGGACGATGCTGGCCGCGCTGAGCGGGATCGTGCACCGGCTTCGACTCGGCGTGCTCGTAACCGGCAATACCTACCGGCATCCTTCCGTCCTCGCCAACATGGCGTCGACGCTCGATGTGGCATCCGGCGGGCGTCTCGAGATCGGCCTGGGCACCGGCTGGATCGAACCCGAGCATGTCGCCTACGACATTCCGCTTCCGTCGTGGAAGGAACGCTTCGACCGCCTGGAGGAGACGTGCGAGATCCTCCACCTGCTCTTTACCGAGGAGATCACGGACTTCGACGGGCCTTTCCATCGCCTCGAGAACGCGCGAGCCTTGCCGAAGCCGATCCAGAAGCCCCATCCCCCGATCGTCATCGGCGGCACCGGCGAGAAGCGGACCCTACGCATCGCCGCCCTGTGGGCCGATCAGTGGAACCTGCCGGGAGGCGACCCCGACATGCTCCGTCACAAGATCGGGGTGCTCCACGCCCACTGCGCGGATGTCGGGCGCGATCCTGCCGAAATCGAGGTCTCGGCGAAGCTGGCGGCCGACGGCGATCCGGCCGAACTCGCGGACCTGGTCGGAGCCTTCCGCGAAGCCGGCGCCGACCACATCATCGCCATGTTCGAAGCCCCCTTCGATCCCGCACGGCTCGGCATCGTCGCCGAGCACCTGGAGCCGGTCATCCGTTGAGGGAGCTACCAGCTGCCAGCCACCAGCAAGAGGCGATCCAGCCGCATCTTCGCGCTTGAAGCTCCCAGAGCCCCCTCCGCTGCGCTCCGACCTAGCGGCCGGTGCTCGCGCCTCCCCCACTGCGTGGGAGAGGCGAAGACACGTCGGGCTCGTAGCTCTCCTACGGCTCGATGATCACTTTCAACGCACCGTCTCGGCGCTCGTTGAAGGTGTCAATGGCGGTGCGGAAATCGTCGAGGGGGAAGGTGTGGGTGTGGAGTTCGTTCACGCGGATGCGTCCGTCCGATACGAGCGGCATCGCCCGGCGCATTCCGCCGGCTGTTGCTCGAACGCCGACCAGTTCCTTCTCGTAGAGCACGAGATCCTGGAGCGAGAGGGTCACATCCTCGACCGGGATACCGACCGAGGCACATCGCCCGCCCTTGTGGAGCATGGCGAGCGCCCAGCGGTAGGAGTCCGGCACGCCGGCGCAGTCGAGCGCCACGTCGGGCCCGATGTCGTCGGTCATCGCTCGCACCGTCTCGACCGGATCATTGACGGCGTAGTCGACCGTCTCGTATCCCAACTCGGCAGCCTTCGCGAGGCGCTCACCGCGCCCCACCACGATCACCCGTCCGGCGCCAAGCGCCTTCGCCGCGTCACAGGCCAACAGACCCACCGGTCCGGGACCGAGGACGACCACCGTTGCACCGGAACTGATATTGCCGCGCTCGGCCGTGTGGAGGGCGATCGCTGCCGGGTCGAGCAAGGCGCCCTCGTGAAAGCTCATCTCGTCCGGCAAGTGGAAGACCGATTTGACGCCGTGGACGACGTACTCGGCGAAGGCTCCCTGCCAGTTGTGCCCGTACTGGCGATGCACATCGGTGTTGCCGTAGTTCTCGCACAGGTTGTAGCGACCCTCGACACACTTCTTGCAGAACCCGCACGCATCGTGCGAAGTGCCGGCGACGCGATCACCGACCGCGAATCCGAGGGCGGCGGCACCCTCGCCGAGTTCGCACACCACACCGGCCCACTCATGGCCGGGGATGAACGGATATGACGGTGGCCAGAAGCCCGGGTAGTCGCCTCGCAAGAGGTGGGCATCGGTGCCACAGATCGTGATGGCCTTGACGCGGCACAACACCTCCTGCGGCCCGGGAGCCGGCTTCTCGACATCTTCGATGCCGAACTCGTCGGGACCAGTGAGCACTAGAGCCTTCATGAGCAGTCCCCGCCTAGAGCATCGCCACCGGATCGACCATCGATCCGGTCGCACCCTTGATCTTCAGCGGGAGCATCACGAAGAGGAACTCGTACACCTTGTCGCGGGCGATCTCTTCCAGATAGATGCTCTCGAGCAGGTAGATCCCGTTCTCGATGAGCAGCTTGGTGTGAACCGGCTGCGGGTTCGCAGGCGATCCGCGGTCCGGCGTCGGCATGACCTCATAGGTCTCCGTGTCGGTTCCGGTCGCGACCACGCCCTTCTCCAGCAGCCACTCGGCGGCGGAGAGATCGGGGCCGGCCGTCTTGTGCTCCGCCATCGCCTCGGCATCCGGCCAGTACTTGAGATAGCCGGTGCGGATCAACACGACGTCCCACGGCCGAATCTCGACGCCCTGTGCGTCTGCGATGGCTTGCAGTTCGTCGGCTCCGATCGGTTCGCTCGACGGCAACGCGTCGATACCCCGGTAGGCGGGCGGATCGAGCAGAACACCCCTGGTGAAGAACGGCGGGAGATGCGAGGCATCGCCGACGATCGGACCATGGTCGGTGAGGTGCTCGGCGGTGTTCCCTCCGCCGTACCAGTGGTTGTCGTCGCCGATCGTCATGTGACCGAGACCATCGATGTGGGCGCCCGAGTGCGAGCACGCCATGATGTACTCGGCCATGTAGCCGAGGCCGACCTCGTTCGGCGGGCCCCACGGCTGTACGCCGCCGGCCTTGATGCCGGGAGGCGTCCGATAGTTGAGAACCTGGAACGGCGGATGGCCTGGGAAGAGCGGCATCCCGGTGAAGCGAGGCACCGACAACGAGTAGGAGCGGCCCTCCTTCACCATCTGCGCTGCTTCGACCACCTTCTCGGCCGGCATGTCCCTCACAGGACCGACGTGCTGAATCTCACTCATGACTCCTGCTCCCTCATGGCTTCCCACACTCGCTGGGGTGTCAGCGGCAGATCACGGATGATCAGCCCGGTGGCGTCGCGAACCGCCGCTCCGACGGCCGGCGCCGTGCACAACAGGCTTCCTTCGCTGACTCCCTTGACCCCGTAGGGCCCGGGTCCGTCGTGATTCTCGATACTCGCGCTGATCAACTCGATCGGCAGGTCCTTGCTGGTTGGGATCCGGTAGTCGATGGCGCCCAGATTCCTGGTGCGGCCCTCTTCGTCGAGGATGTATCCCTCCATCAGCGAGTGGCCGAGGCCCATGATCGCTGCGCCGTCGTCCTGCCCGTGCACCTGCTGCGGGTTGAGGGCGGTTCCGACGTCGCCGACGGTGACGTGCTTGATGATCTGGATCTCACCCGTCTCGTCGTCCACCGTTGCCTCGATCGCCGTGCAGTTGAATTCGAAGAACGCTGCCGAACCCGCGAGCGGGTGGCCCGGCACCTTGTCTTTGCGCATCTCGCCGTTGCCGATGACTTCTCCACCGAGCGGCCCGAGCCCCGCTGTGACCACGTCCATGATCGGCAGGTCTTCGCCCGCCATTCGGACGACGCCTCCGTCGACCTCGATCTCGGATTCGTCCACATCGTGGACCCTTGCGGCCATGGTCTTCACCTTGCCGTGCACGTCCTTACAGGCTCGGTAGACCGACGTGCCCATGAGGACCGTCGACCGGCTTGCGGATGTCTGCTGGTCGTAGGGCACGGTGGCCGTATCACCCATGATGACATTGACGTTCTCGAGGGGAATGCCCATCTCCTGCGCGACAATCTGCGCGAACACCGTCCTGGCGCCCTGGCCCATGTCGGACGTCCCGCTGAAGAGAATCGCACTGCCGTCGGCCAGCAGGCGGACCGTCGAATAGGACAGACCGGTCGTCGGACCGGACTTCAGTCCGAGCGCGACTCCACGGCCGTGACCCTCGGGGAGTGGCGTGTCCCAGCCGATCAGTTCCGCGGCCTTGTCGATCGTCTGCATCCACTCGCCGTCGGCAGGTGTGTCTCCCGGCACGAATTCGTAGCCCTTTTCGGGGATGTTGCGACGTCTGATCTCGAACCGGTCGATGCCGAGTTCGAGCGCGGCTTCGTCCAACGTCGACTCACGAGCCCACGTGATCTGGGGAACGCCAAATCCGCGGAATGCGGTCGTCGGTGCCGTATTCGAGAGGATCGTCCTCCCGATGATCTTCACGACCGGGACCTTGTACGGGCCGGCCGCCACATAGGACGACTTGCTCGCGACACGATCTGCGATGTCGACGTAGGCGCCAATGAGGTAGTTCGTCTCGATGTCCTTGAACACCATGATGCCATCGTTGGTCAACCCCATCCGAACGCGAACACGGGTTGACGGACGGCGCACGGCCTGGAAGGTCTCTTCGAGCGACATGATCAGCCGGACCGGCCGTCCGGTCTTCAGCGCCATGTAGCAAACCAGCGGTTCGAGCTTCGGATGCTGCTTGCCTCCGAAACCGCCACCGGGATCCGGAGCGAAGACCCGCAGCTTCGACAGCGGGATGTTGAGCAGCTTTGCGAGCGTCTTCTGGAGCTGGAATGGATGCTGGATCGTGCTCCAGACATTCAGTTCATCGCCGTCGGGCTGCGCGATGAACGCATGCGGTTCGATGGCGAAGTGGGTGATCATCGGGAACTCGTACTCCCGCTCGATCACGAAGTCCGCATCCGCTTCGACGTCCGCGATGTCGCCCCAGCCGAAGTTGATCTCGGTCTTGATGTTCGTGTTCGCGAACGGTTCACCAACCCGCAGCGACGGGTCTTGCACGAGCGGAGCATCGGGGGCGAGCGCCGCATCGATCGTGTGGACGTTCGGCAGCACCTCGTACTCCACGACCACGGCGGCAGCGCCTTCCTCGGCGGCCTCCTTCGTGTCGGCGGCCACGGCGGCCACCGGCTCGCCGTGGTAGTTGACCGTACCGACCGCCAGGACCGGTCGGTCCTGATACTGAGGTCCGAAGCGCGGCATCGGCGTCGGCAGGTCGTCAGGGGTCATGACGAGCCGGACGCCCGGCACCTGCTCTGCTTTCGTCGTGTCGATCGAGATGATCCTTGCCTTCGACTCGTCGATTGTGACGAGCTTGGCGTGGAGTTCGTCAACGAGATGGACGTCTGCGACGTACTCCTGCGCGCCGGTGACGCGGTCGCGGCCGCCGACGCGGTTCGGCGAGGATCCGACGAACGTGTTCGATGTCATTCCTTCCCCGCCTTCGCGGCCACGAGGACCGCCTCGGTGATCTGCAGGTACCCGGCGCAACGACAGAGGTTCCCGCCGAGAGCCTCGTGTACGTCGTCGATCGTCGGGTCTGGATTGCTCTGCAGCAACGCGTGTGCCGACATCAGCTGTCCCGGGATGCAGAACCCGCACTGCGGGGCGCTGACATCGAGGAACGCCTGCTGGAGCGCACTCAGGTGCCCGTCGACGGCAAGTCCTTCGACACTGGTGACATCCCGTCCGTCGACTTCGACGGCGAGCATGAGGCACGAGTTCATCGGGATGCCGTCGACGACGACCGTGCAGGCCCCGCACTCGCCAACCACGCAGCATTCTTTGGTGCCGGTGAGTCCGAGTTGGTCGCGAAGAACGTCGAGCAGGGTGTGGTTCGGTGCAACCTCAAATGAGCGATCGCGCCCGTTGATGGTTGCTTCGATCTCAATCAGTTCGCTCATGACACTCCTTGCAGTTCCTGCAGGCGCTCGATGGCCCTGCGGATGGCCCGGGCGCCGAGCACCCGCAACATCGCCTGTCGATAGTCCGGACTGGCCCGCATCGAGCGTACCGACGGACTGGCGTCGGCGAAGATCTCCTCGAGCACCTCGGCCTTGGCCTCCTTCGAGGCCGCGGGATCCGCGAGCACACCGGTATCGTCGGTCCGGAGGAAGGCACGGGGCCCCACGCTTCCGAACGCAACCTGGGCGACACCGGCGTCGTCGACGGTTGCGCAGAGCGTCACCGATGCCAGGTCCGTACCCTTTCTACGCGTCATCCGCTCGTACGCGCCGCCGAGCATCCGCGTCGGCGTGGTGAGCTCCAGAGCGATGGCGAGTTCGCCCTCCTGGAGATCGGTCTTCCCTGGGCCGACAATGAAGTCGTTGATCGGTATGCGGCGCTGTCCGCTGGGACCGGCCACCACGATGACCGCTTCATACGCCAGGAGCGGAGGCGCGGTGTCGGCCGCGGGTGAGCCGTTGCAGATGTTGCCGAGCAGGGTCGCCCGGTTTCTGATCTGCACCGAACCGACCACGACCGCTGCCTCGACGAGTGCCGGGAAGTGCTTGTTGATCCCCGGGTCATTGACGATCTCGGTCATCGTTGCCGCGGCGCTCACCGTCAACGTGTCTCCGTCCCACCTGAGGGTCGGGTACAGCTCGACGATCCGCTTCAGGTCGACGACGACCTTCGGCTGGCGGTACCGGTCCCGCATGGCGATCACCAAGTCGGTTCCGCCCGCGAGAATCTCGGTCTCCGAACCACTCGCAGCAAGCACCTGAAGCGCCTCGTCGAGCGACTCAGGACGTTCGTAAGAGAACTCCTTCATGTCGTCACGCTTTCTCGATTGTCAGATGACCTTGTCGACCTCATCCATCAGCGCCTGCGGATTGGCGGCACGAATCATGTAGAACTTGCGGGGACCGCAGAAGCTCTCTGTGAAGTCGGCCCGCGCTTGGCGCAGCGCCTCGGTGTCCGTCAACGGCATCGTGTGGCCCGGTGCCAGCAACTCGTTGGTGAGGAAGTAGTTCTGGAGTGAGTGGAAGTTCTGGAATTGTGCCTCGAACTGACCGAGTTCGGAGGTCGTCGGATCGAAGTTGCCGTCGATAGCGGGAACGATGACGATATCGACGTTGCTCGGCTCGTCGTAGTCCTCCCACGTCGGCATTTCGTCACCGAAGAAGATCTGGGCGCCACGCTCGGGAGCGGCCTTGTCGGCCCGCTCGGTGCCCTTGGCCCGGCTCTTGATGAAGACCGTCTTGGATCCCATGATCACGGTTCCGGTCTCGTCGATCACCGTGGTCTCGGTGGAGACGAGCTTCCCGCCGCGCCGGCAGGCTTCGATCTGGCACATGCTCTTGCCGTGGTTGGATTCTCCGCCGAGGAACAGGACCGTCTTGCCCTGGTAGCGCACGGCAGACGAGTGGAACGGATGCAGGCCCTCGGCCTCCATGCGCAAAGCGAGCACGGTGACGATCGCCTTCTGGATGGGGCCCTCGGCCCAATCGCCGTCGAAGCGCATCGTCGTGCCGTCCCACGTAACCGACTTCTCGGTTGCGTCGCGGTCCCAGACCAGATCCGGTTCGCTGAGGATGGAATCGGGCTCGAGCGTGACGTCAGCGAGGCGGTAGTTCATGAAGTCCATGTTCTGGAGCACGTGCTCGGGAACCTCGGAACCGACGACGTCGATCCGAATTCTCGCGGTGCTGGCCGACATTTCCTCGGTGAGCATTGCCATGGTGTTCTCTCCTCAATCGGTTGTTCGTTCTCTGTGTCATCAATCCGGGCGGCACGAGGGCTCCCGGCAATCGTGATGGATCGTTCGGCCCTTCGGGGGGCATATCAGGTGCCGATCACCCGGAGGACCCTCGTCAAGTCTCGGTTCCGCGGCGCCTCATCGCTCCCGGGGGTTCTCGTTCCAGCAGTCGGCGCCGCTCCTCCCCGTGATCTCTCGGAGTGTTCCTATGCCTCAACCGTCTCCTTGCGCACCTGGTCGATGCCCTCGATGAGAACCGCAGCTTCGGCAGCGTGCTTGCGGCTCAGGTCGGCAGCGAGTTCGGGATCTTGGTCCCGTATGGCTGCGAGCAATGGCTCGTGCCGCTTCGAGAGCCAGTGCAGATCGATGCCGGGCGCAGAAGCCGTGATGTAGGTCCGCGAGAACGGTTCGAGCATCGACCACTGCCGCTCCAACGTCGGATTGTGCGCTGCCGCAATGATTCGGGCATGGAACCGGGTGTTGTTGAGCGCCTGGTCGTGAGCATCGCCCCGATCGGCCGCCTCGTCCATGGCCTCATACAGCATTTGGAGGTCGACGATGCATTGTTCAGTGCGTCGCTCTGCGGCCAGTCGGCCACCCAGCGCCTCGAGTTCAGCGCGTACCTCGATGGCCTGCGTGAGCTCTTCGCGGGTGGGCTTGCGGACCCGGGCTCCTTTGTGGGGTTTCATCTCGACGAATCCGAGGATCGCCAGGTCGCGGAGCGCTTCGCGCACCGGAGCTTGACTCACGCCCAGTTCGCGGGCGACCCGGGTCTCGACGATGCGAGACCCGGGCGCCAGCTCTCCTTCGAGAATCCACGTGAGAATGCGGTCTTTGACCCCTTCGGAGAGCACTTCTCTCGTCACGGGTGCGGACTGATTCTCTTGCAGATTCGTCATATCAACTCTCAGGTCCTTCTGGGACCTGCTCCTATCGCTAGAGGATCTCTACGACACCATTCGTACCGTCGACCCGCAGGCGGTCGCCGGTCTTGATCTCGCGGGTGGCGACACCGGTGCCGGTGACACCCGGAATGCCGAACTCGCGAGCCATGACGGCGGGGTGCGCAACCATACCGCCGGCGTCACACACAATTCCGCCGATGATGGCGAACACCGGCGTCCAGGCCGGGTTGGTCATCTGGCAGACCATGATGTCGCCCTGCTTCAACTGGTCGAACTCGGCCGGTGAGGAGACGACTTTCGCCACGCCCTCGATGACGCCTGGCGAAACGCCGATGCCTTCGATCCTGCCCTTGGTCTCGGTGTCGTGACCAAGCTTCTCGGGGAAGCCCCAGAGGTTCAGGTAGGGGAACTGCAACTGGTCTTCAGTCGCCGTGCCGATGAAGTCTGGCGGGCGGATCATCTCTTGTTCGGCGCGCAGCGCCCGGCGCTCGGCGACGATGCTCTTGGCCTCGTAGCCCTCCGGATCGCCCATCAGATAGCGCAGCTCGTTGTAGCGGAGGAACATGACGTCGTCCGCCTCGGTCAACGCGCCCATCTCAACCAGCTTCCGACCGATGCACATCAACACCACACGAGTGTGCTGGTGCGTGCCCTGGTCGATGTAGAAGTGGTGGTCCGGAGTGAGCGGGGCCATCTTCAGGTTGATCTCGTTCGCTGCCTTCAGGGCCTCGAGGGCGTCGCCCTCTTCGATCCCCTCGAGGAGCTCCTCGGCCGCGGCCTGAATATCCGTCGCGAGATGCGCAACGATCGGGCGATGGTCGTAGTCGGAGTCGAGGTAACCCTTGATCACGTCGAGGACCGGTTCCGGCGTCTCGAACCGTGACGGGTAGATGAACTCGTGGCTCCAGACGGCGTGCCAGCCGAACTCGCGCTGGTAGACCTTCAGGCCGGACTCGATGAAGTCGCGCCCTTCCTCGGTCGCTTCGAGTGCTGCCAGGATGTCGGCGCCGGCCTCGTTGGCGAATGCCGCCATGAGAACGGGGTCGGCCTTGATCCGATCCTTCAGGTTGACGAGCAACTCGATCGCATCCCAGTTGCGGTCCGAGGACGAGTTCTGCAGACGGCCGAGGATCTCCTCGTGCTTCTGCGTGATCTCGCCGCCGAGCGCCTCTTCGAGCGTGGCGCGCAGCGCCAGTGTCGACGAGAGCTGCGCGAAGTTGAGCATCCAGTGGATCTTCCAGTGGCGATCGAGCATGTCGATCGCGTCCTCGAGAACCACGGCCCACTCCATCAGCGAGATATTCTCGTAGTCGTCGATCTTCTCTTCGAGATAGGCCAGATTCCGAGCCATCTCGGGGACGAGGCGATCTCGCCACCAGTCGGGGAAGTTGGCTCCGTAGACGGGGAGCACGGCGCCGAGGTAGGCACCGATCTTCTCTGCGTAGTCGGGATCGGCATCCGTCGGCACACGCGGCGAGTACGTAAATCCGAGTTGGACGGTCGGGACGACCATGTCCGCGTCCGCTGGGATGGCGGCTGTGAACAGGTAGCCGTTGACGACCTTGCCGATCCAGTCGGTCGCGAACGGCGTACCGAAGCGACGGAACATGTGATCACACGTGAGCACCCAGTTGCCGATGTCGTCATACATCGGAGAGACGGGGCGCGGGCAGTGCAGATCGTCGTAGACCCAGAACAGCTTCTTCTCTTGCTCCGATTCCCAATCAACCGGGAAACTCTCGTCTCCGAAGAACTCCGCTACAACCTTGCTGTTATCTGCCATACGGCAAATCTCCTTCCTCGACGGACCTCCGCCGGGACCGGCCCGCAACGGGCACAATCAGACTCCGACGCTCTTGTGCGTTCTTTGAGATAGCCGACTTCTGTGTTGGTGCTCCTCTCGCTACGTCGGTCGGACCGACCCGAGGCGAAGCCCTCGGAGGGCACGGCGCGCTCGAGCCTTCAATACGGGTGGTGCGGGCATATCGAGGAGGGCGACGGCAACCATGCTCACATCCCCAACACCGCTGGAAACCCAGGCGAAACAAAGAGAATCCGCCGGACGGTCGCTGGGACCGGGAGGGGCGTCACCGAGAGAGCCATCACCATGGCACGGTTGTTCTCGACACCTGCACGCATCATCCTCGATAATCGATTACTTGCAGTTTACGGCCGAGAATCGCGATCCGTCAACTTGAGATGAGGCGCCAGTCGCCAGTCGCCAGTCGCCGGTTCGGGGTCGGTCGCAGGCCTTCGCCTCTCCCACGGAGTGGGAGAGGCGCGAGCACCGGCCGCCAGGCCGGAGCGCAGCGGAGAGGGCTCTGGGAGCGCGAGCGCGCAGATGAGGCCTGGCGTGTGGCGAGACGCCCCCACTGCGATTGAGCAACCGTCTTCGCCTCTCCCACGCAGTGGGAGAGGCGCGAGCACCGGCCGCCAGGCCGGAGCGCAGCGGAGAGGGCTCCTCGCCTCGACACCACCTCAATCCTGAAGAACGCACCAGAGCTCATCCTCGCGATCCCATCCCCCAGGCCGCCCCCTCTGCGATCGAGCATCCGCCCGATCGCGTCTCCCCCACCTGGCGGTGGGAGAGACGAAGACCGCGACTGGCGACTGGTCTCAGTCCGCCTCGAGCTCCCCCATCGCTTTCAGGATCTTCTCCGGGGTGATCGGGAGGTCACGGATGCGCACACCGATGGCGTCATAGAGCGCGTTCGCGATGGCGGGTGGTGTTGCGGCGGCTGCCGGTTCGCCGACACCCTTGGCACCGTACGGGGCCTCGTCATGGACCGACTCGACGATGATCGGAACGATCGGAGGGATGTCCATGATCGTCGCGACCTTGTAGTCCGCAAGGTTGCCGTTCTCGATGCGACCGTTGTCGTATGAGAATCCCTCGAGGATTCCATTCGACAGGCCCATCACGACGCCGCCCTCGATCTGTTGCTCGACGGTCATCGGGTTGATGGCCTTCCCGACGTCTGCGGCTGCGGCCACCTTGAGAACGCGAATCACGCCGGTATCGGTGTCAACCTCGATCTCGGCGGCCTGGGTGCACAGCATCCAGAAGATGCTGCTCATCCACTCCTCACCGGGATCGGCCTTGAGGAGCGGCGAGTTCGCGCTCGAGAACCGCGCCCCTGCCGTGATCGAGTAGTACTCGCCGTAGAACTTCGCGAGGAGGTCCTTGAGCGTGATCTGGAGTTCGCCGTCGAGGTCGCAGATGATGCCATCGCGCATCTCGAGCGTCTCCGGTTCGACTTCGAGCACCTCGCCGGCGAGGCTGAGGACCTGTTCGCGGATCTCGCCGCCTGCGTCGAGGATCGCATTGCCCATGTGATAGGTCGTGCGACTCGATGCCACGGGTCCGTTGTACGGAGTCAACAGCGTGTCGGTGGCAGGGACCGAGACGTCCGAGAGGGGTACGCCGATCGCGTCCGCCGCGATCTGGGCGAGCACCGTGTCCTGGCCAGAGCCGATCTCAGGGGCTGCACAGATCACTGTGGCCCGACCGTCCTGCTCGAGGTTGATCACGACGTTCGAACTCGACGGAGTCATCGTGGGCTTGATCATCGTGGCGATGCCTTTACCGCGACGCAGGTTGGGCGCCGGCTCGCGCTCGACCGATCCCCAACCGATCTCGGCGGCTGACCGTTCAATGGTCTCGCGGAGGCCGACGGAGCGCATGATCTGGCCGTTGAGATAGGCGTCGCCCTCTTCGTACCCGTTCATGAGGCGGATCTCGACGGGATCGATGCCCAATTCGACGGCGATCTCGTCCATCTGCGTTTCGCAGGCCCAGGTGACCTGGGTCGTGCCGTACCCGCGGTACGAACCGGTGATCGACTTGTTGGTGTAGACCTGGCGGGAGAGGATCTTGAGATCGGGGATCCGATAGGGCCCGATGATGGTCTGCGACCCGCGGATCGCGACGCCGACCGTATACGCCGTGTACGCACCGCTGTCCCAGAGGACTTCGGCGCTCCGCGCAACCATCAGGCCGTCTCGGTTGACGCCGGTCTTGAGCTTCATGATGGCGGGCACGCGCAACTGGGACGCAACCAGGTCTTCCTCGCGGGTGAACTCGACCTTGACGGGACGGCCGCCCGAATGGCGCGCCAGGGCAACAGCGATCGCTTCGGCAACGGGAACACCCTTGGCTCCGAACGAACCGCCGACCTGGGCGACGATCAGGCGGACGCGGCTGCTGTCGACGCCGAGACCGGTCGCGAGTTCATTCCGCAGCAGGAACGGCCGATCCGTGGAGACCCAGAGGGTGTAGCCCCCGGAACCGGAGTCGTACTGGGCAATGGCAGCATGCACCTCGAGCGCGACGTGGCTGATCGCGTGGGCGGAGTACTCGCCCTCCACGACGACGTCGGCCGCAGCGAATCCGGCCTCGACGTCGCCGCGCTCATACGTATAGAGCGTGTTGATGTTGGTGTGGGGGACGATCTCACTCGGCCCCCGCTTGTAGGTGTGGAGATCGGGATGGACGAGAGGGGCGTCGGGATCCAACGCGGACCGCATGTCGACAACGGCCGGGAGTTCCTCGTAGTCGACGCGGATGAGGTCCAGCGCCTCTTGGGCTTGCGCCTCACTCATTGCAGCAACGGCAACGACCGGTTCACCGACGTAGCGGACGCGATCGATCGCCAGGAACGGCTGGTCTTTGATCGCCGCACCAAAGAGGAGCGGGAAGTCTCGCCCGGTGACGACGATCTCGACGCCGGGCGCTGCCAGCGCTGCCGACGTGTCGATGGACACGATGCGCGCATGCGGATACGGACTCCGGAGGACGGCGCCATGCAGCATTCCGGGCATCACGACATCAACGCCGTAGACCGCGCCGCCGGTGACCTTCTGGACCGAATCGACCCGGGGAACCCGGGTACCCACGTACGTCGTCATGTGCCTTCTCCTTTGACCTCGATCACAGCCTCGAGGATCTTGGGGTAGGCACCACACCGGCAGAGAATGCCGCCCAGCGCCTTCTTCACGTCTTCGATATCGGGATTGTTGTTCTCTCTGAAGATCGCTGTCGTGGTGAGCACCATGGCAGGCGTGCAGAAGCCGCATTGGAACGCGCCGGTCTTCACGAACGCCTGTTGCATCTCGGTGAGTTCACCGTCGGTAGCAAGACCTTCCACGGTCTCGATCGTTGCACCGTCGGCATCGCCGGCCAGAATCAGGCACGACGTGACCGGCCTGCCATCGGCGAGGACCACGCACGTACCGCACTCGCCGACGCCGCATCCCTCTTTGGTCCCGGTCAAGAGCACCTGTTCGCGGAGAACCTCGAGCAGCGTCAGCCTTGGGTCGGTCGTGATGTGACGATGGACACCGTTGATCGTGACGTCGAGATCGATCATCATGCCGCCACCCCCGCGCCTGCGGACTCGACCGCGCCGTGCAACGCGCGCAGCGTCAACACACGAGCAAGTCGGGTTCGGTAGGCAGCGCTCGCCCGCATGTCACCGATCGGCTTCGCATCTCCAGCGGCCGCCTCAGCGGCCGCTTCGAGCAACGACTCGGTGAGTATCTCGGATCGAAGCACCGACTCGGACCCGACGGCCCGGAACGGGATCGGTCCGAGCGACGCCAGGGCGATACGGCAGTCGATGATCTCACCGCCGTCACCGATCACGAGGCTGGCCGATGCTCCTGCGAGCGCGATGTCGGTTCCGCTCCCCCGCTTGCCGAGCTTGACGTGTGCGGACCCGAACCCGGGTTGCCGGGGCGGAAGGGTGAGGGCGGTGATGATGTCGGAACGGGCGAGCGACGTTGCTCCCGGCCCGGTGTAGAGGTCTTCGACCAGTTCATCACGTCGGCCGTCGACGCCATGGATGGTCGCAACCGCGTCCGAGACAATCAACGCGGGGCCGAGGTCGGATGCAGGTGACGCCCGACCGACGTTGCCGCCGATCGTGGCCAGCGCCCGCACCGGTGGCGACGCCAGGATGGAGGCCGCCTGAGCGAGCGCGGGATGGCGCTCCACGACGAGCGATGACACCTCGACGGCATCCACCTTCGTGAGTGCACCGATGCGGGTCGATCCATCCACATCTTCGATCCCGGTGAGGTCGGGGATGCGTTTGAGGTTGACGACCGTCGATGGGCGCATCCGCCCGGTCTTCATGTCGACGACGAGGTCGGTGCCACCGGCGAGGACGCGAGCATCGGTCTCCGCCTCGGCGAGCACGCGCGACGCTTCTTCAAGGGACGTCGGCTCGTAGTACTCGAACTCGCGGAGTCGTTTCACGCCCCGTCCCTTCGGTTGGCGATCATCCGGTCTGGTGGAGCAGCTCGAGCGTAACCCCGTCCGGAGTCTCTACGAAGGCGATTTCGTAGCCGCCGGGCCCGGGTCGGCGCTCGTAGATCTTCAGGCCCTGTTCCTCGAATCGAGCCAGGACGGCGTCGAGGTCGTCGGTCTCGAGACCGATGTGTTCGAGGCCGAGGTACGGGATCGGCGGCGGGTCGCCGATGATGTCGTCTTCGCCGGGGGCCGCCGTCGTGATGTTGAGGCGCACGCCGTCGAACTCGACCGGGGTGAACAGCATGGTCTTGAACTGGATCTCGGGGAGCAGGGTTCCGCCGAACATATCAATCCACCACAAGGCGCTGGCCTTCGGGTCCTTCGACTTGATGTGGATGTGATGGAGGGTGAATGCCATGGTGCTCCTTCGGTTGGGTCGGACTCAGCAGGGTGGTGGCACAGCGTCGCGAGTCTCTCGACATCGGTCGTCGGGTGACCACGTTAGCCAGCAGCGCTCGGCGTCCTGCAAACAGATCGTCGGTACAACGCCGTGCGAATCGTGCCGTGTTGACGGCATCTCCATCGCCGTTTGCGGCACAGCGGAACGGTACCGGGCGCTTCTTCGCCCACCGACTTGACGCCCTCTGATTCAAATACATATAATCGATTATCTATGAAAGATTGTTTTGCGGCAAGTGTCGCGACTCGCCAGGACGGAGGGGTCGCACTGCCGTATGCATCCCGTTCGCGACGCTTGGACGAGGGTGCCCCGGTGCCTATCGTGTTGCTGACGTCGGGGTCGCAGACACCCGGCGAACGAGGAAGGGTTGAGGGCTGATGGACATCATCTCCGACTCAATCGTCATCGGGTTGACGGAGCAAGCGCCCCTCATCCTCGCGGCGATGGGCTTCGCCCTCCTCTATCGACTCACCGGCCTCATCAACGTGGCGTACTCGGAGACGATCACGCTCGGCGCCTACATGGGCATGTGGATCAACACGACGTTCGAGTTGAACTTCTACGCCATCCTCATCCCGACCGGGATCGTGGCGGGGTTGATCAGCGTCGGCACCTACTTCGCAGTCTTCCGTCCAGCCAAAAAGCGGAATGTCGGCAGCCTCGAGATGATCATCATCTCGTTCGGACTGTCCGTGTTCCTCCGGCACGCCCTCCAGTTCGTGTTCGGCTACCCAGTCCGGTTCTTCGAGGTGCCGGCCCCGGACACATTCTTCGTCCTCGGTGTTGGGGTCTCGTCCTTCCGCCTCGTCGCGGTGGCCAGCGTGTTCATCCTCGCCTTCGGGCTCTACTGGTTCATCCAGAAGACCAGCTACGGCCTGCAGATCCGGGCACTGGCCAACGACGAGGAACTTGCTCAGGTCAGCGGGATCCGGCCCATGGCCGTCACCGTCTTGATCTGGTTCCTCGCCGGAGTCGCCGGTGGCCTCGCAGGAGCGTTCTATGGGGTCGCCTCCGCAGTCGCCCCGCTGCTCGGCTGGCGCCAGTTCCTCTTCATCCTGCTGGTGGTTCTCGTCGGTGGCGCCAAGAACATCGGCGGCGTCATCATCGTCGGTGCCGTCACCGCCATCTCGCTCACGTTCTTGACACTGCAGTTCGGTCAGGCGCTCTACGGGCAACTGATCCTCATCGTTGTCTTCATCATCATCTTGAAGGTCCGTGGATCACGGGCTGCTGAAGCAGGGAAGGTCTAGCTATGAACTTGGACTGGCTCGACGCATTCCTCGTCTACGGACTCTTCTCAGTGATGATGATCATCGGCCTCGCGCTGCTTCTCCATCTTCAACTCGGACTCGCCCGCATCGCCAACTTCGGCATCGTCGGCTTCTGGGGTCTCGGGATGTACTCCTTTGGCGTTCTCTACGTCCAAGTCGATTGGCCGTTTGGCGACCTCTGGGCATTCCTTATCTCGATGGCCTTTGGGACGCTCGTCGCCGGTATCGCCGGCCTTGCGGTGGGGTGGGTGATCGCCGACCTCGACATCGACGGCGTCCTGGTCGGCACGCTCGGTTTCGCCACTTGCGTCTTGATTGTTGCGACGACCGAACAGGACTTGACCGGCGGAGCACTCGGCATGGGCGGACTCGGATTCCCCTATGACATCGGCAGTGTCAAGGCGAACGAGACGGTGTGGCTCGTGATCCTGACCATCGTGGTCGCCCTGATCCTGTACTACGTTTCCCGTGTCCACAAGTCGCCCTACGGACGCAAACTCATCGCAGTCGGTGACAACGAACCCCTGACCCGCAGCCTCGGCAAGCAGACGTTCCGGACGAAGCTCTGGTTGTTCGCAGGGAGTTCGGCGGTCATGGGCCTCCTCGGAGCGATGTTCGGTGTGATGGAGCGCTTCCTCGACATCGGCAACCTCGGCATCGAGATCACCCTGGCGGCCATGGTGGGTTTGGTTCTCGGTGGTACCACACGGACGTGGGGAGCGGTCGTCGGCGTCGCTCTCACCGTGGCAGTCTTCGACATCCTCGCCCAGTCGTACCTTCCACTCCCCCAATCGTGGTACGGCCAGGCGCTTCCCAACCTTCGCGAGATGACCTTCGGCGCTGCACTCATCCTGGTTCTCATGTTCCGACCGTACGGTGTCCTCGGCAGGATGCGAAGAGACAAGCTGATGCGGAGGATGCACAGTGGTTGAGAACATGAACACTGCATCCAATCCCGAACCGGCGCCTGAGAGCCCGGCTTCGCGTCCGACGATTCGCGTTCAGAATGCGGTCAAGAGCTTCAGCGGACGGACCGTCGTGGACATCGATGATCTGACGTTGGGTGAGTACCCGATCGAAGGCCTCATCGGTCCCAACGGTGCTGGCAAGACCACGCTCATGCGGATGATCATGCACGCCATCTCGCTCGACAAGGGCACCGTCACCCTCACGTCCGACGGCAACGGTGGATCGGTGATCCTCTCGAGCCTGCCGACCAGCAAGATGGCGGAGCACGGGGTCGTGAAGACGAACCAGGTCATCACCGACTTCGAGCAACTCACGATCCTCGACTCAATGATGCTGTCGGTTGCTCAGCGAAGTGACGAGCGTGCCTTCAAGATCTACGACGAGGACAACCTCTACGACGAGAGCATCGACGAGATCCGTTCGTACCTCGATCAGTTCCACTTCGAGGATCCCTATGGATTCGCCGGCTCGGCCGGGGAGAAGAAGCTCCTCGACATCCTCCGCTGCCTGCTGTTGAACCCGAGCGTCCTCCTCCTCGACGAGCCGACCGCCGGCCTGCCGGACGACGTCCGAGACCAGATCATGGACCTCATCAAGACGAAGGCGGTCGAAGAGAACATGTCGGTGGTCATCGTGGAGCACGATCTCCACGTGATCTGGACGATGTGTGAGTACGTCCACTTCATGGCCGAGGGAAGCGTCGTACTGCAAGGCGAGCCCTCATATATCCGAGACCATGAGACAGTGGTCGAGCAATACCTGGGAAGCGGCCATGTTTAACGCCAAGGAAATCCGTAGCGGCTACAGCGGCGTGACGGTGATCAAGGACCTCGACCTCAACGTCGAGCACGAGATCTTCGCGGTGCTCGGAGCCAATGGAGCGGGCAAGACCACGCTGCTCGCAACCCTCGCACGGCTCATCCCGCTGATGGCCGGCGAGATGACGTTCGAGGACCAGGACATCACGAAGGCGCACCCGTGGGACACGGCAGCGCTTGGCCTCGGCTACGTTCCGCAAGAAAAGGGCATCTTCGCTGATCTCACGGTTCTGGAGAACTTGCAGATCGGTTCGATGATCGGCGACCGCCCGCGCCAGGAACGGATCGACGAGATCGTCGAACTCTTCCCTGACATCGGCAAGCGCCAGGCGCAACTCGCAGGCACCCTCAGCGGCGGCGAGTCGCGAATGGTGGCGTGCGGCCGTGCACTCATGCAGGATCCCAAGATGCTGCTGCTGGACGAGCCGACCGCCGGCCTCTCCCCGCTCTATGTGGATACCTTCTTTGAGAAGATCAAAGAGATTCACGAGACGAGGGGCGTCAGCATCATCCTTGCGGAGCAGAACGCAACCAAGGCACTCGAGATCTCCGATCGCGTCATGGTGTTGAGCCTCGGTGAGGCTTCAGAGGTGCTCAACGCCTCTGACCTGACAACGGAGCAACTCAAGAAGGGATACCGGATCTGATCGCCGTACGGCGATCCGTATGGAGGAAAAGGAAAGGACGGGACAGATGCGAATACGTTCGAAGAGGTTCGCTAGCGGATTGATCCTGTTGTTCGTGCTTGCGTTGGTTGCTGCTGCCTGCAGCAGCGACGACGAGGCGAGCGACACGACCGCAGCGGGCGACACGACAACGACTGCCGCAGCAACGGACGAGACAACGACGACTGCCGCAGCAACGGACGAGACAACGACGACCGAAGCCATGTCGAGCGAGCCGGTCATCGTATGTGAGCTTGCCTATTTCACGGGTGAGTTCGCTGCATACGGTCCGTCTCTCACGGCTGACGTCGAGTTCCCAATCAGTCAGGTCATCAACGCTGATCCGCCGCTCGGGCGCGAATGGCAGTTGATCTCCGAGGACATCGGTACACCCGGCGAAGCTCAGGCAGCTCGTATCTGCCTCGAGCAGCACAACGCCGAGATCATGGTCAGCCAGGCGCACGGCTACCGCCAGTACCGCGACTTCATGCTGGAGTACATTGCCGAGAACGACAAGCCGCTCGGACCTACGGTCCATGGCGGAAGCATCCCGGGCAATATCGGTGGTGTCGGTTCTGAGCCACTCTTCCGGGCCCAAGGCCTTGATGAGGGTTTGGGTATGACTGGCAGCCTGGAAGCACAGCGCCAGGGAGCAACCACCGTGGTCGTCTTCGCGACCCAGGTTGAGGGTTTCCAGCTCGCAGCAAATGCCGCGGTCGCGACGGCCGAGGCGCTCGGAATCGAGGTCTTGGCTCGCATCGACGTTCCCGCTGAGCAGCCGTCATACGGCGCCGAAGCACAGCGGATCGCCGGTCTGAATCCGGACGCCGTGATCGTGCAGGCAGGCTCGGTTGAGTCGGCCACGCTCATCAAGCAGTCCGCCGAAGCCGGCTTGTCACTCGCATGGATCGGTGAGACGGGTTGGATCCAGCCGGAGTTCATCGAAACGCTCGGAACTGAGCCCATCTCCTCGCAGAAGAGCATCGGCTACGCGGCGTTCGCCTACAACAGCGACACCCCCGCGTGGGAGTTCTATCAGCCGCTGTGGGACGACACCCCCGGATACGGCGACGAGTTCGGTGATGCGACCGACCAGTACCACTTCTCGACGTACGACCTGATGACCCACACCGCCCTCGGCGTTGTGAAGGCAGGCTCGTATGCGGCGAGTGCCTGGGCACCGGCCATGTTCGAGGTTGGCGATCCCCCGGGGACCGTCTGCTACAGCTATCCGGAGTGCAAGGCGTTGCTCGACGCCGGTGAAGACATCGACTACGAGGGTGTCACCGGCCCGGGTACGTACAGCGCGGGCGGCGTGAACGCCCTCGTGCAGTCGTACACCCCGTTCAACGCTGACGGCACGGTCGGCGATGCGGTCCTCCTCGACCCGACGCTTGCTCTGGACACCCTGAGCATCATCGCGGTCCAGGCGGAGTGCGAAACCCCGAACCCTGCAGGGACGAATCCTGCATCGCCGGGATGCGAGTGGTAGGAACCACGAGTACCTGACGACAACAACAATCGAGAGCGGCGGCGGGTCATCCCGCCGCCGCTTCTCTCTGTCCGGGACGATTTCGTCCTTTCATGGGTCTCTCCACTCCTCGGTTGGACCCGATCCTCGATAATCGATTATGCTGGCCGAATCCCGCCCAATCCGGGAATGAAGCCGCATATCGCGGGACTGCAGCAGCAACGGAGGACCCCATGTCTCGACTCGAGAACATCCCCCTCGACGGCATCGAGGAACTCGAAGGTGTCGAAGAGATGTACGAGACCGTCTTCGGATTCGTACCGAACGGGGTGCGCATCATGGCCCGCCGGCCCGGAATCGTGCAGGGCTTCCTCCACCTCCGCCGCGCTGTCTTCGATCCGGCCACCAGCGAAGTACCACTCGAACTAAAGAGCCTCGTCGGGCACATCGCCAGTAGGACGGCGGGGTGCCGCTACTGCCAGGCGCACGCCATCTACGGCTCAGACCGCTCGGGAACCGACCGCTCCCGTCTCGAAGCCCTGTGGGAGTTTGAGACCAGCGATCTCTTCGACGAATCAGAGCGCGTCGCTCTGCGCTTCGCCGTCTCGGCTGCCGCCTCGCCGAACGGTGTGACCGACGAGGACTTCGTGCGCATGAGCGAGTACTGGGACGACGGACAGATCGTCGAGATCCTCGCCGTCGTCGCCCTCTACGGCTTCCTCAACCGATGGAACGACTCGCTCGCCACCACCCTCGAGGAGCCTTCGCAGACCGTCACCGAAGAGGTGCTCGGACCAAAGGGTTGGGACGTTGGAAAGCATCGCCGCGAAGAGGCCTCTGACATTGACTGACGTCGCCCCCTCCCCCGCCGAAATCGTCACCGTCGACGGCGCTCCGAACTTCCGCGACGTCGGCGGCTACGAAACCACCGACGGGCGACGCGTCCGATACGGCAAGCTGTACCGCTCCGGGATGCTGGTGGGCCTCACGGATGAAGGCGTGGCAACCCTCGAATCCCTCGGGATCCGTACGGTCGTTGATTTGCGGACTCAGGTCGAAGTCGACGCGCTCGGCACCGACCGCCTGCCGGACGCGACCAGCGTCGTCCAGATCAGAATCCCGAGCGCCGGTGCCGACCCCATGGTCGCGGAGGCCCTCAAGACCGGCCACTTCCCCTACCTCCCCAATCTCGTGTCGGTGAACCGTGCCTACATCGTCGAAGACGCCGCCGAGTTCGGCGAACTCCTCACGCTGCTCGCCGATGGGACCAACCTCCCCGCCATCGTCCACTGCCTCGGCGGGAAGGACCGCACCGGTGTGAGCACGGCCCTCCTGCTGACCATCCTTGGTGTGCCCTGGTCGACCGTGCGGGACGACTACCTCGCGTCGAACATCCACTTCGCGGACGCCGGCGGCGATCAACCGGACGCGCTCAATCAGGCCATGGAAAAGAGCCTGGGCCGTGCCCCGAACTTCGGCGACGAGAAGTCGAAGAGGGAGTTCTTCGTCCTTCAACCCGAGTACATCGACGTCGTGATCGAAGAGATCACGAAGGATGGGCGCACCTTCGATGAGTTCGTCCGCGACGAGCTCGGCCTCTCGGACGCAACGGTTGCCCAACTACGAGCGGAGTTCCTGGAGTGACCGCGGCGCCGGTCATCAAGACGTGCACTACGAACACCACAAACAATCGAGGAGAATGACGGAATGACCTACGTCTATGCATTCGACCACCAGCACACGGGCTCGACGGACGAGACCAAGGCCCTGGTGGGCGGCAAGGGGGCGAACCTCGCCGTGATGACGAGCGAGTTGGGCCTCCCCGTGCCTCCCGGATTCACGATCTCGACCGAAGCCTGCCGGCACTACCTCGCAGAAGGCTGGCCTACCGCTCTCGATACGGAACTTCGCGACCACATCGGCCGGGTCGAACAGGCCGTTGGCCGGCGTTTCGGAGATCCTGCGAACCCGTTGCTCGTCAGCGTCCGGTCCGGGGCGCCGATCTCCATGCCGGGAATGATGGACACCATCCTCAACCTGGGCATCAACGAAGCCACAGAAGAGGGCCTCGTTGCGCTCTCGGGTGACCCGGCGTTCGTCGCCGCCTGCCGGGACCGTTTCGTCTCGACGTATCGCGAGATCGTCGGCGTCGACGTCGTACCCGAGGATCCATATGATCAACTCAAGGGAGCCGTCGAAGCCGTGTTCCGGTCGTGGAACGGCGATCGGGCACGAAGCTACCGCGCTCACGAGGGAATCTCCGAGGATCTCGGCACCGGCGTCACCGTGCAGGCAATGGTCTTCGGCAACAGCGGCCCCGATTCGGCGACGGGTGTGGTCTTCACCCGCAACCCGGCCTCCGGTGAGCGGACTCTCTACGGCGACGTGCTCTTCAACGCTCAGGGCGAAGACGTCGTCGCCGGCACGCACGCCACCGAGCCGATCTCCTACCTCGACGAACGGTCACCGGCCATCGCTGCCGAACTCAAGACTCACTCCGACCGTCTCGAACGTCACTACGCCGACATCTGCGACATCGAGTTCACCATCGAGTCGGGGAAGCTCTGGATGCTCCAGACGCGGATCGGCAAGCGCTCGCCCGGGGCCGCCGTGCGCATTGCCGTTGATATGGCAGAGGACCCCGACTTCCCTCTTTCGCGGGAAGAGGCCGTGCATCGGGTCATGGAGCACCTCGTCTCCCCGCCGACGGCGACCGTGAGGCTCGACGGCGATGCACAACCTGTCGCAACGGGCCTCGCCGCATCACCCGGCCTTGCCGCCGGCGCGATCGTGATCACGCCGGATGCCGCCGTTGCGGCCGCCGCAGAGGGCCGGTCGGTCATCCTCGTTCGCAAGGAGACCTCACCGGATGACGTCCACGGCATGGCCGCCGCCGCGGGCATTCTCACAACGACCGGCGGTCTCGCCTCCCACGCCGCTGTGGTCGCACGAGGCTGGGGCATTCCCGCGGTCGTCGGAGCAGACACCATCGAGATCGGCGAGACCAGCGTGACGATCGGCGACACAGCGGTCGCCATCGGCGACTCGCTCACGATCAACGGCGCCACCGGAAACGTGTTCCTCGGCGAACTCGTCGGTGAGACAGCCGTCGTGCCGGAGGCTGCGAAGCTCTTGTCGTGGGCCGACGACCTTGGCATCGAGATCACAGCGCCGACCGACGGCGAGGCACCCGACTCCGTTGAAGCCGGGGATGTGTCCGACGGTGGCACCGCCAATGCGGAGTCGATGATCCGACTGCTCGGCATCAAGGGATTCGCGACGCCCGATGCCGCCGCCGCTGCTCTCGCCGCGACCGAGGAGGACGCCTCCGCCCTTCTTGACCGGATGACGGCCGACGGCCTCATCTCGATGATGGGCACGATGTTCAGCCTCTCGGATGACGGCAAGTCGATGGCGGCGGAGTATCTCGCCGCCGACCGCGAGCAGTGGGGAGCGGAGCGTGCCGCGGCAGGCCTCGACGGGTTCATTCCGCTGGATCAACGGATGAAGGTGATCGTCACGGCCTGGCAGATGATGGAGGTGGACGGATCGCCCGTGCTCAACGACCACACTGACGCCGACTACGACGCTGCGGTCCTTGCGGATCTCGCAGCACTCCACGTCGACGCCTCGGCCTGGCTCGCCGATCTGCACGACGAACTCCCCCGCCTTGCCTCGTACTCGGCGAGGCTCGGGCGAGCCGCCGACCTGGTGGAGAGCGGTGATCACGACTACATCGCCTCGCCGCGTCTCGACAGCTACCACAACGTGTGGTTCGAACTGCATGAGGATCTGATCCTGCTGGCCGGCCGCACCCGTGAGGACGAGGTAGCGTCGGGACGAGCGTAGGTTCAAGCGCAGCGACCCCCGTACGCGAAGGAGCCTGATCGGATGGCCACCGTTGTGCTGCTCGGAACGCTCGACACAAAGGGCGGCGAGTACGCGTTCCTCAGGGACCGTGTGATCGATGCCGGGTGTGACGTTGTGATGATCAACGCCGGTGTGCTCGGCGACCCCGCCTACCCGGTCGCCTTCGGCCGGCACGACGTCGCCGCCCGGGTCGACGCCGACCTCGAAGCTCTCGTGGCAGCCGGCGATCGCGGCGCCGCGGTGACCGCAATGGCCGACGGCGCCGCTTCGCTCGTCCAACGCCTCTGTGAGGAAGGGAAGATCCACGGAATCCTCGGCATGGGGGGATCCGGCGGTTCCTCGATCGTCAGCCACGCCATGCGGAAGCTTCCGATCGGGTTCCCGAAACTCCTCGTGTCGACCATGGGAGCAGGCGACGTCAGCGCCTTCGTCGGGACATCTGACATCGCAATGATGTACTCGGTGGTCGACATCTCAGGGATCAACGCCGTGTCGTCGAGCATCCTCGGGAACGCCGCAGCAGGACTAGCCGGCATGGCGAACGCCTACGAGGTCCGCGACCCGTCCGTCGACGGCCGCCCACTGGTCGGCGCCACGATGTATGGAACAACCACCCCGTGTGTCAATGCGGCCCGTGCCGCGTTGCAGGACCTGGGATACGAGGTGCTCGTCTTCCACGCGACCGGGACCGGTGGCCGGTCGATGGAAGCCCTCATGAAGAGTGGCTACATCACCGCGGCGCTCGATGTGACCACCACAGAACTCACCGACGAAGTGGCAGGCGGCACCCTCTCGGCGGGTCCTGATCGCCTTGAAGCTGCCGGGGACCTCGGCTTGCCACAGGTGGTCTCGATCGGAGCGACCGACCAGATCACGTTCACTCCCCCGAGCGCCGTGCCGGACGCCTATCGGGACCGTAACTGCTACGACCACAACCCCAGCATCACGCTCGTGCGGACCAACGTCGAAGAGAGCATCGAACTGGGCCGCATGCTCGCCGAGAAACTGAACCGGGCCACGGGGCCGGTCTCGCTGTTCGTCCCGCTCCGTGGCGGGTCGTCATATGCCGTCACAGGGGCGGTCTTCCACGATCCCAAGGCCGACGCCGCGCTCGTCGAGAGCATCCGCACGCACCTCGAGCCCAAAGTGGAGTTGGTGGAGATGGACACCGACATCAACGATCCTGCCTTCGCTGAGGCCATGGCTCGGCGTCTCCACGAGCACTACCGGACCTGGCTCGAGCAGACAGCTGATCCCAACGACGGGAGCTAGGTGGTCGCGGGCTACGCTCGATCGCTGGAGGCGCCATGACGAACGACCCAGCCCCGCCGTCACCGGCCGAGAGCCGACCCATCTACATCGAGCGGGTGAACGCGGTCATCGACTACATCGAGACCCACTTGGCGAACGACCTCTCACTCGCCACCCTCGCCCAAGTGGCGCACTTCTCCCCCTATCACTTCCATCGTGTCTTCAGCACGCTCGTCGGCGAGACCCTGAGCCGGTTCATCAGCCGCTTGCGCATCGAACGGGCGGCAACCCTCCTGATCCAGCACCCCCACCGGACGATCACCGATATCGGCGTCGAGTGCGGGCTCACCAATCCCTCGTCGTTCGCCCGAGCGTTCAAGGAGGCGTTCGGCATGAGCGCCACCGAGTGGCGCAACAGCGGCTTCCGGCAGTACGAGCGGGAGCCGGGGACCACCACCATGGACGTCATCGGCAATGTCGGCTTGATCGACGAGCGCTACGGAATCACCACCTCCGGGCCGCAGACGGCTGGCGGCAACCCTCGTTGGGAGGTGCGCGCCGGCACTTTGGGCACCGTCGAAATCACGCTCGAAACGATCCCCGATCTGCATGTTGCCTACGTTCGGCACACCGGCCGCTACCAGGGACTCGCGGACGTTTTCACCGACCTGTTCAACCGCCTCATGACGTGGGCGCAGCCGAGGGGCCTCGTCCAGCCAGACAGCCTGGTCCTGTCGGTCTATCACGACAACCCGAGCATCACCGAAGACCACAAGTTGCGGGTCAGCGCGTGCATCACGGTCCCTCCCGGAACCGAAACGTCCGGCGATGTCGGACAGATGATCGTTCCCGGCGGGCGGTTCGCCGTCGGGCATTTCGACCTCGGTCATCTGGACTACCCCGAGGCCTGGTACACGCTCGCCGGTGGCTGGCTGCCGGACAGCGGTTACGAACCGGACGACCGACTCCCCTACGAACGATACCCGCTCGACGAGGAGTCGACTGATCCAGGCAAGCAGCGGGTCGACATCTGCCTCCCCGTTCGACCGCTCAGGCACTACTGAGCGTTCACGAACACGGCACCCCAGTCGAACGTCGCCGAATCCTCGTACCACTGGGGCCAGTCGGCACACCACGCAGGCGTGGAGACCTCGCGGATCCGATCCACCGCTGGGTGATACGGCTTGATGTCGAGGATGGGGGTCTCGTCCTCGGCGTCGATCCACGGAACACGGATGACGCCGCTGTCCACATCGATCGACATCAGGGGAACCGCGGAGAGCGCGATCGGGTTCGGTCGGACCGGTGACCGGGTGGCGAAGATGCCGACCTGGTCCGGGGCGTTGCGATAGGGCCGCTCGGCGATCGTCATCCCCCGGTACATCGGGTCGTCGAGCAGATGGCACCACCAGAGCACGTTGACGTGACTGAAGCCTTCGACCTCGATGAGCGCCGGTCGATACGGCTCGTCGATCATGAGAGCGAATCCCTCGTCGTCGATCTTCACATGGCCGATCGACTCGACGGTGAACCGGTCGCTGGGCATCGGGGCCTCCTTGGGTGGGTGCTTCCCATGGAACGTACGACCGCGCGACCGTCGGCGCTACGCGGATCTTGCGATTGGCTGTGCCCTGCTTGCGCATCGAACACGAGATTCACGACTGCGAGGATGAACCGCTTTCCGAGGAAGAGAATCGCCAACAGCGACACCGTCCCCAGCACCTTGAAGAACGCCCTTCCTTCGGCGACGCCACTGTGGCGACTTCCGACCCACGGAGTTTCAGCCGATCAGCCACTCCCTGGCGCCAAGAGGGCCCGCGCACCGATAGCGAAGTCGATTGGCCCTCGGGACGACGGCCGATTGGGACATTCCGCAGACCTGCGCTTTCCAAATCCGGGTGCTCAAAGATCAGGCAAGGTGCGGCGGCTTCGAGACGAGATGCCCGCCGTGGCGCCGGAGGATATCCTCCACCTCGTCGGGGTGGTCATGGCCGGCGATTACCACCAGCACTTGTCCGAACTCCAGGGGAACTCGCTCCCAATCCAACTCCTCGTCCAGTTCGTGCTCCTCGGTGGAGAGACCCAGAAGCGCACCAAAGTACGTCCCAGCGAGCGCCCCGGGGATCCCACCGGCGGCCAACATCCCGCCCAGACCGAGGAGGCCGGCGCCGGGGATGGCGAAGACCATGATCGCCATCCCGGCGATCGCCCCGATGGGCGCGGCAATGGCAATGCCCTTCTCGATACCGTGGGCGATGTCCGCGCTCACGTCCTCTTCAAACACGTACGTGTCCGCTTGGCGGATCGCGACTCCCAAGTGGTCATCTGCCCAGCCGTGCCGGCGCAGTTCGAGAACCGCGAGCTCGGCCGTGGCACGGTCATCGAACACAGCACCCAAATGGAGTTCGGTAGTCATGCCTCTCGCGTTTCGTGTGTCGGGCAACGTCTCACCTTCGACACTAGTTGAGATCGTCGGACCCAAGGGTCAGGAGTCAAGGCCGAAACGGACCGGCCGGCAGCGGGTGTGCTCGATCCGGAGGTTGGAGAAGCCTGTGGACTGCCCCCGGTTCAAGACGAAGGCGGCGAACGTATGCTGGGATGGTCGAAGGGACCCGACCGATGCTCAAGGCCACGTTCGCAGGCACCGAAGGCAAGGTCTTCTACCGACGTTGGGATCCGCCGGCCGAGCCGCGACGCATCGTGCAGATCGTCCACGGATATGCGGAACACGGCGGGCGCTACGGACACGTCGCAGGAGCCCTCGCGACGGACGGCGCCGTCGTCTACGCCGACGATCACATCGGTCACGGACGCTCGGATGGCGAGCAAGCCGTCATCACCGATTTCGACCATGCGGTCGAAGACCTCCACACGCTGTCGGCGATCGCCAGCAGCAGCCACGGCAATCTCCCGCTCGTCCTTGTTGGCCACTCCATGGGAGGGCTGCTGTCGGCTCGCTACGCCCAGCGTTGGCCCGAAACGTTGGCCGGAGTCGCGTTCTGCGGAGCGGTGATCGGTGACTGGCAGTGGGCTCGCGACGTGCTCGCCGACTCTGACCTTCCCTTCGTCCCGTTCGACCCGGACGCCATCTCGCGCGATCCCACCGTCGGCGCTTCCTACGCGGGAGACCCGCTGGTCTATCACGGCCAGTACAAACGACCGCTACTCGTCGCCGAGGTCGAGGCACTCGACGCCTACGCCCGAAACGTCAATCGCCTCACGATGCCGGTTCTCCTGCTCCACGGCACCGCCGACCCCTTCGTCCCCTACGAGCGGTCACTACAGGCGATCAACGACATGCCTACCGATGATGCAACGGTCCATCTCTACGAGGGCGGCCGGCACGAAGTGCTCAATGAGACGAATCGGGACGAAGTCATCGGTGACCTGGTCACGTGGATCCGCAGCGTCACATGACAATCTGTAGCGCTGGCGAGCCCCCGCCCCCCGTGTTCGGCCCCGTCCCGTCACGGCGTCTCGGGCGCAGCGTTGGTATCAACAACATCCCGCCCAAGGTCTGCTCATTCGCGTGTGTCTACTGCCAGGTGGGTCCGACGTTCGATCGGGCCATCGAACCCAGACCCTTCTTCGAACCCGAAGCACTCGCCACAGCCGTTGCGGCCCACGTTGAGCGAGTGAGATCCCGCGGGGAGACCATCGACTATCTCACGTTCGTGCCCGATGGTGAGCCGACCCTCGATGCGGGCCTTGGGGAGACCATCCGGTTGCTGCGCCCACTGGGCATCAAAGTCGCAGTCATCACCAACGGCACCCTGTTGTGGCGTGAAGATGTTCGGGCGGCTCTCAACGATGCCGGCTGGGTCTCGGTGAAGGTCGACGCCGCGGATGCCGCCGTCTGGCGGCGTGTCAACCGGCCCCACGCCGATCTCGACTTCGCAATGGTTCTCGATGGGATCACCCGATTCGCCGCAGCATTCCCCGGTCGCCTCGTTTCGGAGACGATGTTGGTCTCCGGTCTCAACGACGGCGTCGACGCCGTTGAAGCCGTTGGGGCATATCTCAGCAGCATCGATCTCGCCACGGCGTATCTCTCGATTCCGACCCGGCCGACCCCCCATGCGGCCATCACCGCGCCGGATGAGCAGACCGTGAACCGGGCTTACCAGGCGCTCGCGGCACAGGTGCCGCATGCGGAATATCTCGTCGGCTACGAGGGGGATGCCTTTGCGTCCAGCGGCGACCCTCGTAGCGACATCCTCAGTGTCACCGCCGTACACCCGATGCGGGCCTCGGCCATCCATGAACTCCTCGACCGAACCGGTGCGCCATGGGGAGTCGTCGAGCGTCTCGTCGCCGATGGCGATCTCGTCGAAGCCCCCTATCGGAACGAGACCTTCTATGTACGGCGCTTCCGGTCTCGCCACAACCGGTCCGCCGAACACGGCTGATCCGGGCCTTCTTCTCCGTCGACTCGACGATCAGCTTCGCTGTCCTCCACTCGGTGCGTTCGCGTCGGCCACCCTCTCCGCTCGCCTTGTGATTAGCAGCGACTACGCCGAGGGGCCCCGTTTCCAGGACCGCCCGTCCGGCGAAATCGGGTGCTCCGACGGACTGGTGCGGGTTGCTCGACGCGAGGACGGGCCTCTTCGACAAGACCTGCCGCGCCGGGACCGTCGACGTCCACGCGGGCGGTACCATCCGGGTCGATCCGACTGCTCGGCCGGGCGCGTCGGACCGATCACCTGCCGTGTCCGTGCGAGGCGAGAGGCTCCGGAACCACAACGTGACGTCCGCTCTGACTCGATCGACATCGACGCTGTGACCGACTACCAGCGCCTCATCTCGGGCTTCTACTTCATCTACTACGCATCGGCAGCGACGCTTCTCCCCAACCTGCCGCTGATCTTTGACGACGCCGGATACAGCGGCAGCCAGATCGGCTGGCTGCTCGCCCTCCCGCCCGCGATGTCGATCGTTGCTGCACCTACGTGGGGCGCCGTCGCCGATTCGACGGGACGCGGCCGCGCCCTGCTTGCCCTTGCCCTCGCCGGATCCGGTGCCGGGGCGCTGGCCCTGGGTGTGGCGACGGCCTACGTGGCAACCGTGGCGGTCATGTTCGTATTCGCTCTCGCGCTCGCTCCGGTGGTCCCGTTCACCGATGCCGCTTCTGTCGAGGCGATCGATGACACCAGCCGCTACGGACGGCTCCGGTTGTGGGGGGCACTCGGATGGGGTCTCGCCGCTCCCATTGCAGGGTGGGGCATCGATCGTCTCGGGCTCGGCCTTGCTCCTGCCCTGTTCGCCGCCGGCATGCTGGTCCTCGTTGTCATGAGTCGGCAGATGCCGGTGTCGATTCGGCGGACGAGGCTCCTCAGCGAGTTCAAGCTCGCTCTCGCGAACCTGAAAGGCTGGACTCCCTTGCTGGCCGGCACACTCGTGGTCGGCATTGTCGGCGGCACGACCATCGGGTATCTGTTCCTCCTCCTCCGGTCGCTCGGAGCTTCGTCGTTGACCATGGGCCTGGCACTTGCGATTGCCACCGTCAGCGAGATCGTCGCGTTCTCATCGGCGGGGCGGGTGCTCGGTCGTCTCGGCGTCGGGGGAACGATGCTGCTCGGAATCGCAGCCGGAGCGATACGCCTCTTGATCTTTGGATCTGTGCCGTCGGTCGGATGGGCGTTGACGGCACAACTCTTCCACGGACTCACGTTCTCGCTCCCGCTCGCCGCTGGCGTCATGGGTGCTGCCAAACTCTCCCCCAAGGGGCTGGCCACTACCGGGCAGGGCGTGTTCTCCGCGGTGTTCCTCGGCCTCGGACCGATCATCGGCGTGATCCTCGCCGGCTATCTCCTCAACCAAGGTTCTGAGCAGTCCATGATGACCGCCATGGGCGTGGTCGTGTTGGTCTCCGGTCTCATTGTGGGGATCCCACTCATTCGAGCATCCGACCTCTAGGTGGACCCGACCGGGGCTACAAGCCGAGGAGCCTGAGGTTCACGTCCGCGATGGTTGCGACATCCGCGCCATTCCGGTCGGCAGTCCGGCTGCAGATTCCTTGGGATTCTTCATGCCGAGCACCGGTTTCTGTCACAGTCGGGAGATAGGTTGCGGGTATGGATACGAAGACCGCCTCCGCCGCAACGATCGAGCAGAGACTGCTTGACATCGAAGCCGCAATCGCCCGCGGTCGCGGAGAGCAGATGTCGCTGTTGCGGGAACTCGATCGGCGGCAGGTCGCACTCCGTGACGGTCACCGGTCCCTCCAAGAATGGGTAGCCGGCAGGATCGATCTCGCATCTGAGACCGCCCGTGTCCTCGTCTCGACTGCGCGGCGTCTCGAAGATCTCCCCGATGTTGACGAAGCCGTCACTGCTGGTGCAATCGGTTTCGACCGCGCCACAGCCATCGCCCGCCTTGCAGGCCGTGCCAACGCGTTGGACCTGCTGACCGAGACCGCGGGGCGTGACATCGAAGGCATCCGCGTGTTGGCCGCCCGACGTCGCAGGATGACGCGTCTTGACGAGATCCGGTCGTTCGCAGAACGCTACGTCGCGATCCAACCGAACCTCGACGAAACCTCCTGGCGCATCTCCGGACTGTTGCCGGGCTTTGCGGGCCGTACCGTCGTCGAAGCCCTCGAAACCAGAGGCGACGAGTTCCCCTACGGGCCGCAGGTCACCCCGACACGGACCACGAGGAACGCAGATGCGTTGTGGTCGATCAGCCACGACGCCGTCACCGGTGGCGACGGCGCCACCATCGACTCATCAACACCGGTCCTCACAGTGTTCGTCGACGCGACCGAAGCTGCAGCGTCGAACGGCACCACCGGTGTCACCTTGGAGGCGGGTCCCCAGGTTGGCCCGAACGCGGTCGAGGCGATCATGTGCACCGGTGCTGTTGAAGTCACCGCACGAACCGCAGACGGACAACCCCTTGCACTCGGACGCCGGACCCGGGTGATCCCGCCCCGCCTCCGTCGATTCGTCATGCATCGCGACGGCGCCGTCTGCACCGTTGCGGGCTGTGTCTCGCGGTATCGCCTGCAGATCCATCACATTGTCCCGTGGTCCCAGAACGGTTCTACGGATCCGGAGAACCTGACGACGCTGTGCTGGTTCCATCACCAGGTCGTGATCCACGGCCAGGGCTTCCACATCGACCCGAGTTCACCACCCCAACGCCGAAGACTCCTCAACCCAAGAATCCACGCACCACCCACCCGGATAAACGCCGCCTAGACCGACGAGTCCTCCTACTCCCCTCGCCCCAACCAATTCCTCCCCCTGAAGCGAAGGGACTCAAGAAGACATCGGAGCGGTCCTTGCGCGCCGCTTCCTCAATCGTTCACGGTGACGAAACAGAGCTGAAACGCGGCTCGCGTAGCTTGCCTCTTCATCCGGTTGTCCTCGGGCGCCGGATCTTGTCGTTCAGGAACTGAGACCGAAAGCAAGGGCAGAGGAGGCAACCAATGAAGAGGAGATTGCTGATCGTGGGCGTCACAGCGAGCGTGTCAACGCTCCTGTTGGCTGCGCCGGCGATGGCGCAGGACGAGATCACAGCGGAGGCGGTGCAGACGACCCTCGACAACATCTGGGTGTTGCTGGCCGCCGTCCTCGTGATCTTCATGCAGGCAGGATTCGCGCTCGTCGAGGCGGGCCTGACGAGAGCCAAGAGTGTCGCCAACATCATGATGAAGAACCTGATGGACTTCTCCGCAGGCGTGATCTCATTCGCATTGGTGGGCTTCGCGATCGCGTTTGGGCCCGGCAACGCCCTGTTCGGAACCGAGGGTTGGTTCCTGAACCCCGACGTCTTCACCGAGGGCTATTTCGGGACGCTGTCGCTTCCCACGTTCTTCATATTCCAGGTGGCGTTCGCGGCGACGGCAGCGACCATCGTCTCCGGTGCGATGGCGGAGCGCACGAAGTTCAAGAGCTACTTCGTCTATAGCTTCGTGATCACGGCCCTGATCTATCCGATCGTCGTGCACTGGCTGTGGGGCGGTGGCTGGCTCTCGACCCTCTCGACACCGATGATCGACTTTGCCGGCTCCACGATTGTTCACAGCGTGGGTGGATGGGCGGCCCTCATGGGTGCGATCGTCCTCGGCCCACGGATCGGCAAGTACGCAAAGAACGGTGCGTCACGAGCCATCCCCGGCCACTCGATCCCGTTCGCCATCATCGGTGTGTTCATCCTCTTCATCGGATGGTTCGGGTTCAACCCGGGATCGGAACTCGCAGCAGACAGTGCGGTGGGCTACATCGCCCTCACCACACTGATCGCAGGAGCAACGGGAGCGATATTCGCGACGATCACGGTCTGGATCAGGACCGGAGTCCCCGACGTGGCAATGGCAGGGAACGGCACACTCGCCGGACTCGTCGCCATCACGGCAGGGACCGCGAACGTCTCCAACTGGGGTGCCGCGCTGATCGGTGCGCTCGCCGGGATCATCGTGGTGTTCTCCGTCTTCTTCTTCGACAGGCGCCGAGTCGACGATCCGGTTGGAGCGATCTCCGTGCACGGGGTGTGTGGTGCGTTCGGCACGTTGATGGTCGGGTTTCTCGCAACCGAGGGGGGTCTGTTCTACGGCGGTGGATTCGACCAGCTCGTGACTCAGGTCATCGGCGTCGTGGCGGTGTTCGTATTCGTGACGATCACCTCCGGGTTGCTGTTCCTCGCCATCAAGGCAACGATCGGTCTCCGGGTCCCGCCGGAAGAAGAGGTCGCCGGGCTGGACGTGATGGAGCACGGCGCCCCCGGGTACGGTCCTGACATCCTGACCACGGCCCCGGCTACTGGCTGAGAGGAGCAACAGATATGAAACTGATTACCGCGGTCATCAAGCCGCACAAAGTTGACGAGGTCATCGACGCCCTCAAGACCGCAGGAATCCAGGCGGTCACCGTCACCGAGGTCAAAGGATTCGGCCGCCAGGGCGGGCACACCGAGACCTACCGGGGCGCGGAGTACACCGTTGACTTCACGCCGAAGGTGAAGCTCGAAATCGTGGTCGATGCGTCCGACGTTGCCATGGCGACGGACGTTATCCAGACCACCGCAACGTCCGGGAAGATCGGGGACGGCAAGATCTGGATCACGCCGGTCGAGTCCGTCGTCCGCATCCGTACCGGCGAACAGGGGGCTGACGCGATCTAACCAGATCCACCAAGGGGAGAAACCAGAGTGATCGCATCCGGCTCCGACCGGGTGCGATCAGTCGCGCAAGCGGTTCCGGATTCGGATCCGAAGGTCCGAGAGTTCGGCCTCGTCCTTGATGCGAACACCGGATCGGCGAACGTGGAAGAGATCGCGAGCCTGGCCGCCCATCGTGTCGATCTTGGCGAGACGAACATCGAGGTCCTCATCGTGGAGCGCCTCGACAATATCGAGGAGCAGTCCGATGCGGTCGGGAGCGCGGATCTCGAGGACCGTGTTGCGCCCGCTGCGGCCCGTGCGTACCTCGACGGGGCTCTGATCCTCGTCGTGGCGTCGATAGGCGTGGACCCGATCGGCGATGGCAGCCCGCAGCGCGTCCTCGTCTTCGAGCGCGGTGTTCAGGTCGACCATCACCCGATCCCAGCGTTCGTGATCGACCGCCGTGCCGGTTCGATCGTCCATCACGTGGAAGGTGTCGAGGGCGAGTCCGTCGGAACGCGTTCGGAGGCGGGCATCCATGACCCCGATGCCGTTGCGGGTGAAGGCCTGGCTGACCGCGAGGAGGAATCCTTCCCGGTCCGACCCTGTAACGAAGATCCGGTCCGCCCGGCGAGAGTCCACCGACACGTGGCCGGCCGAATCGAGAGCGGACACCGCGTCGAGGTGCCAGGCGACCTCGCGTGGTGATGTCGTATCGAGGTAGTCCCGCGGCATGGCATCGACATGCTCTTCGATCAGCCGACGGTCGAACCGACCGTCCGCTGCAACCACGATCGCCTCGATGTCCGGCGTGGCCCGCACGGCCTCACCGGTCGCGAGCGCGTGAGCGACCTTTCGGTACAGACGACGCAACAGCGTCGACCGCCACTCGTTCCACATCGTCGAACCGGTGGCTCGCAGGTCGGCGATCGTCAGGAGGTAGAGCAATTGGAGTTGGCGTAGATCCTCGATTGCTCCTGCCACCTCGTCGATGACGGCTGGGTCGGCGATATCGCGTCGGGTCGCCGTTTCAGCGAGGAGGAGATGATGCCGGATCGCATTGACGACGGCGGCCACCGTGGACGGCCCGAATCCGGCTCGACGGAGGAACGTGGCTGCGAGGTCGGCCCCCACGATTTCATGGTTTCCTCCGCGGGCCTTGCCGATGTCGTGCAAGAACGCAGCAAGCAGCAACTCCTCGGTCGAGCCAATCTCGTCGACCAATGCCGCGGTCTCGTCCCCGGCGTCGATGATTGCCTGCATCTCGTCGACCGCACGCCACATGTGCGAACCGCTGGGATGTGCATGGAATGGGGCGAGTTCCGGCGCTGTCGCCACCGGGGTCCATTCGGGGAATTCACGGTCCACCCATCCGAGTTCCTCGAGAAGCCCGAAGATCGTTCGTCCGCGTCCGCCGGCCGACAGCAACGTCACGAAGGCTGTCCGATCGGCGGCGGTCCACTCCATTGGAGGGGCGGCGAGGACGAGTTCCTCCTCCGCCGGGTCGAGCCAGGCGCCCTCGGGACGGGCGGCCGCACGCACAGCAGTGGCGAGGACGCTCTCAAAGGCGTCGGCACCGTCCGGTGTATCGGGTGAAGAGAAGCGTGTCCGGATCGCGCCGAAGACTCGCCGTCCCAGACCGGCGGTCGGCGCGTGCTCTGCATGCAATTCGGGCCAGCGCCGGTCCGCGAGACGATCGCCGACGTGCAGCGCCGACGTGAGTGATATCGCGAGCGACTGAACATCGGTGTCGAGCCACAGGGCCGCAGGTTCCCGGAGGTCGACGAGGAATCGGTCGTTCTGACGGCCCGCAGCGGCGTGGAGCGCGTTGCGCACCGACAGGAGCACACGCTTCGCCTCGCGTTCCTCATCAGTCTCCGAGGGATAGCTCAGGCCGATCAGCTCGGCACGACGACGCTCCCACCAGAAGCCTTCGTGGGTCCGCAGCGCACCCCTCCCCGCCTTGACATCCGCTGCCATCACCGGATACGGCTCGACAAGGCGCCGTTCTCGCTCCAGGTCGGCCAGACGCGGTGCCAGAGCCCGCTCCCTGAGGACCTCTCCGAGCGCCCGCTCGAACTCTCCGAACAACGCTTCGTCGCCGGCGATGAGCCGCGACGACAGGAGGGAGGTAAGGGTCTCGAGGTCCTCGCGTGCAGCCACGCGACACTCCTGGACGGTGCGCACGGCGTGGCCGACTTTGATGTTGGCGTCCCACAGTGGATAGAAGACGGCCTGAACCAACGGATCGGTCTCACGCCTGTGGTGCAGGATCATCAGGTCGACGTCGGACCAGATGCACTGCTCTCCTCTGCCGTAGCCGCCGAGGGCGATCACCGCCGCCCCCGCACCGATCTCGGATCCAAGCTGCTCGATGCCGGCGTCGAGCGCCGCCGTCAGGGCCGTGCTGGTGTCTGGGCCCCCATCACCGATCGCATGTGCACTCAGCGAAGTGCGCAGATCGAGAAAAGGGGTGAGGGGGTTCGAGTTCATGCTGGCTGAGTGAATCCGGATAGGCGAGACGGCCTCTGCGCTGCTGCACAGGAGTTCGCCAGAATGTAGTGACGTCGTGGCTGACACCGGAGGCGGCACCGTTCGAGGCGTCGTCCATGGTGGGAGGGGCCGGATAGAACCAACCGATCCGTTCGTCACCCGCTCGCGCCGGCGGCCGATCGGCGTTGAGCGATGGCGAACTTCACGAGGGAGATCGTGAGGAACGATGTGGCGACGGCGACGATGATCGGGGCCGTCTGGAGCGCGCCGACCTGGGTGAGGATCGCTACCAGAAGAACCAGTGAGAATGGGGCCGCGACCAGCGAACCCGGCACCGCCGCCAACATGCAGGTGAAGGCGAGAGCGAGCGGTATCTCGGGGAAGATCTGGTGCACGAGGACCCCGGTCGTCCCCCCGATGAAGAGGATCGGGAAAATGGGGCCACCGATGAATCCGCTTGCCGAGCTCACAGCAAACGTGAACATCTTGCCGACGAGAATCGCAATCAGGAGCGCAACGCCGAGCGCACTCCCGTTCTTCAGCACGGTGTCGAGCTGGTCGGTGCCTGTGAAGTTCGTGAGCGGCAAGGCCCAACCGACCAACCCGAACAGAAGACCGCCGATCACGGGCAACACGAGTGCTGGAATCTTCAGCCCACTCAGCAGCCGTTTCGCCGCTGCCGCGATCGCGAGGGTGGAAAGCACAACAGCCACGGACAGCACACCGAACCCGACTCCAGCAAGCAGATTCCACGTTTCGTAGTCGTACTGCGGGACTTCGTACAGGTCGAGGAACACGCTTCCCGCGATCGCGAAGTACAGGCCGAACGCGACGCTCGACGCCACGATGGTGCCGAAGAACGTACTGCCGCTTCGACTCCGCGGCGGCGACGAGATCTCGAGTACGAGAATCGATCCCAACAGTGGACTCGAGAACAAGCCGCCGAACGCTCCGGCCATGCCGCTGAGGGCATGCTCCTTCTTCGCATCATCATCGAGTTTGCGACGCTCAGCGATGTACTGCCCGGCACCACCACCCATCTGGCCGAGCGCTACCTCAGGACCGAGGCTCGCCCCGCCGACGAGGGATACTCCAGACACGGCGACAATCTTGAGAACCATCTTGGTGTCGATGGTCTCGGACTTAAGGTCCTCGATCAGCCCGGGGACCTTGGCGGGCATCGCAAACACACGGCGGAGCACACCGATGATCAGTCCTGCACCTGCTGCGACCGCAATCCACCACAATTCGCCGTCGAACCAACCGATTCCGGTTTCGCCATACCAGTCAGATCCGATGCCGGTCACTCCGAGGAACACGAGGCCGGCGACAGCCCCAACACCACCGAGGAAGGCGGCGGTCAGCAGCAACTCCCAGAAGCTCCGGGCCTGGGTGTAGTCGGGTACAGCTTCGGTTGTTGGGTTGCCACCCATCGGTTGCTTTCTCCAGCTGTCGGGGAATCGATCCTCAGTGCCGCTCGACCATAGGCCGATTCGCGAGGAGGTTGCCGACACGTTGATCGCCCCTCGGGTGCGGGCACCCACAGCAACCACGCCCCGCTGATCATGAAGGCGCGAATCGGAAACGCCGGCGTCATGTCGCCGGGGACCGAGAGATCTTTGAGGAACCTTGCACCGAACTGCGCCGGCAAGGCTGCTCTCATGTACGTGACGGGGTTCGCTGCGGCCCTCCACGGAACGGCTACGAACGGCCCCGCCGTTCGTCGATCCAGTGCACGAGGAGCGCCGCTCCAATGGCGACGGCAGCCCCAAGGGCGGCACCTCCCAGGGCGTCCGACAGCCAGTGCGCTCGCAAGTACACGCGACTCAAAGCCATGAACACGGCGAACGCTGCAGCGAGCATCTCGAGGTTCCGTCGTTTCGTCCCGGCCGGCACCAACACAATCACGAGCGCCACCGCAATTGCTGCACCGGCGACGGCATGGCCGGAGGGAAACGAGAAGCCGGACGTCTCTACGAGCGGCAGCGGCGGCCGCGCTCGCTCGTAGAGGTTCTTCATGGGACCGATCAGCAACTGCGATCCGAGCATGGCCACAAACCAGAAGGCCAGCGCCTCCCATCGCCTGCGGTAGATCAGATAGATGCCGACAAGGATCATCAGCGGCGCGGTCACCCACGTGCTACCGATGAAGTCGAGGACCTTCGCCAGGGTGACTGGGATCGTTGCTTCCAGGTCGATGGCGAGTTCGTAGATCCAGTCGTCGATCGCCTGAACGATGTCTGCGAGCGCAGGGATCGCGAGGGCGACGAACACCAGCGACCCCAGGACCCAGAGCACAAGGGCGAGGCGGTAGGCGCCTGGGTGGTCCTGCAGCAGCGGCCGCTCTTCGAGTCGGCGTTGCTGCCCGGATGTCACAGCATCCCGTCGCTCTCGAGCTTCCGCAGTGAGAAGAAGCCGGGGAGGATCGGAAGCCAGAACGTGGCAATCCGGTAGAGGAAGACCGTCGGTACGGCGGTCGCAGCGTCGAGTCCGAGCGCCGTCATGGCCGCAATCATCGCCGCCTCGGTGGCACCGATACCGCCGGGCGTCGGTGCTGCCTGCCCGAGCGCCTGTCCGGCGAGGAACACGAGAGCGATGCCGACAAACGACAGCCCGCCACCGAACGCCTCCAGGCTGAACCACAGGGCGGTGATGTAGCCCATGATCATCAAGAACGCTCCACCGAAGAGCATCACGGCGTTCCTCGGACTCGTGGCGACTTGGGCGATCCCCTGTCCGGACTGCTTCAGCATCGGCCACACCTTCGCCGTGAGGAGCTTCCGCCCAGCGGGAAGGAACCAGACGACGCCGGCGAGGGTGAACACGACGACGAGACCGATCAGAACGGTGCTGCCGGAAGGTACCTCGATGAAGTCTCCCGCATTCCTGCCCACGAACACCACCGACATGATGAGCAGGCTCATGTGGACGATGAACGTGCCGACGCTGCTGACGCCGATACCCGCAACGGCGACGGATGTGTCGACGCCGTTCTTCTGGAGGTACCGAACGTTCGTCGCCATCCCGCCAATCTTCACCGGGGTGATCCGGTTGATGAACGTTCCGGCGAACTGAGCGACCACGGACGTGATCAGGGGCACCCGTTGCGGGACCGAGCCCATGATGTTCCAGGCGGCACCGACGTAGGTCAGGAATGACGCCGCGAGGATGACCGGAGCCCAGCGCCAATCTGCATCCAGCACAGCCCCGAAGTCGGTCTGGGCGAGCTGGGGGATGAGGAAGTAGATGGCCAGCGCGAAGCCGACGACCATCAAGACGGTCTTGCCCTTGACACGCTCGAGGTCCTCGACGGGTTCCGGCTCGCGACCGGTCTGCGTCTGGATTTGTTCTCGAACCTGTGCGTCCAGACCTTTGTGCTTCTTGAGCCCCTCGCGAGTTGCTCCGCTCAGGGCCAACGGTTGAATCCGCGACGCTGCGTCTGCGACGGCATCCGGACCCAGGACACCGATCGCGTTCGCGACCCGCGCGTTCAGGCCCGACCTTCAGGGCCGTCGACATCGTGAGTTCGGCGACGTCGGTCTTCAACTGGCCATCCGTCGCCGCAAGCTCGGCGAATCCGAAGTCGATGATCCACGGCGTTCCATCGTCGGCGAGGAAGACGTTGGCGAGGCGGAGGTCCCGGTGCGCCGTCCGACGCACGCGAAGACTCTTGACCTGCTCCCAGATGCCGGTCAGCACCTCGTCGGTGATCTGGTCGTCGTCCACCCCGTCGAGCGACGATCCGTCGATCATGCGATAGGCCATAACCATCGATGCAGGAGCGATCTCAGCGACCGCTTCGAGTTGCGGCGTTGTGACACCGTCGGAAGCGGCCTTCAGCGATGCGACCGCTTCGTGCTCGACGGTCCGCTTGAGGGAGGAGAACGGCCGCTCGTCGCCGACGCCCTTGAGCCGGAACATGCGGGTGACCCTGAACATGTTGTCGGCTGCGCGCTCCTCCGGTGTGAGCACCTTCACGAAGAGGTCCGTTCCATCGGCGGCGGTCGCGAAGTAGGGCGAGGAACCTCGCGCATCCACAGCGGCTCGCTTGAGCGTGGCGAGGTCCCACCCGCTACGCGACAACGACTCCGAGATTTGGACGTTGTTCGGCTTGCGGTCGGGGGTACCGAAGATGAGCAAGACCGCCGTTCCCACGATGAAGCCGAGCGCAACCGCCAGGAACTCACCGGTCGGAGGCGCCTGGCTCTCCAACATACGAACGGCGATGAGCGCCGCGATGAGGCCCCAGCCGAACCGGCGCCATCGCGAATTCAGGGTCGGGTAGAGCACCGCAAACGTTGCTGCGAATCCGGCCGCGTACATCAGCGACGCGGCACCGGTCGCCGCCGGGACGCACTCCCAAATCGCGAGTTCTGAGCCTTCGGCACAGACCCAATCCGGCGGGGTGAACGGCAGATCGCCTGCGGTGAACCGGCTCACGACCTCGTTCTGGACGAGGAAGGTCAAGATCTGTGCAGCCACTCCGGCGATGGCGGCGAGGCCGAGTGTCCGCCACCGTCGCTTCCAGATCAAGGCCGCACCGATCCCAATCGGAATGAAGACCGTCAGGACGTCGACGGCGATGAGCACGCCGATGATCACCGGACCCGGGAACGTCCCGACGCCGTTGATCACCTCGACCGTGATCGCTTCGTTGATCGTGTTGAGATAGGTCGCGAGGAAGAAACCACCGACGGCAATCAACAGCGCCAGCAGGAGCCGCTGAAGGTCGCTCGGGTGACGAACGATGGGTGGCTTCTCGACGGTCTCGGCCATGTTCGACTCCTCGTTCTACGCGGTTTCGACGGCCTCGAAGAACGCATCGGCCTTGTCATTGCCGTAGAGCGACCAGAGGATGAAGGAGTGGACCGCGATCTGCACGACGCCCTGAGCGATGAAGCCGCTGGAGTGATGCAGAACCATCACGAAGAGGACGGCAGCGATGCCGAGACCCTGCACAATCGCGACGATCAAGCGGGCGTTGCGGCTCCCCCGCAGCAGGTAGATCCCCACGAACAGCGTGAAGATGGCGACCACGGCGTACACGATCCCCGTTGCGAGCAGGTAGTTCTCGTCGAGACCGAGCTCAGCGGCCGTGTCGGCCCCTTGAAGGAAGATCGCCACCAGGGCGACCGTGGCATACAACGCGGCGTTGATGAACACGAGGATCGAGATGAATGTGACGATCCCCGGGGCCTTGCCATTGGACAGATCAGACATGAGAACCTTCCTGCTGGAGTGCCTTGCACCATTGACGGCACGGCGTGTTCAGGAGACTCTAGACACGGTCCTTTAGCAACTAAGCGAAAATTTCATGTGTCATCGTCGGGCCCGAGACCGGAGAGAGTGTCGCGAAAGGCGGCGACGCGAGCGGGATGCGTCCGCAACGCGCTGACGATCGTTGATTCGAGCACCATCAAGACCTCGCTCCCGGCGTCGGTGATCTCCACGAGGACGGCGCGGCCATCGGCAGGATCGGCGGTTCGCTGCACCAAACCATCGTGCTCGAGTTCGTCCACCACCTGAGTTATCCGCCCCGTCGTGAGCTGGGTCGTGGCAGCAAGGTTGGTCGGGCGCTGCGCACCGTCGAGTTCCAGGCTGCAGAGAATAAGGACCGGCACATTCCCGGTAGCCCGAGCCGGTTGAATCTTGGCCGTTTCGGATGTGAGAAACCGGCCGAAGTCGGCAATCTCGAGGAGGAGACGCAGCGGTCCTTGGTCATCCATGCGGGCGAGGGTAGCAAGGGACTGCGGTCACGACTGTCGTCCTTCACGGCGCTCGCGGTCGCCGGGCCTCTCGAATCTCGTCACGAATCGCTCGCCCATTCCGCCGTTCATGGCTAGCTTGTCGGCGTACCCGATGCCGAGCGAGGATGTGAGCGTGAGTTCTCTTGAGAAGATGGTCGCCATGGCCGTTGAAGCAACCGGTGACGAGTCGATCTTCGTCGCTGGCGACTTCCAGCCAAAGGGCATGACCTGGAAGCGGGCTGCCGGAACCGCGGCGGGTTCGGCGCTCGGAGGTGCTGTGAGTGGTGGGGATGCAATTGCACGTACCGCGGGGGCGATCGGTGGCTTCGCCGCCGGTACCTTGGCAACGGCCGGGACGAACCCGGACCTTCCTCCGTTCGTGGTGCTCGCGGCCTCTCCCGACAAGCTCTACGTGCTCACGCACAAACGCGGGATGGGTGCGTTCCTCTCACGTCACCTCGAACTGCTGCATGTGTTGGACCGCGAGGACCTCGTCGTGACCTTGAAGAAGCGGGCGACGGTGCGCACGGCCATCATCGAAGATGAGGCGACCGGATACCAGTTGAAGCTCGAAGGCGTCAAGCTTGGCTTCCACCACATGAACGACATCCTGAACGATCTCGACGACGAGGAGCACGCCGAGGCGGTCGCACAGTCCGAGGCTCTGCTCGCCGGTGGCGACATCTAGCGAGAGCCCAACGGAGTTCTCGAACTGACCATCGCCTGAGCGTGGTTTCGAGATGGGCCCGACGGAGGGCAGTAGGATCGTGGTCGGCCGTTCCCCTTCGTCTCGCGTGGCCGGACCCCCATGACCAACAACGTCCTGGCATCACCGAAGCTCCGACTCGCTCTGCTCTTCTACGCCGCGATCTTCTTCGAGGGGATCATGCTCTCGTCCGTGGGTCCGGTCCTTCCCGAGTTGAGGGACCGCACCGGGTCAACGCTCGGCGCGATCGGGATCCTGTTCACCGCAAACTCGCTCGGCTACATCCTCGGATCCCTTGCAGCCGGCCGCAGCTTCGGTCGCCTCCCCGGCAACTACGTCTTAGCGGCGGCTCTCGTCTGGACGGCTGCTGTGGCGGTGTTCATCCCGTTCATCGGGGAGACCTGGCTCCTCATCGTCGCCTTCGCTGCGTTCGGGTTTGCGCTCGGGTTCATCGATGTCGGAACGAACACGCTCATCGTGTGGGTCTTCCGGAGTGACGTCCCCCCCTACATGAATGCCTTGCACCTGTCGTTCGCCGTGGGAGCCTTCGTTTCTCCGCTCATCGTCGATCGCTTCGCCGTCGTGAACGACGACGCAACATCTGCCTACTGGCTCTTCGCTGCACTCATGCTGCCGCTGGCGCTCGCGCTCACTCGGCACCAGAGCCCATCGCCGCCCGACGCAGTGAGCGACGCCCCCGGTGGGCAGGTACTTCGCCGATACGCGCTCTTCCTCGGTCTCATGGCACTGTTCTTCTTCATGCACGTCGGGGCAGAACTCTCATACGGTGGCTGGATCTTCTCGTATGCCGACGAGATCGGTATCGGAAACGACACGACCGGACGGGTGCTCAATTCGGTGTTCTGGGGAGGATTGGTCATCGGCCGCCTCCTCGCAATCCCGCTCTCGATGCGCCTGTCCTCTCGCTCGATGCTTCTTCTCGACCTCGTGGGCGCCGCCGCGAGCATTGGTCTGATCGTGCTCCTCCCCGACTGGTCACCGGCGCTGTGGCTCGGAACGATCGGGTTCGGTGTGTCGATCGCCTCAGTCTTCGCGAGCGGCATGAACTACACCGAGGAGCGGATGCCGATCACGAGCGGCGTGACGTCGCTCCTCATCGTCGGTGCCGGACTCGGCTCGATGACCCTCCCGTGGGTCGTGGGGCGAGCATTCGACGCCCGTGGGCCCGAGATGCTCATCTACCTCGTCGGCATCACGATTGCCGGCGCCTTCGTGGTGTTCGGAGCCATCGACATGCTCTCCAAACGCAGGGGATACGGCTCAACCGGACGGTGACTCTCTCCCGGTGTGCTCTCCTGGCAACACGAACGGACTCCACCTGCGCGTTCGGCGCTAGGGAGTCCAGCCGGGCAGCTCCGATGCCTGCCTGATCCAGGTCGTCACCAACTCTTGGTCGAATTTATCGTCCTCGTGGATGTCGAGGTATCGCGTGTCCTTGTTCTTGGACGCACCGGGAGGGAGCGGATCCAGGGACGCTCCGCTGAAGAAGGTCACCTTGACGTACTTTGTGAAGCAGTGGAAGCTGAGGAACCAGCCGTGTCCATCGATGCCGTAGAGGGGTGAGTTCCACTTCACGGCCTTGGTCACGTGGGGGACCGTATCGACGATCAGCGTATCGAGGAGGCGTCCGACATCGCTCTTCCATCCCGGCATGGCCGCTATGTAGGCCTGCACGGGTTCATCTCCCTCGGCCTTCGCAATCTGAGGATTGCCACCCGCCAGGAGGACTGGTTCCGCTACGGGGTCCTTCTTGGTCATCATCACGAGCGTACCCCACCAATCTCAAGTGCGTTCGTCCGGCGGGATGTGCGAATCGGGCATGCTGGTTTCGAGTGCAGCGAGGAGCACCTGGTGGAAGCTCCAATGGAGCGGGCCTTGACAGAGAGTGAACGCTCATTCATAATGAACGAACATTCACTCACGAGGAGCCTCCCGCCATGGCATGGACCGCAGCCGACATCCCCGACCTCACCGGCAAGACCGCCGTCATCACCGGAGCAAACGGAGGCCTCGGCCTCGAGTCCGCCAAGGCACTGGCCGGAGCCGGCGCGCACGTCGTCATGGCCGCCCGCAACCAGGAAAAGGCGCAGGCCGCATTCGACGAGATCATGGAGGCCTCTTCGGACGCCTCGCTGGAGATCGTCGAACTCGATCTCGGATCGCAGGAGTCGACCACGGCAGCAGCCGCGGCCATCGCCGAGGCACACCCGACCATCGACATCCTCATCAACAACGCCGGACTGATGGCGATGCCGCAGCGGCAAACGGAAGACGGCTACGAGATGCAGTTCGGCGTGAACCACCTCGGCCACTGGACGTTCACCGCCGGCCTACTCCCCTCGCTCCTCGCGGCCGACGCAGCGCGGGTCGTCACGGTCACGAGCACCGCCCACCACATGGGCCGTTCGGTGGATCCCGACGACATCAATATGGACGCCAAATACTCGGCATGGGGCGCCTACGGACGCGCGAAGCTCGCGAACTTCGACTTCGGAATCGGCCTGCAGAGCGAGTTCACGAAGCGGGGTTTGCCGGCGCAGAGCCTCATCGCCCACCCGGGCTTGTCACACACGAACCTGCAGGTCCACACCGTTGAGCAGGGTGGCGGTGGTCGTTCGGCGCCGTTCTGGGCGTGGATGGCGGCACGCACCGGCATGTCCGCGGCGGACGGTGCCCTCTCCCAACTGAAGGCCGCAACAGATCCCTCCGCGAACGGTGGCGAGTTCTACGGACCGCGCTGGGGCAACAACGGTGCCCCGGTCCGCAAGCCGGTCCTCCGGCCCGGTACCGACGCCCGAATCAAGACGCTCTGGGAGGTCTCCGAACGTGAGACCGGCGTCGCCCTCGACTTCGGAGATACCGAGGAAGCCTCATGACACCCACGATCGATCGCCCCGCAGCTATCCGCAGGGCGCTCCGCGACCTCGTGGCACAACGGGGCTTTCACGGGGCCTCCATGGGTGCCGTGGCCACGGAGGCCGGAGTAGCTACCGGGACCGCCTACGTCTACTACGAGTCCAAGGACGAACTCGTCTTTGCGACCTACTTGGAGATCAAGGCAGCATTGGGCGATGCGGTCCTCGAGGGTTTCGACAGCGAGTCGAGCCCTGAAGAGAGGTGGAGCCACCTCCTCAAAGCGGCGTATCGCTTCTTCGAGGAGGAGCCGGAGCGGGCACGGTTCCTCACCCAACTCGAGGAGTCTCCCTACTACGAGGAGGCCCACGCCCGGCAGTTGGCCTCCGGCGACCCGCTCTTGGCCGCCGTCCAGAGTGAGGAGATCATCGAACTCCTCGTGGATCTGCCCGGTGAGGTCATCTACTCCCTGTCGTTGGGCGTGGCCGTCCGCCTCGTCGCCGCGGGCACACGTCTGAAGGACGAGGAACTCGACACCCTCGTTACCGCAACCTGGCGAGCCGTCACCCGCGCGTAGGGCTGCAACCCGAGGCCTTCGGGCGAGATCGACCAAACACCAACCAAAGAAGGAACTCAACACATGATCCAAGACTTCACATCAGCGAAGGTCCCCGACCAATCGGGGAAGACGTTCTTCATCACCGGCGCCAACACCGGCATCGGCTTCGAAGCCGCGACCGTGATCGCCGCCAGGGGCGGTCGTGTGCTCCTCGGCTCCAGGAACCCGGTGAAAGGCCAGGTCGCGATGGACCGCATCGTCGGGGCCCATCCCGGAGCGAAGGTCGCCCTCGTCCAAATCGACCTCTCCGATCTCGCTTCGGTTCGGGCCGCGGCACAGGTGGTCCTGCAGGAGCCGAGACTCGACGTGCTCATCAACAATGCCGGCGTGATGTGGAACCCGAAGACCATCACCAGCGACGGCTTCGAATCCCAGTTCGGCATCAACCACCTCGGGCACTTCGCCCTCACCGGCCTCCTCCTCCCCCTGCTAGAGGCGACGCCGGACAGCCGCGTGGTGACGATCTCCAGCGGAGGTCACCGCATGGGCAACGGCGACCTGTACTGGGATGACATCAACGCAGACGACGGGTACCACCCGAGGAAGCGTTACTACGCCAGCAAGTTGGCAAACCTGCTCTTCACCTACGAACTCGACCGAAGGCTCCGAGCGAGGGGTTCGTCGACGATCGCGGTCGCCGCCCATCCCGGTGTCTCGGACACCGAACTGAATCGCTACGTCACCGGGTTCTCCGGAGCGATGACGCGAGCTGCGATGCCCCTCATGCGCCCGCTTGTGAACACGGCCGAACAGGGCGCCTGGCCGACCGAACTCGCGGCGACTGCGCCAGGCGTCGAAGGTGGCCAGTACTTCGGGCCCAGCCGTCGGCGGGAGATGTCGGGTCCGGCACGCCAGGTCGATTCGAGCGATGCCAGCAAGGACACCACCAAGGCAGAGCGCTTGTGGGACCTGTCGATTCAGATGACCGGTGTCGACCCCGGGATCTGAGCGGCGAGCGCCGAAACCCGCGTTCAACGCACGGATCGAGACGTGCAGGTAGGTTCGGTCCCAGAGGCGGCAGGAGGTCTGACATGCCCGGTGGGTCGAAGTACGAGGGCCCGCCCGAAGCGCTCGAGGCGTACCGGTCGGCGGTTGAAGCAAGCCGGAGCGGTACTGACGTGAAGGGCGCCAAGAACCCGTACACGTCACGCAACGGTCACATGTTCAGCTTCCTCGCCGCGGACGGGACGATGGCACTGCGCCTCTCGAACGATCTGACCAAGGAGTTCCGGGAGAACCATAAGAGCGGCAACGTCATCCAGTACAACGCCACGATGCGCGGCTACTCGTCGGTCCCCTCGGAGCTGCTCACCGACACCGCCACCCTGGCTGCCTGGTTCGACCGGTCGTGGGAGTGGATCGGCACGCTTCCACCCAAGCCCACCAAGGGCAAGTAGCGGCCTCGGACGCTCGGGCTTGTCCGCGGTGGCGGCATCTGGCAGGGTGGACGTCGTGACCGTCGCTGACACCGACACCTCATGGCTCGCCGAGAGCGGAGAGCCGTGGACCGCCTATCGGGCACTGCTTGACCTCGACCACCGGAGCCCGAGCGACCCCGCCGTCGAGTCGGTCCGGCGCCACATGATCGAGAGTCCGGCTGTGCTGGAACTCGTCGGCATCGCCGGCGATTGGCCGGGCTACGCGTTGAAACGCCACAACGACGCCGCCCATCCCCTCTCCGCAATCGCAACCCTTGCAGACTTCGGTCTCGACCGCGGCGACCCCGGGATTGAAGGTGTTGCCGGCGCGGTACTCGAACACTTCGATGGCGCCGGCTTCGAGACCTTGTTGTGGCTGCCCCGGTTCCTCACCAAGGAGGACGATCGGGAACGGTGGTCGTGGATGCTCTGCGATGCACCGACCCTCCTGTACGCGCTGTTGTCGTTCGGCTACTCGGACCATCCCTCCGTCGAGCACGCTGCAGCAGCGCTGCTTGATCGTGCGGATGACAACGGCTGGCGGTGCGGAGCCGCGGCGTCGCTCCCTCGCTTCTCGGGACCCGGTCGCAGGGACGACACCTGTCCGATGGCGACGACGTATTCACTCAAGGCCCTCTCCCTGATCCCGGAGGCCCACCAATCGACAGGAGTGCACGCCGGTATCGAAGCCATCCTCGACCATTGGGAACATCAGAAGGACTACAAGCTGAAGATGTTCGGGATCGGTACCGACTTCCGGAAGCTGAAGTACCCGTTCGTCTGGTACGACATCCTGCACGTCACCGATGTCCTGAGCCGCTTCAGCGTTGCCCGCACCGACTCCCGACTCGCCGAGATGGTGGACGTAATCACGTCGCAGGCCGACAGTGACGGCCGCTACACGGCATCGTCGATGTACCGGCCCTGGAGACAGTGGAGCTTCGCGGACAAACGACAGGCTTCCCCATGGATCACGATGCTCGTTCTTCGCATCAACGACCGCACCAACACGCCGTTCGAAGCTGCCTAGCCGCACACCGGCACTGCACCGGTGATCGTCGAGACCCTGGACACGGGAGGATCTCGAAGCCCTCCCTCCATCCTGGACATGCTGCACGGCAAGGTGGACCGTTGGTCTATCACCGCAATTGCCCGTAGCCGGATGGGTCGCGCCTCAGGGCCTTGGCCGGTAGCACACCAGGAAACGGCCGATCCCGCATCTGGCGACAGGCAACTCGCTTCGGACACACCCCAAACAGATCAGCCAGGGGAATCGCCCGGCTCAACACACCTAGACACGATACATCTTTCATGATAAAGTTGTCGTAGAAGGGGAGTATCCCCAAACCAGCGCAGCCGTCAATACGGCCCCCAGGCCCGGCGCACTGGACCCCTCCGGGGTGGGAGAGACCTTCACGAAGAAGTGAAGTGTTCTCCCAGATCCTGCGGAGGTCGCGATGGCTGCAAACACTGACCGCAATGCAGCGGGATTCCTCGTCTGCGTCAACACCTCCTCCCCCAATCGCAGCGCCGCGACGCAACGGTGCGCCGAAGAGTCGTGCGTTTCGACCGGTCGAGCCGAAGACCCGACACGGCGCACATTGGACGCCGGCTACGCGGGACGGACACCGCGCTTCGCCTACTTCACACGACTCCGCCGAGGAACGGCGGCGCCAACGGCAACGGATCGGTCGATCAAGGAAAGGACTGCGTCATGGACAGATTCAAGAACATCCTGGTTGCAACGTCTCCGGGACGCCTTGATCCGCCAACTCTCCGCGCCGCTGTAGGTCTGGCGGAGATCAACAGCGCTCGTCTCACGGTGTTCGACGTTGTGGCGCCGCTGCCTCTTTGGAGAAAGAAGATGAATGTGGAGGGCCGTGTCGTCGATGTCGAAGCAGCGATACTGCGCGACCGGGAGGAGCGACTTCGCCAGTTGCTCGGGAACATCCGGGGTGGACCGGATGTCGAGGTTGTTGAGACTATCGGTGAACCGTTCATCGAGGTGATCCGGCGGATCCTGGACCATGCCCACGACCTGGTCGTGGTTGGCGAGCCGGTCGCTGAGAGGCCGGACGAGCCGCATCTCAGTAGTGGCGTGATGCATTTGTTGCGCAAGTGCCCGGTCCCGGTATGGGTGATGCGTTCCGGTCGACCCGGCACTGGTCGGGTCCTGGCTCTGGTCGACCCGGACCCGGATGATCCAGCTTCGGACGGATTGAACGACCTGATCATGGAACTGGCAGCGTCCCTCGCTCGTCGGCAAGGCTGGGAGCTTCACCTGGGCCATGCTTGGGGCCTCGCCGGTGAAGCAACCCTGCGCTCGTCTCCATATGTCGAAATCCCAGGACCCATGGTCGATGCCATGGTTCGGGACACCGAATCCCTCCGGCTTGGACAGCTCCACATGCTGGCAAACCGTCACGTGACCAAGTCGGAGCGTTCGATTCACATGGTGGCCGGTACGCCCGGTACCGTGCTGCCCCGCCTTGCCGATGATCTCGATGTTGATCTCATCGTCATGGGCACCGTCGGTCGAACCGGGCTGATGGGCCTGGTCATAGGCAACACCGCCGAAACCATTCTCCGATCGGTCCGCTGCTCTGTGCTGGCCGTGAAACCCGCGGGATTCATCACCCCGGTCAAACCCCAGTGAAAGCCACGCCGTGCCGGCGAGGAGGCAGTCTGATCGCTCGTGTGCACAGAGGATCACATCATGCCGGATGAATCACTCGCCGAGGAACTGACGGCGTCGACGGTCGGTGGGCTCACTTCGGCCGAAGCAGCCGTGCGGCTTGCCGAGGCTGGTGCCAATGTCTTGCCGGAGACCCGGCCGGCGCCGTGGTGGGAGCGGGTGCTACACCAGCTGCACAACCCGATCATCTACATCCTGTTGTTCGCGTTGGCATTCGACGCTGTGGTATGGACGATCGAGGGAATGCACGGATGGCCAATCGAGTCGATCGCAATCCTGGTAATCCTCGCCTTCAACACCCTCATGGGTGTGTGGCAGGAGTACCGGGCTGAGGACGCGCTGGCTCGTCTCAAGGAAATGGCGGCACCCTTCGTGTGGGTTCGCCGCGATGGGAACCTGGTGCACATCCCGGCTGCCGAATTGGTCCCGGGAGATCTGGTGCGGGTGGAGTCCGGAGATCGGATACCTGCCGACGGGGAACTCACAAGCGAGCAGGGCCTGATGGTTGACGAATCGATGCTGACCGGCGAATCGGTACCCGTCGAACGCGAGGCTGGAGATGACCTCTACTCCGGGACACTTGCAGTGCGTGGCCTCGGCTGGCTGGTCGTAACCAGCACAGGATCCGCGTCCGCCATGGGCCGGATCGCCGGCATGCTGACCGAGGTTGAGGCCGAAGGCACGCCGCTCGAGCGGCGATTGACCCACTTCGGACATCGCATAGCTCGGTGGGTCGCCGCTCTCGCTGTTGTCCTTGTGGTGGCCGGCGTTGGAATCGAGGGGATCGACCGGATCGACGAAGCCCTGCTGTTTGCCGTCGCGGTTGCGGTCGCTGCGGTACCCGAAGGCCTGCCCGCAGTCTTGACGCTGACACTCGCTCTCGGCACCGAACGTATGGCATCGCGCAAGGCCGTCGTCCGAAGGCTGGCCGCGGTCGAGACTCTCGGGTCCGTGACGGTCGTCGCAACCGACAAGACCGGAACGCTCACCGAGAACACGATGACCGTGCGCGCCGTGGACTCAACCGATGAAGCGCGGGCGCTCCTCGCAATGGTGCTGGCCTCCGATGCTGAATCCCATGGAGATTCCGGCGATCCGCTCGAAGTGGGTCTCTATGAGTATGCAGCGCGACACGGCGTGGATCCTGCCGACACTCGCCACCGCTACCCCCGCGAATCGGTGCTGCCGTTCGACTCGGAATGGAAGTACATGCGCGTGACCGTTCGGGAGGACGACGGGTTCGTGTCCTATCTCAAGGGCGCGCCAGAGGTGTTGATGGAGCGCGCCGGCCTTGCGGCCGAGGAGCGGTCGTATTGGACAGCGAGGATCGACGCCGCAGCCGCAAATGGCTATCGAGTGCTTGGACTGGCTTGGACACGTGGCGACCCGGAAACCAGCGTCGAGTGGCTCGGCACCGTCTCGCTCTGGGATCCTCCCAGGCCCGAAGTTGCAGGCGCCATCGAAGCCACCCAGGATGCCGGCGTCCGCGTCCTCATGATCACGGGTGATCACCCCGCCACCGCGGTGGCGATCGCCAACGCGGTCGGCATCGCATCCACCGCAGTCGTGACGGGGGCACAACTCGATTGCATGGACACCGACGAACTGGAACGGACCGTAGCCAACGTCGGAGTCTTCGCCCGGGTCGGGCCCGAACACAAACTCGCGATCGTCGAAGCCCTCGAGGCCCAAGGCGAAATCGTGGCCATGACGGGAGACGGCGTCAATGACGCCCCAGCCCTGAAACGAGCCGACATCGGTGTCGCCATGGGGCAGCGCGGGAGCGACGTGAGTCGAGAGGTGGCTGATCTCGTACTCCTCGACGACAACTTCGCAACCATCACCTCTGCGATCGAAGAAGGCCGCAGCATCTACGCCAACATCCTCAAGTTCATCCGATTCCTGTTCTCCACCAACGTGGCGCTCGTGCTGCTGATCGCGATCGGCGTCATGGGAGCCGCTGCACTCGGCCTGCAAGACGACGCAGGCAATCTCCTCGTTCCCCTCCTTGCGGTCCAGCTGCTCTGGATCAATATCATCGCCGACGGGCCACCCGCCCTGGCCCTCGCAATGGATCGGAATCCCGGAATGATGGCGAAGCGCCCCCGATCACCCTCAGCCCCGCTCCTCTCCCGAACCGGTGTTCGCTTCATCCTCACCACCGGAATGCTCAAGGCCGGAATGGGTCTGGTCGTGTTCTTCACACTTCCAGCGCTCGCTTTCGCCGGAAGCACCACGCAGACGGCAGTCTTCCTCTACGAGTCCCTTGCCCAGCTCGCGTTCGTCTACCCGGCCCGCCGACTCACCAGCAAGTCCCTTCCGAACAAGACACTCAATCTCATCATCGTCGCCAGCGTCGCACTCCAGATCCTCACCATCACCGTCCCGGGCCTCCGCACAATGCTCGGCCTCGTCCCCCTCGAACGATCCGTCCTCGCCTTCGTTGCCGGAGCTCTCATCATCACCGTCGTCGGAGCCGAGGTCTGGTCACGCCGAATGCTCCGCAAGGGAGACCGTTCATGAGAAGCCCACACGCCCAGCGGTCGCCGCGCGGACCACCGGGAAACGCCGGAATCCTGGGCCCTTCGGCAAGCCAAGACCAGAGAGGATCCACATGACGTATCACACCGGAAGCACAATCCTCGTCGGCGTTGATGGATCGCCCGACGCCTGCATCGCTGCAGCATGGGCAGTCGATGTTGGACGCCGCATGAACACATCGGTCAAGGCCATAGCTGCATGGTCGGACGTACCACCGCCATATGACTCCTGTATCGATGACGACCTTGCCGAGCTCAACGGGTACACGGCGGCTGTGGCTGCCCAATCCCTTCTCGCGGTGGGACTCGACGATATCGAAGTCAGGGCCGCCCGGGGACCGACCGCGAAAGTCCTGATCGACGCCTGCGACGAAGCAAGTGCTTCGATGCTGGTGGTCGGCACCAGAGGACTTGGACCGCTGTCGGGATTGCTTCTCGGATCCGTCAGCAGGAAGCTGCTGTTCTCTTCCCACCTGCCCATCGTCGTAGTTCCCCACGAAACGACGATCAAGCCCGCAACACTGACTCGAGTCCTCATCGGAGTGGACTGTTCGGCGGCTGCCCAACACGCCCTGTCGTGGGCCGCGCGGTTCTGTGCAGAAGTCGGTGTCCCGGCAACAGTCGTTCGGTGTGCTGACCCCGGCTGCGAGCGGCCGCCCGGGCACGTAGAACGCTTCGACGATCGCACGAGGTCCGACATCGACCAGGAGCTGAAGCCACTTCGCGATCTCGAGGTGGAGTACACCGTCGCCATTGCCCACTGCGACCCGCGCGTCGCGCTTCCCGAGACTGCAACGCGCGATCAGGCCGGTCTGATCGTGATCGGAACCAGCGGAGCAGGCCGATTCCGCGGGCTCGGTGGCACCGCCTCCTACCTCGCTCGCCATTCACCAGTGCCAATCGCCGTTGTCCCTTGATTCGAGAAAGGAGCCCTGATGAGTACACCGAAAGGGGTGCAGGTCGTTCAGACGCCGCTGCCCGGCATCGGGCTACGGCTCGAGTTCGTCACCGCCGAGGGACAGCGGGTTGGCGTCGTCCAGCGCCAGCAGGGAGACCTCGAGCTGTTCATCAGCCACGCCGATGACCCGGACTTGGCCGCTACATCATTGAGTCTCACGGAGAACGAGGTCGCCACGCTCACTGGGCTTCTCGGTGGATCGGCGTTCTCTCATGAACTGTCGCATCTCCAGGAGGCGGCCGGCGGCATCGCCGTCGATTGGCTCCCGATCGAAGCGCGGACCCGGTACGCGGAGCGTCGGCTCGGCGATACGCACCTTCGCGCTCACACGGGTGTTTCGGTGGTCGCTGTGATCCGCAAGGGCTCCGTGATCCCTTCACCTTCTCCCGAGTTCACCTTTACCGCCGGTGATGTCATCGTGGCGGTCGGGACCGCTGAAGGTCTCGCTGAAGCCGCACTGATCCTTCAGTCCGAGCCGTAGATGAGGGGCGCCCTCCTGCTCGAACTTGGGGCGGTGATGCTCTCGTTGACCGTCCTGGCCAGAGTGGCGGCGCGCTACTCATTCTCGCCAATCCCGCTCTATCTGGGACTGGGCCTCCTCCTGAGCGAACACGGCGTCGTCTCGCTTGATGTGAGCCGGGAGTTCATCCACGCCGGCGCCGAGATCGGCGCCATCCTGTTGCTGTTTCTCCTCGGGGTGGAGTACTCCGTTGGCGAGCTGTCCGCCGGAGTCAGGCAGGCGCCCGTGTCCGGAACGGTTGACTTCGGCCTGAACTTCTTCCCGGGTTTCATCGCGGGGTGGGCGCTCGGCTGGCCGCTTGCCGCTGCCTTCCTGCTTGGTGGCGTCACATACATCTCGTCTTCGGGGATCGCCGCGAAACTGATACGCGACCTTGGGTGGATCGGTAATCGCGAGACTCCGGCGGTGCTCTCGATACTGGTCATCGAGGACTTGGTCATGGCGCTCTACCTGGGCGTCGCCGCCGCTCTCGTGCTCGGTGCCAGCGCCGGAGGGATTGCGTGGTCGATTCTCGGAGCCGTCGCAGTCGTCGGTGCAGTCCTGGTGGTGGCCGGCCGGTTCGGCGGTCACATCAGTCGCATGGTGTTCGGCCAATCGGACGAAACGGTCCTCCTCGGTTTGCTGGGAACGGTCCTCCTCGTGGCCGGAATCGCCGAACAGGTCGGAGTATCCGCAGCCGTTGGGGCATTCCTCATCGGGTTGGCGATCTCGGGCGAGGCTGCTCGGCGCGCCGACCGCCTCCTCGGACCACTCCGCGACCTGTTCGGGGCGATCTTCTTCGTGTTCTTCGGGCTCCAGGTAGATCCGTCGACGATTCCGCCGATCCTCATACCGGCCCTGATTCTCGTGGTGGTGGCCGCTGGAGGGAAGCTCATCACCGGATGGGTTGCGGGCCAGCGCATCGGCGCCAGCGAGGGAAGCCGGTGGCGAGCCGGATCGCTCCTGATTGCGCGAGGGGAGTTCTCGATCATCATCGCCGAACTCGGAGTCGAAGCGGGCCTGGAGCCACAACTGGCACCTCTCGCAACGGCCGTCGTGTTCAGTCTTGCGGTTCTGGGTCCCATTGCGGTTCACGTCGCCGGTGCAAGCCATCGTCATCAGCCGAGTAGCCCGATCAGGGCACCGTGACATCAGCGTGCTGCCTCTGTGGTGATCGGCATGCCGGTCGCGGTGTTCTTGTAGGCGGCGCAATTCCCGGCCCGCATCAGACTCAGACGTTGCCTGTCGGACAGGTCGCCGTACAGAGCGATCGTTCGCGCGATGTGCCCCTGCGGTCGAGGACGGGCAGGGTGCAGTCGTAGGGGTCGGGGTGCGCGTCCGTGCTGTCGTACGCGGGTGGAGCTTCGTCGCTACTGAAGCGGTGGTGCCGGGCATTGATCGTGGTTTGGAGGGCTCCGGCATCCATCCCGGTCGATGCCGTGACCGTCTTCGCCTGCTTCGCACCCATTCCGTTCTTCGTATCGTTCGTCCCTGACGCACCCCGCGGCGCAGGGCCTCACCCTTCGACGCACCTCGGCATCGTGAGGGGTCATCGTCTCACCGGATCGTATCGGCTGGATGGGGCATCCCGGTCCAACGCGAGGGGACTCCGGATTGCTGCCCTGGCGACGCGACACTGCCCCGGGCTAGGCCCGGGGCAGATCCGTCGAAGGGGCTTCAGGCGAGATCGAACCGATCAAGCATCATCACCTTGTCCCATGCGGCGACGAAGTCGCGCACCAACTTCGCCTCACCGTCGGAGCTTCCGTATACCTCGGCGAGGGCCCGGAGCTCGGAGTTCGATGCGAAGGCGAGGTCGACGCGGGTGCCGGTCCACTGGACCTCACCGGTGGCGCTGTTTCGACCCTCGAAGAGGTCATCGGCCTCCGAAACCGACTTCCACTCCGTGCCCATGTCGAGCAGGTTCACGAAGAAGTCGTTGGTCAGCGTCTCCGGCCGGTCGGTCAACACTCCGTACGGGGTCTGCCCGACGTTGGTGTTCAAGGCACGCATCCCGCCGACGAGCGCCGTCATCTCGGGAGCGGACAGATTCAGCATGAACGCCTTGTCCACCAGCATGTGCTCTGCCTCCGAGGACGCACCCTTCTGGAGGTAGTTTCGGAATCCGTCGGCGACGGGTTCGAGCAGAGCAAACGACTCAACGTCGGTCTGTTCCTGGGTGGCGTCGGTACGTCCCGGAGCAAACGGAACCTCTACGTCGTACCCGGACCGCTTGGCCGCCGCCTCGACGGCAGCGCACCCGCCCAGCACGATCAGGTCGGCGAGCGAGACCCCCATCCCATCGGTCCGTGAGTCGTTGAACTCCTGCTGGATCTCCTCCAGGGTGCCCACGACCTCCGAAACGCCCGACGTCAGGTTCACGTCCCACTCTGCCTGAGGCGAGAGACGGATACGCGCTCCGTTGGCTCCACCGCGTTTGTCGGTACCCCGGAAGGTCGAGGCCGACGCCCACGCGGTCGTGACCAGCTGGGGGATGGACAGACCAGAATCGAGGATCTTCGCCTTGAGCGAAGCAGTCTCGGTATCGCCGATGAGCTTGTGGTCGACGGCGGGGACGGGATCCTGCCAGATCAGTTCCTCGTCCGGGACCCACGGCCCGAGGTAACGGCTGACCGGCCCCATGTCGCGATGAAGCAACTTGAACCAGGCGCGGGCGAACACCTCGGCGAACTCATCAGGGTTCTCGTAGAACCGCTGCGAGATCTCCTTGTAGACGGGGTCGAACTTCAGCGAGAGATCCGTCGTCGCCATCATCGGGAGTACCCGCTTCGAGGCGTCATGGGCCGCCGGTGGCATGTCCGCCTCGGCGATGTCCTTCGGGTGCCATTGGTACGCCCCGGCCGGGCTCTTGGTCAGCTCCCAGTCGTACTTGAAGAGCAGGTCGAAGTACTCGTGGTCCCACCGGATCGGAGACGTCGTCCAGGCACCTTCCAGCCCGCTGCTGATGGTGTCATCACCCTTGCCGCTCCGGAAACCGCTGATCCAGCCGAGTCCTCGGTCGGTGAGGTCGGCGCCCTCGGGATCGGGGCCGACGTATTCGTCAGGATCGGCCGCACCGTGGGTCTTGCCGAACGTGTGGCCACCGGCGATGAGCGCCACGGTCTCCTCATCGTTCATGGCCATCCTGGCGAAGGTCTCGCGGATGTCCCGGGCCGCGGCGACCGGATCCGGCTTGCCGTTGGGACCTTCGGGGTTGACGTAAATGAGACCCATTTGGACGGCACCGAGCGGACGTTCGAGATCCCGGTCGCCGGTGTACCGCTCGTCGCCGAGCCAGGTGGTCTCCGGGCCCCAGTAGACATCCTCCTCCGGTGCCCAGATGTCTTCCCGGCCGCCACCGAAACCGAAGGTCTTGAAACCCATCGTCTCGAGCGCGCGGTTGCCGGCGAAGATGAGCAGGTCCGCCCAGGAGATCTTCCTGCCGTATTTCTGCTTGATAGGCCACAGAAGCCGTCGGGCCTTGTCGAGGTTGACGTTGTCGGGCCAGGCGTCGAGCGGGGCGAAGCGCTGGGCTCCGCTGCCACCGCCGCCACGGCCATCGAGCGTGCGATAGGTGCCGGCGGAGTGCCAGGTCATCCGGACGAAGAGCGGCCCGTAATGCCCATAGTCGGCCGGCCACCAGTCCTGGGAGTCGGTCATGAGAGCGTCGACATCCCGGGCCAGTTCCTCGAAATCGAGGCTGTTGAACTCCGCGGCGTAGTCGAAGCTCCTCCCCATCGGGTCGGCCTCCGGGGGGTTCTGCCGCAGAATCCTCAGGTTCAATTGGTTCGGCCACCAGTGTTGGTTGGCCGTGCCGCCCACCCGCTGATGACCAGCATGCATCACCGGGCATTTTCCGGCAGCCGTCCCTGTCATGCCGCTGTCTTCGCCACTCATTGCGGTCCTCCTCTTGTCGGTGCTGCAGACATGGTCACATCATGGGCTGAATCCTGATTCTGTCAAACATCATTCTTGGTTCGCTGCGCCAGATCTCGGCAACGCGACGGGAAATCGCTCGACACGAACCCGTTCAGCTTCTGACCAACGGTGTCCGGAGCCTCCGGGCAGACGCTGGATTCGGGAACGCCGTGGCGTGCTTCGGCGGCCAGGCCCTGGGGATGCGCTCAGTGGATCCTGGTGGTGCGGAGCTCGCGGGCGACGCTTCCACCGCTCGAGAGATGGGCACCACCCAGGGGACCACCACGCCGCGCCCCGGCAAGCACCAGGACGAACAAGATAATCTGGACGGCCACGAGGATCCAGCACAGCAGCCAGCAGATCTTGGCGACCTCCGGCATTTCCTCCGCCGCTCGGACGGCCACGTACCAGAACGCCAGCGGAGACCCGATCGTGCCGGCGAGGTGCAGCGTCACCCGCTGCCACCGGGTCGCCGCGAGATAGGTGCCGTACTGCATCTTGACCCGTGGCTCGACCCCCCGGAGGTAGAAATAGGAGTAGCGGACGCCCAGCAGATGCCCTGCCGCGACCTTGACGAGCGGCTGCCACGTCACGGTCAGAATCAGGGCTGCCGCCAAGACACACCCCGGACATGACCGGCGCAGTCCAACTTCGAGCAGGAACAACCCCACCGCCGTCCCCACCAACTCGACCAGCACCCCGGCGCGCAATGGCAATGTGATCGGATGGTTCCGCGCGTGCAACTTGCCACTCGTCCGGGTCACCGCTTCCGTCATCGACCTGCGCTCGGTGCGGTCTCGCAGCCGGGCATCTCGAAGGAACTCTGTCCAGGGACCTGCCCGGTAGGTTCCGTCATCGAGTTGCTGCTCGATGTCTTCGAGGCGTCCGGTCAGATCGCTCGCCGGTTGGCGGCCGTCGTTCCCCATGCCATCCACGATACCGCCGGCGGATGGCGGGGCGGATGGCGTGATCATCTCGATGCGTGTCCGGTTTGCCGGCATGCTCCAGGCACCGGGCCGGGTGCTAGCCTCGGTGTCTCCGGGTTCGCCCGGACGCCGAGTGTGAAGCGAAGTCCGGTGTGAATCCGGCGCTGTCCCGCAACTGTGAAGCCCCTCCAGGGGATGAGCCAGGACGCCTTCCTCTCGGTGTGCGGCTCACCTTCGGAGGAGGGGTACTGCCGCTTCCATGCCGCTCCTCCCGAGAGAGGAGCACCATGCCCCCCAGATTCCTGACCACCATCGCTGCGATCGCGCTCGTGGCGGCCGCGTGCGGTACGTCGTCGGCGACGGCTGAGACACCGGCGACGACGGGCGAGCCCACGACGACATCGATCGAGGCGGCCACAACTACGGCGCCGTCGACAACGACCACTTCCACGCTTCCCGACGAGGGCGGTTTCCCGGTCACGGTTGAGACATCGAACGGGTCGGTAACGATCGAGGCGCGACCCGAGCATGTCGTGTCGCTGTCCCCGACGTCGACCGAGGTGTTGTTTGCGATCGGCGCCGGTGAGCAGGTGGTCGCGGTCGACAACCAGTCGAACTATCCGGCCGGGGCGCCGGTGACCGACCTGACCGGGTTCGACCCGAACCTCGAGGCGATTGCGGGATACGGCGCCGATCTCGTCATCCTCATGTATGACCCGGGTGAGGTGCAGGCGGGACTCGCGGCGCTCGGTATCCCCGTGATCCTGCATCCGGCCGCCTGGACGCTCGACGACGCCTACGCCCAGATCGAGCAAGTCGGCGAGGCAACCGGGCACACCGACGGGGCAACCGCTCTGGTCGATTCGATGCAGACGCAGATCGCTGCGACGACCGATGCGACGGACGCAGCGGGAGCGTCCTACTACCACGAACTCAGTCCGGACTTCTACACGGCAACGTCGGCGACGTTCATCGGCAGCCTCTACGCGATGCTCGGTCTCGAGAACATCGCGGACGATGCCGATCCTGACGGATACGGGTATCCGCAGCTGTCGGCGGAGCACATCCTCGCCGAGGATCCGGCGTTCATCTTCCTCGCCGACACGCTGTGTTGCGAGCAGACAATCGAGGCGGTTGGCGAGCGTCCAGGATGGGGTGCTCTCAGCGCAGTCCAGGGCGGCGTGATCACGGAACTCGACGACGACGTGGCTTCGCGGTGGGGACCGCGGGTGGTCGGCCTGGTCGAGACCATCGCGGCTGCCCTTGATGAGCAGCTGAGCAGATGACCGGAGACGAGATCCGCCCGAGCCGCCTCCACTGGTGGTGGTTCGGCGGGGCCCTCTTGGTCCTGGCCGCGGCGGTTCTCGTCTCGGTGATGCTCGGCGCTGTTGACCTCGACGCCTCGTCGATTGTTGCGTCGCTGGTGGATCGCCTTCCGTTGGTCGACGTCGACTCGGGCTTGACGAACCGCGAAGAGGCCATCCTCTGGGACCTCCGCATGCCGCGGGTCGTGCTCGGCGGCATCGTCGGAGCGACCCTCGCCGTTGCCGGCGGCTCGTATCAGGGAGCGTTCCGGAACCCACTCGCCGACCCATACCTCCTCGGCGTTGCCGCCGGGGCCGGCCTCGGGGCGACGATCGCCATCGCATACGGCCCGTCGATACCGTCGACGCCATTCGGGCCCCTCCCCCTGATGGCGTTCATCGGCGGAATCGCCGGCGTGGCGGCGACCTACGCCATCGGGTACTCGGTCCGCGCGGGACGGACGGCGGTGACGCTCATCCTCGCAGGCGTGGCAGTGGCGTCGTTCCTCACCGCCGTCCAGACCTATCTCCAACAGCGGAACGCCGAGACGCTGCGCGAGGTCTACGGATGGATCCTCGGCCGACTCTCGACCGTTGGGTGGACCGAGGTGTGGATGGTCCTGCCCTACGTCGTTGTGGCAACGGCCGTAATGCTCCTCGGCGCTCGGCGCCTCGACGTCCTCAGCGTCGGAGACGACGAGGCCACGACGCTTGGCGTCAACCCGACCCGGGTTCGGCTCGTGATGGTGCTGGCCGCGACCCTCGGCACCGCAGCCGTCGTGGCAGTCTCCGGGCTCATCGGGTTCGTCGGGATCATCGTGCCGCACACGATCCGGATCATCTTCGGCAGCAGTTACCGCATCGTGCTTCCCCTCTCGGTAGTCCTTGGAGCCGCGTTCCTGATCCTGGCCGACCTGCTCGCTCGAACCGTTGCCGCGCCTGCGGAGATCCCCATCGGGGTCGTCACCGCGTTCTTCGGCGCACCGTTCTTCGCCATCGTCCTGCGCTCGTCCCGGGGGCTTGGATCATGACCGCTGCGCTCACACTCACCGGCATCGGCGTCCGATTCGGCGATGCGACCATCCTCGACTCGGTCGACCTCACCGTCGAACCAGGCGAATGGGTCGGACTCATCGGCCCGAATGGAGCCGGCAAGACCACCCTGCTGCGAACCGTCACCGGCGCGGTCGCGTTCGATGGTTCAATCCAGATCAACGGCACCGACGCAGCCTCCTTGAAGCGCCGCCAACTCGCCCAATCGGTCGCCCTCGTACCCCAACAACCGGTGCTGCCACCCGGCACGCGCGTCGTCGACTACGTGCTCCTCGGTCGAACGCCGCACCTCGGCGAAGTCACCGGCCCCTCCCGTCACGATCTCGACGTCGTCGCCGGCGTCCTCGACGCCCTCAGCCTCTCCGCCTTCATGAACCGAGACGTGACCACCCTGTCGGGAGGGGAACTCCAGCGGGTTGTGATCGCCCGGGCATTCGCACAGGAATCGCCGATCCTGCTCCTCGACGAACCGACCACGGCCCTCGATATCGGGAAGCAGCAAGCCGTCCTCGAACTCGTCGACCGCCTCCGCCGACAACGGATCCTCACCGTCGTGTCCGCGATGCACGATCTGACCATCGCCTCCCAGTTCCCGGACCGGCTGGTCATGCTCGCAGCCGGAAAGGTCGTCGCCGAAGGAACCGCCCGAGCCGTCCTCCGCCCAGACCTGATCCGAACGCACTACGGCGCAGAGGTGAAGATCCTCGACGACGGGACCGGGGGGATCGTCGTGGTGCCGGTGCGGTCTCAGGGAGACACCACCGACGCGAACCCCGGCACGGTTGCATAGCTAGACCTCCTGCTCTCGGTGCGCTCGCCGAGGTGATGTCTCGGCGGACGAACATATTTGGCGAAGATCCCCTAGCCTCGGAGGGTTCCAACGACCGCCAGTAGCCTGGCGAAAGGACGTGACCGTGTCTGTTTGGTACGAAGGCACCAGCGAAATCGACTGTGACATCCGCCGACTGGAGGATGCCCTCAGCGACCTCGGCGCGTTCTATGTCGGGATCGTCAGTCTCATGCCGGGTATGACGAGCGTTGAGTTGGTCGAGCAGGGGCCTGACTTCGTGACGATCAAGACCAACGAAGGCCTCATGAAACGTACCAGCATCTCCAAGCAGGTCGACGTCGAGCGGGTCGCCGTAGAACTCGACGAGGAATACGAGGCGGGATCGAAGGTCAAGGCCACCTCGCACTTCTCTGATGAATTCACGACGAGTGACACGGGAGTGACGCATCGCCTCGTCATAAGCGACCTCGCGTCCCCCGGATTCTTGGGCTTCTTCTACCGGACCTTTGGCAGCTCCAAGATGGGGAGCGCATTCTTGACGGCGTACAAGGTCTACCTCGAGAAGCAACCTGCGTGAATCTGAGTCCGATGACCTAGCCGGAACGCCTGTAGAGCAAGAAGCGCCGTGTACGGAATGTCCAGACAGGACGGTTCGCATGGACGGGGCCCCATCGAACGGCTCGGATCGGCCCCGCCGGGCCTGCTCAGGAGACGACGGCCGTCACACCCCTGGCAAGGCGACACAATGCCTCGCCGTCAGCGGGTCTAGTTGAAGCGCTGGGTCGATCGGAAGGCTGTTTGCGACGCTACGTCACCGTGACGATCACGTTGCCCCGCTTGTGTCCCTTGTCGACGTACCGGTGCGCGTCGACGATGTCTTCGAGGCTGGCGTAGATGCGATCGATCACGGGGCCGATCTCACCCTTCGTCGCCAACTCGCCAAGCAGCAGCAAGTCTTCTCGACGGAGCTTCGGTGTCCCGTCGTCGACCGAGATACAGGCTCCGCCGGGAGCAAGCGCTTGCCGGCACCGCCGAAGGGCGCTGGCGCTCTTGTTCTTGCCCACGGCATCGAAGATCAAGTCGTAGCGCTCCGCCCTGTCAACGAAGTCCTCGACGGTGTAGTCGACCACTCTCGTGGCGCCGAGCGATGCCACGAGCTCCACGTTTGCAGTGCTGCAGACGCCCGTGACCTCCGCGCCGAGATACCGGGCAAGCTGTACCGCCGATGTGCCAACAGCCCCGGATGCCCCAAAGACGAGGACGCTCTGCCCTGCTCGAACACCGGCCTTGCGAAGGAAGTGGAGAGCGAGGAGGCCACCGTAGGGAATGGCTGCCGATTCTTCGTCGGTGAGGCTGGCTGGGCGCGGCGCCAGAAGTCCGTCCTCCGGCCAGCACACATACTCCGCATAGGTCCCGAAGAGACGCCGGTTGAAACCGAACACCTGATCGCCGGGTTCAAACGTCTCGACGTAGGCTCCGACCGATTCCACCTCTCCAGACAGCACCATGCCAAGCACGCTCCGCCTGGGAGCATTCCAACCGAGTGCGAACCGTGCCATGATCCGGTACGCCGGGCTCAGGTTCAGACCCCGGATGTAGCAGTCACTCGACGCTACGGCAGTCGCCAGGACGCGTACGCGCACCTCGTTCTTCCCGGGAATCGGCATCGCAAGTTCCTCCAACCGAAGAACCTGCGGCGGACCGTATCGCGTGCAGACAACCGCTCTCAATTCTGCGTCACCTCACCCCTCCGAACCCATACCTTGCTTCTCCATCGAACCCGGCCTCCGTTGGTGGAACCCGGTCGGAACGATCTCAGGAAGATCGTTGGTCCCTTCCGAACCATGGGTCAGATTCGCCCCGTCTCGTAGGCCCACATGGCCAGCTCCACACGGTTGCGGGCTTCCAGCTTCGTCATCAGGCTCGAGAGATGCGCTTTGACGGTGCTCAGGCTGATGTAGAGCTCGTCTGCGATCTCTGCGTTCGTGCGGCCACGGGCCACGGTGAGCAGCACTTCTTCCTCCCGCTCGGTGAGCGGCCACGCCGGCTGCGGCGGCGCCTGCTGGTCCTCGGTGCGGGCGAACACGGTCAGGAGACGGGCGGTGATGCTGGGAGCGATGAGGGCGTCACCGGCCGCAGCGGCCCGAACGGCCTGCATCAGCATCTCCGGACCCGCGTCCTTGAGCAGGAACCCGCGTGCTCCCGCCTTGAGGGCGCTGTGCACGTACTCGTCGAGATCGAAGGTCGTGATGATGACGATCGCCATCGGATCGGCAACATCGGGACCGGCCAGGATCCGGGTCGCTTCGATCCCGTCCATCTCCGGCATTCGGATGTCGAACAGGCACACATCGGGTCGCAGCTCTCTCGCCATCGTCACCGCCTGCACGCCGTTGCTCGCTTGACCGACCACGTGGACATCGGGTTGCGCGTCGAGGATCATCCCCAACCCGGCTCGCACCAATTCCTGGTCGTCGGCGATCAGCACGCTGATGGTCATTGACCGCCTCCGCCTCTGGGGACCGTCGCCTCAACCATCCATCCCCGTTCGGGTCCGGGACCGGCGCGAAAGGAGCCTCCGAGGAGCTTGGCTCGCTCGGCCATCCCCGTCAGCCCGAAGCCGTCGGAGTTGTCAGCCGGCCCGGACACCTCGCCGTCGTCGGCCACGGTCAAGTGCACGGTGTCCTCACCGCCGGTCACGTGAACATTGACCGCAGTGGCGCCGCGAGCGTGGCGGCGGGCATTGGTGATCGACTCTTGGGCCATCCGGTACACGGCAGCACCGACTGTGGACGACAGTTGGTCGAGATCGCCGGAGATCTGCACGATGACACGAGGGGGACCCGTCGCGTCGGCGAGGTGCGCGATGTCCGTGACTCCTGCCTGGGGCGCCAACTCCGCCTCCTCGTCACGGCGGAGTACACCGACCATGGCTCGCATCTCCGCGAGCGTGCGCGATGCCTCCGCCTCGATGGTGTCGAGGGCCCGGATCGCCGCGGATGGATCGGTAGCAGCAACCGTCCGCCCGGCCTGTGCCTGGATAGCGATTGCCGATACGTGGTGGGCCACGGTGTCGTGGAGTTCTCGCGCGAGTTGCTCTCGTTCGTACAGTCGAGCTTCCTCGACGGCCCGCTCTCGGGCACTGGACCAGTAGCGGACCGAAGCGCCCAGCACCGCGGGAAAGAGGAGGAACACGGTCCCCGCAGCAGTCTCCGCGAAGTCAATGTTCCCGGCGGTGAGGCTGACCCACGGAAACACCACCAGGATCGGAAGCCCCATCAGCATGTCCCGGCCTGAACCCCACCGGGTCAGGGCAAAGGGAATCAGGAGGATGACGACGCCGGCATAGATGCCATCAGAGCCCTGCACCCCGGCAGCGTTGGTGGCGACCTCGATGGCCACCACCGATGTGTACGCGAAGACCGTGACGAGGAGCGGGTGCGTACGCCTCCACGGAAGCACGAGAGCAAGTGCCAGCGTGAACACCAACTGGACGGACTCCCACGGCATGCTCCTGAAGGCGAACTCGGTCAGCGCCACCACGACCACCGTGGCGGAGAGCACCCAATCCCAGCGTGTCGGTGGCGGCGCGTCCGCCACCGCCGGCTCGTTCCAGATTGTTCGCAGTGTCCTACGCATCACATCGCAGCGTAGGGGACGAGGCGTATCCGTGAATCAGCCGGAAGTACTACCTGCACCCTGTCCAGAGGACCCAACCTTTTGTGGCCGTTGCGCCGATGGCGACGGCGCCTCCCTCAGACAAGATGCCACCAATCGTTCAAAGGAGAACAATGTCGAACGCGCTGTACTGGTTGGGACGATCCGCAGCCCGGCACCCGTGGCGGGTCCTCGGTGCATGGCTCGCCGTGTCTGTTCTGGTCATCATGACCTCAGCCACGGTTGGCGAGAGCCTCAAGGACACCACCGCGGTGCCCGGCCTCGATTCGCAGGAAGCCATCGACCTGCTCACCGCTGCGCATTCCGATTCGGCAGGCCTCACTGCGGAGATCGTCGTCGCAGCGCCGGACGGCACCACGTTCTTCGAGTCCTCCGAGGCACGCGCCGCCCTGCAGAGCGTCCAGACCATGGCCACAGAGTTGCCGAGCGTGTTGGGAACGAGCGATCCCGCCGGGGCACTGGCACAAGGGCCCGAGGCGGCCGGCGCCAGCGGGTCGGTCTCCCCAGATGGTCGGATCGCCCTGATCCGGGTGCAGTACCCGGTGGTCGAAGAACTGAGCGCCGGCGACTTGGAGAATCTGACGAACCTCGCCGCCGAGGCGGCGACGGTGACTCCCCTTCAGGTCGAGGCCAGCGGGGATCTGTTCTTCGCATTCGGGTCGGGCGAGACCAACATCGGCGAGATGCTCGGCCTTGTTGCTGCCGCCGTCATCCTGCTGGTGTCGTTCGGTTCCGTGATCGCCATGGGGCTTCCCATCGGCCTCGCACTCTTTGGCATCACGCTTGGCGTTGCGGCGATGCCGCTCATCACCTATCTGGTCGAGATCCCGAGCTTCGCACCCGAGATGGCCACCATGATCGGCCTCGGTGTCGGCATTGACTACGCCCTGTTCCTCGTCACCCGCCATCGGGAGCACCTCGCCCTCGGCATGACGGTCCCCGAGTCTGCAGGACGGGCGACTGCCACGGCCGGGCAGGCAATCGTGTTCGCAGGCGGCACCGTCGTGATCGCCATCCTCGGCATGGGCGTGGCTGGGATCCCGTTCATGACGGCCGGTGGTCTTGCCACCGCAGTGATCGTGATGATCATGGTGATCGCATCGATCACGCTGCTCCCTGCCTTCCTCGGCCTCGCCGGAGATCGAATGAAGCGACTCGGCCTTCACCGGCGGCACGCGGCGCGGGACCGGGACGCCACGGCGACATGGATGCGCTGGGGTCGCCACGTATCCGCCCACGCCAAGATCTACGCAGTGGGCACAACGGTCTTGCTGCTGGCACTCGCAGCACCCGTGACGGCCCTGCGTCTGGGGTTTCCGGACGACGGCACGCTGCCGGATTCCCGCACCGAGCGGAGGGCCTATGACCTGGTAGCAGAAGGCTTCGGGCCCGGGGTCAACGGGCCGCTGCTCATCGCCGTCGACATCTCCCAGGATGCGACCGTGGTCGAGCCGTTGTCCGTCGCGATCGCGGCCGACGAGGGCATTGCGGCGGTTGCCCCTGCCGACATCAACACCGATGCCGGTGTGGCGACCATCGTGGCGTTCCCGACGACGGCACCCCAGGACATCGCCACAGTCGACACCATCGAGCGCCTCCGTCAAAGCGTGTTTCCGCCCGTCCTCGACGAGAGTCCGTCGCACGCCCACGTGGGCGGTTTGACGGCCAACTTCGCCGACATGGGCGACAAGGTCACCAACCGGTTGCCGTACTTCATCGGCACCGTGATCCTCCTGTCGTTCCTCCTCCTGATGCTGCTGTTCCGGTCGATCCTGGTGCCGCTGAAGGCCGCGCTGCTCAACTTGCTCAGCATTGGAGCTGCCTACGGCGTACTGGTGATGGTGTTCCAGTGGGGGTGGGGCAAGAGCCTCATCGGCCTCGAGTCGACCGCTCCGATCGTTTCGTTCATCCCCATGTTCATGTTCGCGATTCTGTTCGGCCTATCGATGGACTACGAAGTGTTCCTGCTGTCCCGGGTCCGCGAGGAGTATCTGATCACCGGCGACAACGAAGGCTCGGTCATCCACGGTATCGCCAGCACTGCTCGAGTGATCACGTCGGCTGCTTTGATCATGATCGTCGTCTTCCTCGGTTTCGTCCTCGGCGACGACCCGAGCATCAAGATGGTCGGCCTCGGTCTGGCGACGGCGATCTTCGTAGACGCCACGATCGTGCGGCTGATCCTGGTCCCGGCAACCATGAAGCTGATGGGCAACGCCAACTGGTGGATCCCCCGGTGGCTCGACCGACTGTTGCCATCCATCCACATCGAAGGCGAGACCGGGCTGCCCGCCCCGGAACTGGTCGGCAACCGTCCGGTGGCAGATCCCGAGCCAGAGCTCGTCGGCGCCAGAGCCTGAGAGCGTTGCCGGGACGGGAACCAGACGTGGCGGAACCCCTGCATCGCAGGGGTTTCGTTCGCACGCACCGCCGCATGGATGGACACCGCCGCGCGGGATCCGCCAGACCGCTCTCGTGAGCCCGGCGCTACGAGTCCGCGCCTCGCGACCTTGTGTTGACAACGGCCTGTTGGGCAGACCGGCCGAGCTTCTCCGCTGCAGCATGGGCCCCGTCGTACGCAGCGGCCGTCGCCGATTCAGTGGACATGCCGGCGGCGAGGGCAGCTTTGCGCGCGCCGTCGATCGCCCCGCTCGCTGCTTCCCCAACACCGACCCCGAGCCTGCTCGCGTTGTCGACAATTGATGCGGCGGTCATGCGTATGGCGATTTCGACATCCGACGTGAGTTCGCCCGCGCCTTCGGCAACGCCCTCGATCGTCGCAGCGGCGATCTGACGCGAACGATCGGGCGCGTCAGCAGCGGCGTCCATGGCACTCGAGCCAGCGACGGCGGCGGCATCACCGGTTCGTATGCCAGCGGTTCTCGCTCCCTGCATGAGGCCACGCGCCACCGCCCGTGCCGTGCGATCGGCACCCAACCCGGCTTTCGAGGCAGCGGATCGGGCTTCCGTCGCCGTTGACGCCATGTACTCCTTGGAAAGGGCTCCGCGCTCGGTGGCGGACTCCATCGCACCTTCGATCGCTCCGGTCGTGGTACGGGCGAGACCGGTGCCCGCTTCGCGTGCAGCGTCGATCGTTCCGCGTATTGCAGCGGCAGCGGCAGCGGTTGCGGATGAGGTGGGCTCTGCGATCGCAGTTCGCACGGCACGTGCAGCGCCGCGACCGATGGCACCCGAATCGCGAAACACCTTGGTCATGCGCTTCCGGGCTGCGTCGGTGACATCTTCGTTCTGCACGGATCCTCCAGTCGCTCACAGCAATGAGCGGAACCATACTCGCCGACAATCCACCCACGCGATCGCAACCGGGAGGTGATCGGGAACCGGTCGATCACTGCCCGTTCCAAGAGAACCCGTGCAGCCG
>CAWIHT010000015.1:0-247201 GCA_963836085.1 uncultured Actinomycetota bacterium
GGACACTTCGACCGCTGGGAGCTCAGCCCCGACGACCGACACGGTCCCAACCGGATCGCCGTGAAGGGTGCCGGTCAGTTCCCCATGTACGTCGGCACCCATGGCTTCGAGAATATTGAGAAATCCGAGCCGTCCGGGGTTGAGGCTGACGTTCGGGGTCACGACCCGAGACCCCGACACGATTGCCGCACTCGCCCACACGTAGGCAGCGCTGGAGGGATCTCCGGGTATCGCGTACAACGCGCCCGGGACCGGACCCGGCTTGATCTGCATCAGCGTGCCGTTCGATACTCCGAGCCCGAACGCCTCGAGCCACCGTTCGGTGTGGTCCCGATACCCGGCGGGACTGTCGATCGATGAGTCCCCATCCGCCTGGATCGCAGCGAGTTCGAAGGCTGAGCGGACCTGCGCCGACGCCACATCGATCGTGATGTCCGCACCGCGGAGCGCGGCTGTTCCAATCGTCATCGGTGCAGTGCCGTCCGGGGAGAGCGACACGTCCGCGCCGAGCGCTCCGAGGGGATTGACGAGGCGCCGCATGGGGCGTTTCGAAAGGGATGTGTCACCGGTGAGCGTCACCCTGAACGGCAACGCGGACAAGCTCCCGGCGAGGAGACGCATCGTGGTGCCCGAGTTGCCGCAGTCGATCGGCTCGCCCGGATCAACCGCCGTGCCGCACGGTGTGAATCGATCACCGTCGCGGCGAAGTCCGAGGCGCTCGAGCGCGCCGGCGGTCGAGGCGACGTCGAGGCCGGGCGCAAGGCCGGTGATCTCGCTGGCGTCGCCGGCGAGGGCCGCAAAGATCAGCGCGCGGTGCGACAGCGACTTGTCTCCCGGGACGTTGACCCCGGCCTGGAACGGTCCGGATGCCGGCTCAAGTGTTCGGTCGTCCGTCATCTGAACCCTCCTCTCCAACGGCGTACACCGCCCGGATCTCCTCGATCGTGAGCGTACGGTGCTCCCCCGCTTTCAGCGAACCGTCGCGAATCGGTCCGATCGCGGTCCGGACCAGACGCTCAACCGGGTGCCCGACGACCTCGAACATGCGCCGCACGATGCGCTTGCGCCCTTCACCCATGATGATCTCCACCAGGGCACGGCCATCCGACTGATCGAGCATGCGTGCCGCAATTGCCGCCGCAGGACCGTCTTCGAGATCGACACCATCGGTGAGGCGACGGAGCGCTGCTGGTTCAACAGTGCCCGAGACGAGCACCACATAGGTCTTGTGAACGCCGAAACGCGGGTGCGTGAGCCGCAACGTGAGATCTCCATCATTCGTCAGCACCATCAGGCCCTCGGAGTCGGCATCGAGGCGCCCCGCGGGATAGACCCGTATCGATCCCGGGACCAGTTCGACCACAGTGGGTCGGCCCTGCGGATCATCCGCGGTGCTCACCGTCCCAACCGGTTTGTACACGAGGTATGAAGCGAGATCGGGTGCCAGCGGCAGCGGGAGTCCGTCGATCTGGACTCGCTGCTTCGATGGATCGATCTTCTGGCCGAGGTGGGCCGGTACGCCGTCGACCGTGACGCGGCCCTTTCCGATGAGGATCTCGGCGTGCCGGCGAGAGGCGTAGCCCGACCGGGCGATCAGCTTCTGGAGTCGTTCGATGATCCCTCCGGTCGGAAGGGGCGTTCGAGGGTCTCGACCACCTCGGCTGGTGGCACGTGATCCGCAAGCGGGGGTAGCTCTTGTGGGCTGTCGATGCCGAGCTTCTCGAGGAACAACTCCGTGGTGCCGTACAACAGTGCCTGCCCGGGACCGGGCGCCGTTCCGATCTCGCGGACGAGCCCACGGCGTTCGAGAGTATGCAGCGCCCGCTCCGAGTCGACGCCGCGCACTTCTGAGATCTGCCCGCGTGATACCGGCTGTCGATACGCCACGACCGCGAGCGTCTCGAGCGCCGCGTTCGAGAGGCGGGTTGCACGCTCCGATGCAGCGAATCGCTCCAGGTACGGGAGCATGTCGGCGGAGGTGTAGAAGCGCCAGCCGCCTGCAACCGCACGCAGGACGATACCGGCCTGCCGCTCGAAGAGTTCCTGTTCGATCTCCGCGAGGGCGGCCTCGACATCGGTGATCGGCGCCTCGACGACTTCCGCCAACTCATTCACCGAGATCGGCGACTCGGACACAAAGAGGATGGCCTCGATCGGGCCACGGATATCCGTCACGAGAGTTCCTCTCCTCTGAGCAGCGCATCGAGTTGCTCGGTCGCTGCCGCCTCGCTGTAGTTGATTCGGATCGGCATCCGGCGGTCCTCTTGCGAGACGCGCAGAATGCCCCACCTGGCCAGTTCAAGAAGGCCGAGGAAGTAGGCGACCACCTCGACCGAACGCGAGCAGTGGGCAACAACGTCGTCGAAGTCGGCCTCGACGGCGGTCGCCATACGGTCCTGAAGATCGAGCATCGCTTCCTGAACCGACGGTAGCTCCATGTCGAGGTGGTCGACATCGATCGAATCGTCGACATCGGCAAACACGCGCTCGGCCAGGGCGGCCAATCCGGCTCCATCGACGCGGAGCACGAAATCGGGAGCCATCGGCGTGACGCCTTCGAGACCGACGGCTCGGCCGATGTGCCGTTCGTTGGCCGCGATGCGATGGGAGAAGACGGCCGCGACGTCCTTGAACGTCAGATTCATCAGGAGGCGCGAAAGGAGCCGGTCCCGCTCCTCGGCCAACGCGAGTTCATCATCGAGATCGATTTCGCGGTCGTCTGGCAGCAGGTGGCGGGCCTTGAGTTGGATGAGCGTCGACGCGATCAGAAGGAACTCACTGGTCACCGTGAGGTCCATGTCGGACATCAGGTCCAGGTAGTCCAGATACTCCGAGACGAGGTCGGACAGGCTCAGTTCCGTGATTGCGACCTGATGCGACGTAATCAACTGCAGCAGCAGGTCGAGTGGACCCTCGAACACGCGCGTCTTCACTTCGTACGTCATGGACGATGATGCTATCGCCCCCGGCGCCGGTGATCGAGGAGCGGACGTCACCCGTCGGCCTCGAGGAGCACCTGCCACCGATCTGGATCGATCCCCTCCGGGGCGGATGCGGGGTGGAGGCGTGCGAACTCGACGGCGAGGCCGCCACATTGCGCCTGTTCGAGTTCGGTGGAGCCACGACGACCATGGTCGCGGTATGCCCACATGCGACGGGTCATCGGGAGTCGGGCATAGTGGAGCAGGGTCGCGATCGAGCGCGCCACTGGCCCGACCGTCGGACGCCACTTGCCGATGTCGTGGAGGAGGGCTGCTTCGATCGCCTCTGCGTCATCCGGCAACTTCGATGCCACTCTCTGAGCGACGTTGAGGGCATGCCGCTGATCCGGGAAGCTCTGCTTCCAGAAGAGATCTGCGCATGGACCGGAGAGGTGTTCATGCACGTAGCGCTGTTCCTCGGGACTCAGAGGGCGCGCACTGAGGTGTCCGAAGAATCGCGAAACAAGGTGGCCGGCCGTCGGGAGCCGACCCGTCACGAGGCGGCCTTGCACCCCACGCAGCGTCGGGCGGCGGGCAGGTACTCGATGCGGTCGGGTTCGATGTCCTCGCCGCAGGTTTCGCACACCCCGTACGTCCCGGTTCCGATCTTGCCGATCGCTTTGTCAATCCGGTCGAGGCGGTCTTTGGCGGATTCGACGAGGCCAAGCACCTCGGTACGTCCTGCCGTTACGGCACCGGCATCGGCGAACGCATCGCCGTAGTCGACCGCACCGGTGAGGGCTCCGGATTCGTCGGCACCGAGATCCGTCAACTGTCGAACGACCTTCGCCCGCTCCTCGATGAGGAGTGCTTCGGCGGTTGTTTCATCGATCGTCGCAGTCATGGGGGGAACCCGTCCTCCTGTTTGGCCCTACCGGGCTCGAGGGTGTGCCGTCACGAACACCTCTTGGAGGTGGTCCGGAGACACACGCGTGTACACCTGTGTGGTGCTGATACTAGCGTGACCGAGCATTTCCTGGACAGTTCTTAGATCTGCACCGCCTTCGACCATATGGGTGGCGGCGGAGTGACGGAGCACATGGGGAGACAACGCATTCGGTGCGATTCCGGCGCTCCGTCCAACTCGCTTGACGATGTCCCAGATTCCTTGGCGGGTGAGCCCTCTCCCACGAGCATTCACGAACAGCACATCGGTCCGCTCCTGTTCGCTGAGCAGGTCGAGACGAATTGGGAGGTACTCTCGGATGGCTCGTCGCGCGTGGCTGCCGAGCGGCACCAGGCGTTGTTTCGAGCCCTTCCCGGTCACAACGACGGTTGCGGAATCGAGATCGAGGTCCGACAGGCCCAGGGTTGCAGCTTCGGTGACACGGGCGCCGGTTGCGTAGAGGAACTCGAGAATCGCTGCGTCTCTGGCGCCGAGCGGCGTGGTGCGATCCGGAGTTTCGAGGAGCTTGAGGGTCCGCTCGATCGTCAGCGCCTTGGGCAGCGTCCTCGATCGGCGGGGCACGTCAACCAGGACGGTGGGGTCCTCATTCGAGAAGCCTTCGGCCACGAGGAACCGATGGTACCCCCGCACGGCTGCGATCTTTCGTGCCCGCGTCGACCGAGCCAGTCCACGCCCCATGAGATTCTCGGCGAAGCCGGGCACGCCGCCGGAACCGGCAGCCGATTCGAGGAAGACGAAGTAGTCGGTGAGATCGCGGCGATACGCCACGACGGTGTTGCGGGAGAGACCGCGCTCCGAGCGGAGGGTACCGAGGAACTCCTCGGCTTCTGCCGGAAGAACGACCGTCATCGGTCGGCAGCGAGAAGCAGCCCTGCGACCGTCTTGGCGTCCGTGATCACTCCATCCCGAACTCGGTCGACCGCGTCGGCAAGCGGGATGCGGATGATCGTCGCGTGCTCCTCTTCGGCTCCGATGGGGTTGACGGGAACCGCCTCAAGGTCGATGGCGCGATAGATCGTGATGACCTCGTCGCAGAAGCCCGGAGTTGTGAGAAGGTCGGTGAGGTGGTCGAGGCGACCAGGGGTGAAGCCGACCTCTTCTTCGAGTTCTCTCTTGGCGGCCTCGCGGCGATCCTCCCCCGGCACATCGAGCTTGCCGGCAGGGATCTCGAGCAGGTTTCTGCCGATCGGCGCTCGGTACTGATCGATCAGGAAGACGTCACCCTCGAGGATCGGGACCACGGCGACGGCGCCCGGATGGTTGACGACGACCCGCTTGACGATGTCGCCGGTCGGGGTCGCGATCGTGGCACGCGTGATGTGGAGGAACGCCTCCTCGGCGACCGTCCGACTGCCGATTGTGCGGAACTGGGACATCTCAGCGGCTCGTGCCGACCTGAAACGCTGTAGGGGCGGCCTCGACCGACGCTGTGGCCCGACGGCGCTCGAGCGCGGCGCCGATGAATCCATCGAAGAGCGGATGTGGATCGTCCGGCCTCGACTTGAACTCGGGGTGGAACTGTGAGGCGACGAAGAATGGATGGGATGGCAGTTCGACGATCTCGACGAGGCGGTCATCCGGTGACAGGCCCGAGAACACCATCCCAGCCTCCTCGAACTCGTTGCGGTAGCGGTTGTTGACCTCCCACCGGTGCCGGTGGCGTTCGTAGATCACGGGCTCACCGTAGAGATCAGCCGTTCGGGTGCCCGGCTTCAGCTTCGCCGGATAGATCCCGAGCCGCATGGTTCCGCCGAGATCCTCGACGTCGGCCTGGTCCTCCATCAAATCGATCACCGGGTACCGCGAGGTCGGGTCGAACTCGCTGCTGTGAGCGCCGACGTGTCCGAGCACGTTGCGGGCGTACTCGATGACGGCACACTGCAAACCGAGACAAAGACCCAGAAACGGCACACCATTCTCGCGGGCGTGGCGGATCGCTTCGATCTTCCCTTCGATCCCGCGGATGCCGAACCCTCCCGGCACGATGATGCCGTCGAGTCCTGCCAGGTGGCTCTCAGCCAGGAGACCTTCTACCTCTTCCGCCGGGATCCAACGGATGTCCACGTCGGCGCCCAGTGCAGCGCCGGAGTGACGGAGCGACTCTACGACCGAGAGATAGGCGTCGGGCAGTTCAACGTATTTGCCGACGAGACCGATGGTCACCGGCTCGTTGGCACCTGCCATCCGCTCCACCATGGCACGCCAGTCGTCCATGTCGGGGGGTGGCGTCTCGAGGCCCAGTTCGCGACACACCACTTCGTCGAGTCCCGCCTCCTGCATGGCGAGCGGCACGGCGTAGATGCTCTCGATGTCGAGTGCGTTGATCACGGCGTCCGGCTCGACGTCGCAGAAGAGGCTGATCTTGCGGCGCGCCGACTCGTCCAGAGGCCGGTCCGAGCGAAGCACGATGATCTCGGGTTGGATCCCTCGAGAACGCAATTCCGCCACGCTGTGCTGCGTCGGTTTGGTCTTCAGTTCCTCACTGGTTGCCAGGTACGGAACCAGGGTCACGTGGATGTAGCAGACGTTCTCGGTCCCGACGTCCTTGCGCACCTGCCGGATCGCTTCGAGGAATGGGAGGCCCTCGATGTCGCCAACCGTGCCGCCGACCTCGGTGATGACCACATCGATGTCGGCATTCTGTCCAAGTTTCCGGACCCGAGCTTTGATCTCATTGGTGATGTGCGGGATGACCTGCACGGTTGCGCCGAGGTAGTCGCCGCGACGCTCCTTGCGAATCACCGACTGGTAGATCGATCCGGTGGTGACATTGGAGTCGCGACTGAGGTGGACACCAGTGAACCGCTCGTAGTGTCCGAGGTCGAGGTCTGTCTCGCCTCCGTCGTCGGTGACGAACACCTCTCCGTGCTCGAACGGATTCATGGTTCCGGGGTCCACGTTGATGTACGGATCCAGTTTCTGAATCGTCACCTGGAGACCGCGGGCCTCGAGCAGTCGACCCAGGGAAGCGGCAGTGATGCCCTTGCCCAGACTTGATGTCACCCCACCGGTGACGAATACGTGTTTGGTCACGTCGCGCTCCACCTCGGAAGGCCGCAGCATACCGAACGACCATCCTTGAGCACACCTTTGCCCATCAAGTCGCTCCAGCGATCCTCAGGAGTTCCTCGGCATGGGCCCGACCCCGTTCGCTGTCCGGGAGACCGGCCAGCATTCGAGAGAGTTCCTCAAGCCGATGATCGCCGTCGAGTTCAGCAACCGATGCCGTGTTCGACTCGCGGCGCACCACGAAGTGGGTGTCTGCGAATGCTGCGACCTGCGGCAGGTGGGTCACGCAGAACACCTGACGGTCGCGGGCCAAGTCCTTCAGCTTTCGGCCCATGGCGAGCGCTGTCGCACCACCGGTACCGGCGTCAATCTCATCGAATGCAACGACGGCGACTTCACTTGCTCCCGCTGCGAGCCGGAGAGCGAGGATGAGCCTGCTCAACTCACCGCCGGACGCGACCTTCGAGATTGGTCCCGGCTCCAGGGCACGATCTGATGAGAAGTTGAGGACCACCTGGTCACCGCCTTCGGGGCCGGGTTCGCGTTCGGTGATCGCGAACGCAACGATCGGATCGGTGAACCCGAGGTCTCGGAGGTGGCCGACGGTCCCCTCGGCGACGCGCGCCCCCGCCGACTGACGGTGTCTCCGTAGGTCGGCCGCGGCGTCCTCCACCTTGGAGCGGGCCGCGGCAAGTTGCTGCTCAATGACATCTGCCTGGTCGAGCAGGCCCTCAAGCTCGTCTGCCCGATTGGCCGCGCCTCTTCCGAACTCGAGCACCGCGTCGAGGTCATCTCCGTACTTCCGCTTCAGATCAGCGATGAGCGCGCGCCGCTGTTCAACGTGTTCGAGTTCCCGCGGGTCATGGTCCAGGTCGGCCGACACACGACCAACTTCGGTGTTGAACTCGGAGAGCGACTCGGTGATCTGGTCTCCGAGGTCGGCGAGGTCGCTCAGCGATGGGTCGACCCGCGACGCGGCCCGGAGATCCCGCACGGCCCGCTCAAGGGACCCGGCAGCGCCTTGATCGCCTGCGGACTCGCGAACGGAGCCGAGCCGTTCCCTGAGTTCCTCGGCATTCCTGAGTCGGGAAGCCCTTTCTCCAAGAACCTGCTCGTCGCCGGTCGAGAATCCGGCGCCTTCGATCTCATCCCGTTGGAAGCGAACCATCTCGAGTTCGCGCTCGAGGGCACGCCGACCGCCACCGAGCGCCGCGGCCCGCTCACCAACCTCGACGTAGCCCGACCACGCAGCCGTGTACCGGCCGAACGCCTCGTGGCCTTCGTCGTCCATCGCCGCATCGAGTGCACGCCGAACGGCACGTGGTTCGCTGAGCATCGTTCGGTCATGCTGGCCGACGACGTCGAGGACGCCGCTGAGGGACTCGGCAAGGCTTGCCGCCGTCACCATGGATCCGTCGATTGTCGCTCGAGACCGCCGCTGGTCGACTTGACGCCCGAGGATGTGTTCCTCGCCATCAGTGAGGAAGCGAGCCTGCACGACGGTCTCATCACCGGCTGGGCCGATCTGGTCCTTTCGCGCCGACTCGCCACGCAACAGACGCAGCGCGCCAAGCAGGAGCGTCTTCCCCGTTCCTGTCTCGCCGGTGATGACCACGAGCCCGGGTCCAGGCTCGAGGTACGCATTGGGGATGAGGCCGAGATTCTCGACCGTCAACTCGTCAAGCATGGGCGAGGCCGAATTGGTGTCGAACGGCCTGGGGGAACGGATGGGTGTCGAGCGTCAAGAACCGGGCGCTGTGCAATCCGCGGCCGACGGTGACGCGGTCGCCGGGTTGGACGATGGCAATCTCGTGTCCATCGACGTTGACACGCGCCGGCCGGTCGATCTCGACCGAGATGCCGATCTCTGCATCGGGTGAGAGCACGAGCGAACGGGAGAGCAGGCTGTGTGGAGCGATAGGGGTCAACACCAGTGCCTCGACCTCGGGATCGACCACGGGTCCGCCTGCCGAGAGCGAGTACGCCGTTGATCCGATGGGCGTCGCGACGATGAGTCCGTCCGTGCGGTAGTCGGCAAACCGGTGTCCGTTGATGGCGACACCAACCTCGATGATCCGCTCGCTCACGACTTTCTCGACGACCACGTCGTTGATGCCGGAAGCCTCGAACCCGGATCCGCGCACGGCGACCGTCATAGCGGTGAAGACCCTAAGCCTGCCTCCCGCCAGCGCGTCGGCAAACGCATCAATCTCATCGATGGCAAACTCCGCGAGGTATCCGACCCGCCCAACGTTGATTCCGGCGACCGGGATCTCATCCTGGAGAGCCAGGCCGGCGGCACGCAACACCGTTCCATCCCCACCAACGCCAACCACGGCATCGATGCGGTCTGGCAACGCGTCTCCATCGACGTTGACGGCTTCGACGCCTCGCTGCGAGCATGCCGCAGCCAACGACGCGGCGGCATCTGCGGCGCGAGGCTTGGTGTCATGCACGACCAGGGCGATGCGGTTCACGTCTGATGCTCCTCAAGTGCGATGGTCCGTACGGTACCGGCATCGACGGTGCGTTCGGCGCTCCTGCCGTGGATGAGGAACTCCCGGTTGCCCTCGGTGCCCTTGATCGACGAGCCGACCAGGCCGACGGTCCCCACGCCCGCAGCGTTGAGGGCGGCGACGGCATGCTCGATCGCCTGTGCATGGACTTCCGGGTCTCGCACGATGCCTCCCTTGCCAACTTGCCCCCTGCCCGCCTCGAACTGAGGCTTCACGAGGAGGACCCAGTCCGTGTCGGCAGATCCGAGGGCGCTGATCTGAGGTGCGACGAGAGCCAGGGATATGAACGAGAGGTCAGCGACCACGAGATCGAACGGGGCGCCAAGACCAACCGGATCGGCGTGCCGAATGTTGGTTCGTTCGATGACCGCGACGCGATCGTCGCCCCGAATACGGTTGTGGAGCTGGCCGTAGCCAACGTCGAGGGCGACCACGCCGGTTGCGCCGCGCTGCAGGAGACAGTCGGTGAACCCACCGGTCGACGCACCGACGTCGATGGCGCTACGCCCCTCGATCGGAATCTCGAACGTCTCGATCGCTCCATCCAGCTTCGCCCCTGCGCGGCTGACGAACCGGGCCGGAGGACCCTCGATCGACAGCGGGTCCGCTGCAGCCACCAGGGTCGAAGGTTTCGGGTCGGGGTTGCCACGTACCCGCACTCGCCCCTCGTCGATGACGCGCCGGGCTTCGGTGCGCGACGACACCAGCTTGCGGCGCACCAGTTCGGCATCGAGGCGTCGCCTGGTCAGGGTGTAACGCTCCGGTCGGTGCCGTCAATGTCGTCGAGGGCGCCCCCGAGGCGCGCGGCGATCTCTTCGGCTGCCGCTGGCGCATCCGCGGCGTCGATTGATTCCAGCTTCGCCTCGAGTTCGTCGAGGTCGTCCGGTTGCGCCGGGACGTTCTGGTCTTGTGTCATGGTCTCATTATCCCCCTGCTGGCGAGTTCCCGGCGGACACGAGGCCCTGGAGTTCCGCAATCGAACCAAGCGTATGGTCTGGACGGAGTTCAGGGACGAGGTCCTCCACGACCCCGGTCACGCCCGTGAGCACGAGGATCTTCCCCCATCCGGCCCGTGCCGCCAATGCCAGATCCGTGCCGGGGCGGTCGCCGACCATCCACACGTCGGCGTTCACAATCTTGCGCTCGATCAGAGCGCGCATGGGCGCGTTGGGCTTCCCGCATACCGTCGGAGTGACCCCGGTTGATCGTTCAACCGCAGCGACAATCGCACCGCACCCGGGATACTGGCCGTCCGGCATCGGGTATGTGGCGTCGTCGTTCGTCGCGACGAACCTGGCCCCTCGTCGCACAGCCAGCACCGCTCCGGCGAGCCGGTCGTACGAAAGGCCCCGGTCGAGGCCGACCACCAGTGCCGTTGCGGTCGCGTGGTCGGATGTCACGGCGATCCCCGCAGCTTCAAGCGTTCGTTCCAGGCCGTCCGAACCCAGCACGAGGCACGTCTCGCCATCGTTGCGGAGCAACTCCGCTGCCGCGACGCCCGATGTGACGACGGCTTCCGGGAGGGCTTCAAAGCCGGTGCGGTTCCGGATGTTCTCGACCACCGAGGCAACATCTCGCGAGGAGTTGTTGGTCGCGAACAGGACTTGGTGGCCGGCTCGCTCCAAATACTCCAGCGTCTCGCCGGCTCCCGGGACCCCGATGTGGTCGACGTAGACGACGCCGTCGAGATCGAACACGAACGTCTTGGATCGGCCGTCAGCCAGGTCTCCGCTCATGCTCCACGATCCTCGGACGGCGCCTCGATGACGGAGTCGCCTCGATGCATGGTGATGGATCGTGCCTTGAACCCATTCGACTCGAAGAAGTTCTTCGCCATCCGATGCCCGGGACTCACGCGGGCGTCGAACAGGTCGATGCCGCGGTCGACCAACTCCGCCATCGCTCGTTCGAGCATCGCGGCTCCGACTCCGACGCCGCGGGCTTCGTCTGCGGTGAAGATCAGTTCCACAACACCGATCCGGCGGTCCGAAACCGGCTCGAGTAGGGGTACCTCGACCGCGACTAGGAATCCGAGGGGGATGCCGTCGATCTCACCGACGACAACGATGGCGTCGGATCGCTGCATCATGGTGAGCAGTGCGTCGTCGACCGGTGCCGGCAGACCATCTGCGTACGGCCAGATCGCCCGAATCACCCGTTGCTCATCGGCGAGGTCGCGATACATGCGAACGAGTTCGAGCAGGTCGTCTGGGCCGGCGTTCCGCGCGGTCACGACCATGAAGGGAGCGGGCGTCATGACGTCATCATGCCGTGACCCGCGTCCAAATGACAAGGACAGCTAGCGTTTCACCCGCCGCTGCCAGCCCCACCGAGTGACGAGGCGCATCGCTTCGATCGCGATGGCCGTCGACATCTTCGACGTGCCGGCTTCGCGTTCCTTGAACTGGATCGGAACTTCAGTGATGCGGAATCCCGCTTCTTCGGCCCGGCGGGCCATCTCCACCTGGAACGCGTATCCCGATGCATCGCACGATGCCGGATCGAGCAACCGGACTGCCTCGCTGCGGAATGCTCGGAAGCCTGCAGTCGAATCCTTGACGTCGATGCCGAGCATCAAGGCGGCGTAGCGATTCCCACCCTTCGAGATCGCTCGGCGGTGCCATGGCCATCCTTCGGTACCCCCGCCCGGCACATATCGGCTCCCGATGGCGAGATCGGCACCGGCATCGACCGCTTCGACAAGGCGCGGCAGGTCGGTCGGATCGTGGGAGAAGTCGGCGTCCATCTCGCAGAATACCGTCGCGTTCAGATCGGCCGCCGCTGCAAAACCGGCGGCGTAGGCCTGACCGAGGCCTGCCTTCTCCGACCGGTGGAGCACCGACACACCGTCATCATCCGAAGCGAGGCGATCTGCGATCGTGCCGGTTCCGTCGGGGGATCCATCATCCACAATGAGAACGCGGAAGCCCTGGGAGCGAACGGCAGCCACAATAGCTTCGATGTTCTCCGCCTCGTTGTAGGTCGGTATGACGACCATGACGTCCGCCGGCCGGGTCGTGGCCGCCGGACGACAGAGCGGGTCAAGTATCGATTGCCGTTCCATGAAGGAACCATCGGAAGAATTGGGACGCGCCTTGATGCCGTTCGCGACGGGAACCGCGCAAACTGCCACAACACCGGCTCAGCTCGCGCAATCCCTGCAGATCTTCTTGCGGGGGTTTGCGAGTTGGACGCTCTTGAGGACGAGGAAGCAACTGGAGCAGACGAATTCACCCTCGGTCGCCTCGACGACACCCTGCTGGTCCATCGCCAACTCGGCACGTCGTATGGCACGCATTTCGGCGGCCTCGTCGACGACCAGCGTCTCGGTCGTCTCGTCTTCCGTCAGCATCTCGAGCTCTTCGGCTTCGAGTTCGTCGAACGCCTCGTCCCCGTCTTCGTCCTCGTCGTCGCTGTCCGAGTCGTCTGAATCGATCGCATCGACGTCGTCATCCACCTCGACAACCTCGAGCGGGTCGTCGACCAGATCGTCATCCAGGATCTCGTCATCGGGATCCGGTATCTCTTCGACTGCGTCGTCATCGACGATTTCTTCGGTGGCCATGGGTACAACCTCCTGCGGCCGGGGAGCATACACACCCATCCGCCTTCCGGCGACAGATTCCCATGTCGGTCCCGGTCGTGGCCTCCGCCGTCGCAGGCGAACGCACCGACCCCCATTCCGCGTTCGTCAATCCGTTGGGGATTCTGGACGCGCGATGGGGGCCGCACCTCCAACCCGCATGTTCAGCGCGAGACGAGGAAGCCCCCGGACGGCACGACCTTCTGCGGCCCGGACAGATCACCACCGAAGCAGACGGCGACGTACTCTCGCACAACGCGCCGCCGATGGACTACGCACAAGAGTGGAGTCGTCATTCGTCCTATGTCTGCGAACCCTCCCCGGTTGAAGCAGCGGCCATTCCGAACCGAGACGCTGAAATCGGCGTTGCGCCCACTCGTCGGAGTGTTCTTCCGCTCCAGGTATTCCTCCCCTTCGGTCCGATTCCTCTCCTTCGGGGGGAGGTGGTGCCTGCCCTGCGGGCGGGTGGCGGAGGGGGTCTTTCGCTCTCCTGGCTTGGCGGCCAAAGAATCCGCAGGATTCCTTGGGATTCTTGGTGCCTGGCGTCGGTTTCTGTCACACATGGTCGATAGGTTGTCGGTATGGATACGAAGAGTTCCACCACCGTGGCCCTCGAGCAGAAGCTGCTCGATGATGAGGCTGTGATCGCCCGGGCCCGTGGCCGGCAGATGACGGTCTTGCGTGAGTTGGACCGGCGTCAGGTCGCAACACGTGACGGGCATCGGTCCCTCCAAGAATGGGCGGCCGGCCGGATGGACGTCGCCTCCGAGACCGCACGCGTCCTCGTCATCCACCGCCCGGCGCCTCCAAGACCTCCCCGACATCGACGAAGCGGTGACAACTGGTGTGATCGGTTTCGACCGCGCCGTCGCGGTGTCGCGTCTCGCGGGCCGCGACAACGCCCTCGACCTGTTCGAGCGAGGCGGCCGGGTATGACATCGACGGGATCCGGGCCCTGACGGCGAAACGGCGCAGGATGACACGTCTCGACGAGATCCGATCGTTCGAACAACGCTACGTGTCGATCCAACCGAACCTCGACGAATCAGCATGGCGTCTATCCGGACAGTTGCCCGGCTTCGCGGGCCGCACCGTCGTCGAAGCTCTCGAGACCCGGGGCGACAGCTTCCCCTACGGGTCGAGTGTCACACCGTCACGCACGACGCGCAACGCCGACGCGTTGTGGTCGATCAGCCACGACGCCGTCAGTGGTGGTGACGGCGCCACCGTTGACGCCTCATCACCGGTGCTGACGGTGTTCGTCGACGCCACCGAAGCCGCAGCAACCAACGCAACCACCGGTATCACATTCGAAGCCGGACCGCGGGTCGGAGCGAACGCCGTCGAAGCAATCCTCTGTAGCGGCATCGTTGAAGTCACCGCACGCACCACAGACGGGCAACCCCTCGCCCTCGGACGCCGCACCCGGGTCATCCCACCCCGCCTCCGACGCTTCATCCTGCACCGCGACGCCACACGATGCACCATCTCCGGCTGCACCAGCCGATACCGCCTGCAGATCCACCACATGATTCCGTGGTCCCACAACGGCCGGACCGACCCCGACAACCTCACCACCCTGTGCTGGTTCCACCACCACGTCGTGATCCACGGCCACGGCCACCGCATCGACCCCAAATCCCCACCCCAACGAAGACGACTCCTCAACCCAAGAATCCACGCACCACCCCACCCGGCCACACGGGAGAGTCGCGTAGACCCGTCTTCGCCTCTCCCACGCCGTGGGAGAGGCGCGAGCACCGGCCGCCACACCGGAGCGCAGTGGAGAGGACTCTGGGAGCATGCATCGCGATGAGACCTGGCCAAGTCTTCGACTGGCGACTGGCGACTGCGGCCAACCTAGATCTTGAAGTTCAGCATCCCCTGAAGCACCGACGCCGTGAACGATCCGGTGCCGAAGATCTCGCCGTCGGCTTCGACCATCCAGCGCTCGGGGATGTTGGCCCTGACACGTCCGCCGGTCGTTCGTCGGACGGCGGGATGGGTGAGGTGAGTCCCGCGCACGACCCGTCGGATCACGACCGGGGCATGCCTGCGTGGGCCGGAGAACACCTGCACGTCGAACAGGCCGTCCATGGTTGCGGCCCGCGGGGCGACGTTCATCCCCCCACCAAAGAACTGGCCGTTCGCGACGACGACGTTCCAGGCAGCGGCCGATATGGTCCGCCCGTCGCTGTCGACCTCCACCGGGGCGGGCTTGGTCCTCGCGAGCGCCGTCCAGAAGCCCGCAAGGTACCGCCGGGATCCCAACCAATCTGGCAGGTGTCCCGCATCGACAACAGTCCGAGCGGCGAGTCCGGCATTCGCGGCGTTCAGGAAGTAGCGCTCACCGAAGGAGCCCTCCAGCAGCCCTACGTCGACCGGATACTGCTCTCCGTCTACAAAGTGGTCCGCTCCCCCATCGAGATTGTTGGGTATCGCGAACGTGCGGACGAAGTCGCTGCCGGATCCTGCGGGCAGGATGCCAAGGGTTGGCGGCTCGGTCCATGGTTCGGCAAGCAATCCGTTCAGGACGAGATTCGCGGTGCCGTCCCCACCGACGGCTCCGAACTGCCGGTAGCCCTCGGCCCGCCCCTCGCTGATGAGGCCCGCGATCGTGTCGGCGGAAGCCGACGTCCGGATCTCAAACGAGATGCCCCGTTTCCGCAGCGCTGCCTCGACCTGTCGGGTGAGGTCTCGCCCACGACCGGCGGACGGATTCACGACAACCCACCAACCGTTCATGAGCGACCTCCGACGGCGACGATCCCCCGGTCCGTCGCGGAGATGGCGGAGCCGGCGACCGGTGCGAGAGTAGGGAACGCGTCACGGATCTGCCGCATGAGATCGAGCAACTGCCGACAGTTCCTCACGAAGTCACCGGCGGCGAAATCGTCTTCGCCGAAGAGTTCCTCCAGATCGGCTCCTGCGACCCATCCGTACGCAAGCGGGGCAAACCCAGACTCCGGGACTCGCGCGGTCGGCACGCGATAGCGGTCTTCGACGGCGGAGACCGTTCGCCAAGCTGCCTCGACCTGGCCGAACCGATCGGCCACTACGCCCACCAGCATCACCTCTTCGGGATCCGCCCGCCGCGGCTCGAAGGTGAAGGTCGAAGCCACAGCGGCGAACTCAGCCGCCGTAAGACCATCGAAGACCCCGGCCGTTGCGACTTCCGTCAAGAGGAGATCGAGTTCGTTGTACACCCTGCGGAGACGCTCTCCCTTGCTCGAGAGCGACCACCGGTCGACGTAACCGAGTTCGCGCAACACGCGCATCCGGGCTTCGAAGCGCTCGACGATGTCGTCGCCGCTCCGCTTCCGGCGGCGCTGGAGGCGACGAACGTCCTTCTCGGATCGGCGGGAGCGAGCGAGCCAACCGAGATGCTCGTCGAGCTTCGGACAACCGGCAATTGTCATGTCGGTTGGCGCCACGACGTCTCCGCCCGACGCTGGCTCGGCCGACCAGGACGCGAGGGACACCGCCGCTGCAGCGACGTAGGCGGGATCGTGACTCTGGATGGGCTGAGGCAGGTCGAGGCGCCCGAGGTGGCTGGGCACGGAGCCGAAGCCCACGAGTTGCACCTTTCGCTCCTCGCCGTGCTCGGACACGAGGTGATACCGGGGCTTCGCTCCGTAGCTGCGAGCGAGGATGACCCACCGCTCCCCCGCTCCCAGGTCGACAACATCGCCCGAATCGAGTCCGTCCAGAAAGGCACGGGTCGCGTCGGAGCCCTGATCGGACCCGGCGGGGGCGGCCGCATAGGCTTCGATGTCCCCCCGCTCGCATTGCGCCGCCGCCAGGTAGCGTTCGACCTCTGCTGTCCGTTCGGCGATTCGTTCATCAAGCTTGCGTGCCCGCTCCTGCGCACGGAATTGGGCAAATGACGCTCGCAGAAGCTCCTCAGCCCGTGGCTTGGGATAGTTGGCGACCAGGTTCACCGCCATGTTGTACGAGGGCTCGAACGACGACACCAACGGGTGGCTCCCGAGCGCGGCAACGTCGGCAACCTGCTTGAACGGGACGTACGAGCTGTAGAGGATCACGGCGGTGCCGTGTTCATCGATCCCCCGCCGACCGGCCCGACCCGTCAACTGGGTGTAGTCACCGGCACGCAGAATCTCGTGGGACTCGCCGTTGAACTTGCTGAACGACTCGAGAACCACGGCCTTCGCCGGCATGTTGATGCCCAGAGCGAGCGTCTCGGTGGCGAATACCAGCTTGACGTAGCCGGACGAGAACAGCTGTTCAACGGTCTCCTTGAAGGCGGGCACCATCCCGGCATGGTGGGCAGCGACGCCGCTCTCGAGCATCGCAAGCCAGGACTCGTAGCCGAGCACGGCGAGATCCGTTGGATCGAGATGTGCCGTGGCTTCGGATGCGAACGACCGGATCGTTTCGCGCTCTGCAGCCGACGTCAGGCGGAGTCCCGCTGCGGAGACCGTACGTGCCGCCTGATCGCAGCCGACACGGGAGAAGATGAAGTAGATCGCTGGGAGTTTCGCCGCGGCAAGGAGCGTCTCCGCCACCTCGAGGCGACGCGGGGTCGAGAATCGCTTGGCTCGACCCCGTCCCTTTCGCAACAGCGTCACGACGCGCGGATTGGGCCGGATGCCATCCTTGGCGAAGACCGGGAACCACTCGATTGCGTTGTCGTGGTAGCGGTCGCGGATCAGATACATCGACTCCAACGGCACAGGGCGCTTCTGCTCGACGATGAGTTCGGTCACTCCCCTGCGTGCGCTGATCCAACCGGCGAACTCCTCGCCGTTCGCGACCGTTGCGGACAGATTGACGAGTTGGATTTCTGCCGGGAGGTGGATGATCGTCTCCTCCCACACCGATCCCCGGTATCGGTCTTGCAGGTAGTGCACCTCGTCAAGGATCACCACACCGAGCCCATCGAGCGCATCGGAATCCCCGTAGATCATGTTCCGAAGGACCTCGGTCGTCATCACCACAACGGGAGCCTCACCATTCACGCTGTTGTCACCGGTGAGGAGACCGGTCCCATCCTCGCCGTACCGCTCGGTGAGGTCGCGATGCTTCTGGTTCGAAAGGGCCTTGATCGGGGTTGTGTAGAAGGCCCGCTTGCCGGCGGCGAGGGCTATTTCGATAGCCGCTTCGGCGATCAGGGTCTTGCCGGAACCTGTCGGTGCCGCCACCACAACTGAGGCGCCTCGTTCGATCGCTGCGATGGCCTCGATCTGGAAGGGGTCCGGTTCGAATCCAGTGCCACGAAGAAACGCCGCGACGGCGTCCCCGAGTCGATTGTTCATACGAGCACGATCCGATCGCAGCGAAGGTGCGAAGCGTCAACGACGAGAGAGATCGGCACTGGTGCGGCTGATGAGGATCTGCCCATGAGCGGATGGTAGAGGCTGGGACGGATCTCGGGAGTTGCGAGCGACCGGCCCCAAAACGTGTGGTGCCCCCGGGTTCAACCCCGGAGGCACCGATGACCCCTCAGCTCATGCCCGCCCGGTCACGAATCTGATGATGCGAGTTCCCAGAACCACTCTTGCCCGCCAAGCGCCTGCGAGAAGGCTTCGATCTCCTCTTCGGTGATCGGGCTTGCCGTTGCGACGATGTCGTACCCGACCCCCGTGGCGAGAAGAACGCTCACCACGCGACGGCTGGCGGGCCGTCGCTGCGTGGTTCCGCAGAATGGGCAATCGAACCGATAGCGGCCTTCATCCGATCCGGCGGCCATTTCAAGACCGACATCGTCGATCGTGAGTTCTACGTCTCCGCAGCTTGTGCAGGTGGTTCGGATGGTGGTCATGCTGTCTTGCTCCATTGCCAGCGTCGCATAACTCATCGGCATCCGAGCCGTGTCCTAAATGACTATTTCCGTGTAGTCATTCCGTGCGCTGGCGGCATAGCGCGCCAGGATGCGTCCGCGCAGATCCCTGATTGCGGCGGCAACGTCGTCACCCTCGAGCAACTCAGCACCGTCCCCGAGACGGATCAGCAGACGAGCGGCAACAGCGGGGTCACCCACGCTCATCCGGATCACCATTCCGTCTGCTCCGGTCTCGAGCACGTCGACCGGGTAGTAGTCGGCGACCCATCGGGCGCCGTCACCCAGTCGAATAACGGCGTGGGCATCATCGTCGTTCGGCGTGTAGCGGATCTCCGGTTGCTGGAGCGCCGGTTTCGGTTCGAATCGTTCGCCGGTGGCTTCAGCAGATCGGATCCGATCGATGCGGAAGACACGCTCCGCTCCGGCGCTCCGGCAATGACCGGAGACGTACCAGTTGCCGAGGGTCGTAAACACCGACCACGGCTCGATGTCGCGGTTCTTGCGCTCCCCGGACGAAATTGACGTGTGGTCGATGCGCATCACTGAGCCGTCGCTCGCGGCCAAACGGAACTCCCGAACCAGAGTCGGTTCGGGAAGGTCCACGACGACGGCTTCGGCGCCGCCCGGCAGCAGCGTTCGTTCGAGTTTCTCGATCGCGCGATCGAGTGCGGCACCGCCGGAACCGGACGACTGAACAGCCTTTCCGGATGCCAGAATCCCAAGCGCTTCCGGAGCGGTGAGGCGCAGCGGTCGAGAGAAGTACTCGGCCATCTCGACGACGACCTCGTCATCGTCGATGGACGCGTCCATGAGGTCTCCGGGCCCGTAGCCCGGAAGGCCGCAGACGAACACCGTGTTCAGATCCTTGATCAGATCCGCCCGGTTGTAGCCGAACCGGTCACAGACCTCGTCAACCGATACACCAGGGTTCGCAATGACCCACGGCAACATGGCCAGCAGGCGGTTGATGCGACCGGCGGTCTTGGGTGAGTTCGTCATTGCTGGCCTACCAGAGCGACGTAGCGCTCACGCAACTCTGCCGGTTCGACGATCTCCGCCTGATCCTCGAAGCCGATGAGCCACCCCAGGAACGCGGACGGGGCAGCGACCTCGACGCTGGCGCCGATCGAGCCATCGGTCCTCCGTTCGATGACGGCGCTCGGACCCAACTCGCGTTCGGCGATCCACGCCACCTCCTCGTCGAACTCCACCCGCGCAATCGTGGCGTCGGCTCCGGCGTCCCACGGATGATGCAGCACGGCTTCCGCTGGATCGAACCCGACCGGCGGAACAAACGCGTCCGCCCGGTCACCCAGGACGAGCGTATCCGCCCGATCAAGTCGGTAGACCTTGGTGTCCTCGCTGCCGACGTCGGAGGCCACCAGATACCAATGCCCGCGGCGGTGAACAAGGCCGTAGGGCCGGACCCGGCGGGATCGGTCTCGATAGTCAAAGGTCAGCACGCGCCGCTCTGAGATCGCTCCAAATGCCGTCGCAACGGTCTCTGCCTGCTCCCCAAGGTCGGCACCGAGTTCGGTACCATCCAGGCTTCCAACGGCCCCTCCGAGCTTCATGAGCGCCTCCTGGCCGGACGGACGCCCGCCGAATCCCACGGCTTGGACGGCGAGCGCGAGCGCGGTGCGTTCCTCATCGGTGAGCCCGGGGTCTTCGAGGGCATAGCGATCGTCGTGGACCACGTAGCCGAATTCGACCTCGAACACGTCGGTGGCCTCCCGTTCGATCGGAATCCCGAGGCGCCGAAGCAGGTCTTTGTCGCGCTCGAATGTGCGGTGGAACGCGGCGTCGCTCGCTGGATCGTATCCGGCAACGGTATACCTGATCTCGTCCGCCGTCACTGGTCGGTCGACGGTCAGGAGGAAGGCGAGGAGGTTGAGAATGCGCTCGATGACCTTCTGCATCAGCGCGACGCTACAGCGAGGCGATCAGTTTCTCGACCCTTTCGTCGACCGCTCGGAATGGGTCCTTGCACAGAATGGTTCGCTGCGCCTGATCATTGAGCTTCAGATGCACCCAATCGACCGTGAAATCGCGGTTCCTGGCCTTTGCAGCTTTGATGAAGTCGCCCCGCAACCGTGCCCGGGTCGTCACCGGTGGGGTCGTCATCGCGCTCGAAATCCGATCGTCGGTCACGACCCGATCGACGAGACCGCGCCGTTCGAGGATGTAGTAGAGGCCGCGCTCTCGGTTCACGTCGTGGTAGGCCAAGTCCACGAGCGACATCTTCGGTGACGACATCGAGAGGTTGTGTTTGGCCCCGTAGCGTTCGAGCAGGTGCAGCTTGGCGACCCAGTCGACCTCGCGAGACAGCGTCATCGGATCCTTCTCGAGTCCCGTGAGTAGGTGCTCCCACATGCCGACGGCGCGGTCGACCTCGGGAGGGAAGCCCTTGGTGCGTGCGTACCGCATCGTCCGCTCGAGGTACTCCCATTGCATGTCGAGGGCCGACAGTTCCCGCCCGTTTGCGAGGCGGACCGTGCGGCGGCACGACGTGTCGTGGGCGATCTCGCGGATGGCGCGTATCGGATTCTCCAACGTCATGTCCCGGAAGACCACGTCGTCCTCGAGCATCTGCAGGACGGCCGCCGTTGTGCCCACCTTGGCGTAGGTGACGTACTCGGACATGTTGGAGTCGCCGGCGATCACGTGGAGTCGGCGGTAGTGCTCGGCGTCGGCGTGTGGTTCGTCGCGGGTGTTGATGATGGGTCGACTGCGGGTTGTGGCGGACGAACTTCCCTCCCAGATGTGTTCGGCGCGCTGCGACGTCGAGTAGACGGTTCCGCGTGGTGTCTGCAAGACCTTCCCGGCACCGGCGTAGATCTGGCGGCTGACGAAGAACGGGATCAGTGTGTCGATCGTGCGCTGGAAGTCATCCTGCCTGCCCACCAGGTAGTTCTCGTGGCAACCGTAGGAGTTCCCGGCCGAATCGGTGTTGTTCTTGAAGAGGTAGATATCGCCGCGGATTCCCTCTTCGGCCAGCCGATCCTGAGCGGACTCGACCAGTCCTTCGAGGATGCGCTCTCCCGCCTTGTCATGCGCGATGAGATCCGTGAGCGAGTCGCACTCGGGTGTTGCGTACTCGGGATGGCTCCCGACGTCGAGATAGAGCCGAGAGCCATTCTCGAGGAAGACGTTTGACGAACGCCCCCACGACACGACCCGGCGGAAGAGGTAGCGCGCCACCTCGTCGGGTGAAAGGCGCCGCTGCCCGCGCAGCGTGCAGGTGACCCCGTACTCGTTCTCGATTCCGTAGATCCGTCGGTCCACCCGAACAGCGTACCGTGCTGGTGGAACTGCCTACACACCTCGTGAACGATGGCAGAATCGAGTCATGAGCAAAGAGGACAGACAGCCGGACAGGACCCACTACGAACCGCTCGCGATCGTCGGCGACCAAGCGCACGCGAACCTGCTCGCCGCCCTCCTGCGTTCGGAAGGAATCGCAGTCCGGATGCACGGCGAGGCGTTCGGACCGTACCCGGTGGGGATCGGCGGCCTCGCCGAGGTCGAGGTGTGGGTCGCTCATGACCGACTCGACGATGCCCGCGCAATCCTCACATCGTCGGGCCTCGGACCTCCGGCCTAGCCGGGATCCGGGAGTTCGTCAGGGCTGAGCCTGCGGAACTTGCGGCGGCCGAGCGTCCGGTCCAGAACGGCAGCCTCCCATCCGGCTTCCGGCACTGATGGATCACCCGTGTCGCTGATCGCCGAAGTGGTAAGCGCGATCGCCTCGTCGAGACTCATGTCAGCCCGGTGGCCGGTTGCGATCGGTTCGAGGAGGCGATCCTCCTCGCCGCCGATGATGGCGAAGCCGTGCTGGTCGCGCAACGTGCCGTCGAATCGCACGTGGTAGAGATGGTTCTCATCATCCCCGAGTTCGGCGACCAAGACTTCGACCTCGTACGGCTTCACCTCGTGCGTGAAGATCTGCCCCACCGCCTGCGAGTAGGCGTTGGCCAGACCCTTCCCGGTGACGTCGGCCCGGGCATAGGTGTAACCCTTGACGTCGGCGTAGCGAATTCCGGCGACCCGCAGTGTCTCAAATTCATTGAAACGCCCGACGCCTGCGAAGGCGACCCGGTCGTAGATCTCGCCAATCTTGTGGAGCGATCGGCTCGGGTTCTCGCCGATGAGCAGGATGCCCGACTCGTATTCGATGACGACGATGGGCCGTCCCCGTTGGATGCCCTTTCTGGCGAACTCGGCCCGGTCCTTGATCAGCTGTTCAGGCGGGACGTAGAACTGAGCGGTCATGGTCGTCCCTCCAGCGCTGCCTCGGCAATCGGCGCCAGCTCATCATCCGGGATCTCCCGGAAGCCCACGCCGGTGACGGTCACCACATTGGGATAAATCCCCCGCTTCGGATCCGGTCCACCGGTGGCCGAATCCTCTTCAGCGGCTGCGATGAGCGCCTCGAGGGCGACGCGGATCGCTTCCGTCTGCGACATCCCGTCGCTCCAGGCTCCCTTCAGGAACGCCCGGGCTTCGTTGCCGCCGGAGCCGGTGGTGGCGTAGTCCTGCTCGTCATACCGGCCGCCGACGACGTCGTAGCTGTAGAGCTTGCCGGTCTGCGCCTGGTCGTCGTAGCCGCAGAACAGCGGCACGACGATCAGGCCTTGGAACGCGAGAGCGAGATTGCCGCGCACCATCCGAGCGAGATAGTTCGCCTTGCCATCAAGGCTCAGCCGGGCCCCTTCGATCTTCTCATAGTGCTCGATCTCGGTCTGGAAGAGCTTCGTCAACTCGATCGCCATCCCCGCGGTGCCGGAGATCGCAACCGCGGACCGATCGTCGGCGGGGTAGACCTTCTTCACGCGCCGGTGGGCGATGACGTTGCCTGCGGTCGCTCGCCGGTCGCCGGCCATGAGGATCCCGTCTGCCCAGCGCAGAGCGAGAATCGTGGTGGCCTCCGGAGCTTCGATCGCACCGGCTGGCATGATCCAAGCGGGGGTCAGATCGTGCTGATCCAAGAGCGCTGCGAAGCTCGCCGCGGGAACGATGCCGTCGGCGTCCGGCGACATCGGCAGCTGCGCTTTCACTGGCCGCCCTTCTGGACGTAGTTCTTCACGAACTCCTCGGCGTTCTCCTCGAGGACCGAGTCGATCTCTTCGAGCAGATCGTCGATGCGCTCGGCGATTTCTTCAGAATTCTCAACCGAGGCTACGTCCTCCTGGCCGGAGGTGGTGCCCTGCCGATCAGATGTGCGCTTTCTGCGTTCTTGTTCAGCCATCATTCCCTCCCAGGGCAAGGACCATCGCTGCCGCGTCCGGCGCGGCGTCGAGCAGATCGCCCACGTGCCGCATGGTGCCTTTGAGCGGTTCCATCATAGGAACCCGTTTCAGTGTTTCTTCCCCAACGTCGAATACCAGCGAATCCCAGTTTGCAGCCACCAGTCCGTCCGGGTACCGCCGGACGCACGAGCCACGGAAAAACGCCCGGGTATCCTCCGGTGGATCAGTGACGGCCGCGTCGACCTCTGCATCGCTGAAGATCCGCTTCATGGCGCCGCGGTCGACGAGGCGCTGATACAGGCTTCGGCGGGGATCCACATCGTGATACTGCAGGTCGAGGAGGCGGAGTTTCGGAGCGTCCCAGGCAAGACCATCACGGTGACGATAGGCCTCGAAAATGCGCAGCTTCGCCGTCCAGTCGAGTCGGTCCGAGGTGCTCATCGGGTCACGTTCGAGGTCGGCAAGGACCCGTTCCCACTCCTCAAGGACCCTCTCCCAGACCGGGCCAATCCCCCTCGCTCTGGCGTACGCGGCGACACGCTCGAAGTACCACCACTGGATGTCGAGCGCGGTCATGCGGGTTCCGGCGCCGGTCGGGTACGTGCGTACAAGAGCCGGGTCATGGCTCACCGCCCAGACCGCACCGACAGGATCGATCATTGTGACGGGATCGTGGAGCGCCCCGTCCTCGATGGCGTCAAGCACGAGCGCCGTCGTACCGACTTTGAGGAAGGTCTGCAGCTCGCTCCGATTGGCATCGCCGATGATGACATGCAGCCTGCGATATCGCGAGGCGTCGGCGTGGGGTTCGTCGCGGGTGTTGATGATCGGCCGTTTGAGGGTCGTCTCGAGTCCCACCTCCTCCTCGAAGAAGTCCGCTCGCTGTGTGATCTGGAAGTCCGCTGATGGTCGGCCGTTCTCGCTCCCGACCTTCCCGGACCCGGTGAAGATCTGCCTGGATACGAAGAACGCGGTGAGTTGCTGCACGATGTTGCCGAACGGGATCATCCGCGCGATGAGGTAGTTCTCGTGCGCCCCGTAGGAGTTCCCCTTGCCGTCCGTATTGTTCTTGTGAACGACCATGCGCTCGTCCGACCCCAGGAGCCGCTGCACCGCCTCGACCGCGTCGACCATCACGGTCTCCCCCGCCTTGTCGTACAGGGCCGCCGACCAGGGATCGGCGCACTCGGGCGAGGAGTACTCGGGATGGGCGTGATCGACGTAGAGGCGGGCGCCGTTCGTGAGGACGGTATTGACGAGTCCTGCGTCGGGATCCACCACGGCGGGTCGGAACGCTTCGGTGCCGCGCAGATCTCGTCCCGGACTCTCTTCGTCAAACGACCACTGGATTCGCGACCCGTTCCCCGGATACGAGGCGACGATCGCGGAAGACGCCGTTACCGGGTTGAAGCCCGCCTGATTGAGAACCGTGATTCCGAACTCGGTCTCGGTGCCGATCACCTTGGGGAGCGCCATCGAGCCTCAGAGGTACTGGCCGGGCGTGACTGCTTCCACCGCTCGGTTCTCTCGGTCACCTTCGATGAGCGTCCGCACGTAGACGATCCGTTCGCCCTTCTTGCCGGAGATCTTCGCCCAATCATCCGGATTGGTGGTGTTCGGCAGGTCTTCCTGCTCGCGGAATTCTTGCGTGATGGCCGAAACGAGATCGGACGTGCGAAGACCGTTCAGGCCGTCCGCGATATCGCGCTTGATCGCTTCCTTCTTGGCCCGTCTAACGATGTTCTCGATCATCGCACCCGACGCGAAGTCCCGGAAGTACAGCACCTCGCGATCTCCGTTGGCGTACGTGACTTCGAGGAATCGATTCTCGACGTCCTCGCTGTACATCCGCGCGACGACGACGTCAACCATCTCGGACACAAGCGCGTCCACATCGCCGTCATGAGCGGCGAGTTCATCAACGTCGAACGGAAGCCGATCCGTGAGGTAGATACGGAAGATCTGGGCAGCTGCCGCACGGTCGGGACGTTCGATCTTGATCTTCACATCGAGCCGGCCGGGCCGCAGAATCGCCGGGTCGATGAGGTCCTCTCGATTCGATGCACCGATCACGATCACGTTCTTGAGCGCCTCGACGCCGTCGAGTTCCGACAGCAGCTGGGGGACGATCGTCGACTCGACATCCGACGACACGCCGGTGCCGCGCGTTCGGAACAGGGAGTCCATCTCGTCGAAGAACACGATCACCGGGACGCCTTGGTCCGACTTCTCCTTCGCCCGCTCGAAGATCAGCCGAATCTGCCGTTCGGTCTCACCGACGTACTTGTTGAGCAGCTCAGGTCCCTTGATGTTCAGGAAGTAGGACCGGGTGTCGTCACTCCCCTCCTTCTCGGCGACGGCCTTTGCGAGGCTGTTCGCGACCGCCTTTGCGATCAGTGTCTTGCCGCAGCCTGGAGGGCCGTAGAGCAGCACGCCTTTCGGCGGCGAAAGCTCATACTCCTCGAAGCGATCCTTGTGGACGTACGGCAGTTCGATCGCGTCGCGGATCACCTCGATCTGGTCGCCGAGACCTCCGATCTGGTCGTAGGTGACGTCGGGGACGACTTCGAGGACCAACTCTCCGACCTCCGGCCGGATCAGCTTCTCGAGGATCAGACCCGCCGTCGGGTCCATCCGGACGTGGTCGCCGGCGCGCAGGAACTCCTCGTCGACGGCCTCCGACCGCCCGACCACGCGTTCCTCGTCGCCGTGTCCGAGGACGATGGCGCGATCGTCTGCGATCACTTCCTTGACGGTCACCACCTCGCCGACCGGATCGTATGCCCGCGTGTCGATGACGTTGTACGCCTCGTTGAGAACCACTTCCTGACCGATGCGCAACGCCTTCACCTCGACGGTCGGGTCGACGTTCACTCGGAGCTTCCGACCAGCGACGTTGACGTCGACCGTGCCATCCTCATTGCGACGAAGAACGGTTCCGAACGGATTGGGCGGGGCGGTCAAGTTCTCGACTTCGTTGCGGAGGAGCGCAAGTTGCTCCCGCGTCTCCTCGAGGGCAGAGGCGAGTTTCTCGTTCTGACCACCAGCCTGCGCGAGTCGCCCACGAGCTTCCACGAGGCGTTCCTCGAGCAGACGAACGCGGCGGGGGGCCTCCTGCAACCGGCGACGGAGGACCTCGATCTCCTCCTCGAGCAGCCTGATCTGTTGTTGGAGTCTCGGGTCGTCGCGGTCGCTCACGGCCGGGTCCTCTCGGATCGATTCGTCGGTCGGGTGTGGGTTCGCTTTCCGAGTGTAGGCCCGACGGCTCGATGCGGTGACACTCGCTTTCCGTGAACTCCGCCGAAGAAGTCCGGATGGACTCGTTCTTCCGCACGCGGAGGACTATGTTTCTCCCGTCACACTGCGAAAGGACACAACCATGAAGGTCTGGATCGACCAAGATCTCTGCACCGGAGATGGAATCTGCGAAGAAATCGCACCCGATGTCTTCGTGCTCCTCGACGACGGACTTGCGTACGTCCGCGAGGGCGAGAAGATCTTCGCTGAATCCGAAGGGAACAGTCAGGGGGCCGAAGGTCTCGCGAACTTCCCGGACGACCAGATGGACGCCGTGGTCGAATCGGCCGAAGAGTGCCCGGGAGAGTGCATCTTCATCGAGCCGTAGACCGCCGTCAGCAACTCGAACGGGAGAGGCCGCACTTCCGGGTGCGGCCTCTCCCGTGCTAGCCCGCTTCTGTCTCGACGGGCGCCGCTTCCCTTGGAAGCACCTTCCTGGCCACGGTCAGGAACCCGGTGTGGCCGACCATCCGATGCGATGGCCGGACCGAGCGGCCGTTGACGGACCAATCACGCACCATCACCTCGAACGACGTGACCTCGAGGAAGCAACCGCGCTCGTCGATTGCCGCCCGCACCCGCTCAACCTGCGGCACGTTCGGGACGTAGCATGCGAACACACCGCCGCCACGCAGGTGGTCGGCCGCCGCTCCCACGGTCTCCCATGGATCGGGCACGTCGAGGATGATGCGATCGGGAGCGACCTCCTCAACGGCATCCGCGACCTCCCCCACCCGCAGGTCGAGCCACTCGGGGACGGAGCCGAAGAATCCTGCGATTCGCTTCTTCGCGAGCGTCGCGTGATCGGATCGACGCTCGATGCTCACGACCTTCCCCGTCGGCCCGACTGCTCTGGTGAGCATCATGGCGAGACCGCCCGACCCGGTGCCGGCTTCGAGCACCGTCATGCCGGGTCCGATGTCGGCCCAGACGATCAACGCGGCGGCATCCTTCGGATACAGAACGGTCGCGCCCCGAGACATCTTCAGCACGTAGTCGGCGAGGCGGGGCCGCAGGACGGTGAGGAACGTGCCGCTCGTCGTCTTGAGCGAGGCACCCTCGGGCGCACCGATGATCGTGTCGTGTGGCAGTGCGCCACGATGGGAGTGGAAGTCGCGGCCGGGAATCAAGTCGATGAGGTAGCGGCGGCCCTTCGCGTCGTACAGCAGACAGGCATCGCCGGCTTCGAACGGCGCTCCGGTGGCGTCGCTCACCCGATCGCCGAGATACCGGCGACGACCATCGAGAGGACCATCGTCAACACCACCAGCCAGATGACCACCTTCACCCACGTCTTCTGATTGCGCATCCTGGCCGCCTACCGATCCACGCGGGCTTCGGCAATGGGGCGTCGGCCACGCAGCACTTTGATCTTGAAGCTCTGATCGGTGTCAATCGAGGTCGAGTAGATGAGTTTCGGCTGATTGCGCTTCTTGTTGACGCCGTAGGCAATTGCGGCAAGCGAAATACCGAGTTTCGGCAGATCGTTCGTGCTCAGGGCTGCGCGTGCGCTCGACATGCCGGCGCGAGCCACCCACGGAACCTTGCGGTACCACCACCGCCGGACGAAGTACCCGGGCTTGATCATGAGGTTTGGTAGACCTCAATATGGATGCGCCGGCGGCGTGAGCGCCAGATCCCGTAGGCCACGAGCGCAACGACGACTACCGCCGCTCCGGCAATGAGCAGGCCCGCGCTCGCCTTGGCTTCCTCCTCGGTGGTGACGACCACATCCTGGATATCCCGCAGGCTGGCCTCGAGATCGTCGCGGCTGATGGTCACGGTGTACCTCCCGTCGTGGCGTCAGCAGGTTCGGTCTTGGAACTCGGGCCGACCTTCACGAGGACCGCGATGATCGCTATCGCTACAACAACGATGATGAGGTAGGCGAGCGCCTCCCAATACGGCCCATCCGGCAGGATCGCCATGAGACCGCGCAGGCCGGCAACGCCGAGCAACATGATTCCGAGCGCCCACAGCGCGGCGGCGCCGAGCGAGAACCCGGCAAAATGCCCGAGCTTCTTCGCTGGTTCCACGGTCTCTTGAAGGAGATATTCCTTCGCGAGATCACGGAAGTCCGTGATCATGGCCGGAAGATCCTGCAGTTTCGCCATCTGTGTTCCTCAGGCTGGTCGGTGGCCCCTTAGGCTAATCGCATTCGCGACGGTCACGCTCGCACCCCTGAGTCGGGTACCATGCCGCTCGAACATGGACTCGGAAGAGCACGGCGAATACCGCCTCGATGATCCCTTCGGGGTAGCCGACCGCCGCAGGGCTCGCCGCAACATGCTCCCCTTGGTCGGCGGACAGGCAGTGTCCCTTTTCGGGGACTACATCGCGTTCTTCTCGCTGCCCTATTTCATCCTCGCCCTCACGGCCGAGCCCATCGATCTTGGGTTGACTGCGGCCGCCGAGACCCTGCCGATGCTCATCTTCGGGCTGGTCGCGGGAGTGATTCTCGACCGGTGGAGGAACCTCCGCGGGGCCTTGATTGCCGTCGACCTTGCCCGGGCGGGGGTGTTCGCCGGTCTTGCCTTCGCTGCGGCCAACGGAGCCGGTACCCGGTGGCTCGTTTTCGGCGTAGCGTTTGTCATCGGGACCCTGTCGGTGTTCTTCGACTCCGGGCTGCAGACGCTCATGCCGTCGGTCATCGACGACGACATGCTGATCGACGCCAATTCCCAGCTTGCGGTTGCGCGCATGGCGACCTACAGCATCGGACCACTCGTCGGCGGCATCATGATCGCCTTCAGCGGGGGGTTTGCGATCGCGTTTCTCATCAACGCCGCAACGTTCCTCCTATCGGCTGCGTTCCTCACCATGCTGCGCATCGTTCACGATCGGCCCGCGGTGTCGAGCGAGGCCTTTCGCGACTCGCTCGTCGACGGCCTCCGGTTTCTTCTCGGCGACCCCCGCCTTCGGTGGGCCACGCTCGGCGGGACCCTCACCAATCTCGTCTTCCAGCCGCTGGAAGCGCTCCTGGTGCTCTTCGTGGTCACCGAAGTTCTCGACCAGCCGGCCACGGCAGTCGGCGACCTCACCGAAGTCGGCGCAAGCATCGGCCTCTTCTACGCGCTCAACGCCGCGATCGGCGCAATCGGCGCAGCCTTCGCTCCTCGGATCTCAACACGCGTCCCGCTCGGCACGATGTACGTCGTCGGCTTGTTCCTGGTGGGCGGCGGATTCCTCGCACTCGCCCTGATCGGTTCGTTCATCGCCGTGATCCCCGCCGGCCTCACGTTCGCCGGTATGGCGTGGATTAACGTCTCTCTCACGACCATGCGCCAGCGTCTGACGCCACCGGAGCTGCTCGGCAGGGTGATCGCGGCATCGCGCACGCTGGCGTGGCTCGGCTTGCCGGTCGGAGCCGCACTCGGTGGCGTGATCGCCGGTCAGATCGGCGTGGTCCCGGTCTACGTCGGTGGTTCGCTGTTGGTACTCGGCATCGCGACGTTCCTCCTCGGGACCGCGCTTGTCCGGGACCCGGTGATGGCCGACCCACACGACGAATCGCCTGCGACGAATTCAGGCAACTAGCAGCCCGAATCCGAACACGGAAGCCGTTCGGCGCGAGGAAGCTGCTGACGACTCGCGCGAAGTCAGAAGCGCTTGCGCTGCTTGACCTTCATCCCGCGGCGACCTTTCACCATCCAGCCGATGGCGAAACCGAGGGCGACAGCGAGGACAATCCAGATGACGATCTGTGACCCGACGTACAGCACTATCCCTCCAGCGCAATGAATTCGATGCGGCGGTTCTTCTGCCGACCCGCCTCGGTCGAGTTGTCGGCGATCGGACGCGTGTCACCGTAGCCGACGGCGATGAATCGGTCGGGGCTTTCCCCACGGCTCACGAAGTAGGTCACAACGGCATCGGCTCTCCGTTGCGAGAGTTCCAGGTTCCGATCAGCACTTCCGTCGGTATCCGCATGGCCCGCAATCTCCACCGAGACCGCAGGGAACTCAACCAGAGCGACCAGCAACTCGTCGAGCAGGTCTGTGCCATCCTCGGTGAGTTGGTCGCTCGCGAATTCGAACTCGACAACCTTGCCCTCAATCAACTCGGAAAGGGTCCGGTCGAGTTCCTCGACTTCCGCCTTCGTCGGCGCAGGCGGCTTCGGGGGGCCAAGTACGCCGTCGGTGAAGTCGAAGCCATCTGCGGCAAGCGCTACCACGAAATCGTCCGTGGCAACCACGAGATCGCGCTTCGCCTGACGCGTCTCGGTCTTGCCGGACGTCGTCACTACCTGACCGGATGGATTGACAGTGACTGCCCCCTCGTTCAGCGTGGACGCCAGGGCACCGACCAGGGCGATGCTGGTTCCGATCCACTCGTCCTCAGGCGCGAGGCCTTCGACGACTTCGACGGCGCCGGTATCGACCGCTGCAAATCGTATGTTGTCGTCCTCGCCGACCGTCACGCCGGCGAGCGACTCCTCGACGAAGACCAATTGGTCTTCCGTTGAGATCGCGCCGACCACTGTGACGGTGTCTCCGCTCCACGTGAATGTGACGGGCGCTCCGACGATCTCGACATCAACGGCCTCCAGCGCCTCGATCTCCCAGACTCCCGTCGCGTCGACAGCGCTGACGCCCGCAAGGCCGGCGACGGCTTGGACGCCCGCCTCGAGGTCCTGACCTTCCCGGTATTGGCCTTTCAGATCGATCGCGAACCCGTTCGCGTCGGCATTGATCTCCAGAAATCCGGCGACCCGGAGTGTCTGTTCAGAGCGTGCTTCCAGGTCGGACTCGATCGAGCGAGTGCCAACGAACACGGCGAGTGACGTCAGCATCAGAAACAGGAGAACCATCCCGGCGACGAATGCGGCCCAGGATGCTGCCTGATCGATCTCACCGGGAGGGGTGAAACGCGACGACATCGGCTGCGACTTGGTCGCTGCCTTGCGGTCGAGTTGCTGAAGTCGCTTTGAGGTCTTGTTCGCCATGATCTCTCGAAATGCTATCGAGTGCGCCCATAACTGCTCGCACTTCAGCTATGTATCGGTCGACGTTCAGCCAACCTCAACCGAAGATTCGTCGAGCACGACACGAATGGCCTCGTAGTCACGGAGCGCGTTCGTCAGCATGTCGCCGGTCGCTTCTTTGAGCGATCGGAGGCGACGTGCGAGATCTTCATACTCATCGCGGCTCTGGGCGAACCGTTCGATCGCTCTCCGACGCTCATCCTCGTAGACCTCGGACGCTCGGCGTGTTGCCTCGGTGAGGATCGCGTCCGATTCGTCGCGGGCAGTATCAACCATGCGAGTTGCCTCGGCGACCGCTTCGCTCCGCAGGCGTTCGGCCTCTTCAGCGGCGGTCGCGAGATCGATCTCGCAGAGGCGGGTTGCCTCGGACCTTGCGGTCTCGACCTCGGCAAGGATCGACGCAGCTTCTTCCTGTGCCGCGTCGAGGCGGGCCTGCGCCTGGAGCAAGAGCCCTTCGGCGTCTCGCCGGGCCTGTTCCGCAGCTGCGCGCGGTTCGGCCAGCAGACGAGCCGACTCGATCTCGGCGTCGCGCAGCACGAGCGCGGCGCGTTCCTCAGCATCCGAGAGCAGCTTCTGCTTGGCTTCTGCGGCTGCGACGTATGCGGTCTCGACCGAATCCTCGGCCTCGCGGTTCCCGACGCGACGCCGCTCGGACTCGCGGTTGTGGATCAGGGTGTCGCGCAGGTTCTCCTCGAGGATCGCGATCGATGCTGCCATCTCGGCGAGGAACTCATCGACCTGCGCACGGTTGTACCCGCGACGTCCTACGTCGAACGATCGTCGTTCGACTGACTCTGCCAGCGAGTCCATGTAACAGCCTCCTCATATCCAGTGCAGCCCAGCACTGGGACGATCAGTGTATGACGACTACTCTGCGCGGTCAACAAGAAGTTTTCGGCCACATTGTGTGGTATCTTGACGGATCTCTCCACAGGCCGAGCCGGAGTGCCGGCGCACGTGCACCGCGCGGTAGCCTGCCATCATGATTCTGGCGTTGACCCATCCTCTCGGAACCGGCGATTGCGAAGCGCTCGGCAGTGGCTGGCTGCTCCAACCGGTCGAAGCCTGGACGAGCCTCGCCTACACGCTCGTCGGGATCGTCCTCATCGTCGCGGCGCGGCGCACCGCTTCGACAGAACGGACCTTGCGGATCACCTTCGGCGTTCTGATGGCAGCAACCGGGATCGGGAGTTTCCTCTATCACGGCCCGCAGTCGGCCGGCGCGGGCTTCGTTCACGATGTGACCTTCCTGGCAACCCTGTGGTTTGTGGCCCTGATGGACCCGGCATCGTCGCACGGGATCCGTAGGAGGACGGCATGGCTCTCCTTCGGTGCCGTTGGAGCGACGGTCTCCGTGCTCCTGCTCCTCATCCCCTCATCGACCAACGTGTTGACCGGGCTCGCGATTGTGGCTCTCGTGCTGTCCGATGTGCTCATGCATCGGATCGGCGGCATCGATGGCCGCTGGTATTCCACAGCACTCGCCCTGTTCGCGATATCCCTCCTGTTCAACGTTCTTGGTCGCTCAGCCGCCCCCACGTGTGACCCGGACTCGCTCCTGCAGTTCCACGCGCTATGGCATGTCTTCTCCGCCGGCGCACTCGGCGCCTACTTCGTCTCCATGACCGTGCCCCGAAACCAGGAGCCAACCTGATGACCCTTCCCGTGACCCTGACCGACGTCGAAGCCGCCGCCGTTCGGATTGAGCCGCACGTCCACCGCACCCCGATCTTCACGTCATCGACGCTCGACCGAGAACTCGGCTCCCGGGTCTTCTTCAAGGCCGAGAACCTTCAAAAGGTCGGAGCGTTCAAGGCTCGCGGAGCAACGAACGCCGTCTTGCAGTTGCCGGACGACACGCGAGGCGTCGTGACCCACTCGTCCGGGAATCACGGCCAGGCTATTGCCTACGCAGCCTCGATCCGCGATCTTCCTGCGTGGGTCGTTATGCCCCGGACGGCGCCGGCGCTGAAGGTCGATGCGGTGCGGTCGTACGGTGCCGAAGTGCTCCTCTGCGAACACGCGGACCGCGAATCGACGGCCGCTGCGGTGGTGGACCGAACGGGGGCCGCCCTCATCCATCCGTTTGACGAGCCTGCGGTGATCGCCGGTCAGGGCACCGCGACCCTCGAGTTGGTGGAGCAAGTACCGAACCTCGATCTGGTGGTGGCACCAATCGGAGGCGGTGGCCTCCTCTCCGGTGCTGCAACCGTCGGCAGCGGCCAGAAACGAACCATCCAAGTCGTTGGTGCGGAACCGTTCGCGGTCGACGACGCCTACCGCTCGCTCCGGACGGGGGTCCGCCAGCCGGGGGTCGAGTCGCCAGTGACCCTGGCCGACGGTCTCCTCACCGGCATCGGAGCGCGACCATTCACGATTCTGAATGCACTCGGGACAGAAGTGGTTCGAGTCACGGAGGCAGCGATCCTCGAGGCTGCGTACTTCCTCCTTCAGCGGATGAAGCTGGCGGTGGAGCCCTCGGGTGCCACCCCCCTCGCCGCGCTGCGCACTGAACCCGACCGCTTCCGCGATCAGCGTGTCGGTGTCATCATCTCCGGAGGCAACACCGATTTCGCGTGGCTCGCCGCAGCCCAGGCGCTCACATCGCGCCGGGGAACCAGTCCTTGATCTGGAACGTCTTGCGCGTCGCCAGAGCGTCCTCCATCAGCATCTCGGGTACATTGCGCACCGAGTGGCCCACTTGGTAGGGGCTGGCACCCGTGGCAACCGGTCTGCCCTCTGAGAGGTCACAGACCTCTTGGGCCCGCGCCGAGATCTCGGCAGTACCGATGCGGCGTGCGTAGTCGATGATGGCGTCCTTCGGGAGTCCGAGCAGCGGTCGCAGCAACGGGACATCGGCCGCCTCGGAGACGCCGACGAGGTGTGGCACTGTTTGCGACGAGACCTGACCCAAGGCGTCGCCGGTGACGAGCGCGAGGATCCCCTGTTCTTTGGCGATCCGAGATGCGGCACGCGCCATGAGAACCTTGAGCGCCACCTGACGCATCCTGACGTCAACATGCTCGATCAGTGCATCCTTGACCGGTTGAAACTCCACGACATGGACAACCGGGTCGGTGCCGTACCCCCATCGCTCCCACAACGAGCGGGCCACAGCCAGCGCATGGTCGGACTGCGAGCACGACAGCGTGAAGTGGACGAACTCGACCGGACTACCCCGTGACATCATCATCCACGCCGCTACGACGGAGTCGAAGCCCCCTGAGATGAGGGCGAGCAGCGGTTCTTGGGTACCAACCGGCAGCCCACCCGGTCCCCGATGCCGTTCAACCACGAGGAATGCGCGATCGTCGAGGACGATAATCTCGAGGGGCTCATCTGGGTTGTCGAGGTTGACAGTTCCGCCCGCAGCTACCAACAGGTCTCCTGCCTTGCATGCGAGATCGTATGAGCGCCAGTCGTGATTCCCGCGACGCTTCACGCGGATTCCGAACGTTCTACCGGCGACTCGTTCACCAGCGAGACGAGCAACACCTGCGGCGAGGCGGTCAACATCGCTACCGTCGATCTCGACCATCTCATCAACCGATGCCACCCCAAAGACGCGCGTGGCGTTCTCGACGACCTCGCCGATGCGGTCATTCGGTTCGAACGCAAATCGGTGGGAGCCGAGCCGCTCGAGCGGAGCGTCGGATCCCGCCTCGTCGATCGCCTGCCGAAGGCTGGCCACGACGCGTCGAATCATGGCCGGCTGGGTCCGCTTTGATTTCAGGAAGATATCGCCCGACAACGTGACATGGATCACAGAGATTCCTCGCCTTGTTGATGTCGAGGATACGGTGAGAACCGCCGTTCGGGGCGACGCTGCCCAGGTCCGCCGCAGGGTTGCGCGGATCTCACCCACGGACGGGGTGTCGGCAACGCCGGGCGCTTCCTCGCGCCCGGCATGCGTGATCGGCATTGCCGACTTCACGGTCGTGGTGAATTCGGCGAGGAGGGAGCGGTGGCACACCCGCGGAGGCGCCCGACAGGAATGGGTCGGTGTGGATCATCCCCGCGGGTGCGCCGCGCGCGACTCTACTCCGCCGGGAGGCGCCTCACCGAGACAGGCGGCGGGCCCGTGCATGGGAGTTCAGACAAGACAAGAAACGCCAAGGGGTGGTGCCCTCGGCGTTTCTCGTGTCGGAGAGAAGACTCGAACTTCCACGGGGTTTCCCCCACATGGCCCTCAACCATGCGCGTCTACCAATTCCGCCACTCCGACGTAGCGCCCGGGAGTATAGGAACCCCGGCACCCAATCCCGATCAGAAGACCTGCTTGACCTCGGGGAAGTGACAAGCGACCCAGTGGCCATCCTCGAGTTCGCGGAACTCGGGCTCCTGGACATCGCAGGTGCCGGCCACGGCCTTCGGACAGCGGGTATTGAAACGACAGCCGGGTGGCGGATTCGCCGGAGACGGGATGTCGCCTTCAAGGATGATTCGCTGACGATTCATCTCGATATTCGGATCCGGGATCGGCACCGCCGACAACAGCGCATGCGTGTACGGATGCATCGGCCGCTCGTACAGCGAGTGGCGATCCGCCAGTTCGACCATCTTGCCGAGGTACATCACGGCGACCCGGTCGGAGATGTGTCGCACCACCGAGAGGTCGTGAGCAATGAACAGATAGGTCAGCCCGAACTCATCCTGCAGATCGTCCATCAGGTTCAAGACCTGGGCCTGGATCGAGACATCGAGGGCCGAGACGGGCTCGTCGAGCACCATGAATGATGGGTTCAGGGCCAACGCCCTCGCCACGCCAATACGTTGCCGCTGACCACCGGAGAACTCATGGGGGTATCGGTTCGCGTGCTCAGGACTGAGGCCGACGACCTTGAGGAGGTCTTTGACCTTGTCCAGTCGGTCCTGCTTCGAGCCCTCGCTGTAGACCACGAGCGGTTCAGCGATGATGGACGCGACCGTCATCCTCGGGTTCAACGATGCATAGGGATCCTGAAAGACGATCTGCATGTCGCGCCGAACGCCGCGCAACTGCTCCTTCTTCGCCGTTGCGACGTTCACGATCTTGTCGTCTTCGCCGTCCTCTTCCACCCTGAACCACACATCGCCGGAGGTCGGTTCGAGCAGTCGCAGCAGGGCGCGGGCCGTCGTGGACTTGCCGCAGCCCGACTCGCCGACCAGACCGAGTGTCTCGCCCTTCTTGATCTCGAACGAGACATCGGATACCGCTTTGACGGCACCCACCTGCTTGCGGAAGAAGACGCCCTTGGTGATGGGGAACTCCTTCACCAGGTGGTTGACCCGGATGATGATGTCGTCCGGCAGCTCCGATGCATCAACGGAGTCGGGGCGGTCGGGTGCCGGATCGGCCTTGGTGTCGGTCACGACGACCCCTCCTCAATCGATGCCACGTTCATCGATCGCTCCTCGGCGGCGAGCGTCTCGGTCTCGACCGCTTCGCCGTCGAGGTCGACATCGGTAAGGTCCTCGTCCTCCGCTCCAACAGCGGTGGAGCCGTCTCTGGCCGCGGCCGCGGCGCTGTCCGCTGCCTCGCTGGCCGTCATCTTCTGCAGGTCCAGTGTCTCGGCGTGATGACAGGCTGCCGCTTGACCCGGGTTGCCGACCGGCCTGAGCGCCGGGAGCACCTGGCCGCAGATCTCGGTTGGGAAGTCGCAGCGTGGCCGGAAGCGGCATCCCTTTCCCAGATTGATCACCGACGGCGGAGCGCCACGAACCGAATGCAGCCGCTGACGCTGCTCATCATCGAGGCGAGTCATCGATCCGAGCAGACCCCAGGTGTACGGGTGCTGCGGGTTGTAGTAGATGTCATCGATCGACCCGGACTCGACGATGCCCCCCGCATACATCACGTGCACATCGTCGCAGAAACCAGCAACGACTCCGAGATCGTGCGTGATGAGCATGACCGCGGTGCCGCGATCGTCTGCGAGTTGCAGCATGAGATCCATGATCTGCGCCTGCGTGGTCACGTCCAGGGCCGTCGTCGGTTCGTCGGCAATCAGCAGCTCCGGATTGCACGACAAGCCCATCGCAATCATGATCCGCTGACGCATGCCGCCGGAGTACTGGTGCGGGTAGTCCATCATGCGCTGCTTGGCATTCGGGATATGCACGTCGTCAATCGATTGGATCGCGATCTCGCGAGCCTCGGAACGGCTGACATCCTGGTGCAGCAGGATCGTCTCCATCAACTGGTCGCCGATGGTGTACACGGGATTGAGTGCCGTCATCGGATCCTGGAAGATCATCGCGATCTGCCCGCCCCGGATCTGCTGGAGTTCGTCCTCGTCGAGTTCCAGGAGGTTCTTGTCCCGGAACATGATGCGGCCCGTAACGATCTCGCCTGCCGGCGGTTCGATGAGGCCCATCACCGAGAGGGCGGTGACTGACTTCCCCGAACCGGACTCGCCCACGACGCCGAGCCGCTGGCTCGGAGCCATCGAGAACGAGATGCCATCAACGGCGCGGACGATTCCCTCTTCGGTGGTGAAGTAGGTACGCAGGTCGTCGACCTGAAGCAACGGTTCGGTCACAGGATCCCTACTTCCTTTCGATCGTTTGCGTCGGATCGAGCGCGTCCCGGAGGCCATCACCAAGGAAGTTGATGGACAGCACGGTGATCACCAGCGCCGATGCCGAGAAAACGAGTTCCCACCAGAACCCACGCACCGCAAGTCGGCCACCTTCGGCAGCCATGGCTCCCCAGGTTGGTGTCGGTGGCGGAACACCGAAGCCGAGGAACGAGAGTGCCGCCTCGACGACGATCGCAATACCGACGATCAGTGTCGTCTGGACGATGATCGGACTCATCGCGTTCGGCAATGCGTGGCGGAAGACGATGCGGCGATCGCTCGCTCCGGCGGCGCGGGCAGCTTCGACGAACTCCTTCTCGCGGAGCGACAAGAACTCCGCTCGCACGATGCGCGCGAGTCCACCCCATGAGAGGAACCCGATGAGGAGGGCGATACCCATCGGACCCTGTTTGATCCAACTCGGTAAGAACGTCATCTCGGGGAGGATTCGCCCGACGACAATGGCCACGGGAAGCAGGGGCAGACCGAGCACCAGGTCGGTGAACCGCATGAGCGACTGGTCGACCGAACCCGGGTAGTACCCCGCAATCGAGCCGACGACCGTACCGAGCATTGCCACGATGAATCCAGTCACGAATCCGACGGTCAGGCTCGCGCGCCCTCCGTAGATGACCCGGGTGAAAACCCCGCGACCGAGATCGTCGGACCCGAAAATCAAAGCGGTCGGACTCGCCGGCACGGCTTCCTCTCCGGGCGGCAGGATGTTGACGGTTCCGTCGTCGAGACGCGGTGCGATGTTGCGCAGCGTTCGACCGCCATCGTCGACCAGGCGCTCAACCGGACTGTCGATCCAACCCGCAGACTGCATCAGCGGCGCCGAGACCACGACAATGATGAGCAGCGCCAGCACGATCGAAGCAATCATCGCCAGGCGATGGCGCCGGAGCCGCGTCCAGAAAAGGTCCCACTGGGTGATCGGCTCGACCGCCAACCCCTCGGTCTCCGTGAGGAATGGCGATTCGCCGGGTTCTTCGACCGCGGTGAGGAACTTACCGCTCGGTGGCGGGGGTGGCCGATCAGTCATAGCGCACCCTCGGATCCATTACGCCGTAGAGAACGTCGGCGACCACGTTCATCACCACGATGCCGATACCGATGATCATCACGATGGCCATCACCACCGGGTAGTCCACCGTTCCGATCGCCGTGATGTAGAGGCGACCGACGCCGGGCCATCCGAAGATCGTCTCGGTGATGATCGCTCCGCCAATGATGAATGCGATATCGAGTGATACCAGCGTCACGATCGGGATCAGGGCGTTTCGCAGGGCGTGCTTCACGATCACCTTGCTGCGCGGCAGGCCCTTCGCCTTTGCGGTCCGTAGATAGTCGCTGTGCAGCACCTCGAGCATCGAGGCCCGCTGGAAGCGCGAGTAGCCGGCGAGCGAGATCAGGGCGATGGACACCGCAGGGAGCACCAGATGCTGGAGGGTGTCTCCAATCTGTTGCCAAAACGACATGTCCGAGTAGTTCGCGCTGTTCATGCCTGCGACGTAGAACAGCTTCACTCCGGTCCACTTCTCGAAGTACAGCGCGAAGATCAGCTGGAGGCCGACACCAACAATGAAGATCGGGGTGGAGAACGCGATGAACGCGGCCGTGGTACCGAGTTGGTCGAAGAACGAGTACTGCCGGATCGCCTGATAGATGCCAAGCGGAATCCCGATCAGCAACGCAAGGAAGAGCGCGGAGAAACCGAGGCGGAGAGTCGCCCCAAGCCTGCCGAAGACGAGATCCCATACGTCGCCGGCACCCTGGAAGGAGACGCCCCAATTGAACTTGATGGTGACACTCGAGAAGACGACGAAGATCGCGACAATCCACACGCCAAGAATCGCTGCACCCTTCCAGTGCGACTTCATGAACCTCGCAATGGCGTAAGTGGCGGCGCTCGCTGCGGCAAGCGCGAGCAGCAGCGCTGCGAGGTTGTTGACGGTGAACTCCGAGGGCGTGACGTAGTTCTTGAGCCACGTGACATACTGGCGCCAGATCGGCTGGTCGAGTCCCCACAGTTCCGTCAGCTGAGCGATCACCGGCTGCATACGAGGGTTCAGACGCAGTCGGTCGAGCGGACCACCACCCGAGAGCTGGAGCAACATGAACACGATCATGCTCAACGCCAGCAGGGTCACCAGGCCATACACCAGGCGACGGGTGATATATGCGAGCATCGATGCCTCCGACTTGTCAGCTCGGGCACTATACCGCTAGTCACATCCGAAGATGCGCAGACGGTCGCGTCGCTTCGTCGGTGGTCGGCACCCCCGGACGCACCAGATCTTCGACGACCGGGCGACCGCGGAGCGACATGCGACGCGAGAGAGGGGCCCCGGAGGGCCCCTCTCTCAACAATCCATCGAGTGATGGGTACTACGCGTCGGTGCGGTACCAGTCTTCGATGTTCCAGGTGTGGCCGGCCTGCGTCGGGTTGTGCTTGAAGCCCCCGACCTCGTCCTCCCACACCGCTGCCGTCACGAGCCGCGCATAGAGCGGGTGCATGATGGCGTTGTCGGCGAGGATGTTCTCCACCTCATTGATGAGGGCCGTCAGCTCGTCGGGATCGACGGTGGCGTTCATCTCATCACGGGCAGCCGCGAACCGAACCGATGCATCGTCGCTGAAGGCACCTTCAGCCTCAACGCCGTAGCGGTAGTAGTTCTGGCCGTCTGGTGGCGGAGTCTCAGGATCCCACAGATCGGTGATACCGATGAGTCCGGACAGGCCAGGCGAACCGACCCATGCCCACTCGCCGAAGTCCCACAGACCGTTGTCGAGCGTCTCACCGAAGAACAGCTGCGAATCCTCGAGCTGATTCTCGTATGGGATGCCCGCTGCGGCGAACATATCGACGAAGAGTTCGGACATCTTCACCCGTGCGTCGTTGTTCGACGTCGTGGAGAAGACCACCGAGCACTCCTTGCCGGTCTCTTCGACGGCAGCTGCGAACAGCTCGGCCGCGCCGGCCGGATCAAGGTTGTACTGCGCCCAAGCTTCCTGGGACAGCGCCGGGCTGAACGCATCGACATACGAGTCGAGTGGCTCCACCTGGCCGGCGAGGATCTCGTCGACGAGGAGTTGCTTGTCGATCGTGTGACCGATGGCCTGACGCAGAGCGAGCGACTCGTTGCACGAGTTCTCATTCTTGTCGAAGCGGCCGTCGGCGAACTGGAAGTTCACGTGCTCCCAGACCGGACCGGAGAGGACCTCAACGCGGGCGCCCTCTGACTCGAGTGCCTGGAGCGTCTCGATCGTCTCCGTGTTCGGCGGAGGCTGGATGATGTCGACTTCACGAGCCTTGAAGGCATTGATGATCGACTCAGTCTCCGGGATGAACTGGAAGATGACGCTGTCGAGATACGGCAGTTGCTGCCCCGTCTCGGCATCGGTCTTCCAGTAGTTGTCGTTGCGGGTCAGCTTGACGAACTCGCCCTTGGCCCATTCATCGAAGATGAACGGTCCACCGGAGACCCACATCGTCTCGTTCCAGTCGGCGATGAAGTCGGAGCCCTCGACGGAGTGCTTCGGGATCACGAGACCGAAGATCAACTCGTAGAGCGCCGTCGGCGCGGAGAGGGTGTACTCGAACGTCTTGTCGCCAACGACGATGGACTCAGGAATGATGTCCTCGTACGTCGTCTTGTCGACCGGCAGGTCCGGATCCATGATCGTCGTGTACGTGAACTCGAAGTCCGCGCCCGAGATCGGGGTTCCGTCCGCCCAGACTGCCTCGTCCTTGATGGTGTAACGGACGGTCATCGTGCCGTCCTCGTTCACCGTCACGCCGCCATTGGCGGTGGTTGGCAGTTCGGTACCGAGCTCAGGAATCAGTTCGAGCGTGAACCCGTCGATCTCCTGGATCCCGGTGTGGTAGCCCTGTCCAATGATCGAGACGATGAAGTTGTCACCGCCGGGAGCAAGGGGGTTCAGGGTTGGGGGTTCTTGGTCGTCTGCAACGATCGCCTCGCCACCGTACGGCTTTTCGGGCTTGGCCTCGGTAGTCGTGGTAGTCGTTTCAGGCGCCGCTGTCGTGGTTGTTGTCTCTTCTGTATCGGGTGCTGCAGTCGTCGTCGTTGTGGTGGTCTCATCATCGCCGCTGCCTTCGCTCGAAGAGCAGGCAGCCGCCACGAGGGCGAAAGCGATGAGAAGGACCAACAGCGCGACTGTGCGGCTACGCCACAATCGAGTCAAGGTATGCCTCCTAGTTTCAGCGCGTTGGGTTCTCGATCGCCCCGAATCCCGGACGGGACTCAGGCCATCAACCACGTCAACCAGAGCGTGAAGACGGCGAACGAAACAGCAATGCCCACGGTGAGGCGATCGAGATTCTTCTCGACCACCGTCGACCCGCCGACATTGCCACTGCTCATCCCACCACCGAACATGTCAGACACGCCACCGCCTCGCCCCGCGTGAAGCAGGATCAAGAAGATGAGCGCCAGAGAGATCAGCAATTGGATGACGGCGACGATTCCGGTCAGCAACCTAGAACCCTTTCTCAGTGACCCGTCAGGCGACGGGCCGGTGGACCGGAAGTATGACGGTCTGCGAGCGCTAGTGCAAACACGGTTTCCAGCATCTGCCAGCCAGCGCGCGATCCCGCTGCTCCCTATTTCCCCAACGCCTGGCGGGCGACGGCTTCGGCTGCCGCCGCGGCCGCCTCCGGGTCACCGAGATACTCGCTCCCAATCGGGCGAAGGTCGGCATCGAGTCGGTAGACGAGCGGAATCCCCGTCGGGATGTTCAGGTCCGTGATCTCGTCGTCCGAGACGTCGTCCAAGTGCTTGACGAGCGCCCGCAGACTGTTGCCGTGTGCCGCCACCAGGACGCGCTTGCCGGAGCGCATCGCGGGCACGATCTGGTCGTACCAGTACGGCAGCATCCGGTCGACGACGTCCGAGAGGCACTCAGTCGCGGGGGCGAGTTCGGGCGGCATCCACGAGTACTTCGGATCGTTGCGCGGGTGGCGGGGGTCGCTGATCTCGAGCGGCGGTGGTGGCGTCGTGTACGAACGCCGCCAGATGTGCACTTGCTCCGGCCCGTACTCATCAGAGGTCTGCTTCTTGTTCAGACCCTGGAGGGCCCCGTAGTGCCGTTCGTTCAGACGCCAATGCTTCTCGACCGGGATCCACGCGAGGTCCATCTCGTCGAGGGCGACGGCGGCGGTGTTGATCGCTCGGCGCAGGAGCGAAGTCTGAACCACGTCGAACGTCAGGTCGGCCTCCGCCATGAGACGCCCGGCGGCCATCGCTTCCTCCACCCCCTGTTCGGAGAGAGGAACGTCGGTCCACCCGGTGAACACGTTTTCAAGGTTCCACAGGCTCTGTCCATGGCGCAGGAGCACCAGCGTGTATTCCATATCAAACCTTTCCGATTGGTCGGCCTTCAGTCTGCCACCACGGGGCGGCACGTGAGTCGGTAGAGGGTCCAGAGCGGCGTCCGCAGACCGGCCCATGGCCCTGATCTGATTTCGAGCCGCGATTCGTCGCCGAGCGGGAGGAGTTCCTCGTGCCTCCCGCCGTTCGAACGAATAGCGCTCGCGATCGCCTCGCGGGCAATCACCTCACCATCCTCGGTGTTCCCCTCGTCGTCCTCTACCACGGCGACCGTGAGCGACAGCACGACCCGCGCCGAAACCAAGTCCGCATCGACTTCAATCTCGGCGGCAGCGTCGCATTCGCGCAACTCGTCGAGGACTACGTCAACATGCGGCCTCAGCCCCTCGTCGGTCTCCCAAGGGATTCGTCGCGTGACGACGAATTCGCCTTGAACCCACACGAGGTCTTCGGTCACACCCAGTAGCGGACGACCGAAGCGAACGTGTCGGGATCGAGGCTCGCGCCACCGACGAGTCCACCGTCGATGTCCTTCTTGGCCATCAGTCCGGCGACGTTGCCTGGGTTCATCGAACCGCCGTAGAGGATCCGCGTCGACTCGGCTGCTTCACCTGCGATGTCGGCGATCGTGGACCTGACGAACGTCGCCATGGCACCCGCGTCGTCATCCGACGCCGTGCGACCGGTTCCGATCGCCCAGATCGGCTCGTAGGCCACGACCATGCCTGCGATCTGCTCGGAGGTCAGCCCGGCGAGTCCTGCCCGGACCTGACTGCCGATCTTGTCCTCGGTAACGCCGGCCTCGCGCTCTGCCTCGGTCTCTCCGCAACAGAGGATTGGGGTCATGCCGGCGGCGAGCACAGCCTTGACCTTGAGGTTGACGTCCTCGTTGGTCTCCCCGAAGAGCTCGCGACGCTCGGAGTGTCCGACGATCACGTAGGAGACGGAGAGTGCGGCGAGCATGCCGGGGGCAATCTCACCGGTATACGCGCCCTTCTCTTCCCAGAACACGTTCTGGGCGCCAAGACCGATCTGAAGGTGATCGGTCTCGATCACGGTCTGTGCCGACCGCAGCGCGGTGAACGGCGGGCAGACGGCCACGTCGACGCGCTGGTAGTCGGCGGCATCGAGGCGATAGCTCAGTTTCTGCACCATCTGGATCGTCTCCAGATGTGTGGCATTCATCTTCCAGTTGCCGACGATCAGGTCCTTGCGCATGTCAACTCCATCTCTCGAGTGCTGCGATGCCGGGCAGGTTGGTTCCCTCGAGGATCTCGAGGCCCGCGCCGCCACCGCTTGAAACAAATGAAACCTCGTCGTCTCGCTCCAGGAGGCGCAAGGCGGCGACCGAATCGCCCCCGCCGACGACGGTGTAGCCGCCGGACGACGCGACCGCTTCGGCAATTCCGGCCGTCCCGTTGCGGAAGGCCTCCCATTCGAAGACGCCCATCGGTCCGTTCCAGAAGACGCTCTCAGCCTCTTCGATCACGGCGCCGAAGCGGCGAATCGTCTCCGGTCCGATGTCGAGACCCATCATCCCATCGGGGATTCCAGTTCCCGGCACCACTTCGTGGGCAGCATCGGCCGCGAAGCGATCCGCCACAACAAGATCGTCTGGGAGCACGATCTTCTCCCCACCTGGACCATCAAGGATCTGCCTGACGACGTCGATCATCGACTCTTCCACGAGCGAATCGCCAACGCGATATCCACCGGCTTTGAGGAGCGTGAAGCACATGCCCCCGCCGACCAGCATGAGGTCGACGGTCGGAAGCAGGTGCTTGATCACGTCGAGCTTGTCCGACACCTTCGCTCCACCCAGGATGACCACGTAGGGACGATCTGGAGCGCCGAGGAGGCGTCCAAAGGCTTCGATCTCTCCCTCGAGCAGTCGGCCTGCAGCGGAGGGGATACGTTCGGCGACGCCGACGTTCGACGCGTGGGCCCGATGCGCCGTACCAAATGCGTCGTTCACGAACACATCGGCAAGCGCCGCGAGGCCCGATGCGACCTCCGGGTCGTTCTTCGACTCGCCCGGCTCGAACCGGGTGTTCTCGAGGACGACGACGGCACCTTCGGGAGCATCCGCGATGAGGGCCTCGACCTCGGCCCCGTACACCGCGTCTGCCTGAACGACCGGGAATCCCCCGAGTTCGCTGAGGCGCTTGCTCACGGGCGCCATGCTGAACGCGGAATCCACGCCCTTGGGACGGCCCAGGTGGCTCGCGACGATGACGCGTGCCTCTCGCTGTCTCAGGGCTTCGATCGTCGGGAGGCTCGCCCTGATCCGAAAGTCATCGGCGACCGTGCCCTCGTCCAGCGGAACGTTGAGATCCGACCGGACGAGGACACGCTTGCCTTCGACGTCGAGACGATCGAGCGTCGGTAGGACCACGTCAGCTCAGTTTGCGTGCGAGATCAACGAGGCGGCACGAGTAGCCCATCTCGTTGTCGTACCAACCGAACACCTTGACCAACCCATCGGTGACCATCGTCGACAGAGCGTCGAAGACCACCGAGTGGGAATCACCAATGATGTCGGTGGATACCAGGGGCTCCTCGGAGTACAGGAGGATGCCCTTGAGCGGTCCTTCTGCCGCGGCCTTGAAGGCAGCGTTGACTTCCTCAACCGTGACGTCGGTCTTCTCAACCGTAACCACGAGGTCGGTGATCGACCCGTCCGGCACCGGAACCCGCAGCGACGTTCCCGAGATCTTCCCTGCCATCTCCGGGATGACCTTGCCGACGGCGCTCGCTGCACCGGTCGAACTCGGGATGATGTTCACCGCGGCGGCGCGGGCGCGACGTGGGTCCTTGTGGACGAGGTCGAGGATGCTCTGATCGTTCGTGTAGGCGTGCACGGTCGTGAGGGAGCCCTGCTTGACCGTGAACTCGTCGTTGAGAACCTTGATCATCGGCGCGACGCAGTTGGTCGTGCACGAGGCGTTGGAGATGATCTTCTGCGTCGAAGGATCGAGTCCGTCATCGTTGACGCCGAAGACCACCGTGTAGTCCGGGTCGCCCATCGGTGCGGAGACGATCACGAACTTGGCGCCGGCCTCGAGGTGCTTTGACGCTGCCTCATGGGTGCGGAACACACCGGTGGACTCGATGACGACATCGACGTCCAGGTCGGACCACGGAAGGTTGGCCGGGTCGCGCTCGGCGAACACCTTGATGCGGTCGCCGTCGACGACGAGCTCATCGCCGTCGAGAACGACGGAACCCGGATACGGGCCATGAACGGAGTCGTGCTTCAGTAGGTGCGCGAGCATCGCCGCGTCTGACAGGTCGTTGATGGCGACGATGTCGATACCGGCGACGTCCTTCTTCAGCTTCACGAGGGTTGCGGCGACGCCGTCCAGGTCGCTGATGTCGGCTCCCGTCAACGTCTGCCGCATGTTGGCCCAGGCATCATTGCCCTTGGACGCGCGAACGAAGTTGCGGCCGATACGACCGAAACCGTTGATTGCTACTCGCATGGTGACCTCCCTGGGGGTCTGTGATTATGTGCGAACAAGTCCCCGGAGCACCGCGCCAAGACGGGTTGGGTCATGTGACGGTCGCTCGACAGTTCGGTCGAGCAGGTCCGCCGTCACGACATCGGCGCCATACGTGGCGGCCGCCTCTGCGTCGATGGCGACCGCCTCGAGAGGCGGAGCAACGAACACCGGGGAATCGGAGGCAACGATAGCACCGGGTGGGCGCACACCGGTTGTCCGGAGGAGCGAGTCGAGATGGTCGACGGCGTCCATGCCCAGCGTCTCTCCGTCCTGCGTGACGACGTTTGCGACATAGACCAACGAAGCACGCGAACGGTTGATCGCATCGACGATTCCCGGCACCACGAGCGTGGCTGCGATCGACGTGTACAGGCTCCCGGGACCGAGAACGATTTGGTCGGCGACCTCGATGGCAGCAACAGCGCTCTCCGTCACCGGTGCGTCGGCGGGAATGACGCGAACGGCGGTCACAGCGCCACGGGCGAGTGAGACATTGACCTGTCCCCGGACCTCCACACCGTCGATATCGGCCGCGAGTTGGAGATGCCAGGGGGAGGCCGGAATGACAGATCCCAGCGCTCCGAGAAGGTGCTCCGATGATCGAAGGGCGCCTTCGAACGACCCCTCGATCTCCGTGAGCGCGGCAATGATGAGGTTCCCCAGCGAGTGCCCGCGAACGTCGGCTCCCTCGAAACGGTACTCGAACAACTGGCGCCAGACCGAATCGTCCGGGGTCAGGGCAATCAGAGACTTGCGAATGTCACCCGGCGGCGGGATGTCAAGATCCGGAGCGAGTCGACCGGAAGAGCCACCGTCGTCGGCGACCGTGACGATGGCGTCGATCCTGCCGGCGTAGCCCCGGATGGCTTCGAGCGCTCTCGCTAGACCCTTCCCTCCCCCAACGGCGACCACGTGAGGGCCCCGTCGGACGATGTCGAGCGCTTCGAGCAGCGCCTCCGGTTCAGCGCCGGTTGGCATTGGAATCGTCCACGCCGGCGTCGCGGTGGTGGACGGTCACATCTCGATCCTCAGAGCGGAGGTGCTCGCCGATGGCCTCTGCGATCGCGACCGATCGATGCTGGCCTCCGGTGCAGCCGACACCGATCGTCAGATAGGCCTTGCCTTCGCTCTCGTAGTGCGGGATCAGGAAGTCGAGGATGTCCGAGACCTTCCCCAGGAACTCCTCGGCCTCCTCAAACGAGAACACATAGTCGCTCACGCTCTCGTCGAGGCCGGTGAGCGGCCTCAGTTCGGGCTGCCAATGGGGGTTGGGGAGGAATCGGGCGTCGAACAGAAGGTCGACGACGCGGGGGACGCCTCGCTTGAAGCCGAACGAGGTGACATCGATCTGCATGCTGCGCTCGGGCAGGCCGCGAGCGAACGCATTCCTGAGGCGATCACCGAGTTGGTGGACATTGAGGTCTGACGTGTCGGCGATCAGGTCGGCCAACCCGCGGATGTCGAGCATGTTCGCCCGCTCCTCCGCGATCGACTCGTCCAGCGTCGGCGCCGCGAACGGATGCGGCCGACGCGTCTCTTCGAACCGTCGGATGAGCACCCCATCATCGGCATCGAGGAAGAGGACCGTCGTCCTCAGACCCATCTGGCGGAGCATCTTCACGGCCTCTGCGAGCTGGACGGCGGTTACGCCTCCGCGGGAGTCGACGACGACCGCGAACCGGTCTCTGGACTCGTCGCCCACGCCCGACCTTCGAACAACATCGACGATCAGGTCGGCCGGCAGATTGTCCACCACGAAGTACCCGAGATCCTCGAGCACGTTGGAGGCATGCGAACGTCCGGCGCCCGACATCCCGGTGATGACGACGACGTGCGGTTCGGTACGGATCGGTTCATCCATGGAGGTTCTCCCAGAGTGCTGATGCCACACTATCGGGAAGGACCTCCGCCAGGTCCTCTTTTGACGCGAGGCGGATCTGCTTCAGCGATCCGAATCTACGAATCAGCACCTTCTTTCTCGCCGGTCCGATGCCGGGAGCGTCATCGAGCACCGAGTCGATCATCTTCTTCCCGCGCAGCGTGCGGTGATAGGTGATGGCGAACCGGTGTGCTTCGTCACGGACACGCTGCAGCAGATACAGCGACTCCCGGCCCTTTGGGATTCGTACCGGATCGGGCCGGCCGGGCACGTAGACCTCCTCGAGTCGTTTGGCGAGGCCGACCGCGGGGATGTCAATCTTCAGGTCCGAGAGCACCCCAACGGCGCGACCGAGCTGCCCGGCGCCGCCGTCGACGACGATGAGCGACGGCGGGTACGCGAAGCGGCCGCGTTCATCGACCGGTTGATCCCGCTCGGCGAGATACGCGGTGAGCCGGCGCCGCAGCACTTCTTCCATCGCGGCGAAGTCATCCTGACCGCTGACGGTCCGGATCTTGAACCGCCGATAGTCGCTCTTCTTCGGAAGACCGTCCTCGAAGACGACCATCGATGCCACGGTGTTCGTGCCCTGGATCGTCGAGATGTCGTAGCACTCGATACGCAGCGGCGGCGTCGGGAGGTCGAGGGCAATCTGGAGATCATTGAGGGCGCGGGCTCGGGCGTTGTGGTCGGTGTGTCGCTTCAGCCGGTGGCGGTTGAACTCCTCGGCCGCGTTCTCGGCTGCCGTCTCGAGGACCCGTCGCTTCGCCCCGCGCCGTGGCACACGGAGCGACACGACACTCCCCCGTCGCTCGGCCAGCCACGCCGTCCGCACCTCGGCATCGTCCGGCAGCGCCTGGACAAGCACCTCCTTCGGCGGTCGTTCGGTCCCGTAGACGGCGGTCAGCAGGATGCCGAGGAGCGACGGCGTATCGACCTCCTCGACGCGGTCGACGACCGTCGCCCTGCGCCCGGTGATGCGGCCCTTGCGGATGTTCAGGACGACGAGCGCCGCCTCCAACTCGTCTTCCGCCACGGCAATGACATCGAAGTCGTCGGGACGCTCGGTCACGAGTTCCTGGCGCTCCGTAGCGCTGGAGACCGCGCTCAGTTGGTCGCGAATCCGCGCGGCCTGCTCGTACTCCTGCGCAGCCGCCGCGGCCTGCATCTCAGCGGTCAATCGTTCCACGACGGTCGTTGCATCTCCGGCGAAGAACGACGCCATGCCGTCGACCAGGTCCTGGTACGCGTCTGCATCGATCTCTCCGACGCACGGGCCCGAGCACTTCTCGATGTGAAACAGCAGACACGGCCGCCCAGTATCGGCGTGCCGCTTGAACTTGGCATCGGTGCATGTGCGGATCGGGAATGTTCGCAACATGAGATCGAGCGTCTGACGGATGGCGTACGCATGCACATATGGACCGAAGTACTGCGTGCCCTTTCGTCGTTTCCCTCGGACGACCATCGCTCGCGGCCACTCCTGAGAGACGGTCAGAGCGAGATAGGGGAAGCTCTTGTCGTCGCGGAGGCGGATGTTGAACCGCGGCTGGTGCTCCTGGACGAGCGAGAACTCGGTCATCAGCGCCGCCACTTCGGACGGCGTCACGATCCAGTCGACGTCCTTCGCGGCATCAACCATGATGGCGGTCTTCCCACGGACGTCCGAACCGAAGTAGTTGGCAAGGCGCTTCCGCAACGACTTCGCCTTGCCGACATACAGCACAGCGCCGTGACCGTCACGGAAGAGATACACCCCCGGGCTGTCCGGGATCTCTGATGGAGGCGGCCGCCGAATCATGCCCCGATGCTATCGGCACCAACACGCCCAACCGACGGCCGGCGACCTACGCTGCCCTCGTCCGTCGGTGGAGGATTGCGTCGAGCGTACGATCGGAGAGATAGACCGCCCGTTCGCGCAGGAGGCGCACTTCGCCTTCGCCCATCCACGGCGGCGGCGCGTCGTAGATGTCCACCTCGGGCACGATCGCGCTGATGTCGGCGGTAGACCTGGCCCGGATGCAGCCCCACACCTGTCCGGTGCCGTATTCGTACGCTACGAGATGGTCGGTCATCGCTGGCCTCCGTGGTGTTCGTTCCACGGATTCATCGGCATTTCGGCCGTCCTCCTTGAATCAGCGCCGCCAGCGCATGCCAAGGAAACGCGGGATCCCCTCCTGACCCCGGTACGACGGTTCACGTTCGATGGCAGCAGCACCGAGCGGTGCCTCGATTGCCTCCTCCAGACGCCACCCGGAGGCAGCCGCGGCGGTCAGGAGGTCGCCGACCGGCCGGTGGTACATCGTGACGGTTCGGGGTCCGGCCGGGACATCACTCGCTCCGTGATCGAGATAGGCGCCCCACCTCCAGAAGACGTCGAGGTCGGGATCCATGAACGGCCCAGAGTCCGGTGCTGTGAAGATCGGGTGGTTGATGATCACCACGAGTTGTCCGCCGGTGCGCACGACCCGAGCAGCCTCAACGAAGAACGTCGCTTCGTCCTCGATCAAGTCGAGGACGAACACGGAGTACGCGGCGCCGATTGCATCGTCACGAACCCAGTTCATCGCGGGGAGTTCGCACACGGCGACCGGATGAACTTCGGCAACAACACGCAGGAGGTCGGCCGCTCGATCACATCCGATCACGCTCCCGATGTCGCTGCCAAACCGTCCGAGCCACTGCCCGTCGCCGCATCCGAGTTCGAGGATCGGATCGAGAGGCTCCACGAGCAATCGATCCAGCATCGGAGCGATGTCGTCCGCGTAAACCGGATCGGTCGCCACCTCATCCTTCCACCATTGCGCAATGTCATCCCAGTTCTCGACCGTGTCGCTCATCGGCCAGGCTCGCTGGAGCTGGTGTCCCGACGTGCCGCCACGCCCCAGGCGGCCAGCACCAGGAGCGAGAGTGCCGTGAGGATGATGCCGGTGTACTCGACCCAGCCGCGAGAGAACTCGAGCACGACATGCTCTGACGTCGGAACCACGACCATGAGAGACGGCGCCGCCCGATAGGGGCCGGTAGCGCCCTCGGCTTCCCAATTCGGGAAGTACGACACCTTGACGAGGTGAGGCACGCCGACCGCCGTGGTCGAGAACGAGATTCGACCGTTGTCCAGGACCACGTCGCTGACCGCACCGGCGGCCTCGATCCCGGCTGCAGCCGACGCGCGATCCTCGAGCGACGTAATACGCGGCCACTCAGCGGGGCCGTCGTTCACCAGCCACCGGTCGAGATGATCGACGTCGTCGTACCACCACAACGAGATGTCGGCGAAGCCTGTCTCGCCCGCCCAGACGGACGGCGTGACCGTCGCGATGTCGACGATGCTGCTCGGGGGAAGGACGAACACGGTCCACGGCGGGACGACGGCGATCGGTTCGAGCCCGGCGGCGCGCGCCGCCGCCGCGGCCTGTTCGGTGTACGACACGTAGTAGGTGACTCCGTACACCGCGAGGTGAGCGATACCTCGCTCGAAATCCATCGAGTGATATGGCAGGCCCGCGATTCGCTCAGAGCCCTCGAGTCCGAGTTCGCCGGCGTTGATGAGATTGAACGGAGTGGTCAGGGACGCCTCTTGATACAAGCCAGCCATTGACGGATGCCGTTCACTCCAGAACGGGAACAGCATGAGGGCGTACTCGGTGCCGTACTTCCGGATACCGTCGTTCTCCTCCCACATCACTCGACCGGGCGGGAGTGCGTCGACGGTCCGCATGAGTTCTGCGTACTGGTCATACTCCGCTTTCGCTTCGTACCCGGAGAAGTCCCAATCCACCCAGTGAGTGACGTCGCGCATGAAGACGAGCGTGGTCAGAGCAACGAGGGAGACGGCAACCAGGGCGTACCGGGCGGCATCGGTTCCGGCGCCGCCGCGCAGGCGCCCGGCGTGGGTCGCAGCGAGACCAACGGCGATGCCCGCAAAGATGAACATGCTGAGGTACCAGTAGGGCAGCAGGCGCCCGTTGGTCAGGACACCGATGTCGAGGAACGGCAGGACGAAGTATGCGACGAAGGGGCCGACGGCAAGACCGATCAGGAGGCCGACCCGTTCACGCCGGCGGACGCACCAGACCAGACCAGCGATGCCAAGCAGCAGGGCGGGCACGAAGTCGGCGGGTACGAGGCTCTCCGATCCCAGCAGGCCGTCGAGCGGAACCCAGCGCATGTCGGTGGTCATCCCTCTGAAGACGTTCACCGCAAACGGGACCGACCAGAATGCGGAGAGGCCGAAACCCAGCGCCCAGGATCCGGCAACAGTCCGCGCGCTCGACCGCCGGAACAGCCATGGCACCGTGATCACCACGACCACGATGGTGGTCACGATGTGCGACATCGTCACCAGGGCGAGAACCACACCCGGCAAGGCGGTGAGCCGACCACCGTCCTCCGTATCCCTGGCGATCAAGGCGAGGTAGAGGATTCCGAGCGTGAGCCCCCAAGAGAACGAGAACTCACCGGCGAGCGTCGACTTGATGTTCCCGCCGAAGATGTCGTAGCTCTCCATGAAGACGAAGGCTGCGCCCCCGGACGCCGCCACCGCAGCCACGAGGCGGGTGAACCCCATCCACCGCACGAAGAAGTACGTCGCCACCGGGAGACCGACCACGCCGGCAGCGATCACGGCCTTCAGAGCAATCCCGGCCGGCAGTACCAAGCCCAGGAGCGCCGCCGTTGTCATCGGCAGCGGGAAGTAGAAGTACATGGCCGGGAAGCCGGCAAACCAGGCATCGCTCCAGCCGGCAAGCAACCCGGACGGCAGCAGGACTTGGCGGATGATCTCCGGCATCAGCACGTGCGCGCCGACATCGCCTCCGGTTGGAGTGTTGTTCGCGAGCAGGGTCGGAAAGTGCAGAGCAGCTGCGCCTGCGCCACTTCCCAGGATGCCGAGCATGATGAACAACGTCAGGATCGTCGGAATCGCTACGAGCGCAACGATGACCCATCGCGCCGTGGTACCCGGCGGGGCGGGGCGGTCGCGTGGAGGCTCCAAAGTCACCTGGCGAGCCTCAGGATCGGAGTGCCGACAAGCTAGATCTGGCCGGCGGATTCGCCACCGGCTCTCGTGTCGAATTCACTCGAGTAGATCGCATGCCGTTGCCGTTCCTTCCGTTCGTTGCTCAGACGGCCGGTTGCGGCAGTATGGCCCCCAGGAACACTCCCGTGTGTGATTCCGCGACGAGAGCGACTTCTTCCGGAGTCCCTTCGGCAACGACACTCCCACCGCTGTCGCCACCGCCCGGACCGAGGTCGATCACCCAGTCGGCAGTCTTGACGACATCGAGGTTGTGCTCGATGACGACCACGGTGTTCCCGGCATCCACAAGGCGTTCGAGGACGCCGAGCAGCTTGCGGATGTCCTCGAAATGAAGCCCGGTGGTCGGCTCGTCGAGGATGTAGAGGGTCCGGCCGGTCGATCGCTTCGCGAGTTCGGCCGCGAGCTTCACACGCTGCGCCTCGCCGCCCGAGAGCGTCGGAGCCGGCTGACCGAGACGGATGTACCCAAGACCCACGTCGAAGAGCGTCCCCAGGATGCGGGAGATCCGGGGCTGGTTCTCGAAGAAGTGAAGCGCCTCCTCGATCGACATCTCCAGAACATCGGCGATCGAGTGCCCCTTGAACGTCACCTCGAGGGTGTCGCGGTTGTAGCGACGGCCCTTACACGTGTCGCACGGGATGTAGACATCCGGCAGAAAGTGCATCTCGATCTTCAATGTGCCGTCGCCCTTGCACGTCTCGCACCGCCCACCGGCGACGTTGAACGAGAATCGGCCTGGCTTGTAGCCGCGCATCTTCGCGTCTTGCGTGGCTGCGAACAGTTGACGAATCGCGTCGAACGCCTTCGTGTAGGTCACCGGATTCGATCGCGGCGTGCGTCCGATCGGCGACTGGTCGATGTTGATGACCTTGTCGATGTGCTCGATGCCGTCGATGCGTTGGTGCAACCCCGGGATCCGCTTCGCCCCGTGCAACTCGGCGTGGAGGGCCTTCGAGAGAATCTCCTGCACGAGCGACGACTTGCCGCTCCCCGACACGCCGGTCACGGCCACGAACCGGCCGAGCGGAATTGCGACGTCGATGCCACGCAGGTTGTTCTCCGCCGCGCCACGCACGACCAGCGAGGCTTCCGACCCGGACCGCCGCTCAGCAGGCACGGAGATCGAACGCCGCCCGGCGAGGTAGTCGCCGGTCAGCGAACCCGGTTCGCTCTCGATGTCGGCGAGCGTCCCCTCAGCGACGATCTGCCCACCGTGTTCGCCCGCTCCCGGACCGATATCGACGATGTAGTCCGCAACCCGGATCGTCTCCTCGTCGTGCTCGACGACGATCAACGTGTTGCCGAGGTCTCGCAGGCGAACGAGGGTCTCGATCAGACGCTGGTTGTCGCGCTGGTGCAGACCGATCGACGGCTCGTCGAGGATGTAGAGCACGCCAACGAGACCCGACCCGATCTGGGTCGCGAGGCGGATCCGCTGCGCTTCGCCACCGGCGAGCGTCGCCGCCGAACGCATCAGCGTCAGATAGTCCAGCCCCACATTGAGAAGGAAGTCGAGCCTCGCTCGAATCTCCTTGATGACCCGTCCGGCGATCTGCTCATCTCGTTCAGACAGTTCGAGGGCGGTCAGCGCTGCTGAAGCTTTGGCGAGCGACAGTCCTGAAAGCTTGTCGATTGACAAGCTTCCGACCGTCACGGCGAGTGAGATCGGGTTCAGCCGCCCGCCCTCACACGTCCGGCACGGCACCTCCCGCATGAATTGTTGATAGCCCTCGCGCACGGCGTCGCTCTCGGAATCCGAGTACCGCCGCTCCAACCACGGCACCGCTCCCTCGTAGTTCGTGTCGTAGCGCCGGGTGCGGCCGAACCGGTTCTCGTATGAAACCGTGTAGCCGTGATCGCTGCCGCCGTACATCAGGAGGCGCTGGTGCTCTTCGGAAAGGTCTCGGTACGGCATCGCCATATCGATGCCTTCGGCGGCGGCGACCGCCGAGAGAACGCGCTGGTAGTAGGTCAGGCGGTGGCGGCCGCGCCACGGGGCAATTGCACCGTCGAGGAGGCTCCGGTCGGGTTGCGGAACGATGAGCGTCGGATCGATCTGGAACCGTGTCCCGATGCCCGAACACTCGGTACACGCCCCATACGGGCTGTTGAAGGAGAAGTTGCGCGGCTGGAGCTCATCGAACGAGAGGCCGCACTCGGGACAGGCGAAGTGTTGGCTGAACGAGAGCGTCGGCCCTTCCTCGATGGCAACGTGGGCGATGCCATCGGCCAGTCTGAGGGCTGTTTCCAGCGAATCGGAGAGGCGTCGTTCGATGCCGTCCTTTCGGACCAGGCGATCGACCACGACCTCGATGGTGTGTTGGAAGTAGCGATCGAGCGTGATGTCGTCGGTGAGGTCCCGGACCTCACCGTCGATCCGGGCACGGCTGAATCCCTCCAGGGCGAGTTCCTTGAGGAGCTGCTCGTACTCGCCCTTTCGACCACGAATCACGGGCGCAAGGATCTGGAACCGCGTTCCTTCTTCGATCTCGAGTATGTGATCCACGATCTGTTGCGGCGTCTGCCGGTCGACCGGCGAGCCATCGTTCGGGCAATGCGGAATGCCGATCCGAGCGTAGAGCAGGCGGAGGTAGTCGTGGATCTCGGTGACCGTCCCGACCGTTGACCGCGGGTTCCGGCTTGCGGTCTTCTGGTCAATCGAAATCGCCGGAGACAGGCCTTCGATGAAGTCGACGTCCGGCTTGTCCATCTGTCCGAGGAACTGCCGTGCGTACGCCGAGAGACTCTCGACATAGCGCCGCTGCCCTTCCGCATAGATCGTGTCGAAGGCGAGCGACGACTTCCCAGAGCCGGAGAGACCGGTGAAGACGATGAGTTGATCACGCGGCAACTCGAGGTGGAGATCCTTCAAGTTGTGCTCGCGGGCACCGCTGATGTGGATCGTGTCGCTTGCCATCCCGTTCTTCCCTCGGCGCCGACTCCGTAGTGAAGTCGGTCTCCGGCGCTATCCGAAGGGGTCTGCGGCTGAGGACCGATGGACGGCGAAAGCGGACCAGATGAACACGCCAATGAGCACCGGGAACAAGGGACTCCATCCGAGCGTACTCGCCGCAAGCTGTGACCACGACAGCACGACGACTCCTGCCACGGCGCGGCCGCCGCCGGTCCAGCCACGCTCGGCACCGACGGCAAGTGCGCCGGTCGCGATGCCGGCGTCGTAGTAGAGGGCGGACGGTGCACCGATGACGATCGCGGTGGAGGCGAGAGCGACCGCCTCTGCATCAATTCCTCGCCGCCACCACACGATGGCCGTCAGGAGACCGATCAACGCAGCGAGGCCGAAACCGACAACGCCGGGCCACGCCTCCGTCACTCCGAAGAGGCTGCGGAACCAGCCGATGGCGGACACCATGAGGTCCCCATTCACGATGAGGTTCTCGTCGTTGAAGACGCTGGATTGGTCGAGCCACGAGGCGGGCCATCCCCAGCCGGAAACGGCGACCCCGGCAAAGTAGGCGGCGCTCGCGCCGACCAGCCACCACGCGAGGAGCCTCCATCGACGCGCCGCCGCAACGAGCAAGAACGCCAGCACCCCGTACTGCGGCTTGTAGAGGAGGGCAGCGAGCGAGAGACCCGCAAGTGCGGGACGGCCATCAACCGCGAAGCGCCAGACGGCGGCGAGCAGGAGGATCGTGAACGCAGTGTTCTGTCCTCCGAGCACGGATCGGAGGATCGGATACATCGCCAGCATCAATGCCACTGCCGCGAGTTCGTGTCGCCGCGAGCGAATCAGCGAAGGCAGCATGGGCCGTGCGAGGCGCACGGCGGCCCACAGCGCTGCTACGGCAAGGAGACCATGGAGCGCGAACGCAAGGCGGTATGGGAGGATCGCGAGGGCGGCATACACCACCGCAGTGAACGGCGGGTACGCGAAGAAGAGGTACCCGTCGTCGTCCGGGTAGAGGGCTTCCTGGTACTCGGCCTGTGTCGCCGGGTCGTAGAGCGCGTCCCCGGAGCCCTCGATGACGATCCGACCCGCGGCGTAGAACGCGGGGAAGTCCCCACCGAGGCGCCCGCCCACGGTCGCCGCCCCGCTGCCGGCGAATGCCGAGAGCACGATCGCCAAACAGACGCCGATGATCACCGCGACGGGGATCAACCGTATTCCTGGCCGGTCGAGCGTGGACGTGGTCATGCCGCCCACGGTACCGCTCTGAGTCCCGTCGGCCGGGTCAAGCGCCGGCTTCGGAGAGTTCCTTGAGTTCGCGCTTCAGGTCGTCGACCTCGTCTCTCAGCCGAGCGGCATACTCGAATCGAAGCTCGGAAGCCGCTTCATGCATCTCATCCTCGAGACTCTGGATGAGTCTGCGGAGATCGTCCATGCTGAGATCGAGCGGTTCCCGGCGCCGCAGTTCGCGGGCCCGACGATCACTCGCCGGCGCGTCGCTGCTCTGGATCAGTTCGAGGATGTCTGAGACCTTCTTGCGGATCGTCTGGGGGTCGATCCCATGCTCCTCGTTGTATGCGAGCTGGAGCGTCCGCCTGCGATTCGTCTCGCTGAGCGCCCGCCGCATCGAATCGGTCACGGCGTCGGCATACATGATGACCGAGCCGTCGACGTTGCGAGCGGCTCGGCCGATCGTCTGTACAAGGCTTGTCTCGGACCGGAGGAAGCCTTCTTTGTCTGCGTCGAGAATCGCGACGAGGGAGACCTCTGGCAGATCGAGGCCTTCGCGGAGCAGGTTGATCCCAATCAACACGTCGTACTCCCCCATCCGGAGATCACGGAGGATCTGGACGCGTTCGAGGGTATCGATGTCGCTGTGGAGATACCGGGCACGGACGCCCAGCTCGAGGAGGTACTCGGACAGGTCCTCCGCCATCTTCTTCGTCAGCGTTGTGACCAGGACTCGCTGGTCGGCCTCGGCCCTGACCCTGATCTCTTCGACCAGGTCGTCGATCTGCCCCTTCGTCGGACGGACCAGCACCTCGGGGTCGACGAGACCGGTCGGCCGAATGACCTGCTCGACGATCTGCGACGACTCACGCAACTCCCACGCGCTCGGTGTCGCCGACAGCAGAATCGCTAGACCCGTCCGATCATGCCACTCCTCGAACGTCAGCGGCCGGTTGTCCATCGCCGACGGCAGGCGGAAACCGTGGTCGACGAGCACGTCCTTCCGGGACCGGTCGCCGGCGTATTGACCGTGGATCTGCGGGATCGCGACGTGGCTCTCGTCGACGACCGTAAGGTGATCGTCGGGGAAGTAGTCGATCAGCGTATACGGCGCCTCGCCCGGTTCCCGCCCGTCGAGATAGCGCGAGTAGTTCTCGATTCCTGAACAGAACCCGATCTCACGCATCATCTCCATGTCGTATGACGTGCGCATACGGAGACGCTGTGCCTCAAGGAGCTTCCCCCGGTCCTCGAGATACTTCAGCCGGTCATGGAGTTCGGTCTCGATGCCGCTCAGCGCCCGGAGCATGCGGTCCTGCGACGTGACGTAGTGGCTCGCCGGGTACACCCACAGTTCCTGCAACTCGCTGATCACTTCCCCGGTGAGCGGGTTCATTTGGAGGATGCGTTCGACCTCGTCACCCCAATACTCGACGCGATAGATGGTCTCTTCATAGGACGGGAAGACCTCGAGCGTGTCGCCCTTCACGCGGAACTTCCCGCGGATCAGGTTCATCTCGTTGCGCTCATACTGGATGTCGACAAGACGCTTGATCGCGGCGTCCAGCGGGAACTCCACCCCCTTCACGAGTCGGAGGAGTTGACCTTCATACTGCTCCGGCGAGCCGAGACCGTAGATCGCAGAGACCGATGCAACGATGATGACATCACGGCGTGTGAGGAGAGCCGCGGTGGCCGAGTGGCGGAGGCGGTCGATTTCATCGTTGACCGTCGATTCCTTCTCGATGAACGTGTCCGTCTGCGCGATGTACGCCTCAGGCTGGTAGTAGTCGTAGTACGAAACGAAGTACTCGACCCGATTCTCCGGGAAGAACTGGCGGTACTCATTCGCGAGTTGGGCTGCGAGGGCCTTGTTCGGAGCGAGGATCAACGTCGGCTTCTGAATCTTCTCGATCGTCCACGCGATGGTGGCCGATTTGCCGGATCCGGTGATTCCCAACAGCGTCTGAAACCGATCGCCGCGTTCGACGCCACGCACGAGTTGATCGATCGCGGCCGGTTGATCACCGGACGGCTCGAAGTCGGCGTGCACGCGAAACGGCCGGCTCTCGATCATGAAGATGTCCTCTCGCCGCCGGCTGATTGCAGGCGAGCGCACAGCGCGTCGACCGCTCGGTCAAGGTCGTCGAGCGTACCGTCGTTGGTGATGATCGCATCGGCCCATCCGGTCCAGCTTCCGTGAGCGGCCTGTCGATCCATCCGTTGCTCGACATCCATCGACGCACTCCCGCGGAGGATGGCTCGCTCTCGCCGAACAGACCGCGGCGCCGCCACGTACACCTTGAACCAGTCGCCTGCCGGATCCAACAATACGGGGACTTCGACCACCACCCGGTCCGATCGGCGACCGATCTCCTCGATGCGGCTGACAATGTGCGGATGAGTCATCGCCTCGAGTTCTGCGAGCAGGTCGGCATCGGAGAACACGATGGCAGCGAGCAACGACCGATCAATGCGCCCGTCAACGAGCACCGTCGGCCAGCGCTGTGCGACATCGCCAAACACTGCCCCGCCTGGTTCGAGGACCTCATGCCCGAGCCGGTCCGCCTCGACAACAACGAAGCCATGAAATGCGAAACGACACCCGGCGATGCTCTTGCCGGCACCGATGCCCCCACCGAGAAGGATTCGCACGCTCCCTCCAACAACACTCGATTCGTTCATGGAGCGACTGTACCCTGACGCGCATGCGCGACTCATGGGAGAACCGGTTCGAGTGGATCCAGTCGGTGCTCCAGTGGATCTCGCTGGTCGCCGGCGTGGGTCTGTCGGTTCTGGAGTACGGTGCAACCTCAGGTGTAATCACCGCATCGGTGGCCGTGACCGCATACACGATCGCGATGCAGGCCATCCCTCAGCGACAGAAGGACACACCGCTCGTCGGGGGCTTGCTCGCCCTGCTCGGTGTGGTGACATCGCTTCTCGCCGTCAGTCTCACCGGTGGCATCGAAAGCCCGTTCTTGCTCTACCTCACGGTCCCAGTGTTCTTCGCCTCGGCCTTCCACGGTGGGGTCCTCGGAGGGTTCACGACCCTCGCTACGATCGCCGGACTCGTCGCCGTCGCTGCGGCACAGGGAAGCGATCCCCTTTCGGGGGACCTCATCCTCATGGTGGTGTTCTACGTCCTGGTGAGCGTCACCTTCACGCAGGTGCGACGAATCTTCGTCGACGAACCACGATCCCTCCCGGGGAGCGGGCGCTATGACCGCCTCGAGACCGCCCATCGTCTCCTCGAGGACCTCTCGAGCCTCGCAGGGTCCGCCGAACTGAACCCCATCCTCATCGGCCGTTCCGCGCTGCGCGATCTCGCTGCCACGGTTCCCTACGCAGCGGCGTCGATCGCCATCCGGGACGGCTCGGACGAGATCACGGTTGCCTCCCGCGACAACCCCGGTCCGGCCGGAGACCCCGTGGAATACCCGATCATCCTCAACGAAGATCGCCTTGGAACGCTCATGCTGCGACCCGTCGGCGTCGACGACCTCGCGAGATACGACGAAGACATCGACCGGGCGATGCTCGGCGTATCGCTGGCATTCCACAATGTGCTTCTCCTGCAGTCGATCGCCCACCGCGCCGTGCGTGAGGAGCGTGTCCGCGTTGCCAGGGAACTCCACGACGATATTGGGCCGTCGCTGGTGTCCATCGGGTTGGGCCTCGATCTGACGATCCACCAGGGCGACCTGGAACCCGAGACCAGGGAGCACCTCACCTCTCTGCGCGAGACCGTCTCGGAGCTCGTCGACGAGGTCCGAGCAACCGTCACGAAACTCCGCGCGCAACAGACTGGTTCCTTGCTCGAACACGCCCAGTCCCTGGTCTCAGACGCACCGGCCGACGGGCCTTCGATCGTCATCGACCTCGTCGAGCATTCGCTCCCCAAGGAGGAGTCGCTGCAGCAACTTGGAGCGATCATGACTGAGGCGGTTCGCAACGCACAGGAACACGCCGACGCCCGAACGATCCGCATCGAAGGAATCGTCGAACGCGAGTCGGGCGAGATCCGAATCCGGGACGACGGTGTTGGAGCCGCCGACGCCGCCGACAAGCAGAATCGGTATGGCATGGTCGGCATGAAGGAGCGAGCCAGTTCGATCGGGGCGCGGCTCTCCGTTGTGTCGGCGCAGAACCGAGGGACAAGCGTCACAGTTGCCTGGGGGCCTCGATGAGCAAACCAATCTCTGTTGTGATCGCCGACGACCACGTGCTCGTCCTTGACGGACTCCGCCAGGCGCTCAGCGCTCTCCCGGATATCACCGTGATCGGAATCGCCACCTCCGGTCGAGATCTCGCGTCGGTCCTCGATCAGGTACGACCCGACGTCCTGCTCGTAGACATCGAGATGCCACACGGCACTGGCCTCGCAGTGCTCCGTTCACGCGAACACCCGCCACCGGCACTCGTTGTGACCATGCACACCGACGAAGAGCACCGGGAACGAGCGCAATCCGTCGGTGCGGTCGGATTCCTGTCTAAGGCAACACCGCTCCCTGATCTTGCCGCAGCTATCCGAGCGGCCCACGACGGCGTCAACCTCTTCGAGCACGACGACCTGGCCACCGCGTTGGCTCCGTACCGGATTGCCCGCCTCTCCCCCGCTGCCGAATCGCTCACGGCCCGCGAACGAGAGCTCCTCGCCCTTCTCGCCGGGGGTATCTCCGGGACCGAAGACCTCGCAGAGGAAATGTACATCTCGCGCAAGACCGTCAAGAACCACCTCGCGAGCATCTACATGAAGCTCCACGTGTCCGATCGGGCGCAGGCCGCGGTCGAAGCGATCCGTCTCGGACTCGACAAATCACCGCCTTCCGGGGGCTAGTGGGTCGCTCGACCCAATTGGTGCGATCGGCCTATAGGTCTGGGCGGTCCCTGCCGATACAGTTGGCAATGGATCATCCCCGAAGGAGGTAACACATGCTTCGTCTCTGGACGGCCTACCAAAGCCGGATCAACGAAGAAGACGGTGCCAGCATGGTGGAGTACGCCCTGCTCGTCGCACTCATCGCCGTGATCGCCATTGTGGCCGTCGCGTTCCTGGGCAACCAGGTCAGCGACAAGTTCAACGAGGTCGGCGGCACGCTGAGCTAGCAACAGTTCAACACGATACGGAAGAGGGGGCCCGCTACGGGCCCCCTCTTCCGCGTTCCGAGGGACTCGACAGTCGTTGGAGCGACACCCCGCCGAACGTAGAGTCCGAACGACCCTGGAAGGAACCGGATGGATTCGTCGGTACAACGTGAGGCGAGCGCGCCGATGTGGACCCGCTTCGCCACCGTCGGCGCCGTCGTCGCCGCGTGGCTCCTCGTCCGACCATACGGCGGGATACGCCACGATGCCCGCCTCTACTTCGCCCAGGCGCTCTTCGGCGATGACGCGGCATTCGTCGCCAACGACCTCCTTATCGCCAACGATCAGCAGATGCAGTTCTCGGTGTACGGTCGACTCATCGACCTCGGACTGCGGTGGCTCGAACCGGGTTCGGTCGCGCTTGTTCTGACGGCCTTCGGATTGGTGGCCTGGATCCTTGCGGCCTCCCTCCTCGGTCGGACCCTCACACGGCGGTGGTGGTGGCTCATCGCCCTGGCCATTCCGCTGGCCGGCACGTCCTACGGGCCGCACGGCATCTTCCTCTTTGCCGAGGGATACGCCACACCGCGCAGCATTGCCGAAGCACTCGCCGTGGCAGCCATTGCATGTGCGTTGCGTGAGAAGGTCTGGCTGGCACTCGGACTCGCGGCCCTTGGGGGACTTGCCCATCCACTCGTTGCCATCTCCGGGCTGATAGCGGTCGTCTGTATCGCCGCCGTCAGGGACCGTCGCTGGCTCATCTTCATCGTTGCGGCGCTCCCGATTGCGGTCCTCACCGTCTGGGTCGACCCGCTCAACGTCGGCGGCGCCGAGGCGTTCGACACCATGTGGCTCATGGTCATCGAGGATCGTTCCCCCCAGGTCTTCCTGAGGACGTGGGACAGCCGAGGGTGGGAGCTGGTTGTGACTGCGTTGATCCTCCTATCAGCCCTGGCGCTGAGGACCAGCCTGGACCGGCTCCGGTCGTTCAGCATTGGTCTGCTCGGAGCCGGGGCGATCGGCCTCGTCGGAACATGGATCCTGGCGGATCTCCTCGGTTCAGTCCTCGGGACACAGCTCCAGCTCTGGAGAACGGTCTGGCTTGCGCAACTCGGCGTGGGCGTTGCCGTAGGGTTTGCGCTCGTCGAGCTGCTCGATCGCCGCACCGTCGCCGCCGGCGTCCGGGCCCTGCTCTTCGTGTTCGTCGCCTCGCTCCCGTTCGTGCTCGACGGAGCCGGGTTCTTCGCGGTCGCCGCCGTTCTCGGCCTCCTCCTTCTCCTCCCGATGCCCGATCTGTCGCCACGCCTCAAGCGTCTCGTTGCCGTTCTGCTCGGCGGGATCGTGGCAGGGCTCGTCACGATCCAGGTTTCGTCGCTTCTGACCTCAGCCGACATCGCCACCACGCCGCGAGCGCTGCTCTGGAGCACCCTGCCCTCGATCATGCCGATCGTGACGGTCGGCGTAGGACTGTTGATCGCCGGCGTAGTCCTCGCCGGGATGAGAGGACCCGTCGCTGCCGTCGCCTCCTCCCTCGTGATTGCCATGCTCGTTGCTGGCACGGTCTGGACCTGGGATGCACGCAGCGACTGGCTGAAATTCGCCGAGGGTTCGGAACAACCCGTTCTGGTCGCCGCACCCGACGCAGTTGTGCTCGTCGAGATCGACAGCCTCGGGTTCTACACCCTGCTCGCCCGCCCGGTCTACTTCAATGCCGTCCTCGGGGCCGGTGTGGTGTTCTCGCGAGATCTCGCCCTCGAATACGAGAGTCACCGCGCAAACGCCGAACTCATCGACTTCACAGGTTCCGACAAGCGAATCATCCAACGCAGGGGCACACAGGACCTACCGACCCGTACGTTCGACGATCTCGTGTCCTTTTGTGAGCGGCCTGGGGCTCCGTCCACCCTTCTCCTGCGGATCGCCGCAGCGGATGCGCCCGGCATCGAATGGGTGCCTCCCTACGTACCTGATGGAGCCGCCCGTCTCAACGACGAAGGTGTGTCGCCCTCAGATCGTCTCTTCCGCTACGAGTGCAGCGAAATCCTGCTCAGCAACCCCTCCAGCGGCTGACGCGATCGGCCGATAGTCCCTCATAGGACATCAGGAAATGAGGGAGCTGCTGCAATGACCGAGCACGTCGTCGTCATCGGAGGCGGACCAGCGGGACTCACCGCGGCCGACCTCCTCACTCGCGCAGGCGTTGAAGCCACGGTGCTCGAAGCAGACCCCGAGTACGTCGGCGGAATCTCGAGGACGGCCAAGTACAAGGGCTACCGCTTCGACATCGGCGGCCACCGCTTCTTCTCGAAGTCGGCGGAGGTCGAGGACTATTGGACCGATCTCCTCGGCGATGATCTTCTGACTCGTCCTCGCACGTCACGCATCTACTACGACGGCAAGTACTTCAGCTACCCCCTGAAGCCGGTCGAGGCGTTCAAGACGCTCGGCCCGGTCGAGGCAACCCGCTGTGCCGCGTCCTACGGCAAGGCTCGCATGCGTCCCAACCCCGATCCTCAGAACTTCGAGGAGTGGGTCACCAACCAGTTCGGCGAGCGCCTGTTCTCCATCTTCTTCAAGACCTATACCGAGAAGGTATGGGGCATGCCGTGTTCTGAAATCTCGGCGGATTGGGCCGCGCAGCGGATCAAGGGACTCTCCCTTGGTTCGGCCGTCCTCAGCGCGTTCAAGCCGAAGAAGGAAGGCGACGACGTGGTCAAGACGCTGATCGACTCCTTCCGGTATCCGCGCCTCGGACCCGGCATGATGTGGGAACGTGCCGCGGAGCGGGTCGAGGAGCAGGGCGGGAGCGTCAAGCTCGGCCAACGAGTCGTCGCACTCGAAGCTTCGGAAAGTGAGGCTGGTCGATGGATCGTCACAGCCGAAGATTCATCCGGCGAGCGCACCCGCTACCCGGCAGACGATGTCATCTCATCTATGCCGATGCGCAGCCTCATGCGTGCGCTCGGAGGCGCACCCGAGCCCGTGACCGAGGCGGCCGAAGCCCTTCGGTACCGCGATTTCCTCATCGTCGCCCTGATCGTCCGCGGACCGGACCGGTTCCCGGACAACTGGGTCTACATCCACGACCCTGCAGTGACCGTCGGACGCGTGCAGAACTTCAAGTCCTGGTCGCCTGAGATGGTCCCCGATCCAGATACGAATTGCTACGGCCTCGAGTACTTCTGCAGCCGCGGCGACGACGTTTGGGAGCAGGACGACGCAACGTTGATTGAGACGGCGAAGGCCGAACTCGTGGAACTCGGCATGGCCGAAGCCGACGAGATCGAGGACGGACATGTCGTGCGCCAACCAAAGGCGTATCCGGTCTACGACGCGACCTACACCACGAACGTGGACAAGGTCCGCTCCTACCTCGATGAGACCTACGAAGGCCTGCACCTGATCGGGCGCAATGGCATGCACAAGTACAACAACCAGGACCACGCGATCATGACCGCCATGTTGACGGTTGACAACATCCTCGCCGGCACGCCGTTGTACGACCCATGGCACGTCAACGAGGATGCCGAGTACCACGAGTCCGGATCCGCCGGTTCCGAAGGCGCCTCCGGCCTCAGGCTCGTCCCCCAGCGCGTCGAAGCACCCGCAACCGCCGGCACGAGATAGGTCGCCAGTCCAATTCCTTCCCGTCAGGGGAGGAGTCGATTCGGCTGGTCGGCTCCGTGGTCTATGCGATTCGCCAGGTGGTGCGGTGGGGTGGTGCGTGGATTCGGGGTCGGGTGAGGCGTCTCCGTCTGGGGTGGGGAGCCCGGGTCGATGGTGAAGCCGTGGCCGTGGATCACGACATGGTGGTGGAACCAGCAGACGGTTGACAGGTTCTCGGCGTCGGTTCTTCCGCCCTCAGACCAGGGGGTGGTGTGATGCACCTGGAGGCGATACCGGGAGACGCAGCCGGAGATGGTGCAGACCCCGCCGTCACGATGCAGAATGAACCTTCTGAGTCTCGGCGGGATGACTCTGGTGCGTCGACCGACGGCGAGCGGTGTCCCGTCCGAAGTGCGGGCCGTGACCTCAACCACACCGTCACACAGGATCGCTTGGAGCGTGTTCAGCCCGACCTGCGGGCCGCCCTCAACCGTGGATACCGGTCTCGGCGTTCGTCGCTGCCGCCTCGGTGGCGTCGACAAAGACTGACACCATCGGGCCGTGGCTGTCGATGGCGGCTTCGTTGTCGCCTCTGATCGAGTCGTGGCTGATCGCCCACAACGCATCCGCGTTCCTCGTCGTGCGGGACGGGTTCACGGTCGGTCCGTACGGGAAGCTGTCGGCTCTCGCTTCAAGGGCCGCCACGACGGTGCGTCCGGCGTAGCCGGGGAGGCGACCCGACAGGGTCCACGCTGATTCGTCGAGGTTCGGCTGGATCGACACGTAGCGCTGTTCGAACGACATCTCCTCATCGATCGGCGCCAAACGCCGCCGCCGCGCCGTACGGATGCGGATCCCGGCAATATCGAACCCCGCCGTCTCACCCAGAATGTCACACGAGTCGTCACGCCGCGCAAACCGGCAGACCGCAACCGCCCGATCAAACCCGATCACACCATTGCTGACGGCTTCATCGACGTCGGGAAGATCCTCCAAACGCCACGCCGTCGACACCAGCATCCCGGCCGTCTCCGAGGCCACGTCCATCCGACCCGCCGCCCACTCCTTCAACGACCGATGCCCGTCCCGCACAGCAACCTGACGCCGATCGAGCTCCCGCAACAGAGACATCTGTGCGGCTCGGGACCGGGCGATGACCGCCTCGTGGTCGAGTAACTGTTCCTCGATCGTTGCGGTGGAGAGATCGTGATGTCCCATACCCGCAACCTACCTGCCGGGTGTGACAGAAACCCGGGCCAGGACAGAAGAATCTCGAAGAATCCTGTGGATGCTCTGATCGCCGCTCGACACCGGCGAGAGACCCCCTCCGTCAGCGCCTCGGAGGCGCTGCCACCTCCCCCTGAAGGGGAGGAATCGAAGAGGGCGCCGCCACCTCCCCCTGAAGAGGAGGAATAGGACCGAAGGGGAGGAACCCTTCGAGACCGGCAACTCAATCAGCAGCTGCTCATCACGGGATTCGCTACCGTCCCCCCGCCCCACCAGCCGGGGGGACAGACCTGCGAACCGGTTCTAGCCGAAGACTGCGGAGCTGGAGATGTTGATCACTGCCGGGCCGAGGATCACGACGAAGATCGACGGGAAGATGCACAGCACCAGCGGGAACACCAGCTTCACCGGAGCCGCAAACGCCCGCTCCTGAGCACGCTGTCGGCGCCGAACACGCATCTCATCGGCCTGTACTCGGAGCATCCTGGCGATCGAGACACCGAACTGGTCGGCCTGGATCAGCGAGAGAATGAACGTGTTGAGGTCGTCAACATCGGTTCTTTCGGCCAGGTTGCGCAGCGCAACATTGCGGGCGACACCGACCCGGGTCTCTTGCAGCGTGCGAGAGAACTCCCGAGCGAGCTCGCCCGGAACGTTCTGCACCACGCGCCCCATGGCGGCCTCGAACCCGAGACCGGCCTCGACGCTGATCACGAGAAGGTCGATGATGTCCGGAAGCGTCTTCTCCATGTCCTTGCGACGCTCGTCGATCTTGCGATTCAGAACAGCCTCGGGGCCAAAGAACCCCATCGCGAGCATGATCACCAGGGCGAGCAACTTGTAGTTGGTCGTTTGCAGCACGGACTGCACGAAGATCCACAGGACGAACGAGACGACAAGCGCGATAATCCGCATCGCAGCCCACGTGTTTCCGTCCATCCGATCGGCCCATCCGGCGAGGACCAGTTTCTTCTGCGCCCGGCCGACCCATCCCTGCGGTGTGAATCGGAGAACGAAGCCGCCGACCTTTTCGAGGGCAGGCGCAATCGCCCGCTCCGAGAACCCGGCATCGAGCTGGTCGGAGCGCGTCTGGAGGTGAACCAGGCGATTCCCCGAACGCTCCTTGGACTTCACGACGCCCATGCCGGCGTACATCGCGAGCGCACCCGCCGCTACCCCGACTGCAATGACTGCAAACATCATGTCCATTAGACGTCCACCTTTACGATCTTGGTCATCCAGAAGATGCCGAGGCCCATCATGAAGAGGGCGAATGCGAACACTCCGATACCGATGGCCGAACTCATCATCGGCTTGATGTAGTCCGGGTTCAGGACGTAGATCGCTCCGAATAGGCCGAACGGCAGCGCGGCCATCACATACATCGAGATCCGACCCTCAGCGGTGAGCGCCTTCATCTCTCCGCGCAATCGATTGCGTTGCAGCATCGTCTCCGAGGTGCTCTGGAGCACCTCGGCCAAGTTTCCGCCGACTTCTCTCTGAATCGAGATTGCCAGCACCGTCCACTCGAAGTCTTGCGACTCCATGCGGTCTGCGATGTCGCTCAACGCGTCGATCATCGGGCGACCCAGGCGAATCTCCGACATCGCCCGTCCAAACTCGCGTCGGGTCGGATCCGGTGCCTCGGAGGCCACCGCTTCAATGGCCTGCATGATCGAATAGCCGGCGCGCAATGATGTTGCCAGCAGGTTCAGCGTTTCGGGCAGTTGCTTGTCGAAACGCTTTCGTTGCTTCGCTGCCACGTGGCTGACGTACAGGAACGAGATCATCAACAGGGCGGCACCTGAGACGATTGCCCAGATCGTTGACTGCGTTGCCAGGCCGACGATCAATCCGAGGATGAGTGCCAGGCCGAAGGCAGCAATGATCGCCTCACCGGCACGGACCGGAATGTTCGCCTGCTCGAGAGCGGACTCGATCATTCGCGAGTTGCCCTGGCTCTCAGCGACACTCTCGGCCTTCGAGGCCGCTCTGCGCAGCACTGCGAATCGGCCGAACACGCCCGAACTCTTCTGCTTCTTCCCGCCATAGGCGCCGAGGCGCCCGCCGATCTCTCCCTCGCGGCGGTTGCTCGAACCGCCGCCAAGGAGAATGACGAGCAGAAGGAAAGCCCCAAGCCCGGCGGCCGCCGCCCCAAGGATGATGAGCCAACTCTTCGCGCCACTTGCAGCGATCACGGGCCCGGCGGCGAAGGCCGGCGCGGGCGCGATCGCGAGTGCCAGACCCATCCCCATCGCGGCGGTGCGTGTTCGGTTTCTCATCGGGATGCGAAGGCTTCGGGAGCGAACAACTCCGGCGGGAGCTTGATCCCGAAGTTGTCGAGGTGTTCGCTGAACGCCGGACGGATCCCGGTCGCCTTCAGGCGGCCGAGATACTTCCCGTTCTCGTCGACACCCATGCCGTAGTCGAACAGCATGATGTCCTGCAAGGTGATGATGTCGCCCTCCATACCCACGACCTCGGTGACATGGGTCACGCGGCGAGTTCCATCGCGAAGACGGTGGACGTGGACGACGAGGTCGATGGCCGAGGCCACCTGCTCACGAATCGCCCGGATCGGGAGATCCATACCCGCCATCAGGACCATCGTCTCGATACGGGCGAGCGTGTCTCGCGGAGAGTTCGAGTGAACGGTGGTCAGCGAACCGTCGTGACCGGTGTTCATTGCCTGGAGCATGTCCAGCGACTCGCCACCACGAACCTCACCGACGATGATGCGATCGGGCCGCATACGCAGGGTGTTCTTCACGAGGTCGCGGATCTTGACTTCACCCTTGCCCTCGATGTTCGACGGGCGGGACTCCATCGTCAACACGTGAACCTGGCTCAGCTGAAGCTCAGCCGCATCCTCAACCGTGATGATGCGTTCGTCGTCTGGGATGAAGTTCGAAAGCACGTTCAGGAACGTGGTCTTTCCTGAGCCGGTCGCACCGCTCACGATGACGTTCAGGCGACCGCGGACACAGCGACGGAGCAGGCCTGCTACCTGGTCGTTGAGCGTGTCGTTGGCAATCAGGTCATCGATGGTGAACGGATCGACGGCGAACTTTCGGATGGTGAGGAACGGGCCCCCGATTGCCAGAGGATGAATCACCGCGTTGACACGGGATCCGTCCGGGAGGCGGGCATCCACCATCGGATTCGACTCGTCGATCCGCCTACCGACCTGGCCCACAATCTTCTCGATGATCCGCTCGAGGTGGGTGGCGTCGACGAACCGCGTGTCGGTGCGGGTAAGCCGGCCGTGTTGCTCGACCCATACGGAGTGCGGGCCGTTCACCATGACCTCGGTGACTTCCGGATCGGCGAGGAACGGATCGATGGGTCCGTACCCGAGCACGTCGTCGGCGATCTCCTGGAGCAGACCGAGCCGGTCGGTGCGGGTCAACGCAATCGACTGTTCCTGGTCGAGTGCCCATTCGAGCATCTCCATGACCCTGAGCTTCAGCTCAGCGTCGCTCATCTGCTGGTCGTAGAGCGTGGGACCGAGGCCCTCGACGACCTTGAAGTGGAGCTTCCTGCGCAGATCCTTGCGGGTCTCCTCGCGCTGGTTGTCGGACTGCTGGTCGGCTTCCTTCGCTGCTTTCACGCGGTCAGCGAGACTCATGTGCGTCCTCCCCGTTCGTCGACCGTTCGATGCTGTGCATGACTATTTGAACCATTTGCGCTGCCCATCCGATACTGCGGCGTTCGGCGTGACTTCCTCGTCGACGACGAGCATGGCGACACCGCGAAGGTCCTTCGCCACTCTCGACCGCGGGTAGAGGGAGACGGCAGGCTCACCCTCGTTGACGGCTCGCGGAACGAGCTTGTCCGACGAGATCGCGGCCTGGACTTCGAGTTCCAGCGAGCGTTCAAGCTCGCCGATGTCGAGACGCGCCTTGGAGTTGACTCGATTGAGTACCAGCTTCATGCGCTCGAACGGATACTTGATGAGCTTCAAGGTGTCGAGGGCGAGCTTCGCGTTCTTGACACTCGGCAGGTCCATATCAACCACCAGCAGCACATCATCCGACCGTTCGAGGATCGAGAGCACGGGCTCATCGAGGAACGGGGCTGTGTCAACGATGATGTAGTCGAACATCCGTTTCAGCAGCCCGAGCACCCGCACGACGGCTTGAGTCGACACCTCGTCGGCGAGCGATGGCTCGAGTGGTGCTGCGAGTACGCGGAGTCCGGACGCGTGCGTCGAGAGAAGGCTCTCGAGTAGTTCTTCGTCCAACTCATCGAGTTCCCGCGATGCTTCGACAATCGTGTGCACGGGATCGATCTGCATTGCGATGCAGACGTCACCGAACTGAAGATCGGCGTCCACGACGACGACACGGCCCGGATCGCCCCACATGGCCAGCTGCAGGGCGACGTTTGCCGTTGTCATCGTCTTGCCGGCGCCACCCTTCGGTGACATGACCGTGATGATCCGGCCGATCCGGGTCTTGGACTCCTTGAGGATCTCGCGCTGTGCCTGGTCCTCAATGAGGTTGAGCATCGCTTCCATCTTCATCCGGTCGACCGGTGAGTCGACCACGTCCTTGTACCCGATCCGGAGCGCGACCCGTAGAACCGCCATGTCCAGCGTCGCTGCGACGAGGACGATGGGGAGGTCGGGATCGACCTGCAGCAACTGACCGCCGTCGATCACGCCTGATTCGGTGGCGTACGACGAGTCCAGGACTGCAAGGTCGATGTGCTCCTCGACCATCCGACGCTGTGCATCCGTCACGTTCCGGGCGGTATAGACCTTGTGTCCGTTCAAGAAGCGCGAGGCGCTATCGACGAACTTCTGGTCGCTCGAGACGAGCATGACCGTCCGGTCGGGTGCGGTGCTAGTTCCCAGTGCCACCAAGAGCGGCCTCCACCTGTGCTTGGATTCGATCGATCAGCGTGAACAGGTCGTCCACGATGACGCCGGCTGAATCGAATGGGGTGTACGGAACATCAGCGGGCAGCAGCGCCATCGCGACCGTTGTGTACTGACGAGCGAACTCGATCTGCTCTGCCTGCTGCGGTGTGACTTCGAGGACGATGATCTGCGTGCCGACCGGGGTGAGCCCGGAACCGGTGCGGTTCGGCGGGGTGTCCGCGCCGACGGCGAGCACTTCGACGTCCTGGAGAATCGTCTGGGTGAAATCGAGTTCCGTGGGGAATGTTGCTGCCAACCCGGCAACCGGGTCCGCCTCGGCGGCAGTGCCGGTATCGGCGCCGTCGTCGCCCTCGGTACCGGTCGTCGGAGGCGGTGCCGCCTGCGCCGACTGGAAGTCTTCGCCCAACACGATCTCACGCAGTGCCGGGTTCTCGAGAACCTGGAGGAAGCTGTTGATCTGGACCGACGCCGAGGCAATCAGGTTGATGCGATCACCGGGGCGGATGAACCCACCGGCGGCGCCGACGTCATCCGGCCGGATGCCGATCGCGACCCTGCCCTGGCCAATCTCTTCGGACAAGCTGATGTCCTCGAAGACCGTCACCTCGACCCACTGGTCGCTCGTGATCACCTGACCGGCGCTGATTGGCCCGGCAGCAACTCGTCCGGCGAGCGTGCTGGTGAGATCGCGCGGGTTCTCGGGACACCCGAACTCATTCGGATCCTCCCCCGCGTTCTCTTCCTTGGGGCCCGTGCAAAGGATCGTGGAACCCTCGAACACGATGTTCTCTCGGAGGGCGAGTGCCGACTCGATGAGGGGCTGCGCCTCTTCGCCGGTGGTCTTGCCGGCGATGAGCTCAGTTGCTCGATACACCTGTACTTCGGCAATGTCAGCGCGAATGTCGCTCTCGACCGTAGTCAGGTATCGCCAGACGGCGAACGCGGATACGGCGGCAAGCGCTATTGCGATGACGAGAACGATTGTCCTACGTCCCATGTCAGCTGGCCCTCCCCAACGGTGATGTCATTTCGGATTCCCGAAGGGAGACGACACCTACCGTGGAGATGCGACCTGAGCCTGGTCTCGGCGACAGCCTGAGACCAAGGTTGCTTGGTTCAGTTGCGGCCGATGCCCCGTTCTTTGAGTTCCTGAAGGATGGCCTCGAGCGAGGCATCCGCGTTGAACGAAGGCTCTGCTTCTGCTTCGTCTTCACGCTGGAACTCCCTTCTTCTGGGCTTGCTCGGTTGTCGATCGCTCCACGAAGAGCGTTCCTCCCACTCGGGGAGTGCCTGTTTGATGGACAGGCTCACTCGTCGTCTGTCGGCATCGACCTCGGTGACCTTTACCCGAACTTGCTGCCCGATCGAAAGCTCCAGCTCTGGACTCTCGACGTGATGCATCGCGATTTCCGATACGTGAACGAGTCCTTCGACTCCTTCACCCACGGAAACGAACGCACCGAAGGGGACGGTTTTGGTGACGGCACCATCGAGAACATCGCCGGCATCGCTGCCCTCGATGAACTGCTCCCATGGATCCTGCGTCGTCTGACGGATCGAGAGCGAGATGCGCTCACGGTCGTAGTCAACCTCGAGGACACGCACGGTGACCTTGTCTCCCACGTTCACCACCTCACCGGGATGGTTGACGTGCTGCCACGAAAGCTCGGAGACATGGACGAGTCCGTCCATCCCTCCGAGATCAACGAACGCACCGAAATTGACCACGGAGGACACGACACCGTCGCGCACGTCCCCGGGCTTCAGATCAGCAAGGAACGCGTGGCGCTGCTCTGCCTGCTCCTCTTCGAGGTAGGCGCGGCGCGACAGCACGACGTTGTTGCGGTTCCGGTCGAGTTCGATGACCTTCGCCTCGATCGTCTCACCGATGAACGGCTGCAGATCGCGGACACGGCGGAGATCGACGAGCGAAGCCGGCAAGAATCCGCGCAGACCGATGTCGACGATAAGACCGCCCTTGACGACCTCGATCACCGGACCGGCGACGGTGCCGCCTTCATTCATGATCCGCTCGATGCGGCCCCAGGCACGCTCGTACTGTGCACGCTTCTTGGAGAGCACGAGGCGACCATTGTCGTCTTCCTTCTGGAGGACGAGCGCCTCGATCTCTTCACCGACAGTGACGATCTCGGCGGGGTTCGCGGCGTTCCGAATCGAGAGTTCTTTCGAAGGAATCACGCCTTCGGACTTGTACCCGATGTCGACGAGGACCTCGTCCTGATCGATCCGGACGACGGTGCCGCCCACGATGTCGCCCTCGTTGAACTCGAACACGGTCTGTTCGATTGCCCGAGCGAAGTCATCCGCGGAGAGATCGTCCGGCAGGTCGGCGATCTCCTTGGGAGCAGTGATCGCCGGCCGTTCGCCGCGCGGGATCGGAGCCGGTTCGGGAGCGACTTCTTCAGTGACCTCTTCCTGAGCGAACACTTCCTCCGCAACCACTTCTTCGACAACTGCGCCGGCGGATTCGCCGGACAGGTCGACGACGGCTTCCTCTACGACGTCTACGACGACGTCTTCGGGCGCGTCGGCACCGATGACTTCGGTTGTCTCTTCAACGACATCCACTGCAGCGCTTTCGGCTACGGCCGCCTCGGCAACCTCGGTGATTTCCTCGACGACAGCCTCGGTTGCGTCAGCAATGGTGGGTGCGTCCTCCGGAGCGTCCGCACGCTCCTCGCCGGTGGTGGCGAGATCGTTCTCGTTCGTGGTCATGGAAAGGGTTCGACTCCTGTGTACGTGGGTCACTTCGACGCGCGCGCGAAAGGCGCGGCCCGAAGCTGTGGGGAATGCTAACGCCTATCGGCATCAAGAGGCAAGATGTCAGCTCTTGCAGTCGGCCAATGTCCGTCCGGAGGCGACGTCGACGCGCAGCGGAACGCTCAGCTCCACGACGCTTTGCATCACGTCACGCAGCAGTTCGGAGACACCGATCGTGTGCTCGACGGGAACCTCGACGACCAATTCATCGTGGATCTGGAGCAGCATCTGCGCTTCGAAGTCTCCCAGCAACGGCTCAACATCGATCATGGCCTTCTTGATCACATCGGCGGCCGAGCCCTGGATCGGGGCGTTGAGGGCCATCCGTTCTCCGGCCTGCCGATCCCGGAAGTTCGAGCTCATCAGCTCGGGCAGATACCGGCGGCGACCGAGAATGGTCGTGGTGTATCCGTCGGCCCGCGCCTCGTCGACAACACCTCGCAGAAAGTCCCGGACATCTGGGAACTGGGCAAAGTACGTGTCGATGTGTCTCTGGGCCTCATCCCTCGGAATGTCGAGGCGCTGGGCAAGGCCGTAGGCCTCCATCCCATAGAGCAGCCCGAAGTTGATCATCTTCGCTCTCCGGCGTTGGTCGGCGTCTACGTCTCCCGGATCGACCCCGTTGATGCGTGCCGCGGTTGCTGCATGGACATCAAGGTCCTGCTCGAACGCTTCGACCAGGCCGGGGTCGTTCGAGAGATGGGCCAGGATTCGAAGCTCGATCTGCGAGTAGTCGGCGACCACGAACGTATGGCCCTCGTCCGAGACGAACGCCCTGCGGATCTCGCGTCCTTCTTCAGACCGGACGGGAATGTTCTGCAGGTTGGGCTGCTCCTGGGAGAGCCGGCCGGTGGCTGCACCCATCTGGTTGAACCGGCCACGGATCCGTCCATCCGCGTCAACGAGTCGGAGGAGAGCTTCGACGTAGGTGCCCCGGAGCTTCTCCAACTCGCGATACAAGAGCAGCGATGCCACGATCTCGTGCTCATCGCGAAGCTTCTCCAACACCGAGGCATCCGTCGAAGGTGCGCCCTTCGGGGTCTTCTTGATCACGGGGAGTCCGAGCCGTTCGAAGAGCACCTCGCGCAGTTGGAGCGTGGAGTTGACGTTGAATGGTCCCCCGGCCGCGTCATGGATCAAGGCTTCCAGTTCGGCGAGCCGCTCGCGGAGGCGCTCGCCCAGGTCGACCAGGAACGTCTGATCCACACCGATACCTGCGACCTCCATACGGGCGAGGATTGGAATGAGCGGCAGTTCCACCTCCTCGAAGAGTCCGAGCCCACCTCGGGCTACAAGACGCTGTCTGAGGGGCTCGACGAGCCGCTCAACGGCGACGGCACGCCGCGCCGCGCCTTCGAGGTCGATGCCGCCTTCGAAGTCGAACGCACCCTGCGATGCCTTGGCCTGGTTCTCAGCGTCCTCCACGGAGAGGCCGAGTTCGCGGTACGCGAGATCGCCGAGCTCCGGTACGCGTTGCGCGGGGTTCGCGATCCACGCCGCGAGCGCGGTGTCGAACGAAACAGGTGGCGCAATGACGCCGATCTCGATCAGCGCCCGCACGAACGCCTTCACGTCGTGGCCGGCGATCGAGCGAGCCCCGGCCAGCGGGTCGAGCGATTCGATCGGGACAAAGATTGCCGGTTCGCCCGCGATGACAGCACCGGCGAGCGCTCCCTCGTCCCACACCGGCTCAATCGCAACGTCTCTCCCCCCAACGATCGAGGCCGCCCGATCAGCGTCGACAACCGTCACGACCTCGATGTCAACGTCGTCCGCGCTCGCCGTTGCCAGGCCACCGGCCTCGGCGAGACGGTCCCAGAGGCCCCGAAAGTCGAGGGCGTCAAAGACCGGACGAACTCGGTCTGCATCGATATCTGCAAGCTTGAAGTCATCGATCGCAGCATCGATCGGCACGTCGCGGACCAATTCCATCAGCGTGCGGTTCAGGAGGATCTGCGGTGCAGCGGCCTCGAGGTTCTCGCTCAGCTTCGGCGTCTGATCCGAGGCGGCTTCAATGACGGCCTCGGCCGTCCCGTACTTCGCGATGAGCTTCGCCGCCGTCTTCTCTCCGACCCCCGGCACTCCGGGTAGATTGTCGGACGGATCACCACGGAGCGCCGCGTAGTCGACGTACTGCGTCGGGTCCACGCCGTAGCGTTCGTTCAGCCACGCAGCATCGGCCCTCACGATGTCCGAAATGCCCCGGACGGTATAGAGGACCGAGATGCCCTGCTCAATCAGCTGGAAGGCGTCACGGTCGCCGGTAACCACGACAACGTCCCACCCTTCGGCGCTCCCGGCGGTCGCCAGGGTCGCGATCACATCGTCTGCCTCGAATCCGGCGATCCTGATCTGCTGCACCCCCATGGCCTCGAGCACTTCGTCGATCAGTGGCAGCTGTTCGGCAAACAGGTCGGGGGTCTTCTCGCGTTGGGCCTTGTATTGGTCGTAGGCCTCGGTACGGAACGTCGGGCCCTTCACGTCCCACGCGACCGCAATCGCGTCCGGCCGCTCATCCTGGAGCAGTTTGATGAGCATCGAGGTGAACCCGAACACGGCATTGGTCACGAGGCCCGATGAGGTGGAGAGGTCGCTGGGCAGCGCGTAGAACGCGCGATACGCGAGGCTGTGGCCGTCAAGAAGTGCAAGTTTCGGCATCCGCCGAGCGTAGTCGTGCGACCCGAATTCCGTACTCAGCTACTGGTTGCCCAGCTTCGCGAGCATCTGATCGCGTCTGCGCTCGAGGCGCTGACGCGCCGATCGGAGTTCGGCGACGTGGCGCTCCATGCGGGCGACGTCTCCCGCGGTCTCCCGGGCATCTGCCGCATCGAGATAGGTGCCGCCGGCCGCGTCGCGCTGCGCGTCATCGTTCAGGTGCCCGAGCATGATCAACTCTTCGAACGCGTGATGCTCGTCGCGGCGCAGCGCTGCGATCTCGTCGTTGATTCGGAAGAGTCGTTCTTCGCGTCGTCCCATGCTCCACCACACCGCCTGCTGGGCGGCAGCGTATCTCAACTCGTGTTGCGAGTCCGGCTACTCGACCAGGCGCACCGGGTTGCCCTCGATGTGAGCGGACCAGGTGGTCGTGTCGTTGGCGCCGCCAGGATAGTAGAGCTCGATCGTCCACCAGCACCCGTCTCCCGAGCCTGGCGTACAGGTATATGTGTTCGGAATCTCCAACCGGATCTCCATGGAGTGATTGTTGAAGTTGTAGGAGCCCGTCGGGATGCTGCAGTCGCTGTCGGTTGCGCCGTCGCCTGTCGTCGCTTCCCACACGCACGACTGGGTCGCGCCACCCGGTTTCTTGACCGAGACATTGCCGATCCCTGAATCCGAGTCCCAGAGGTCGATGACCAGCGTCTTGCCCGCATGGACCTGTGAAACCTCAGCAAGGTCGAAGGTTGCGTAGTTGGTAGCGAAGTTCACGTAGACCGACATGTCGCCAAGTCCGAACATTCGCGGACTGGGGCCGGCCGACGTCGAGGAACGAATCGAGTACCGGTTCAAGCCCCACTCTCCGTTGTCCAGTGTGACGACCCTGAGCGGATAGATGCCAGCTCCCCCCGCGTACGATGTCCCGCACAGCTGGTCCCACACACTCCCGACGTCCCAGGCGTTGTTCGCGTCATACTCAGCGATGTCGCGCCAATCGAAGTAGCCGTCCCCGGCCGGATTGGGTCCGGACGCCGGGGGGTACACATCATCGTCGGGATCGGCGTTCCACAGGCCCCCGCCCACGTTGCTCCCGAGGTCGCCGTCGCCGTCAAAGTCCGCGTAGTGTTCGTCGGCGGCCCGCGGACCGAACGCCATGGTGCACAGAACGGTGTTGTCCGACGTGTCCAGCGGCGTCGGGTCGGGGGCGTAGAGTTGGAAGACTGTCGTCGGACCGTCGCCGCCGCTCTTGTGTTCGTCGCCGACGAGGAAGAAGTCGCCGCCGCCCCGATAGAAGTGTCCGTCGAACACTTCGATGGAGAGCGAACCGGCGCTGTCCACCTTCTCGATGCCGTAGACGTAGCCGCCGGTGTAGCGGGTTCCGTCGAACGTGGTCGGCCGAGCGTAGTCCTGGACCGTACAGCCGGAACCGGTACTGCTCCCCACGCATTGGGCGGAGTAGCGGTCGCCCCACTGGGTCGCGGCCTTGTAGCCGTGGATATTCGCCCAGAAGTTGGGGTTGTTCCCGAGCTCCGGGTCCTGCCCGAAGTAGGGCTCATCACTCCCCATCGCGAGCGGCAGAACATATTCTGCGATCGCGTGTTTGGTGATGGCAACGTTCTCGACACCGAATATCGCCATGAAGAACGTCGGCACCGTATCGGTCACCGTCACCGATAGCTGGTTGGCATTGTGCACGGCCGTGGCGTCGTCGTTGTAGTCGACGGGGGTCACCGCGGTACCGGGATCGCCGGTCCGGTACCCGTTCTCCGCTGCAGCATTCCGCGCCTCGGAATACGCAGTGGCCTGGTCGTTCGGCTCGTAAACAACGCCCGAGAGAGCTGCGGCGTCCGCACCATGTTGGATCTTGATGCCGTTCCAGTAGAGCCAGCCGAAATCGACGGCGAAGGCCGCCATCGCAACCAACACGGTCACCATCATGGCGACCATGACAAGGGAGAAACCGGCTTCGTCGTCGCGGAGCTCCGCGACCCGCCGGCGCATGCGCCTACCCACCGGAAGTCCCGAATGTGCTCGGCTCGAGACGCACCAGGGCACGTTCCGAGAAGTCTCGCTCGACGCCCGGGATGAAGCCTGTCACCGCCGAGTGGTGATAGGTGATCTCGACGCCGAGCACATCAAGACCGCCGCCGCCGGGATCGAGTTCGGTGTCGCGGCCGGCGGGGTCCCCCCACGCACTCGGGATACCGTAGGTCGGTGGTCCCGCATCCGGGTCCGGACACGGGCTCCACTTGCAGCCCACGTTCGCCGTCATGTAGGTGTAGCGGTTGAGGACGCCGGTCTTTGCTCCGGTGACCGGGTCCGCGCGGAAGATGTCGGCCTTGATGATGACCGAGGCGTCGACCTGGTCGTAGAGACCGGCCTCGAGCGCCTGGAGAATGGCGAAGTCGGCCTCGGCTCGAGTGCCCATCGTGGCGCCGGTCCGGGCTGCCGATGACGCGGCTGAGGCGATCGTGAGCTTCTCTTGGAAGAGGAGCCCGTACTCGAGGATGCTGAAGACCAGCAGGATCATCAACGGTGCGACAATGGCCATCTCGACCATCGCTGCGCCACGTTCATGCCCGTTCTGGCGCATGCTCTTTAGAAATCTCACTGCAACCACTCTCCGTTACTCCGGTTGCCACTCTGCGTGTTCGTATCGCATACTATCGCTTCGTCGCCCACTTGGGTAGCGGCTTCTTTTGGATACCATGGCCCGGCGCCGGGATGGCGGAATGGAAGACGCGGCGGACTCAAAATCCGCTGGGCGAAAGCTCGTGTGGGTTCGAGTCCCACTCCCGGTACTGCTCCATCTCCGCGCCCCTGCATCGGGCGTTCACTCCATTATCGGCGCGGCTGCACGCGAAATTGAGCAGCGTTTCTCTCGTTGTCGAAGTAACTAGTCCCTCAACGCGGCGGCGAGCGCGGCCACCGCGTCGCCAATCGACGACACCGCCGCGGAGGGATCCGGGGCGTCGAGCACCCGCCGCACGAGCGCACTGCCCACGATGATCCCGTCTGCGTTGGAGGCGGCAGAAGCGGCCTGTTCGGGCGTTGATATCCCGACGCCCATCACCAGCGGAACGTCCGAGATTGAGCGAATACGGTCTGCGAGAGCGGTCCCCCGACTCGACAGTTCGGCCCGCTCACCGGTGACGCCGAGCGAAGCGACGCCGTAGATGAACGACGGACGTGCATCTGCGATCTGAGCGAGACGTTCGTCACTCGTCGTCGGCGCGGCGAACAGTGCCATCCCGAGACCGGCATCGGCAGCGGAGTCGATGAACGGTGCCGATTCCTCGACGGGAAGATCAGCGATGATCAGGCCGGCCGCACCGCTCGCCGCGGCCCGACGTACGAACGCGTCGATCCCGAGGTGCAGCACCGGGTTCGTGTAGGTCATGAGCAGAATCGGCTTCCCGGTCGAGGCGAAGACCGCTTCGGCGATCTCGAACGAGGTCGCCGTTGTCGTGCCTGCGGCCAACGACCGGGCACCGGCTTCGGCGATGACCGGCCCGTCCATCAGCGGATCGCTGTACGGGATTCCGATCTCGAAGCCGTCGGCGCCGGCACCCGCCATGGCCTCGAACAGGGCGACCGACGTTGCCTGGTCGGGCAACCCTGCAGTGAGGAACGGCAGCAGCGCGGCGCGTCCTTCAGACCGGACGCCGTCGAACAACCGTTGGAGTCGCTGCCTGCCGTTGTCAGTCATCGAGGGCCGCCACTTGCATCACATCTTTGTCACCGCGGCCGGAGAGCACCACCGCGACCGTCTTGCCGATCAGTGCGGCAGACTCGCGGACCACCCATGCAATGGCGTGCGCTGATTCCAGCGCCGGGATGATCCCTTCGGTGCGAGACAGCAGGTGGAGTGCTTCGACCGCTTCGTCGTCCGTCACCGACTCGTACCGTACGATGCCGGCATCCCGGTAGGAGGCGTGCTCTGGCCCAACCCCGGGGTAGTCGAGACCTGCGCTGATCGAATGGGCCTCGAGGACCTGCCCCTCGTCGTCCTGGAGCAGATACGTGAACGATCCATGGATCACACCGGGTGTCCCCTCGATCAGCGACGCACCATGCATGCCGGTATCGAGGCCGAACCCGCCCGCTTCGACACCAACGAGTTCGACGTCGTCGCCGACGTACGTGGCAAACGCTCCGATGCTGTTCGAGCCGCCCCCGACGCACGCCACCACCATGTCTGGCTCGGCCGCGCCATGCAGTTGCTCGTGCATCTCATCGCCGATCACCCGCTGCAGTTCGCGGACCATCCACGGGTAGGGGTGCGGGCCGACGACCGATCCGATGATGTAGTGGGTACTCTCGACGCTCCCGACCCAATCACGCATGGCTTCGGAGACGGCGTCCTTGAGGGTGCCCGCGCCCGACTCGACGGGGATCACCTCGGCGCCGAGGAGTTCCATGCGAAAGACGTTCAAGGCCTGCCGCTCGATGTCCTTCACACCCATGTAGACCGCGCAGTCCAGACCGAGGAGCGCACACGCGGTCGCGGTGGCAACGCCGTGCTGACCGGCGCCCGTCTCAGCGATCACACGAGGCTTCCCCATCCGCTTGGCGAGCAGGGCCTGACCCATCGTGTTGTTGATCTTGTGCGCACCGGTATGCGCCAGATCCTCCCGCTTCAGCCAGAGGTCGAGTCCCAGCTGCTCTGAGAGGCGACGTGCGTAGTAGACCGGAGTCGGCCGTCCGACATACGTGTCGAGGAGTCCAGCGAGCTCAGCGCGGAAGTCGCGATCGTTCCATGCGGAGCGGAATTCGCTCTCGAGTTCCTCGAGGGCGGGCATGAGCGTCTCGGGCGCGTAGCGACCGCCATAGGCTCCGAAACGTCCCTGGTCGTCGGGTCCGGTCATAGGCGCTTCGCCTCCTCTACGAAGGCGGCGACCCTAGCGGTGTCCTTGACGCCAGGTGCCGACTCCAGACCCGAGGAAGCGTCAACCCCCCACGGACGCAGCGTTGCGACGGCGGTCGCAACATTGGATGCATTGAGGCCGCCGGCGAGTACGAACCGCCGCTCAGGCCGTTCGATGCCGGCCCAGTCGAGCGGCACCCCGGTACCCCCGAGTTGAGCATCTGTTGCTGAGTCGAGGAGCGGAATCTGACCGTCGGGGACGACCCCGATACCCCACCCGCCGGCGGCATCCCGGCGGAGCGGGTGGAGGACCAGAAACCCGTTCGCTTGAGCCCATGCCGCCACCGCATCGGCATGTTCACCGTACGGCTGAAGGCCATCCGGCGAGGTCGCACCCACCACTGCCACCACATCTTCCAGGGTAGTACCGACCGTCAGGAGGACCCGGAGGGCCGGCACGCCGTCCATCAGATCGGCGGCGCGCTCGGCGCTGATCTGCCGCGGCGAGCCTGATGCGAGCACGAATCCCAGAGCATCGGCACCTGCATCGACCGCCGCCGCAACGTCGGGCTCACGGGTGAGGCCGCACACCTTCACCCAGGTCATGGTGCGCCAACCAAGAGGCGAAGCGCCGCTGCCGGGTCATCGGCCACCACGAGCGCCTCACCAACGAGGACGGCGTCGTATCCGGCGTTGCGCATCCGCTCGGCATCTCCGGCACCGTGAATTCCGCTCTCGGCGACGGCAACAACCCCGGAACCCTGCACCGAGGCTGCGAGGTCCTCGGCAACCGCCAGGTCGGTAGCGAAGGTCGCCAGATTCCGGTTGTTGACGCCGACGAGCGTCGCACCGACGGCCCGGGCTGTGGAAGCCTCCACGGCGTTGTGGACCTCGACGAGCGCATCGAGACCGGCATCCGACGCCGTGGCGAGCATCTCGGCGAGGAGATCGGGCTCAAGCGCAGCGACGATCAGCAGCACCGCGTCGGCCCCTGCCGCACGCGCCTCCCACACCTGAGCCGGCTCCATCAAGAAGTCCTTGCGCAGTACCGGAATCGAGACTGCATCTCTCACCGCAACGAGGTCTTCGAGCGAACCATCGAAGGAGAACGGCTCGGTGAGCACGCTGACGGCCGATGCACCCGCCGCTTCGTAGATCAAGGCCTGATCGACGGCATCGAGCCCGGCAGCCAGGACACCACGGGACGGTGATCGGCGCTTCACCTCGGCAACCACCGACAGCCCGGGTCGTGCAAGAGCGGCGGCGAAGCCCCTCGCGGGATCCGCCGCAGCGGCGGCTTGCTCGAACTCTGCTCGCCGTCCGATGGACGCCTCGCTGCGGACCCTGGCGTCGCCAAGTATGCGGTCGAGCATCATGAGTAGCTACGCCCCTTGCTGCGTGCGCAGGTAGTCAACCAGGCTCTCCAATTGGGCCTGGCTGAATCGGTCTCCGAATGCCGTCATCGCCCCCGGGCCGATCCGGATGACGTCGACGATCTGCTGGTCAGTGAGGGTCGTCGCGTTCGATCCCGGCCCGAGGGCCGGCCCGATGCCGCCACCGAGATCGCTCCCGTGGCAGTGGGCGCAGGCCGACGAGTACAACTCGCCGCCGAACGTGTCGGCATCGGGACCAGCGCATCCTGCGGTGAGGAGCAGTGCGGACGCGATCGTGGCGACGAAGATTCGCATCGGGCGAGTATGCCGTCGCTGGAGGGCTATACCGGAAGATCCACGAAGAATCGGGTCCCCTCCCCCGGATCGCTCTCAACACTCACCGCGCCACCCATCGCTTCGACGAGTTCGCGGACGATCGTCAGTCCCAGCCCGCTCCCGTCCGGGCGTATCGGGTGGTACCGCTCGGCTACGTACAACCGGTCGAAGACATGGCCGACATCAGTTGGGTCAATACCGGAGCCGGTGTCGGCCACCGTCAGGCAGACCCCCTGGTCGCCGACCTCGACAACAACCGTGACCGTTCCCGCTTCCGGGGTATACCGCATCGCGTTTTCGACCAGATTGCTGCATACCTGGCCGAGCCGATCCGGGTCGACGGTTGCGTGGGTGGCTCCGCTCGATCGATAGTCGATCAGCACCCCCACATCATCGGCCCGCGTGCGGTAGGTGTCGACGACGCTGCCGAGGTGGGATGCGACGTCGATGTGCTCGGGACGGAGCGTGAACTCGCGTGCCTCGATCCTGGCGAGGAGCATCACATCTTCAACGAGCCGCGCAAGCCGATCGGTCTGGGCGTGGAGCACGGCAGCAACGCGTTCGGCATCCTCCGATCCGACCGCTCCCTCGTCGAGCGCCTCTGCGTAGCCCCGGATGGTCGTCAGCGGTGTCCGCAGGTCGTGTCCGATGCTCATCAGGAACTGCCGCTCACGGTCTCGCGTCGACTCGAGATGCTCTGCCATGTCGTTGAATGCGACCGAGACGGTGGCGATCGCATCGTCGCCATCGACGGGTGCGCGCGCCGCGAGATCTCCATCGGCGATCCGGTGAGAAGCGGTCTGAAGCCCCGCGAGTCGCTGCCGGATCCACTGCGCGAGCGTTGAACCGAACACGACGACGAGGACCACGCCGACGACAACGGCAAGCAGGAGCGCCCGCGTCATCTCGCGGGCAGGCAGCAGCGGTGCGGAACGGCCGATCGCTACGACGATCTCGCTCGCTCCCAAGGGCACGCGTTGCACCGTCGCCAGCATCTCGGTGCCGTCGACCTCGAGCGTCAGCGCCTCCCGCTCCTCGAGATCCGGCGGTAGGAGCGGGACAAGGTCCTGCTCGCGAGACAGCGAGAAGGTCCGCACCGGGGTCACGAGGACGGCCTCAACCACATCATGGCCGCCGACGACACGGGCCCGCTCGAGCACGCGAACTGCCTCGCTGCGAACGGACTGCACCTGGCCCTCGATACCAGCGCCAGGGTTTCGCCCCACGTCGGCGAGCGCACCTTCAACCAGCCGACCGGTGGCTTCGGCCTGGCGGAAGAGTTCCTTTTGCGCCTCCGCCCGCAGCACGCGGTTCACGTACCCGACGCCGGCGAGTCCGACAATCAGCATGGCAACGGCGATCCCCACGGTCCAGATGGCGATGTGGCGCGTCATGGGAAGCGTCCGCTCATGCGTCGACGCGGTATCCGACGCCCCAGATGGTCTCGAGGGGGATCCCTTCGAGCTTCTTGCGGAGTTGCCGGATGTGGACGTCGACCGTGCGGGTCTCGCCGAAGTAGTCGTAGCCCCATACGGCCTCGAGGATCTGACTGCGAGAGAGCACGAGACCGGCGTGCTCCGCCAGGTACCACAGGAGATCGAACTCGCGAGCGGTCGGCCGGACCACTCGTTCGTCGGGAAGGGTGACCTCGCGCCGGCCGCCGTCGATCACGAATTCATCGATGTGGATCACGGTACGCGAGACCGGGGTCTCCTCGCTGCGCCGGAGCACGGCCTTGACGCGGGCCACCAGTTCACGGACGGAGAACGGCTTGGTCACGTAGTCATCCGCTCCGATCTCGAGACCAACGATCGCGTCGATCTCGGTGTCGCGGGCGGTCAGCATGATGACGGGTACGTCTGAGACGGCTCTGATCCGCCGACAGACCTCGAATCCATCGATCCCCGGCAGGCCGACGTCGAGCAGGACCGCCCGTGGGTCCCGGTCGCGCATCCGCTCGAGCCCCGATTCTCCATCCGTAGCGTGGACGAGGCGGAACCCCTCACGCTCGAATGCCATTCGGAGCAAGTCAGCGATCTCCGGCTCGTCCTCGATGAGCAGCACAATGCCCCCGTCGGTCATGACCACCTTGCCGATATCTGATCAAAGGATCGCGCCGTCATGTATGAGAAGGGTAAGGAAACGGTGAAGTGACCCTGAGTCATCTCAGCTGCGGGGCAGCAGCGATGGCAGTGAGAACGGCCGCCGCCTTGTTCACACACTCCCGGTACTCCGCGGCAGGGTCGCTGTCGGCAACGATCCCGGCACCGGCCTGGATCCATGCGCGGTTGCCGTCCGACACCATCGTGCGGAGTCCGATCGCCGTGTCGAGACTCCCGGAGAAGTCCAGGTACCCGATCGCACCGGCATACGGACCGCGTGCGGTCGGCTCCAGTTCGTCAATGATCTCCATCGCCCGAATCTTCGGGGCTCCGGAGACCGTTCCATGGGGGAAGGTCGAACGAAGCACGTCCACCGGGGTCAGCCCTTCGCGCACCACGCCCGACACGCCCGACACGATGTGCATGACGTGCGAATAGCGTTCGATGACCATCAGGTCATCAACGGTGACCGTTCCGAACTCGCAGACGCGACCCAGGTCGTTTCTCGCGAGGTCGATCAGCATCACGTGTTCGGCCCGCTCCTTGGGATCTGCGAGCAGCTCGGCCTCGAGCGCCACATCGGCATCGGGCGTGGCTCCTCTGGGTCGGGTGCCGGCAATCGGCCGACTGTATGCGATACCGTCACGAACCCTCGTCATCAACTCCGGCGACGATCCGGCGATCGAGACCGATCCGCAACGGACGAAGTACATGAACGGCGACGGATTCACAAGCCTCAATGCTCGATAGACGGCGAAGGCGTCCCCGTCGAACTCGACATCGAACCGAATCGAGGGAACGACCTGGAATGCGTCGCCCGCGTTGATGTACTCGATCGATCGGCGCACCGCGGCCTCGAACTTCGGCTGTGTCGTGTTCGCATCGGCGACGGCGACGATGTCAAAAGCGGGCCGGACACCGGGCGATCGTCGGGTTGCCCCCGCGAGCCTGCCGATGTCATGTTCGATGGCTGCCCGGGCTTCGTCGTAGGCCGCACCGGGGTCGTCTCCAATGATGACGTTGCGAATGATGAGGATGGTGTCGCGGAATCGGTCAATGGCGGCAAGGCCCCCGCCCACGTGCCACACCATCTCCGGTAGGTCACGGTCGTCGTGTGGCCGACTCGGGAGCCGCTCGACGTAGCGCACCGCGTCGTACGCGAGGTAGCCGACAAGACCGCCATGCAACGGTGGCACGCCGCCGGGGAATCCACACGCCTCGCCGGCGGGCGCCCGGTAGCGAGCGAGCAATCCATCGAGGACCTCAAGTGGGTCCCCGCCTGGCAGATCGATGTCTGCACCGATCGCTTCCGTGACTCCGTCGCGAGCCACCACCGTGAACGTCGGGTCCCAACCGACGAACGACCACCGGGCCCAGCGCTCGCCACCCTCGACGGACTCGAGGAGAAAACCGTCGTCGTCTCCGACCAACGCCTCGAATACCGATACCGGTGTCTCGCGGTCACCCAGGACTTCGACAGCGATCGGCACGACAGTGTGGGCACCGGCGAGTTCGAGGAACTGCTCTTTCGTCAACGAGATCTGCATCCGATCACGTTAGGGCGATCCGGCGCGAGTCTGTACGCCACACCGCCGGCGTCAGGACTCGGCGAGACGGCTCAGACCAACCCATTCGAGCAGGTCCGCGAAGTAGCCGGAGAGCTTCACCACCTGGCCGGTGACCATCATCAAGCCGAACAATGCAAGGGCTACACCCGAGAAGACGGTGATTGCGGTGAAGTGGCGCTTGACCCAATCGAACGCCGAGAAGGCCTTCGCGAGCAGCAGGGATGTCAGGAGGAACGGAATCCCGAGACCGAGCGAGTAGAACAGCAGGACCAGCATTCCCTGCCAGACGGTGTCCGACGTCGATCCGAGCAGGAGGGCTGACGCTAGGAACGGACCGATACACGGCGTCCACCCGAATGCGAACGCGGCGCCCATCAGCGGCGGTCCGAAATAGCCGAGCCGTCCCGCGCCGTGCGCTTCGACTCTTCGCTCTCGCATGATCGGGAGAAGCCACGACGGCGTCCACACCGCGGTCACTGCAATGAACACACCCATGGCAACGATTACCCATCCGGCGATCACACTGAAGATCGGCTTCGCGAGCCATGCTGAGAGAGAGGTCGCTGTTGCGCCGAGACCCACGAATACCACCGTGAACCCGAGCACGAACAGACCGGTCATGCCGACGACACGCCGCATCGAGACGTTGCCCTCGGAGAGTTCCTGCATGGAGTAGCCGGACATCAGGGAGATGTACCCGGGCAACAGTGGCAGAACACACGGCGACAGGAACGACGCGGCCCCCGCGAGCACGGCGGCGAAAAGATTGACTTCGGTCAGGGCAACCTCCGAATGGCCTCGGCGGAACAAACGGTACCGCGGTGCCGTTTGTTCCCGGTCGGACTTCGGCGCCCCGAGCGGTAGGCTCTCGGAGACCCGTCCCCCACCTCGTAGCTTGTATGGCGCTTCCGCGATTCCTCAATCCCACAAATCCGTTCTCGGCGACCGACCGCCGGATCGTGTTCCTGCTCGGAATCGTTGCCTTCATCGCGGGGTACGGCGGAGCCCAGATGGCACACACCCTTCCCTACGCCAGACTCTCCTTGGGGCTGACGGAGGGCAACATGAGCGTCGTGTTCGCCATCGTTCGCGCCGTGTCGCTCACCGCCGTGGGGTTCTCGATCGTCGCGGACCGACAGGGCCGGAAGAAACCGCTCCTCCTCGCGTTCAGCCTGATGTCGCTCGGGAGCCTGCTCACCGCATTTGTCCCGGCGACCGCTGCCTACGTCATCGCTCAGTCGGTTGTGCGTGTGGCCGTCGTTGCGATCGCCGCGCTCGGCATGGTTCTGCTCGCCGAAGAGTTGAGCCCTTCCATCCGCGCCTACGGCATGGGTCTCTATGGGCTTGCCGGTTCGCTCGGCGTCGGAACCGGACTGCTGCTCCTCCCGATCGCGGAACGGGCTGACTCCGCCTGGCGCATCCTGTTCGCGCTCGCCGGCCTCGGACTGTTGACCGTCCCGATGCTCATGCGCTACCTCCCGGAGAGCCGCGCCTACCGACCCGGCAAGCCGATCGGGTTCATCAGCGCGCTCCGGATGGGTCTCGGCAAACACTTCTGGCCGATTGCCGGCGTCTCGTTCTTCGTGGCGGCATTCTCGGCCCCGGCCTTTGACTTCGTCCTCGAGCGCCTGATCAACGATCTCGAATGGGAAGCGAGCGCAGCGCGCTTCCTCCTCATCGCAGCCAGCGGCCTCGGGGCACTCGGCCTCCTCATCGGCGGCCGGATGGCGGACCGGACGGGTCGACGTCCGACCGCGCTCATCGCGCTTGCACTTGGTCTGGTCGGTGGCGTCGGCTTCTATCTCCTCAACTCGGGTTGGTTCCTGGCGGCCTCGATCTTCATCGCCACGATGGGGGCAACGATGCTCACGCCGGCACTCGGAGCCTTGCGAGCAGAACTGTTCCCGACGCGAGTTCGAGCCACCTCGGCGGCCTGGGTCACCAACGTTGCCATCCTCGGAAGCATCTCTGGGTTCCTGGTTGGAGGCGTCTTGATCGATCGCATCGGTCTACCGAAGACCGTCTCGTCGTTGGGGGCCGGCCTCCTGATCGCGATGGGTCTGGTTCTCATGCTCCCCGAGACGAAGGGGATGGACCTGGTTCGAGCGAGGCGAAGCGGTAGCCGTACCACCACCACAGAGTCATAGCCCGCACGAGCATCAGCACCACGATCGCGATCCAGACCCCGCTCAACCCCCACCCAAGGGGAATGACCGCGATCAGCACACCGACGGCCACGAACGACGCCACCAGCGTGCTCCACGCAAGGACAGAGAACGCAGCGGAGCCGATGGCGATCCCGTCCCATACGAACACCAGTCCGTTGATCGGCTGCATCAGGATGAGGATCGGGAGGATCGAGGCGAAGGCGACGATGACCGCCCGGTCCGAGGTGAACCACGAGCCGAGCCACGGTGAGATCGCGGCGAGACCAAGGGCGAGCACCACACCGAAGGAGAATCCGAGCGCAAGGAGACGATTCGAGACCGCGCGCGCCACGGCCCGACTGCCCGCTCCCAGTTCCTTTCCGACGATCGCCTGCCCAGCGATGGCGAACGCATCGATGACCAGCGCCATGAAGATCCACAGCTGCATCGCGATCTGGTGAGCCGCCACCGACGCGGTGCCGATCCGGGCAGCGACCACGGTTGCAGCAGTGAGCGCTGCGAGGAGCGAGGCGTTGCGGAGGATCATCGCTCGCCCCGCGACGGCGAGTGATCCGATGGCGCTGCGTCTCAGCCGACCGACCCCGATCGCCATCTCTGATCGGCGTGTCCAGAAGAACAGGACCGCGAACCACCCTGCTCCGAACCACTGTGCGACGACGGTCGCCCACGCTGCTCCGGCGACACCCCACCCGAAGCCGAAGATGAGTATCGGATCGAGAACAAGGTTCACGCCGTTGAGACCGAGCGTCACAATGAGCGGAGTTCGCGTGTCCTGGTATCCGCGGAAGGCGCCGTGACCGACAAGGATGACCAGCAGGGCCGCCACCCCGAGGGCGCGAATACGCAGATAGGTCGTCGCGCTGACGAGCACGTCAGCGCCTGCTCCGAAGGCGCGAAGGAGCGGCTCAGCGAAGGCGATCAACGCCACGGTGGCAACGACTCCGCCCACCACCGAGATCGCAAGAGCCGCAACGGTGAACCGTCCCGCCTCGGCCCGGTCTCCGGCACCAATCGATTGGGCAACGAACGGGGTGACGGCGTACCCGAGGAAGTTGAAGACGGCGAACACCGCCGCGTAGATGGCGGATGCGATCGCCACGGATGCGAGTGCTACGGCGCCGAGGCGTCCGATGAATGCTGTGTCGACCAGCGAGACAAGGGGGTCGGCGGCCAGCGCCCCGAGCGCCGGCAGACCAATCCGCACGATCTCGCGATCGTACGGACTCCGCCGAAACGCCTCGATCATGGACCGGTCTTGTCCGGGTACGGGCAGCGGTCGGCGAGGGGACAACCGAAGCAACGAGGCTTCTTGGCGTCGCAGACGTCGCGCCCGAACTGGATGAACCGCATCGAGACCGCTTCCCAGTCCCTTTCGGGATACAGCGCTCGCAGGTCGAACTCGATCTTCACCGGATCGGACGCGGTCGTGAGTCCGAGACGGTTGGACACCCGCTTGACGTGGGTGTCAACTGCGATCGCCGGAATCCCGAACGCTTCTGCCAGCACGACGCTGGCGGTCTTCCTACCGACACCGCGGAGCGTGACCAGTTCGTCGAGGTCATCCGGCACCTCGCCGTCATATCGCTCAGAGAGGTCCGCGGCGAGGGCAATGATCGACTTCGTCTTCTGCCGGTAGTACCCGGTGGAGTACACGACCTCCTCAACCGCATCAGGATCGGCAGCGGCGAGATCCTCGGGGGTCGGCCAGTTCTCGAAGAGGATCGGTGTGACGCGATTCACGTTGGCGTCCGTCGTCTGCGCCGACAACACGGTGGCGACGAGGAGATTCCAGGGATCAACGTACTCGAGCGCTGTCGAGATCTCCGGGTACTGCTTCTTCAGGCGATTGAGGATGACCCGCGCATTCCGGCGTTCTTCGGTGGTCGTTTCAGGCATGCGCTGACGGTAGCCGGACCCATGTGAGCGCGAGTCGCCGGTCTCGAAGGGTTCCTCCCCTTCGGCCCGTTTCGTCCCCTTCAGGGGGAGGTGGCGGCGCCCTCTTCGATTCCTCCCCTTCAGGGGGAGGTGGCAGCGCCTCCGAGGCGCTGACGGAGGGGGTCTCTCGCCGGCGTCGAGCGGCGGCCGGAGATTCTCGCAGAAGTCCTGAGATTCTTGTTTCTCAGCCCCGGTTTCTGTCACACCCGGCAGATAGGTTGCGGGTATGGGACATCACGATCTCTCCACCGCAACGATCGAGCAGCGAGCTCCTCGACGACGAGGCGATCATCGCCCGGTCCCGAGCCGCACAGATGTCGCTGTTGCGGGAACTCGACCGGCGTCAGGTTGCTGTGCGGGACGGGCATCGGTCGTTGAAGGAGTGGGCGGCGGGTCGGATGGACGTGGCCCCGGAGACGGCCGGGACGCTGGTTGCAACGGCGTGGCGTCTCGAGGATCTGCCCGACGTCGACGAAGCCGTCGCTTCTGGTGTGATCGGGTTTGATCGGGCGGTTGCGGTCTGCCGGTTTGCGCGACGTGACGACTCGTGTGACATTCTGGGTGAGACGGCCGGGTTCGATATTGCCGGGATCCGCATCCGTACGGCACGGCGGCGGCGTTTGGCGCCGATCGATGAGGAGATGTCGTTCGAACAGCGCTACGTCGCGATCCAGCCGAACCTCGACGAATCAGCGTGGACCCTGTCGGGTCGCCTCCCCGGCTACGCCGGACGCACCGTCGTGGCGGCCCTTGAAGCGAGAGCCGACAGCTTCCCGTACGGACCGACCGTGAACCCGTCCCGCACGACGAGGAACGCGGATGCGTTGTGGGCGATCAGCCAAGACTCGATCACCGGCGACAACGGAGCCTCTGTTGACAGTCACCGGCTCCAGTCGTGTCAATCTTTGTCGACGCCACCGAAGCGGCAGCCACCAACGCCGAGACCGGTATCACGGTTGAGGGCGGCCCGCAGGTCGGGCTGAACACGCTCCAAGCAATCCTGTGTGACGGTGTGGTCGAGGTCACCGCCCGTACCTCTGACGGTATGCCGTTGGCGATGGGACGCCGCACCAGAGTCATCCCGCCGAGACTCAGAAGGTTCATTCTGCATCGTGACGGCGGGGTCTGCACCATCTCGGGCTGCGTCTCCCGCTACCGCCTCCAGGTGCATCACACCACCCCATGGTCTGAGGGCGGACGCACCGACGCCGAGAACCTGTCGACCGTCTGCTGGTTCCACCACCATGTCGTGATCCACGGCCACGGCTTCACCATCGACCCGGGCTCACCACCCCAACGGAGACGCCTCACCCGACCCCGAATCCACGCCCCACCCCACCGCACCACCTGGCGAATCGCATAGACCACGGAGCCGACCAGCCGAATCGACTCCTCCCCTGACGGGAAGGAATTGTGGGAAGGAACCCGACCGGCGGCCGACAACTCGGAGCGGGCAGCCGGCGACTGGCATCTCGCCGCTCGGGCCTTGTGTACCCTCACGGCATGAACATTCCTGCAATCGTTGCGGAGCGGGGCCGGGTCTCCGGTGACCTCGTTCTGGTCGACGACTTTCTCAATCACCGGGTCGATCCGATCATCATCGACGAGATCGGGAGACAGATCGCCGAGCACTTCATCGATCTCTCCCCTGACCTGATCGTCACAGCGGAAGCCTCGGGAATTCCTCCTGCGATGGCTACTGCCCGGTATCTTCCGGTTCCCGTGGTGTATGCCAAGAAGTACGTGGGCGTCGGTGACCGCTCCACGTTCGCCAGAGAAGTGGTCTCCCCCACGAAAGGCACCGAGTACCGCGTCGAGGTGGCTCGTCGGGCCCTCGAACCCGGTGGACGTGCGCTGATCGTCGACGACTTCCTCTCGGGTGGCCGTACTGCCGAGGCTCTCGGTCAGATCGTCGAAGAGTCAGGCGGTGAGGTTTCCGGGTATGCGTTCGTGATCGAGAAGCAGTTCGCCGGTGGCCGCATCCTGCTCGAAGAACACGGATGGGATGTCTGGTCGCTCGTCGAGATCGCAGGCATCGAGGACGGCAAACCGGTCATCGCCAACATCTGATACCGCTCAGCCGGCGAGGGTCACGATTCCGATACCGGCAGCGATATACGCCGCCCCCGCGACAACCTGCCAGAACGCTCGCGGGTTCTTCTCCGGACGGAGTCCCTTGCGGAGTCGGTCCATGGGATCTTGCACCTTCCCACTTCGGCGATCCTGGTGTTCTTGTGCTTCCTCATCGACGCGTCGCGCCCCGAACATCGCCCCGACGGCTCCAGCGCCGAGGTGCGTGTATCCACCGCCGGTCGCCCCACCGGCGAGCAGCAGCACCACACCGAGCACCATGATCGTGTAGCCCGCTCCCGTCCATGCACCACCGCCGGTCAGGAGACCGAACGCCACGCCGACTCCGACTGCGATCGCGAAGCCAATGGCGAAGACGGTCAGATACTCAGGAATGCGATCGCGGAGCGGAAGCATCTCGTCGTCAAATGGTTCATCAGGGCTCACCAGACGAAAGGTACCGGGTCATCGGCTGATACCTTCCAGCCGATGACGACTCGGACACGCGCATACGTCGGCTTGGTGGTCGCGGCGGCGCTATTCGGCGCAACGTTCGTTGTCATCAAGGAAGCGGTCGTCACCTTGCCGCCCCTGGCCTTTGTGGGTTGGCGCTTTCTCCTCGGCGCCGGGGTCCTCTTCCTGTTCGCCCGGCCGCGCGGACGTGGCATCTGGATGGATGGCCTCGCCGCCGGGAGCCTCCTGTTCCTCGGATTCGCGACCCAGACGGCCGGACTCGAGTCCACCAGCGCATCGAACTCGGCGCTGATCACGGGCCTCTACGTGGTGTTCACACCGCTCCTGGCCGCCCTCGCCTTGCGCAGGCTGCCGGCAATCTCGACAATCTCCGGCGCCGCGCTGTCGGTTGTCGGCCTCGGGTTCCTCACCGTCACTGCGGGCTTCAGCCTGAATTCGGGAGATCTGCTGACAGTCGTATGCGCTGTGGCGTTCGCGGCGCACATCGTGGTCCTCGCACGACTCGCTCCACGCCACGCCGTCGTCCCGTTTACGGCAGTTCAGTTGATCGTGGTTGCCGTCTTCGCCCTGGCCTCCTCCGTTGCTTTCGAAGGTCTACCGCTCCCGCCGGCGTCGGTGATTCCGGCGCTCATCGGCACCGGCGTGATCGTGAGTGCGGGAGCGTTCATGCTCCACGTCTCGGCTCAGCGGGTGATCGGCCCCAGCCGAACGGCCATCGTCCTCAGCGCGGAACCGGTCTTCGCCACGGCCACTGCAGCCGTCGTGCTCTCCGAACGATTGACACCACGCGGCTGGTTTGGGGCGGCGTTGATCATGGTCGGGATCTACGTCGTGCTCGCGTTCTCACCGCCGGAGGATGCGGACCTTGTTGCGGCGGAAGGGCTGAGCGAGGCTCACTGACCGGCTTCAATGCGACGGATCAGCCGAGCGCAGATCGCGATACCACCGAGTGTCGCGAAAAGCACGAAGAGCAGGATCGCCAGCAACTCCGGTCCGGCGAAGTAGGAGGTGGAGCAGGTGTCGATCCCGTCAGGGCAGAGGCCCCAACCCGTACCGCTCCCTGCGAGGTCGGCGACTACGAGCAGCGGAGCCAACGCCGTTGCGACGACGATCACCACGAGCACACCGAGCAGAATCCGCAGAGCAATCAGCACGACACGAAGGCTACCCGTGTTCGCCGGTTGCCTCGGTTCCCGACGCACTGCTACGGTCAAATCCCACCGATGTCATTCGAACCACACCCCTCCCCCAGTCCGCTCCCTCCCGGCTATCACGTCGAGTCGTTCACACCGGACGAACGTGAACTGCTCGGCCGGTTCTTCACCAACGTCGACCGTCCGGTCTACGGAATCATCAACCTTCCGGAGGTCGTCAAGGGGGCGCTGTTCGCCCGCTACAGCCGCTCGCCGCTGTCAGTCCGGCGACTGTTCCTCGACGAATTCGTTGCTGCACCGGATCTCGGCGTCCGCGCGATCGCCGAGTCGCTCGATGATGGATCATCTCCCGTCGGCCTCAGTCGGGCTCAGGGCCTCTACGAGAAGGTCTTCACCCAGTTCGGCGATGACTCCGTCGCCCAACTCGGCGGTGCACACATTGCCTGTGAGCAGGCTTCGAACATCCTCACGAAGGTCCTGGAGTGGGGCCGCCTCGCGTCCTACCTGGAACAGTCCACCCGCTACATCTTCTACGACCGTCATCTCGGCGATCGCTATCGGTATCACGTGCCGCGCGAAGTGCTCGGCTCATCACTCGAAGATGAGTTCCGGTCAACGATGGATGCCGTATTCGACACCTACTCGGCGTTGATCGGAAAAGCCGTCCCGTTCTATGAGAGCCTCTTTCCGCAGCAAGACTCGGACTCGGCGTTCGTGTGGCGTTCGACCATCCGCGCGAAAGCATGCGACGATCTTCGCGGGCTATTGCCCGCCGCCACGACGTCAAATGTCGGAATCTTCGGAAGCGGGCAGGCGTACGAAATGCTCCTGCTTCGGATGAGAGCCCACCCGCTCCTCGAAATCCGGGACTATGCCGACATGATGCTGAACGAGTTGCGTGCAATGATCCCTTCGTTCCTCGCACGCGTCGACCTTCCCGACCGCGGCGGTGCATGGAGCGACTACCTCGCCTCAGTGTCGGCCGACCTCGAAGCGAGCGCAGCCGACCTCACGCCCCGTGCCGAGGAGCAGTCGGAAGTGTCGCTCGTCGACTGGGATCCTGACGGTGAGACAAAGGTGGCCGCAGCCGCGCTCTACGCCGTCTCCAACCTTCCGGACGATCAGTTGCTCGCCTACGTGCGATCCCTCCCGTCCGAAGAGCGGGCCAGTCTGATTCGCACTGCGGTCGGTGCCCGGGGAAACCGGAGGCACAAGCCAGGCCGAGCGATGGAGCGAACCTCCTATCGATTCGACGTGTTGTCGGACTACGGAGCCTTCCGCGACCTCCAACGTCACCGGATGCTCACGATCGAGTGGCAGCGCCTCTCGACTGAGCACGGCTACATCACGCCGGATGCGATTGCGGATATCGGCGCGACCGCGGCGTGGGAGGAAGTCATGGAGCGCACCGCTCGCCTCGCAGATCACATCGAGAGCGCTCACGGGCCGGTCGCTGCGCAGTACGCCGTGCCGTTCGCGTACCGGATCCGGTACTACATCGACATGAACGCCCGAGAAGCCTTCCATCTCCTCGAACTCCGCAGCCAAGCGTCCGGACATCCGCGGTACCGCAGAATCGCGCAAGAGATGCACCGCCTGATCCGCGACCGCGCCGGACACCGCGTCATTGCCGATGCAATGCAGTTCGTCGACCACAACGACTACGCCCTCGCCCGCCTCGAAGAAGAGCGCAGACTGGCCGCAAAGCGCGCGGCCCAGGGAATCACGGACGAGAAGTAGCTCCCATTCCATCACCAAGCGAGAGGAATCGCTCGCCTACCCCGCTCCTGGCTCAGTACTCCGGGCCCTCTCTACTCAACAAGCGGAATCCTCAGGACCAACGCGTCGTCTTCGACGGCCCATTCGGCGCGGCCGACGAGGGAGTAGTCCATGTAGTCGAACTCGGCGCTCTCGATCCAGACACGGCGCGCCTCGCCTTCGAGTGGCGGTATCCCGCGCTCCTTCACGGCAGCGGACCGGTCCCGAAACCGTTCAAGAAAGTCATCAACATTCAACTGAGCCATCGCAGCCTCCTCTGATCGTCCGACGGCAGCGTACCCGAACCCGACGGCGCCGAGGAACGTCCGCCCGTTGCAGCAGGACTACCCTCGGCGCATGCTCGATCGACGGCTCCTCTTCGTCTCAGGCAAGGGCGGTGTCGGGAAGTCGGCCGTCACCGCAGCGCTCGCGATCTTGGCGGCGCGACGCGGCAAGCGCGTGCTCGCTCTGGCCATGACCGACCGCATGGGACTTGCAACTCATCTGGGCGTCAAAGGGCTCACCTACGATCCGGTCCGCATCCGGCCCGGTCTCCATGCCGCATCCGTCGACCGGTCGCAGGCCCTCGACGAGTACCTCGGTCTGCAGCTCAGTCTCGCCCGCTCGCTGCCGACGAGGCAACTGTCAAACGCCCTCAGCGTGCTTGCCGACACCGCGCCGGGTATTCGAGAGATCGTGACGATGGGGAAACCGGTTTTCGAGGTCTGGCGCGAGGAGTGGGACCTCGTCATCGCCGATGCCCCTCCCCTCGGCCAACTCCAGTCTTATCTCGCGGCACCGGAGACGATCACGGGACTCGTCCCGACCGGCGCCGTGCGAGAGCAGGCATCCCGCCTCGAGGCGACGCTGGCGGATCCAACGATCAGCGGCCTCCTCCTCGTCACCATCCCCGAGGAGTTGGCGGTTCAGGAGACGCGGGAGGCGATCGCTCACATCGACGCAACCCGGCAGGTGTTGATCGCCGGTGTCGTGGCGAATCGGGTTCTGGACCCGCTCGATCTCTCCAGGGCGTCGATCGAATCCGTACCCGAAGGACCTCCCCGCGCAGCCGGTCTGCTCCACACCGGGCTCGTCGAAGCACAGTCGGTCTGGCTGGAGGCGCTGCCGAACGATCCTCGCCTGCCGTTCCTCTTCGGATTCCACACGCCCGTCGAAGTCGCGGAGCGCCTCGCCGAGATTTGTGAGTCGTTCGAATGACGCACACCACACGGACGTTCATCATCACCGGCGCCGGAGGTGTCGGAAAGACGACCATTTCCGCCGCGACGGCCATCCGGCTCGCCGGCCCGGAGTGTCGAACAGTGGTCATGACCGTCGATCCGGCGCGCCGCCTGGCGGATGCACTCGATCTGCATAGCCTGTCGAATGAACCGACGCCGGTCCCGGGGGTGACCGGGCTCTGGGCGTCGACCCTCGATGCGAGTGCCTCGTGGGAAGGAGTCGTGCATCGCTACAGCGATCCCGAGGTCTCGGAGCGGCTTCTCGAGAACCACTACTTTCGGGCGATCGCCGATCGGTTCCCGGCCGCCCAGGCGTTCGCAGCGACCGAGACGATGTCGACGATGATCGAATCGGGGAACTGGGACGCCATCGTCGTCGACACCCCGCCATCAGCTGGTGGCCTCGACTTCTTCCTCGCCCCCTCGCAGACGGCAGATCTCATCGGAGGAAAGCTCCTCCATTGGCTCACCGGGGCGCAACTCCCAGGTCGCCGATTCCTCTACCGGTTCACCGGACGCCCGCTCCTCAAGATTGCAGACACCGTTCTTGGCGGCGCACTCCTCGAAGATGTTGCAGAGTTCCTCCTCGACTTGCGAACCATGCACGACCGCCTCTCGGCCCGCGCCGCGGTGATCCAGCAACATCAGCAACGAGCAACGACGGTGGTGGTCACCACGGCGGATCCTGCTCCAGTTGCCGAAGTCCTCCGGTTCTTCGAAGAGTTGACCGAAGTCTCGATCGCCCCGGCCGCGGTGCTCCTGAATCGGGCACTCCCAATCGAGTGGGCTGAGGCCGCCCGCCGTCCGATTCGCGGGATACCGGACGCCGAGGTGCGCGGGGTTCTGAAGGCCAACCTCACCAGATGGGGCGGAGAGGCGCGTCGACAGGCCACTTCGATGGAAGGCATCGCCGAGCGCTACGGGGTGCCGCTCCTCACCGTCCCGTGGATCTCCGAGCCACCAACGGCGGTCGAGAGCCTCACGTGGATGCTCGACGGCATCGATGGGCTCGACTCCTTGTTCTGAGAATCGGCGGGCTAGAGCACGACCGACGGACCGAGGAGTTCGCGGAGTTCGGCGAAGAGCGCCGTTCGGGGCTCGACGCGGTGATCGTTGCCGAGTTGGATCACGCGCTCGTCGCCGTCCGACACCATGTGCAAATACACCCCGGCGTCCCCGGGATGGTTCGCGAGAACGCCACGGAGTTGCTCGACAGTGGAGCGGGACATCCTGGTCGCGAGCACCCGAAGACGCACCACCGAGTCGGAATCGAACCGCGGTTCATGGACTTGCTGCGCAATCATCTTCACATCGTCGCCACGGTGATCGACTCGCCCGGTGATCACGAGCACAGCGTCTTCCCGGATCATCGGCCCATACTCCGCGACGGTCCGAGGGAAGCACACCACTTCGATCGATCCCTGAAGATCTTCGAAGCTGAAGAAGTACATCGGGTCGCCGGCTTTCGTGTACCGCGTGTTGATCGAACCGACCACACCCCCGATCGTCGCCGTCGACTTGTCCTCCATGTCCCACATCCCGGGCACTGAGGTCGAGCACATTGTTGCGAGGGCCTTCTCGACGCCGAGGAGGGGATGGTCAGAGACATAGAGACCGAGCATCTCCTTCTCGAACCCCAACTGAACCTTCTTGTCCCACTCGACGCCTGGAACGACGAGACCGCTCTCTTCGACCCCGGAAGCCTCACCGCCAAACAGGCTGTACTGGCCCATCTCCTCCGCACGCCGGCGCGCGATGGTTGCGTCCAGCGTGTCGTGGGCGACCTCGAGGAGCCCGCGCCTGCTGTGGCCGAGCGAGTCGAACCCGCCGGCCTTGATCAACGATTCGACCGTCCGCTTGTTGAGCGCGCTCACGTCGACGCGATCGACGAAGTCACCGAAGTCGGCGAAGGGGCCGCTCTCAATGCGCTCTTCGACGATGTGCGCCACCACGGCCTCGCCGACATTGCGGATCGCCGAGAGCCCGAAGGCGATCGACCCGTCGACGCCCACGAAGTCGGATTCCGACACGTTCACGTCGGGGACGTGAACCGGGATACCCATGATGCGGCACTCGTGCAGGTACGTGGCGGTCTTGTCCTTGTCGCGTTTGACCGCCGTCAGAAGTGCCGCCATGTACTCGGCCGGGTAGTGGGCTTTGAGCCAGGCCGTCTGATACGCGATCAGTGCATAGGCGGCCGAGTGGGATTTGTTGAAGCCGTAGCCGGCGAAGTGCTCGATGAACCCGAACAGCTCTTTGCCGAGTTCCTCCGGGTGTCCGTTGTCGATGCAGCCTGCGACGAACGCCGCTTCTTGCTCTTGCATGACGGCAGGGATCTTCTTCCCCATCGCCTTGCGCAGCATGTCCGCCTCGACCATCGAGAAGCCGGCCATCTTCTGAGCGGTCTGCATAACCTGCTCCTGGAACACCATGATTCCGAACGTGTCGCCGAGCACCTCCTCGAGGTCGCGGTGCGGGTACTCGATCGGTGCCTTGCCGTTCTTCCGGTCGGCGTACTCGAGATGCATCCCTGCGCCGAGCGGACCGGGCCGGTAGAGGGCGTTGAGTGCGATGAGGTGTTCGAAGATCTCCGGCCTGAGATTCCGCATGAGTGCCCGCATCGGTCCACCCTCGAACTGGAAGACGCCCATCGAGTCGCCGCGCTGCAGCATCTCGTACACCATCGGGTCGTCCAGTGGCACAATGTCGATGTCGGGGCGCTCTCCCGTGTTCCGCTCGATCAGTTCGAGCGAGCGTTCAATGGTGGTGAGGTTCCGGAGTCCGAGGAAGTCCATCTTGAGGAGACCGAGCTCCTCCACCCCGTGCATCTCGTACTGGGTCACAACCTCCGCATCGGCACCCTTCCGCTGGATCGGCACCACGTCGGTGAGGGGATCCGGCGAGATGACGACGGCCGCGGCATGGATCGAATCCTGACGCCGCAACCCTTCGAGCCCGCGAGCCGCCTCAATCACTTCACGGGTGATCGCATCAGACTCGTAGAGTTCGCGAAGACCGGCGGCAGCCTGGAAGTGGTCCCGCTCTGCCTGGGCTCCCTCGCGCCCGGGATCAACGAGGCACTCCGCAAGGGTCGCGTCCTTGCCGAGGATTGCGGGCGGCATCAGCTTTGCCGCCCGATCACCGACACCGTAGGGATGTCCGAGCACGCGGGCCGCATCCCGGATCGCCTGCTTCCCCTTGATGGTCGAGAACGTGATGATCTGTGCCACATGGTCAGATCCGTAGAGCTCTGCGCAGTACTGGATCATCTCGCCGCGATACCGCTCGTCGAAATCCATGTCGATATCCGGCATCTGGCGGCGACCCGGATTCAGGAAGCGCTCGAAGATCAGCCCGTATGCGATTGGATCCAGGTCGGTGATCTTGAGGCAGTATGCCACGATCGATCCAGCGGCACTCCCCCGACCCGGGCCCGTTCGGATGCCCTTGTTTCGTGCATGCCGAATCAGATCCCACACAATGAGGAAATAGGCGGAGAACCCCATCTCGGCAATCACGCGAAGTTCATAGTCCAGCCGTTGGGAGACCTCGTCGTCGAGCGTGCCGTAGCGCTCCCTTGCCCCCTCCATCACCAACTCGCGCAAGTAGCCGTCCTCGTCCATGCCTTCCGGTACCGGGAACTGTGGCAGAAGGATCTTGCCGAATTCGAGTTCCGTGCTGACCCGTTCAGCGATCAGCAGCGAGTTCTCAGTCGCACCGGGGTAGCGGTCGGCCGGGAAGATGTCCTGCATCTCCCGGGCGGTCTTGATGTAGAACTGGTCTCCGGAGAAACGGAACCGGTCGGTGTCACTCTTGTTCGCTCCCGTCTGGATGCACAGCAGCACATCGTGGGCATCCGCTTCATGCGCGTAGGTGTAGTGGCTGTCGTTGGAAGCGAGGAGCGGAGCGTGGATGTCGTTCGAGATCTGGATCAGATCGTCCATGATCCGTTGCTGGCCCTCGATGCCGTGGTCCTGCACCTCGATGAACCAGTTCTCGCGGCCGAAGATGTCCTGATACATCGCGGCCACCTCGACGGCGCCGTTGTAGTCCCGGACCTGACCGACGTTCCCCTCTTCGTTCGAACCGTCCGGTGCCAGCATCTGCGCGACGTGGCCACCGAGACACCCCGACGCGGCGATGATCCCCTCGCTGTGCTCTGCGAGGAGCTCTCGGTCCATCCGGGGCTTGTAGTAGAACCCTTCGAGGTACGCCCGCGAAGCGAGCTTCATGAGATTCCGATAGCCGGTCTCGTTCTCCGCGAGCAGCGTGAGGTGATAGCGCTTGTCCTCCCGGCGCGGAAGCCGGTCGAACCGTGATCCGGCGGTGACATAGGCTTCGATCCCCAAAATCGGTTTCACGCCGGCGGCGAGCGCCGCCTTGGTGAAGTCGATGACCCCGTACAAGACACCATGATCGGTGATCGCGATGGCCGGCTGGTTGTCCGCTGCGGCCGCCTGCACCATGTCTTTTACGCGCGCGGCACCGTCGAGCATCGAGAACTCAGAGTGGACATGAAGATGGGCGAAGCCGTCGCGTGGCAACAGGGCTCCTCAGTGCGCGAACTACAGACATGTAAGCACGACCCGCGCGTCCATGCGACACCGAGTCACGGTCTGACCACGCGACGCCTATCCTCGAACCATCTTCCCGTGAAGGAGCACTATGCGCATCGGAATCCTTACCGGCGGCGGCGACGTTCCCGGTCTCAACCCCTCGATCAAGTCCGTCGTGACGCGGGTCGCCCATGAGGGCCACGAAGTCGTCGGCATCCGCCGGGGTTGGGGTGGCCTCCTGAACGCGAACCCCGCCGATCCGGAGTCAATGGCGGAGAACTTCGTCGAACTCGACCCGGTCACCGTCCGCACCGTCGACCGCACAGGCGGAACCTTCCTCCACACCAGCCGCACCAATCCTGCCAAGGTACGGCGCAGCGAATACCCGTCATTCCTCGGTGATCCGCCGGAAGGCGACGGGCCGTTCGACGTCACCGACCACGTGCTCCGAGTCCTCGAAGCGATGCGCATCGATGTGCTCATCCCCATCGGCGGCGACGACACGTTGTCGTACGGTCTGCGGATGCACGAAGAGGGCGTCCCCGTCATCGCCATCCCGAAGACGATGGACAACGATGTGCACGGCACCGACTACTGCATCGGCTTCTCAACCGCAGTCAGCCGCGGCGTGGAGTTCATCCACAATCTTCGGACCAGCACCGGCAGCCACGAGCGCATTGCGATCGTCGAACTCTTCGGCCGCTACTCCGGCGAGACATCGCTGATCACGGCCTACCTGGCCGGCGTCGACCGCGCCCTGATCTCGGAAGTGCCGTTCGACATCGACCGCCTCGCGGAACTCGTGATGCGCGACAAAACTGACAACCCGTCGCACTACGCCATGATCACCATCTCCGAAGGCGCCACCATCCGCGGTGGGGAGATGGCGCTCTCCGGCGACTCCGATGCCTATGGGCATCGCAAGCTGGGCGGTATCGGCCAGCAGACCGGTGAACTCCTCAAGGAGCGCACCGGCCAGGGCATCATCAACCAGACGGTTGGATACCTCATGCGTTCGGGCCGGCCCGATTCGCTCGACCTCATGGTCGCGACGAACTACGCCGTCATGGCGGCCGACCTCGCCATCGAGGGCGCATCCGGCCGAATGGTCTCCCTCCGCGGCGGCACGTACACCCACGTACCGATCTCCGTGACCGGCGAGGGCGTCAAGCGTGTCGACATCACCGAGTTGTACGACTCGGTCAATTATCAGCCCAAGGTCAGGCACGTCACCGGGAAGCCGATGTTCCTCTACTAAACCGCGACGAGTCACTGCAGGAGATGGAACGATGAGTGTTATTGGTGTGCTGACCGCCGGTGGCGACTGCCCCGGCCTCAACGCCGTGATCCGCGGCGTCGTCGCTCGCGCGGACGAGCGCGACTCAGAGGTGCTCGGTATCAGGAACGGATGGGAGGGTCTCATGAACGGCCTCACCGTCTCCCTCGACCGTGATGCCGTTCGCGGCATCCTCACGCGCGGTGGCACCATCCTGGGCACTTCCCGGATGGACCCCTACGTCCACGGCGACGGGTACGCGTCCTGCGAGCGCACGATCAAGGCAAACGGCATCGACAGCCTGATCGTGATCGGCGGAGACGGGACCCTTCGGTCTGCATTGAAACTCTCCCAGGAGGGCCTGTCGGTCGTCGGGGTCCCGAAGACGATCGACAACGACATTTGCGGCACCGACATCACGTTCGGTTTCGACACGGCCGTCAGCATCGCGACCGAAGCCATCGATCGCCTCGCGACAACGGCGGAGGCCCACAACCGGGTCATCGTCGTCGAGGTCATGGGCCGCACCAAAGGATGGATCGCCACGTACGCCGGTATCGCCGGCGGTGCGGATGCGATCATCATCCCGGAGCACGAGTATGACATCGACGAGATCGTTGCGACACTGCGCCGGCGCCATCGCAAGGGCATCAAGTACTCGATCGTGGTAGTCGGCGAAGGCGTCTCACCCCCGCCCGGCTTCGAACCGATCTCCCAGAAGAAGGATGCGTTCGGATTCGACCGTCTCGGCGGCGTTGCCTATCCGATTGCCGCAGCGATCGAGGAAGGCACCGGATTCGAGTCGCGGGTGTCGGTCCTCGGGCACGTTCAGCGCGGAGGCACACCGTCCGCATTCGACCGCGTGCTCGCGACGCGGCTGGGTGTCGGGGCTGCCGACTTCTCCGTCGAAGGCATGTCCGGGGTGATGGCCGCCCTTCGGGGTGCGGACATCGTTCCGGTGCCGCTCAGCGAAGCGGTCGAATCGATCCGGGGCGTCCCAGATGCGTTGTACAACACGGCGGCGTCGTTCTTCGGATAGACGTCAGCCTTTCGGGGCAGTTCGGCCGAGCGGCGGACGTTTGCGCGGCCCGGGAGCCTTTCGGCGATCCCTGTTCCAGGTCCGGCGCTGCCTCCGCGGCGTCGAGCAGTTCCTCGAACTCCTCAAGCACGGTAGCTCCAAAGACTTCGAGGTCTGGCATGACCTCGAAGTCGCCGTTGATCCCCCAGGAGACACTGCCGTCGTAGGAGAACATGGCGATGCCGACACCGTGGCTCTGCCACAACGGCACCAGCGGGTAGGACGATTCGAGCCTGGCATCGAGCATGTAGAGCGGGAACTGCGGGCCGGGTACGTTCGTCACCGTCATGTTGAATGGCCGGGCGCTGGTGGCCAGTCGAGCGCCGAGAGCGACCAAGGTTGCGGGTGCTCCGGTCGAGACCCGAACGAGCGTTGCCGCGCCAAGCGCCTGGTTCGTCTCCTTGAGACGCTCCGTCTCGGCGCGAACGATCGAGAGACGTTGAACCGGGTCGCGTTCGCCGATCGGCAGCGCCGCAAGCCACATCGCGACCTGGTTGCCCAGCGTCCCGGCCTGAGCCTTCGTTCGAACGCTGACCGGGGCCATGACCCGGAAGTCAAGCCGGTCCATGTCGCGCTCGGTGAGGTCCCGCTGCTCGATGAGGAATCGGCGCACGGCACCTGCAACGATGGCGAGGAGAACGTCGTTGACAGTCCCCCCGAGCCTGTTCTTGATCGTCTTGACATCGGCGAGCGGCATATCAACCCACGTGAACCGGCGACCGGGCCCGATATCTCCATTGATCGGTGTCCGCCCAGTCGGTATCAGCCATCCCGACGACAGAGATGCGCCAACCGCCTGCACCCGATCGTTGACCGCTTCGACCAAGTCGGCGGCATTCGCGGCAACAGCGCGCAGGTTCCTCAACGCGCCGATCGACCCCGTGATGCGGCGAGTCGTCTCGCGCACGAGGAGTTCGGTCCCGTTGGGTATGGGCCGAGGCTCGTAGACGGGTCCCGGCGAGATCTCCTCGGTCGGCACCAGCGACATGAGCACCGCCATCAGGTCAACGCCGGACATGCCGTCAATCATGCAGTGGTGGATCTTGGTGACGAGAGCGAACCGGCCATCGTCCAAGCCCTCGACGACCACCATCTCCCACATCGGTTTGGTGCGATCGATGTGCTGTGACATGAGTCGGCCGGCGATGCGCTTGAGTTGTGCGTCGGTACCGGGGCGCGGGAGGCCGATGTGGCGGATGTGATAGTCGATGTCGAAGTGCTCATCATCGACCCAGACGGGATGCTGCTCGATCGGTACACGCACGAGACGCTGGCGGTATCGCGGGATCATGTGCATCTTGGAGCCGACGAATTCCTTGAGCAGTTCCACGTCAATGCCGCCGTCCGGCTTCGCAAACGATCCCGCGCTGAAGATCGTGACCGCCCCCACGTGCATGTGGGTAGAGCGTGACTCGAGCGCGAGATAGGAATTGTCGAGAGAAGAAAGGCGTTCGTAGTGGACCGTCATTGCACCTCCGGGGAGCAATCTAGAACGGTGCGCCGAGATCGCAACCCGGCGTCAGGCTCACGCGACGCTGCCGCGGCTCGGGTCACCAAGGCCGGCAAGCGATACGACGAGATCGTCCGGGAGACTCGACCGGACCGTCACCGGGCCAGATCCTGACGGATGCTCGAACGTGAGCGAGGCCGCATGGAGCCAGGTACGTCCAGGATCTCCAGCCACCGCCTGTTTCGTTCCATACACCGGGTCTCCAACGACGGGATGACCGATCGACCGCATGTGCACGCGGATCTGGTGGGTCCGACCCGTCTCGAGGGAGACGCCCGCGAGGGACACTTCGGCACGGCTCCACTCGGCAAGGCGCTGAAAGTGAGTGCGAGCCGGTCGGCCCGTCTCGATGACCGCCATCCGGGTGGGCTCAGCGGGGTCCCGTCCGATCGGTGCATCGATCGTCCCCGTCGAACTCGCGAACTGACCGCCAACCAGTGCCCGATACTCGCGCTTGACCTCGCGACGTTTGAGCGCCGCCTGGAGATGGCCGAATGCACTGGCGTTCCTTGCCACGATCAGGAGGCCAGAGGTGTCGCGATCGATCCGGTGAACGATCCCCCACCGACTGTCGGCCGGCAACTCGCCGATTTCGGGAAATCGCGAGAGGAGCCCATTGGCCAGCGTGCCACTCGACCGTCCGGCCCCCGGGTGCACCACAACTCCTGCCGGCTTGTCCACCACGATGACGTCGTCGTCCTCGTACGCAACGGCGAACTCGACGGACTCCTCAGGGATGACCGTCTCCTCGACTGTGACGAGGGTAACGTCGAGCACGTCGCCTTCGAACACCTTCGTCGCGCCAGACACGACGACGCCGCGGCGGTGAACGCCCCCGGCGTCGATCGACCGGCGCGCGACCCCGCGGCTCACACCACACAGGACGGCCACCGCACGGTCGGCCCGGGTGCCGTCGAGGTCGGAGGAAATCACGATCCGTTCGGTCATCGTTTGAGAAACGCTCCGATCAGAAGCAGTCCCACGCCCACGTTGATGGCGATGTCCGCAACGTTGAAGGTGGCGAAGAACGGCACGTTGATGAAGTCGACAACGGCGCCGTCGAGAAAGCCGTCTCCACGGAATATCCGGTCGAGGAGGTTGCCGACGGCACCGCCGAGTACGAGGCCGAGGGCGATCGCGTCGAGGCGACGGCCCGTCTCTCGCAGGGCGAAGAAGATCATGACCACCACGGCGATGACCAGGAGACCGATGACCGCGCCGCCTTTGGCGAAGAACGAGAACGAGGCTCCGGTGTTGAACACGAGCTTGAGGTTCAACCAGCCGTCGATGATGACAATCGGTCCATCGGCGAGTTGTTCAACCGCCCACGCCTTCGTCGCCTGATCGGCGATCACGATCACGACCGCCATCAGGCCGGCAAGAACCCGGAGGTTCAGCGCTGAGACGCTGCTTCCACCGTCATCGTCGCGTACGGCAGGGCTTCCAGCCTCGCCAGCGGGATCGGGTCCCCCGTTATCTCGCATGTCCCGTAGAGACCCTTCTGCATCCGGTCCTGTGCATGAAGCACCTTCTCGAGGAGTTCTTTGGCGTTCTGTTCGACGGAGATGTCCATCTCCATCTCGAGCGCATGCGAGCCCCCGTCGGCATTCTCCGAGTCCGGGTTGTGCTCAGACGCCCCCTCGGCGAGACGACGCAACTCTCGTTGCTTGTCGATCTCCGCGAGGATCGACACAAGGCGTGCTCGCTCGCCTTCAAGCTTCCGCTCGAGCCGCTCCAACGTTGAAGCTGCCAGCTGTCGGGCCATAACCCCCTCCGATGCGAGCGGGCACGATAGCAGCGTGCATGGAGAGATCCGTGCCTCATCGCTCGAGAATCCGCCTGAGATGAGCAGCATCGATTCCACGGACGAGCACGGTCTTGGTACGGGACGTCTGACCGTTCACGATCGAAGCTCGGCCACCACAGGTGTCGGCGATGAGTTCGGTGACGGCCTGGTTGGCGCGACCGGCCTCGGGCGGAGCCGAGACGCGGACCTTGATCGCGTCGCCATGCCGCCCCTTGAACTCGGTCCGAGAGGCGCCGGGCACGACGTGCACGCGCAGTGTCGCGCCATCCGGGTGGTCGGAGATCGGGTCCATCGCTGCAACGTACTCTATCCCGGCCGGTATCAGCCTCGACAACACCCCAGGTTGGAGTACCCTCGCGCATGCAACGACGGGGACGCACCGCACGTGGTCCCGTGGTACCAGCGATCCGGCGATGGTGAGAGGCCGGGACCACGCACCAGCGGACATCACCCCCGAGCAGTGGGAAGAATCCGGCATCGCCGGCCGTAGACCCCGCCGGCTTCCTCCGCCGTGAAGGAGCAAGCGAGTGGCCGGTCCAGCACCGGCAAGCCGGGTGGTACCGCGGGCCACCTCGTCCCGGCGTGAACCACAACGCCGGAGGACCCGTGAACGAACAGCAACCCACTCCCACCTTCTCCCGGGTCGCCCCCGGAGTCGACCTGCCGGAACTCGATGCCCGAGTCTTGGACCTGTGGGATCGGATCGGCGCGTTCCGCACCTCCGTCGAGCAGCGTCCGCTCGAGTCCGAGTACACGTTCTACGACGGACCCCCGTTTGCCACGGGGAGCCCCCACTACGGCCACATCCTCCAGGGCGTCGTGAAGGACATCGTGCCGCGGTACTGGACCATGCGCGGGCACCGGGTTGAGCGCCGGTTCGGATGGGACACCCACGGGTTGCCGGTCGAGATGGAAGTCCAGAAACTCCTCGGCGTATCGGGCCCCAGGGAAATCGAGGAACTCGGGGTCGCGAAGTTCAATGAGACAGCACGCGAACTCGTCAACCACACCGCGACCGACTGGTACGACATCACGAGGCGGATCGGCCGGTGGGTCGATTTCGAGGACGACTACAAGACGATGGACATCACGTTCATGGAGTCGGTCTGGTGGGGCTTCAAGCAACTGTGGGACCGTGGCCTGATCTACAAGGCGTTCAAGGTGCTCCCCTATTCCTGGGGCGCCACGACATCTCTCTCGAACTTCGAAGTGAACCTGGGGGGCTATCGCGACGTGGAAGACCCGTCGATCACGCTGCGCCTCGCCGTCACCGCGGGCAACGAACACGCCCGGGTTGGCGACTATCTGCTCGTGTGGACGACAACGCCATGGACGCTGCCGGGGAATCTCGGGGTCTCCGTCGGTCCGGACATCGAGTATGCGCGGGTCTTGGACGATGGCGACCACTACTGGGTCGCTCGGGAACGGATCGACACGATCTGGCCGGAGAATCCGCCACCGGTCGTGAGCACGGCGTCCGGTAGAGATCTTCTCGGTCTTGGCTACGAACCGCCCTTTCCCCACTTCGTCGAAGAACGCGCCAACGGAGCGTTCCGGGTCATCTCCATGGACGAAGTCACGACTGAGGATGGCAGCGGCCTTGTTCACACGGCTCCCGCATACGGTGAGGCCGACTTCCTCGCGTTCCGCGAAGCCGGCATCGACGTCCTCGTCGATCCCATCGATCTCGAGGCCCGATTCACGAGCGAGGTCCCCGAGGTCGCGGGTCTCCACGTGAAGGCCGCGGACCCGATCATTGTGCGCATCCTCAAGGACCGGGGCGTCATCGTGCACTCCGGAACGATCACCCACAGCTATCCGTTCTGCTGGCGGACCGACACCCCGCTCATCTACAAGGCAATCCCGAGTTGGTACGTCGACGTCGAATCGATCAAGGATCGAATGGTTGAGATGAACCAGAAGATCCGTTGGGTCCCCGACTATGTCGGGTCGAAGCGCTTCGGGAACTGGCTCGAGGATGCTCGCGACTACGCCATCTCCCGCAATCGCTACTGGGGTACGACGATCCCGGTCTGGGAATGCGACACCTGCGACGCCACCATCTGCCTCGGCTCGGTCGCCGACCTCGAGGAACACAGCGGTGTGCTCACCGACGATCTGCACAAGCACATCCTCGACCCGATCACATGGCCATGTGAAGAGCCGGCGTGCGGCGGAACGATGGCCCGCGTGCCCGAGGTGCTCGACACCTGGTTCGACTCCGGTTCCATGCCATTCGCCCAGGTGCACTACCCGTTCGAGAACAAGGAGCGGTTCGAGCGCACCTTCCCTGCCGACTTCATCGCCGAAGGCCTCGATCAGACCCGCGGATGGTTCTACACGCTGCTGATGCTATCCACCGGGATCTTCGACACGGCGCCGTTCCAGAACTGCGTGGTCACGGGCCTGATCCTCGCGGAAGACGGTAGGAAGATGTCGAAGAGCCTCAAGAACTACCCCGATCCTTCCCATGTGCTCGACAAATTCGGCGCCGACGCCCTGCGCACCTACCTGATCAACTCGCCGGTCGTGCGAGCCGATCCGGTCCGGTTCTCCGAGGACGGGGTGCGCGAGGTCGTGCGCACGGTGCTGTTCCCCTGGTGGAACGCGCTCTCGTTCTTCACCACCTACGCCGAGGCCGACGGAATCACCGATGCCGACCTCGCTGCAGCGCCGCCCGTGAGCGAACGATCCGAGATCGACCGCTGGATCCTCTCGGTACTCCAGAGCCTGATCTCCCAGGTCAACGAGGAGATGGAGGCCTATCGGCTGTTCGCCGTCACGTCGCCGATCGTGGGGTTCGTGGAACACCTCACGAACTGGTACATCCGTCGCACACGGCGTCGCTTCTGGGCGCACCGCGGCGACGCCGACCCGAGCGACAAGTTGGCAGCATTCGCGACGCTCCATGAAGTGCTGCTCACATTCGCGACGGTGGCCGCACCGATGCTGCCCTTCATGTCGGAGGAGATCTACCAGCGCCTGACCCGCCCGGAGGAGACCAAGGCAGTCGGCAGCGTCCATCTGCTCGACTTCCCAGACGCCGACGTCTCGCTCATCGATACGGGTCTGGAAATGGCGATGGCAGCAGCGCGAACGGTGGTCAATCTCGGCCACGGTCTCCGCAAACGGAACGACCTTCGCGTCCGTCAGCCGCTCGCGCGCGTGACGATCGTCACGCGCGATCCCAGCGTCGCCGCAGCCATCGAAGCGCACCGCGACCTCATTTGTGAGGAACTCAACGTGCACGGGTTCGAGGTACACGCCGACGAGTCCGACCTGGTCGTGCTATCGGCGAGAGCCGATTTCAGGCGCCTTGGACCGAGGCTCGGCAAGGGCACCGGCGTCGTGGCCGACGCCATCGCATCACTCGATCACACGTCGATCGCCACCCTCCTCGAGGGTGGCGAGCTGAGCGTCAGCGACACAGCGATCAGCGCGGACGACATCGTCGTCAGCCGGACGCCGCATGAGGGCACCGTGGTCGCGACGGAAGGTGCCATCACGGTGGCTCTGGATACGACGCTGACGGAGGACCTCCTCATCGAAGGAGTTGCCCGCGAATTGGTGAACCGGATCCAGTTGCTGCGGCGATCGGACGGTCTCGTCGTCACGGATCGCGTTGCACTCAGGTGGGCGTCGTCGTCCGACCGCGTTGGCGACGCCTTCGCCCGGTTCGGGGACTTCATCGCCGGCGAGGTGCTGGCCGTCGAAGTTGCCCAGGACGACGCCCTTTCCGCCGATCCTGCAGACATCGACGGACTCACGGTGATGCTGAGGATTGACGCCGTCTGATCAGCGGCAGATCAGCCGCGTGAGCAGGCTGATGCCGAGGATGAGGATGATCGGTGAGAGGTCGAGCGCAGCTCCGCCGATCCGGAGCGGCGGAACGACGCTTCTGATGGGGCGCATGATCGGCTCGATCACGCGCGAGAGCGCGTCATAGAGGCGGCGGACCGGGTGGTCCCATCCGAGTCGGCCAAACGACACGACGTAGCTGAGGACGATCCATCCGATGATGACCCAGACCGCCAGTTGCAGCAGACCGCAGATGAGATTGAGTACCACTCAGGCGGTACCGTACAGGCCGAGCGACGCGAGTCGATCGAGCTCGGCGCTGCTCACCGCGACGCCGGCAGGCGACACGAGGATCACGCCCTGGGCAATCTTTGCCATCTTCCCGTCGAGCGCGTAGGTGAGTCCTGAGGTGAAGTCGACCAGACGCCTCACCATCTCGGGCTCCGTGGTTCGCAAATCGAGGACGAGCGGCCGTCCCGAACGGATCCCGTCAGCGAGCATCTGCGCATCTGAGAAGTTGCGCGCACGGATGACCTCGGTCTCCGGAGAGGGGCGCTGCACCGACTCGAGCGGCCGGCTCTGCTCGCGTCCGGGCTGCACGTACACGCCGGCTTCAGCGTGCTCCCACGATGAGTTCTGGCGGTTCTGATTCGACGGCGGGTCGACCCGTCGGCCGGCGACGCTCCCTGGTGGGCGGGCGGTCACGACGCGTGGCGATTCTCCGGCAGCCGGCGGTGGTGGGGCGACGCCGCTTGCCGCTTGCTCCCCGTCGGCGTCGTCATCGACGAGTCCGAGATAGAAGAGTGTCTTCTGCCAGAACGTTGCCATAGTCAATCCTCAGAGGAGCCTTCACTGATTTCCCGGTCCGTAGTGTCAAAGATAGCCCGTCCCACGCGAACGATGCTTGCACCCTCCTCGATGGCGACTTCGAAGTCGTCGGTCATGCCCATTGAGAGCTCCGTGGCCTCCGGGTGAGCGGATCGAATCGCCTCACCGAGTTCACGAAGTCCGGCGAACCACCGCCGGGCGTCCTCGGCGACGTCGACCCGAGGCGGAATGATCATGAGGCCGCGCAATGGGATTCCCCGCTCCACCAGCAGATCGGCCGCGCCGTGGACCTCTGCGGGGTCGAATCCGTGCTTCTGTGGCTCGGCCGCGAGGTTGACCTCGATCAGCACCGGTGGGGGATGCTCCAGACTCGCCCACGGTTCGACCAGTCGGGTACGGTCGAACGAGTGGAGCAGTACGATCGATGGTGCGATCAGCTTGATCGCTCGGCGCTGGACGTTGCCCACGAAGTGCCACTCAATGTCCGCTGGGAGATCGGCAGCGATCCGATCGCGCAGGCCCTGGGGCCGGTTCTCGCCGAACAGTCGCTGACCGGCGTCATACAGTTCCCGCACCTCGTCGTTGGTTCGGCCCTTCGAGACGGCAAGGAGGCTGACGTCCGCTGGATCACGCCCGGCTCGCGACGCCGCCGCGACCATCCGCTCCGTGATGCTGTTCAGCGCTCTGGTACCCATGCCACCGCGACCTGTCTGTTCGATGTCCCGTCCCGACGATAGGACCAGAACGCCGTATCGGTGAATGTGCAACGATCGGCCCGCCACACGACCAGCCCGACCAACTGGGCCTCCGCGGCCGACCAGAGATCGACGCTCGGTGTTCCGTACGTCGTCGTGGAAGCAGGTCCTCCGATCGCCGCGATCACTTCGTCACCGACTTCGTAACAGCAGGGACCGATCGAAGGACCGATCGCTGCACGGCGCGGTGTGTCGCCCATCGCGGCCATGGCGCTCCTGCCCGCTTCGATGACTCCGGCGGCGACGCCCCGCCATCCGGCGTGAATAACGGCGACCGATTCGTCCCCCTCGATGATGATCGGGACACAGTCGGCGGTCGCGATTGCGAGCGGCACCCCGGACCAATCCGTGATGAGTCCGTCTCCGTCGCCTGCGAGGCCCGGTTCTTCGACGCGGCGGATGACGCGGCCATGGACCTGGCGCACCGATGCCCATTCGTTGGCGATGCCGAGTTCGACGGCGATGCGCTTGCGAACGTCGGCGTCGTCTCGGCCGTTCCCATCGGTCGCGTCTCCGAATGCCGCTCCGCGGAACCCCGCGGGCCGGATCATCCGCGGACGAACCCGGGGATCTCCATCTCGTCCGTTCCGTCGTCGTGTCCCAGGCCGTCGTCCAGCGTCGGACGGACGGTCGGAACGCTCACGGTCGGAGCGGAGGTGAAGGATTGACGAGACTGTTGCTCGTGTTCGAATCCGGCGGCGATCACGGTGACCCGCATCTCGTCACCGAGCGTGTCGTCAACGACCGCACCGAAGATGATGTTCGCATCCTCGTCAGAGTGATCGGCCACAATCGACGCAGCGGTCGACACCTCGTGGAGAGTCATATCCGCCGGGCCGGCGATCGAGAGCAGCACGCCGCGGGCGCCCTCCATCGACGTCTCGAGCAGCGGGCTCGAAATCGCCTTCTCTGCGGCCTGCAGTGCCCGGCTATCGCCGGTCGACTGACCGATCCCCATGACGGCGGACCCGGCTTCGGACATCACGGTCTTCACATCGGCGAAGTCCACGTTGATGAGACCCGGTGTTGTAATGAGGTCGGTGATGCCCTTGACGCCGTTGGTAAGGATCTCGTCGGCCATGCGGAATGCTTCGACCACCGGAGTGCTCGGGTCCGCGATCTCAAGCAGGCGCTCGTTCGGAATGATGATCAGCGTGTCGACGGCCTGCTTCAGCGCCTGGATGCCTTGCTCCGCGGCTACGGAGCGGCGGCGGCCTTCGAAGCCGAACGGCCGGGTAACGACACCGACGGTGAGTGCACCGAGGGAGCGAGCGACCTCGGCGACGACCGGAGCCGCTCCGGTACCCGTGCCTCCGCCTTCGCCTGCGGTGATGAAGACCATGTCTGCTCCGGTGAGAGCGTCCTCGAGTTCTCCACGGTGTTCGTCAGCGGCCTCACGGCCAACTTCAGGGTTTGCTCCGGCACCGAGACCTCGGGTGGAGTCACGCCCGATGTCGAGCTTCAGGTCGGCGTCTGACATGATGAGCGCCTGAGCGTCGGTGTTCACCGCAATGAATTCCACACCGCCTACGCCCGCCTCGATCATGCGGTTTACGGCGTTGACGCCGCCACCACCCACACCGACCACTTTGATGACGGCCAGGTAGGTATGTGGTGAGAGTTTCGGATCGGTCATGTACTGGTCCTCCCGCGCAGGTATCTGAAGGTTAGTCCGAAGGTTGAGCCTGTTCGAGCGTCTCCGTCTCACCTTCCAGTTGAGATTGAGGCGGCGCCACCGCAGGTCGATTTGGAGCCGTGACATCGATGCGGCTCCCGGCCTCGAGGCCGGTAGCGACGAGCGCTGCCACGGCTGCAGCTTTGAAGGCCATCTCGTTCGGCCTCCCAAGAACAATGAGGTACTCCCCGATCACCGCATCGACGGTATCACCGGTGACCGTCACCGTCGCACTCCGCCTGAGCGGTGGTGGAAGTGCGGCAACGAACTCGAGGGCCCCGTAGGACGCGGCGTGAATGATTCGATCTCCCTCTCGAGCCGCACCGAGTTGATCGGAGAGGATGATCGGCGGGATGGCGTTGTCGTCGATCCGTTGGACGAGCACGCCGTCTGCGGCGGCGTCGAACCGACCGAGGTCGGTCGTGATCGACGCGACCGGAATCCGTTCGCGGACGTGGATCTCGATGGTCCCCGGCCACGAGACCGCCACGTCAGCCTCGGCTACCCAGGGACTGGCGAGGAGCGCGGCCTCGATTTGGCCGGCTCCGACAGAGATGGTGGGCGTACCGTTGCGGACACCGAGGCTCTCGGCAACGGCCGCCGGATCGGTCCGTTCGGCGCCGGTCACCGTGACGGATCGAATCGACAGGATCGGCGAGTTCACGAACCAGATGGCAGCCCCAATCGCTCCGACGATCAGAACCAGCCAGATCAGCCACCGCAGCCGCCCCCGAGCCCGTTCTTCGGTTACCTCGTGCCGCCGTTCGGCAATCCGGTGATCCATCGTGTTCATGTCGCCGTCTCCGGTCCCGTCGCTTCGTCACCGAGTTCTTCGAACGCTCCCACAAACCGGATCTCTGGCACCAGCCACACTCCCGTGGCCTCGCCGACGCGCCGTCGGACGGCCCACACGAGATCCCAGACGTCTTGGGCGGTCGCATCTTCGTCTGCTGTGAAGAAGTTGGCGTGGATTTCCGACACGGCGACACCGCCACAACGGAGTCCCTTGAGGCCCGTCTCGTCGATCAGACGACCGGCAGCCTCGCCGTCGGGGTTCTTGAAGACGGATCCCGCGTTGAAGGTGCCACCCGGCTGATGCTCTTTTCGCCAGCGGGTGATCTCGCGGATGCGGGCCTCGGCCTCGAGCCGAGTGCACGGCGACGTCGCGAATCTGGCCGACGTCACAATGTGATCAGGACCGAGATTCGACGAGCGATAGCCGAGTTCGAGTTCGGTGACCGTTCGCTCCGATCGCTCGCCGGTCGTCCGATCCACGACCACTGCAGAGAGGAGGTGGTGTGCGGTGTCGCTGCCGTGTCCGCCCGCGTTCATGGTCACCGCTCCACCGACGGTTCCTGGTATCCCTGCGTAGAACTCCAGACCGCAGCGCCCGGCTTCTCCGCTGGCTCTGGCCAGCCGTGGGAGCGGCGCCGCCCCGCCGGCTTCGACCGAGCCATCGGCGGCGACGACGATGTCCAGGAACCCGCCTGCAAGCCGGATCACGAGTCCGGGGAAGCCGGCGTCTGCCACGAGGAGGTTGCTCCCCTTCCCGAGGAGGAGCACGTCGAGGTCCGGCGGAACCGATCCGAGCACCGCATCGAGATGGTCGTCATCGTTCACTTCGACGAACCACGACGCAGAGCCACCGAGCTTGTAGCTCGTGAGGGGTGCGAGCGAGACATCGCTCCGCACGCCGGCAACCGCTGATAGTCGTGTGGTCACGACTCGTCTCCGATCAGATCGCCGACCTCGGTCCAGATCGTCGCGACGTCGCCTGCACCCATCAGAATCAGTGTATCGCCCGGCTCCAGGTCATCCGCGACATGTTCCGGCACATCTGCGAGCCGGGCAACGTACTCGACGCTACCGCCGCTGGCCCGCACCGCCTCCTCCACCAGACGTCCGGTCACACCGGGCTGAGGCTGCTCCCCAGCCCCGTAGATGTCGGTTACCACGATGCGGTCGGCGTGCGAGAGCGGCCCACCGAACGCGGGAGCGAGACCGGCGGTCCGCGTAAACCGATGGGGCTGGAAGACCACCCAGACGCGGCCACTGGTAATCGTCTGCGCCGCCTCCACCGTGGCAGCGACCTCGGTCGGGTGGTGGGCATAGTCGTCGATGATCGTCACACCGCCGATCCGAGCCTTCACCTCGAACCGGCGACGGACGCCGCCGAAATCGGCGAGGCCGGCAATCGAGCACTTCAGGTCGTAGCCCGTCTCCCCGAGGAGCGCGAGGACGCCCGCGGCGTTCAACGCGGCATGGAAGCCCGGCTGCTGCAGAGACACCCGGTGGTTGTCTCTGTTTCGGGTCAGCGTGAACGACGTCGTCGATCCGAGGTCAACCTCGGATACGCGCCAGTCGGCATCCTTGCTCACGCCGTAGCCGATCACAGTCGCGCGCTCGGCGAGGCGTCGGACACCGGGGTCGTCGATGCACCCGACGACCGGGCCGTGCGTTCGTTGCGCAACCTGAGCGAACGCCTCTTCGAGCGCCGTGACCGTGCGGTAGTAATCGAGATGATCGGCCTCGATGTTCGTGACGCCGAGTGCAGCGATCTCGAGATGTCGGAACGTGCCGAATGCCTCATCGGCCTCGAGCAGCAGCGTCTCTCTGTCCCCGAGGTGGGCCCCGGTGTTGAGATCGGTCAACTCACCCCCAACGATGAACGACGGATCGAGTCCGCACGCCCGGAGAGCGGCAACCGCCATGGCGGTGCTCGATGTCTTGCCGTGTGTGCCGGCGAATCCGATCGTGGAGAAGGCGTCAGTGACCCCGCGGAGCAGTGCCGGCCTCCTGGCTGTGGCGATGCCGGCCTCTCGCGCCGCCCTGAGTTCGATGTCGCCGTCGGGCACAGCAGATGACGCCACCACGATGTCGACCTCCCCGATGCGCTCCGGTTGGTGCCCGATCCAAGTCTCAACGCCGACGCCGGCAAGGGCATCGACGATGTACGACGGTTTGAGGTCAGATCCCGACACGGCAATGCCGCGCTGGGCGAGGAGCTTGGCGAGCCCTGACATGCCTGATCCGCCAACGCCGATCATGTGGATCGACCGGATCTCGTCGATGGAAACACTCTGTGGCTCATTCATCGGTGATCTCCCTGAGTGCGTGTGCGATTTGGTTGGCGGCGTCCGGCTTCGCAACCGACCGGGCCCCGGCCCGCATGCCGGCCAGCCGTTCGGCATCCTGAATGAGGTGCGCCAGAAGGCCGGGGGCATCGGCGATCTGCTCCTGGTCGACGATGACGGTTCCACCGGCCTGCTCGAGGTCCCGGGCGTTCAGGGCTTGGTACCCCTTCCCGGCCGGGAGCGGGACCACGACGGACGGTGTTGACGTAGCGGCGAGTTCGCTCACGGTCATGGCTCCGGCGCGGGCCAGCACGATGTCGGAGGCGGCGTAGAACATCGGCATGTCCCGTTCGAACGGCGCGGTCACCCAATGCGAGGCCTCAGCGGCCTGTGGTGCGAGCGTCGCGTGGTGGTCGGGTCCGGTGAGGTGGAGGATCGAGAACGTCCGTTGATCCGATGTGGCGAGGGCAGTTGCGACGGTGTTGAGTGCGAGGGCTCCCTGGCTCCCCCCGAACACACCGACGACCGGACGGTTCGGATCCAGCCCATACCGGTGCAGAGCCTCCGATCGGAGTTGGTCGCGCTTGAAGTCTTCGAACGGAGCGGAGAGCGGGTTTCCGACGAGTTCCGCATTCTTGAAGCGTGCGAGCGCGGGAGCGAAAGCGACGTATGTGCGCTCAGCACGGCGCGCCACATACCGGTTGGCAACGCCGGGCACGGCGTTCTGCTCGTGAATGACGAAGGGCATCCCCACCCTGCGTGCCCCCATCGCCGCGGGCACGCTCACATACCCTCCGAAGACCGTCAGCACGCCGCGAGACCGGTTCGCGAGCGTCGCCGCTACCTCCGCCGTGGCCCGACGGACCATGATCGGGATGGTCAGGTTGTCGACGGTCAAGGATCGCTTGAGGCCGCGCACATCGAGTTGAACGAGTTCGAAGCCCGCTTCGGGAACGATTCGCGTTTCCAGGCGGTCTCCTCCGAAGAACACGATGTCGGCGTGATCAACGCCGGTCGAAACGAGCGCTCTCGCGACCGCGAGCGCCGGATAGATGTGGCCACCGGTCCCGGCGGCAGCAAAGGCATAGGTCATGATGGAGCCGGGTCGCTGGCTCTCGTACGAGAGATGTTCACGAGGATCCCGACCGCCGCGAGGCTGACGATCATCGCGTTGCCCCCGGATGAAACGAACGGCAACGGCACACCGGTGATGGGCAGGACCGCGACTACTCCACCAACGTTGATCAATGCCTGGAACGAGATCCAGGCAACGATCCCCACGGCGAGCAACCGACCGAACATGTCGGGCGCCGTCATCGCGATCCGAATACCGACGCCGGCGAAGAAGGCGAAGAGCAGGATCACCAATCCGGCACCGACGAGACCGGTCTCCTCTCCGATGATTGCGAAGATGAAGTCGGTGTGGGCATTGGGGAGGAACGACCACCGGGCGCGACTCGCGCCAAGACCGACGCCGAACCACCCACCGGTCCCGAGGGCTACGAGGCTCTGAACCGCCTGGTGCCCGTTTCCGAGCGGGTCGGCGAACGGGTCGAGGAATCCGGTGAAGCGGGCCCTGCGGTAGTCCATCGAGAACGCACCAATCGTGCCGAGAACCGCCGCGATGCCGCCGAGACCGACCACGAATCCAAGCGGGGCGGAGGAGGCGAAGATCACGGCGAACGCGGCACCGACGATGATCAGGGTCGTCCCGAAGTCCGGTTGCGCGAGGAGCAGCACCGAGACGATCCCGAGCACCGCCACAATCGGGAGGACGAAGTGGCCCAGCGACCCGAGCAACCGATCCTTTTTCGCGAGCACGGCTGCGAGCACCATCACCGTGGCGAGCTTTGCGAATTCCGCAGCCTGCATCGTCATCGGCCCGACCTCGATCCAGCGCCGCGCACCACCGCGGATGTCGCCAACGACGAGCGTGGCAATCAGTCCGGCAACCGCGATGCCGAAGATCAGCAGGGCGAACGTGCGGTAGAAGCGATAGGGAATCCTTGCGCAGCCGACGAGCGCCACGAGTCCCAGACCGACCCACACGGCTTGCCGCTTGATGTAGTAGAGGCCGTCGCCGAACTCGCGAATCGAGACCACCGATCCGGCAGACAGCATGGCGCCGAGTCCCACGATGATCAGCATCACAACCGGAACGACGAGGAAGACCGTGCGGCGATCGCTGAGATTCAGAGCCCGAGCGACGCGCCGCTCGCGGATCTGTTCACGCACCGATGGGCGTGCGTCGTCCTCGTCTTCGACAACTGGGTCGGGAACCGCCTCGAGCATTCGGGTAGCTTGGTCGACGCCGCCTGTTGTGCCAGTCATTTCGCTGCCTCCACGTCGGCGACGAGTTCGGCGAAGCGCTCTCCCCGGGCCGCGTACGACTCGAATTCGTCGAAGCTCGCACACCCGGGAGCGAGCAGCACGGTGTCACCTCGGGTGGCGATCTGACGTGCGGCCGCGACTGCCTCGTCGAGGCCACCCACGACACTGGTCGGACCGTCGAATGCGCTGGCGACTTCAGGAGCCGCCTCGCCGAATGCCACGACGTGCCGTACCGAGTCTGGAGCGATGCCCGAGAGGTCGAGATTCTTGTTCCTTCCACCCGCCAGCAACACGACACGTTCGTACGAGGCCGCAGCCGCGCGAGCGGCGTGCGGGTTGGTCGCCTTCGAGTCGTCGATCCACTGGATCCCGTGCGCGGTTCCAACGGTGCGGCGACGGTGCGCCCCTGGACGGAACCCTTCCAGAACAACCGCTATTCCGGCGTCGGTGGCGCCGACGGCGTGAGCAACGACTGCTGAGATCGCGAGATCTGCGACGAATGACGGGTCCGCCGTCGACAGGGCGAGTCGCCGTCCGCCGATCACGAGCGACCCGGAATCGGGTCCGACGCCGTCGGGTGGCACGGAGGTGCCGCTCACGGCCACGGTCCTACACGGGGCGAGGGCACCCAGTCGGCGTGCCCCCTCGTCGTCGGCGTCATAGGCGAGCACGTCATCGCCGCTCATGTTCTCGTAGATGCGTGCCTTGGCCGCCGCATAGGCGGCACGAGTGCCGTGCCAATCGAGGTGGTCGTCTGCGACGTTGGTGATGCCTGCGGCGACCGGATGGAACTGATCGATGAAGCGGAGTTGGAAGCTCGAAGCTTCGAGCACAACGACCTCAGCCGGTTCCGCGCCGAGGTCGCAGATCGGGAGTCCGATATTGCCGGCAGCGACGGCGGAGACACCGCTGGCGTTGAGCATTTCCGCGATGGCGGCGGTTGCGGTGGTCTTCCCGTTGGTGCCGGTGACGGCAACGTACGGAACGACGAGTTGCCGGATCCCGAATTCGAGTTCGCTGATGACTTCGATGCCGGCCTCGATGGAACGCCGAATCGGGTCGGAGTGCTCGGGGAAGCCGGGAGAGGCGACCACCAGGTCGACGTCTCGCAGCAGAAGGTCGGTCCATGTGCCGGAGTGCACCGCATACCCCCGCTCCCGAAGCGGGATGGTGGCCTTCGACGAACGGTCGTAGACGGAGACGGAGTGGCCGCTGGTGCAGGCAAGCCTGGCGGCCGATACGCCACTCACCCCTGCCCCCAGGATCAGTGTCTTCACGGCGTTCCTCCACCGGTGGCGTTGAGGAAGTCGGCATAGAAGACGCCAACGCCGAGCGCCACCGAGATGCCGGCGAGGATCCAGAATCGCACGATCACCATGGTCTCCGGCCACCCCTTGAGTTCGAAGTGATGGTGGATAGGCGCCATGCGGAGGATGCGACGACCGAAGGCGCGGAAGGTGAAGACTTGACCGATGACCGAGAGCGTCTCGACGACGTAGAGACCGCCGAGGAGCACGAGCAGCAACTGGGTATTCGTGAGCAGCGCCATCGCGGCAAGGGCTCCTCCGAACGCCTGGGACCCGGTATCGCCCATGAAGATCTTGGCCGGCGCCGCGTTCCACCAGAGGAATCCGAGAGCTGCCCCGACCACCGCGGCTCCGAAGCGGGCGAGGTCGAGCGCTCCGTTGATGTCCACGAAGTAGACCGCGATATTCCTGAACTGCCAGAACGCGATCAGCACGTAGGCGCCAAACACGAGCGAGATCGATCCGGCGACCAAGCCGTCGAGGCCGTCGGTCAGGTTCACGGCGTTGGCCGCCGCCGTCAGCATGAACAGCACAAGGAGGAAGTAGAGGATCGGGCCGAGGTCGATACCGAGTGGCCGGACGAAGGACAGTTCCGTCGAGACGCCAATCTGCTGCGCTCCCCACGCAAACGTGGCGGCGACCGCGAGTTGCCCGAGGAACTTCCATCGCTTGGAGAGGCCCTGGTTGTGCTTCCTCGCGTACTTCACGTAGTCGTCAAGGAAGCCGATGAAGCCCATCCCGACGAACGCAAGCACCGCGAGCAGACCCTCCGGGGCGAAGGGGTAGATGCGGAAGTCGAAACCATCACCAAGCGTGAAGAGGCGCAGGTGGGAGCCGGCGTACCCGAGCAGGGTCCCGAAGATGATGACGACGCCACCCATCGTCGGCGTGCCACGTTTGTGCATGTGCCCGCGCACGTCCTCCTGGATGAACTGCCCGATGTTCCTGGCGCGGAAGACCCGGATCGCGACCGGCGTGACGAAGATCGTGAACGCAAACGAGATGGTCGCCGCAATGAGGAGTTGGATCACGCGATGGCCTCCTCGGTGAGCCGATCGGCGAGTTCCTCGAGGCCGATCGATCGGGACGCTTTGACGAGGACGACGTCCCCATCTCCGACCCGCTCCTGGATCCACCCGAACGCCTCGGCGGGATCCTGCAGGTTGTGCCCACCCGCTGCTTCCGCGAGACCGTGGTCGGCACCCACCGTGACAACCTCCTCGATGCCGAGTTCCGCAGCGAGACGCCCGATCCGCTCGTGCTCTGGAACCGTCGCCTGGCCAAGCTCGGCCATCTCGCCGAGGACGGCGAAGCTCCTGCCCGGCATGGCGGCGACCGTTCGCAGAGCCGCCTCCATGGAGGTCGGGTTTGCGTTGTAGGCATCGTTGACAACGGTGAAGCGACCACTATGGACCTCCATCCGCCATGCCGACCCTCCGGCAGTCGCCATGCCCGCGACCGCGGTCTCGGCTGGAACGCCGATCGACATCGCCGCTGCGAGTGCCGCTGCGGCATTGAACGCGTTGTGCGACCCTGACATCAGCAACGTCAACGGGAAGTCGCGACCCTCGGCGTGGAGGACGAACGAGGGGCGTCCGGCTTCGTCGCTCGTCAAGTCCGAGATTCTGACGGATGCGCGGGGGCCGGTGCCGAATGTGACCGTGGGACCGGGATGCGGTCGATCGAGTCGCGTCTCACCTTCGGGAAGGATCGCCGTGTCGCCGACCGACAGGCCTTCGATCAGTTCCCACTTGCCGTCTGCGATCGCGTCCCGAGATCCGAAGGTCTCGAGATGTACGAGGCCGAGATTCGTGATGATCCCGACGGAAGGGCGGATGGCCGGCATCAGCCAGCGGATGTGCCCGATGCCGCGCGATCCCACCTCAACCACGAGGGCCGCAGCGGTCTCCGGCGCACCGAGCACGGTAAGGGGTACGCCGACCTCGTTGTTGTACGAGCGAGGAGAGCCCCAGGCTCCTGGGATCGCCGCGGCGAGCAGGTCCTTGGTCGATGTCTTCCCAGTGGATCCGGTGACGGCGACGACCGGCATGCGCAGTTCGTTTCTGCGGCGCGCCGCCAGGTCTCTGAGCGCCGTCGAGGTGTCGTCGACATCGATGCGCGGGACGAGATCAGGGTGTGTGCCGCTCTCGACCAGCGCCGCGACAGCACCTTCAGCAACGGCCGCAACCGCGTGATCGTGCCCGTCGTGCTGCTCTCCGCGAAGCGCCACGAACACGGCTCCGGGTTCGGTCGTCCGCGAGTCGGTCGAGATGGTGCGCACGGGCATCGTCGGATCGCCATCGACAACTCCGCCGGTCGCTGCGGCGACGGTTGCGAGCGTCCAGTTGAGCGACGCGGTCATGGCGACACCTCGGCTGCACGAACGGCTTCCTCGCCGGCAACGACGCGATCATCGAACGGCTCCGTTCTTCCTGCGATCTCCTGGCCGGTCTCATGGCCCTTGCCGAGAATCAGGACGACGTCGTCGGGGGATGCGGATTGGATGGCCAAGCGAATGGCGAGCCGCCGATCCGGTTCCTCGACCACCGAGGAAGTCTCCTCGAGTCCCGACTTGACGGCAGCGAGAATGGTCTCGGGCTGCTCGGATCGGGGATTGTCCGTCGTGAGGATCACGAGATCTGCGGAGCCTGCCGCACGACCCATCGCGGGACGCTTCTCCCGGTCACGGTCACCCCCGGCACCGAACACCACGATGACCTTCCCGTCGACGAAGGTCCGTGCGCCGTCGACCACGGCCTTGATTGCGTCCGGCGTATGGGCATAGTCGACCACGATGCCGGGTCCGCCGGCGGTCGGTATGTGCTCGAACCGACCGGGAATCGTGCCGACGGAGGCGAGTCCGCGCGTGATGGACTCCGTGGTGATACCGAGTTCCATCGCGATGCCGGCGGCGACGAGGGCGTTCTGTACGTTGAACCGACCAGCGATCGGCAGATGCACCGGGAAGGTACCCGCCGGTGTGCCGACATTGAACGAGGTGCCGTCGATGCGCTCGACGATGGACGAAGCGGTGATGTCGGCGTCGCCTGCAATGGCGACGGTCGTGATCGGCAGGTTGACATCTCGCGCGATCCGTCTCCCTGCCTCGTCGTCGATCCCGATCACGGCGTGGTCGACCCGATCGGGGGTGAAAAGCGATGCCTTGGCCGCGAAGTAGCGGCTCATGTCGCCGTGATAGTCGAGGTGGTCTTGCATCAGATTCGTGAACGCGGCGACGCGAAAGCGGATCGCGTCGACCCGGTGGAGGCTCAAGGCGTGGCTCGAGACCTCAATGGCTGCGATGTCGACCCCGGCCTCGATCATCTCTGCGAGGAGACGTTGGAGCTTCGAGGCCTCCGGCGTCGTCCGGGATACCGATGCCTCGGTGTCGCCGATCCGTGCGCCGATGGTACCGACGACACCCGGCGTCTGTCCGTCGGCGATCACGATCTGTTCGAGGAGGTAGGTGACGGTGGTCTTGCCATTCGTCCCGGTCACGCCCACGACGGGGAGACGGCCGGAGGGGTCGCCGAAGACGGCTGCGGCAATCCACGGCAGCGCCGCACGCGTATCGGGCACGACGAGGAGACTCGGGCCAGCGACCGTGTGATCCACTGCCACCGCAGCCGCGCCGGAGGCGAAGGCTCGATCGACAAAGTCGTGGCCATCGGCGGTTGCCCCTGGAATGGCAACAAAGAGGCTCCCAGGACCGACTTCTCGTGAGTCGTGGGTCACTGAGGTAATCACTGGATCGTCGCCGATCACGTCGGCGCTTCCGCCAAGCCGGGTGGCGATCTCGGTGAGTCGGAGCGCGTCACTCATCATCGTGGTGGACCGGGGAGATGCCGAGTTGGTGGAGCGCCGACTCAACAATATCGGCGAAGACGGGGGCGGCAGACGCACCACCGAACTTCAGTTCCGTCTCGTCCGGTAGTGTCCCGGTCGGCGTATCGAGGACGACGGCGGCTACGAGCGATGGATCGTCAATCGGTGCGATGCCGATGAACCAGGCGATGGTCTCGGTCTCGCTGTACTCCCCGGTCTCGACGTCGAACTTGTCGGACGTTCCGGTCTTTCCTCCGACCGGGAAGTCTTCAATGTCCGCACGGAAGCCGGTTCCATCCGTGACAACGCCACGCAGCATCGAACGCATGGTCTGGGCGGTCTCAACCGAGATGACCTGACGGCGTCTCGCTTCGCTGACGATGGTCTCGCCGTCCGGGGAGACGATTTCGCTGACCACGTGCGGTTCGACCCATTCGCCGTCGTTCGCGAGCGTCGCGTACACGGCTGCCATTTGCAGAGTTGTTGCGCCGATGCCGTAGCCAATCGCCGCCGACGCGCCGCAGGCAGGCCCGCACCACTCGGTCACATGGTCGAGACGGCCGGTCGCTTCGCCGCGGAAGTCGATCGAGGCCGGCCGGCCGAGTCCGAACGCATCGAGATAGCGGTAGTGCGTCTCATCGCCGAGCTGGCGCTGGATTTTGATCGTCCCCACGTTGGACGACTGTGCAACGATGTCGGTGACGGTCATGACGGATGGGTGGTTGCCGTGGTCGGTGTATGTCTCGCCGACAATGTCGATCTCGTGCGGAGTGTCGAACGGAGTATCGGGGCGAACCACGCCTTCTTCGAGGGCTGCGGCAACCGCTACCACCTTGAGGGTAGAGCCGGGCTCGTATACATCGGTGACGGCCCGATTGCGGATGGCCGAGGGGTCGAGCGTCGAGCGATCCATGCCGTCGAAACCGGGGAGGGACACCATCGCGAGAATCTCCCCGGTCTCGGGGTCCATCACCACAACCGACCCTCCCAGGGCCCCGGTGGAGTCGATCGCGTTCTGGAGGGCGCGTTCCGCGATGTACTGGATCTCCCGGTCGATCGTCAGTACGACGTCGGAACCGGGAGTCGACGCCTCGAGGAGGTACGCGGCCTGCGGGATCGCACGACCGGCCTGATCTCGCTCCACGACCCGTTTGCCTGGCCGCCCGGACAACTCCGTATCCATGACCGCTTCGATGCCTTCGATCCCACGACCGTCGTCGAAGTGCGTCAGCCCGATGACCGGTGCGGCAAGCGACCCGGAGGGGTAGATGCGGAGCGCCGCATCTTCGAACGAGAACCCAATGAGGTCGGCTTCTTCGATTGCAGCGGAGACCTGGGCGACAACGTCGTTCTCGAGGCCGCGCGCGACGTAGGTGAACCGACCGTCCGAGTCGAGGCGGCGAGCCAAGTCGAGGTAGTCGGCGCCGATGATCGGGGCAAGCAGCGAAGCTGCCCGCGTCGGATCCTCGATGAGACTCGGATCGGCGACGAGCGACTTGCCGTAGATCGTGATGGCGAGTTCGACCCCGTCGCGGTCGTAGATGGTCCCCCGCTTCGCGTCGATGGTCTCGTGGCGAACCCGTTGGTCGAATCCGCGCTGTGCCAGCACGGCGGCATCTGCACCCTGTACTTGAAAGAGGCGGTACCCGATACCTGCCCACGCAAGGACGAAGACGAGTCCGAGCGCCACCACGCGGAGGTCCCCGAATCGGAACGATGTCCGGCTCATATCAGACCATCCTCAGCGTGTCATGGCAGTCGCGAGCCTGGCCGCCAGCGTTCGGCCTGAGCATCGTTCCCCTCCCTTGGTGGTCACGGCTGCTCCAGGAGCAGAGCTCTCAGGTCCAGCCATCGATCCTCAGGGCCGCCGACGGCAGCCTCGATACCCGTGAGTTCGATCGTCTGTCGATTGTCCGGGTAGACGAGACCGAGTTCGGCGGCCCTATCTGTGATCCGGCCCGGCGCTTGGAGTCGAGCGTGCTCAACTCTCAGGTCCCAGTGCAGTTGTTCCTGTGCTGCGATCTCGCGGTCCAGCAGTTGAATCTCGAATGCCGTCCGATCGAGCGAGATCCTCGAGTAGATCACCGCGAAGAAGGCGATGACGACGGCGAGCACGAATATCAGGAGCGGGCGAACGACGGGACGACTTCTCGCTCCGGTGGGCGCACGGCGGGTGGTTGTTGTGGGGAAGGCACCGGCGGTCATGCGGCGGTCCTCTCAGCGATCCGGAGGATCGCGCTCCGAGAGCGCGGGTTCGCTGCCACTTCCTCGTCCGAGGGCCGTACCCGTCCGAGATCAACGAGTTCGGGGCTGCGTTCGCAGACACACACCGGGAGTTCGGGCGGACACGTGCAGTCGACGGCACCGGCGGCGATCCATCGCTTGACGATGCGATCCTCGAGTGAGTGGTACGCGATCACGCAGATCCTCCCACCCGGCCGGAGAAGCTCGATGGCGGATTCGAGACCGGACGTGAGCGCCTCGAGCTCAGCGTTCGTCGCGATGCGAAGTGCCTGGAACGTCTTCCTGGCCGGATGGCCGGAGCGTCTGGCTGCCGCGGGAACCGCATCGGCGATGACGGCGGCGAGATCGGCGGTGTCATCGATCGGTCGGGCCGCGACGATGGCTCCTGCGATCCGTCCCGCGAATCGCTCTTCTCCATACCGTCGGATGAGCGAGCGAAGCTCGTCGTAGTCGAGATCGTTGACAAGGTCGCCTGCGCTCGATGGAGCATCGGCGCCCATCCGCATGTCGATCGGGCCGCTGCGGTGATAGGAGAACCCGCGTCCTGCGGTATCCACCTGATGTGATGAGATGCCAAGGTCCAGAAGAATCCCGTCAACGGTCCCAGGAGTGTCAGGTGATGTACCCAGCTCATCGTTGACGAGGAACTGCATCTCGGCGAAGTTGCCCAGCACGATGCGCAGACGCGAGTCGTCCGGCCGGTTCGCCAACGCCTCCGGATCGCGATCGATTCCGATGATCTGCACCTGCGGATACGTGGCGAGCAGGGCGCGCGTGTGACCGCCACCGCCGAACGTCCCATCGACGATCACTCCGGACGATGCCGGAGCGAGCGCCTCGACACATGCCTCGACGAGGACCGGATTGTGGTAGCTGCTGGTGGTCTGATCCATGGTCAGCCCCCCGGAGCGCTGGCGCCAACATGGAAGCGGGCGGAGTAAGGGGCCTTCCAATTGGCATCCGAGGGGCTGACCACAGGCCAGACCGTTTCACAGCTTCGGACGCGGGTGGGGTCACCCGACGTCCGCTTCGACCGGTCATATTCCATGCTCCGAGACTGCCTCCTCGATTTCGGCGTAGTACTCGTCGGCTTCTGCAACAACGGTGAGCCAGGTCTCCGTGTCCCAGATCTCGATGTGGTTCGCGACACCAACGATCGTCAGGTCCTTCTCCAACTCGGCGAAGGTTCGGAGACCCTCCGGGATCTGCACTCGTCCCTGCCGATCGAGTGTCTGATCCGTCGCCGAGGCGAAGAAGGACCGCGAGATGTCCCTGGCCCGCCGATCTGTGCGCGGCAGTTGGAGCACCTTGTCTGCTTCTTCTTCCCACCGATCCATCGGGAAGACGTAGAGGCACCGTTCCTGTCCCTTGGTGACGACACAGCCCATGTCGAGACCTGAACGGAATTTGCTGGGCATCACGACGCGCCCCTTCCCGTCCATCGAATGGCTGTACTCCCCGAGAAACACTGGTCTGCGCCTCCGTTGCGCCGAAATCATCTCCCACGAGGCCCCACTATGACCCATTCCGCGCCACATGTCAACTCTTTCGCCCCCACCCGTTCCCCCGCCCACCCCGGGTACCCTGTGGCCCATGAATGACTCGATTACCCTCGTCGGGGTCGGAGAGATGGGCGCCGTGTTCGCCCACGCGCTCTTGCGCACCGGCCACCCCATATCCCCCGTCCTCCGTTCAACACCGCTCTCCACCGCCGTCGAGCGCGACCCGAATCCCGGACTCACGCTGGTCACCGTTGCCGAGGACGATCTTCACCCGGTGCTGGAGAGCCTTCCGCCCGAGTGGCGCTCCAACGTCGGCCTGATCCAGAACGAACTCCTCCCCCGCGACTGGATTCGGCACGGCATCGAGGCGCCGACGGTCGCCGTCGTGTGGTTCGAGAAGAAGCCGGGACGGACGACCCGGGTGCTCGTCCCAACGCCCGTCGCAGGGCCGTGGTCCTGCGAGGTCGTCGAAGCACTCACCGCAATCGACATTCCGGCCGAGCAGATTCCGGATGATGACTTGATCCATGCGCTCGTTGCGAAGAACCTGTACATCCTGACCGCGAATATCGGCGGACTCCGCACGCAGGGGACCGTCACCGACCTGTGGAACGGCCACCGGGACTTCGCCGCCACCATCGCGTCGGAGATCCTCGACATCCAGGACTGGCTCGTCGGCGAACCGGTCGACCGGGACCGAGCCGTCGAAGGGATGGTTGCCGCGATCGACGGCGATCCCGGACACGGCACCACCGGTCGGAGCGCTCCTCGCCGCCTGGAACGGGCGATCGTGCACGCGAGAACGGCCGGAATCGAGACGCCGATGCTCATTGCGATCGGGCGAGAGGCTGGCCTCTCCGTCTAGGGTTGGCGACGCCACTCGGAGGAGGATCCATGCACGTACTCGTAGCAACCGACGGTGAGATCGAGGCTGCCACCGCCGCCGACTTCGCTTCGCGGTTGGCCGGAGCCGATGGACGAGTGACCGTTCTGACCGTTGTCGAAGTCCCGCGGACCTTCCTCAACGACATTCGCGACCACTGGGGACCTGGCGATGGCGCGAGTGTGGTCGCCGACTACACCTTCGTGGAGACGCCCGTTGCTCGCCAGGATGGCCCGACCGGCTGGCCCGGGGACGCTGCGATGATCGACCGCTACCTCAGGGACAAACTCAGGAAGAACACGGGGCCCCTCGTCGATGCCCTCGCACAGAGGGGGATCGACGTCGACCCACGAGTGGTCGAGAGCGAGAACGTGACGGCGGCGATCATGAAGCAGGTCGTCGATCTCGATGCCGACGTGGTGGTGATTGGATCCCACGGCCAGGGCCTGTTCCAGGGATTGCTCGGTTCCACGGGTACGAAGATCGTGCGACGGTCTCCGCGGCCGGTGTTGCTGATCCGTTCGGCTACGACGTGACGTAGGGCTCCCAGCCCGGATCCACCGAACCCCCCGTGGCTGCAGCGACCCACGCGTCCGGCCGCGGGAAGCTTGGCTTCGTCGCCAACGTGAGTCCTGCCTCGGACGGCGTCCGCCCGCCCTTCTTGCTATTGCATCGTCTGCACGCAGCCACCACGTTCAACCACGAGTGTTCGCCGCCCTGCGACCGCGGGACCACATGGTCCAGGTTCTCGGCCTGCCGGCCACAGTACTGACAGCGGTGGCCGTCGCGTTCGAACACCGTCCTGCGATTGATCGGTATGCGGCGTTGGTAGGGGACCCGCACATAGCGCCGGAGCCGTACGACGGATGGAGAAGGCATCGCCACTGTCTCGGCGCGCCAAATCGCCCCGTTGGTTGCCACCACATCGGCACGGTCGCGGAGCACGAGTACGAGCGCGCGCCGGACCGGAACCACCGAAAGCGGTTCGAGGCTTGTGTTCAACACGAGTGCCCGCGGCATGGCCAGAGCGTACCAGCAGGTCCCGGGATGGTGAACGCGTCCGTGACTACTCAGCGCCGGTCATTGACCACTCACCGTTACCATGTCATACTCAGAGCGGGCAGCAACGTCGAGAGCGCTGGAGTGAGCGTGCGCGTCGTCGGGTACATACGGGAGGCGCCAAGCCTCGAAGAGGGCGAAACCGCGTTCGCTCAGAGCGAGCGTATTCGTCGTTGGACCACGGACTCCGGTCACCACCTCATCGCGACCTGCCAGGATGGACGCGACCCAACCCAGCCGCTCGGACGCGACGGCTATCGCGCCCTTCTCGACATCGCCCGTTCTGGCAACGCCGACGCATTGATCGTCTCCGATCTCGAGGTGCTCTCGCCCGACAAGATCAGCCAGGAGATCATGCTCGATCATCTCCGCGGCCTCGGACTGACGATCGTCTCAATCAATGAGGCCGACCACAACGAGCTCCTCGACGTTCCCGATGACCACACCCGACTCGTCGTGAGGGACGTCATCGCGAAGGTTGGTAGTTTTCGGAGGGAGTTTGCCGAGCAGCCAGCGGTAGAGGAGCCGGCCGCTCTCCTCCCGGACTCTGCAAGCACCGATGTCATCGTGCAGCTGATGCCGCACGGAACTCACCGCGACGACAGCGCCGCCCAAACGGCCCGTCCCACGGCGTAGGAGCGACCTGACCGCACGACGGCCGATCCGACGAGGCGCGCGCCGCTCTCCTCGATCACGACCGTGACGACGGTGGTTCCGTCGAGCCTTCGCTCGTCGATCGAACAGACCCGCGGTCGGGTCGCCGTCCCAGCAAGCTCGGCGACGGCTTCGACCACGGCCTGATCGACCGCCACGGCGGACGGACCAGAGACGCGCACCGACGCGTGCCCGGCAGAGCCGGTAGCGGTCACGACAATCGTCTCGATCCCTTCGGTGATCCCGACGGAGACCGATCCGAATCCGGACATGAGGACGACGACGGGAACACCTGCGACGGGATCGGGCGGAACGTCGTCAGACGTGTCCGGCGGTACCTCGAGCGGATGGTCTTCGGGGCCGGACGCCGGTGGAGAGGCGTCGCCGGCGTGGTCGACATCCGGTCGAAGCCCGTGTTGAGCGAGGACCCGACGCACCTCGCCAGCGACCGCGGCAGCGTCCACGCCGTGCGCGAGCCGGACGCGTATTCCGGCAGGGCTCGCCGGATCGCCGTCTAGCTCCGCGTGTTCAACGCCGGGCAGGCTCAAGAGGTCGTCGCTCAGTATGCCGGTTGCCACGTCTGCCTCCCCTCTGCTACCCCTTGGTGGACCGCTGCCTCCACTCAAGATACGCCACGACATCGGCGGGATCAACGGCGGCATCGCTGGATCCGTATGCGGTAGCGGTCCGCCACCGCAGCACCTCGGCATCAGGCAACGGAAGGAACGGACGGCGACGCCACCACGCGACAGGCGCGAAAGCCAACGTCGCCCCGGCGGCCGTCGGCCAGAGCCTCGGCCGCCGAGCCACTGCGACGATCACGTCCCGGTTGATCATGGCTGTGCTCCCCATCCCTCCATGACGCAAGCGTACCCGGCCGGTGTCACCGCCGGTCCTCGCCCATCCGTCTCCCGCAGCGTGCGATCCCATCTAGGCTCGAATGTGTCGAAACACACAGGAGGACCCGCGTGCCCGTGATTCCCGATGACTTGGCTTGGTTTGGAGAGCGTTTCGCTGCAATCGCCGACAACATCGAACATGTCATCCAGGGGAAACGCGAGACGGTCGAACTCATCACGTCGTGCCTGATCGCAGGAGGCCACGCCCTCGTCGAGGATGTCCCCGGTGTCGGCAAGACGCTGCTCGCCAAGTCCCTTGCCCGTTCGATCGATTGTTCATTCCAGCGCATCCAGTTCACCCCCGATCTGCTCCCATCCGATGTGACCGGCGTGTCGGTGTGGGACCGAGAGGCGGGGGAATTCGTATTCCGGTCGGGCCCCGTGTTCGCCAACGTGATCCTCGGCGATGAGATCAACCGCGCCAGTCCAAAGACACAGGCCGCTCTCCTCGAAGCGATGGAGGAGCGCCAGGTCACAGTCGACGGCACCACCCGGACGCTTGGACCGCCGTTCATCGTGATCGCTACCCAGAATCCGATCGAGCATGAGGGCACCTATCCGCTCCCCGAGGCCCAACTCGACCGGTTCATGATGCGCCTCACGGTTGGATACCCGTCACGGTCAAAGGAGCTCGAAATGCTCGACACGCACGGTGACCGGTCGACCTTCGAGGACCTGCGCCCGGTCGTCCACGCCGACGATATCGTCCGGATGGCGGAGATCGCCCAGCACATCCATGTCGCTGACGTCGTCAAGGGGTACATCATCGATGTCGCCGAAGCGACGAGAGATGAACCCGACCTGTTGCTCGGAGCATCCCCGCGTGCGTCGCTCTACCTCCAGCGAGCCGCCCGGACCACCGCAGCCGTGAGCGGGCGAGACTACGTGGCACCGGACGACGTGAAGCAGATGCTCGCTCCGGTGCTCAATCATCGCCTGATCGTTCGTCCCGAAGCGCAGATGCGCGGCGTGACCGTTCATCAGATCCTCGACGGAATCTCGAACACGGTGCCGGTTCCCGGGACCCGTGTCTCCGCCGGATGAAAGCGATCAGCTGATGCCGACTACGCGAGGATGGGCCGCACTCGGAGCGGGAATCGCCCTGATCATCCTCTGGATCGTATTCGGGGAACACCTGATGCTCGGCGCCGGGCTGTTCCTCGTCCTCGCGATCGCAGGGGGAATCGGGTACGTCCGCACGACCGTTCCGCGTGTCGGTGTGACGCGACGCCTCACACCGTTCCAGGTTCACGACGGGGACCGGGCGGTGGTCGAGGTGACCCTGCTGACCGGCAGGAGGATCGCCCAGGTCACGGTCCTTGACGAGGTGTCCGGCCTCGGCACAGCTCGCTTCGTCGCCGACCGCATTGAACCGCAGGACCCGATGACCGCTCGCTACGAGATCCTGTGCCGCCCCCGCGGCATCTACTCCGTTGGGCCGGCAATCGTGCAGGTGCGCGACCCACTCGAACTCACCGAGGCCGGCGGCACCGCCGGCAAGGTGGATCGCCTCGTCGTGTATCCAACGGTCGAAGACCTCGACGGCCTTCCGCTCGGGCGCGGCCACGACCCAACCGTCAACACCTCGAAGTCGAGCTTCTCACAGACCGACGGCGAGGACTTCTTCACCCTCCGCGAGTACCAGCAAGGCGATGACCTCAGGAAGGTTCACTGGCCGTCGACGGCGAAACGCGACGTTCTCATGATCCGGCAACTCGAAATGCCGTGGCAGTCGCGAGCGCTCGTTCTGCTCGACCCTCGTCGCGTCGCCTATCCCGACCGTGACACGTTCGAGCATGCCGTGCGCGGAGTGGCATCGGCGTTCCGCCACCTCTTCCGGAATGGATATACGCCGACCCTGTGGACGGGGCATGGCTCGGGGACCGTCGTCGGGGGAAGCGACAGCTACGGGATCGCTATGGAGGAACTCTCTGCGGTCCAGCCGACACCTGCGATCGACCTGACGAGTGCTCTCGCGCGCCTCCGTAGGAACGGAATGGCGGGCGGTGTCCTGGTGCTGGTGACCGGCGTACCGGACGATCCGGTCCTCGCAGTGTTCCGAACGCTCGGTCAGGACTTCTACCGCACGATCGTCATGTCGGCGGCCGTCGACGCGGTCGCGTCACTCGACCCGTTCGCCCGTGCGGGTGCCACGACGATCGCATCGGCATCGCCCGACCGATGGGCGCCGGCGTGGAAACAAGGAATGGAGCGGTCGTGGTCTACCGCTACAGCTGGATAGCCGGTCTTGCCTCGGCCGGGTTCGCCTTCTGGCAACTCGGTAGTCTGCTCCTGCCGTCATCGAGCGGGGTGAGCTGGCAACTCGTCGTGTTGTCCGGGTTCATCATCGGCCTGGTCATCACATGGACGGCTGTGACCTACCGGCTCCGAGCCGTCTGGATCATGTTGATCAACGGCGCTGCCCTGTTCCTGGCAGCCGCACGGTTCTCGGCACCTGCAGAGTCGCTCTTCATCTTCCCGACCCCCGCATCACTCTCGTCGCTTTGGACTGATCTCGGACGGGCGCTCGACCAGATCCAGCACGGGATCGAGCCGGTGCGACCGATCGCGGGCATGGTCATCATCTTGACGGCGTTGTTCTGGCTCCTCGGCATCCTGCTGGCCTGGGGGCTCACCAGAGGCCACCCGTTCGTCGCCGTGCTCCCGCCCCTCGTCGTCGCACTCCAGTTCGCAACCATCGACCGACGCTACAACGGATTCGTCGTCGTCGCCGTGTTCGTGGCGTTGGTTGCAGCGACGATTCTGTCGGTCGCCCTCGACGAGCGAGATCGGGGAGCGGGCCGGATGGCGAGCAGTCGGGCTGGGCCCTCGTCCAATCGACCCGCGCCGGCAGCGGCACTCCTGGTCGCGGTCGCGGTCGCCGCCGCAGTGTTCGGTGTTGGATTCCTCGGACCGACTGTCCCGCGCGACGGAGTGGTCCAGTGGCGAACCCCGGGCGGTCTCGGCGGTGGCTTCTACGGCAGCGTCGCCTACAACCCGTACGTGCAGATCCACAAGAGCCTTGTCTCCCAGGCTGGTATCCCCTTGTTCCGGGCCCGCATTGCCGGCGACGTCGCACCCACCGACGTCTCCTTCCGACTCCTGACCCTTGAGACCTACACCAACGGCCAGTGGTTCGCCAACCGCCCGCAGGTCTACCGATTCGACGACCCGCCTCTCGAAGAGCCGGGCTATGGATACTCCGGAGCGACGACACCGATCACTGCCGACATCGAGATCCTTGCGCTTGCCCAGGGATGGCTCCCCGCCCCATACGCGGTCACCGGAGCCGCCGGTGACGATGCCGAGGCGTTCCGGATTCGGCGAACAGACACGGCCGTGGTCTTCCGCGGCGACCGCACCTATCGCCACATGGAGTATCAGATCACGTCCAACGTGCCCGTCATAGATCCGGCGACGATCGCCCGGGACCCCACCGGGGGCTTCTCACCGCTGTTCGCTGCGGCCATCGAAGGCGGCGAGTCGGTTCCCGAACTCACCGATGTCGAACTCCGGGAACTCCCGAATGCAGAGCGATACCTCGAACTCCCGGAAGACATCGATCCCAGGATCGAAGCGCAGGCAGCCGACCTCACCGGTCGGTTGACGACGCCGTTCGAGCAGGGCCTCGCGATCGAGCACTGGTTCCGCGAGACGGGCGGCTTCGTCTACGACCTCGAAGCGGACCAGGGCCACAGCGACGACCTCCTCGCCTCCTGGCTCTTCGACGACTCGGCCGAGAACGCCGGGTACCGGAGGGGCTACTGCGAACAGTTCGCGACATCGATGGCGGTCATGACACGGAGCATCGGAATCCCGACCCGCGTTGTCCTGGGTTTCACGCCCGGATCGAGGATCGGCGCCGACGAGGTGGTCGTTCTCGACGAGAACGCACACTCGTGGGTTGAGTTGTGGATCCCGGCTATTGGATGGGCCTCGTTCGACCCGACACCACGCGGAGACGGAGCGAACCCAACCACGAGCTACCGGACTCTCGCCGACGACCTTGGCTTTGAGATCGCGGCCTACTTGGAGCAGATTCCCGAACCAGTGCGACCAGACATCATCCCCAACCAGAATCCGATCGGTGGAGTACTCGCACCCGATGAGGATCGGCGTGACCTTGACTTCATCGCGCAGACCGATGGGGCGCCGTCCTCGCCGTCGATGCCGGGGTGGGCGCTGACGATCACCATCGGGCTCATACTGATCGTGGCTGTCATCGTCGCGATTCCAATCGTCAAGTGGGTTCGTCATCGGACGCGGATGCGCCGACTCGCCGACGGCGACATCACCGCCGCATGGGAGGAGATCGTCGTGCGCCTCACCGACTTCGGTGAAGAACCAGATCCGGCCGCGACACCTCTCGAAGTCGCCATGGCGGTCGACGATGCGATGAAGCCGCTCGCGTCGGTGTACTCGCGCTCGGTCTACGGACGGGCCGCCGAGGTCTCGAAGGACAACGCAGACGCGGCACGCCGGTCCATGCAGATGACGAGTGACCGATTGACGACGAAGTATTCACCAGTCGAGCGACTTCGTTCACGCTACCGGTTGGGCTCGCTGATGCGGAGATTCCGACCCTGAGGACCGGGGTACTCAGCCGTTCGCCTCTTCCACTTCCGTCTGCACGTCGTCTTCGACCCGGCGCAGCATCTCGAGGAAGCGCTCGCGATCGAGTTCGAAGCGGGAAATGTCGTCTTCGACGGATTGCGTGATGTCGTTGATCGCCACGAAGAAGGCGAGTTGTCCCTGACGCAGCGCATCAAGGACCTCGTCCTCGTCGGTGGCCACGGCGAAGATCGTCTCCCCGTCGGTGACGAGGCGGATCTCCGCAAGGTGTGTCTCCATGTCGCCGGTGCGACGCAGGTAGTCCCACGCTCGGCGCACACGCTGGATCGACATGCCGTTGTCGAGCAGGCTCTTGACAACCCGGAGCGCGATCAGGTCGCGGAACGAGTAGAGGCGCCTCCGACCCGGACGGCCACCGGTCTGCTGAAGCGAGGGCTCAACGAGAGCTACTTTGTCCCAGTAGCGAAGCTGATGTGGCGTACAGCCGGTGAGCCGTGTCGCTTGCTGAGCGGTGAAACCTTCCACGCGTTCTCCCCATTGTCCCCGGCCGCCCGGCCGGTCCGTAAATCCTTGTGGTCCCTCTCGGGAACGCAACCTTAGCGTTCCCGGCGCCACCGTTCTCTGACATCGTCCATCCACCCCACGACGGAGAACGTGGCGGCCTGATCGACCCGCAAGGCCCGCATGGCCATGACGATCGTTGCCGCTGAAGCGACCATCACGATGAAGCCCAGACCGGCAAGATACGAGAACCTGGTGAACGTCCCGAGCATGATCGCCAGGCCGACGAAGAAGCCAACAGCCGCAAGACGCTGCCGCCGTTTGATCCGTATTGACAGATCGGTCTTAGCCACCGTCTGCGCGAGCTTGGGATCCTCCGCGTAGAGGTTACGCTCGATCTCTTCAAGGATCTTCTGCTCTCGATCATCCAGCGGCATCCGGCCACCCTCCGCGTCGAATCGCTCCGCAACTGCAGTATACCGGTCTATGGGTCACACGAGGCACGATGATTCATCTCCCGTCGGACCCCCGGTCGCCGGGATTGGGCTTCCGCGGGGCGATTCTGGCCGGAATCACAGATGCCGCACCAAATCGCTCCCGGACCTCGTCGACGACCACGGCCGCGGCGTCCCGGCGTTCGCCTCCGAGCGTCAGCTGGCGCGCCTCGCCGGTGTCGGCAAGGTCGCTCACGGCAACGCCGAGCAATCTGATCGACCGATCCCCCATCTCGGCACGGCCCAGCAGGTCCCGCACGATCGCCCAGAGGTCCGTCGTGTGGCCGACCGGCACGGCCTGCCGGGACGATCGCGAGATCGTCGAGAAGTCGCCGAATCGAACCTTCAGCGAGACCGTGTGACCCGAGAGGTGCGCTCTTGCGAGACGGGCGGCAACCTGATCGCACAAACGCAGCGTCTCACGCTCGATGACGTCCCGATCGATCAGATCCTGCGAGAACGTGTTCTCGGACGAGATCGAGCGGGCGCCCATGCCACCTTCCACTGGTCGTGGGTCGCGGCCGTTGGCGAGCTCGGACAGATGGTGGGCTGAGGCGGAGCCGACGCCCCGCTCGAGGAGTCCGATCGGGGCTCGGGCAACGTCACCGATGAACCGCATACCGATGTCGCCGAGCTTGGCCCGCGTGGCTTCCCCGACGCCCCACAACTCCGTGACCTCGAGCGGGTGGAGAAACTCGAGTTCGGTTCCGGCCGCGATGCGGAGCATTCCGTCCGGTTTCGCGTGTTTCGATGCCAGCTTCGCTACGAACTTCGTGGTGGCGATCCCGACCGACGAAGGCATGCCGATACCCTCCCGGATCAGCGACCGGATCCGGTCGCCGATCGCTTCAGTTGATGGGTAGTGGAGCCGGAGACCGGAGACGTCGAGGAATGCCTCGTCGATGGAGATTCCTTCAACCATCGGCGTGACCGAACGCATGATCTCGAATACCTCCCCGGACACCTCGCCATACCGTCCGTGCTCCGGACTCACGATCGTCAGCGAGGGGCATCGCCTTCGCGCTTCGCCGACCGGCATCGCCGACCGCACGCCATGGCGCCTCGCCTCATAGCTCGCCGAGGCAATGACCCCGCGCGGCCCAATCCCTCCGACCGCGACCGGAATCCCAACCAGGCTGGGGTCTGAGAGACGTTCCACCTCGACGAAGAACGAGTCCATGTCGACGTGGAGGATCGGCTCGGCGAACGGTGCCATGGACCCACCGTACCCGGTAGTCTGCCCCAGATGAACCCGGCGGACCGCATCGTGTATCTCGTGCGCCATGGCGAAGTACTGAACCCCGAGCACCTCGTCTACGCCGATCTCCCCGGGTTCCCGCTTTCGCAGAACGGTCGCCGGCAAGCCGAGGACACGGCCGACCGACTGCCGTTGAACGCCACGATCGTGAGTTCGCCGCTCGACAGGGCCATCGAGACGGCAGAGATCATCGCGGCAGCGCGCAACGGGCCGGTGATCGTGGATGAAGCGCTGACCGAGTGGGGACTCGGCCGACGCTGGGCGGGTCATGCCTGGGACGACCTCGACGCGGACTTCCCTGGTGAACTCGACGCCTACCTGACGCACCCCGGGTGCCTCCCATTCTCCCCCGAATCGCTCGCCGAACTCGCCGCCCGGGTCGGCGACGCGGTGGTGAGGCACCGCTCGCAGATCGCTGGGCCGTTGATTCTGGTCTCCCACCAGGACCCGATTCAGGCGGCCCGCCTCCACCTCACGGGTCGGCCGCTCGCGGACCTCGCCACGTGGAAACCACAGCATGCCGGTGTCGTCGAGTTGGACCCGGGCACCGCTCTCCCCTGGGTCGAGCGTGCGATGTGGGAGCCAGATCAGCACCCGGGCGTACCGCCCAGATCCTCGATGTGACCGGTGCACTGAAGAACGGCACCGCTACACTGCCGTCGTCCGTACCCGAGCAAGGAACGCCACGGTGAACAGCACCATCCTGAAGAGCTCCCTCCTCGTCGTCGGCGTCGCGGCCGTTCTCCTCGTGATGGGCCTCGCGATCGAGAGCGCACCATCGGACCAGGTCGCCGAAGCCGACAACAAGCCGACCACCACAACGACCACCGAACCGCCGCCGGAGGGCGTGTTCGTGGTGCGACTCGACAACGGTACGTTCCGCCCGGCCAACGTCGCCCTCGACCTCGATGAGACGTGGATCGTGAAGTGGGTCAACGAAGACCCGCGCGAGTACATCCTGGCCGACAAGGACGATCAGTTCGAGGTGACGCTCGCCCCCGGAGATGAGTTCGAGTTCGATTACAGCACACTCGAGCCCGGGATCTACCGGGTGTTTGCCTCGGTCGGCTTCCAGCGCATCCCTGGCACGATCGACTCGCGACCGGCGCAGTAGCGCTGCAGCGGTCGATGGAACGACACATCACCGCACCCCTGTTCATCGCGGGACTGTTTGCTGCCGCCGAATTGGCATGGGTGATCCGTCTTGGGTTCTCCCCCGATCCATTCTCCCCCGGGGCAGCCACGCTCGTGATCGCCGGCGTCGTCACGTACACCGCGATCGCACTGGTCGGTATGTTGCTCGTGCGCGCACCCTGGGCCCGCTGGCTTGCCGTGACCGTCGCCATGACCACGCTCATCGTCGGCGCGCTCGGTGGAATCTCGAATGCGTTGGCGGTCGGAGCCGCAGTCCTCTCACTACTCGCTATTGGCGGCCTCGCCGGCCCATGGCTACGGATCTGGCTCCGCCAGCGCCCGGGAGCAGGGGCAGGAGCGATCGCCGTTGCGCTCCCCCTCGCGGCGATCGGAGCGCTTCCGCTCGCAGGACTCGTCTCGGTCGATGCCGTCGCCCCTGCGGCGATGGTGCTCGCCGCTACCGGCCCGGTACTCGCCTGGGCCTATGCGCGCGGCTTCCGCTGGGGGTTGTGGGGCCTGAGGGTCGCGCTGCCGATCCTGGCATTCACCGCGGCCTTTGCCTCTGCCACATGGGTCGCGGCCGCCGGTTTCATCGCCTTCGGCCTCGTGGATGCGTTCTTGGCGTGGTCGCCGGGAGCCGCCGACGCACTTTCGCCGGTACAGGCCCCGCTTCCACCCCCGCGGACCCGCCAACACCCGGAGGTGGGTGCATGACCCGCTGGACCACGATTGGAGGTGGGCTGATCGCCGGGCTGCTGCCGGGCCTCCTCCTCGCCGGCCCCACCGGCGCGGCCATCGGTGCTGTGGCCGGAGGAGCAATGGGCCTCATCGCCGAGCTGGCTGAGGTGCGACCCATCGTCGCCGTCTTCGTGATTGTGGGGACCGTCACCGGCGCCTTCGTCGGCGCAGCGATCGCCGCCCTGCTGTGTCAGCCATCGTCGTGTCTCGGGATCGAGATCGCGGCCGCTGCGCTCACCGGCGTCGGGGCGTTCGTCGGCGTCGGAATGATCGCCGCCCTCACCGCCCGATCCTTCGACGAATACCGGACCGCCGTCGCAGCGAACCGCCCTCCCCCGACGACCGGCTGCAGTCCGTCGGACGACTGTGTCGAGTAGTTGAGTCGCTCTACGGCTTGCCGAAGATCAGGACCACGTTGTGGCCTCCGAAGCCAAAGGAGTTACTCATGGCGTACTCGACGTCAATCTCTCTCGGCCCGTCCGGGACGTAGTCGAGATCGCAGTCCGGATCGGCGTTCTCGAGGTTGATCGTCGGCGGCACGATGCCGTCGTGGATCGCAAGAACACACGCAACAGCCTCGAACGCTCCAGCACCGCCGAGCAGGTGGCCGCTCATCGACTTGGATGACGAGATTGGGATCTCATACGCGCGGTCTCCGAACACTTCCTTGATCGCCATCGTCTCAGTGACGTCATTGGCGGCGGTCGAGGTCCCGTGCGCATTGATGTACGAAATCTGATCCGGCTCGAGTGACGCATCATCGAGCGCTGCCCGCATCGCGCGGATTGCTCCGCCGCCGCCGGGTCGCGGCAGCGTCACGTGGTAGCCGTCCGAAGACATTCCATATCCCAGGAACTCGGCATAGATCTTGGCTCCGCGTGCCAATGCGTGCTCGCGCTCTTCCAGCACCAGGGCGGCACCGCCCTCGGACATCACGAAGCCGTCCCGATCGACGTCGAACGGGCGACTGGCATGCTGCGGATCGTCGTTGCGCGTGCTCAGCGCACGCGCCTGGGCAAATCCGCCGACCGCGAACCGGGTGATCGAAGCGTCGGCGCCGCCGGCGAGCATCAGGTCCGCCGCACCGCGCTGGATGATCGCGGCTGCGTCGCCGATCGCGTTGGCCGACGCAGCGCAGGCCGTCACGATGGTCGTGTTCGGCCCGTAGAGACGGAAATCGATCGACGCTTGCCCCCCTGCCATGTTGGCGATGACTTTGGGGATCCCGAACGGGCTGAGGCGATGGGGACCAACCTCGAGCAGCGTCGTGAACTCCTCTTCGAACGTCGCAACGCCGCCGATTCCGGTTCCGACCACCACCCCGGATCGGTACGCGTCCGGATCGTCATCTTCGTAGGCGATTCCTGCGTCGTCGAGCGCTTCCTTGGCGGCCACCCAGAAGAACTGGGCGTACCGGTCCATTCTCCGCGCTTGACGGCGCGGGATATGGGCCTCGACGTCGAAGCCGGTGACTTCGCCCGCGATTTGGGACGTAAGGTCCGATGCCTCAATCAGTGTGATCGGACCGACCCCTGAGTCCCCGTCCCTCAGGGCACTCCAAGTGGACTCGGCGTCAACCCCGAGGGGATTGATCGTGCCGAGGCCCGTGACGACGACGCGTCGGTCGCTCATGTTTCCCCCTAGGCGTTGAGCTTGATCTCCACGAGATCGACGGCTTCCCCGACCGTCGTGATCTGCTCGGCTTCTTCATCCGGAATCTTCACGCCGAAGTTGTCTTCAAGCGCCATCAACAGTTCGACCACGCCCAGCGAATCAACATCAAGGTCCTCTTCGAACTTCGCATCGGGCGAGATCGCATCTCGTTCGATGCCCAACTCGTCGACGAGCAGGTCGGTCAGCTTCGATTCGATTTCTGTTCTGTCCATTGGATATGCCTCCTAGTGGCCTTCTAGAGGGCCAGGCCGCCGTCAACGACGAGCGTCTGACCCGTTACGTACGCCGCGTCGTCGGAGGCAAGATACCCCACTGCCGCAGCGATCTCTTCAGGTTGTCCGAGTCGGCCCAGGGCGACTCGTTGAACCACTTCCTCCGCAACGTCGGTACCGAGGTGGTCGGTCATGTCGGTCTCGATGAAACCCGGCGCCACCACATTGACCGTGATGTTGCGGGACCCGACCTCGCGTGCGATCGACTTCGAGAAGCCGATGATGCCCGCTTTTGAGGCGGCGTAGTTCGCCTGGCCCGGATTTCCGGCGATGCCCGACACGGAACTCACCGAGATAATTCGACCCCACTTCAAGCGAAGCATGCCTCGCATCGCCGCCCTGGTGCAGAGATAGACCGACCGCAGGTTGGTCTGGATCACATCATCCCATGCGTCGGGTCCCATCCGGAGCAGCAGGTCGTCGCGCGTGATGCCGGCGTTGTTGACGAGAATGCCGACGCGTCCAAGGCGCTCCTCCACATCACTCAGCATCTCGGCAACGGCGTCGGCATCACCGACATCGGCCCGGACCGCGAAGGCGGTTCCACCGCCGGCTGTGATCGTCTCGACGACCTCTTCCGCCGCCGTCGCGTTGGCGGCGTAGTTGACGGCTACGGCGTTGCCGTCGCTCGCGAGACGCAGGGCGATCGCCCTCCCGATACCGCGGGATCCACCGGTGACAAGTGCGACGTGGCTCATGAGAGTCGGTTCGCCTGGCGATCGGCCATGATCTGGAGTCCCGACCGGTCTGCCGGTGGGAGCGCAGCGTCGCTGAGCGATCGTGGCTCGATGCGCTCTCCCCATTGGATCGCGGCGGCCCCCCACGTGAGTCCTGCGCCGAACGCCACGAGAACGATCTTGGCTCCCGGCGTCACACGCCCCTGTTCGAGTGCTTCGCCGAGCGCAATCGGAATCGAGGCGGCCGATGTGTTCCCGTAGTACTGAATGTTTGTGAAGACCTGGTCCTCGTCGAGGCCGAGTCGTTTCGCGGTAGCGTCGATGATCCGGAGATTGGCCTGATGCGGGATCAAGAGGTCGATATCGCCAACCTCCCAGCCGGCCTCTTCGACGGCCCGTTGCGCGGCTGCGCCCATCCCGACCACCGCGTTGCGGAACACCTCTCGCCCGTCCATGACGACGCTCACCGGGGTCGGTATGTCCATCCACGACGACCCGGCACCTTCCACGGTCAGGGCGCCGGCAAGCCGACCATCCGACCCCACGTTGATCGACTGGAGGCCGTCGTCGCCATCGGTGGCTTCCAGGATGACGGCCCCGGCGCCATCGGCGAAGAGCACCGCGGTGTCGCGCCGTTCGAGATCGAGATACGAAGTGAGACGCTCCGATCCGATGAGAAGGACCCGGCGGGCGGACCCGGTCGCAATCAGCCCGTTGGCGAGATTGAGTCCGTAGATGAACCCCGTGCATCCGGCGTTGGTGTCCGTAGCGGCTGCGTTGAAGGCGCCCAACTTCGCCTGGACATGGCACGCCATCGCGGGGATGAAGCGATCCGGGGTGCAGGTGGCAACGAGGATGTAGTCGATGTCGGTCGCTTCCAATCCTGCGCCCGCGAGCGCCTTGCGGGCCGCGACCGTCGCAAGGTCGGAGTTGTCGACGTGTGATACCCGGCGCTGGCGTATGCCCGAGCGCGTCGCAATCCATTCGTCCGAGGTATCCATCACCGTCGCCAGGTCGTCGTTGGTGACGATGCCCTCTGGAGCGCAGTAGCCCCAGCCGGTGATGGTCGTGCGTTTCATCGTCGTTCCCTCTCGCGTCAGATCGATCATTGTACGGACGGGTCGTTCGCGACCGAAGCGATGTCGTCCAGGCCGGCCACGACGTGCACCGTGGCATCCGGGAGTGTTCGCTTCACCAAGCCGGCGGTGACGTCGCCCGGCCCGACGTGGACGAAGGTCGTGATGCCGTCGGCGGCCATCTGCTCCAGGGTCGGAGCGAACCGAACCGGCCGCACGAGTTGCTCGGCGAGTTGCCTGGCCGGGTCCTGCGTCGGAAGAGCGGTGGTATTCGCGTAGACCGGGAACTCGGGCGACGAGAATTCGGTGGCGTTCAGGGCCGCCTCGAGTCGCTCCGCCGCCGGTTCCATGAAGGGAGAATGGAATGCTCCGGCGACCGCCAGGGGAACCGCACGTCGGATCCCCAATGAGCGGGCGCTCTCACACAGCCAGGCGATATCGGCCTCGGCTCCGGCAAGCACGATCTGGGAGGGGGCGTTGATGTTGGCGACCCACAGCCTTCCTCCGTCCCTCCGCCGGTCGGCAGCCACCGATGCTGCGACGTCGAGGTCGGCGCCGATCAGGGCCGCCATGCCGGACGGTTCACCCGCCGCAGCAGCCGCGGCCATGGCCCGGCCCCGTTCGGCGACGAGGGCGAGACCGTCTTGATAGGCGATGGCACCGCTCGCGGCGAGGGCCGTGTACTCGCCGAGCGAGTGTCCGGCCGATGCCGCCGGTCGGGACGGCAACGCCTCTTCGAGGACACGCCACAGTGCGAACGAGACCGCGTACAGCGCCGGCTGTGCGTGTTCGGTCCGGGTCAGCTCTTCCTGGGGGCCGTCAATGATGAGCCGCTCGAGGGGCCATCCGATGATGCGGTCTGCGGTCTCACCGAGGAGGTCACCGTACGCGCCGAAGAGATCGGCTCCCATACCGACGTGCTGGCTTCCCTGTCCTGGGAAGAGAATGGCGTACCGTGACTTTTGCATCGTTCTCCGCTCGGAATCGATATATCGACCCCGCGTGTGACACCGGGGTTTCAAACGTTTCAAAGAACGATCAACGCTAGCCTCACCGGACCTCACAAGGAGTACTCCGCCATGATCGACCGACGAGCGCGACTGAGCGCATCCATTCCAACCGGGCCGAAGGCAGCGCTGCGGATTCCAAAAGCATTCGAGCGCCTCTACGACATCGCATACAACCTCTGGTGGTCGTGGGACCCGGTCGGTCGGGATCTGTGGGGCCGCATCGATCCACAGGCGTGGGCTGCGTCGCGCAATCCGATTGGCCTCTTGCAGATGGTTGAGCCGTCCACATGGGAGGCGCTCACAGCCAGCGGGAGCTTCGTCGAGCTGTACTACGAAGCTGTTGAGCGGTTTGACCACTATCTCGACAGCGACGCGACCTGGTACGACACGCACCACGCACTCGAACTCGACGGTCCCGTTGCCTACCTCTGTGCCGAATACGGAATCAACGAGAAGCTACCGTTCTACTCCGGTGGCCTCGGTGTCCTGGCCGGCGACCATGTCAAGTCCGCATCGGATCTCGGGATTCCCCTCGTCGGCGTTGGACTGCTCTACCGCCGTGGGTTCTTCCGCCAGGCGGTCGACCCCGACGGCTGGCAGCAGCACACGTACCAGCGCCTCGAGATGCGCAGGCGCCCGGTCCGGGAGGTCCTCGATCCGCACTCCGGTCGTGCCTTGCGGGTCTCCGTGGATCTCAACGGGCGTGATGTCGCCGTCGGGGCGTGGCGCATCGATGTCGGCCGTGTGCCGCTCCTCCTCCTCGACACGGACCTTCCCGAGAACGATCCGGCCGATCGGCCGATCTCGCACATCCTGTACGTTCGCGGGCGTGAAGCCCGGTTCGCTCAGGAGGCCGTGCTCGGCATCGGCGGCGCCCGGGTCCTCCGGGCACTCGGCATCGACCCTGCCATGTGGCACATCAACGAGGGTCACGCCGCGCTGAGTCTCTTCGAACGGCTGTCGTGGGAGATCGACGCCAACCATGACCTCGAGACGGCGAAGGAGCTCGTCGCAGGCCGGACGCTGTTCACCCTCCACACACCCGTGCCCGCAGGCAACGAGACGTTCGACGCATCAATGGCCACCGCAGCGTTGGCCGGAACGATCGACGGTGTGCCGACCGATATCCAGCGGGAGCTCGCTAGGAACGGCTCGGATGACCACGGCGTGTTCGACATGGGTGCGCTTGCGATCCGGTTGTCCGACCGCACCAACGGCGTGTCGATCCGCCACGCAGACGTGGTGACCGAGGATTGGGGAGCTCTCATCGGCGGACCCGCACTCGCCGTGACGAACGGCATCCACCCCTCGACCTGGCTCGGTCACGGGATACGTCGCCTGCTCAACACTGCGATCGGACTCGATTGGTCCGAGCGGATCCATGAACCGGAGACCTGGCAGCGGATCCTCGACATCGATGACGGGCGTGTCTGGCGCGCGCACGGTGCTCAGCGCGAACTCATGACACGTCGTTTACGGAAGCGGCTCCGCGAGGAGTACGCCAGACATGGGCACGCATCGAGTCGCCTCCGATGGCTCGATGATCAACTGCCCTCCGATCGCCTCACGATCGCGTTCGCCCGCCGCTTCACCAGCTACAAACGGGCGGGCATGCTGTTCACCGATCCCGGCCGTCTCGAGGCGATCCTCAAGAATCCCGACCGTCCGGTCCAGTTGGTGTTCGCGGGCAAGGCCCACCCGGCGGATCGGGAAGGTCAGGCGTTGATCAAGAGCGTCTTCGAACGCTCTCAGAGTCCAGCATTCGAGGGCCACCTGTTCTTCATCGAGGACTACAACATGCGGCTCGGACGGACGCTCGTCACCGGAGCCGACGTGTGGCTCAACACGCCTCGGCCGCCACGAGAAGCGAGCGGAACGTCTGGGATGAAAGCCGCGGCGAACGGAGGGTTGAACCTCAGTGTGCTCGACGGATGGTGGGTTGAGGGCTTCAACGGTACCAACGGATGGGGCTTCGGTGAGGAGTCGGCCTCCGATGAGGCGGACGCCGAACTGCTCTATCAGCTTCTCGAGGCCGAGGTGGTCCCCACCTACTACGAACGGGACGACCAGGGGCTCCCGCGTTCATGGATTGCGATGATGAAGGCCTCGATGGTCACCGGCCTGTCGCAGTTCACGACGCATCGCATGCTCATCGACTACGCGGAGAAGGCCTACCTGCCGCTCGGTCGCCGCTAGCACCTAGCCGAGGTCGAGCGCCTTGCGGATTCCGCGGACCGCCTGGGCGGTGCGCTGGTCGTTCTCGACGAGGGCGAATCGGATGTGCCCGTCGCCGGAGGGTCCGAACCCGATTCCCGGGCTCACCGCGACCTGCCCCTTGTCGAGCAGATAGAGGGCGAACGTGAGCGAGTCCATGTGCCGATACGGCTCGGGAATCGGTGCCCAGACGAACATGGTGCTCGTCGGCCGCTCGATCTCCCACCCGATGCGCGCCAGGCCGTCGATGAGGATGTCGCGACGTCGCTTGTAGACGTCGACGACCTCGGGCACGTAGTCGTCGCATTCGTTGAGAGCGATGATCGAGGCGATCTGAATCGGCTGGAACGTTCCGTAGTCGAGGTACGACTTGAGCTGACCGAGCGCACCGACCATCTCGGGATTGCCGACAACGAAACCGACCCGCCAACCAGCCATCGAATGGCTCTTCGACAGCGTGTACAACTCGACGCCGACGTCCTTGGCCCCCGGGACCTGGAGGAGGCTCGGCGGTTGATAGCCGTCGTATGCGATGTCCGCATACGCGAAGTCGTGCACGAGCATCGTGTCGTTCTCTCTTGCGAACTCGACGAGACGCTCAAAGAAGCTGATGTCGACCGTCTCGGTCGTTGGGTTGTGCGGGAACGAGGTGACGATGACCCGCGGGCGGGGCCACGAGTTGTGGTAGGCCTCGGTGAGCCGATCAAAGAACTCCTCGCCGGTTGAGAGATGCACTCGCTGAACCTCAGCGCCCGAGAGGACCGCCGCGTAGATGTGGATCGGATACGACGGCTCCGGGACGAGGGCGACGTCACCGGGTTGGACCAGGGCCCACATGAGATGCGAGAGGCCTTCTTTTGCTCCGATCGTGCTGATGACTTCGGTCTCAGGATCGAGTTCCACGCCGTACCTGCGGAGGTAGCGGTCCGCGACGGCCTTGCGGAGATTGGGCAGGCCGCGCGAAGCCGAGTAGCGGTGGTTCTTCGGACTGCGCGCCGCCTCGATGAGTTTGTCGACGACAACTGGGGGTGAAGGGATGTCGGGGTTCCCGAATCCGAGATCGATGACGTCGACGCCGGCTCGGCGTGCTTCAAGGGCCTTCTTGGTCACCTCGGCGAAGACGTACGGCGGCAAGTTTTCAATGCGTCGGAAATCCATCCGGAGAGCGTAGGCCGGCGGATGCGCGTCGGGAAGCACTCAGCCGATGAGACCGAACGCGGCGTCCTAGCCCGGGAGCATTCTCCGGAGTGGACCTGGGATGATCTCAGTCCCCCACTCGGTGGCGGCGAGCACGAGGTCGAGTGAGTCGGTCGTGCCGTCCCAGTGCTGTTCGATGACGTCTCGTCCGGCGCCCGCGATGAGATGGTTCAGGGCGACGGCCACGATGACCAAATCGTCGAGTTGGCCCAAGCCGGCGACGAAGTCGGGGATCAGATCGATCGGCGAGATCACGTAGATCAGCGCAGCGGCCGCGAAGCTCTTCCGACGCACCGGCACCCGCGGATCGCGGATGAGCCGGGCAAGGAGCTTCACCACATTCGGAATCAGAAGGACTACCTCGAGGGCGATCTCCTTCGCGTCACGTTTCGGGATCGGGGTTTCGTCGAGTCGGGACATGATCAAGAGCGTATCGAAGCTGCGACGTAAGCGGCGCCGACGGCACCGGCTCGGGCACCGGATCCGGCCACCAGAATCGGTGGCGCGAGCCGGTGATTGCCTCCGTGGAGTGCGTCGGCGGCGAAGCGACGTGCCGGTCCAAGCAGCGACTCCCCGACCGACCCGAGACCGCCACCGACGACGACGAGTTCGGGATCGAAGATGGCGATGAGGTTGGCGATCCCCCTACCGAGTTCCGCACCGACTTCGGCGACGAGGCCGCGGGCAACCTCATCTCCTGCGTCGGCGGCGGCGGTCACGTCCTCGCCACGGATCGTCCCAGACTCGAAGCGGTGGGCGAAAGTTCCTTCCGGGTTGAGGGCGATGACCTCACGCGCGAGCCGGACCAGCGCCGGTCCCGAGGCGACGGTCTCCCAGCATCCACGCTTGCCACAGTCGCAGAGACGCCCTCCTGGATTGTTCCGGATGTGGCCCCACTCGCCGGCGAACGACTCACCGCGATACACCTCACCGTTGATCATCATCGCACCGCCGATCCCCGTTCCAAGGGTCACGAGCAGGAAGTCGTCGTATCCCTGGGCGGCTCCGGCCACGCGTTCCCCGTACGCGGCCACGTTCGCGTCGTTGTCGACCACAACGGGGACGTCGAGTTCCGCCTCCAGGAGATCGCGGATCGGGAGATCGGTGCTGTCCACGTGCGGACCCCACGCGAAGACGCCTTCCGGCCAGCGCACGAGTCCGGCGATGCCAACGCCGACGGCTTCGACGTCATCGGCCCACACCGATCGGATCGCGCCGAGCGCTGTCTCGAGCGGCGGCTGTCCCGGAGCGGCCGAGTGCCGCTCTTCGACCACTTCGCCGTCTACGAGACGAACGGAGAGGGCTTTTGATCCGCCGATGTCGATCCCGATGGTGCTCATGGCGAGAAAGGTTATCAGTTGGTGGGAACCCTATGGCGGCTCCGGAGCGTCGGATCGGTAGTCGAGCTTGGAGGCTCAGGTGAAGAGAATCATCACCGTCACCGTTGCAGCAGCCCTCGCGCTGTCCGCATGCGCCCTGCCGGCCCGGTCGTCTGGCATGACCAACGCAGGAGGTGCCACATCCACGACTTCGGTGGTTGAGACTCCCCATCCCTCTGCGGCAAGGGCCCTGATGCCGTTCGACGCGTGCGAGGACCTCCTCGACTGGACGATCGATCATGCGCTTGATCGCGTCGGACCCTACGGACTGAGCGGGTACGGAATGGAACCATGGATGCTCGACGCAGTGTTCGCCGAGGCCGGAGACGACTTCGTGCGCGAGTTCGCGGCGGAGGAGACCACGACCACGGCGGCCGCCGCGGGCGCAGCGATGGACGCCGCCACGGAGGTGATCGGCACGAACCTGCAGGAGGCCGGCGTCGACGAGGCCGACCTGGTGAAGACTGACGGCGAACGCATCGTTGTCATCGCCGGGAGTCTCCTGCACGTCGTATCCGTCGACGACGACACCTTGACCGTCGAGGGGTCGATCGAACTCCCCTTCTGGACGCAGAATCTGTTCCTCGACGGGGACCGGGTCGTTGCGATCGCCAACGACAGCTACGACGCCATCCCGTTCGGCGAAGTCGAGTCGAGCTCCATGCAGTTCCCAACGCCGATCGTGATGGTTGCCGAGATCGACATCTCCGATCTCGACGATCCCGAGTTGGCGCGAACACTGCGCATTGACGGACGGTACGTCTCGTCGCGGATGGTCGACGGTGCCGTTCGCCTCGTGGTGTCGTCGAGTCCCACCGGCTTCGCTTGGTCCTACCCCGAAGGTGGCGGCCTCCGAGCCGAGCGGGAGGCCGAGGAGAAGAATCGCGAGATTGTCAAGGACTCGCAGGTCGAGAACTGGCTCCCCTACTACATCGTGACCGACCTCGAGGGTCGGGATCGGGTCGTCGACGAGGGCACCCTGCTCGCCTGCAACCGCACAAACCGTCCCGAGGACTTCTCCGGGTTCACGACGCTCTCCCTCGTGACACTCGAGACGGGCGAACTCGCCGTCGCCGACGCAACGGGCGTCTTCGCGGATGGCAACATCGTCTACTCGTCCGGAGATGCCACCTACGTGGCGACCAGCCAGTGGATCGACCCGATCATGTTCGCAGAGAGGGAGCGTCCTGTCGGCCAGATGACGATGATCCACAAGTTCGATCTGTCGATGCGAAGTGCCGACTACCGGGCATCGGGCGAGGTGCCCGGATACATGCTCAGTCAGTGGTCCATGTCCGAACACGACGGCTACCTCCGGGTCGCGTCGACCGACGCTCCGGAATGGTGGGACGGACCTGAGTCGGAATCCATGGTCACCGTGCTTGCGACGGAGGGCGATGAACTCGAGACGGTCGGGACCGTTGATGGGCTCGGTCGTGGTGAGCGGATCTACTCCGTCCGGTTCTTCGGCGACACCGGCTACGTGGTCACGTTCCGTCAGGTCGATCCGCTCTATGTGATCGACCTGTCCAATCCCGAACAACCAAAGCTGAGCGGCGAACTCAAGATCCCCGGGTACTCGGCCTACTTGCACCCGATCGGCGACGATGCGCTGCTCGGTGTCGGACAGGATGCCGACAACGATGGCCGCATCCGTGGCCTCCAGGCATCGCTCTTCGACGTGTCAGACCCCGCCGATCCGGAGCGCATCGATCGCTTCACGATGCAGGGCGGGCACTCCGAGGTGGAGTGGGACCATCACGCCTTCCTCCACGATCCGTCGACCGGGATGACCGTGTTCCCGTACGAGCGATGGGATGACGGCCTTGAGAAGGCGGAAACCTCGCCAACCGGAGCGCTCGTTCTGACCGTCACCGAGGACGGAATCCGCGAGGCTGGCATCGTGTCCCACGACGTCGACGGGTCAAACTGGTGGGCGCCGATTCGGCGCTCCCTCCTGATCAACGGCCACCTCGTCACCGTGTCGGAGATCGGCCTGATGGTGTCGGACGCGAAGACCCTCACGACCCTTGATTGGGCAGATCTGAGGGCGTGAGGAGCCAAGGAGCTGAGGAGCTGAGGCCTGGGACGTCAGCCCCGGGCCTCAGCTGATCCTGCTGGCGCCTGGCAACTGAGATCTACTCCACCGTGATCTTGGTTGGGCCGGACGCGTCGTCGTCGTCCGGGTCGTTATCCGTCACGACCGATACGACCTCGTCGACGAAGGCGGCGACGCCGCCGACGACCTCATAGGCCGCCTTCGCGAAGTGGAGGCCGGCGCGCTTCAGCCCGTTCTGGATTGGTCGCTGTTCGAGAATTCGATCCCACATCAGTCCACCGTCCCAAAGGTCACGCGAAGCTCACCGGTCGCGAGCTTCGCTCTCAGCACCTGTCGGCGCCGCAGTGAGTCTGGCAGCACGATCGACCGGCGGTACGGCCCAACCGTCACGAACAGCTCGTCTTCGTGACGCATGACGTCGACCTCTGAGTGTTCGGCGAACGGCATTCCCACGATCATCACGACGTTGTCGCCGTCGTCTTCGACCCGGAAGGGTCGGCCCTCGGAGAGCCGCTCGGTCGGGTCGGTCTCTCCGAAGAGTTCGGCACCGACAACTCGCAGACGATCAACACCGACCATCTCTTCGTCGAAGAGCCGGAGGTGCCGAATGTCGATGTCGGCGAAACCCTCCTCCACGGACTCCAGATGCTCGGCCTGGATCTCGCGCCAGCGCTCGAAGTACGGGTCGGTCACGACGTCGGGGAGTACGCGGTTGACGACGGCAGCGTCGACGGCGTATCCGAAGAGCCCGAGATAGGTGTACGTGCGGCGCGCCTCCGCGATGACCATCTTCTCTGGATTCATGACAAGCCGGGCCGAGGTGACCTCAGGATCCCCAAGGATGTCGCGAACGCCGTCGAGACGCTCATAAAACCGTGCAACCGAGTCGAACACCTCTTCGTCGGCGACCGGCATCGACGACACACGGTTGATCATCGGTCGGACGACCTTCGCAACGCGCCGGCCGACTGGGAACATCTTGTCCATGTACCAGGACATGACTTCGGGGAGGCTCAGGAGCCTGAGCGTCTCGGCAGTAGGAGCGCAGTCGACGATGATCGCGTCGTACTTCTCGGATTCGACATGGTCCCGCACGCTGGCGAGGGAGAACAGTTCGTCCATGCCGGGGAACACCGTGAGTTCCTCCGCCTCGATCCCCTTGAGTCCCGACCAGTCGAAGACGTCGGTCAAGTAGTCGCGAACAGCCCCCCACGACTCTTCGAGGCGCTGTTGAGCGTCAATCTGCTGGGCGTCGAGCCTCGGCACGATCTCGGTTGGGCTGTCCCCCAACCCGACTTGGTACGCGTCGGCGAGCGAATGCGCCGGATCGGTCGACATGACGAGCGTTCGATGGCCGAAGTCCGCCGATTGGAGCGCCGTCGCCGCGGATACCGTGGTCTTTCCCACGCCACCCTTCCCGGTGACGAGGATGACCCGCATCAGACGCCTTCTTCCGCTCGCTTCTTCAGGCCGCGGAGGGCGGTCCCGACGATCTGCTTCTCGGCCTGCCTCCTGAGGAAACCGGGAACGGTGAAGTTCGGTTCGACCCGCAGGGCATAGACAACTTCAGTCGTGTCGTCGTCGATCACGTTGAAGGTGTAGCTGCCCTCGAGGAGGGTGAGGTCGTCGTTCGGCCGGGCCACCCAGTCAAACCCGTTCTCGCGGTCGTGATCGTAGTCGAGGGTGTACGAGATCTCTTTGATCATCGCATCAATGGTGAACTCGGCGACCGTCGGGCGGCCGTATTCGTCCTCTTCGACGATCGTGACCGACTTCACGCCGCCGGCCCACGCCGGATACGTCTCGATGTCGAGTGCCGTTTCATAGACAAACTGCTGAGATGCGGCGACCTCGATTCTCTGAACCGTCCCGTCCATCGACGCTCCTTGTCTCGGTGCTCTCAGCATCGTAGCGATGCCCCGAACTGTCGCGACGACCGATTCGCCACCAGATGCGGCGAGCGGCGCCGGTCGTGACCGACTCAGCCTCTTGTGCCGACAATCCGGGTGAATCGGAGCTGGTACGCGACCTCCTCGTCGGGGTCCGGGTGCGCACGGCGGAAGGCTTCGATGCCTGTCGTCCGCTCGCCGTCCGGCAACAACTGGAGCGTCGAAATGAAGCCGGCTTCGACGGCCCGCAGCCATGAGCCGGCGGAGCGGGCCACGTCCTCCACGCGACGGGTCACGGAGACGTCGGGCACCCGTCCGGAGAGATAGCTCGCCAGGGCCCCCGGAAGCGGGAAGCGATCGGAGTCGATGCCTGCGACCGACGGAAACCACCGGGCGAGCATGGAACGCTCGTGATGATCAGGTCCCAGCGTCCAGATCTCGACCGTCCCGTCCTCGGCGAGGACGCGAACGGATTCGTCGATCGCGGTCCTCCAGTCGCCGTAGTGGATCGAGAGGTGGAACCACACGAGGGCGAACCGGTGCATGCGAAACGGCATCGCTTGCGCCGTCCCGCGCACGCCAAAGAGACCGTGTTGATGGCCATAGGCCAGCATCGCCGCGGACGGATCGAGCACGACCGCATTGTGGCCCTGTCCCTCCCAGACGGCCGCGTGCCTACCGGGGCCTCCCCCGACGTCGAGCACCCACGCTCCCCTGCCGAGCCTCGATCCTGCGTCCTCGGCACGTTCGAGGGAAGCTGCCGACGACGGTCGGTGCCGATACCCGTACGCCAGACGATCGAGGTCGACCTCAGCCATGCCGGACCGGCCTCCCGGTGGCGCGGAAGTACCCGACGTTGACACATGTCGTCGGCCCCACGCGCCACGTCGTTGCCCGTGGCTGGTGGATGTCCCCGAAATAGTGATAGGCCGGCTGCTCTCGCTCGAGGAATTCGAGGATCGCGTTCGAGCCCTTCGCCCGCCCCCCAATGACGTCGCATGCCAGCGCCGGAATCGCGGGAGGCACATGGGTCGCGAGGATGTCGATCGACCCGACTTGTGCCAGCTTGGCCTCCATCTCGGTCTCGGTCACCTCCCCCGGTGTACCGATGCTCACGAGTCCGCCGCCGGCGAATCCGATCCGAAGTCCGTCGATCTCCACAACCTCGGCGTCGACGAATCGGGTCCCACTCGGCAGGTTGGCGGCGAGCATATCCGGCCGATCGACGTTCCCGTACGTGACGTAGGCCCGGCTTCCGCGCAATGCGGCGCACACGTTGCGGTATTGGGCTTCGATGGCCTCGTCGTACCGGTCTTCGAGGTCCGCAGCGCGATCCGTCCACTCGACCTGCCAGAAGGCGGACGCGGCGACATTGCCATCTGCGGCGCGAATCCGTACGAACTCGTCGACGACGTGCTGGCCCGAGATGTCGGCGACGATTCCTTCGTTGCTCCGATAGTCGATGTAGTTGACCAGATCGCCGAGGACGAGCAGCGGTTCGCCGAGCGACGCGACGCGACGCAGCGCATCGGCCGCGCCGTGAACGTCGGCCACGAGGAGCATCAGCAGTCCCCGGTCGCGAGCGTCTCGGGAAGAACGCTCGTTTCCGTGGCGGTCAGGCGATCGTGGACCATCCGGTCAGCGTAGACCGCGCACCGCAGTTCACGCCGACACCGCCCGGCGGATCTCGGCGCGGACCCTGCCATCGTGTTCTTCGGCGAGGGCCTGGCGGAGAGCGGCGCGACCGACCGCGGTGCCGAACATCCCGACCGCCCATGCCGCATGGGCCCGGAGAAGCCAGTCGGGATGCCCCAGGTATCCGATCACGATCGGTTCGAGATCCGGCGATCGGTCATTGCCGGCCGCGACCAGCGCATTGCGGCGAAGAATCCGCGGCCGCCGGGCCGGGAGATAGAAGTGGCCGTAGCGGTCAAGGAGGCCTGCATCGTCGAGACCAAGGATCTCGACAACGGTTGGCCCCGACGCGACCGCCGCCATCTCCAGAATCCGGCTACCGGGTGGACACGACGTCAGGCAGTCGTCGCAGCCGTAGAGGCGGTCACCGACGGCCTCGCGGAGATCTTGCGGGACAAGCCCGGATGACTGAAGGCGATGGGCGAGGCAACGTCTGACGTCAAGCACGCCGTCGGGGAGGATGGCCCCGGTGGGACAGGCCGGGAGACAGGCTGTGCACGTGCCGCAGGTGCGGGCCATCTGGTCGGTGGTGTCGAGCGGCGCGTCGGTTGCGACCGACCCCAGCAGAACCCACGGTCCTGCACCCGGCACCAGCACCATCGTGCTGCGCCCCCACCAACCGACGCCGGCACGAGCCGCGGCGGCTCGATCGACCAGCCGAGAGTCGTCCGAGAGCGCTTCGGCGGAGGCCCCCGTCGCCTCGAGCACGGCCACGATCGCGGCGAGCGCTCGTCGGAGGCCGATGTAGTGGTCCCCGTCGGCGAAGCGGGCGATGCGGAGCGCTCCCGGTTCGGACTGCGAGACGCCGGCCGCGGGTTCGTAGGCGTACGCCACCGCAACGAGGCGGCTCGCCCAGGGCAACGACCGCCGTATGTCTGCCGCGACCTCAGGATCCCGATAGGTGAAGGCGAGATCGGCGGCGTGACCTGCGTCCTTCCGTTCGCGCATCACCGCAGCGAGGCCGTCGAACGGATCAGCGGTCGTCACACCGAATCCGACACAACCGGCCTCGGAGGCAATCTCTTCGATCTGATCTCTGAGCACCCACCCACGATACGGCGTCAGCCGGCGGCGACGCCACGACCGGTCCGCCGAACAACGAGGCGGATCGGTGAGACGAGGCCCGCATCCGAGAGATTCCGGATCGCCACCTCCTCGTCCGTTCCGATCCGCGTCGGCCCGCCCGTTCCGGACAACAGCATCGGCACGATGCAGTCCGCGCACGCATCCGTCCCGTCCATCACACACGCATCACAATCGATGATCATGCCCGCTCCTTTCGCGATTGATCCCACCGTACGGACCGGGTGTGACAGAAAACGGTCGCCGGTCGCCAGTCGCGGAGATGAGGCCAACCTCCGCGACTAGCGTCCTGTTCATGCATGAAGTAGGAATCGCACGCAGTGTCATCGATGCCGCCATCGCGGCAGTCCCGGAGGGAGAGACGCTCTCCGGCGTCACCGTGACCATCGGCCCCATGAGCGGGGTCGTGGCCGACTCCCTGCAGTTCGGCTTCGAGGTGGCGTCGAGGGACACCCCGGCCGCGGACGCCGAACTGGAGATCATCGAAGTGCCGCTCGTCGTGCACTGCGACGTGTGCAACGCGGACTTCGAGTCCGACGATCCCGGCCTCCTCCGATGTCCGCAGTGCGGCGGAGTGGCCACGGTCGTCGCGGGGAATGAGGTTCTGGTCACTTCGGTCCGCTACGCGGAAGCCTGAGTGCGACTCGGCCTGAATCTCGGATATCGCGGCGTCTCGATCGCCAGGGATACGACCCTCGTCAACGAGGCCGAACGACTTGGCTATGACTCGGTGTGGACCGCTGAGGCATACGGCGCGGACGCCGTCACACCGCTGGCATTCCTCGCTGCTCGGACCGAGACGATCCGCCTCGGTTCGGCGATCATGCAGATGCCGGCCCGAACGCCTGCGATGACGGCGATGACCGCCGCGACCCTCGACGATCTCTCCAACGGACGGTTCCTGCTCGGCCTCGGCGTCTCGGGACCGCAGGTGGTCGAGGGTTGGCACGGCCGAGCCTATGGGCGGCCGCTCCAGGTCAGCCGCGAGTACGTCGAGATCCTCCGAACGATGCTGGCTCGCAACGGCTCAGTGGAATACGCCGGGCAGCATCACCAGATCCCCTATCAGGGACCGGACGCGACCGGACTCGGCAAGCCACTCAAGCTGATCTCGAAACCCCGCAATCCCGATCTTCCGATCTATCTCGCAGCCATTGGACCGGGCAACGTCCGGCTCACAGCCGAGATCGCCGACGGATGGCTACCGGTGTTCTACTCCCCCGAGCGCGCCTCGGAGGTCTTCGCTCCGCTCCTTGCCGAGGGATTCGCCCGCTCGGGCGTCACGAACAAGGTCGATCGGTTCGACGTCGCCGCCACCGTGTTCACCTCGCTCGACGATGACCTCACCCGGGCCCGCCTTGCTGCCAGACCGATGATCTCGCTGTACGTCGGCGGGATGGGATCGGAGCGCAAGAACTTCTACAACGACCTCGCTCACCGATACGGCTACGGCGAGGCAGCGGATCGCATCCAGACGGCCTACCTCGCGGGAAGAAAGATGGAGGCGATGCGCGAGGTCCCCGACGACCTCGTTGACGAAGTCAGCCTGGTCGGATCGAGAGAACGCATCGCCGACCGCCTCGAGGCGTGGGAGGCGTCCGGTGTCACGACGCTGCTGGTGGCAGCGACCGACCTCGCGACGATCCGGCTGATGGCGGAACTGGTCCTCTGAACGGAGCCGTCACGACGGCCCGTGTCAGAGCCACCGGGCGAGCGCTTGGGCCCACAGCAAGGTCGCTCCGTAGTCGGTACACCGATCGCGGACCTCCCGGTCATCGGAGACCACGATGGCTGCCTCTCGCAGCCGGGCGGCCCGCTCGACAATCACATCATCAGCGATGAGATCGCCCTGAGCGAAACGCACAATGATCCCTGTGTCGCTGACCGTGCGTGACCGACCTTCATCAAGATCGGAGTCGAACACCACCTCGATCGTCGAATCGCCGAGGTGGCGCGTGAGTCTGCCAAGGCTGGCGATCAGCGACCGCCGGGCGCGGCCCGTTGCCATCGTCGAGGCGTTCAGCACGCCGAGCACGTTGTGTCCATCGACGAGCACCGTCGCACCGTCGATCCCGGAGAGCCCTTCGATTGCCGCCGGCGAGTCCGGTGCGATCCCTGCAGGTATGAGCGCTCGGCCGGTTTCGGCGCCGCGACGGGTCGCGGTCGTCACTGCGACGGCCTCGCGGTAGGGGGCGAGGCTGGCGGACGCTCGGTCCAGCCACCGAGCGATGTCCATTGGCTGACGGGGTACCGACTCGGACGTCCCGGATTCTGCCGATCGGCGAATCTGGGCCGCCGTCCGCTTCGCAGATCGGAGCTGCTCCGAGAGAACCGCCGCCGTGTGCTCGGCCTCAAGGCGGTCGGCGGTTGCCGAGGCAACCTCTTGCAGAGCGGCACCGAGTTCTTCTCGCATGCGATCCCGCTCGGCGCGTGCTGCGGTCGCCGTCGCTCGCAGTGGCTCCAGTCGTTCTTCGACAGAGGCTCTCGCCGTATTCTCGGCCTCGGTGAGTTCCCGACGAATGGCTTTGGCTTTCGCCCGGTCGGCCCCCGCCCGCGTTCGCGCCGTGTCGAGGTCGCGTTGAAGCTGTTCAATGCGGGCTGCGGCAGCCTCGACCTCTTCGTGCGCTACCGCCTCGGCGACCACGATCCACCAACCGGGCTCCCGGGCGAGGTAGGAGCGCGACAACGCATCCTCGGATCCGCGGTGTTCGAACGCCTCGAGTGCCTTGGCGCGAAACCAATCGTCTTCGTCGATGCGCAACAGCAGGGTGCGCGTGAGCGGCAGTGGGAGCTTTCCGTCGCCACGTCTCGCCACTGGACGCAGGCGAGCTGGGACCTCCTTGTCGTCGAGTGAGCGCAGCGTTGCCCTCGCGGCGGCGATCGCCGGAGCGAGTATGGAGCGAAGGTGGCGTATCGTGTTCATGCGTGCTTGACAGGTCCTCCCGTCCTGCCATAATCGCACGCTCCGATGAAAACCGACATGACCCCATCCAATCACCTGTACGTAGTTCTTATCACCTAGGCGCACACGCTACGAAGTGTGCGCCTGTCCCTCCGTGCATCACGGGGGGTTTTCTGTATGTGGAGCAAGACATGCCAGAGCAACTGACCGGCGCGGAAGCGCTCATCCGATCACTCGAGCACGAGGGAGTGGAGGTTGTATTCGGCATGCCCGGCGGTGCCATCCTCCCCGCATACGATCCGCTGCTCGACTCGCCCATCCGCCACGTCCTCGCGCGCCATGAGCAGGGCGCAGGCCACATGGCCTCGGGCTATGCGCACGCGACCGGACGCGTCGGAGTGGCCGTGGTCACGTCGGGCCCGGCAGCGACCAACATCCTGACGGCGCTCCAGGATGCCTACATGGACTCCGTTCCGATGGTGGTGATCACCGGGCAGGTCGCGACCACCGCGATCGGCAACGACGCCTTCCAGGAGGCCCATACGTGGGGCATGTCGATGCCGGCTACGAAGCACAACGAACTCATCACGAGTGCGGACCAGATCCCCGACATCATCCGCGAGGCGTTCCACCTGGCATCGACCGGTCGCAAGGGTCCGGTGCTGGTGGACATTCCGAAGGACGTCCTCGCCGAGAGCATGACCTGGCACCGGCCGGGCGAGGTCCGCCTGCCCGGCTACCGACCAGCGGTCAAGGGCCACCCCCGCCAGGTGAAGGCAGCGGTCGATCTCATCGAGCGGGCAGCGCGCCCCGTGCTGTACGTCGGCGGCGGCGTTGTCGCGGCAGGCGCCACCGAGGAGCTGCAGCAGTTTGCCGAAATACTCAACGTCCCGATGGTCACCACGCTGATGGCTCGCGGAGCCTTCCCCGACTCGAATCCGCTCAACCTCGGGATGCCGGGAATGCACGGCACGTACGCCGCCACAACGGCGATGCAACGCTCGGATCTGCTGATCACCATCGGCGCCCGGTTCGACGACCGCATCACGGGCAATCCGAAACACTTCGCCCCTGAGGCCAAGGTCATCCATGTCGATGTCGACCCTGCCGAGATCGGAAAGATCCGGCCGGTGGACGTTCCTGTCGTCGGGGATGCGAAGTCGGTGCTTCACCAACTCATCGTCGAAACGGAGCGTCGCGGTCCGCAGCCAAATCGGGAAGAGTGGCTCGCCACCGTCCACGAATGGCAGAGCGCCCATCCACTCTCCTACGTGCAAGACCCGGACGGCCCGATCCAGCAGCAGTACGTCATCGAGGAGCTGGACCGCATCACCGGCGGCGACGCCACGATCGTCGCCGGTGTCGGGCAGCACCAGATGTGGGCGTCACAGTTCTGGGGATTCGAAGAGCCGCGCCGGTGGATCAACTCCGGCGGCCTTGGGACCATGGGGTACGCGATTCCTGCCGCCATCGGGGCAAAGGCCGGCACGCCGGACGAGGTCGTCTTCGCCATCGACGGCGACGGCTGCTTCCAGATGACCGGCACCGAATTGATCACCGCCGCTGTCGAGAACATCCCGATCAAGATCGCCGTGATGAACAACCAGTCGCTCGGCATGGTCAAGCAGTGGCAGAACCTGTTCTACGACGGGCGCCTGTCACAGACCGAGCTCTCACCGACCGTGCCCAACTTCGTCAAGTTCGCCGAGGCCTGTGGGTGTGTCGGCCTGCGAGCCGACCGGCCCGACGAGGTTGCCGGTGTGATCGAGCAAGCGCTTGCGATCAACGACCGGCCCGTTCTCATCGAGTTCACCTGCGACCCGGAAGCCATGGTCTTCCCGATGGTCCCCGCAGGCGGATCGAACGATGACATCATCCTGAGCAGAGAGGACCTCGCGTGAACCACGTCATCGCCGTCATCGTCGAGAACAAGCCCGGAGTACTTCGCGCGCGTCTCATCTATGTTCGCCAGGCGCGGCTTCAACATCCACTCGCTCACCGTTGGTCCGACGGAGGATCCGGCCATGTCGCGGATGACCGTGGTCGTCGACGGCCCGGAGATGGAACAGATCATCAAACAGCTCTACAAGCTGGTGCACACCGTCAAAGTGACCGAGTTCGAGCCAGGGACCGCCATCGAACGAGAGATCATGCTGGTTCGCGTGAACGCCGACCCGAAGCGACGCGGCGAGATCCTCGACGCGGCCAGGGTCTGGGAAGCACGCGCCGTCGACGTCGGTGTCGCCACCATCACGTTCGAAGTCACCGGGGCCCCCGAACGGCTCGCCGACTTCCTGCAACTGATGAACACCTACGGTGTCGTCTCCCTCGCGAAGTCCGGACGCATCGCGCTGCCGCGTGATCAGAAGTCTGCCAAGAAACACCTCAAGAGCGCCTAGGAGGCCCCAATGCCAACCATGTACTACGAAGGGGACGCCGACCCGACGCTGATTGCCCAGCGCAAGGTCGCCGTGATCGGCTTTGGGAGCCAGGGCCACGCCCATGCCATGAATCTCAAGGACTCGGGCGTCGACGTTGTCGTGGGCCTCAGGGAAGGGTCGAGCCGGGCCACCCGGGCGAGGGAAGCCGGCCTCGAAGTCGTCGATCCCGCAACGGCGGCCACATGGGCCGACGTGATCATGGTGCTCGTCCCCGACCAGATCCAGTCCGATCTCTACGACGAAGTCATCGCACCGAACCTCACCGCAGGAGACCTCCTGCTGTTCGCCCACGGCTTCAACATCCACTTCGGATACATCACGCCCCCAGCCGACGTCGATGTCGCCATGGTCGCCCCCAAAGGCCCCGGTCATCTCGTGCGCCGCCAGTATGTCGAGGGAAGCGGTGTGCCGGCGCTCGTCGCCGTTCACCAAGACGCTTCGGGCAGCGCCCACGCCCTCGCCCTGTCGTATGCCCACGCCATCGGCGGCACCCGCGCCGGAGTCATCGAGACGACCTTCAAGGACGAGACCGAGACCGACCTGTTCGGCGAGCAAGTCATCCTGTGCGGCGGCGTCGACTCCATGATTCGCGCTGCATTCGAGACCCTCACCGAAGCCGGCTATCCCGAAGAGATGGCGTACTTCGAGGTCCTCCACGAACTCAAGCTGATCGTGGACCTGCTCTTCGAAGGCGGCATCGCGTGGATGCGACACTCCGTCTCCGACACGGCCGAATACGGCGACATCACGCGCGGCCCTCGCATCGTCACCGATGAGACCAAGGCCGAAATGCGCACGATCCTCGATGAGATCCAGTCGGGCCAGTTCGCTCGGGAGTGGATGGACGAATACCGAGCCGGCGCTCCGAACCTTCTCGGGCAACGGGCAGCGGTCGCGGACCATCCCGTCGAGCAGGTCGGGCGCGACCTCAGGGCCATGATGCCGTTCCTGGTCGAGAAGACCCCGGCCGACGACGTATGACACCTGGAGTCGCCCGTCGCTGGTCGCCGATCGTCAGTTCGAAGACTCGTGGCATCACGCTGCCGCTCGAGGGAATCCGGAGTTTCACATGAACGATCGTCTCGTCATCTTCGACACGACGCTTCGCGACGGTGAGCAGGCTCCCGGAATCGCGCTGTCGCCCGACGACAAGGTCGCCATCGCTTCGCAACTCGCTCGGCTCAAGGTCGACGTCATCGAAGCCGGCTTCGCTGCTTCCTCGCCCGGTGACCATGAAGCCGTCCGCCGGATTGCGTCCGAGGTCCGCGGTCCTGTGATCGCATCTCTGGCCCGCACCGTGCCCAACGACATCGACCGAGCGGCCGACGCCCTGGCCGCGGCCGAGCGATACCGTATCCACGTCTTCACCTCGACCTCCCCGATCCACATGGAGCAGATGCTCCGCAAGACACCGGCCGAGGTCCTGGATTCGATCAGAGAGGGCGTCACTCGCGCCCGCGGCTACGTCGAGGATGTGGAGTTCTCACCCCAGGACGCAACACGCTCCGACCCGGACTTCGTGGTCGAGGCGTGCCGCATCGCCGTTGCCGCCGGAGCCACCACCATCAATATTCCCGACACCGTTGGGTATGCGATGCCCGCCGACTTCGTGGCGCTCATGGAGCGTATCTACGCCGATGTTCGCGACGGCAATGAAGACGTCATCATCTCAACCCATTGTCACGACGATTTGGGCCTCGCGGTGGCGAACTCGCTGTCGGCGATCCACGCCGGAGCCCGGCAGATCGAAGGGGCCATCAACGGCATCGGAGAACGCGCCGGCAACACGTCGACCGAAGAGATCATCATGGCGATCAAGACCCGGCAGGACTTCTTCAATGTAGAGATCCAGGCCGACACCACCGAGATCTTCGAGACATCCCGGCTTGTCTCGCGATTGACGGGCTACCCCGTGCAGTTCAACAAGGCGGTGGTCGGCAGGAACGCCTTCGCCCACGAGTCGGGGATCCACCAGCACGGCGTGCTGAAGAACCGCGAGACGTACGAGATCATGGATCCGAGCGACGTCGGTCAAGAGTCCCAACTGGTACTCGGGAAGCATTCCGGTCGTGCCGCGTTCGCAGACGCCCTCACCAAACTCGGCGTCGAACTCGACGACGAAGCGTTCGGACGTGCGTTCGATCGCTTCAAGGAACTCGCCGATCGCAAGGGTGAGATCGGCGAGGCGGGACTGCGCGCGCTCATCGAGATCGAGACCGACCGATCGACCGACAAGGTCCAACTCATCGGCCTGCACCTCAGCGGCGGTGATCGAGAAACACCGGTCGCAACGGTGCGGGTCATCCGGGGTGGCGAAGAGTTCGAGGTGACAGCTGAGGGCGACGGCATGGTGAACGCAGCGTTCATCGCTCTGCAGGATGCCTTTGGCTTCCCGGCGATCCTCCTCGACTATCGCGTCAACCCATTCACCTCCGGGGCCGACGCGATGGCCGAGGTGAGCGTCATCATCCAGATCGGTCCACTCACGTATTCGGGTCGCGGTATCTCGACCGACGTCGTCGAGGGCTCGGCCCGGGCGTTTGTCGCGTCCCTCAACAAGGCGCTTGCCGACCGGAACGGCACCTCAGAACCGACTGGACCATGAGTCACTTCGTTCTGCTCCCCGGCGATGGCATTGGCCCTGAGGTCGTTGCAGAGGGCCGCAAGGTCCTCGAAGCGGTTGCTGCACGATTCGGGCTCACGTTCACGTTCGAAGACCACCTCATCGGTGGCGCCGCAATCGATGCAGCCGGCGATCCGCTGCCGACCTCAACCGTTGAGGCGTGTCGTGGCGCCGACGCCGTCATCCTCGGCGCCGTGGGCGGTCCGAAGTGGGATGATCCGCTGGCCAAGACACGCCCCGAAGACGGACTGCTCGGCATCCGGGCCCAACTCGGTCTCTACGCGAACCTCCGGCCCATCCAGGTCCACTTCCCGACCGCATCTCCCCTGAGGGACGCGGCCGGTGTCGACATCATGTTCGTTCGCGAGCTAACCGGCGGCATCTACTTCGGACCGTCCTCCCTCTCCGATGACGGGACCGTGGCTCGCAACGAAATGGTCTACTCCGTCGCGGAGATCGAGCGAGTCGTTCGGATGGCAGGAGAGGTGGCGCGCCTCAGGCGCGGCAAGGTCACGTCGGTCGACAAGGCAAACGTGCTCGAGGTCTCACGCCTCTGGCGCCGCACCGCAGAACGGGTCATCACCGAGGAGTTCCCGGATGTGGAGTTCGAGGTCGTGCTTGTCGACGCGATGGCAATGCATCTCCTGTCACGTCCGAGAGACTTCGATGTTGTGGTCACCGGGAATCTCTTCGGCGATATCCTCACCGACGAAGCCTCAATGCTGCCGGGATCACTCGGACTGCTCCCCTCCGCCTCCCTGGGAGACGGAACCCCCGGCCTGTATGAACCCGTCCACGGATCGGCGCCTGACATCGCGGGCGAGGGCCTCGCGAACCCGCTTGCGACGATCCTGGCGTGCGCCATGGCCTTGCGCTACTCGCTCGATCTTCCCGAGGCTGCAGCCGCCATCGACCAAGCCGTAGAGGACGTGCTCTCCGCCGGCCTCCGCACGGCAGACATCGCCGGTTCGGGGCCCACCGCCTCCACCAGCGAGATGGGGAACGCGGTGGCGCGAGCCCTCGCGATGTAGGAGAGCGGCGAGCTACGAGCTACGAGCACGCCTCATCGTCGACGGTTGTGGGAATCTGCCCTACCGTTTGGGGCGTGAGACGGTTCGCCAAGACGGTGGTTGGGTTCGTTGCCCTGTCGGTGCTCGCAGCATCATGCAGCGGCACCACCAGCGAGACTTCGACCACGACGACGTTCACCGCGTCTCCGGCCACGACGCCTCCGTCCGCCACCAAACCTTCCCCGTCGACGGTGGTCGAGTCCGGTGAGTACTCGGCCGGGTCGGCGGGGATTGGCGATTCCTACTACCCGTCCCTCGGGAACGGCGGCTACGACGTCAACTCCTACGACCTCGACCTCGAGTTCAGCGCCGACGGCTCCGTCTCGTCGTCAATCACGATCGATGCGAGAGCGACCGAGAACCTCTCCTCCTTCAACCTCGACTTCGCGGGATGGGAGATCGAGCGTCTCACCGTCAACGGCGAATCGACGGCGTTCGAGCGGTCCGATGACGAGGTCGTCGTCGGACCGGTCGAGATTCCGGCCGGCGAGGAGTTCGCGGTCGCGATGGACTACCGGGGTGTCCCTGCGCCGACGGAATCGGACGCCATGCCGTTCCCCATCGGATGGTTCAGCGGCCCCTCCGGGGAACAGTTCGTCGTGGCCGAACCCGACGCCGCGCACTCCTGGTTCCCTGCGAACGACCATCCCCTCGACAAGGCGACCTTCACGTTTGCGCTGACCGTCCCGAGCGGCTTCACCGCGGCAGCCAACGGCGAACTGGTGGATGTCGTCGAGCAGGCAACCACGACGACGTATCTCTGGGCCATGACCGAACCGATGGCCCCCTATCTCGCAACGGTCGTCATCGGCGATGGCCTCGAGATCGTCGAGGATCCCACCTCATCGGCTGCGGCAGGAATCCCGATCAGGAACGTGCTCCCGCCCGACCTCACCGCACCGCAAATGACTGCGCTCGAGACCACAGGCGAGATGGTGCGGGTCCTCGAGGGGGCATTCGGCCCGTACCCGTTTGATCGCTACGGCATCGCTGTTGTTGGCGGCTTCCCAGGAGCGCTCGAGAATCAGACGCTGTCGGTCTTCGGGCGGGCCATGGTCGACGCCCCATACTTCGAGTACGTGCTGGTCCACGAACTTGCTCATCAGTGGTTCGGCGACTCCGTCTCCGTGGGGCAGTGGAGCGACATCTGGTTGAACGAAGGATTCGCAACGTTCGCCGAACTCCTGTGGGTCGAGGACCGCTACGGGTCCGGCGCCTATCGCGAAGAAGTCGCCAATCGAATGGAGGCGGCTCGGATCGCCCAGTACGGCCCGCCCGGCACTCCACCACCCGACGACCTCTTCAACAGCAGCGTCTACCAGCGCGGCGCATTCGTCCTCGTTGCCCTGCGGGATGAAGTCGGCGACGACCTCTTCTTCGAAACCGTGCGCACCTATGTGGACCGCTACACGAACGGCAACGTGACCACCGACGACTTCATCGCCGTGGCCGAGGAGATCGCCGGGCGCGACCTCACCCAGCTGTTCGATATCTGGCTCTACGGTGAACAGCTCCCCACATGACGACTACCGTCGTCCCATGCCCCAATACGCCGACATTGGACTCATCGGCCTCGCCGTCATGGGTCGAAACCTTGCCCTGAACATCGCAGACCACGGCTCCACCGTCGCGGTCTACAACCGATCACCCGAACGCACCGACGAGTTCCTCGCCGGTGACGCGCGCGGCTTCCCGATTCTCGGAGTCCACTCCATCGAAGATCTGGTCAGCACCCTCGTGCGCCCGCGGATCGTCGTGCTGATGATCAAGGCTGGTGCGCCCGTCGATCAGCAGATCGATGCCCTTGCTCCACTGCTCGAACCCGGTGACATCATCATCGACGCGGGCAATTCCCAGTTCATGGACACGGAACGGCGTGCGGCTCATCTCGACGAACTCGGGATTCACTTCGTCGGCATGGGGGTCTCCGGTGGCGAAGACGGGGCCCGCTTCGGCCCATCCATCATGCCGGGCGGCAGCGCCGAGGCGTGGCCCGACATCAAGGACATCTTCACGTCGATCGCAGCGACCGCAGAGGGCGAACCCTGCTGCGAGTGGGTGGGACCGGGCGGAGCCGGCCACTACGTGAAAATGGTGCACAACGGCATCGAGTACGGCGACATGCAGGTCATCGCTGAGGCGTACGACGTCATGCGACGGGGACTCGGACTCGACGCTCGGGACATGAAGCCGATCTTCGAACGCTGGAACGAAGGACGTCTGGACTCGTTCCTCATCGAGATCACGGCCGAGATCATGGGTACCGTGGACACGGACGGCACACCGCTGGTCGACCGGGTCCTCGATGCTGCAGGACAGAAGGGAACGGGTAAGTGGACCGTCGTCGCCTCGCTCGATCAGGCGACGCCGACAACCCTGGTTGCCGAGGCCGTGTACGCGAGAATCGTATCCTCCATGGTCGACGAACGCCGCGTGGCCGCGCGCACGCTGACCGGACCGGCTGGAACGATCGCGGATGCTCCGGACGAGGTCATCGCGGACCTCGAGGATGCCCTCTACGCCTCGAAGATCATCTCGTACGCTCAGGGATTCATGCTCTTCGAGGCCGCATCGGAGGAGTTCGGATGGGACCTCGATCCCGGCACGATCGCGTCGCTCTGGAGGGCAGGGTGCATCATCCGGTCGCGGTTCCTCGCCGACATCACGTCGGCATATCGCGCGAACCGCGGGGTGTCCAGCCTCCTCCAAGACGGTTTCTTTCACGACGCAGTCACACGGGCGGAGCCTGGCTGGCGCCGAACCGTGGCCAGGGCCGTGCATGCGGGTATTCCGGTGCCGGCCTACTCCTCGGCGCTCGCGTTCTATGACGGCTTCCGCTCCGAGCGCCTCCCGGCGAGCCTCATCCAGGCCCAGCGTGACTCCTTCGGTGCCCATACGTACGAACGGATCGACGAACCGCGCGGTCAGTTCTTCCACTCGGATTGGAGCGAGGCATGAAGCAACCACCTCGGACGATGGCAGCGCTGATAACACCCTTCAGCGATCACGGAACCATCGACGGACACGCACATCGGCACAACCTCAGCCGGCTTGCCGAATGGGGGCTGAACGGCTTCCTCATTGGCGGTTCGACCGGACAGGGCCCCTATCTCGAGCCTGGAGATCGGGCGACGCTGACCTCCGTCGCTCGGGGCGAACTCGGTCCCGATGTGTTCCTCTTGACCGGGGTATCCGCACAGTCCGTCCGCCAGGCACTGGCTCAGATCAGCGAAGCAGTCGATGCCGATGCGGTACTGGTCACGACACCGACCATGCTGCTCCGGAAGGATGCCGACCTCGTCGAGTCCTTCTACCTCTCGGTCGCGGACCAGTCGCCCCTTCCGGTCTTCTGCTACACCGTGCCTCCGGTCACCGGCTACGAGTTCCCGGTCGCGTCCGCTGTCGCCGTTGCCGCGCACCCGAACATCGTCGGCATGAAGGACTCCGGGGGTGACGTCGAACGCGTTCGTCCCATCCTCGACGGTGTTGATGACGACTACTTCCTCTATATCGGGGCGTCCCGCATCCTCAATGAGGCAACGCAACGCGGCGCCTACGGAGCGATCACAGCATCGGCGAACTACGCACCGGACCTCGTCATGGCGGCGCGAGAGGGCGCCGACGAACAGGATGCCCTCAGTGCGATCGCATCGAACGTCGAGTGGCACGGTCTGGCCGGCACGTATGCGGCCGCCGAGATGGTTGGACTCAAACCAGGGTCGATGCGGGCGCCGCTCGCCGAGATGCGCGCCGAGGACCGCGACGAGATGCGCGCGGTGTGCTGTCCAACGCCTCCGGGCCAGTAGCCTCGCCTCGCACCAGAGCGAAGGAGTGCACCATGTCGGGTCTCGCAGGAAAGACCATGTTCCTCTCTGGCGGCAGCCGGGGCATCGGTCTCGCGATCGCCAGACGCGCCGCAGCCGACGGTGCCAACGTCGCGCTGATCGCCAAGACCGCAGAGCCCCACCCCAGGCTTGATGGCACGATCTACACGGCGGCAGAAGAGATCGAGGCTGCCGGAGGCAACGCCCTCCCGATCGTCGGCGACATTCGCCACGACGACCAGGTCGCGGCAGCCGTCGCCCGTACCGTCGAGGCATACGGTGGCATCGACATCTGCGTGAACAACGCATCGGCCATCAACCTGTCGGGCACCGAGTACCTTCCGATGAAGTCCTATGACCTGATGCAGGACATCAACACTCGCGGCACCTATGTCGTGTCGAGAGCGTGCATCCCGCATCTGAAGCGATCTGAGAACCCGCACATCCTCACGCTGAGCCCGCCGCTCAATCTCGCCCAGCACTGGTTCCAGAACCACGTTGCATACACGATCGCAAAGTACGGCATGTCGATGTGCACGCTCGGCATGTCGGCCGAGTTTGCCGGCGACGGTATCGCCGTCAACAGCCTCTGGCCTCGGACGATCATCGCGACCGCGGCCGTCCAGAACCTCCTTGGGGGTGACGCTGCCATGCAACAATCGCGCAAGCCTGAGATCCTGGCCGACGCCGCGTATGAGATCTTCAACCGCACGAGTCGAGAAGCTACCGGCAACTTCTACATCGACGACGAGGTCCTCGCCGAGGCCGGCGTCACCGACTTGTCCGGCTACGCCTACGTACCGGATGCCGAACTCCAGCGCGATATCTTCCTCGACGAATAGCCCGTGCTCCGAGGAGTCCCAACGTGTCGGAGAAGATCTTGACGCCATCTTCGACGAGGATCTCGAGGCATCGGTGGTCGAGATCCATCGGACGATCGAACGACTCTCCGCCGAGCACGCACGGCGTATCGCCGAGGTCGACCGTCGCGAGCTTCATCGGACGCTGAGGCATCCCTCCACGGCTTCGTGGCTCGCCGACCGCTGCCGACTCTCCTGGAGCCAGGAGCGCGGTCTGGTTGCGACGGCGAGCGCCCTCTCCGAGATTCCACTCACAGCAGTCTGCTACGCCAATGGCGACATCGACACCGGCCGGGTCCGGTATCTCGTTGCGGCTCACCAAGCGCACCCCGAGGCCTACACGGTGAAGAGGGAATCCTCCTCGATGTCGCCCGCACGCTCACGCCGCGCGAACTCCGCCGCGCGATCGAGGAGTGGCGGCAGAATCTCGACTACGCAGCGGCGACTCGCGTGCGATGCCATCATCACACGGATCGTGACCGGACCTGGCTCCCGGCCGCTCGACGTCGGCCGGGCGACCCGTTCCATCCCGTCCGCCATTCGGAGGGCCCTCGTCGCTCGGGACCGCGGATGCCGATGGAAGGGCTGCGACCGTCCCTCCAGGTGGTCGAACGCCCATCACGTCGTCCACAGGGACGACGGCGAGGTCACGGCGATCTACAACCTGATCCTCCTCTGTCGCTACCACCTTCGCTGGGTTCACGAACGACTGGATCGAGGGCCACCGCACCGCGACCTGGCGGAGCTCATCACGTGACGAGCACGGCCGCCCCTTCGACAAGCCCTTCTTTGAGTCGGATCAACGCAAGGTTTGCATCCGACAGCGGATACACGTCCGGGATGGTCCGGATCGGGATCGTGGCTGCGAGGTCGAGAAACTCGACCGCATCCTGCCGGGTGAAGTTGGCGACGCTGCGCAGCTGGCGCTCGCCCCACAGCAGGTCGTAGCCGAACCCCGGGATCCGGTCGAGGTGGATGGCATTGATCGCAACCACGCCCCCGCGAGCCAGGGACTTCAGCGCCTCGACTACGACGTAGCCTGCCGGGGCGAAGGTCACCGCCGCATCGAGCGCCACCGGCGGCTGGTCGTGGTAGGAGCCGGTCCAGGCCGCTCCCATCTCGATCGCGCGCTCTTGCTCCACCGGTGAACGAGTCGCGACGAACACGTCGCATCCCCAGTGGCGTGCGACCTGCATCGCCAGGAGCGCGGAGGCACCAAAGCCGTAGAGGCCCACACGACCGCCCGGTCGAATCCCGGAGATCTTCAGTGCTCGATAACCGATGATGCCGCCGCACAACAGCGGAGCGGCGTCCACGTCGATGAACGAGGGCGGAATCCGCAGGGCGTAGTCGGCGCGCACGGTCATCTGCTCGGCGTAGCCGCCATCGGAACTCCACCCAGCGAAGACGGCATCGGCGCACAGGTTCTCTCGGCCGCCCCGGCAGTACTCACATGTCCCACACGCGCCGGCCAGCCACGCGACCCCCGCCCGGTCCCCGACTGCCCAGGTGGTCACGTCGGCGCCGATTGCGGCAACCCGGCCGACCACCTGATGACCTGGGACCACCGGCAGCGCGCGCGACGCTAGATCGCCCTCGACGATCTGGAGATCGGTTCGGCACACGCCGCATGCCGCGATATCCACGACGATCTCGTCCGCCGCCGGCTCGAGGCGGGCGACCTCCGACGGGTGGAGCGGGCGACTGGTCACGATGCCGGGTGTCTCGAGCACCTGCCTGAACATGATCCCTCCTCTCATCGACCATGCCACCGATTCCCGGATGGCGCAAGAACTCTGATGCTCGATTATCGATTACGGGTCACTTCGAATTCTCATCTCCGAGAAAATCAAGTAGCGTCCGGCCGGATGCGACTAGGAATCCCACTCGAAAGAACCGCCCACGAACGCCGTGTCGCCGCCGTCCCAGCCTCCGTGAAGGTCTTCACGGGATGGGGATGGGACGTGCGCGTCGAGTCCGGCGCCGGAGACGCCGCCGGATTCACCGATACCGCATTCGAAGAGGCAGGAGCAACGATCGTCGCCGACACCGCGGCGGCCCACGACGCCGACCTGGTTCTCCGGGTTGACCGTCCAACGTTCGACGAGATCGCCCTCGTCCCAGAAGGTGCCGTGCTCGCCTGCTTCCTCGACCCATTCGTCGCGACCGACGTCGTTCAGGCACTCGCCGACCGGAACATCACGGCACTCGCCGTCGAAGCCGTCCCGAGGACCACGCTCGCCCAGGCCATGGACGCCCTCTCGTCCCAGGCGAACGTCGCCGGCTACGCCGCCGTCATGCTCGCCGCCGCCGAGTCACCCAAGTTCCCCTCGATGCTCGTCACCGCAGCGGGAACGATCCCCCCGGCCCGTTCGCTCGTCCTCGGTGTCGGCGTCGCCGGGCTCCAGGCGATCGCAACCTTCCGCAGGCTCGGAGCGATCGTTCACGCCTACGACATTCGACCCGAGACCAAAGAACAGGTCGAGAGTCTCGGAGCAAAGTTCGTCGAGGCCCCGACCCAAGCGATGGACGAGGGCGGATATGCCAAGGAAGTCGACGCTGAGACGGCGGCGAAGCAGCAAGAGGTGCTCGCCGAGTTCGTCGCCAAGTCGGACCTCGTCGTCACAACAGCGCAGATCCCCGGTCGCCCGGCACCGCGCCTCATCAACGCCGACGTCGTCGCATCGATGCATCCGGGATCCGTCATCGTCGACATGGCGGCATCCTCCGGCGGCAACGTCGAGGGCTCGCTGCCAGGAGAAGCCGTAGACGTCAACGGCGTCACAATCCTTGGCCCCATCGATCTTCCGAGTCGCGTGGCGACGGACGCAAGTCGCATGTACGCGCGCAACCTGCAAGAACTCGTCGGTCGCTGGCGCACCGATGACGGGATCACCGTCGATCTCGAGGACGAAGTCGCAGGTCCGGCCACCATCACCTCCGGCGGCCAGATCATCAACCCCCGTACCCGATCAGCCATGGGCCTTGAAGAGGAGGCGACGTGAGTCCCGAATTCATTCAGGGGATCGTCGTATTCGTCCTCGCCGCCTTCGTCGGCTTCGAGGTGATCTCGAAGGTTCCACCGACGCTGCACACTCCGCTCATGTCGGGAGCGAACGCCATCTCCGGCATCACGATCGTCGGAGCGATCATCGCGGCGGCGTTTGCGGACGGACCGTTCGCCATCATTCTCGGCATCCTGGCAATGGCCTTCGCCACCATCAACGTCGTCGGCGGCTTCCTGGTCACCGACCGAATGCTTGAGATGTTCAAGAAGAAGCCGGTGGTGAAGAAATGATCACCCTTCTCTACCTCCTGGCCGGCGCCCTCTTCATCGTCGGCCTTCGCGGCCTCGGATCGCCACGCACCGCACGGCGCGGCAATCAGATCGCAGCCGCAGGCATGGTGCTCGCGACGCTGATCACGGTCTACTACGTCTACGACCTGGCACGGGACGACGGCGGAATGGATGTCTTGTGGTGGGTCATCATCGTCGGCCTCGTCATCGGCGGCGCCGTTGGCGCGCTCCTCGCGCTGCGAGTCCAAATGACGTCGATGCCGGAACTCGTTGCCGCGTTCAACGGCTTTGGCGGTGGCGCCTCGGCGCTGGTTGCCTTCGCCGCCATCGTCGCAACCGACACGGTCGTTGCCACCGACATCGCATACGCAACAGAGACCGAGATCACAGTCGCACTCTCAATCGCGATCGGTGTTGTCACCTTCTCGGGCAGCTTCGTTGCATATGGGAAGCTTCAGGGCATCATCACCGGGAAACCGGTGGCGCTGCCCGGTGGACCGTTCTTCAACCTGGTACTCGTCATCCTGATGACCGCCGCGTCAGCGTGGGCAGTCATCGCCAACGAACCGATCGGCTACTGGATCCTGGCCGGGATCGCCCTCGTGCTCGGCGTCACCGGCGTCATCCCGATCGGCGGTGCAGACATGCCAGTCGTCATCTCGCTGCTGAACTCCCTCTCAGGCGTCGCTGCCTCGATGGCGGGATTCGTCATCGGCAACCAGGGCCTGATCATCGCTGGAGCCCTCGTCGGTGCCGCAGGCTTCATCCTCACCGTGCAGATGTCCGAAGCGATGAACCGGTCACTCGCGAACGTCCTGTTCGCCGGATTCGGCACGGAGGGTGCCGGCCCCATCGACTCGGGAGACAAGCCGGTCAACAGCGCGACGCCGGAAGATGTCGCGATCTCGCTCAACTACGCTCAGAATGTGCTCGTCGTACCGGGGTACGGCCTCGCGGTCGCTCAGGCGCAGCACGCGGTGCGGGAGCTTGCGACGACCCTCGAGGAGCGGGACGTCAACGTGGAGTACGCAATCCACCCGGTCGCCGGCCGGATGCCGGGCCACATGAACGTGCTCCTCGCCGAGGCCGACGTTCCCTACGACGTGCTCCTCGACCTCGATCACTCGAACCCGAAGTTCCCGAACACCGACGTGGTGCTGGTGGTCGGAGCCAACGATGTCGTGAATCCGTCGGCGCGAGATGACGCAGGAAGCCCGATCTACGGCATGCCGATCCTCGAGGTCGATCTCGCGGCAACGACGGTCGTGATCAAGCGGAGCCTCTCCCCCGGGTTCGCAGGCATCGACAATCCGCTGTTCTACATGCCGTCGACGATGATGCTGTTCTCGGACGCCAAGGGTGCGATCGAGAACATCAACGAAGCCCTCCTCGAACTCTGACGTGGAGTTCGACGAAGTCGTCCGCCGGCGACGGATGGTCCGGAACTACACCGGTGATCCGGTGGATCCGGACGTCCTCGACCGTGTCCTCGACCGTGCCTCGCGAGCACCGAGCGCCGGCTTCTCTCAGGGCGTGTCTTTCCTTGCCGTAACCGACGCAGACACCCGATGCGAGATCGCCCGCCTGTCACACGAGGACGAGTACGTGGACGATGGCTTCGACCCCTGGATCTCCGGCGCGCCCGTTCATGTGGTGATCTGCGTTCGCAAGGCCTCGTACCTCGAGCGCTACCGCGAAGAGGACAAAGGCGGCGAGGACGGCCGTTCCGCGCAAGAAGATGGTTGGCCGATCCCGTACTGGTGGGTCGACAGTGGGGCGTCGATGATGCTGCTCCTCCTGGCGGCCGTGGACGAGGGGCTCGCCGCGGGATTCCTTGGTTCGCACAACATGGTCGACATCGAGGCCCTCCTCGGGATACCGGACGACGTCGCTCCGATCGGGATCGTGACCATCGGACACCCGGCACCGGACCGCCGATCAGAATCGCTCGCTCGTGGTCGCCGTCCGGATGTCGTACGCCGTGAGCGGTGGGACGCCATCACTCAGGTTTGACACCCATCCGAGGTACGATGCCCGCCGATCCAGGAGCCCAATGGACCTCACCATCAACCAACGGCCACCGTTCCACCCGCCCGTCGAGTTTGTCGAGCGGAAAGGGAGCGGCCACCCGGATACGATCTGTGACCACCTCGCCGAGGACCTCGCCCGCGACCTCGCACGAACATCGCTCGAGCAGACCGGTCGGGTCCAGCACTTCAACGTGGACAAGGCGATCTTTGCCGCGGGATCCGTGGACATCGGCTTCGGAGGCGGCGAGCACACGAAGCGCTCGCGACTCGTCCTCGTCGGGAAGGTCAACTTCACCGATCAGTGGCGGCCCGATGTCGAGGCCCTCACCGCCGACACCAGGACGCGGTTGCTCGACCTCTTGCCAGACGCCACCTCGGATGCCTTCGACGTCGAAATCTGGCTGAATCAATCGGCCGCCGATCTCGCGGACGTCGTCACGCAGGGGCACCTCGATGGCGTCCCGCGATCGAACGACACGTCGTTCGCCGTTGTCTCACTCCCCCGTTCGCCGCTCGAGGACGTGGCCTACCGACTCGAGCACTACCTGAACGCTTCGGCATACCGCGCCGAGGTTCCGGTCGGCAGGGACATCAAAGTGATGGGGGCACGCCATGGAAGCGAGGTGGTCGTCACCGTCGCCATCCCCGTGCTCGCCCGCAAGGTCTTCGACCGTGCCACATATGATCAGGTCGTCGAACGGGTCCGGGTCGACTCGCTCGCTCTCGTCCGCGACGTGTTCGGCGAGGACACCACGGTCCGGGTCAACCAGGCTGACACCCCTGACTCGCAGTACCTCACGCTCACCGGCACGTCGGCAGAAGCGGGCGACGACGGCCAGGTCGGCCGCGGCAACCGCTTCGGCGGGTTGATCACCCCGTACCGGCCGATGAGCCTGGAAGCCGCTGCCGGCAAGAACCCCGCCGCTCACGTCGGCAAGACCTACCACGCCTTCGCCGAGGACATCTCCCGCCGCATCGTCGCCGAGACGGAGGCAGACGAGACCACGATCCGTATGCTGTCCTCCATCGGGCATCCGGTCACCGAGCCGCAGGTCGTCCACATCGAAGCCAGCGGACCCGTCGACGACGCCGCCGTCGAGATCATCGTCAAGGAGTCGCTGTCGGACTGGATTGGTGTTCGAGATCGCCTTATCGCGGGTTTCTACGAATTGTTCTGAGCCGAACCGGCCGGCCGTTTGTGCATCGGGAGCGGGAACGACCATCATCCAGGCCATGACTCGCCTGCGCCGCTCCGTCGTACTCCTCCTGGCTGCTCTTGCCGCGTTCGCATTCGCCGCGCCGGCATCCGCCCAACGGGAAGTCGTCGACTGCGGCGAGTACCGCGGCGTGGTGTGCCAGGGCTACTTCACGGACGAGGTAGGTGTCGCGTCCGATCCTCAGCGCATCGAGGACGCTCTCGCGCGCCTCGTCGTCACCTACGGCAACCCGATCGCCATCGTTGTAGTTCAAGACAGCCGCGGAGCGAATCCAGCGGACTTCGCAAGCGACCTGGCCAATGCATGGGGTGTCGGGGACCCGATCGAGGAGAACGGCATCCTCGTTCTCGTCTCGCTCGACGAGCGACGAACCGAGGTCGTCACGCAGGACGCCATCAGCCTCCCGGGGAGCGCCATCGCCGGTTCCGCTCGCAGCTTCTTCGGTGCGGGTGACTTCGAAGGTGGTCTGCTCGCAATCGTCGGCTCCGTCGAGCAGGCGCTGGCGGGCAACCTCACCGAGGAGTCCGACTCCGGCGGCTTCTCCTTCGGCGGGCTCATCTTCGTCAGCATCGTCGGTGTCTTTGTCTTCTCGGTCATCGGCCAGGTCACGTCCCTGAGGCGCAAGCGGACGAACAAGGTCAAGACCGAGCGCGAGCGGCTCATCGACGGAGACCTTGCCGATCTCGAACCGACCGGGGCCGACCTCCCGCGCTACGCGGACTTCGCCGTTGCACCCCCGGCGACGGTGGACGTTCCGACGGCGGACGGTATTGGCGAGTTGTGGCGCGTGGCCGGCGGCGATCCGGCCGACACCAATGCCCTCACGGCGCTGTGGAGTCTTCGGCTCATCGACGTCATCGATCGTGAGCGGCTCATTCGCGAGACCCGAGAGCCGCTCGAGCTTCGCGCCTCCGACGAGCGGCCGATCCTTGAGAACGCCGTCCAAGAAGCCGCGGACGAAGCGCTCGCAGTCGACCTCAAGGACGACGCCCTTTTCAAGTCAAAGCGACGAGAGCTTGATCGGCTCATCGCGTCCCTCCAGCCGCATCGCGTGGCCGCCGCACGCCGCCGAACCGGCGACGCTCTGGTCATCGAACTGACTCCGTCCCCAATCGGCGAGATCGTCCCAACACCGATTGGCGCAGGATTCGCTGAAGCATCCGCCGCTTTCGATCGTTCGGTACCACTGTCCGAGTCGGTCGCCGAGTACCGGGCGGCATCGTCCGAAGCCGACATCAAAGTGCAGCGCCTCGAGTACCTCTACAAGGAACTGCCGGAGTCGACGGCACGACCAGCGATCGCCGCCGCGCTGGCCGATCTCGACGATGACACCAAGCTGGCGGTGAGCCGCTACGAGAAGGTTCGCAAAGCACTGGCCACCAAGTCGGCCGGCCTCAAGGCGGACGGCCTCGATCCCGCAGCCATCGCCGCCCTTCTGCTCATGAACCGCAACGAGGACAACATCCCCGAATTCCTCGACGCGTACCAGCAGCACCGCGACCGGGGCTTCGACCCCGCCGAAGCCGTCGAGTTCGCCCTCGCAGGGCTTCTGACCCCCGGCGAGGTCGCTCGCGCCCGCACGGTCACTCACACGCTCGGTCTTCCGATCTCGATCACCACCGGTCTCATGAACCGGAGGGACGATGGACCGGAGGTCTATGAGCATCTCCGAGACGAACTTGCCGAGTACACCGCAGACGACTCGGCCAAGACCATCGCGGGCGTGCTCGCGATGTCGCTCGAACCGAGCCAGGCCATGCGTCGCTGGCTCGAGGCACGCCAAGCCCTCCACGATCTCGGCCTCGTCGGCTCATACGCAGACGTCGCCGCGGCGTTCGGCGCCTCCGATCCTCGCGGACCACGCCGCTTCGCTCTGGCGTATGCAACCCAGCGACAGGCACTCTCCAACAGCACGATTGACGACGCCGACCGATTCGCACCCGAACTGGCACACGCCGGCACCAGCGGGCAGAAGGACTCCTGGTCAGGCGAGCCAATACCTGCCGGCATCGGATCGTTCGACCCATTCACGTTCTTCTACCACCACTGGGTCATCACCCGCGGTGTCTCCGACTCGTACGGCTGGGAGCCGGTGTATGCCGATCCATCGTGGGCCGGGGACCGGAGCTCATGGTGGGGCGGCGGTGGCGGGTTCGGCTCCAGCGGCGGTTCCTCTTGGGGCGGATCGTCGTGGAGCGGCGGCAGCTTCGGAGGATTCAGCGGTGGCGGTGGCTTTTCATCGAGCGGTGGCGGCGGCTGGTGATCTCGCGCCACATCGAGAGCTCAGCGAACCAGCGCATCAACGCAACGGCACGCCTCAAGCAGCGGAGCCACCGCGACGAAACCGGCCTCTTCCTTGTCGAGGGAACCCGGGAGGTCGAACGAGCGGTCGCAGCGGGAGCAACGATCGCTGAGGTCTACCTCTGTCCCGACTACGCCACATCCGAGACGCAGCTGCTCGGTGAGGCCATTGCCAGCTCCGGCGTGCCCCTCACTACCACCTCGACCCGTGCCTTTGACAAGCTCTCCAACCGCCGTCACCCCGACGGGATCGCGGCAATCGCCGCAACATGGAGGCTGAGTCCGGACGACCTCTCGCCAGAACTCACGCTTGTCGCCGAGTCGATCGAGAAGCCGGGGAACCTCGGCGCCATGCTCCGCACGGTCGATGCGGCGGGAGCGGGTCTCCTTCTGGCGGACCCGAACGTTGACCCGTTCAATCCAAACGTCGTCAGGGCCTCCCAGGGTGCGGTGTTCTCGGCGCCCTTCGCTGTGGCGAATGCCGGAGAGGCTCGTGCCTGGGCGCTCAACCGCGGATCGGTCTTCGTGGCGACGCCCGATGCCGTAACCGAGATCTGGCATGCCGACCTGACCGGTGTCACAGCACTCGTCATCGGGTCCGAGCACGCAGGCGTCTCGAAGGTCTGGAACGAGACAGGGACCGCCGTCCGAATCCCAATGACAGGCGAAGCCGACTCCCTCAATGCCTCGGTAACCGCGGCAGTGCTGCTCTTCGAGGCCGTCAGACAACGTCGGACCTGACGGCTACGGCTTGACCAGGCTCCAAATCCCATCGTCGGCGAGGACGGCATCGATCAAACGTAGTCGTTCGAGTACGTCACCCTCGTAGGCGGCCGGGTTGACGCCGACCCGCAGCACGGGGCCGTGACGGAAGATCGTCGGCGTGCCTGTGACCCCAAGACTGGTTCCCACCTCGGTCGACCGGATCGCCGCTTCGTAGTCCGGTACAACGGTGCCACCGATGGCGGCTGACGACGCGGCAACCGCTGCGACGCTCGGATCGGTGAGGTCGGCACCCTCGAGATGCCGCAACGCCAGGAGTGCCTGCAGATAGGCGCCGTGTCGATCCGGGAACCGCTGACGCACCGACTCGACAAGCGCCAGCCCTTCGGAACTCTGCAAATCGGCGTCGCTCATGTAGGGCCGCCAGTCGAGCCGGAGTTCGGCACCTTCATTGGCCGCGGCCGTGAGGAAACGGTAGAAGCGCCACACCGCCGGCGAGAAGTCGTAGTAGATCCTGCCCTGGAACATCATGGAGCCAGTCTCCACGGCCCCGGGCCCGGCTGCAAGTCGATCACCCGTACTTGTATCGAACGTTTGTTCGGTGTAGTTTCGCGGAACGGAGGTCACCATGCTGGCGGGACAACGAACGTTCGATGAGATGGAGGCACCGCTCCACGCCGTCCCATTCTGTGTGCTCGATCTGGAGACGACCGGCGCCACCGCCGCCGATTGCGAGATCACCGAGATCGGTGCGGTGAAGTACCTTGGAGGGGAACTCGCCGGCACGTTCCAGACCCTCGTGAATCCCGGAAGCGAGATCCCGCCGTACATCACCGTGCTCACGGGCATCACCCAGTCGATGGTCGTCGAAGCGCCATCGATTGGGGAAGCACTCCCCACCTTCTTGGAGTTCATTGGGGATGCCGTCATCGTCGGCCACAACGTGCGTTTCGATCTGTCGTTCCTCAACGCGGCTGCGGAACGACTGGGGTACGGCCGATTGCCGAATCGATCCGTCGACACGCTCGGTCTGAGCCGGCGTCTGGTGCGTTCCGAGGTTCGGAATCTGAAACTCTCGTCACTCGCCGCCCATTTCCGCGCCCCCCACCCACCGACGCACCGGGCGCTCGACGACGCGAAGGCAACGGCCCACGTCTTCTGGGCGCTCCTCGAACGGGCGGGGACGATTGGCGTCACCCACCTCGACGACCTGTTGACGTTGCCGACCGCCCGCGGATCGGCCCACTACGGCAAGATCGAGTTGGCGTCGGATCTCCCCCGTCGACCCGGCGTCTACTTCTTCGTCGACCGGGATGGATCGATCATCTACGTCGGGAAGGCGAAGAACCTCAGGTCGCGGGTCCGGTCCTACTTCTATGGCGACGATCGGAAGTCGGTTGCCCAGATGCTCCGCGATCTCGCCCGCGTCGAGTACCACGTCTGCCAGACCGAACTGGAAGCTGAGGTTGCTGAACTCCGTCTCATCGCCAAGCATCGACCGAGGTACAACCGCAGGTCCCGCCCGCCGAAGAGCCAGCACTGGGTCAAACTGACCAACGAACGGTTCCCACGACTCTCGATGGTCCGGACAATTCGCGACGATACGACGCTCTACCTGGGGCCATACCGTTCCCGACAGGCGGCCGAGGTCGTGGTGCACGCGATCTGGGACGCGGCCCCGATCCGTCGATGCAACGGCGTCGGCAACAAGCGCACCGCCGCCTGTGCCTACGGCCAGTTGGGGACGGCCCTGTGCCCCTGCGATGGCGCCGTCAACGACGGCGTCTATCGGGATGTGGTCGATCGGGTGCGGGTCGGGATCGAACGCGACCCGGCCACCCTGCTCGAAGCACTCCGCGATCGGATGACGCGCCTTGCAGGCGAACGCCGATTCGAGGATGCCGCCGAGACGAGAGATCGCTATCAGTCACTCGCCCGCTCCCTCGGGCAGCGCCGGGCCTGGCAGGCGCTCTCCGCCGTCGGCACGCTGTGGGCGGAAGATGAGGGCGGGGACGGCCTCGCTATCTGCCACGGCCGCCTCGTCGGCGCATGGAACGCCCGATCGCAGCCGCCCCTCGTGGCCGCCGAACCTCCCGTCGTGCCCGGCACTCCGGTCCCCCCATCGGTGCAGGCAGCCGAAGAAGCCCACCTGATCTGGAAGTGGCTCGATCGGGACGGCGTCTCGATCCTGCAGAGCACCGGCACCCTCTCCCTCCCGATGCACCCGATCCCTCCGCTGACCTGATCAGGGAGTCCAGACACCGTCAGGCGACATGCGAGCCGGGTTCTACAGGATCGTCCGGAGCGAGGAGCACGACTCCATCACGACCGAGAGCTCCAAGCACGAGAACGTCGGAGCGAAAGCCCGCGACGCGCATCGGAGCAAACCCGGTCACGACAACGACCTGGCGGCCGACGAGGTCCGCTCCGACGTATCGCTGGGTGAGCTTCGCCGATGACTGAACCACAGCCTCGCCACCGATGTCGATCCAGAGCCGGTAGGCCGGGTCGCGAGCGCCGACGTTGTCTTCGCACCGCACGATGGTCCCGATCCGAAGGCCGAGCGCCTCGAAGTCCTTGATGTCTGGCATGTCGCTCATCACACCACGCTACCTTTGTCCCATGCGCTTCATCATCCGACCCGGCTCCGATCCCGTGACCCGCGCCGACTCGGCCCTGCTGACGGCCATGGGCCTTCCCGGCGGAGGAATCGTCGCCCTTGGATCCACGCACTGTCTTGTCTCTCCGGGCGATGTCCCGGGGCCGAACGCCCTGACCGTCGGACCCCTGGTGAGAGAGAATGCGGGGGTATCGGTCGGGGACTCGCTCGATGTAGTGCGCGCCGTCGTCCCCCAGGCACGACGGGTGGTCATCCTCGGGGGAGAACCTCTCGACTCCCGCCACCTCTCTCGTGCGTTGCAGGGGAACGTCGTAACCGTTGGAGACCAGATCGCGGTTCGCGGCTCCTACGGCGACCAGGGCGAGAAGGAACGCGTGGTTCGCGTGGTCTCGGTCGAACCGGGCCCCTCGGGAACCGTCGGCGACCGAACGGTCGTGCACGACTCCGAGGATGAGGCCCCGGACGTATCGGCACAGCCGAAGGGGCGCCCACAAGGAGAGACACTCTCCACCGCAGACGCCCTGTTGACCGGTCTTGACACTGAACTGGAGACCCTCGTTGGATGGATCACGCTCCTGACCTCCCGTTCCGATCTGCCGGGTTCGTGGGGGCTTCCCGCGGTCGCAGGTGTCATCGTGGAGGGACCGGCCGGATGCGGTCGTTCGGAACTGGTCTCGGCAGCAGCTGCGACCGCTGGCGTAGCCGTCAAAGAAGTCTCGCTCGATCTCGTCTTCAAACCCGAACGCCTCCTGTCGCTGCTGGAACGGGCGGTCAAGGACAGCCCATCGCCGGTGGTGCTCTTTGTCGACCGCCTCGATGCGATCGCCGGCGGCGAGGGTCTCTTCAAGAATCAGGTCGCAGCGATCATGCGCTGGTTCCTCGACGCGGTTGCTCAGCGTCCCGGAATGGCGTGTGTGCTCGGCGTCCGCAGCACCGCGGCGCTTGGTGACGATCTGGCGAAGACGCCACTCCTCCCCCGCTCCCTCTCCGTTCCACCCCCGGATGTCGAGCGACGGCGACGCCTCTTCGAGGCCGCGTTGGCCCGTGTTCCGTCGACCGACATCGATTTTGATCGGCTCGCCTCTCGAACCGCCGGATTCTCAGGCGCCGACATCGTCTCGGCCGTTCTGCAGGCATCGGCCGGAGCGGCGGGCTCTGGCGGTCCCGTCGCTCACGAGGCCCTCGAAGCCGCAATCGACGGGACAACGCCATCCCTCGGCTCGACCTCCTCCGGCGAGATCCCGGGCTACGGGTTCGACCGGGTGGCCAACCTGACCGACGTAAAACAGCGCCTCACCGAGGCGGTCATCTGGCAGATGCGGGACCCGGACCGCTTCACGAGGCTCGGCATTGAACCGCCCCGGGGACTGCTGCTCTACGGCCCACCGGGAACCGGCAAGACCTACGTGATCCGGGCGTTGGCCCATGAGTCGGGCGCCGCGTTCTTCCCAATCAAGGGCGCTGAACTCCTCGACAAATGGGTCGGGGAATCGGAGCGAGCGGTCCGCGAGGTGTTCGCCCGTGCACGGGCCGTCGCTCCGGCGATCTTGTTCTTCGACGAGATCGATGCCCTGGCTCCCATTCGGGGCAACTCGAACAACTCCGTCACCGATTCGGTCGTCGCCGCGCTCCTCACCGAGATGGACGGCGTCTCAGATCGGGGTGACGTCTTCGTGATCGGGGCGACCAACCGTCGCGACCTCATCGACCCGGCTCTGCTCCGTCCCGGACGGCTCGAAGTCCACGTCCACCTCGGACTTCCGGCCCCTGAGGCTCGTCGGGCGTTCTTCGAGATCACCGATGTGCCATTCGCCGAGGACGTCGACCTCGACGAACTCACGGCGAAGACCGCCGGTCTCTCGTTCGCCGAATTGTCCGGACTCCTGAGGGAAGCTGCGCTCATCGCGCTCCGCACCGATCCGTCGGCGATCACCGTCACCCGCGAGGGACTAGACACTGCAGCACGAGGAATGAACGTCCTTGTCGAAGGGCGTCGGTAGGGTACGGTGTCTACGTAAGAAGCTGAACCAATCGGTCGAACTATCCAAGTCCCGGTTCGGGTTCGATCGAGCGAAATCGGCATTTCGGGGGGCGGTATCGCACATCCCGAGAGGCCATAGTGGCGGAGGTCGGTGTGGTGCCAGGGCTTGGCATCACCGCGTTGGGGAGTCACCGGGTGGCTCCGACGAAGAGAGGTGGAGGTAGCAGGTGTTCCCTGTGGCGCTGTCCCGTACGCATCGCGGGTACTATCGAAGAATTCTGATCGCAACGTTGGCCGCCGCATTGCTGATGGCGGTGGCATTCACGTCGCCGGCTTCGGCAGAGGAGGAGGCTGCTCCGGCCGCCCCGCTCGCGACGATCGTCGTACAGAAGGTCTCGATCGGCGGCGACGGGATCTTCTCGTTCACGAGCAGCACCCTGACACCCGGTTCTTTCGATCTGGGTACTCGGGCCGGGAGCGCCTCGAGGACGTTCGATGAGCTGAACCCTGGTACCTACGACGTTGCGGAAGCCCCCATCGAAGGGTGGGACCTCGCGTCTGCGGCCTGTGACAACGGGAACACACCCAGCGCGATCACGGTCGAACCGGGCGACACCGTCACCTGCACGTTCAGCAACGAGGCTGCCGCGGTTGCCCCAGAAGGCGGCATCACCATCGAGAAGTCGACCAATGGCGAAGACGCCGACACTCCGACGGGTCCCGAGGTCATCGTCGGAGACGCGATCACGTGGACCTATGTCATCACGAACACCGGCGACGTTGCCCTCTCCAACGTCGTGGTGACCGACGACAAACTCGGCGAGATCTGCTCGTTCGACCGCCTCGTGATTGACGCATCCGAGACATGCACGACCTCCGGTATCGCCGAACTCGGGCAGTACGCCAATCTTGGATCCGTGGTGGGCCACTACGGCTACGCAGGTGAGACTGCGACCGCCACCGACCCGTCGCACTACGTCGGCATCGCCCCGGCCACCCCCGGTATCGACATCGAGAAGGCCACCAACGGCGAGGATGCCGACGACCCCGCAGGGCCGGAAATCACGCTTGGCGATGCGGTCACATGGACCTATGTCATCACCAACACCGGCAACGTCGACCTGACCAATGTCGTGGTGACGGACGACATCGTCGGCGCCGTCTGCTCCTTCGACCTCCTGGCCGTCGGTGCATCCGAGACATGCGAGAAGACCGGGGAGGCGATCCTCGGCCAGTACCGAAATGTCGGCACGGTCGTCGGCTCCTATCTCGAGACACCAGTCACCGACAAGGATCCGTCCCACTACATCGGAGTCCCGGTCGACGCCCCGGCGATCCGTATCGTGAAGGATGTGTCCCCAACAGCGATCACCGTCGGCGTTGCGACTCCGGTGACGTGGACGATCCGGGTCTCGAATATCGGCAACGTCCCGCTGCATGATGTCGTAGTCACGGACAAGATGGTTCCGGCCTGCGAGATGAAGATCGGCGATCTGGTTGTCGGCACCAGCGGCTACTACCAGTACACATGCGACTCGATGCATACGCCGGAGAATCTCGCCTGGAAGTTCACGAACATCGCCGTCGCCACCGGCTATGGGCCCGATGAGACGGAGGTCACGGATACGGATCCGGCCACGGTCCGTCCGGATACCACCGTGGCAGGCACCGCCCAACTCGGCGACACCGTGTGGTGGGACGCCAACAAGAACGGCGTACAGGACAGTGGCGAGAAGGGCATCAACGGAGCACGGATCACGCTCAAGGACTCGAGCGGCACGATCGTCGCGACCGTGACCACCGAGACCGGCCCCTGGGTCGGTTGGTACAAGTTCGTCGGCCTCGAGGCCGGGCGCTACACCGTCACCATCGACACGAGCTCGGTTGACGGCAAGCTGACGACTCCCGGATCTCTCACCATCGACATCGAGGAAGGCGACGACTACCTCGATGCCGACTTCGGCCTCTATGAGGAGGAGAAGGAGGAAGAGGAATTGCCGAACACCGGGCTCGATACCACGCAGCTCGGTATTGCCGGCCTCTTGCTCCTCGGTCTGGGCCTCGCGACGCTGACCGCGACGCGGAAGCGCTCTGAGAGTTAGACGCAGATCGACTGAAGAGAACCGGAGGGGCGGCCAGATGGCCGCCCCTCTTCTTGCGCCTCTCGGTGACTAGTCACCGCATCACTCCTCGGTACTCCTCTTGCTGACCACTGTCCGCGTGCGTACGCTTACGAAGAGCACACATTCGACATGAACTGCGTCGGCGAAGCACGCCGGTCGGTTCCGCCGGATGGGCTCTCGTCGGTGAGGGACCTCGAGTCTCTCCTGATTGGCGAGATGGGGAATGGGTCGCGACGGTGCCTGGGCTTGGTACGACAGCGGCTGGGGGGGTGGCCACGGTCGCCCCACAACGAGAGGTGGAGGTAGCCGGTGTTTTCTGTAGCGCTGTCCCGTGGACGTATCGGGCATGTCCGAAGGTTTCTGATTGTCGGTCTTGCGGCCGTGCTGCTGTTCACAGCACTGGCGATCGTGCCTGGCAGTCCGTTCGCACCCGAAGCTGGCGCAGATGCCGGGGACTTTGGCAACATCGACCTTGCCGCCGCAACCCCCGGGACATACAACCAAGCGATCTCCAATGGCGGTGGCGTGTGGAGCAGTCGCGTGGAGTCCCTCGAGGGCGGCGACTTCAAGTGCGACGATTGGGTCGTTTTCTTGACAAGGATCCCTGTTGACGCAACGGCGACTGATACGCCCATGACTGTCGAGCTCGACTACAGCTTCACCGCTCACGCGACCGGACAGCCTGGTGTGTCGTTTGGTGCCGTCGATAGCGTGATGGTCAATCCTGACCCTGCGAATTCGCCCAATCCAAGCCCGGCAGTCGTGACACTCGTCAGTTCAGGCATCAACGGAACAGAGTTCGTGAAGCCTGCCACGCTCGACGCAAAGGTGAGGGTGGCAAGTCTGGATCCCGGTGACGAGGTCATCGTCCGCGTTCCGGTACGAATCCACTGCAACGGACAGAAGCCGACCGGCAACCTTCAGGGCTATCTGACAGCAGTGAATCTCACAGCGACCGCTGATGGCCTCCTCCCGGAGCCTGAAGCGATCTCGAGTGGGGGAAATCAAACCATCCCCCTCAAGTCGGTTGGCAAGATCATCCGGCCAGCAACACTCATCATCCTCAAGGACACAATCGGCGGAGATGGGACTTTCCGCTTCACGAGCGGGACGCTGGCGCCTGCACCATTCGACGTGACGACCGTTGGGGGCACAGGAGAGCAGATCTTCTACGACCTCAGCCCGGGCATCTACGATGTGAACGAAGATCCAGTGCCGGCGGGTTGGGACCTAACGTCGGCGACGTGTGACGACGGGAGTCAGATCGGCAGCATCGACCTCGGCGAGGGTGAGACTGTTACGTGCACCTTCGAAAACTCCAAGCGGAACCCGTCGATGACGGTTGTGAAGTCTTCGGCGACCACGAGTCTTTCGGCGCCGGGGACCGTGACGTATACCTATCTGGTGACCAACACCGGGAACGTGGAGATCACCGGCTTGGCGCTCGTTGACGACAACGACAACAACGACATGTCGTGCGGTGCGACCACCATTGCGGTGGGTGGGTCCACGACATGTAGCGCGACGCACACGTTCACGCAGGCCGAGTTGGATGCCGACGGTTCACCAACGCCTGGCAGCGGCGTGTTGTTCAACGAGGTGACGGCGTCATCGAATGAGACACCCGACGCCACCGACGACCTGTCGATCCCGATCACACAGGACCCGTCGATGACGGTTGTGAAGTCTTCGGCGACCACGAGTCTTTCGGCGCCGGGGACCGTGACGTATACCTATCTGGTGACCAACACCGGGAACGTGGAGATCACCGGCTTGGCGCTCGTTGACGACAACGACAACAACGACATGTCGTGCGGTGCGACCACCATTGCGGTGGGTGGGTCCACGACATGTAGCGCGACGCACACGTTCACGCAGGCCGAGTTGGATGCCGACGGTTCACCAACGCCTGGCAGCGGCGTGTTGTTCAACGAGGTGACGGCGTCATCGAATGAGACACCCGACGCCACCGACGACCTGTCGATCCCGATCACACAGGACCCGTCGATGACGGTTGTGAAGTCTTCGGCGACCACGAGTCTTTCGGCGCCGGGGACCGTGACGTATACCTATCTGGTGACCAACACCGGGAACGTGGAGATCACCGGCTTGGCGCTCGTTGACGACAACGACAACAACGACATGTCGTGCGGTGCGACCACCATTGCGGTGGGTGGGTCCACGACATGTAGCGCGACGCACACGTTCACGCAGGCCGAGTTGGATGCCGACGGTTCACCAACGCCTGGCAGCGGCGTGTTGTTCAACGAGGTGACGGCGTCATCGAATGAGACACCCGACGCCACCGACGACCTGTCGATCCCGATCACACAGGACCCGTCGATGACGGTTGTGAAGTCTTCGGCGACCACGAGTCTTTCGGCGCCGGGGACCGTGACGTATACCTATCTGGTGACCAACACCGGGAACGTGGAGATCACCGGCTTGGCGCTCGTTGACGACAACGACAACAACGACATGTCGTGCGGTGCGACCACCATTGCGGTGGGTGGGTCCACGACATGTAGCGCGACGCACACGTTCACGCAGGCCGAGTTGGATGCCGACGGTTCACCAACGCCTGGCAGCGGCGTGTTGTTCAACGAGGTGACGGCGTCATCGAATGAGACACCCGACGCCACCGACGACCTGTCGATCCCGATCACACAGGACCCGTCGATGACGGTTGTGAAGTCTTCGGCGACCACGAGTCTTTCGGCGCCGGGGACCGTGACGTATACCTATCTGGTGACCAACACCGGGAACGTGGAGATCACCGGCTTGGCGCTCGTTGACGACAACGACAACAACGACATGTCGTGCGGTGCGACCACCATTGCGGTGGGTGGGTCCACGACATGTAGCGCGACGCACACGTTCACGCAGGCCGAGTTGGATGCCGACGGTTCACCAACGCCTGGCAGCGGCGTGTTGTTCAACGAGGTGACGGCGTCATCGAATGAGACACCCGACGCCACCGACGACCTGTCGATCCCGATCACACAGGACCCGTCGATACTCCTGACCAAGTCTGGGACATTCACCGACGAGTCTGGAGATGGGTTCGCGCAAGCCGGTGAGACGATCAGCTATTCGTTCATTGTTGCCAACAACGGAAACGTGACCCTGACCGACGTGACACTGGATGACCTGGTCGGTGACGTCACCGTCACCGGTGGTCCGATCGCACTCTTGCCGGTCGGAGCATACGATGACTCGACCTTCACCGGAAGCTACACGATCACCCAAGCCGACATCGACGCCGGAACGTTCTACAACCTGGCAGAAGCGTGCGGCATCGACCCAGGCGAAGCTGAAGTCTGCGACGAAGACGACCACAGGGAACCCCTCACATGGAACCCGTCGATACTCCTGACCAAGTCTGGGACATTCACCGACGAGTCTGGAGATGGGTTCGCGCAAGCCGGTGAGACGATCAGCTATTCGTTCATTGTTGCCAACAACGGAAACGTGACCCTGACCGACGTGACACTGGATGACCTGGTCGGTGACGTCACCGTCACCGGTGGTCCGATCGCACTCTTGCCGGTCGGAGCATACGATGACTCGACCTTCACCGGAAGCTACACGATCACCCAAGCCGACATCGACGCCGGAACGTTCTACAACCTGGCAGAAGCGTGCGGCATCGACCCAGGCGAAGCTGAAGTCTGCGACGAAGACGACCACAGGGAACCCCTCACATGGAACCCGTCGATCGACATCGAGAAGGCCACAAACGGCTTTGACGCCGACACCGCGGCAGAAGCCCCGGTTGTGTTCGTGGGCGATGCCGTCGAGTGGACGTATGTCGTCACCAACACGGGGAACGTGCCGTTGAGCGGGGTCACGGTCACAGACGATGTACTCGGTGCTATCAGCTGCTCGAGCGCTGTGCTGGCAGTCGGCGGAGTGATGGAGTGCACCGCGACCGGGTTCGCTGAACTCGTGAACTATGCGAACATCGGAACGGTCATCGGATACTTCGGCGACACGATGGTCACCGACGAGGATCCGTCGCACTACGCGGGGATCGCGGTCGGAGGTACTGCACAACTGGGCGACACCGTCTGGAACGACACGAACAAGAACGGTGTCCAAGATTCCGGCGAAGCTGGCATCAACGGAGCCAAGGTGACCCTCAAGGACGCCGACGGAGCGGTCATCGCCACAGCAACGACGGCGAAGGGGCCGTGGGACGGATGGTATAAGTTCGTCGGCCTCGACGCCGGCCGCTACACCGTCAGCCTGGACACCAGTTCGGTCTCCGGATCGTTGACGACGGCCGGATCGTTCACCATCGACCTCGCCGACGGCGTTGAGTACCTCGATGCCGACTTCGGCGTCGCCGATGCGCTCCCGAAGACCGGCCTCGACACCGAGTTCCTCGCGATCGCAGCGCTGCTGATGCTCGGAATGGGAACGGTCCTGGTCCTCGCGACGCGGCGTCGGCGGGACATGGCGTAGCGATCACCGCCGGAGAGCACCATCAGGCGAGGAGGGGCGGCCACATGGCCGCCCCTCCTTCGATTCGTGGTCTCACACTCGGCTCAGCAACGGGCGACCGCCTCTTCGAACGTGAATCGGTCTTCGTAGAGTGCCCGCCCGACGACCACCGCATCGGCACCGAGAGCGACGAGCGCATCGAAGTCAGCGAGTGTGCCAACCCCGCCCGACGCGATCAGACGGCACGATGACGCCATCGCCCGGAATCGCTCGAGCAGCGCAAGGTCGGGACCGATCATCATCCCGTCGGTCTCGATGCCGGTGGCCAGGATGGTGGTGAGTCCGAGGTCGAGCACCCGTTGCAGTGCCTCGTCGGCCTCGAGGCCGTGATCACTCCACCCGCTCCCTCGCGCTCGTCCCGACCGCACATCGACGCCGGCAACGATCGATCCGGCATCGAGGCGGGACACGAAGTCCGTTGCCCCCTCGCCCAGAAGAACGCTCCCAACCACGATCCGAGAAAGGCCCGCCGCGAGCGCTGCCTCGGCTGATTCGACCGTCCGTATCCCTCCCCCGAACTGGATCGGAACCCTGACGGCCCCAAGTCGCTCGACCAGTCCGCGATTGAGATTGCCGGACCGTGCCCCTTCGAGGTCGACGACATGCACCAGATCTGCCCCGGCATCCGCCCATCGCTGGACCATCTCGATCGGATCGTCGGCGTAGCGAGTGACCTGGTCGTAGTCGCCCTGCGCCAGCCGAACAGCGTTGCCGCCCAGCACATCAACGGCCGGAATCAATTGCATACTTCATATCCTTGTGTCGTATTGTGTTAGGACGCTAATACATATACGCTCTCCACACCAGCGAGGAGGACTATGCCGACCGTGATCGATTCGGATTGGAAGACGCCATCGTCAGAGGCCCTCTTCGACGCCGTCGCCAGCCTTGCGAGTGCCGACGAGATCGGGCGCTTCCTGCGGGATCTATGCACGCGACACGAACTCGAGGAACTGAGTGCGCGGTGGACGGTCGTACAACTGCTGGAAGACGGCCTCTCGTACCGCAAGATCGCGGGAGCGACCGGTGTCTCAACGACCACGATCACCCGAATCAACGAATGGCTGTACCACGGAACCGGCGGATACCGGATTGCGCTGGATCGGTCCGAAGGAGCAGAAGCGTGAACCTCCGAATTGCCGTCCCGACCAAGGGACGCCTCGCCGAACCGAGTGCCGACCTCCTCAGGCGCGCCGGGATCCGATTTGAGCGCAGCGACCGAGCGCTGTCGGTCACGGCCCGCTCGGCCCCGGTCGAACTGCTCTTCGTCCGCTCGGACGACGTAGCCGAACTCGTGGCGGACGGCGTCGCAGCCCTCGGCATCACCGGTTTCGATCTTCTCGGCGAATCCGGCTTCGACCTGGACGACGTCATGCCGCTTGGTTTCGGCCGATGCTCGCTCACTGTGGCCGTTCCGGAAGACTCGCCAATCAATGAGGCGAAAGGACTCGCCGGCAAGCGCGTCGCCACGTCTCACCCGCGAACAGTCACCGACTACTTCGCTGCGCTCGGCGTCGAGATCGAGACCGTCGCCATGCGCGGCTCCGTAGAGGTGGCGACGAAACTCGATGTTGCCGACGGCATCGCAGACCTGGTGTCGACCGGAAGCACAATGCTCGTCAACGGCCTGCGACCGATCGAGCGGGTGCTGGATTCCGAAGCGGTCCTCGTCGCAGCTGCAGGTCGAGACCTCGACGAGACCGCTCAGACGGTCATCACCATGGTCCGAGCGGTCGTCGCGGCCCGCTCCAAGCGCTACGTCCTCATGAACGCCCCGCGCGACATCGTCCCCCGCATCGAGGAGATCATTCCCGGCATCGAGGCACCGAGCGTGGTCCCCCTCGCCCACAATGGCATGGTTGCGGTGCACTCGGTCGTCGAGGCCGACCGCCTGTGGCAGGTGCTGCCCGAACTCGAGGACGCCGGTGCCTCGGGAATCCTCGTCCTGCCCGTTGAGCAGATCATCCCATGACGATGCGTCGAGTCAGACTCTCAGACCTCGATGAAGCCGGGTACGCCGCGCTCGTCCGGCGGTCCGCAGTACCGGATGCCGGAGTCCGATCGGCAGCTGCCGACATCGTTGACCACATCAGGGTCGGTGGTGACGCCGCTGTGCTGGCCGCGAACGGTGAATACGGAGGCGGTCCAGCCGTCGGATCCCTCCGCGTACCGAGCGAGGCTATCGGGGCTGCGTTCAGCGCGGTGGGACCGGCTATCCGGGATGCCCTCAAGTCCTCAGCCGACAACATTCGGATCGTCCACGAACGACAACGGCCCGTCGACGACCACGTGCGGGTTGCACCCGGAGTGGCCGTTGAGCGGCGGTGGTCGCCCGTGGACCGTGTCGGCGTGTACGTGCCCGGCGGGCGGGCGGCGTATCCATCGTCCGTTCTCATGGGGGTTGTCCCGGCTCTCGTCGCCGGCGTTGGAGACATCGTCGTCGTGAGTCCGGGCGGCGACGATGGAACCGTTCACCCCCTCGTCCTGGCAGCATGCGCCTTGCTCGGCGTCGACGAGGTATACGCGACCGGCGGGGCACAAGGGATTGCCGCGCTCGCCTATGGAACCGAGACGATCGATCCGGTCGACCTGATCGTCGGGCCGGGTGGCCCGTGGGTCACGGCTGCCAAGCTCGCCGTCTATGGCGTCTGCGGCGTCGATCTCCCCGCAGGACCGAGCGAGGCGCTGATCGTCGTCGACGCCACATCCGATCCCGTCATCGCAGCCGCAGACCTCCTCTGCCAGGCCGAGCATGGACCCGACTCCCCCGTGGTACTCGTTTCGGACGACACCGCCGCGCTCGATGCTGTGCTGGGCCACGTCGAGGTTCAGCTCGCGAATCTCGACCGGTCGGCGCTCATCCAGGCCTCGATCGACAACCACGGCCTCGCTGTGCTCGCTCCCGACCTCGACGCCGCCCTCGCCTTCGCCGATGCGTGGGCCCCCGAGCACCTGACGATCCAGACCGCACACCCGGCCCGGGACGCGGATCGAGTTCGCTCCGCCGGCTCGGTTTTCGTCGGACCGTGGACACCGGAGTCCGCAGGCGACTACGCGACGGGAGCGAACCATGTGCTCCCGACGGGAGGACTCGCCCGGGCCTACGGTCCGCTCGCCGTTGAAGACTATGGATCGTGGCGGCAGGTTCAGGAGTTGACCCGGGAGGGTCTGGAGACCATTGCGCCGGTCATCGTGGAGCTCGCGACGGCGGAGGGCCTCTCCGCACATGCGCGATGTGTCCAACTCCGATTCGAGGAGACGTCGTGACAGTGGAACGGTACGTCTGGCAGCCGACGAGTGCCGAGATCGCCGAGCGATTTGGCCTCCCGCTCGATCGCGTCGTCCGCTTCGACCAGAACACGGCGCCGGAGGCGACCGACTGGACCATTCCCGTGGCGGACGCACCCTTGCACGGACTGAACGAGTACCCCGCGGCTTCCTACCGGCCCCTTCGTGAGGCAGCCGCGGCGTACGCCGGCGTCGAACCCAGCCAAGTCGTCCCGGGAGCGGGTGTCGACGAACTCATCCTCCTGGCAGCCCGAACGTTCCTCGCCCCCGGGGACCATGCCGCAGGATTCACACCGACCTACCCCCTCTACCGGATCGCGACCGAGCAGCAGCGGGCGACATTCACGTCGACGCCGATCGCACCAGACTCTGCTGCCGACGACGCTGACCTCACCTGGATCTGCGTGCCGAACAACCCGACCGGGGACCGTCTGCCTGATTCGACCATCGAGCGGATCATCCAGACAGCGTCAGGTGTCGTCGTCCTCGATGCCGCATACGCCGAATTCACCGGCGACCTCTGGGGTTCATGGATCGATCGCTACCGCCACCTCCTCGTCCTTCACACGCTCTCAAAGGGCTTCGGTCTCGCGGGAATCCGCGTCGGATACGCCATCGGCAACGAGTCGCTGATCGACGCCATCGATCGCGTGCGGCCGCCGGGGAGCGTCTCGACACTCTCCAGCACGCTCGCAATCGCAGCGCTCACTCGTCCGGAACGGATGCGCCGAGCGGTCGCCGACCTCATCGTCGAACGGGATCGCTTCCGCGACCGTCTCACAAGCCTCGGCCTCGACGTGCCGGCATCCGAGGCGAACTTCCTCCTTGCCCACGTCGGCCCCACGGCTCCAATCGTCGCTGCCGCCCTGATGAGCGAGGGCCTCGTGGTTCGTGAGTTCCCTCACATTCCCGAACTCGTCGATCACCTGCGCTTTACCGTCCGGTCTCAGTCCGATAACGATCGTCTAATCAACACCATTGAAAGGATCCGCTCATGAACCGAAGGGCCACGGTCTCGCGAACAACCAAGGAGACCAGCGTCGCGGTCACGATCGACCTCGACGGAACGGGGGCGGCCGACATCGCCACCGGTGTCGGCATCTACGACCACCTCCTCACCTCGTTTGCCCACCACGGCATGATCGATCTCACGATTCGTACCGATGGCGATCTCCACATCGACGAGCACCACACGGTCGAAGACACCGCGCTCGTCCTTGGATCAGCTATCGATGAGGCGCTCGGAGATCGAGCGGGGATCACCCGGTTCGCGAGCGCAGCCGTACCGATGGACGAAGCGATTGCCACCTGCGTGATCGACGCCGGCGGTCGACCGTACGCGACGCTCGACCTTCAGTTCGTCGGCGAGCGGATCGGGACGATGGGGACACAGATGATTCCCCACGCCCTCGAGTCGCTCATCCGCACGAGCCGATCGACGGTGCATCTCGACGCCCGAGGAGCGAACGATCACCACATCGCGGAGGCCGCCTTCAAGGCCCTTGGCATCGCCCTGCGCAGTGCCGTCGCCCTCGATCCCCGCCGTGTCGGTGTCCCGTCGACGAAAGGAACCCTGTGACGCGAATCGCCGTCATCGACCACGGAGCGGGCAATCTCGTCTCGATCCAGCGGGCACTCGAAGTCGTAGGCGGAGAACCACGGATCGCAGAGGGTCCGGCCGACCTCCGTGGGGTCGAGGCCGTCATCCTCCCCGGAGTAGGCGCCACCGGCGCGGCTATGGCACGCCTCGATGAACAGGGCCTCGTCGAACCGCTCCAGCAATGGGACGGACCATTGCTCGGGATCTGCGTCGGGATGCAACTGCTCTTCGACTCGTCTGACGAGGACGGAGGAGCATGCCTCGGCGTCGTACCGGGGTCCGTTCAGGCAATCTCCGGCCGCCCGCTCCCCCACATGGGATGGAACGACGTATGGACGTCCGACGATCCGCTCTTCGACGGAGTGACGTCCGGGTCCCTGTTCACGTTCGTCCACTCATTCGCGGCGGTACCAGACGATCCCTCGATTGTGACGGCAACGAGCGACCACGGTGGCCGCTTCGTCGCCGCCATCCGTGACCGGAACTACCTCGGTCTTCAGTTCCACCCCGAACGGAGCGGTGCCTCCGGCCTCCGTGTGCTCGAGAACTTCGTTGGAGAAGCGCGCCGTGCTGCGTAGCCGCATCATCCCGTGCCTCGACGTGGCCGAAGGGCGTGTCGTCAAGGGCGTCCAGTTCGTGAACCTCACCGATGAGGGCGATCCGGTGGAACTCGCAGCCCGCTACACCGCGGAGGGCGCAGACGAGATCTGCTTCCTCGACATCACCGCCTCGCACGAGAACCGAGGAACGCTCCTCGACATCGTGCGGCGCACAGCAGAGCACGTCTTCGTTCCCCTCACGGTCGGAGGCGGCGTCCGCGCTGTCGAAGACATGCGTGCCGTCCTGCGTGCCGGTGCCGACAAGGTCACGGTCAATACCGCGGCAATCGACCGGCCCGCCCTCATCAATGAGTGCTCGGCTGCGTTCGGGGCTCAGTGCGTCGTCGTGGCCGTCGACGCTCGGCGGTCGAACGGTTCGTGGGAGGTCTACACCCACGGAGGTCGGAATCCGACCGGTATCGACGCCATCGAGTGGATCCGCGACGTTACAGCACGTGGGGCCGGTGAGATTCTCCTCACCTCCATGGACCGAGACGGCACCAAGGACGGATACGACCTTCCGCTCCTCGAGGCGGCCCGCGAAGCTACGTCGGTGCCGATCGTTGCGTCGGGAGGGGCCGGAGACCCGTCCGACCTGGCCGCAGCGCTCCAACCCGGACGGGCCGATGCCGCGCTCGCAGCCTCGATCTTCCATCGATCCGAGTATCCGATCCCGGTCGTCAAAGCATCGCTCGCCGAAGCCGGCATCCCGATGCGCATTGTGGAGGTCGTATGACCCTCGAACCCGCCTACGACGAGCGAGGCCTCGTCCCGGTCGTCGTGCAGGATGTGAACACCGGAGACGTGCTGATGCTCGGATACGCCAACCAGGCCAGCCTGGAGGCAACGACAGCGACGGGAAAGATGACGTTCTGGAGCCGGAGCAGGGGCGTCCTCTGGGAGAAGGGCGAGACGAGCGGCAACACGATGAAGGTCGCCGACATGCGCCTCGACTGCGACGCCGACACGCTGCTCGCACGGGTCGTACCTGCCGGGCCTGCGTGCCACACCGGGGCCACGACCTGCTTCGAGCCGGTCGATGCACCCACCAATGACCAGACCGGCGACGGCGCATTGGCGTCGCTGTGGGCGACGATCACCTCGCGGGCCGCCGAGCGACCGTCCGGTTCATACACGACGACGTTGTTGGAAGGCGGCGTCGACGCGTGCAGCAGGAAGGTGACCGAGGAGGCCACCGAGGTTCTGATGGCCGCGAAGGATCACGAGGCCGGGAGCGGGTCTACCGATCGGATCGTCGAGGAGTCCGCGGACCTGGTGTATCACCTCCTGGTCCTGCTCGCAGAGCGCGGCGTCGACTTCGAAGACGTCGAAGCGGAACTCGGCCGCCGGGCCGGTTGACCAGTCGTCGAGGTACGCTCTCAACCGTGACCCGGATTGCCCTCACCCTGTTCGCCATCGCGCTTCTTGCGGCATCGTGCTCGTCGAACGAACCGGTCGAGGGCATCGAACCTCCGTCGCCCGTAACGAGCGAGGAACTACAGTCTCTCCTCACCGACTCGACCGAGCCCGTCGTCGTCAATGTGTGGGCCTCGTGGTGCACACCGTGCCGCTCCGAAGCACCGCTGATCGGTCGGGCCGCCACCGAGTTCGCCGACGAGGTCCTCTTCATCGGGCTCGACGTGCGAGATACACCGGAGGGCGCGGCCGCGTTCATCGCAGAGTTCTTCCCCGATGCGCCGATCTCTCATCTCTCCGATGCCTCTGGACAGATCCCTACGGATCTCGGCGGCTCCCGTGGCGTCCCCCTCACGTTCTTCTTCCGCCCGGGAGGTGAACTCTCATACCTGCACTTCGGTGTTGTCGATGAACGCACGCTTGCCCTACAGATCGATGAGTTGGTGAACGGCTGATGGAGTTCACCCTGCTCGCCGCCGCCGCCATCGCGGGTGCTGCGGCGTACGTCATGCTCTGGTGGGAGGCGAGGCATGGCAACGCCGCACGGTGTACCGGGAATCTCTGGGAGATCGGCCTCGTCTCGACCGTGGCCGGGATCTTCATCGGCCGGATCGTCGCGATGCTGCTCGACGGCGTGAACCCGATCGCTCACCCGATGGATGTCATCCTCGTGCGCTCGGGCGTCTCCACCGTCGGTGCGTCGCTTGGAGCGGCGGCCGTGTTCGCACTGCAGGGCAGGAAGAACACGATCACCATGGCCGACGGTATCTCAGCCGCCGCCCTGGCCGGTCTCGCAGGATGGCATGCCGGTTGCCTCGTACGGGGATCCTGCCTCGGAACCGCTTCGGATCTCCCCTGGGCGATCGCTCAGGAGGGAAGCACCGTGACTCGCCATCCGGTCGGCGTCTACGCAGCGCTTCTCCTTGCGGGCGCCGCGATCATCCTGGCGTGGTGGAAGGCGTACCGCCGTCCACCGGAGGGTTCACCCGCCGCGATCGCCATCATCGCTGCAGCGGGGACACGCCTCGTGACCGAACCGTTCCAGCCGTCCATATCCGGCGGGCCGGTATGGTTCTACGCAATCGCGCTTGCCGTCGGCATCGGCGTCCTGGTCCGGTCGATCGTGCGGCACAGAACCGCGTGATGGTCTAGGCCCCGAGCGCCACGAGTTCGTCGAGTGCCGCACGGAGGGCGTCCTCGCCGGCGGCACCAAACCAGTTGGCAACCTGGATGTCGTTTCCCGTGATCAAATACGAGACGGGTTGACCCCGGACCCCGTAGAGGTCCCAGACGGAATCGTCGAGGCCCCACTCAACGTTGGACAGCAGTTCCTCAGCCCTGGCTCTCGTTGAATCGAGATCCGACTGTCCGGCGACCGCGATGATGCGAACCGTGTCGGCATAGTCCGGCGCTACGGCATCGATGACGGGCAACTCCCGTCGACAGACGCCTCACCACTCGGCCCAGAACACCAGGTACACCGGCTTCTGCTCGGCTGAGAGCGTGAACTCGGCGCCATCACCAAGCACCAGGGTGAAATCCGGCGCCGGCGGACCGTCGATCGGCGGTGCCGCTGCCGGCGGCGTGTCCGAGTCGGACGGCGCGGTTGTCGACGACGCTACAACGGTCGTCGAGGTTGTCGGTTCGCCCTCGACGGCTGGCGCCGCGACGGTCGACGAGGTTGGCTCGGCGGCCGTTGTCGACGTGTCGGCGCCGCTCGAACACGAAACGGCAACCACGGCGAGTGCCGCGATCAGGACAATTGATCTCCGCATGCGACCACCGTACCCGAGGTCCTTGCGTATGGGGACGGTTCTTCGGTCGGGCCCTACACCCGTCCGTTGGTGAAGGCGATGGCCCGCTCAAGTACGGCCTGTGCATCGCCGGAGTCGATCCCTTCTGCGGCGAGTTGCACGGCCTCGACGAATCCATCCGCGAGGCCGGCGACGACGATGGCGGGTGCCGCGTTCACAATGGCGATGTCGCGCTTCGGTCCGGGGCGTCCGGCGAGGATCGAACGGAGGATGTCGGCGTTCTCGTCAACCGACCCGCCCCGAAGGTCCTCGATCGTGGCACGCCGGACTCCGAAGTCCTCGGGGGTGAACTCGGCAGTCGTGACCTCGCCATCCCGGAGCCGGTAGATGAACGAGGGCCCGGTGGTGGTCAACTCGTCGAGTCCGTCCTCCCCGTAGAACACGAACGCCCGCTCGGCGCCCCGGTTCCGCAGCACGTCGACCATCAGGCCGGCCATGCGTGCGTCCGACGTGCCGACCGAGAGCCGGCTTGCTCCCGCAGGGTTGGTGAGCGGTCCGAGGAAGTTGAAGACGGTTCTGATCCCGAGCGACGACCGCACCGGTCCCGCGTGGCGCATCGCCGGGTGGTAGCGCGGTGCGAAGAAGAAGCCGAAACCGACTTCGCGAACCATAGCGACCGTGTCCTCCGGTGCCATCTCGAGGTTGAAGCCGAGCGCCTCGAGCACATCTGCGGAACCCGTCTTCGATGATGCTGCCCGGTTTCCGTGTTTCGCGATCTTGACGCCCACGCCGGCGGCGATGAACGCCGCGGTCGTCGAGATGTTGAAGGTCCCGGACTGGTCGCCCCCGGTTCCGACCGAATCCACGACCGGTTCCCCCACATCGACGCGCACCGAGGCGTCGACCATGGCATCGACGAGGCCGGTCATCTCGTCGGCTGTCTCTCCCTTGGCGCTCAGGGCGACGAGCAGGGCCGCGATCTGTGCCTCGGAAGCGTGGCCTGACATGATCTCGCTCATCACGGCGTAGGCCTCGACGCGTGAGAGGTCGGCACCGGAGATCAACTGATTGAGGGTCGTAGACCACGATATGTCGGACATGGGGAGGACCCTACCCGTTTAGGACGTTCCGCAGCGAGGCGGCCGCCACGGTTGCAGCCGATGCGAACGACACCGGTGGCTCCGCGCTCCCCCAGGCCTCCACTGCGGCCAGCACCGCCGCCACGGTTGCAGCCGCGATGATCCGCGCCTCAATGGCATCGATCGCGCCGGCGCCGGCGAGCATCTCCGCCAATTCGGACTCGAATCGACGAAATTCGTTGGCGAGCGATGACCGGAGGCCCGGTTCCATGAACACGAGATTCAGCCGCCCACGCATCTCGGCGTCGGAGACGTGGAACTCAAGATCGCCCATCTCCTCGACCACTGCGATCGCTGCCGCAACGGGCACGCGGCGGGCGAGTTCCGCTTCCAGCAACTCCATGGTCGGCAGCTCGAGTTCGTCCCATAGGAAGATGCCTTCCTTTGTGCCGAATGCCCGGTACACCGTGGACGGCGAGACGTCTGCAGCTGCCGCAATCTCCTCCACCGTAGTGCGGTCGTAGCCTGACTGGAAAGCCGCTCTGAACGCTTCGTCCTGGACGCGAAGCATCATGGCTCGCCGCTTTCGGTCCCGCAGATTCAGTACGACAGGCTTCATGATGACAGAGACTATCATATGACAGTGACTGTCACAGAGGAGCGACATCGATGACCCCTGCGGTGAAGACCACCAACCTCACGAAGACCTACGGCGAGGGTGAGACCGAAGTTCGGGCTCTCCGTGACGTGTCGCTCGAGATCCCGAAAGGCGAACTCGTCGTACTACTTGGCCCGTCCGGTTCCGGCAAGACGACGCTCCTCAACCAGCTCGGCGCCCTCGAGGAGCCGACATCGGGTTCGGTCGAGGCCGACGGCATCACACTGAACGAACTCGGGGACAAGGAGCGCACGGCCTACCGCCTCAACTCGATCGGGTTCGTCTTTCAGTTCTACAACCTCGTCCCGACGCTGACGGCGAAGGAGAACGTAGCTCTCATTGCAGAGCTCGCCTCCTCGGACGGTCTGCAACGCACCGAGACCGTCCTGGCACAGGTCGGCCTCGCCGACCGCATGGACCACTTCCCCGGACAACTCTCCGGCGGTGAGCAGCAACGGGTGTCGATCGCTCGAGGTCTGGTAAAGGACCCACCGCTCATGCTGTGCGATGAACCGACCGGCTCGCTCGACGTCGAGAGCGGCATCTCGATCCTGAATCTGCTCCGTGATGTGACGGAGAGCGGCGAGCGTTCCGTACTCATCGTCACGCACAACGCCGTCACGGCCAACATTGCCGACCGCGTGATCCGTCTGCGCGACGGCGAGATCATCTCGGTAGACACGAATGCGTCGCCCGCCGAACCGGGACAACTCGACTGGTGAGCTACCTCACGACGAAACGCCGCCGGGATATGAGTCGACAACGGTGGCAGTTTCTCGCGGTCTTCGTAACGATCGCGCTCGGTGTCATGTTGTTCGCCGCGTCGTACGACGCCTTCTTGAACCTCGAGTCGTCATACAGCGGCACCTACGAGCGTCTCGGGTTCGCTGATGTCACGGTGACCGGCGCCGACCCCTCCTTCACAGAAGAGGTGGGCCTCATCGATGGCGTCGCGATCGTGGAACACCGAAGGGTCGCCGACGTCCCGTTCCGCATCAACGACGACACGCTGCAGGGTCGCCTCATCGGGATGCCCCCAGATACCCAGCCGACCATCAACCAGATCGATATCACCGACGGCACGTATCTGGACGGCAGCTCTTCGCTCGGCCTCGTCGCCGAGCAGCATCTCGCCGACTCCTTCGATGTTTCCGTCGGAGACCAATTCGAGGTCTTCACCGGGACGGAGTGGGCCGATGCGCTCATTGTCGGGACCGCCGTTTCGGCCGAGTACATCTGGCTGGCTGAGAGCCGTCAGAACTTCTTCCCCCCGCCCGGCACGTTCGGCGTCGCGTTCGTTGCCGAGGCTGTTCTCGACGCGGCACCGGCAGCGGCGGTCGCCGAGCAAACACTGATCCTCTACACCGACGACGTCGACCGCGAGGCGACCGACGCGGCCGTCGAAGCACTGGCGGTCACAGCCGGTGCAGCGGACGTGATGACCCAGGCCGAGCAACCGTCCAACGCCGGCCTGAAGCTCGACCTCCAGGGTTTCGAGGAGATGGCGATCATGTTCCCTGCGCTGTTCCTGCTCGCCGCCGGCATGGCAACGTTCATCATCCTCACGCGCGTCGTCTACTCGCAGCGCGCACAGATCGGGACCCTCATGGCGAGCGGGGTCTCGCGGCGCCTCATCACCCGCCACTACCTGTCGTACGGACTCGTGCTGGGTATCGCGGGAGCGATCGTTGGCGTCGTCATCGGAATGCTGCTCGGATACGCCATCACAGGCCTCTACACCGAAGCGCTCGGGATCCCGGACACGGTCAGGGGATGGCACTGGGTGACTCCCCTCGTCGGCACTCTCTTCGGGTTGGCGGTTGGTGTGCTCGCGGCGCTGGCCCCGACCCGTTCCGCGTCGCGCCTGAGTCCGGCCGAGGCGATGCGGGGAGACACGCCGACAAAGAGCGGCCGTCCGAGCCTGATCGAACGGGCGGTCCCACCGGTACGGCGACTCCCGATCCGCTGGCTCATGGTGTTGCGCGGCATCGGCAGAAACCGCCGTCGCAGCCTTTCGACGATCCTCGGCGTCGTCCTCGCCCTCACGCTGATCCTCGCGTCGTGGGGCATGATCGATACCGTCGCCAACATCCTCGAGCGCAACTTCAACGAGATCGCGATCGAGGACGCGAACGTGATCTTCGGTACGACGGTTGACGACAACGCCGTGATGCGGGTCTCTGAAACGCCGGGCGTGGCGACGGCGGAGGCCGTCGTCAGCATCGCGGTATCGGCCCGCGGGCCGGACGGGTCCTATGCATCGCAACTCGACGCCTATCAGGCCGACACCGCCGTGCACGGATTCGACACATCCGACGGCCGCCTGCCGTCGAGCGGCATCCTTGCCGGTGTGTCACTGCGGAACGAGATCGGTGTCTCCGAGGGCGATACCGTCGAGTTGTCGTTCCCGACGCTCGGGACCTCCTTTCCGACCACCATCGCTGGGTTCGTCGATGAGCCCCTCGGAACGATCATCTACATGGATCGCGAGACCTTCGAGCGGGCAATCAGCGATGCCGAAACACCCATCCCTCCGTCCGCGCTCGCGAGTCCATCCATCACGCACGTCAAGGCGGTGTTTGACGACGGCACGGACCGCGCCATTGTCATCCACGAACTCGAAGACGTCGACGCGGTGGTGGCAGTTGTCGACTCGCGTGCGCTCTACGACATGTTCCAAGAATTCCTGGGGTTCTTCTATATGTTCGTCGGCGTCATGCTGGCATTTGGCGCAGTCATGGCGTTCGCCCTGATCTTCAACACCATCTCAGTGAACGTCGCAGAGCGCGAGAGCGAGTACGCAACGATGCGCGCCAACGGTCTCTCGCAACGGAAGCTGGCTTCGCTGATCACCGGCGAGAACCTTCTGCTGACGGCGCTCGGGATTGTTCCCGGGTTGATCGTCGGCTACGCCGCGGCGGCCCTATTCATGCAGTCGTACTCGTCGGACATGTTCACGTTCGGGCTCGACATGAACTGGACGACCCTGGTACTCAGCGCCCTGGCCATGCTTCTCGTGGCGTTGCTCTCGGTGATCCCCGCCATCCGAACCGTGCAACACCTCGACATTGCGAAGGTCGTCCGCGAACGGTCGACGTAGTCGTACGGGACCGTGTCGGCACGTCCCCGGCGTTACGGCCGAAGCATTTTCCGGCGATCTCGCTCGTGCGTCCCGCCCCACACGCCGAATCGCTCACGCGTCTCGAGAGCGAATTCGAGGCATTCCTCGACAACAGGGCACGTCGAGCACACGGCGAGCGCGGCCCGTTCATTCGCTCGGGTCTTGGCGAAGAAGAGTTCGGCGTCGGCATCGCGACAGGCCGAGTAGACCGCCCAGGGGCGCTCGTCGAGGATCGGTCCCTCGAGTGTTGGAAATTCCAGCATGTTGGTCATATCAACCCCTTCTTCTTCAGCTACGGGGGTTTGACGCTCGGGGTCGGTCCCGGGGTTCCCAAATCTCTGGTCTGACCCCCGGGCCCCACCTACACTCGGATCCAAGCACCGGGGAGGAGCTTTCTTGCTGTACTTCGTCTACACCGCGCGCCTGGCGCCGGACGACCTTCGAGCCGTCGCACCGTCGGCAACGTTCGAGTTCGTCGCGCATCTTGCAGAGGCCACGCTGTCCTTCTCCGTGGAGGGCAATGGTTGGAAGGGCGGACTCCCGACCGTGGTACCGGATCCAGATTCGACCGTGTGGGGAGCAGTCTTCTCGGTTCCAGACACGGAGGCCGACGCCCTCGACCGCGTCGAGGCGACCGAGGAGCGAATTCGCGAGGAGACGGACGTGATCGATCGATCCGGCCGCAGGCACCCCGTTGTGATCCACCGGACCACCGGGCCGACCGGACCGGAACTCGTACCGGCGCCCGCCTACCTCGATCGTATGCTGTCCGGCTCCCGGCATTGGGAGTTGCCCATCGGCTGGATCGTCGGTCTTGACGACCGACGCAATGCCGTGGTGTAGGCCGCTGAACGCGAAACGGGCCTTTCGGCCCTGATACGCCGCTTGATCATCTGCACGAGATGCATAACATGCACGTTGTGCAGATTCGACATGCAGGACATGCAGAGAAGGGGCGCTGATGCAGACCGTCGGTGCCTCCCCGTCCTACCTGACCGCCCGTGACGTCCAGGAACTGATCCGCGTCGACCGATCGACGATCTACCGCATGGCGGAGTCCGGCCGACTCCCCGCAATCAAAGTCGGACGTCAGTGGCGTTTCCCGGCCGATGCGATCGAGGAGTTCCTCGGAGGTCCGAGCAACGGCACCCAGGGCGGCCGCACACCGTCGCACGCTCAGGACGTCGCCGACCTCTTCGCCGATCTCTACGGGGTCATGGTGATCGTCACCGACATCACCGGCAACCCGATCACCGAGATCAGCAACCCGTGCGGCTACTTTGCCGCCGTCTCGAGCGAGGCCGCCGCTCTCGATCGCTGCATCGCTGAGTGGAACGCCCTCGGCGGGCAGTACGACTTCGAACCCCGCCTCAGGCCGAGCCACCTCGGATTCCTGTGCACCCGGGCGTTCATCCGGATCGGGAACGAACTCTCCGGAATGGTCATCTCGGGAGGCATCGCCCCCGCAGCATGGCCCCCTGCCCCGGAGCGGATCGAAGCGATCGCGCTCGAGTCCCGCGTGCCCCTCCCCATCATCGAACAGAGCATCGAAGACGTCCACCGCATCGACCCCGAGGAACAGGAACGATTCCTGGCTGCCATCCCGGTCCTCGCTAGACATCTCTCCAACATCGCAACCGAAGAACGACGGACGAGCGACCAAACAAGGAGCGCAACGTGAAACGACTGGTGATTCTCGGCGCTGGTACCGCCGGCACCATGGTGGCCGCGAAGCTGCGGCCACGGCTCAGCACCGACGAATGGACGATCACCATGATCGACCAGGAACCGACGCACTACTACCAGCCTGGATTCCTGTTCATCCCCTTTGGGATCTACACGCCCAGCGACGTGGTGAAGCCAAAGCTTGACTTCATCCCGGCGGGCGTGACGTATGTCGAAGCAGAGATCGACCTGATCGAACCCGACAAGGACCAGGTCAAACTGGCAGACGGAACGACCGTGGAGTACGACTACCTCGTCATCGCCACCGGCACGTCGATCCGTCCGGACGAGACGCCCGGCCTCGATGGTCCCGAGTACGGCAAGACGATCCACGACTTCTACACCCTCGAGGGCGCCAAGGCGCTCGCCGAGGCGCTCCGATTCTGGGAGGGCGGCAAGCTCGTTCTCAATATCGTCGAGATGCCGATCAAGTGCCCGGTCGCTCCACTGGAGTTCATCTTCCTGGCCGATGCCTACTTCCAGGACAAGGGGCTGAGGGACAAGGTGGACCTCACGTACGTGACGCCGCTCGACGCTGCGTTCACGAAGCCGATCGCTGCGAAGCACCTCGGGAACCTGCTCGAAGACAAGAACGTGAATCTCGAGCCCGACTTCTACCTGGAACGGGTCGATGCCGACGAGAAGAAGCTCGTCTCCTACGACGAGCGCGAGATCGAGTACGACCTGCTCGTGACGATCCCCCTGAATATGGGTGCCGATGTCATCGCCCGTTCGGGTCTCGGCAATGAGAGCAACTTCGTGCCGGTCGACAGCGGGAACTTCCTCTCGAAGGACCACGACAACGTCTTCGCCCTCGGTGACGCCGCGGACCTTCCGACCTCGAAAGCGGGCTCGGTCGCTCACTTCGCGGTCGAGGTGTTCACGGAGAACTTCCTTCGCCACATCGAGGGTCTGCCGATGCTGCTCGAGTTCGATGGTCACGCGAACTGCTTCATCGAATCCGGCCACGGCAAGGGCCTCCTGATCGACTTCAACTACACAACCGAACCGCTCCCCGGGAAGTACCCGCTCCCCGGCATCGGCCCGTTCACGCTGCTGCGCGAGACGGAGATGAACCACTGGGGCAAGATGATCTTCAAGTGGACCTACTGGAACATGCTCCTGCGCGGCAAGGAATTGCCGCTGCCACATGAGATGCTCATGGCTGGGAAGATCGACGAGGGGGTGCGATGACGACCGTCTCAACCGACCGGATCGCAGAACTCGAGCAGAAGATCGACGTCATGGCAGGCCAGATGGATCTCCTCGTTGAGGAGCTTCGGGAGCAGCGGCTGCGTCGCCAGCAGTGGGACGAACTCCGGACCGACCTCGCTCCGATCGCCGGTGAGGCCATGATCCTCGCCAGCAACGAACTCGAGTCCATCCAGGAATGGGTGCAACCGGACGACATGCTGCGTCTCCTCCGTCGGATCCTCCGCAATACGAAGAACATCGAGGATGGCATGGCTCGCTACGAGAGTCTCATGGATTTCCTTGACGATGCCGGACCGTTGACGGGTGAGGCCGTGACAAAGATCCTCACCACGCTCGAGGAATTCGAGCAGCGGGGCTACTTCGAATTTGCGCAGGCCGGTCTCGGGATCGCGGACAAGATCGTCAAGGCGTACTCGAAGGAAGACGTCGAAGCGCTTGGCGACAATGTCGTTCAGATGCTCGACATCGTCAAGAACCTGACACAACCGGAGATGCTCGCGGTTGCTCAGAGGATGCTCGACGCCGTCCAGCGGCAGCAGGCCGCTGCGGAACTCGAGCCCGCCGAGCCGCCCGGGTTGCTCTCACTCGCCGGCCAGATTCGCGATCCAGAAGTACGACGGGGCCTGGCGCGAGCCCTCAACACGTTCAAGGTCGTTTCCGCCTCGGAGACCGAGACGGCCGCGGCCACCATCGAAGCGCAACAAGCAACGAAGTCACCTGAAGGAGGTGCGTGATGCCGGTAACGACCATCGGCGGCCAGGAAGTCCACGTCGACGAGGAAGGTTTCCTCACCGAGTACGACGAGTGGAGCGAGGACCTGGCGAAGGAGCTCGCCTCCAACATCGGAATCGCAGAACTGAACGACGACCACTGGAAGGTCATCGCCTTCCTGCGCTCTGACTACCAGGAGCAGGGCGAGACGGCGACGCTGCGGCGTGTCACGGCGGTCGGGGGCATCCCCACGAAATCGTTGTTCCAGCTCTTCCCGAAGAAGCCGGCCAGGAAGATGTCCTACGTCTCCGGCCTACCGAAGCCCGCGGGCTGCATCTAGAAAGGATCACGATGACCGACGCACCGATCGTTCCCGACTTTGGAGACGACGACCCGGAGCGGAAGATCTCCTTTGTCTGCTCGAAGGGTTCCCTCGACATGGCCTACCCGGGCCTGATCATGGCCAGCGGCGCGCTGGAGCAAGGTATCGAGACGCATATCTTCTTCACGTTCTGGGGCATGGACATGATCAACAAGAAGACGATGGGGAACCTCAAGTTCTCCCCCGTTGGAAACACTGCGACGCACATGCCGGCGGCGCTCGCTCCCTTCCCGGGAATGACGACCATGGCCACGAAGCAGATGAAGAAGCAGCTCGACGAGCTCGACATCCCGGACATTCCGACATTCCTGGCACATCTTCAGGACATGGGCTGCCACCTCTGGGCCTGCAAGATGTCGGTGGACATGTTCAACCTCACCGAGGATGACATGATCGATGGCCTCGACGGCGTGCTGAACGTCGGCGATTTCATGGAGATCATCGACGGCGCCCAGACGATGTTCATCTAGGGCTTCGCCCCTCGTCCATATCGAGAGCGCCTCCGGGGATCGTCCCGGAGGCGCTTCCATGTGCGGGAACGGTGATGCGGGCGCTAGCGTTTGTGCTGCGAGTTCGCGAGGCGGCCGCGGCCCTCGGGCCGAGGAAAGTCCGGACTCCACAGGGCAGGATGCTGGGTAACGCCCAGGCGGGGTGACCCGACGGACAGTGCAGCAGAGAGCAGACCGCCGATGGCCCAGGGAATCTCACATTCCGGGGCACAGGCAAGGGTGAAACGGTGGTGTAAGAGACCACCAGCGGCTCGGGAGACCGGGTCGGCTCGGCAAACCCCATCCGGAGCAAGGTCGAGCAGAGACAGGGTGGCCCGCCCGCTACGTCTCGGGTAGACCGCGCGAGGTCAACAGCAATGTTGATCCCAGATAGATGGCCGTCCACGACAGGATCCGGCTTACACGCAGACTCGAACCGGAAGCGCCCCCGCAAGGGGGCGCTTCCGGTTCTGGCAGCTCGCAGCTCCGCTCCGTCGTAGGCTCTCCTGCAATGTCACGCATCAGCGACCTCGCAGCGCAGACACCGGCGTCGCGGAACCGGGCGATCGACTTCTATCGAGCGGCAGCGCTCACCATCGTCGTGCTCGGACACTGGCTCGCCTCGGCCGTGTACGTGGAACCCGATGGCAGTCTCCGGTTCACGAACATTCTCGAACTCGCCGAGTGGACCCATTGGCTGACCTGGTTCATTCAGGTGATTCCGGTGTTCTTCATCGTCGGCGGCTACGCCAACTGGCTCTCCTATCACGCGGCGTTGCGCAAGAACCGTTCGGTGGGCGAGTGGATCGTTGCACGGTTCCGCAGGTTGATGACGCCGATCGTGCCGTTCCTCGCGGTGTGGTCCCTGATATCGGTGGGGGCCGGTCTCCTCGGCGTGGACCACCGTCTGATCCGGGCGGGGAGTTTCGCGGTCGTCACTCCCCTCTGGTTCCTCGCGGTCTATCTGCTGGTGATCCTGGCGGTCCCTGCGACGGTCTGGCTCTGGGCACGACTCGGGTGGTGGTCGGTTGCGTTCGGCCTCAGCCTGGCGTTCGCCACCGATGCCGCCCGCTACGCAACCGGCCTCGATTGGATCGGTTGGCTGAACTTCGGATTCGTGTGGTTGACCGCACACCAACTCGGGTACCGCTGGGCCACCGAGACGGAACGACCGGCCGCCACTCCCCTGCTCGTCAGCATCCCGATCGCCTTCGGCGCCCTGCTCTTCCTCACCCTGGCCGGCCCCTACCCCGTCTCGATGGTCGGTGTCCCCGGTGCAACGGAGAACAACACACTTCCGCCGACCGCAGTGCTCGCCGTCCTCGCGCTCCTCCAGTACGCGGTCGTTCGCCTCGCCGAGCCGGCGGCCCGGCGCTGGATGCACTGCGAACGTCCATGGGCGGCCGTGGTGGCGTTCCACGTCGTCATGATGACCGTCTACGTCTGGCACCTGCCGACGCTGGCAATCGTGGTGTTGATCGGATACGGCATCGGGTTCGGCTTCAGCCTCGAGCCGCTAACGAGCGGATGGTGGCTCGCGCGTCCGATCTGGATCGCCGTCCTCACGATCGCCCTGGCCGCCGTGATCGCGGTCTTCGGGCGGTACGAGCAGCGGGTCCGCACCGGGCCCCCTCCCCCGATCCCGATCCTCGCCTTCGGCGTCGTCGCCACGATGGTCGCGATCTCGGCAGGTGTAGTACTCGGTTTCGTACCGGAGGAAGGCCTGCTCAGGTGGTGGGTCGCGATCCTGTTCGCCGCCGGCGTCGTTGCCCTCGGGGCCTATCCGGCCCGGAAGTCCAGAACACGCGGCTGAGGGGCCGCCCCGCGACGACCCCGCAGCGTGTTGAAGGTGGTGTGTCGCTACTCGGCTTCGTCCATCGTCACCAGCTTGTGGAGGCCCCAGCCAAGAGCGGCGCCGACGAGCGGCGCAATCCAGTAGACCCACTGGTCGGACCAGACGCCTCCAACGATGGCCGGACCGAGCGAGCGCACCGGATTCACCGATGTGCCCGTGAACGGAATCAGGACGAGGTGGATCATCGTGAGCGTGAGGCCGATCCCGAGAAAGGCCGTCGTTGCCGAATTGGCACTCTTCGTAGCCTTGAGGATCACGGTGAGGAAGATGGCGGTGAACACCACCTCGAACAGGAACGCCTCCCAAGCCTCGACACCGGCGCCAAACGTCGTCATCGTGCTGGCTACCGTCTCCGCGCTCGTCGCAACAAGCAGCGTCAGAGACGCGAGCGTCGCACCGACGATCTGAGCAGCCCAGTAGCCTGCCATCGACAAGGGATCGAGGCGCCCGTCAAGCACCATTGCCAGGCTGACTGCCGGGTTGTAGTGACCGCCCGAGACCTCGCCGAATGCGTACAGACCGGCGATCAGCGCGAGACCGAACGCAAACGCCACGATCAGGATGTTGCTCGGTGCCCCACCGGCGGCTGCCGCGACGATGGAGGCAGTACCACCGAGGACGAGAACGTAGGTGCCGAGCAGTTCCGCGACGAGTTTGTTGATTGACATGACCCTCCCCTTCTGTGGGCCGAGAGATTCGCTCAGCCGGACGGCCGCGAGGTTACACACACGAACCCGCACCTAGGATCCAATCGGAAGAGGAGGCCCGATGACGCAATTCGCCTATTTCTGTGGACACGAGCAATTCCAGCCCGAGGATCTCGTTCGGCACGCGGTGCTGGCCGAGGCGGCCGGATTCGACGCGGTAATGGTCTCGGAGCACTTCCACCCTTGGGTTGATGACGTCTCTGCCTCCGGGTACACGTTCACGACGCTCGGAGCGATCGCCCAGGCGACCAATCGCGTTGCGATGGTCACAGCGGTGACGACTCCCCTCTTCCGCTACCACCCGGCGGTCGTGGCGCAGGCTGCAGCAACGATCGACCGACTCTCGGGCGGTCGCTTCCGTCTCGGAGTCGGTACCGGAGAGAACCTCAACGAAGGACCCTTGGGCTACGACTTCCCGAAGTACGCGGAGCGCGCAGCACGGATGAGCGAGGCACTCGACATCATGCGACGCCTCCTCGACGGCGAGAAGCTGACGTACGACGGCGAGTGGTACCGCACGGACCGGGCGAAGCTGTACAGCCCCCCGATCTCGGATCTGCCGATTTGGATGGCAGCGGGCGGACCGAAGTCCGCCGTGCTCGCCGCAACAAAGGCCGAGGGCATCATCACCTCAGTCCGGGACCCCGAACTGACGAGAGAGCGGGTGATCGATCCGGCCATGAGCGCAGCCGCCGAGGCGGGCCGCGACGCTCCGACGATCGCCGCGAGCCGGTGGACGGTGCGTGCCGACTCTCTCGACGAGGCATGGCAGGCGCTCGGCGCGTGGCGTGGCCTGCGGGCCCCCGGGCGCCTCGAGGCTGTCGACCCGGCCGATCTGCGGCAGCGTGCCGACAACCTCGAACGGAGCGAGGTCCTCGCGTCTTACAGCATCGTCTCGAGTCCGGACGACTACGTCGAGACATACCGTCCCCTGATCACCGAGGTCGGCGCCGATGTCGTGACGCTCCAGACGACGTCTCTGGATCAGGAGTCGACCATCACCATGCTCGGCAGGGACGTGCTGCCCGAGTTGCGAGCGCTCGACTCCTAGGGCGTCGCAGCATCGATCAGCGTGAGGGCCCGACGGGCGAAGTCGTCGCCGTGACCGCCGGCTTCGATGGCCGCCCACATGGCCGGGACGACGACGGTCTCGTATGACTCGCGGATCGCTGCTCCGTCCTCGTCGTCGGGCAGACCCTCGAGGTAGGCGAGCAGCGGCTCGACGAATCCCGTTGCCAGGGTTGCGACGAGATCCACCTCCCATCCGTCGACATCCCGGGTGAACGTAGGCGCCGATGCCTCCTCCTGGACGCCAACTGCCACGACGGCCCAGTTGACGCCGCCCGCTTCGACCTCGGCCGAACTGCCGACGTTGAGCGTCGAGATCGGGCGTCCGGCGAACGCGTCGAAGCCGTCGCGAAATGAGGACCAGTAGGCAGCACCCGCCGCAGGGGTGATCCCATCGTTGAGCATCGCGGCGGTGTCCGAGGCGGGGAGAGCGTTCTCGGCGGCGAGCACGATCACCATCGATGGCTCATAGACAGCTTCCGTCGCCGCTTCGAAGTCCCGGGTGTCAACCGCCTCGGCCCAGCCGGCGACAACCGCGGGAGGCGACGACTCCGAGTCGTCCTCGGATGCACCGCACCCGGCAGCAACGGTCGCCAGAACCACCAGGATCGAGACGTATGTCTTCATGACCGGGGAGGCTAACGACGGTACCCATCTAGGGCGAGCGACGGTCACACCGGCGAGACCGACTACCTTGACTCCCCGTGAGCAGCGCCCTCCTCAAAGCCGTCGCGCTCGGCGCGGTTGCAGGCATCGTTGCCGGCCTGTTCGGTGTCGGCGGCGGCGTCATCGTGGTGCCGGGGCTGGTCCTCTGGATGGCGCTCACGCAGCGAGAGGCGTCCGGTACGTCGACGGCCACGATCGTTGCCTCGTCCGCCGCCGCGATGGTCACGTTCGGCATCAGCGGCAGCGTCGATTGGCGCGCTGCTGGACTGATCCTCATCGGATCTGTTGTCGGTGCGTGGATCGGTGCGTGGATCGCGGAACGGATCAACGAGCGCCTGCTGGCTATCGCCTTCGCTCTGGTCCTCGCGATCGCCGGGATCAGGATGGTGCTCTGACCATGCTGGAGATCGCTGGACTCGTCGTTCTCGGACTCGCCGCAGGAGTCGTCGCTGCAGCCCTCGGTCTTGGCGGCGGAATCGTCTTCGTTCCTGTGCTCGTTGTCATCTTCGGATTCGACCAGCACGTCGCCCAGGGCACGTCGCTCGCCGTCATCCTCCCAACGGCGATCATGGCAACTCTTGCGCATTCCCGGATGGGAAACGTCCGGTGGCGGCTTGCGATCCCCATCGGTCTTGCAGGAATCGCCGGGGCGGTCGTTGGTGCGCAGGCGGCGCTGCAACTCGACGCAGACCTGCTCCGACGGTTGTTCGGAATCTTCCTGATCGTGCTCGCCGTGCGCATGGCGTGGCACGCCTGGCGCGTCAACGACCGATCCGAGCCGACACCCGACCCGTCCTGATCAACGTCTGTCTCGCGTCCGGGTCACCGAGATGCGAGCGGCGTGCGAGGACGGCCAGGTAGACGAGCCCAACGGCCTCGAGACCCCAGGTTCGCACGTCGGTCAACAGCCACTCGAGGTACGCCAACGCCGTCTGGTAGCTCGTGGCATCGAAGTCCCATCCGAGAAATGGCCACCACAACGTCTCCGGGGACCTCCACATGCCATCGAGCACCAGGTGGATCAGGACGCCAATAGCGAGCGGCATCCATCGCTTCCGTGGCCGTCCCCGACGGGTCGCAACCATGACGAGCACCAGCAGCACCGTCGCGAAGAGGATGGTGTGCGATGCCAGCCTCACGCTGCGAAAGGAGGACCAGAGGGCAAGGCCGATCGGCGTATCGATCAGGTCGGGGAGGATTGCGCCGAAGGCGAGGAACCGCAGATCCATCGCTTCGTCGCGGAAGGCGTACCGAATGAATGCAATCGTCCCCCCTACGTGCCAGAAGAGCATCGAGGACTACGGAACGAGGATGGCCCGACAGTGGACGCAACGCGGCGGATCCTGGCGCCGGGCTTCGGCCTCTTCGGCGCCCGAGAGCATCAGGTGACACGCGCCACAGACACCGCCGGAGAGCGCACCAACCGCGCGCCGCCCATCGGCCGCCTCGCGGAGATCCTCGTAGAGAATGACGAGATCCTCGTCGATGAGCGGCACGACCTCGTTCTTGCGCCGCTCCTTCACCGCTAGTTCGGCGTCGATCACCCGCCAGGACTCGCGAATGCCGGCTTCGAGCGTCGCCTTGTGTTCGGTCTCGACGCTCAGCTCACCGTTCAGACGAGCGAGGTCTCCCTCGACTTCTTCCCGCGACTCCATGAGTTCGAGGATCTCGTCTTCCATCGTGCTGATCTTGGCTTTGAGGAGTTCAACCTCGCGCCGGAGGTAGTCGGCGTCTCTCGCACTGATACCGCCGGCGTAGAGACGCATCTCTTCTGCGCCCGCCTTCTGCTGGGTGATCTCAAGTTCGCCGGAGGTCTTATCAATAGCGAGTTCGACTTCGCGGAGCCGTTCGGCGGTCGTGTCGCGTTCCCCGGCGAGCCGTACCGTCGCCTGGTGGGCCGAGCGGTAGTCGCTGAGCTCCGGAAGGCTCTGCCGCTGATCGATCAGGCGATCGATCTGCGAGTCGACGTCCTGCAACTCGAGGAGGTCGTGCAGACTCCTCACGGGCTCCATTCGGGTTCCTTCCACTGGCGGATCGCGCGTTCGCCACGTTCGATCGATTCCCGGACTCCTCCGGATACTTCAGGGTACCGCGTTCGGAGCGCGCGAGATTCGCATCCCGCCTCTCTACCCCACGAGCGACTTCGAAACGGTTGCGACGCCGTCCTCGATGCGGGCAGGGTCGTAGTCGAGGTGTTCGAACACGCGAGCCACCGCATGGTTGTCCGGAAGGTAGACGGCGTCGAACGCCTTGAAACCGTTCACTCGCGCCGGGTTCTCGAGACGGCGGAGGAGTTCGGTGGCAATTCCGAGGCCGCGCCACTCGGGATCGACCGCCACCGCGACTTCGGCGTTGCAGCTGTCGGGATGGCACTCGTATCGTGCAACCGCTACACCCTTGCCGTTGGCGTCCCTGGCGATGAGTGCCAAGCGACGCCGATAGTCCACCTCAGCCAGATAGTGGATTTGCCGGTCCGTGATGTGGGGAGCTGCTGTAAAGAACCGATGGAGCAGAGTTTCGCGATCGGCGGTCTCGATGGCATGAGCGAGATCGTCGACGTCGGATGGAAGGATCGCTCGAATCCACACCGTGCGCCCGTCGCTGAGTTCGAGCGATCCGCTCAAGTGCTCCGGGTAGCCGGAAGGGGTCTCCTCGTTGATGGACGTTGACATCATGCTTGCAATTGTACGCATATCCGGTAGCTAGAGCTAGCATCGAGCAGCCGGCGACCGAGGCGGAAGGAAATTGTCCTCGGTAGCGTTGCAACAATCATGTGGAGATCACGCAACACCAACGGCCCGAACAACAGCCGAACCCTCCCCGATCGAGAGTCTTCGATCGAGGTCAGCGGAACCCATTTCGTCACCGGTGCGCCGACGAAGAGACCGTTCCCGGATGGTCTCGAGACCATCTACTTCGGAATGGGGTGCTTCTGGGGCGCCGAGCGTCAGTTCTGGCTCGTCGACGGCGTGTTCACGACCGCGGTCGGCTACGCCGGCGGGACCACCGCCAACCCCACCTACGAAGACGTGTGTTCGGGACGGACCGGGCATACCGAGGCTGTTCTCGTCGTATTCGACCCCAAGGTCGTTTCTCTCGAACTCCTCCTCAAGCGCTTCTGGGAGGCCCATGATCCGACACAGGGCATGCGCCAGGGACCGGACCGCGGTTCGCAGTACCGATCCGCGATCTACACCACCACCGAGGAGCAGCAACGCGAGGCGCTGGCCTCGCGCGATCGGTATGCAGCGGACCTTGCAGCGGCGGGCTTCGGCGTCATCACCACCGAAATCAGACCTGCCTCGGACTTCTTCTACGCCGAGGAGTACCACCAGCAATACTTGGCCCGCAACCTGGCGCGGGGCGGCATCGATCCCGACGAGTTCTACTTCGGCGAGGTCGCCCCTCCGGCACATCCGATCGCGGCCGAGGGCTACTGCGGGATGCAACCGACCGGTATCGCTTGCCCGATCGGCCTCGACGTCGAGGCGAAGGACACAGCAACGCCGGACTAGACAGGCCGGCGGATCGGGATCGTGGACGGGGGAGGCGAGTGGCGTTGCGCGGCTACGAGAACATCTCGGTCGTGCTGCCGTTGAAGCTATCGCTCACTCGGGTCCCGAAGAACGCAACGGCGATCAGTGCCGTGATGGCGATCAGGGCGATCAACAAGGCGTACTCAACCATGCTGGCGCCACGCTCGTCGACCACTCTGATCCAGATGCGATGTATTGCTGCGTTCATCAGTTCCTCCGAACTCACCGTGAATCTACCGCGGAACCGCCCCAGCGTGAATGGGTCGATCGAACCAATTGCCACTCTCCGTGGCCCGCATGGGGTTGACGGCGAACACCCCGACCGGAGCGAGTGCGAGCCGAGTGACACGCGCACGGTGCGATTGCCACCAGACTCCCCGCTGTCTTCCACTGCATGGCTGTGTCCTGTTCACCGTCGGCACGCCGCGACCTACGCGACCTCTGAGGTTCTATGGTCGGCACAATCTCGGGGCGGATTCAGCGGTTTCTGAACCTGACCGAGCTCGGCTGGAGAGTCACCGCCGATCGGTGCAGGTTCTCCTTTGGTTCCTCGTCGCCGCGGTCGATAGGATGTACACAGCACAAATCGTTCTGTGCAAGGGGGTTCGGACGATGACGTCGGCACGTCAGAGCCAGGTGAATGTCACTCCGGTTGGAGTACGGCGTCTGGGGTACCTCGTCGGAATCGCGATCAGCGCCGGCATCCTGTTCGTGGTCAACAACCTCCTCGCGTGGGACATCGTGCCGTTTCTCACGACAGATTTCGACCAACTCCTGCCGATCGTCAACGCCTCGCTCATCGCCAGCATTGTCGTCAACACGATCTGGATCCTCTACGACGCCGCGTGGATCCGCTCGACCGGCCAGATCATTCTCAATCTGACCAGTGTCGCCGTCCTTGCGCTCACGTTCCGGGTCTTCCCGTTCGACTTCTCACCGTATTCGTTCGATTGGGAGTCTCTCTCCAAGGTGCTCATCGTGTTTCTGATCATCGCACTCGCTATCGCGACCATCGTCGAGATCGCGAAGCTGGTCTCGGCCGTCGTCAACTCCTAGGCGCCTGCGGCCCATCGGTACTGCTCCGGGATCGAATTCGCACCTTCCCAGACCACGCGACGGAACTCGTCCGGGTCGGTATTGCCCTCCGAGTTGATCAGAAGGATCTGAGAGTCAGGTCCGATGCCGAGGTACTCCTTCAAGGGTGCGAATTCCGGATACTCGGTCACGAACATGAGCGCCCCCAGCGTGACGGCGCCCGATTCTCCACTCACGACAAACGGGTCGCCGGAGAGCGGCGTGGCATAGACGCGCATCCCCTTTGCTGCCACGTAGTCGGGGCATGCAAGGAACGCATCGACTGTATCCCAGAGGACACGCCATGCGAGCGGACTCGGTTCGCCACACGCGAGGCCGGCCATGATGGTCTGGAGATCGCCCTCCACCGAGTGAGGTGCTCCGTCACCGATGCGAGCGGACTCGAGCAAGCACTCCGCGTTGACGGGTTCCACGACCACGCTCGTTGGCCGGTCCACCCCGAATCGCGAGGCGTAGAAGCCAATGGTCGCTGCAGCGAGCGCTCCGACGCCTCCCTGAACGAAGACGTGGGTTGGCTTGACCATGCCCTGGCCCGCAAGTTGTTCCTGCGCTTCCGACAGCATCGTCGTGTAGCCCTGCATGACCCACTTCGGGATGTCCTGGTAACCCTCCCACGATGTGTCCGAGATGACCTGCCAACCGTTCGCGTCGGCGTCGGCACTGGCCTGACGGACGGCATCGTCGTAGGTTCCATCGACCACACGCACATCCGCGCCGTAGCCGGCGATGGCATCGATCCTGGCCCGCGACGTGTCCTTGTGGACGTAGATGACGGCGCGGCAGTTGAGCTTGTCGGCGGCCCACGCGACGCCGCGGCCGTGGTTGCCGTCGGTTGCGGTGGCGAACGTGAGGTCACCCAATTTCGCCCGGGTCTCGTCCGAGATCAGTTCGCCGAACGACAGCGACTTGCCCTCGAGTCCGAGCATTGACTTGATGAAGCTGTAGATCGCGAACGATCCGCCGAGCACCTTGAAAGAATTCAGGCTCAGTCGCTGGGACTCGTCCTTCACCCAGATGCCGCCGACACCCACCATCGCGGCGAGGTTCGAAAGGTTGCGCAGTGGACTGATCTGATATCCGGGGATCTGCCGGTGGAAGTTTCGGGTCTGCTCGAACACTTCCCGAGGGAGGAACTCCGCGACGGCCTCGCTCGACGTGATGGTCCTTGCCCTTGGGTTCTCGACCCACTCGACTGGTGTGATGGGTTCCATGTGGTCACTGTATCGCACGGCGTCGCAGGCCGGGCGGTCTGGACGCGTTCGGTCAGAATGCGTACGCTCCCGTGTGCAACCAAGCGAGCAAGGGAACGGGTGATATGCAGGTTCTCGTATCAGCAGGCTCGAAGCACGGCGCCACCGCCGAGATCGCCGATCGCATTGGAGCGACCATCCGGGATCGCGGATTTGTCGTCACCGTTGCACCTCCCGATCGCGTCGGCGATCTGGACGAATACGGAGCCGTCGTTCTGGGAAGCGGCGTCTATGCGGGGCACTGGTTGAAGGATGCCAAGGCACTGGCCGACCGCGTCGCTGCCTGCGATCCGGCGCCACCGGCGTGGCTTTTCTCGAGCGGCCCTCTCGGCGATCCCCCGAAACCGGATGAGGATCCAGTGGATGTGGCGAAGATCGTCGCGGAGATGTCACCGGTCGAGCACAGGGTCTTCGCCGGCAAAATCGACAAGAACGAACTCGGCTTCGGCGAGCGAGCGATCATGATTGCGGTGCGTGCCGCCGACGGCGACTTTCGCGATTGGGATGCGATCGCGAGTTGGGCTAGCAGCATCGCGGATGCCTTGACGCCGACCGAAGACTCCTAGACGTAGTCGCGCCAGCGGTGCCGAGGCTCGTAGCCGAGAATCGCGCGTGCCTTCTCGATCGAGAGCAGCGTCTGATGACCCTCAACGGTGCCGTTGATCGGAACGTCCGGGTAGACCTCAGCCATCAAGTCGAGGCTCTCGCGAGCCATGCAGGTGTCGGACGCCGCCACCAGGAACGGTTCCGCCCCGGACAGGTCGGCACCGAGCGACAGCCGGACGGCCTGGGCAACGTCCCTCGCGTCGACATAGCCCCAGAGGTTCCACGCCCGGATCGTCGGGTCGTCCCAGAATCCGGGGAATCGGGCCGAGTACTCCCACTCCTCCATGATGTTCGAGATCCGCAGCGCAATGAACGGGATTCCCGACCATCGGTTGAACTGCTCGGCGATGACCTCACCAGCGAGCTTCGAGAGCGCGTAGTGGAACTCGGGGAGGCGGGGTGAGTCCTCGTCGATCGGTGCGTATGCGGGCATCTCCCGTTCGAACGGGATCCCGATGAGCGTCTCCGACGAGGCCCACACCACCCGTTCAAGGCTGAGTTGGGTCGCTGCCGAGAAGACGTTGTAGGTCGACATCATGTTGACGCGAAACGTCTCACCTTCTGGCAGGACGTTCGGCGCTGGTATGGCCGCCAGGTGCACCACGGCGTCGGCGCCGCGCAGCGACTCGATCGTCTGTCCCAGATCGGTGAGGTCGGCGACCAGCGTCGGATCGTCGGGATGCAGCGATGCTGCGACATCAACGGATGTCACATCGAACCCATGCTCCCCGAGATCGGCAACGACGGCCCGTCCCGCTTTGCCACTCCCCCCGGTCACCACGATACGCTTCACACAGCCCTCCTCAGTAGGGAGACCATCCTACGTCGGCGAGGCGCGGGTCGTTCGCCCGACGAGCGGCCTAGGCGGATTCGGCAGCGATCGTGATGGTGTGCCAACCCTCGGCACCGTTGGGGGCCGGTGGCACCTCATCCTCCGACTGCGTGTAGCCGGTACGGTCGGTGGCCCGGACCCTGACTTGGTGCTCCCCGGCTGCCATCTCGGTCGGGAGCATCCACTGCAGCCAGGCATCGTTCGAGAGCGGTGCGCTGAGCTCAGCCTCGGTCCATGGACCGTCGTCAACCTGCACCTCGACCCGCTCGATACCGTTCGTGGGCGACCAGGCGACACCGCCGAGCGTGTACTCACCGGCTTCGATCCTCGCATTGTTCCTGGGGCGGTCGATCCGCGACTGCGTCTTGATCGGGGCTTCCTTGGCCCATCCGCGCGGGACCCAGTAGCCGTCGAAGGCGTCCCAGGTAGTCAACTCGAGTTCCTTGATCCACTTCGTCGCGGAGACGTACCCGTAGAGACCCGGAACAACGAGACGAGCCGGGAAACCATGGTCCGCCGGGAGCACCTCACGGTTCATCCCGATGGCGAGCAGCGCGTCTCGTCCGTCGAATGCGATCTCGGTTGGGATTCCAGCCGTCCAGTCGTCGGTGGACCGCGCGATGATCTGGTCGGCACCGCTCTCGACCCCGGCCAGGTTGAGCAGGTCCTCGAGGTAGACGCCGGTCCAGAGCGCGTTGCCGACCAGTCCACCACCGACCTTGTTCGAGACACACGACAGCGTCACGTAGCGCTCTACGAGGGGCATCGCGACGATGTCCGCATACGTGAGAACGACTTCGCGGGCGACCATGCCCTTGATCGTGAGTGTCCATTCCTCGGGGTCGATCGCTGGGACGACCAGTGCGGTATCGATTCGGTAGAACTCGTCGTTGGGGACAACGATCGGGGTCAGCGAATCCAGGGCAAAGTCGTTGGCGGCGGATGGGTCCGCCTGCCGCTCAACCGGGACCGGGAGTCCGAGGGCGCTCCGTTGCGCCTCGGCGCGACTCCTGATCATCGACCGACCGATCCAGATGGTGATGGCCGACACGGTGACGGCACCGGCCACACCCACCATGAGTCGCCGTCGACCGGGGTCCGCAGGTCCCTGTTCTGTCGCGTCACTCTCGGCCGGGCGACTCCACACGGTGATGCCGTACCACGTCGCCAATCCGGCTCCCATGGCGAAGACCGTTGCGGCGATCACGAGACCGGCCACGGCGCCCGGTTCATTGAGTTGCGCGACGATACCCACGACCGCGGCTACGGCGAAGGCGAGCAGCATGACGACCGGGCGACGGGCGGATGCCTTCCCGGCGACCCAACCGATGAGCAGCGCGACGCCGACGATGGAGATCGCCAGCACGGCTTTGTCCGCCGTGCCGAACGTGGAGATGGCGAAGTTCTTGAGCCACGTCGGTGAGAGGTCGATGACGAAGCCACCGATCGCCGAGATCGCGGACGGCACGGCCGTCGACCATCCGGCGAACAGTTCGGTGAGACCGAGGCTGACGGCGACGCCGGCAACGCCGGCCCATCCCGACCGACGGCGCATGATTGGGGTGAGTGCTGATTCGTTCACGTCGCCATTGAAGCCGGAGTCGACCGCCTCTGCGACGTTTCGGACCCGAGTTCACGGATCGTTAAGAGGTTCCTTGGTCGAAACACGCGGTGCGACCAAGGGCCTGATCACACGTCGTATCATGGAGCCTCGATCGAATAGCGGCGACCGTCCGCGGTAGGCGGACCAAGAGATCGCCGGGGACAGGAGGACGAGATGGATGAAGAGACAGCAACCAGATGCTGCGGTTGCGGCTATGCCGCGATGTGCTGGATCGTCCCGGTCCTGTTGGTACTGATCCTGGTGGTGGTGACGATGTGCGCCCTCAAGTCGTACGGGGTCATCGGCTAGTTGCCGGCCGCCACCGCGCAACCCCGGCGAGCGCATCACGACCAGCGTCGATGACGTCGAGCGCCATCACCAATGCCTGCGCCATGAAGTCGAACTCGAGTCCGATGTGGTCATCGGGCTCCCGATGCAGGTTCGGTGCGCTGAGGCCGAGCGTCTCATAGGCGCGGCGCACATCGAGCGTGTGGGTGTCGAAGACGAGATGATCGACACCCCGGTGCACCGATTCGTACGGCGCCACCTGAGGGGTGGCCGACACCCCGTACAGGAGGTCGTGATCGCGCCGGATGGTCTCGGCGCCTTCGCCGAGTTCCTGTGAGCGCCGCATGCGCTCCACGCCGAGGCGGGCTTCGTCCGTCTCGAAGATCGGCCACTCATCGATGTGTTCCTCGAACGCCGCCAGATATGCTTCGTCGGGTGATGCGCGGTGGAGACTGCCGAGCGTGGCGAAGGCAGCGGCCAGAGCATCCCACCGTTCGAACTCTGTCACCACGCCACCTCCGGATTGCCGACGCTGGGAGTGGACCCTATCGGGCCGTGACATGGCCTCGATTGGAGGTCCTGCAAGGCGTCGGCATCTCCTCAGCGTGGGGCAGCATCGTCGCCGTGCTCGCAGTGAACGGGACGGATAGGACCACGGTCATCAGAGTCCTCCTTGCAGAGAGATGGAGCGAGAGAAAGCCGAGAACCACCGGACACCTTTGGTATCACTGGGTTCTCCCGTGACCGCGATGGGATCCGGGTGGTGGGCGTTGACGGGCTCGAACCGCCGACCTGTGCCTCGCAAGGGCGTTTCAGGGGATCTCCGTGGCCTGCGAACACGATCGAAACCACGCCCTGACCGGGGATGATGCCACTCATCGACATTCACCAATTCACGGCGTCCTCAACAGAACGCTTCCCATACGCGTCCCGGAGTCGAGGCGTCCATGCCGTTCCGGACCTGAACCCATCGCTCGGGTAGGGTTCTGAGCGGCTGATATCGCGAGCGATAGCGAACAGAGAGGTGCTGTTGACCGGTGCCAGGACACGGAGCGAGCGTTGGGAGACCGTGGCGCGGGTCGTGCCCGCAATGCGGTGGCTACCGGAGTATCCGCGAAGCCGACTGCGCGGCGATCTGTTGGCGGGGGCGGTTGTTGCGGCGCTCCTGGTACCGCAATCGTTGGGCTACGCCCGGATTGCCGGGGTACCGGTGCAGGTTGGGTTGTATGCCGTTCCGCTTGCGCTCCTCGCCTACGCGGTATTGGGATCGTCGCCGCAATTGATTGTTGGCCCGGCGTCCACCGTGGCGATCGTCTCTGGATCGTTGGTCGCCGACATCGCCCGCGACAACCCGCAAGACGCGGTCGCGATCACATCCGCGCTGGCGATCGCTGCCGGGATCGTCCTGGCCGCGATCGGCCTGCTGCGGATCGCGTGGCTGGCCGAATTCCTGTCGAAACCAATCGTGACGGGCTTCGTCTTTGGCCTAACCGTGACGATCATCGTCGGCGAACTGCCCACGCTTCTGGGTGTCCCCAAGCCGCCCGGCGACCTGATCGGTGTACTCGTCCGCACGATCCAGAGCATCGACGAGACCCACGTTCTGACTGCCATCGTCGGTGGCATCGCGCTTGCCGTGCTGTTCGGTGGTCGGAAGATCTCACCCCAGGTCCCGTGGGGCCTCGTGGTTCTCGTCGCAGGCGTTGCGGCGTCGCGATTCTTCGATCTCACAGCGAACGGTGTCGCGGTCGTCGGTGACGTTCCGGCCGGCTTGCCGCCGATCGGCCTGCCCTTTATCCCCGTGCACGATCTCGGAGCGGTCGCTGTTGGTGGCCTGTCACTCGCTCTCGTCGCCTTGGCCGAGGGACTCGCCGCGTCCCGGCTGTTCGCGACGCGTGGCGGCTACCGGGTGGAAACCGAACGAGAGTTGGTCGGGATGGGCGTCGCCAACGTTGCCGCAGGCTTTTCCGGGGGACTGGCGGTGGCCGGCAGCCTGTCGAAGACGGCGGCCGCTGAACGGGCCGGGGGCCAGAGTCAGGTAACGGGCATCACCGCGGCCGGACTCGTTGTCGCGGTGCTGATCGCGTTCACCTGGTTCTTTGCCGAGCTGCCGTTGGCCGTGCTCAGCGCCATCGTTATCGCAGCAGTGTGGGGGCTGATGGATGTGGCAGCGATTCGCCGGTATCGTCACGTCCGCAACGCCGATTTCGTCGCCGCCGTTGTGGGTACTGCGTCCGTCGTGTTGTTCGGACCGCTCTACGGGCTGGGTATTGCGATCGCTGTGTCCCTCCTGGCGACCATCTACCGTTCAAGTTCACCGCGCATAGAAGTCCTCGGCAAGATCAGTGAGGAGAAGGCGGCGTGGGGCCGAGTTCGTGGCCATCCCGACCGCCTACCGGTTGCAGGTGTTCTGGTCGTACGACTCGACGCGCCGCTGTTCTGGGCGAATGCGACGGCGATCGAGGACCGGCTGCTGGCCGAGGTCGAGAACTGGCCCGATACGCGGGCACTCGTGCTCGACCTGGAGGCCACGACGCAACTCGACACGACGAGCGCAGACGTCTTGCAGCACCTCGCCGACGAGCTGGCGAAACGCGACATCAATATCTATCTCGCCCGGGTACTACACCGCGTTGAACACGTTCTCGAACGGTCGGGCTTCGTTGACGCGGTCGATCAAGAGAGTCGCTTCTGGCACAGCATCTCGCAGTGTGTGCGCGCCGCCGGCCGGGACACCCCGCTCAAGGCCAATGAGTCGCGTCCACACGAGTCAGATCCAGCGGACGACAGGACTGAACCCGACGCCCGGGCGCCGTCAGCCGCAGACGAAACCAGCGAGATGGTCGAGGGCGTCGAAGTCGAGGTGCTCGACGAAGACCCCACCGACCGCGATGCACCCGATCCGGCGTCCTGAATAACGAAGCAGCGCATGACAGCACCAGTACGTGTCTACCGCTCCTGCACCACAGGGCTTCCTGGCGGCGGGCGCTGCCGGGATCGAACCAGCGACCGATGTCGTGCGAAGGCGGGTCGATGACCCAAGGATGACGAGCGATTCGGCCGAGGCCCCACGCGGCGAGGCTTCGACGGCGGCGCCGACGAGACCGGGAATCTGGCTGGCCCAACAGGATGGACACGCCAACGCCGGTGAGGAACCCGGTCATCGCTGAGTGAGAAACGGATGCCACGAACCGTCCCAGCCCGAGGAACCCCGCGAGCACCATAGGCTTCGTGCCCGCCGTCAAGCCCCGACGATCGGCCGACGAAGGTGGCGTGAGTCCGTGGATCGGATCCCCGCCCACCACCTGCTGAGTCTGGACATTGCCGGACTCGCTCCCGGCCCTCTTTGGTAGCGTTGTCCGGGGCCCCGCCGTGAACTACTGTCGCCCTGAGATTCCCCCGTTCCCACAGGAGCAGCATGTCGGAGTATCCCCATTTCCACTCGGATGGTCGGGAGCCGTCCGCGTTCACGCGCGCGCTTCAGGAGGAGCAACGTCGCCGCTTGCCGTTCGACGACGACCGCGACTTCGAGGAGGCCCGGCGGGGGTTCATCGCGAGACCCGACTACGACAAGATCATGGCCGACGCTGGCAATGTGGCGTGGGACATGGGCCGCTACGAGTTTCTGCTCGAGGGTGAGGACTTCGACTCGATCCATCCTTCGCTGCAGCGCCAGGCGATCCTCAACATGGCCTATGGCGTCTATGAGGTGATGGACGGCATCTATCAGGTTCGCGGATTCGACCTCGCCAACCTCACGTTTGTGCGGGGAGCGACGGGATGGATCGTATTCGACACCGGCACGACCGTCGAGACGGCGAGGGCTGCTCACGCCCTCGTCAGGCAACACGTGGAGGATCTGCCGGTCAGCGCGGTGATCCATTCGCACTCGCACATCGACCACTTCGGCGGTGTGCGCGGACTCATTGACGAGGTCGATGTTCGGGCCGGGACAGTACCCGTCATCGTCCCCGAGGGCTTCATGGAGCATGCTGTCGCAGAGAACGTGTACGCCGGGACTGCGATGCTCCGGCGTGCCTTCTTCCAGTACGGCGGGCTCATGCCTGCCAACCCGTACGGTCACGTCGACCAGGCGATCGGCAAGAACACCGCGGCGGGGAGACCGAGCCTGATCCAACCTTCGCTCGTGATCACCGACGATGTCGAGCACCACACCGTCGACGGCATCCCAATGGTTTTCCACAACACGCCGGGCACCGAGGCGCCCGCCGAGATGAACACCTACCTACCAGACAAGAAGGCGTTCTGGGCCGCAGAGAACATCGTTGGCACCATCCACAACATCTACACGTTGCGTGGAGCGCTCGTGCGCGATGCACTCGTATGGTCGAAGAAGATCGGTGAGGCACTCCATCTCTTCGGAAAGGAGGCAGATGTGATGTTTGCCTCCCACAGTTGGCCCCGGTGGGGGAACGACCGGATCCAGGAGGTGATGCGCACCCAGCGCGATGCCTACGCGCATCTCAACAACCAGGTGCTTCATCTCGCCAACCAGGGCGTGACGATCAACGAGATCCACAACGTGTACCGCCAACCCGAATCACTCACGAAGCAGTGGCCGGCGCATTCCTATCACGGCTCAGAGGAACACAACTCGCGCGCCGTGATCAACCGGTACCTCGGGTATTGGGACGCCAATCCCGCGACCTTGATCCCACTGTCGCCCAGGGATTCGGCCCCGCTCTACGTCGAGATGATGGGTGGTCCCGAGCCGATCCTGACGAAGGGTCGGGCCCTCCACGACGAGGGCCGGTACCGGGAAGCGCAGGAGATTCTCAACAAGCTCGTGTATGCCGAGCCCGACAATGTCGATGCCAAGCAGCTGCTCGCCGACGTCTTCGAACAGCTCGGCTACCAGCAGGAGAGCCCCAGCGTACGAAACAGCTTCCTCGCTGCTGCCCTCGAGCTGCGCACCGGCATCCCCGAAGGAACCGTGCCGGCCGTGTCGTCCCCCGACGTACTGCGTGCGCTCACCACCGAGATGTTCTTCGACTATCTCGCCATCCGCATGGACGGCTCCAAGGTCGAGGATGTCGCTTTCGTCGCCAACATCCGTCATCCCGACAGCGGGGAAGAACTCGTGGTTGAGCTTTCCAATGCGACGCTGACCACCCAGATGGGCTTCCAATCCGACGACGCCACGGTCACGATCGTCGTCGATCGTGCCGACTTCGAACAGGTGATGCTCGGCGAGCGCTCATTCGAGGAACTGATCGAATCAGGCGCCAGCGACGTGGATGGTGATCTCCGCGGCCTCCAAAGGATGCTGGCATCGCTGGTGGAGTTCAACCTGCTGTTCGAACTGCTCCCAGGGACCGCAGCGACGTGACGTATCGAACGGTCGCCCGCCGAGGTCTGCGGCCACCTCCGACACCCGCGAACCTCTCTGGGAGCCATCTGATGTGGACGCACTGTGGACGCGAAGCAGCCGACACCGCGACCAAGGAAGGGGACTAGCCGAGGAAGCCTCAGCCACCACCAGGGCTCCCGACCGTGGGCGTTGACGGGCTCGAACCGCCGACCTCTGCCTTGTAAGGGTCTCTGATGGCGTTCTCGCGCGCCCACACAACCAGGGCGATACGATGAAGCGCCCGGTCAGAGACCCTATTGACGACTCATCGTTTCGCGCCAGATCTCAGTGTCTTTCACTGTAATGTGGACGCGGTGTGGTCGCGGCCCCAGCCCGCCAAGCCGGTGCTGAGACGACCGCCCAAGGTCTGGAGTTCCTCCGCCAGGGAGCTAGAAGCTAGTTCAGTAGCTTGTTTGGTGTGTCGTACCAGCGCCGTCCCGAGCCGATCTCAGGGACCTTGCCGCGCGCATCCTGGGAATACCGAGATACGTCTGAGCGGCAGGACCAGGCCGCCGACACCGAGGAAGGTCAGGCCCTATGCGGGCATTGCCCCGACCTGAACGGCGAGGTCGCCACCCACACTGCCGGCCTGGTGAGGGTCTTGAGCTGCAGCTTGAGCCCCACCCCGACGAGCAGGAGCAGGGTGCCGACATCGACGACCCAATCGATGGTGTCGGACGATTCCATGCCGAAGGCGTGCAAGACGAACCCTGGGATCAGAAACCCCCCGAGCGGGGGGAACTTCACGGCCGCGGCAACAACGACCAGGGCAGGGCGACGAGCAGCAGGGGGGACGACCGTCGCGGCATTGTCACGGCGCGCCCTTCTCTGGCAGACAATGTACCCGTCACCGGCGCAGTCGTCTCGAACCGGCCCCGCATGTCACTCGTCGTCGTCGGTCGGGCCATCTCCAAACAGGTCCGCGATGCCACCCACCATTCGCTTCACCCAAGGATCGCCGTCCTGCTGTGGTGGTGGCTCGGCCGGAGCCGAGAGTAGGAACGCCGATGCCTCCTCGATCGCGGCACGAGTCGACTCGCCGATCGTCGGCGTGGCTTCGACAAAGTGGAACGTGCCGCCCGAATCGATCCGCCCGGAGCTCTCAAACTGATCGATCAGGTCTTTGTCCACCCCGCTGAGATAGAGGCGGCCGCCGCGTTTGGACAGGTCCTCGGCATACGCTGAGAGGACGGAGAACGCCGTTGCCCCGATCACGCTCTTGCCCCGGATCCGGAGGACCACGACGGGCTTGTCGGCATTCCCGGGCTGAGGCAGGTCGTTCTCCAACGTGCGGGCACCTGCATAGAACAGGCTGCCGTAGAGGTTGAGCACCGTCACGGCCTCGGATGCAAGCGACGAGGGCACCGGTTGCTCGACCATCGCTCCGTCGTCGCCTTCGCTCAACGACACGAGCCTGACGTCCTTGGCCTCCCTGTCGACGGCCAGTAGCAGCGAGAGTGCCACGCCGATTCCGACGGCGGCGGCCACCGGCAGGACGAGCGTGGCGATGAACGTGGTCGTCATGCCAACCTGCGATCGCCCCCCGGATCGCCACACTGCACCGATCTGACCGGGACGGATGGCACTGACCGATGCGATGATCAGGATTGCCGCGAGTGTCGGCATCGCGACCTGTTCGGCGAGGTCGGAGAAGGCGACCAGCACCAGGAGCATGAACACCCCCGAAATGATGGCCGCCCACCGCCCGACAGCGCCTGCGGAGACGTTGAGGGCGGTCTGGCTCACGGAACCGCCGACGGGCGTGCCCCGGAACACCCCGACGGCGATGTTGGACCAGCCCTGGGCCATGAAGTCGGTGTTCTGATCAGACCGGGATCGGTCGGGATTCGGGTACGTCTGAGCAACGCCGGCCCCTTGCACCAACACGATCACCGCAACGGCGAATGCGCCGGCGAGTAGCTCGAGGTTGAAGAGGCGGAACGGAGGCAGGGCCGGGACTGGTAGTCCTCGAACGATCTCGCCGACGTCGCCGACTTGTAGCACGCTGTCGAAGTACGGAACAGTCACGACGATGGCGGAGGGGACGATAAGGGCGATCAGCGCCGCATACCGCGACAGGGGCGTCACCGGGAGGAGTACGAGGACCAGCAGGGCCGTGATTCCGATGACCAGGCTGGGGACATCGATGCCCTGGAGGTCGAACACGGCGCGTGCAGCGCTCTCGATCGGACCGGAGGCCTCGACGGTGGCGCCGACGAGACCAGGGATCTGGCCCAACAGGATGGACACGGCAACGCCGGTGAGAAACCCGGTCATCACGGAGTGGGACACGAATGCCACGAAACGTCCCAGCCCGAGGAACCCCGCGAGCACCATCATCACGCCGGCAAGGCTCGTCATGAGGAACAGCGACGACAGGCGAGCGTCGGGCGGAACACCCTGGAGGGCCGAGTACGCGGCCAGCGATGCAGCGCTGGTGGTCGTGATCACCATCAGCTTCGTGCTCGCCGTCAAGCCCCCGACGATCGGCCCGGCGAAGCTGGCGTAGAGTCCGTGGATCGGATTCACGCCCACGAGGGCAGCTGCGGCCATCCCATCAGGGACCGCCGCGGCGGTGCGTGGTGCGGCTGCGATCGCGGAACCCCTCAGGGTTCCCCGCCGGGGCTTGATCCCCGCCCACCACCTACTGAGTCTGGACATCACCTGGTTCGCTCCGGGCCTGTTGCGTAGCGTTGTGTGGGGCCTCGCTGTGGATTACTGTCGCCCTGAGATTCCCGCATTCCCATAGGAGCAGTATGTCGGAGTATGCCCATTTCCACCCAAACGGTAGGGAGCCGTCCGCGTTCACTCGCGCATTTCAGGAGGAGCAACGTCGCCGCCTGCCTTTCGACGACGACCGCGATTTCGAGGAGGCCCGGCGGGGATTCATCGCGAGACCCGACTACGACAAGATCATGGCCGACGCTGGCAATGTGGCGTGGGACATGGGCCGCTACGAGTTTCTGCTCGAGGGTGAGGACTTCGACTCGATCCATCCTTCGCTGCAGCGCCAGGCGATCCTCAACATGGCCTATGGCGTCTATGAGGTGATGGAGGGCATCTATCAGGTTCGCGGATTCGATCTCGCCAACCTCACGTTTGTGCGGGGAGCGACGGGATGGGTCGTATTCGACACCGGCACGACCGTCGAGACGGCGAGGGCTGCTCACGCCCTCGTCAGGCAACACGTGGAGGATCTGCCGGTCAGCGCGGTGATCCATTCGCACTCGCACATCGACCACTTCGGCGGCGTGCGCGGACTCATTGACGAGGTCGATGTTCGGGCCGGGACAGTACCCGTCATCGTCCCCGAGGGCTTCATGGAGCATGCCGTCGCAGAGAACGTGTACGCCGGGAATGCGATGCTCCGGCGTGCCTTCTTCCAGTACGGCGGGCTCATGCCTGCCAACCCGTACGGTCACGTCGACCAGGCGATCGGCAAGAACACCGCCGCAGGGCGACCGAGCCTGGTCCAACCTTCGCTCGTGATCACCGACGATGTCGAGCACCACACGGTCGACGGCATCCCAATGGTTTTCCACAACACGCCGGGCACCGAGGCGCCCGCCGAGATGAACACCTACCTACCAGACAAGAAGGCGTTCTGGGCCGCAGAGAACATCGTCGGCACCATCCACAACATCTACACGTTGCGTGGAGCGCTCGTGCGCGATGCGCTCGTATGGTCGAAGAAGATTGGTGAGGCACTCCATCTCTTCGGAAAGGAGGCAGATGTGATGTTTGCCTCCCACAGTTGGCCCCGGTGGGGGAACGACCGGATCCAGGAGGTGATGCGCACCCAGCGCGATGCCTACGCGCATCTCAACAACCACGTGCTGCATCTCGCCAACCAGGGCGTGACGATCAACGAGATCCACAACGTGTACCGCCAACCCGAATCACTCACGAAGCAGTGGCCGGCGCATTCCTATCACGGCTCAGAGGAACACAACTCGCGCGCCGTGATCAACCGGTACCTCGGGTATTGGGACGCCAATCCCGCGACCTTGATCCCACTGTCGCCGAGGGATTCGGCCCCGCTCTACGTCGAGATGATGGGTGGTTCCGAGCCGATCCTGACGAAGGGTCGGGCGCTCCACGATGAGGGCCGGTACCGGGAAGCGCAGGAGATTCTCAACAAGCTCGTGTATGCCGAGCCCGACAATGTCGATGCCAAGCAGCTGCTCGCCGACGTCTTCGAACAGCTCGGCTACCAGCAGGAAAGCCCAAGCGTACGGAACAGCTTCCTCGCTGCTGCCCTCGAGCTGCGCACCGGCATCCCCGAAGGAACCGTGCCGGCCGTGTCGTCCCCCGACGTACTGCGTGCGCTCACCACCGAGATGTTCTTCGATTATCTCGCCATCCGGATGGACGGCTCCAAGGTCGAGGATGTCGCTTTCGTCGCCAACATCCGTCATCCCGACAGCGGGGAAGAACTCGTGGTTGAGCTTTCCAATGCGACGCTGACCACCCAGATGGGCTTCCAATCCGACGACGCCACGGTCACGATCGTCGTCGATCGTGCCGACTTCGAACAGGTGATGCTCGGCCAGCGCTCATTCGAGGAGCTGATCGCATCAGGCGCCAGCGACGTGGATGGTGATCTCAGCGGCCTCCAGACGATGCTGGCATCACTGGTGGAGTTCAACCTGCTGTTCGAACTGCTCCCCGGGACCGCAGCGACGTGACGTTCTACCGAGAGGTCCGGCCGACCGGTCGACGGATGAGGTAGCAAGGAACATGGCAGGCGAGTCGAGCATTGACCCAGCCCGATTGCGTACACCCCGAGCGGCGGCCGTCGCTGGGATTGTGTTTGCCCTCCTGCTTGGGACGTCGTACGTGATGCTCCGGCTCGCTATTCCTGCCGCTCCGACCGACAATGGGGAATGGATCGAGGAGAACGCGGCCACCGTCGCCGGGGCGCTCGGCCTCATCTCTTTCGCAGGCATCGCGTTCCTGTGGTTCATGGGCGTGGTCCGCGACCGAATCGGGAGGAGTGAGGACCAGTTCTTCTCGACCGTGTTCTTCGGGAGCGGACTGTTGTTCGTGGCCCTCATGTTCGTCTCGGCGGCCATCGCGTCGGCAATGCTGGCGTCATACGGGACTCGTCCCGACGAGATCGGCGACAGCAACGTCTACCGCTTCGCTCGTGACCTGATGTATCGGTCGACCAACACGTACGGGATGCGCATGGCGTCGGTATTCATGATCTCTCTCGGAACCATCTGGGTCCGGACCCGAACGATGCCGCGGTGGCTGGCCATCGTGACGTACGCTGCGGCAACCGTACTACTTGTCACACTCTCGTTGAGCCTGTGGGTGTCGCTCGTCTTCCCCGGCTGGGTCCTCCTCATCTCCGTCTACATCCTTGTCACCGGTATGCGCCCGCTCGATGCGGCGACGCCAGAGGATGCAGGATGACCATGTCAGCGAACCTACAGGTCATGTCAGGGCGATGCGGAGACGGATCTCGATCAGCTACGGCCTAGTGATCGTGTAGTCGGTGCGGCAGGTGCGGCCGCCGGTCTGCGGGCTGTGACCGCGGGGCGGGTCGGCGACGTTGGCGTGGCCTCGATGCGGGCACAACCCGGGTGTTCATTGAAGCCGATGCTCCACGGGTCCGGTGTCGTGTGCACGGTCCGACCGTCATTCAGGTTCCGTGGGCGCGACACGACGTGGGACATACCCGTGACTTCGATGCGATGGTGGCGTGGCTTGCGGTGCGCACATCGAAGACGGCGACGTGTCAACTGCTACGGGTCGCGTGGCGGACGATCGGGTCGATCATCACCCGGGTCAACAATGACGTCGAAGCGGTTGTTGATCGTCTCGACGGGTTGCGGCGGATCGGGATCGATGAGATCTCCTCCAAGCGTGGGCAGCGCTATCTGATCGTCGCGGTCAATCACGACACCGAGATCCGCAACTACGTGTGGCGCCGCCGAGCACAAGGCCTCTCCACCCGCGAGATCATGCGCTGCCTGAAACGCTGCGTCTCCCGACAAACCATCAAACATCTCCCACGAGCCGCATGAGAGATCCGTGGGTGGGTCTGACCCAGTAGCTGGCTGACGCACCCGCACGCGGTGTTGTCCTCATGATGAACTGTCGACCTCACCCGCCCATCCGCCAGGGCGGTGTGACCTCATAGGAGGCTGCCACCAGAAGTCGTGGCCCAACCCAGTCCTGTCCACCCAACCCAAAAACACCTTGACAGATCGGCCCACATAGGACATTCATTGTGTTCGGCGGCCGGCAAGGCCATGGCAGTGCTTGTACTTCATTCCTGATCCGCACGGGCATCGTTCGTTGCGACCGACCTTGATCGACGCCTCTCCAGGCCGAGCAGGCATCTTTGATGCGAACTCGACACGCCGTTCTCGGGTCTCGAGCTCGCCCTCCCACCTGCGCAGGTGTTCGTTCCAGCTCCGAAGCCGTTCCTCGACTCCCGACATGGTCTCCTCTCGGCGGGCAACCTGCTCCTGGCGTCTGGTCAGCTCCGCCTCGGCCTGCTCCGCCAACACCGGCAGGTCGTCGCCGGTGTGATCACCGAAGACGCTGACCACTTCCCGGTCGATCAACGCCACGACGGCGCGACCCATCGAGACCCCGGCAGACTCGCAATACCGCTTCCACGTCGACCACTTCGCTGCTGATACCGGGAGCCGGACCATTCGGTACGCCTCATTCTGTCCGAGACCGGCGAGCAGCTTGCGGTCGATCCTGGCCAACACGCCACGTTCGAGATCCATCACCACCTCACCTGTCTACATGTAGACACCCAGCAACTTGTTGCACGTGCGTGTGTGATTTGGGGGTGTCTGCGCGCGTTCGCGACGAGGCGGCCGGTGTCATGGCCGTTCTTCGGATCGTTGCGGTCGTGGATGGCATTGGCGGTGCTCCGATTGTGTTCCGGGGGTTCTCGATCGTGGGATTGCCGTGGCATCTTGGTGTGAGTTGGATGCGGAGAGTGTTCCCGTGCCTGGGTCCTGGCCGACCCAGATAGGGCTCGGACGGATTCTTCAGCCCATGAATCGCCAACTGGACCAACGGGGCCGTCATCGACGACGGAATCTCCACTGAGGCCAACGAGCGTTGAGTGCTCCATGTCCACGGAATAGACACGCCAACCCTCTCACCAGAGTGTCAAGAACCCTCTCACCAAAGTGTCAAGAACCCTCCAATCCCTGTCGTGGACAGCGTTCTCGGACCGTCGGATCACGAATCCGCCGACGTCGAGTTTCTGGTGGATGACCGTCGAGTTGGAGGGCTGCTGACACTCTCGCGAGAGGGTCATCCGGCATCGTCGTGGTTGAGGTCGATCCCCGATCCGGCGATAGGAGGTGCTCGTGGCGTCGATCCGTAGAGTTGTCCACCGCACCGGCCGCATGTCGTGGCAGGCCCGGTGGCGCGACCCGACCGGCAGCCAGCACTCGAAGAACTTCGGTCGCCGCATCGACGCCGAACGGTTCCTCACCACCATCGAGGCCCGCAAACTCGCCGGCACCTACATCGACCCGAGGGCCGGACGGATCCGACTCGGTGAGTTCACCGAGCAGGCGACCGCCGGGTGGGTGAACCGCCGCGACTCGACCAAGGCTCGTGACGAGTCGTATCTGCGTAGTCTCGTCCTGCCCGTCTTCGCCAACATGCCGATCGGCGCCATCCGTGTCTTCGACGTCCAGGAATGGGTTTCGGACCTTGACGCCGACGGGTACGCCCCGGCCACCATCCGCAAGGCCTACCAACTGCTGGGCCGGATCCTCAACGACGCCGTCAACGGTGGCCTCATCGCCCGCACCCCCTGCCGCGACGTCACCCTGCCCAAGATCGAACAGACCGAGAAACGGTTCCTCTCACCCGAAGAGATCACCCGCCTCGCCGACACCATCCACCCCAGATACACGGCCCTCGTCATCACCGCTGCGTATACGGGCTGCCGCATTGGGGAACTCATCGCCCTCGACACCGACCGCTACCAGCCAGACAAGCGCATCATCCGGATCGAACGATCCCTCGCCGAAGTCCGCGGCCACCTCCGCTTCGGGCAACCCAAGACCGCCGCCGCCCGCCGCACCGTCACCGTGCCGTCATGGCTCCCCCACGTCATCAACCAACACCTCGCCGACCACCCGCCCGGACCCGACGGCCTGATCTTCACCGCGCCTGAAGGCGGCGCCATCCGCCGCAACACCTTCCGGAGCCGCTTCTGGCTCCCAGCCGTCGCCGACTCGGTCGGCCAACCCATGCGGTTCCACGACCTCCGCCACAGCCACGTCGCCCTCCTCATCGCCGAAGGCGCCCACCCCGCCGTGATCGCCTCGAGGCTCGGACACACCAGCGTCAAGACCGTCCTCGACGTCTACGGCCACCTCTACGAAGGCCTCGACCGCAATGCAGCCGACACGTTGGACCCTCCCTGGGACCCGTGTGATGTGGACGCATTGTGGTCGCGGCGCAACCGACACCGTGATCAAGGAAGGGGGCTGACCTAGGAAACCCAACAACCACAAGGGCTCCCGACCGTGGGCGTTGACGGGCTCGAACCGCCGACCTCTGCCTTGTAAGGGCGGTCCAGGGGGTTTCTGTGACCTGCGGAAACGGCCGGAAACATACTCTGACCGGGGATGATGCTGACTCATCGACATTCATCGATTCGCGACGTTTCTCAGCAGAACGCGTCCTATGCGCGTCCTGAGGTTGGCAGTCCTTAGGGAGTCGGATGGCGTCACCGAGCGAGCAGCAACAACCGTGTCTTGTCGCGATGTCGGTGGAGCAAGTCAATCCATGATCCCACAAAGCCCCCAGTCAGGCTGGTTCCCAACAACCCAGTGACCCGGATACGCCCGCTAATCCCATCCCAGCGAACGAGCCCACGCTTCCTGAACTGCGCTGAGCGCGTGGTCGGGGTCAGGAGGTTGCCCCATCTGATGGGCAAGATCTACGATCCACGCTCGACGGGTCCGTTCGGGAAGGCGGTCGATGTCACGGGAGTTGACACCGAACCCCCGGAGGCAGGCGACGATCGCATCAGCCTCGCCATCCAGGGCACCGATAGACGCGAACCCCGCGAGATCCACCAGATCGCGCGGTGCCGCCCGATCAGCCCAAGCGAGGTGCTTCATAGCCACGAACGACGAACGCACAGGTACCGTCAGCTCGGCTTCCTGCTGGAGGTCGGTGTAGCGGAGATCAATATTCCGACGCTCCAATTCGATGCACCGGTGGTGCTCAGCGCCGTAGGCAACGACCTGGAGACGCACCTGGGTCCCATCTCGCGCGATGACGTTCCCCATAGCCGGGGAGTCTCTCTCGATCCGGACACCCGGATACTCACGCCGAACATGACGCGGCAACTCGTCCGCCAGAGCTGAGAACACCTCTTGTGTCGGCTCAGCCCACAGGTCAATGTCTTCAGATACCCGCCGATCACCGAGGTGGGTGCGAGCCAGCGCAGTACCGCCGAAGAAGATCGCTCGCCCGGCCACAGTGCGTGTGAGCGACGCCAGCGAGCAGGTGAGAGATCAGGTGGTCCTTCCTGATCTGCTCGGGGGCAACACCGAATCTCGCTGCCCACAGGCGTAGCTCCTGCTGTTCGAGCACTCTCTACTCCTCGATCGGGAATCGTCCGACGGCAACCGGTTTCGAAGGACGCAGCCCGTATGACTTGACGGGTCCGCGTACCCGCACGTGGGGTACGTCAGGCACGGTCGCGGAGGCAACCCAGCTGGCACGCACATAGGCGGCGCGGCTCGCCTTGCTCAAGGGCTAGGTCTCGGGTCAGCGACCAGTCTGCTCGGCCGGCGAGTGTCGCTATCGCCTCGGAGATCATCTCTCTTGAGACATCCCACGTATCCGCCCACCGGGCCAGATCCAGGATTGTTTGCTCCACTGTTGTCTGATATCCGGCAGCGAGATCGGTATCGACATGCTCAAGATCAAGACGAACCACATCTCGCGTGTGGAAACCGATCCGGCCCCAACGCGTAACGAGGGGCGGTCGCTGCATAGGAATGGCAACGGAGCCCAATGCCACAGCCCGGGGCAAGGCACCGTGCAGGCGTGCAGCGGACGGACCCATCAAGGCAACCAGATCGACGCCATAGTCAGCCACAGCCACTCCGAGAGTGAGAGCTTCGATGGTGGGCCGCCATCTCGAGTCGCCCACCGATTCGGCTGGGACCAGGGCGTAGTAGCCCCGAGCGAACCGCTGGACTGCTCCCTGGTCCTCGAGACGCGCTAGCTCCGAGCTGGGATTGACGTACAGCTCTCTCAGATCGCGGGGCCTCACCACTCGAACTGAACGGGAAACCAGCACGCTGGGAATCTGTGGTGTCGGCATCCTGATGCACCTTCGTGTCGCTAGTACTACGATATTAGCCTGAGAAGCTAACACCATCGTAACAATGACAAGTACCGTCTTGGTTCACTGCAAAGAACCCAAGGCAACAGATCAACCTCCCCCCATCGAACCGCAAAGTGCTATCCAGCTCTCTGCCGTGTGGAGGTCTCCGGAGGTCTTCTCGGGTCCCAGGCAAAGCGGGCCTGGGACAACCAAGTCCGTGTTCAGCAAGGCTTCTCGGCTCTCAGCCCCTCGCGTCAGCTCTCGATGGTTCCCAACGTCATGTGGACGCGGTGTGGGCGCGAGCCCGAATCTGTCCGACCGGCACGACGAGGGGCTTCCCGTGATCAACACCGTGAAGGGCTGACTGACCGGCGCACAGGCGCTTCGTCGTGCTCGGGTGGCTCGGCTTTCCGTCGGTGGGCTAGAAGACCGTCGTCGTGGGGGCGGTGGGACCATCGTTGGGCGCTTCCACCGGCTCCTGCGTTCCGCCTTCCGGCTCGGTGGGTTCGTGTGTCGCGAGTGAGGTAGTCGTCGTGGACGGTTCGAGTGCTGAGTCGTCGACGTCATAGGTCGCACGCCATTCGGACTCGGAGACGAAGTCGAGGCTCTCGGCGATCTTGCGGATCTCCTCTTCAGGGAACGTGCCTCCTACGGTCACTGTGGCGCCAGGCGCTTCTTCCCACACGAGTGCACTCCCGCCATCTCCAACCTTGAGATAGCCGTCATGCCCGCGTACGGTCGTCTCGGTAATCGATCCGGCTCCAGCGAGTGCGTGCCCAACGGTCTTCGCCGCGACGACGACGCTGGCATGGAAGGGCTCGGGGTGCTCGAGGCTCGGTTGGCCGAACATGCCCAGATAGGGCTGAGGGTCAGTCGATGCAAGGGCAGGCGGAGCCAACACGGTGAACCCTGCTGGGAGCGGCCCGAGTTGGAGTTGTTCGGCTGAGAGCGGACTTCCTTCTCCGAGTTCGACGGCCTCGGCAACTGCAAGAGCAAGATCCGCATCGCTGTTGGTGGCGCTAACCCAGACCGTCACGTCGTTGTCTACCCACCAGACGGTCGCTGCATAGGTCGTACCAGTCAGTCCACTATCTACCAATAGGGTCGCTTCCTGTCCGTTCACGGTCACCGGTTCGCCGCGCTCGTAGCCGCTGGTATCTGAACTGTCGTGAACGACGATCCACACGGAGTCGCGGAAACCGTTCTCCGTCGTACGAGCGACCGAGGCGTTCACGGTCGCTGGGGCGGACGGGTCAGGAACGATGAAGCCGCCCTCTACCGTCTCGATCCCCTTCGGCACAAAGGATGTGACGGGGAACGGATCGATTGAGTCCCCGCCCAGCACATCTGTGCCGCTCATGCCATCAGATGAGAGAAACAGCACGGAACCACCGACAATCAGCAACACCGCGAGCATCGCTGCCGCGGCGATCGCCGGTCCTGGAAAGCGGGACGTTCGCTTCTGCGCGATCGCTTCTGCAGCGACGATGGGGGCATCGGTGAGCCGGTCGGCTGCGGCACGCAAGCTCGTTGCGAATCCGGTCTTCGAGCAACTGGCTCATGATGTCCCTCCGAGTTCCTTGCCGAGCCGGCTCAACGCACGTGAGAGACGACTCTTGACGGTTCCTTCCGGGATACCGAGAGCGGCAGCGACCTCGGCTGTGGACCAGTCGAGGTAGTAACGGGCAACGACGACCGACCGCAGACGATACGAGAGGCGACCGACCGCGTCGATCACGTCAGTGTCAGGGAGCGGAACATCGACGCGTCGGGTATCGAAATCGACATCGGCGAGGATTTCGTAGCGGCGCTTGCGGAACACGCCACGCGCCCAGTTGAGACCGACCCGGTAGACCCAGCCCTCCGGCCGGTCATAGTCCCGGATCTTCTCCCACTGTGCCAACGCCCGAGTCATCGCCTCGTCCACCGCTTCGTCCGCGAGGCTGCGACTCCCCACAGCCAGAGCCAATGCACGGTGAAGCGGTGGACGCCACAAGTCGTAGAACGCAGCGAAATCGCTATCGGCTGTCACGAAGATCCTCTCTCCGCTGACCATCCAGATCCCCTTTCTGGCATCCCAACCGATACACGCGTCAGGCCCCAGTTTGGTTCCATTTGGAGGGGCCCCGATCGCATCGCGTCTCAGACGTACAAATCCGGCGCTATGTACGGCGGCCGGCCACGCCGTGGCAGTACTTGTACTTGAGACCTGATCCGCAGGGGCAGCGCTCGTTGCGCCCGATCTTTGAGCGAGGCGTCGAATCACGTGACGTAAGCTTCGAAATAGATTCAGCCCGTTGCTCTCGGGCCTCGACTTCAGCCTCCCGACGTCGTAATCGCTCACTCCACTCGCACATCCGTGCTTCATCCGTATCCACGTCACGCTCTCTGGCTACGATCTTGGCCTCTCGGATCGCAAGCTGTTCTGTGGCACGTCGAGCGAACACAGGCGCCTCATCGCCGGTGATGTCACTGAACACGCTGAGGAGCTCTCGATCGATGAGGATGGTGACGGCTCGACCCATCGAGATCCCTGCAGAATCGCAGTACCGTTTCCACGTCGACCACTTCGCTGCGATTGCTGGCACCCGCAGCGTCCGGTAGGCCTCGTCGTCGCCGAGGCTGGCGAGCAGCTTCCGGTCGATCCTCGCCAACGTTCCCCGATCCATGTCCATCAGAACCGGCTCCGATGTGCACATGTGTACATCAGGCAACTTGTTGCATGTGCGTGTGTGATTTGACAGGGTTCGTCCGCGAACGCGGTGACAGCGTGGATGCGGCGTTCGCGAGGCCTGTCTCGGTAGCGGAGGCGGTTCGTCATCGCGTTCCTCCGCCGGGATCTGGGCCATGTGACGGATTGTGAAGAAGGACCCTTGCCACAAGGTTGACCGAGCACCGATACCCGTGCTCTCCACGGAGACTTCGGATTCTTCGTTGCCGACGAGCACTCCATCGTCACGGATACTGGTTGCGTGCTGCATTGCGACGGAATAGACACGACAACCCTGTCAGCAGAGTGTCAACAGCCCTCTCAACCGAATCCCATCAGAGTCGCCGGAACCCCGACACCCGTTGCGCTGCAACGCTTCTCGCGGCATCGTCGAACATTTGAAGGAAATCTCTTCGACCCCACGTTCCTGGGCCGTCCCGACCCGCTGCCAAGGATCCGCCAACTCTGCGCCAAGGGTCCGATGCAACGATCACACCCGCGAACCCGGCGACGTCGAGAGGAAAGGCCTCTCATCAATACTCCAACCGCCAACCGACCGACGGGGACGAGATCCAACGGCAATTCCCTCGCCGGCCGACCGCGCCGAACCCTCTCGCCAGAGTGTCAACAACCCTCTCACGAGAATGCCAGGGACCCTGTCAGAAACCCTCCAACTGCCGGTCAGAGACAACTTCAGCGAACGCGAGCACCACCTCCCCGCCGGCCACAACCGGAAGAAGAGAACATCAAAATGACACTCTGCTGAGAGGGTTGCTGACACTCTGCTGACAGGGTCGACCCGCATCATCCGACCATGAACAACGACATCGGCCGTCTCCTCACCGCAAACGAACTCGCCGACTTCCTCGACGTCCCAATCAGAACCCTCTACGCATGGCGGTACCGAGGAGAAGGACCTGTCGGCTTCCGGGCCGGCAAGCATCTCCGCTACCGACGCTGCGACATCCAACGCTGGATCGAACAGCAAATCGACACCGGAGCGTCGGCGTTTCGTGTCACTGGCTCCACATAGCGTCGACAACCAGGAGCGAGAACAAAGGAGGGAGAATCCGATGGCCCGCACAACCATCGACCGACGAGACAACGGACGCTACCGCGCCCGCTACCAAGCCCCCGACCGAAGATGGCGCTCAAAGACATTCGACCGGCGGATCGACGCCCAACGGTGGCTCAACAACGAACTCGCCAAACTCGACCGCGGGGAATGGGTCGACCCGCGAGCAGGACAGGCGTTGTTCGGGCCGGTGGCGGAGCAGTGGATGGCCGGCCGCGCGGCGCTGCGAGCATCCACCCGGGCACGCGACCGGTCCTACCTCGACTCGCTGATCCTCCCCCACCTCGGAGACAAACCCATCGGCAGCGTCCAACCCTCCGATCTCGAAGCCTGGGTCGCCGACCTCGCAGCGGCCGGAAAGGCGCCCGCAACGATCCAGAAGGCATACCAGATCGCCTCCGGCGTGTTCCGCCTCGCCGTGAGGGATCGCCTCATCGCCCTCTCCCCCGCCCGAGACGTCCAACTCCCGAGGATCGAGCACACCGAGCCGGACGCCCTCACCGTCGACGAAGTCATGGCACTCGCCGACGCAATCGACCCCCGCTACCGGGCCCTCGTCCTCGTCGGCGCCTTCGGCGGCCTCCGAATCGGAGAACTCGCCGGACTCCAACTCGGCGACGTCGACCCACTCCGCAGCCAGATCCGCGTCCGCAGAACAGCATCCGACGTTCAAGGCCGAGTGATCATCGGACCACCCAAGACCACCAAGAGCATCCGAACCGTCGTCCTACCCCGAACCATCACCAACCAGATCGTCGACCACATCACCCAACTCAAAGAGACGACTCCAGAGGCATGGCTCTTCCCCGCACCACAAGGCGGACCCATCCGCCGAACCGCGTGGATGCGCCGCGTCTGGAAACCCGCACTCCAAGCCGCCGGCCTCAACCAGGACCTCGGCACCCACACACTCCGACGCTCCCAAGTCGCACTGCTGATCGCCCAAGGCGAACACCCCAAGGTCATCGCCGACCGCCTCGGACACACATCGGTACGAACCGTCCTCGACGTCTACGGCCACCTCTACGAAGGCACAGACAAAGCCGCAGCCGAACGACTCAACGCACAGATCGAATCCCGATCCCGGCGGACGAGAGACGTAGGTCCCGCGCAGGGGCTCGGACGCTGAGTCGAGTATCGATTACCAATGGTTGACAGATGTACTCGATTCGCGGGTTCCCCGAGTTCCGTCTGTGACCGATAGCGAAATAGAACGCGTCCTATCGCGCGTCCTGGAGGTGGCCCGCCCCTGAATCGGGACTTGCCGGGATCATCGCAATGCGTTGCCCTGAAAGGGTTTCCGACCGTGGGCGTTGACGGGCTCGAACCGCCGACCTCTGCCTTGTAAGGGCAGCGCTCTCCCAACTGAGCTAAACGCCCGGAGCGGGCATGGTAACGCCGGTTGGGCTCAGACCGTACGCGGAAGTGAAAGCGGGTGCCGGATCGTACCGTGCGGGGCGTGTTGGTCCGCTGGGTCCATCCGGTGCCATCGACGGTCACATTGGTGTTGTCACAGCCGCCGGCCTAGCGATCCTGGTAGTTCACTGAGACCGTCCGAACA
>CAWIHT010000016.1:0-66517 GCA_963836085.1 uncultured Actinomycetota bacterium
CTCGATCCGAAGAAGCAGTACCGCAAGTTCTACAACCCGTCGGCGAAGCAACCCTCGATCGTCAATGTGCCGGAGATGCAGTTCCTGATGATCGACGGGACGGGAGATCCGAACACGTCGGTCGCCTACGCCGAGGCGATCGAGGCCCTGTACGCGATGTCGTACACCCTCAAGTTCCTCAGCAAGACGGCGGAGGGCATCGACCATGTCGTGATGCCGCTCGAAGGGTTGTGGTGGACGCCCGAAATGGCCGACTTCTCAGCGGACGACAAATCCGCCTGGGAGTGGACGGCGATGATCATGCAGCCCGACCACATCACCGCAGACCATATTGCGATGGCGACCGACGAGGTGCGAAGCAAGAAGGACCCGGCAGCGCTGGACCGGATCCGGTTCGAGCCGTTCACCGAGGGGCTCTCCGTTCAGATCCTGTACTTCGGCCCGTACGCCGACGAGGCGCCCACGATCGCAGGCATGCATGAATTCGCGGTCGACGGCGGGTACAGGCTGCGGGACAAGCACCACGAGATCTACTTGAGCGATGCCCGGCGCACGGCACCGGAGAAGCTCCGGACGGTGATCCGCCAACCGATTGAGGCAGTAACCGGGTAGCCGCAGACCCGAACTCGGCCGCCCTACTGCGCCGTCCAGGCACCGTCGACCAGGAGGACGTGGCCCGACACCATGGCACCCGCCGGCGATGCCAGGTAGAGCACAGCGGCGGCGACATCGGTCGTGGTGCCAACGCGGCCGATCGGGAGACGGCTCAGTACCCCTTCGAGGTACTCCGGCTGGTCGAGGCGTTCTGCTGTTCCCGGCGTGTGGATGAACGTCGGCGCCACGGCGTTCACCGTGACCCCTCGACTCGACCATTCCAGCGCCAGAACCTTGGTCAGAAGATTCACGCCGCCCTTGCTCGCCGAGTAGACGGCATGCTCGCGGATTCCGACCACGCCCGCCTGCGAACCCATGTTGATGATCCGCCCGGAGCCCTGTTCGAGCATGATGCGACCAGCCGCCTGACAAGCGAAGAACAGACCGCGGAGGTTGACGTCCATCATGTCATCCCAGTCGGCCTCGGTCACGTCCTCAGCCGGATGGTTCGCTCCGAGGCCCGCGTTGTTCACCAGCACATCGAGCGAGCCGAAGTGCGTCCGCACCCGCTCGAAGACCCCGCCGATCTGAGCGACGTCCCGAACGTCCAGTTCGACGGCGAGCGCCGCTCCCCCGTCAGAACGAATCTCGGAGGCCAATCGCTCGAGGGCATCGAGGTCGCGGGCGGCAACCGCGACGGAAGCGCCCGCGTTGGCCAGTGCCTTCGCGAGGTCCCATCCGATGCCTTTGCTCGCCCCGGTGACGAGCGCTGTCTGTCCGTCGAGGCGGAAGTCTGGGTATTCCATGTCGGTCGGCGTGCCGGAGGCGGCGGGAGCCGAAGCTCCCGATGCGCCTACAGCCCGAACGCCTTCTTTGCGGCTTCGAGATTGACGACCCCGAGCATGGCCCGATCACCGGTCGCCATCGACATGAGATACACCCCGGCATCAGCTTCGTATGCGGTGCGGGCGACCGCTGCAAGACCACCGGGTCGATCCTCGACGGGCACGATGAGAACCTCTCGATCGTCGACGATCAACAGACCGTTCGCCGCCGCGACATCCTGTGCTCGCTGGGCGATGTCGTCCTCAACAACGACGTGAACGACCCGGTGGTGCTCCCGGGAGAACGACACAGCCGCCTCGACGTTGATGTCCGCAGCGCCAAGCGCCTCCCACACTTCCGGAACCGCTCCGCCACGCTCCGGAATCATGATCGTGATATCTCTCATTCCAACTCCTTCTCCTTCACCGCGTCGCTCGGCGAACGCGTCTGTTTCTGTCTTGAATCCTGGTTCGATGTCGACGACCGGGCCCGATGCTCGGTAGGCTCGCCCGGTGCGTCGTGTACTGATCCTCGTGGTGGTCGCCGCGGCCGTGGTAGCCGCGGCGTTCGTACTCACCCGCCCTGATCCCGGTCCCACGCTTCAGTTCGATGCAACCGTTCCTGATGACCTCCGGGCGGTTGCGGTCGAGGCGTGGGATGGGTTCGTGGCAGCGCATCCGGCCCGCGTGGCCTGCATTGCGCCGCTCACCATGAGCGCCGCTTGGGAACTTGGCGACCGTGCCGAGTACCGACCGGCAACTGCGACGGTGGTCATCCGCGTACCGGGAACCGCCCCCAACCTCACCAACGACCTGACGCACGAGTTCGCGCATCATGTGGAGTTCACGTGTCCCGATCATCAGGAGCTTCGACCGGCCTTTCTCGCTGCCCAGGGGTTCCCGCCATCGACCGACTGGTTCGATGGCGACACGTGGGAGACCACGCCGTCCGAGCAGTACGCGGAGGCAACCACCAAGGCCGTCCTCGGACGGCGCACCCATCACGGCGGCATCTTCCTCACCGAGGAAGCGGTCGATGTCGTCCGTCAGTGGGGCTCTGGGTCCTGATCTCACCACGCCGTGCCCTGTCCCTTCACGTCGGTCTCGCACGAGGCTGATCGGGCGCGGGCTGCACCAGTACACAGCAGCCCGCGCGCGACCAGCAACGGCTCAGGACCCGTCAGGGTCCTCCGGCTCCTCGACCCCCATCTCGATCAGTTCCGACTTGAGCTCGCCGGCTGTCTCGGCATACACGTCGGCGTCGGCGCCACCGTTCTTGGATGCCTGCTCCAACTCGTGTTGCAGAACCTCGAGGTCGGCACCGCCGGCCATCATCTGCACCAACTGCTCCAGGGGGATTTCCTCCTTTGCATAGTCGCCGTAGACCTGCCCCCTCCGGAGGATGACGAAGTGGTCACCAACCGGATAGGCGTGCTGCGGGTTGTGCGTGATGAAGATCACACCGATCCCACGACTCTTCGCCTGGAGGATGTACTTCAGCACGACCCCGGCCTGCTTCACACCGAGCGCGGCGGTGGGCTCGTCGAGAATCAGAACCTTGGCACCGAAGTAGACCGCACGAGCGATGGCAACCGACTGGCGCTCGCCACCCGAGAGCGTCCCGACCGTCTGGTCCGGATCGCGGATGTCGATGCCCATCTTCGCCATCTCTTCTTTGGTCGTCTCCTTGGCGAACGACGAGTTGAAGGTCTTGAACGGCCCCCACCCTTTGGTCGGTTCCGAGCCGAGGAAGAAGTTCCTCCAAATCGACATGAGCGGGATCATGGCGAGGTCCTGGTAGACCGTTGCGATCCCCATCTCGAGTGCTTCGCGCGGTGAACCGAAGTCCTGCTGCACCCCGTCGAAGAGATACTCGCCTTCCGAGGCCTTGTGGACCCCGGAGAGGACCTTGATCAGCGTGGACTTGCCTGCGCCGTTGTCGCCGAGCAGGCAAGTGACCTCACCGGCCCGCACGAACGCCGACACATCCTGGAGGGCGATGACGCTGCCGAAGTACTTCGACACGTTCTTGATTTCCAGCAGTGGAGCGTCTTTGGTAGTCATCGTTTCGCCGCCTGCTGCCGGATGTAGTTATTGAAGATCACGGCAATCACGAGGATGCCTCCCATGAACACTTGGAACCAGTCACCATCGACACCGGTGATGATGATGCCCTGCTGCACCATGGCGAAGATCAGTGCGCCGAAGCTGGCGCCGATCGCCGAGCCATAGCCTCCGGTCAGCAGAGTCCCGCCAACCACCACCGCAATGATCGCCTGGAACTCCAGACCGAACCCGCGCAGGGTGTCCGCTCCGTTGAATTGCGTGGCCTGGATCACGGCCACCAGGAACGCACCGAAGGCGGTACCCATGAAGAGTGCGATCTTGACGCGGCTCACCGGGACACCAACGTTGCGCGCCGAGTTGGGATCGCCGCCCGCTCCGAAGATCCAGTTGCCCCACTTGGTGCGCAATAGGATCCACGTTGCAAGCGCAGCCATCCCGATCCACCAGAGGATCGAGACCCGGAAACTGGCGCCGAAGGCCGTGATTTCGCTGGCAAACAACTTGTCGGCCAGAGCTGCCCCCGAAGCCTCGTCGAAGTCTCCCAACTGTGTTCGGTTGGTTTGCATGCGGGTCAGGGCGATTGTCAATCCACGGAAGATGAACAGCGTCGCCAGCGTGATGATGAACGACGGCAGTTTCGTCGCTATCACCAGGGACCCGTTGAAGAATCCGATCGCCAGTGCGAACACCAACGCCAGCACAACGGCCGGCCAGACGCCCCAACCGAACCCTCCGGCATCGGCCGGAGTGATCATCACCATGATCGTCATTCCTGAGAACCCGAGGATCGAACCGATGGAGAGATCGAACTCGCCACCAATCATGAGGAGCGCAACCACAACAGCAAGGATTCCGAGCGGTGCCGCTCGATTGAGAATCGACGCAGTCGTCGCCCAGCTCACGAAGCTGTTGTCAAACGCAACGAATGCGAAGAAGACCCAGACGAGGATCGCCCCGATGATTGCTCCCACTTCGGGTCGAGAGAGCAGCCGGCTGAGGCCGCTCACCTTCCTCACCCGTTCATCTGCTGGCGTTACCGATCCCGGCGGTTCAGCCTGCGACACAGTCGTGTCCGGCGGAGGTCCGTTGTTGGATGTCATGTCACCTTCCTCGTCGCGTGCACGGTGTTGCGACGGAGGACCCGCGGGTTGCGGGCCCTCCGTCAGTCGGTGGCTGGATCTACCGGAGGCCCTCAGCCGAGTAGCCGATCACACTGGCCGCGGTGTCTGCCTTCACGATCTGCGGACCGGTCAACATCACTCGGTTGACGCTGCCAAGCGGCAACGCACCGGTCTCCAGGTACTTCGTCAGCAGAACGATCGGCAGATAGCCCTGCAGGTACTGCGCCTGGTCGATCGCGAACAGCATGGTGCCGGCATCGATCGCTTCGAGCACGGCCGGCGTCATGTCGAACGTCGCGAACTTGGTGGTGCCCAGCAGGCCAAGGTCATCGAGCGCAGCGAGCGTGGGCTCCGCGCCGGTTGGGCCAAGCGTCAGAATGCCGTCGACTGGATTTGCTTGCAGCGCACCAGCGACCGTCTCCTGGGTGCCCGTCGGGTCAGACAAGACAACCGGGATCACATCGACGTCGACACCAAGGCCGTCCTCGAAGCCCTGACAACGCGCGTCAAGTGCCGCGTTTCCAACTTCCTGGTTGATGCAGATGGCACTGCCTACGCCTTCAGCTGCGAACTCCTGCCCTGCGATCAGGCCGGCCTCATACTCGGTCTGGCCAACATGCACGAGAACACCGAGTTCCGCGAACACGTCGCTGCCCGAGTTCATCGAGATCACCGGGATGCCTGCGGCAACCGCGGCCTTGATCGAGTCTCCGAGTGCGTCAGCGTCGGGGATTGTGACAACCAAACCGTCCGGCTCCGACGCAACGGCAGCGTTGATGATGTTGCTCATCTCAACCATGTCGTACGTCTGGTAGGCCTGATACTCAACGTTGACGCCCATATCTGCGCCCGCATCGTTCACGCCGTTCTGAGCAACCGACCAGAACGGATCGGATGCCTGTCCGTGCGAGACAACCACGAAGCGGTAGTCCCGCTGCATGACCGCATCGCCTGAGTCGGCCGTCGTTGTGGTCTCGGCGGCGTCGCCGCCACCTGCTGCCGCCGTTGTTGTGGTGTCGTCGCTGCTGCTCGAGCATGCGGCGATGATCATGGCGAACGCCATCAGAAGTGCAATCAGCACACTTCGTTTCATTTGTTCCTCCTCTATCCGACAACGGACCCACCGGCGGTGGGACCGGTTCCCCCAAACCTACGCTCTCGCGCAGATGCGGGTGGTTCTATGTGAATGCGTTCCGTAGATAGTCCAGACTGGTCCGCGCATCGGCGATCGGACCTTCCCCTTCCTCCGGTTCCTCGTCGAGGACCAGGTCTTGCTCAAGAACATACCAACCGTCGTAGCCGGTTCGCTCCAACTCGGCGACGAACCCGGCAATGTCGACATCGCCTTCGCCCAGCGGCTTGAAGATGCCGTCGATTACCGACTGCCGGAACGGCAACTCGCCGCTCCGAACCTGCGCGGCCATCTTCCCGTCGACATCCTTGAGGTGCACATGGGACACGCGGCCTTCGGCCGCCTTGGCCACCGCGAGCGGGTCGCACCCGCCGAGGAAGAGGTGGCCGGTGTCGAGGCAGAAATCGACCGTGCTATCGGCGATGAGTCGGTCCATGTGATGGGGTCGCTCGATCGCCGTGCCCCAGTGCTGGTGCAATGCGGTCACGAGTCCCTCTGTCGCAGCGATGTCGGTGACTCGCTGCAGGTTCTTGATGAAGATGAGCCACTCGTCGTCGGTCATGTCCATCGTCGTGTCGTAGCCCGGATGGTGCGTTGTCGGTCCCAGGACGAGAACCTCAGATCCGCAACCTGCAAGCGTCTGCGCCGCACGCTTCACGTAGGCGAGTTGCTCATCCGCCATGTCGTCCCGGTACAAGACGGCCGGCACAAAGCCACCGATGAGCGCAAGACCGTGGCGGTCAAGCAGCGCACTCAGTTCCTGCGGATCCCGCGGTAGGTAGCCGTCCGGACCCAACTCGGTGGCCTGCAGGCCAACTTCGTGCATCTCGGTCAGCACACGCTCAACATCCATCAGGTGACCCCAACCGGGCGAACCGTCCACTCCCCACGTGATGGGGGCGCCTGCGACACGTGACATCACATCGCTCATACGATCTCTTTCATCTCGACTGGCCGGTGTTGTTCGCGAGACACGTCACACGCGACCGCAATTCGCAGCGCTTCGCGTGCATCCGCTGGAGTGCAGGGGCTAGCCAGACGTCCCTGCGCGACTTCGATGAACACCCCGATCTCATCCCGGTAGGCGGGAGCGAATCGATCGAGGAAGGTCTTGGGGGTCGGTTCGACCGGCGCCGGAACCCCCCGCTCGAGCGAACGAAGCGGGAGCGACGGTTCGAGCCCAACTGACACGCTGTCGCGTGTCCCGAACAACTCCATTCGCACATCGTGCCCAACCGGGTCGTGCCGGATGCCGGACATGACCGCCTTCGTGCCGTCGGTCAACGACAAGATCACCACACCGGTCTCGACGGGCCGGTCCGGACCGAACTCGTCGGTCGTGGTGGTGTGACCGTCTGCGTAGGCCTCGACAACCTCCTGGCCGGTGACGAACCGCAGGATGTCGAAGTCGTGAATCTGCGTGTCACGGAAGATGCCCGTGTCGTGATATCCGGGTGGAGGCGGATCGAAGTCGTGGGTGTTCGCTCGCACCGAGTAGAGATGACCGAGGCGTCCGGAGTCGACCAGATCCTTGGCTTCGCGATAGCCGGCATCGAACCGGCGCTGGAATCCGATCTGCGCCGGAATGCCCAGTTCGCCGAGTCGTTCGACCACCGCGTCAGTCGAGGGAAGATCGGTGGCAATCGGCTTCTCGCAGAAGACCGGGATGCCGGACTCGGCGGCGAGGAGCATCATGTCGGCGTGGACGCCGGTGGCCGCGGCGACGACCATTGCGTCGATGTGTCCGATCATCGCCTCGGCATCCGGGGCCACCCCAGCGCCAACGTCGCGGGCGACGGTCTCGGCGCGCTCGAGGAGTGGGTCGGTAACGATCACCGCAGTCACTTCATCGTGATCTGCCAGCGTCTGAGCATGGAAAGCGCCAATCCTCCCCGCTCCGATCAGCCCGACTCTCACACTCCCGTCCTCTCCGGATGCACACCGCGAAGGAGGCGTCCAGCTAGATAGCTGTGGAACGTTCCAATGACTTGACGTTATACTGCTCACCAACCTGGTGTCAAGCCACTCTGAAGGGCATCCGAATGTACCGGATCTGGTTCGAGCGAGACATGCCCCAGTATCTCTCGCCGATGCTCGACGGCGAGGCGACGCCCATCGGACCAGGGACCGCGACCCCCGACGACCTCTTGTCCTCGATTGGTCCGGCCGAGGCCGCAATCGCCTCCTCCCTCGTCACCTATGACGCTTCGGCGATGGACCGCGCTCCCCTTCTTCGCGTGATCGCACGCACCGGAATCGGCGTCGACAAGGTTGACCTGGAGGCAGCGACCGAGCGCGGGATCGCCGTCTGCAACGCTCCCGATGCACCGACAATCTCGACGGCTGAGCATGCGATCACGCTGATGCTCGCAATCGCCAAGCAGGTCCCGGCGGCACAAGCGGCGCTACGGAACGGCGGTCGCGACTTCTTCGCCTCACACCAGGGTGAGGAGCTCTCCGGACGCACGCTCGGACTCGCAGGCATCGGCAGAATCGGGAGCCGCGTCGCCCGCATCGTCGCTGGATTCGACATGCAGGTGATCGCCTACGACCCGTTCGTGGGTGAAGCCTCAGCCGCTGCGGTCGGAATCGAGCTGGTCGACTCTCTCGAAGAACTTCTCACCACGGCCGACATCGTCTCCCTCCATCTGCCCCTCACCGACGCAACGCGGCATCTGATCGACGGCGAGCATCTCGGGCTGATGAAGCCCGGAGCGATTCTGGTCAACACCGCGCGCGGAGGGCTGGTCGATCACGATGCGCTGCTCGGCGCGCTCGAACTCGGCCACCTGTCCGGCGCCGGGCTCGACGTCACCGATCCCGAACCCCTGCCGACCGACCACCCCCTGCTCCGGCGCGACAACGTCGTGGTGACGCCGCACGTGGCAGCTGCGACCACCGCGGGCAAGGCCCGCCTCTACGAGAGTGCCGTAGCCCAGGCCCTCCAGGTGCTTCGGGGCCAATACCCGAAGCATCTGGTCAATCCAGAGGTATGGCCGGTTCGCCGGCGAGATCCAAACACGAAGGAGACGTGACCGTGACCACGACCGTCGGCATTGGTGTGATCGGCTTCGGATGGATGGGGCAGGCACACTCGCGTTCCTACCGCCGCATCCCGATGCATTTTCCTGAGGCGGAGCTCATGCCTCGACTCGTGATCGTTGCGGACAACGTCCCTGCACGGGCGGAACTCGCTCGCCAGAACTTCGGATTCGAGACGGCGACCACCGAGTGGCAGGCCGTGATCGACCACCCGGACGTTGATGTCGTCACGATCACCGCCCCGAACAAACTGCATCGCGAGATCGCCGTTGCCGCCGCCGCAGCCGGCAAGGCCATTTTCTGCGAGAAGCCGGTGGGCGAGGCGCCCGACGTCACAGCGGAGATCGAGCGCGCCGCTCGCGTCGCAGGTGTCATCACGGGCGTCGGCTTCAACTACCGCTGGGCCCCGGTCGTCCAGTACCTCAAGGACCTCATCGACGAAGGGCGTCTTGGCGACCTCACCCACTACCGGGGTCGGTTCTTCTCGATGTACGGACGGGACCGACTCGGCATGCTGAGCTGGCGCTATCTCCTCGAGGAGGCCGGCTACGGGGCACTCACCGACATCATGTCGCACACCGTCGACATGGCCAACTACCTCGTCGGTCCGGTCACGCGGGTCGTAGCGACCAAAGAGATCTTCATCAAGGAGCGGCCACTCCCGAAGCCCGGATCCGGAACCCACTACGATCGCGGGGCGCCCGGTGACCCGACCGGCACCGTGACCAACGAGGACTACGTTGCGGCGCTCGTCGAGTTCGAGAACGGCGTCAGAGGCACGCTCGAGGTCGACCGCTCGATCTTCGGACCACAGAGTCAGATGGCGTTCGAGATGAACGGCTCGAAGGGGGCAGCGGCCTGGAATCTCGAGACGATGAACGAGTTGCAGCTCTACCTCCCCGAGGAGACGCCGGCCGACGGCTACCTGCGTGTGCTCTCCGGCGACGGCTTCCCGCGCCACGGGGCCATCGTGCCCGGCGGCGGCAATCCGATCGGGTACGAGGATCTCAAGGTTTTCGAGGATCTCGAGTTCCTGAAGGCGGTAGCGGAAGAGCGTCCGGCCCCCGTGTCGTTCGCGGATGCGCTCGCCACGGCGGAGGTCGAGGCCGCCATGACGCGTTCGTGGGTGTCTGGAACGTGGGAAGACGTCACAAGCCTGCGAATCGACTGAAGAGGACCTCTATGGACATGTACATCGGTGGCAGATGGCAGCATTCGTCGGAGTGGATCGACGTGATCGCTCCCTACTCGGGCGACGTGATCGACCGCGTCCCGGTTGCAACACCGTCGCAGGTCGAGGATGCGTTGGCGACCGCTGAACGCGGGGCGAGCATCATGCGCAATCTCGGCGGCGCAGCGCGCGCCGACATCCTCCGTCGAGCGGCGGACCTCCTCGACGCTGACGTCGAGCGGATTGCCCGGACGATCAGCCTCGAAGTCGGCAAGCCAATCGGCGAGGCGACCGGCGAGGCATCCCGCCTCGGCGAGATGTTCCGCCTGGCATCGTTCGAGGGCACCCAGATTCGCGGAGAGACACTCCCCCTCGACGCACAGGCCGGCGCCGAAGGGAAGATGGGCTTCACCTTGCGGATCCCAACCGGCGTCATCGTGGCAATCACCCCCTTCAACTACCCCGGTCTACTGGTGGTCCACAAGATCGGACCCGCCCTGGCCGCAGGCAACGCCGTAATCCTCAAGCCGGCGTCCCAAGCGCCGCTGACGGCGCTGATCATCACCGAGAAGCTCGTCGAGGCGGGACTTCCTGAAGCTGGGCTGCAGACCATCACCGGTGGCGGCGAGGCCGTCGGCATGGCCCTCGTCCGTGATCCACGGGTTCGGAAGATCTCCTTCACCGGCAGCACGGCCGTGGGAGAGGAGATCACCCGCATCGCGGGGGTGAAGCGCCTGTCGCTCGAACTGGGCGCCAACTGCCCGATGATTGTGATGCCGGACGCCGATCTGGAACTCGCTGCCGCAGCCAGCGCCGCAGGGGGCTACGTCAACGCCGGCCAGGTCTGCATCTCCCTGCAACGGGTCATCGTCCACGAGGACGTCTACGAGGACTACCTCGACGCACTCCGAGGCCCAGTAGAAGCCTTCCAGATGGGCGACCCGCTCGCAGCCGACACGAGGATCGGCGCCATGATCTCGGAAGCCGAGGCCGTCCGGGTAGCCGGGTGGATCGACGAGGCGGTCGCCGACGGCGCACGCGTCGTGATCGGCGGAGAACGGGACGGAGCCAAGCTCTTCCCAACCGTGGTCGCCGACGTGATCCCCGGGATGCGCCTCTCGGACCAGGAAGTCTTCGGCCCCACCCTGAGCGTCACCAAGGCCACCAGCATCGACGAAGCCATCGCCCTGGCCAACGACTCGAGCTACGGCCTGGGAGCCGGAATCTTCACCAAGGACATCACGAACGCGATGCGGTTCGCCCGGGAGGTCGACGCCGGGGCCGTGCACGTCAATTGGACGCCGCTCTGGCGAGCCGACCTCATGCCCTACGGCGGGCTGAAGGGCAGCGGCATCGGCAAGGAGGGGATTCGGTACGCCGTCGAGGAGATGACCGAACTCAAGACCGTGATCATCCACGGCCTGGAGCGTGATCCGGCATGATCGAGAATCGGGCAAAGAGGCGTCTTGCAGCCGGAGAGACGGTGGTCGGCTGCTTCCTCCGATACTCGAACGCGACGCTGGCTGAGTTCGTGGCCCTCGGCGGCTGGGACTTCATCGTCTTCGACGCAGAACACGGGACCCTCCAAGCTCGAGATCTCGAGGACCTGTCCCGGGCGTGCGAACTCCACAGCGTCACGCCGATCGTTCGCGTTACCGCCAACGAGCCCGCCACGATTCTGCGATTCCTCGACGCCGGGGCACACGGGGTCCAGGTGCCGTGGGTCGAATCCGGCAACGCCGCGGAAGCCGCGGTCCAGGCGACGAAGTACCAGCCCCGGGGGAACCGGGGTCTTGCGGCCACCCGATCTGCAGGGTTCGGGGTGCCGGCCCCCATCGGGGAGTACACGAAGCAGGCGAACGCCGAAACGCTCGTCATCGTGCAGGTGGAGTCTGCCGAGGGGGTCAACAACGTGGGAGATCTTGTCGCGATCGACGGTGTCGATGTCGTGTTCATCGGACCCACCGACCTCGCCCACTCCCTCGGCCACGTCGGCGATGCCGGTCACCCCGAAGTCCGGGAGGCGATGACCCGGGTCGCCGATGTCGTTGCGGCCAGCGACAAAGCCCTCGGCATCTTCGTCGCCAACCCGGCCGATGCCGTCGGGTGGCACGAGCGGGGAGCCCGCTATCTGGCCACCGGACTTGAACCGTTGTTGTCGAGTTCGATGCGCACCTACTTGGAAGCTGTCCGCACAACCGAAGGAGCAACCCAATGAACACCGTCCGACTCACGACCGCTCAGGCGATCGTCAAGTACTTGATCGCTCAGCGAACGATCATCGACGGCAAGGAAGAGCCGCTGTTCGCCGGTGCGTTCGGCATCTTCGGTCACGGAAACGTCGTGTCGCTCGCCGAAGCGCTGTACCCGGTGCAGGACGTGCTACCCACCTGGCGCGGCCACAACGAGCAGTCGATGGCCCTCGCTGCCGTCGCCTTCGCCAAGGCCAAGCGACGCCGCCAGATCATGATCGCAACTTCGTCGGTCGGCCCCGGCTCGTCGAACATGATCACGGCCGCTGCCACCGCCCACGCCAACCGCCTCCCGATCCTCATCTTCAGCGGAGACACCTTCCAGCACCGCTTCGTCGATCCGGTACTCCAGCAGGTCGAGAACTTCAACAGCCCGTCCACGACCATCAGCGATGCCTACCGACCCGTCACGAGGTACTGGGATCGGATAACGCGCCCCGAGCAGATCATCCAGTCGCTCCCCCAGGCCGTCGCTACCATGATCGACCCGGCGGACTGCGGACCGGCGTACATCGGCCTGCCGCAGGACATCGCCGCCGAGGCCTACGACTACCCGGTGAGCTTCTTCGCCCCGCGGGTTCACTACATCCGACGACCCATTCCCGATCCCCGCGATGTAGCGAAGGCCGCCGAGGCACTGGCCGCCGCGGCGAAGCCGCTCATCATCGCAGGCGGCGGCGTCCACTACTCCGGCGCCGTTGCGGAACTCACCGCGTTCGCCGAGAAGCACGGGATCCCGGTCACCGAGACGGTGGCAGGCAAGGCGACGCTGCTCGCCGACCATCCGAACTTCGTCGGACCCATCGGCGTGACCGGCAGTTCATCCGCCAACGTCATGGCAGACGAAGCCGATGTGGTCGTCGCCGTCGGGACGCGGCTGCAGGACTTCACCACCGGTTCGTGGTCGATCTTTGGGAACGAGAAGATGACCCTCGTCTCGGTCAACGTCGGACGATTCGACGCGACCAAGCACCAAGCCGTCTCCGTGATCGGAGACGCCAAAGTGACGCTCGAAGCGCTTGACGAGGCGATCGGCGACTATCGCACTCCGGCCTCGTGGATGGAGAAGGGCGCAACCGAAGTCGCTGCCTGGTACGGCTACCTCGACGAGTTCACCTCCGGCACGTTTGAACCGCCGACCTACGCTCAGGTCATCAGGGCGGTCAACGAGATCGGTGATCCTGACGACTACCAGTTGAGCGCCGCCGGCGGCCTGCCGGGCGAACTGAACATGGGTTGGCACTCCAAGGCAATCGGCTCGTTCGATGCCGAGTACGGCTACTCGTGCATGGGGTATGAGATCGCCGGTGCGTGGGGCGCCAAGATGGCGCTGCCGGATCGCGACGTCGTGTCGTGGGTCGGCGACGGGTCGTACTTGATGATGAACTCAGACATCTACTCGACCGTGATGACCGGCCACAAGGTGATCTTCATCCTCTGTGACAACGGCGGCTTCGCCGTGATCAACCGACTCCAGGTCAACACCGGCGGCGAGGAGTTCAACAACTTGCTGCACACCACCCGCCATGAACGCATGTTCCGGGTCGACTTCGTCAAGCACGCCGAGTCGATGGGGGCCCTCGCCGAGAAGGTCACCACGATCGACGAGTTCAAGGACGCGTTTGCTCGTGCGAAGGCAGCCGACCGCAGTTCCGTGATCGTTATCGATGTCGCCCAGTACGACTGGACGGAAGGCGGAGCGTGGTGGGAAGTCGGAATCCCCGAGGTTTCCGATCGCGCCCAAGTCCTCGTCGCCCGGGCCGAACTCGAAGCGGAGAAGAAGCTCCAGCGTCGCGGGGTGTGAAATGACGGAACCCGAATTCGTCGGCGCCGACGCTGCGCCCTGCGCCGGCGTCACCGCCACCTGGCACCGAGAGAAGGAACAGTCATGAGCCACAGCAACAGCGACCTCCTCCGACCGAGCGGCACCCTGTCTGACGGACCGGACCCGGTCATCGTCACGCCGGCGGCCGCCGGCTGGACATACAGCGGACTCCGCGTCTTCAGCCTCGCTCCGGGTGAGTCCCGGACGTTCGCCACCGGTTCGAACGAGATGGCGATCCTCCCCCTCAGCGGATCGTGCGTTGTCGAAGTTGAGGGCCACCGCTTCGATCTCGAAGGCCGGGCGTCGGTGTTCAGCCGTGTTAGCGACTTCGCCTATGTACCGATCGGTGTTGAGTTCCGGGTCACGTCGCAGGGAGGCGGCGAGTTCGCTCTTCCCATGTCCGTAGCAACCGAGCGGATGGAGCCGGCCTACGGACCGGCCGAGGAAGTCTCGGTGGTCGTGCGCGGCGCCGGACCGTCATCACGCCAGATCACGAACTTCCTGATGGCCAACGTTCCGATGGCGCAGAAGCTGCTGGCCGTCGAAGTGATTACCCCCTCTGGCAACTTCTCATCGAACCCACCCCACAAGCACGACGTCTTCGATCCGGACGCCCCCGAAGTCGAACTGGAGGAGATCTACTACTTCCGGTTCGATCGGCCGAATGGATATGGGTTCTTCCGCGAGTACGCGAGCGACGGGGAGTTCGACGAGCTGATGCGCGTCCAAGACGGGGACGTGGCGTACTGCCGGCGCGGGTACCACGGTCCATCGCTCGCCGTGCCCGGCCACAACATGTACTTCCTCAATGTCATGGCGGGACCCGGCGCGGAGCGGATGTGGGAAGCGTCCGACGATCCGGATCAGGCCTGGGTCAAGGGCACCTGGGAGGATCTCGAACAGGACCCACGGCTTCCGATGACGACCTACGAAGGGGTGGTGTAGGCCATGGTACGCGTCGGAGTTGTGGGAGCCGGTCGCCTCGGCTCCTTTCATGCTCAAACACTGGCCGATCACACCTCGGTGACCGAGGTTGTCGTCACCGACCCGCTCCTTGAACGCGCCGAAGCTCTAGCCACCGACGTCGGAGGAAGCGTCGCTCCCAACGCCCGATCGATGCTCGACAGCATCGACGCGATGGTCGTCGCCGCCGCCACCAACGTCCATGCCGAGATGATTCTGCTTGCCGCAGATGCCGGCATCCCGACATTCTGCGAGAAGCCGATCACGCTCGACCTGGAATCGACCGATGAGGTCATCGCGCTCGTCCAGACGGCCGAGATACCGCTTCAGGTGGGATTCCAGCGACGTTTCGACGCCGGGTATCGCGCCGCTCGAGACATGGCCCGCGCAGGTGAGTTCGGTGAGATCTACCTGGTCCGCGCGACCAGCCTCGATCCCGCTCCTTCCCCCGAGCCGTTCGTTCGTACGTCGGGTGGTCTCTTCCTTGACTTCCTCATTCACGATTTCGACGCCATCCGGTTCGTGACCGGTCAGGAGATCGAAGAAGTGTTCGCTGTGGGAACCGCCGAATTCCCGGCGTTTGATGTCTACGCGCGGAACGACGACGAGGGAATCGCTGTTGGCACCCTGCGCCTCAGTGGCGGAGCGCAGGCCTCGTTCGAAGCAACGCGCCACAACCCGAGTGGGTACGACGTTCGCATGGAGATCCACGGCTCGTCCGGCGGGATCGCGGTGGGGTGGGACAACCGCATGCCGCTTGCCCCGATCGCGCTGGAGGCACCGCATCCGTCGGGTCCCCCGTACCGCGATTTCCTCGATCGTTACGCGCCGGCCTACCGGGCCGAGATGTTCGCCTTCGTCGACCTCGTTCTCGGCCGCGCTCCGAATCCGTGCCCTCCGGAAGATGCTCGGGCCGCATTCGTCGCAGCACTGGCTGCGGGGCGCTCGGTGGCCGAAGGTCGGCCAGTCCTGATCTCCGAATTCGAATGACAAGAGGAACCCCGTGAGACGTAACTTCGAAGGCAGGGTCGCAGTTGTCACCGGCTCAACGCAGGGACTCGGGGAGGCCATCGTCCGCGAGTTGGTTGCTCGCGGAGCCGTCGGTGTCGTGATCACCGGACGTGACACCGAGCGCGGTGCAGCCGTGGTCAGAGACGTCGACGCTTCCGGCAGTCGGGGTCTCTTCGTCGCTGCCGACCTCGCCGACCCGGATGCCCCTGGCCAGATCATCACGGCCGCCGATGAGGCATTCGGTCGCGTCGACGTCCTGGTCAACAGCGCCGGGTTCACCGAGCGAGACAGCCTCTGGGACTCGACGCTCGATCATTTCGACCGGATGATGGCGGTCAACACCAGGGCCCCGTGGTTCCTCATGCAGGGGGCGGCCAGGATCATGATGCGTGAGGGGATCGCAGGGACAATGGTGAACGTGCTCTCGATCGCCTTGCACGGCGGTCCGCCGTTCCTCGCTTCCTATTGCGCGTCGAAGTCGGCGCTCGCGACATTCACCAAGAACGCGGCCAACGCACTGCTGGAGCATCGCATCCGGGTGAACGCGCTGAACCCCGGTTGGATGTCGACGCCGGCGGAAGACGACATCCAGCGCCGTTTCCACGACGCCGAAGACGGATGGCAGGAGGAGGCAGGAAGGCGGCTTCCGTTTGGCCGACTGATCGACCCGGAAGACGCCGCGCGGGCTGTGGTGTTCCTCGCTTCCGACGAGTCTGGCTTCATGACCGGAGCCGTCGTCGACTACGACCAACAGGTCATCGGGACCTCGAACTGATGCGCGTACTCGGCTTGCGAGGCACGAGCGAAGAACACCGGTCCATTGGGCGCCGGTTCGCCGAACGTTCAACACCGCGACCGATACCCTGCCGGCGCCCGCCAGAGGTCACCCCGTGAGCCGTCCCACCATTCTCGATGTCGCCGAACGTGCAGGCGTGTCGAAGTCGCTCGTGTCACTCGTGATGCAGGGATCGTCCCACGTCAGCGATGACAAGCGAACCGATGTCCTGAAGGCGGCACGCGAACTCGGATACCGGCCAAACACGATGGCGCGAAGCCTCGTGCAGCAGCGGTCCTACGTCCTCGGTGTCATGCTCTCCAACCTTCACAATCCGTTCTTCGCCGACGTCGTCGATGGGATCGAGGACCGAGCGCTCGAGAGCGGCTACCGAGCGCTCCTCAATAGCGGGCGCCGGATCCCCGAGCGGGAGGGCGTCGCCCTCGAGACCCTGCTCAGGTTGCAGACCGACGGGCTGATCCTGGCGGGCACCTTGCTCGACCTCAGGACGATCGACGCGGCTGGGGAAGAGGTCCCGACCGTCCTCATCACTCGCGACCTCAAGTCAAAGGTGGTCGACAGCGTGAGCGGCGACGATCGCAGAGGGGCGCGCCTCGCCGTCGATCACCTGGTCGCACTTGGCCACACGCGGATTGCACACATCGACGGCGGTCGCGGCGCAGGGGCCCGGCGCCGCAAAGCTGGTTTCGTCAGGGCCATGAAGGCGCACGGCCTCGAACCGATCACCGTCGCGGGCAACTACGCGGAGGAAGGTGGCATGCTGGGAGTCGAGCGGCTGATCGAGACCGGAGCCAATCCGACCGCCATCTTCGCAGCCAATGACCTCGCCGCGATCGGTACCTTGCAGGCGCTCTTCGAGGCCGGCCGAACCGTCCCGGACGACGTGTCGCTCGTCGGATACGACAACGCCTGGCTCGCGGGGTTGCAGCACCTCTCGCTGACCACGGTTGATCAGCCTCGTCACGAACTCGGGGCGACTGCCGTGGAACTCCTCATCGAGCGAATCGACGGGGGCCGCACAGAGTCGAAGCACCTGGTCCTCCCGCCGACGCTGGTCGAACGCTCCACCACGGGCCCACCCTCCCGCGGCCTCTAGCGCCACGAACCCAGGGTTCTCAACCTCCTATTTGGCGCCGTGGGCCAACAGAATGAGACCGCTGTTCCGATCACTGCGTACCGCGGGCTGTCGGCGTCATATCCGACGTGGAGAACCCTCGGTTCGCAGCGTGATGGGGACTCCTGTTGCCGCCGCCTCCTGGACGGCGCGGCCGAGACGGACCGCCTGTGTGCTCGCGGCGGCGTCCGGACCCGGGAACGTTCCGCTCCGAACGGCAGCGGCGAACGCCTCCGCCTGAGCGACGATCCCGTCGACAAAGGCATCGTCGGTCTCGGAACCGGCGACGACCTCGACTCCGGACGACGTGGCAAGCCTGGTCCTCCCCGTGGGCAGCAGATCGACAAAGATCGCCCCCTGCTCACCCAGGATCTCCGTTCGCACATCGTCCGCATACCGACAATTGCGGGTCAGGTCGACCGTCGCAACGGCACCTCCCGAGAGCCCAAGGACGGCCACGAGGTTGTCGACATCGCCCGAGTCTCCAACGGCCTCGTCAACGAGCGGCAAGTTCCAGGCGTCGACCCGCTCCACCGGCAGCCCCGTCAGCCACTCGACGAGATCGAACTCGTGGACACCGCAGTCGATCGCCAGGCCCCCGCTGACCAGCGGATCGCAGAATGCCGGTGGCGGTGGGTCGGCATCCCATTGGGCAAGTCGGAGCATCAATGGACGGCCGATTGCGTCGGCGTCAAGCAGGTCCTTCGCCGCGGCCCACGGTGGTGAGAAACGTCGCCAGAAGCCGAGCTGCAGCACGCGTCCCGTCGACTCGGCCAGCGCCCCAATCGCCTCGCTCTCGTCGAGATCAAGGGCGAGAGGCTTCTCGCAAAGAACGTGGAGTCCAGCCTCGAGCGCCGTCGCCACTACGGCGGGATGTGTCGCCGTGGGGGTTGCGATCAGCCACGCCTCAATATCATCACGCTCGAGCAGTGCTTTCGGTGAGGAGTAGGACCGACCGCCGATCTCGTCGGCAACGGCATCTGCCACCGCCGGCACGGCGTCGACCACGGCGGCGACATCGATCGAGTCAGACGCAGCAAGGGATCGGGCGTGAATCGCACCCATCCTCCCCACGCCAACAACGGCCAGCCGTAGCGGTTCGCTCACGATCCGATGCTATCTGATTCGAACCCGGCCCAAACCACTCAATCCACCCCGGACGACTCAGCACCGGCGCGAGCTTCCTGACGATCGGCCAGCAGCGGCGCGGCGGTCGACGATCGCGGAGGAAGGTTGATGAACCGCTGCTGGGTCGGACGCGCCTTCCAGACGATGCGAACCACCGCATAGACCGCGATCGGCACGAAGAACGCCGCAAGGCTCCAGAGGAAGCCAACCGGCCCGATCGCGGCCATCGCCATCGAGGTCGCGAGTGGACCGACGATCGACCCGATCCCATAGACGAAGATGATCCCGCCTGCTGCTGCAACCAACTGGTGAGCCGGCAGCAGATCGTTGATCTGGGACACGGCGAGCGAGTACATCGGAAAGGCGAGGCTTCCGTACGCCGCCATGACGACAAAGAGCCAGGGGCTACCGGGGTCGACGAACGTTCCAGCGGTCGCGACGGCAACCGCCACCACCGCAACCGCGAGGATCACCCGCCGCCGCGGAAACCGGTCGGAGAGATACCCGAGCGGATACTGCGTAGCCAGCGATCCTGCCAAGGCAGCCGCCATGAAGACTCCGACGCGACCCGGGTCCATTCCGATGTTCGTTGCGTAGAAGGCGCCGAGAGCGAACACGGCACCCCCGGCAGCGCCGGCCAGCCCAACCGCGACAACGCCGAGCGGTGCCGTTCGAGCAAGCGCCCCTACCGACACCTTGACCGGTTCGATTCCGTCGGGTGCCGGAATCGTGATGAGGGCGAGCGGCACGACAGCCAACGAGATGAGGATGCCGGCGACGACGAACAGCGTCGAGTCCATCGGGTCGGCAGCACCGAGAAGGAGTTCGCCGAGCCCCAGCCCGAGGGTGACAACGACCATGTAGAGGGAGAGAAGACGCCCCCGGGTCTCGTTGGTGGCACGGGCGTTGAGCCAACTCTCGACGGTCACGTACAAGCCGGACATGCAGAGGCCGGCGGCGAACCGGAGGAAGCCCCATGAGACCGGGCTGACGAACAGCGTGTACGCCAGCGTGGTTGCAGCGAAGAGCGCAGCAAGGCCGGCAAAGACCCGGATGTGACCGACGTTCGCGATCCAGCGCGGAATCGTGAGCGACCCAACGAGGAATCCGCCGTAGTACGCGGACATCACGACGCCTGCGACGATGATCGGGAACCCCTCGAGATCAGCCCGAATACCGACCAACGAGCCGACGAGACCGTTGCCGACCATCAGAAACGCCAACGCGACGAACAGCGGCAGCACGCCGGCAACTGCGCCGCGCCTCCGTGAGTTCATCTCGTTCGTCATGGGATCTGCCGTTCTCGCTCTCACACGCGAGAGCGAGAGGCTACCGCTCCGCGATGAAGCGCTCGATGCCGCTAGGCGTCGGCCGTTGCGTCGCCGGCTTCACCGGACGCCGCATCCGGAGCAGGTTCATTCGCCGCCATGAGGAGACGCGTTGCCTCTTCGACCGCCGCCTGCGCCTCTTCGATCTTCTGGGCCCAGGTCACAAGGTCACCGGTGCGCATGGCCTCATCGGCATCCATGAATGCCTGATCTGCGCGGGCCAGCAACTCGACGATCTGCTCCTCGAGCGTGCCCGTCGGCGGCTCGGTCGTGCCCCCGTCACCGCCATCACCACCGGAACCGTCCGGAACTCCGAACACAGCTGTGAGCGCCTCCGACAGCGATTCGCGCATCTCGATTTGACCGTTGAACGACACGACGACCCGCTTGAACTCCGGAATGCCGGAAGCCGACGCCTCATCGTTCGCGCTGATGTAGATCGGCTGAACGTACAACAGCGACTGCTCGATCGGGATCACCAGCATGTTCCCTTGGATCACGCGGGAGCCACCCTGACCAAGGAGTGTGAATTCAGCGGAGATCTCCGGATCCTGATTGATGAAGTTCCCAACCTGACCGGGACCGTCGATCTGGCTGTCCGACGGCAGGCCGTACTCGATCATGCGGCCGTACTCCTCGAGTGGGCCGCTCTTCGCGACCATGAACGACACCATGTTCGGACGGCCGCGTGGCGTGAACGGCTGCATAAGGAGGAACGAAGGCCGATCCTCGCCGGGAAGTGTCATCAGCAGGTAGTACGGCAGCATCGGATCGAATTCCTGCCCACTCGCGTCCACGTACCGCCCGCGCAACTGTGGCCGCGGTGACGTCGACGGGTCACGAGCGATCTGCCACGGATCCGACACCGTGAAGAACTGATCAGGATTCGTCATGTGATAGAGCTGGTACTGATCGGTCTGGATCCGGAACAGGTCCTCCGGGTACCGGAAGTGGGCGATGATCTCGGCCGGCAGCTCTGAGGCGGGCCGGAAGACTCCGGGGAAGATCGCCTGGTTGGCCTGGATGATCGGGTCGTCGGGGTCGATCACGTAGAGGTCGATCGTCCCGTCATAGGCATCGACGACAGCCTTCACCGAGTTCCGAATGTAGTTGAACCGGTTCGGCAGCCCCTCACCCTGGTTGAGCCGCGCCGTGTTTGCGGGCGCAGAGTACGGGTATCGGTCGGTGATCGTATAGAGATCCATGACCCACTTGAGGCGCCCTTCGGCGATCACGATATAGGGGTCGGCGTCTCCGTAGAGGAACGGCGCGAGGCGTGCGATCCGCGACCGCAGGTTGCGCTCGAGCAGCACCTTCGAGTCGTCGGCCAATCGATCCGAGATCAGCGTGTCAAGGTTGCCGAACCGCAACGCCCAGGCCGCCCGCTCGAAGAAACCGCCGAGCTCGACACCGCCGTCACCGTCATAGGAATTGGTCGCAACGTCGGCGCCGCTCGATCCGATCGGGAAGTCGACCTCCTGCTGGCTCGTCCCTGCGATGACGTAGTCGGTCTCAGCGTGATCCGAAAAATAGATCCGGGGCTGTTCGATCGTGAGTTGCGAGTCATCGGTCAGGTTGACCGGTGGAATGTCCTTCACGAGGAAGTCCGGCTGACCCTGCACGGTCACGTCGTTCGCCGGGCTCAGCACCGATCCGAAGCCGTGGGTGTAGACGAGGCGCTCAGTGACCCAGCCTTCCCCCGGGATCCCCTGCTCCTCGAGCTCGCGAGCCGACACCATCACCTGGGTGAGCTCGCCGTCGATCTCGTACCGGTCGACGTCGACATCGCCGATGTCGTAGTACGTCACGATATTCTGCAACTGCTGGTAGGTCTCCTTGAGGACGCCTGGGTCCCACAACCGGATGTTGCTGATCGTCGAGGCATTGGCCTCGAGATCTTCCGGAGTGATGACGGGCGACGCAGCGAACGGTTCAAGTTCAACGTCGGCAAGTCCGTAGGCCTCGCGAGTGAATTCGATGTTGTATGCGACGTAGTCCGACTCTTTGTTCACCTCATCCGGCTGGACGGTCAGTCGCTGGATCAGAGCCGGGTACACGCCGCCGACGATGATCGAGGTCACAAGCCAGAGACCGACCGCAACGAGCGGGAGCGTCCATCCGCGGAACCACAGGTTCACCAACAGGATGACGGCGGCAACCAGCGAGATGATGATCAGCAGATTGAGCGCAGGGACCTGCGCATTCACATCGGTGTACGAGGCGCCAAACACCTGTCCTCGGCTGCTGTAGAGGAGGTCCCACTTGTCGAGTTGGTAGCCGGCGACCTTCAGCAGGGCGAGGATGGCGAGCAGGATCGAGACATGTGCCTTGACGCCAGAACTCGTTCGCTTCCCGGGGCCCTGGATGTTGATGCCGCCGTTGAGGTAGTGGACGGCGACGACGATGAGGGTCAGGACAAGAACGAGTTGGAACGTCCACGAGAACACGTCTCGCATGAACGGAACGTCGAACACGTACAGACTGACGTCGTGGTTGAAGATTGGGTCGGCAACGCCGAAGGAGCCGCCGCGGAAGAAGAGCAGCCAATTCTCCCACCAGGCGGCAGCACCGATACCGAGCAGGATTCCGAAGAACACTGAGGCGCCGAGGCGCAGTCGACCGGAGCGGGGCTCAACCCATGTCTGATAGCGCATCAGCAGCTCTTCGTCCGGACTCCCAGGAGTCACACCCTGGCGGGGAGAGATCCGATCAACGATGTAGAGATTGACCCAGACGATCGCGAACGCAACGAGTGACGCTGCGAGCACCAACCACAACCGGGTGAACACCAATGTGGTCCACACTCCGACCTGATCGACGCTCGAATACCACAAATAGTCGGTCCACATCGTGGCCAGAGACCGCATGGTGATGAGCCCGATGAAGCCGACGCCGAGGATGATCCAGAGGATCCTGCGGGAACGGCCTTTCTTGACGTATGGGATTGGTTCGCGATTGATCACGGTCCGAGTCTACGAGAGTCGTCGCTTCACGGGGACGGGACCACGGTGCACGCACACTCAACGCGTGCCGGCGGCATCATTGTGCCGCTTGGCGGTCCGGCCGAGATCGACCATGGACCTTTGATCGCAGGGCAGTCCGCGCACGGATGCCCCGACGCGACGACCATGACCTCAGCGAAGCCGAGGTCGGTGAGCGCTGCCGTCACTCCCGCGTGGTAGGCGGTGCGAGACGCGAACCGTACGCGCCGTTCGGCATCGTCGGTCCGCCACGAACGGAAAACCCTTGAGAGGGATGCGCCGGTCTCTCGGTGCCCCGCGGCCGTCTCCCGAGAACGGGCGACCGATCCTTGCACGGCCTCGACGAGCGCTGCGGCGAAGTCAACCGAGGCGTCTCCGAGTTCGACGTCATCAGGCTGCGGGGTCTGCGCCGTCCCGGTCATCTCGGCTGCGGCGGTGAATCCGGCGACCACGCTCTCCTGGGCGAGGACTCTGAGCGCCTCGACAACCTCGCCGCTGACAATGGATCCGTCAGGTTCCCAACCGTCGGTCAAGCGCAGGTCTTCGAGAGCGCGGTTCTGGGCCTCGACAAGGTGCCGCTTCACCGTACGGAGTGCCCGGTTCTGGACGGGGAGCAAGAGACGCTCGCGGAGCGCAAACGCGTCGAGTTCGTCAGTCAGCGAGGGTGTCTGGTCCTCCGCCGAGACCGGATCGGATTCGGGGGTTGGCTCACGGGGGGCAGGCTCAGGTTCTGGCGGCTCCTCAGGTTCCAGGTTGAGACCCCCTCCGTCGGCACCTGAAGGCGCCACCGTCTCCCCCGCGCTGGGAGCAGTGGGGACATCGGACGCCGGCTCTGGCGCAGCCGTTGGGGTTCGGAGTTGGGCGAAGAGTCCGGCAAGCGGATCCGGCGCCGGAGTCGGCTCCGGGACGGGCTCCGGCTCCGGGACGGGCTCCGGCTCCGGGACGGGCTCCGGCTCCGGGACGGGCTCCGGCTCCGGGACGGGCTCCGGCTCCGGGACGGGCTCCGGCTCCGGGACGGGCTCCGGCTCCGGGACGGGCTCCGGCTCCGGGACGGGCTCCGGCTCCGGGACGGGCTCCGGCTCCGGGACGGGCTCCGGCTCCGGGACGGGCTCCGGCTCCGGGACGGGCTCGGGTACCGGCTCGGGCTCGGGGCTCGGAGCTGGTAGCTGGTAGCTTCCGGCGTCTGGCGACTCACCAACGACCGGCGACCCTCGAAGCGCTTCCACCTCGGCCACCATGGCGTCGGCGTCAACCGGTTCTGCGGTGAGGACCCGGTCGGGTGAGACGATCTTGACGGAACCTTCATCTTCCGGCCAGTGGCTCTCGGGGAGCGGTTCGAGTTCGATCCCATCGAAATCTTCGCTCACGACCGGCGCGGCTTCGGCCTCCGGGACCGGCTCAGGATCGGGCTCAACGCCGGCGATCGTGGCTCGCGCCGCTTCGAGCTCTGCCATCAGTTCAGATCGTCTCACCTCGAGGGCGCGGGCACGCTCCTGCGCGGCATCGGCCTGACGAAGGGCGGCGGAGACCACGGCCTCGGCTTCTTGTCGCGCGGCTGCAACCAGCCGTTCGGCTTCTTCTTTCCCGACGCGGATTGAGTCCTCTCGCTCCCGCCGGGCATCAGCGGTGAGGTGTGACGCCTCTCGCTCGGCCTCGGCCTGAACGAAGAGAGACCGCTCGGTGGCTGCGGTGGCCAGGGCCTCAGCATCGGCAACGACGTTTGCGAGGATCTCCGTGCCGGTCTCCCAGACGGATCGGCGCACCTCGTAAGCCGTCTTCCGGGTGGAATCCCGAACCGCGCGTGATTCGGTATCTGCTTCGGTGCGCCAGCGAGCGGCGTCGTCAGCTGCGCGAGACCGCATCTGCTCGGCAGCGACTCGGGCCTCGGCAAGGATCCGCTTGACCTCCTCACCGACGAGATCGAGTTCGGTTGCCAGGTCGGTCGGACGATCCAAGCCAAGCTCGCTCAGCCCGGCTTCCAACTCCGCGACCCGTTGCTCCAGGGCCGCCGCGCTCCGGGCCGTGGCCCTGATGTGAGCGTCCACCTGTTGCCGGTCATAGCCCTTGCGGGCAACGCGGAATGCGGTAGCGGGCGCGTCAGCATCGGTGGGCTCGTCCATGTAGCCAGGGTAATGACGTGACCCGTCCGTCCCGGGTATTCGAGTCCGGAGTCAGCTGAACTCGAGATACTCGAGGGCGTCATCGATGGTCTCGACGCGGACAACCACGATGTTGTCCCCGGCAGCCAACAGGGCATCGTCGTAGTTGGAGGCGGGCACGAGGACAACCGCCGCCCCCGCATCGATTGCGCCGTAGACCTTCTGTTGCACGCCCCCGATGCCACCAACAGTGCCGTCGCGCGCGATCGTTCCGGTTCCGGCGATCCGCCGACCGTCGGTGAGGTCCTGCTCGGTCAACTGATTCATGATCTCGAGTGTGAACATCATGCCGGCCGACGGTCCCCCGATGTTCTGGGTATCGGTGTCGACCTCGACGGGGAACTCGACGATCGGTGGGCTGTTGTCGAGCAGCACGCCGACCATCGGCCGGTCGGGATCGTCGGTGTGGGCACCGAGGACGATGTCGACGTCAACGACCTCGACCTCGTCTGAGCCTTCGATCAGCCGCTGGATCGTGAGCGTGACGGGGTCGCCGATCTCTCTGCCCGCGAGACTGTCGATGACATCGGACCGGAACGCAACCTCGGTGCCGTCGATCGCAACGATGACGTCGTCCGCCACCAGCACGCCGTCGGCCGCTGAATCTGGGACTGTCTCGATGACCAGCGCTCCGGTTCCGGTGTACGTCGGCTCGTAGCCGAGTTTCGTGAGCGCCACGAACGTCGCGTCGGTCTTGGACTGTTCCATCCGTGCAAGGTTCTCGCGCCGCAGATCCTCGGGCGAGACGCCCGACGGCCGGATGTTCTGGCGGGGTGCAACCTCCACCTTTGGATTGAGGAGTCCGGCCGCGTATTCAAAGACGTTGGCTTCGCGCAGAGCGACGGTGAGGAAGAACATCTCTCCATCGACCTCGTACTGCGCCTCGTCGCCGACAACGAATACGAAATCCGATGTGTCGTAGAGCGGTCCGGGAGAGAGCGTGTAGTACGGAACCTTGATCGGCCAGGCGACGGCGACCGCGATACCGATCACCATCAATAGCCCTGCAAGGACGAATGGCCACTTCGGCATGGGCTTGCGCGACGGAACAGCAGACTCCGACGGGTCGGAGTAGTCCGTCTCCATGGTGGTCGTGGAATCCATTCGCGTCGAGGTTACCGATGGTGGCGGCTACGTGGCGCGGTTACGCGATGCGACGACCTGCGACCAGGTCGGCTTGGACCACGATTCGCTGGTTCGCTGAGCCCCTCGGATGGCAAGCGAACAGCGTCACCATCGGCTTGCCGAGATCGTATGAGATCCAGATGTCGTCGGGAGTGACGATGAATGTCTCCGCGACTCGGTAGATCACGTCGAAGCCGGTACCGTCCTCGAGGTAGATCAGGTCGCCAGGTTCGAGGCGATCGAGCGCCCAGAACGGCCGGGAATGCGTGGTGCGATGCCCGGCGAGGACGACATTGCCATCGCCACCAGGCGACGACGTTCCAGACCAGTGGGCAACGCCCTGATCGATCACCGTGAGCGAAATCCCTGACCGGACGGTCTCGTCGACATCGATCGCGGGGATCTGGAGGTGCGAGACCACAACGCCCGACTCCTGACTCGGGGCATAGGTCGGCTGCCGACCGGGTGCCGGTATCGCATTCGGCGGGACCGCATCGTCGGGTGACGTCTCCGCGCTCGCCGGCAGAGCCACGGACACGGCGGCTGCCAGTCCGAACGCGGTCATGAAACGCATCGCGGATCTCACAAGTCTCATTGATGTCCACATCGGCTGAATCCGCGCCTCCCTTGAGTCGACGGAGAGCCGCGACCATAGCGAAAGGCACATCGTGCAGGCAGTCCACCCCAACGTCATCACCGGTGTCGCTCTGCCGCGCCGGGCCGCAATCACGGTCGGCCTCATGGTCGGATTCGCCCTGGTCACCGCCCTTGCGGCCCAGGTGAGGATCCCACTCCCGGGTACGCCGATCGCAATCACCGGCCAAACATTCGCCGTGCTGCTCGCAGGTGCTGCACTGGGTTCGAGGATCGGGGCCGGGAGCATGATGATCTACGTCGCACTCGGCGCGATAGGCCTCCCGTTCTTCGCCGGCGGACAAGGTGGCTGGACCTACGCGACCGGGGCTTCGCTCGGCTACCTCATGGGCTTCGTCGCCGCCGCATGGCTTGTTGGTCGCTTCGCGGAACAGCGCAAGGACCGATCGATTCGCACCGCCGTTCCGGCGTTCCTCGTCGCGAGCGCTGCTGTCTACACGCTCGGGGTCACGTGGCTCTGGGCAACCGTCGAATCGATTCCGACGCTGTCAGCCGCTCTCAGCTCCGGCCTCTATCCGTTCGTGGCCGGTGACCTCATCAAGGCCGCCCTCGCGGGCCTCGCCCTCCCCGCCGCCTGGTACGTAGTCGATCGATCACGGAAGTTCGAGACCTAGGGAGCTACCAGCTACGAGCCCGACCTGGTGAGACGGGGCGAACGGGTTCTCTCCCTCTCGCCGAACGCGAGAGACCCCTTCCGTCAGCGCCTGGGGGCGCTGCCACCTTCCCCTGAGGGGAAGGAATCGTTCGCAGCTCGCAGCTGCTAATCCATCTCTTCGCCCAGGTACGCCTTGATAACGTTCGGATCGTTCTGAACCACCGAGGGGACCCCTGTGGCGATCCGTTCACCGAAGTCGATGACCATCACGCGGTCTGCGATGTCCATGACCAAACCCATGTCGTGCTCGACCAGGATCATCGCGATCGACAGTTCCTCCCGGATGTCGAGGATGAATCGGGCCATGTCCTCGGTCTCTTCAAGGTTCATGCCCGCAACCGGCTCATCAAGCAGCAGCAACTCGGGTTCCGTTGCGAGAGCCCGGCCCAGCTCAACCCGTTTCTGGACGCCGTAGGGCAACATCGCAACCGGGTATTTCCGCCACCGGGCGATCTCGAGGAAGTCAATGATCTCTTCGGCAACGGCGCGATTCTCGAGCTCTTCCTTCTTCGCTGGCCCCACCCAGATCGCGCCGTCCCACCAGGATGTCTTCGTTCGGACATGTCGGCCGAGCATGATGTTGTCGAGCACCGTCATGTGGGGGAACAGTTCGATGTTCTGGAAGGTGCGGGCGATGCCAAGCGCCGCAATCTTGTCCGGCCTTCGACCGAGGATGTCCTCGCCCTTCCAACGGATCGAGCCCCCCTGCGGTTTGTAGACCCCATTGATGCAGTTGAACGTCGAGGTCTTCCCCGCGCCGTTCGGCCCGATCACAGCGAACAACTCTCCGTCGGCAACCGTGAAGCTCACATCGTCGAGCGCCTTGATTCCCTTGAACGAGAGGCTCACATCCTCGAACTCGAGCAAATGCTCGTAGCCGCCGTCCTCGGTGCCACGACCCGATCGGAGTGCGGTCCTTCGGGAGGTCACGACAACCACCGCTTCCGTCGCTTGTAGTGCTTGATGTCGCGGAACGACTTGCGGGCTCCCTCAGCGTGAAGACCGAGATAGAACTCCTGCACATCGGCATCACCAAGAAGCTTCTTCGGGTCGCCGTCCATCACGACCTTCCCGGTCTCCATGATGTAGCCATAGTCGGCGATCGACAGCGCCATGTTGGCGTTCTGCTCGATGAGGAGCACCGAGGTCCCCTGCCGGTTGATGTCCACGATGATGTCGCGGATCTGCTGCACCAGCATCGGCGCCAACCCGAGCGTCGGTTCGTCGAGGATGAGGAGGTCGGGGTCGGCCATCAACGCTCTGCCGATCGCCAGCATTTGCTGCTCGCCGCCCGACAGATAGCCGGCCGTGTCCTTCTGGCGACCCTGGAGTACCGGGAAGAGGTCCATGACTCGAGCATGCGCGGCGCCCACGGATGCCCGGTCCGTGTTCGTGAACGCACCGGTTCGGAGGTTGTCGTCAACGCTCATCTCGGCGAAGATCCGACGCCCTTCGAGTACCTGGGCGATCCCCATCCGGACGATCGCTGAAGGGTCCTTGCCGTCGATCCGCTCTCCCTTGAACGTAATCGAACCCTTCGTGATGTCCCCGGAATGCACGTCGAGAATTCCGGTGATCGCACGCAGCGTCGTGGTCTTGCCCGCTCCGTTGGCTCCGAGGAGCGCGATGATCTGGCCATCGCTCACGGTCAGCGACAGGCCGCGCAGCACAAGAACGACGTCGTTGTAGACGACTTCCAGGTTTGCGACTTCGAGCATCGGTTCCTCTTGTTGTCGGGTGGGTGGCCGGACCCTCAGGCCCGACCACCCACTGGTTGTCTAGAACTGGTAGCAGGCCTCGGTGAATTCAAAGGACTCAGCGGTCGGGCCGATGAAGTCCGTCTCAATGATCTCCGAACCTGAACCACCCTCTTCGAGATTGGCCACCGAGGGACGCCACAAGGTGATGGCACGCTGGACCTGATCCGACGTGCTCCCCGTGTAGTTCTCGGCGGGCGCCATCCCCTGGAACTCCACGTTGTCGAGCGACCGGATGGCTGCCAAGACGCCGGCACGCGTCATGTCGCCGTTCTCGTATGCCTTCTCGAGTGCCGCATGGACGAGCATCGCCTGGACGACGCCGAGTCCGACGTAGTCGTTGGGCGGCATGTCGGCACCGGAGGCCTCGACGAGTTGCATCGTCAACGCCATGCCGGGAGAGTCACCGCCCCACGGCTGCATGTAGAACCCGCCGTACCAGTCACGCTGGATCGCATCAGCGATGGGGGACACCAAGAAGGCGGGGTTGTAGGTCGGACCTGAGCCGGACCACTTGGCTTCGAAGCCCTGGGTGAGCGTCGCGCCGTAGACCTCCGAGAACGTGCTCGGTGTCGTGGAGATATACACGAGATCGGCCCCGGATGACACGATCGCGTCAGCGACCGGCTTCAGGTCTTGGCCGGGGACGATCGTTCCGGAGCCATCGTGCACGACTTCGATGCCGTTGGCTTCGGCCCACAGGAGGGCGCCGGCCATTGGGTCGAGTCCGAAGTCGCCGGGGATCGATGCGATCGCCAATGTCGGGGCATCGTTGCCTGCCTGCTTCTCTTCTTCGAGCAACCAATCGAGGAGGCTCATCGCCTCGAGGCAGTACGGAGCACCGCTGTGGAGCACCGTCGGAGCGATGGTCGTGTCGGTCCATCCCGAGTACCACGTGGCCGGAACGGCAATCATGCTGTCCTCTTCGAGCGCATCAGCGATTCCCAGCGTCTGCGACGAACCGGTCGTGTGGCTGATCGCAACCACCTGATCGCGAATCTCGTCATATGCAGCGATGTGCTGCTCGAGCTCATATGCCGTGTCGCGGGTCAGCATCTCGACCTGGAGACCGCCGATGCCGCCGTTTGCGTTGACCCACGCCCAATACATCTGCTGACCGGCGATGATCGGTGCCACGAGTGGCTGGAACGGCCCGGTCAGGTCGGCGGTCTGACCGACGGTGATCATCCCCGCTTCGAGGTCGACGCCGAAGTCGGTCATCATCTCCATCGGCTCTTCCGGTGCCGCCGTCGTGGTCGTCTCCTCACCGCCACTCGCCGCAGCCGTCGTGGTCGTCTCCTCACCGCCACTCGCCGCAGCCGTCGTGGTCGTCTCGTCGTCGCCGCTGCTCCCGCACGCTGCCGCAACGAGTGCCAACACCAGCAACAGAACGAAGATTCTTGTCCCTCTCATCATTTCCTCCTCAGGCCCGATCTCATGCCCTGGCCAGGGGCGATCGGGTGATTGCTAGTAGGTGAATGGCCACGACTTCCAGTAGTTGCGGATCCGAATCCAGATCCCGTACAAACCAAGCGGTTCGAATATCAAGAATCCGATCAGGAGCAGTCCATAGAGCAGGAGGTTGAACTGCGCGATGTTGAGACCCGGCGACGTGCCCGGGAGCGTGGAGACGATGCCGAGGTCGCTGTTGCTCGTTGAGACGAAGACGCCGGCGATCGCCGCGGGAAGGCCGCTCCCCGTCTCGGCGGTCGATGCGAGCAGGCCGGTGAGGTCTTGGACGAGACGCGGAAGGATGACCACGAACGCAGCGCCGAGGAGGGTCCCGGTGACCGTTCCGATGCCGCCGATGAGCAGGATGGCCACGAACTCGACGGACATGAGCAGCGAGAAGCCCTCGGGTACCAGGCGCCCGACGAACGCACCGAGGACGGCACCAGCCACACCGGCGAACGCGGACGAGAGGGCGAATGCAATCAGTTTGTAGCGAGCGTCGGCGACGCCCATCACCTCAGCTGCGATGTCGCGGTCACGGATCGACATGAACGCTCGGCCGACGCGGGTGCGCTGGATGTTCTTCGCAACGATCACCGCAAGCACGACGAGCACGAGCAGAAGGAGATACGTCTTCGCCTCACCCGTCATCTCGACGCCGAACCAGGGACCGTCTGCGGTCGGGTCGAGCAGCGGCACCTCTTCTTTCCAGAGTCGGATCTCGAAGCCGGGGAACTTGCGGCCGGCCTGAGCACCACCCGTCATCGACGGAAGGCTTCGGAAGATCCACTCGCCGATGAACACGAGACCGAGGGTGACGATGGCGAGGTAGATGCCGCGGACGCGAACCGCCGTCGGCGCGATGAGAGCGCCGATCGCAGCCGCAACAGCACCTGCGGCCGGCAGCCATATCCAGATCGGGAGGCCGAGGCCCCAATGCGACACCCCGGTCTCTCCGCCGAGGACCGCAGCCGTGTACGCCCCGATGGCGACGAAGAACGCATGCCCGAGAGAGACCTGGCCCGCGAGGCCGGAGAGGATGTGCAGTCCGAGCGCTCCGATGGCGAAGATGGCGACGCGGCTGAGGATCTTCATCCAGTCGTTGTCGGAGAGGAACCCCAGGCCCGGGATGACCCCGAACGGGACCAGCGCGAGCACCGCGAGGAAGATCAGCGCTGCGGTCTTCTGCGTCCAGGTGGGCAGCAGCGACATCTCCGATGAGTAGGTCACGAAGAGGCGGGGTCGAGTCCTCATACGCGCCGGATCTCCTCCGTGCCGAACAATCCGTAGGGACGGACGAGCAGCACGATGAGCATGACGATGTATGGCATCACGCCGGAGAACCCGAGTCCGAGGAACGACCAACTCGGCCCGGCAAGATAGGCGCCGGCGTAAGACTCGGCCAGGCCGACGATGAAGCCACCGAGCACCGCACCGGTGATCGAGTCGAGGCCACCGATGACGATGGCCGGGAGGGCCCGGAAGGCGAAGAACGCGGTCGTGGTGCCGACGCCGACGGACGACCGGGGAAAGAGCGATGAGAAGATCCCTGCGATCGCGGCGAGGCCGGCGCCGATCGCCCATGCCATCGCAAAGATCCTCCCTGCGCTGATGCCCTGGGCCATCGCCGCTTCCTGGTCGAAGGCCGTGGCGCGCATCGCGATCCCGTAGCGGGAACGGAAGAACAGCGCGATGCCGACGAGGCAGATGATCGTGACGATCACGGTCGCGACTTCAGACTTGGCGATCACACCCGGACCGATGTTGATGACGTCGGCACCCCACGGATCGCCGAGCGGCCTTGGGTTCGCTCCGATGAGGTCGTTGGTGATGGTTCGGATCACGATGTCGAGCGCAATCGTGATCATCACCACCGAGAACAACGGTTCACCGATCATCGGGCGGATAGCCAGACGCTCGAGTACGAGGCCAACGGCGGCGGTGATCACGACGGCGACAAGGGCCGAGAGAATCCACTGGATCGTCGTCGGCGCGAACGTGACGTACCGACCTGGGAAGTTGATCACGGTTGCGAGATACGCAGCGAAGAACGCACCGAGGGCTGCGATGGCGCCGTGCGCGAAGTTGAGAACCTGGGTCGCCTTGTAGATCAGCACGAGGCCGAGGGCGAGCAGTGCGTAGATGGCACCAAGGGCGATGCCGCTGCTGGTGGCGTTCGCGAACTTCTCGGCCGCTTCCTGGCCGCCTGCCTGGGAGAACGTGAGTATGCCGAGAATCACGACTCGTACATCCCGTTGACGAGATCGGAGAACATGCTCTCCATCGCTCTCCGCTTGATCTTCTGCGTTGCCGTCAGTTCGCCGTCTTCGTGGTCCAGTTCCTTGGGGATGAGGCGGAACTTCTTGAGTTGCTCGACGGTCGCAAACTTCTCGTTCGTCTCGTTGACGACACCCTGGATGAGTTCGATCACCTCAGGCTTCTCGGAGAGATCCCGGTAGGTCGTGTACGGGATGCTTCGCGATAGCGCCCAACCGCCGACGACGTCGTACTCGATCGCAATGAGAGCCGTCAGGTACTTCCGACCGTCGCCGATGACCATCGCCTCTTTGACAAACGGTGAGGTCTTCAGGCTGTTCTCGATCTCGGATGGTGAGATGTTCTTCCCGCCGGATGTGATGATGATGTGCTTGATCCGGTCGATGATCTTGACGTGGGTCCCCTCGACCCATACCCCGACGTCGCCGGTCATCAACCAGCCGTCATCGGTGAACGTCTCGGCGGTCTCGGTTGGCTTGTTCCAATACCCGAGGAAGTTGCCGGGGTGGTTGGTCTGGATCTCGCCGGTCTCGTCGTCGAGGCGAAGGCCGATCCCTGGGTATGGCTCACCGACGGTTCCGACGATGGCTCGCCCACCGAAGTTGAGAGTGGCTACCGCGCTGTTCTCGGTCATCCCGTAGAGCTCATACAGCGGGACGCCGAAACCCATGAAGAACTGAATGACTTCCGGGGCGATCGGTGCAGCGCTGGTACCCGCCCACCGGCAACGCCGGAGACCGACGCGTTCCTTCAGGGCACGGAACATGATGATGTTCCCAACCCAGTAGGCCAGGCGAGATCCCAAGGTGTAGTCGCCACCGTTCGCCGCCCGGCTACGCCCGACGTACGAGGAGATCTTGAGGCCGATCGCATTGACGAGACGCTTCAGGAACGACGCATCGTTCAGCTTGATGAGGATGGTTGCGTGAATCTTCTCCCAGATGCGCGGCACAGCGAAGAACAGCGTCGGTTGGACTTCCTGGAGGTTGATCTGCACCGTCTCGATCGACTCGGCGAAGTTGAGGACTGCCCCGGACGAGCACATGGTCCAAGTCGACATGATGCGCTCGGCGACGTGCCCGAGCGGGAGGTAGGTGAGAATGAGATCGTCCGGTCCCGGGATCTTGCCATCGGGAGCGCGGTCCTCGGCGAGGATGAGGACGTCGATGGCGAACGTCGCGTTGGCGTTGGTCAGCATCGCACCCTTCGGCGGGCCGGTGGTGCCCGAGGTGTAGACGAGCGTCATGATGTCGTCCGCCTCCGCCTCCGCCATCGCTGAGGCGACCGTGTCGGGATACTGCTCGCGGTGGATGCGACCGAGATCGAGGAAGTCATCCCAGAACAGGAGCCGGTCGTCGTCGTAGGACCGCAGACCGCGGGGTTCGAGGTAGACGATCTTCTCGACTCCGGGAAACGCTTCGCGTCCCGGTTCGACGACCTTGTCGACCTGTTCCTGGTCTTCGGCGAGGTGGACGCGGGCGCCGGAGTCGTTGACCAGGTACCGCACCTCTGCGGTCGGGTTGGTCGGATACAGGCCGGTCGACATGGCACGGATCGCGATCGCCGCGAGGTCAAAGATCACCCACTCCGGACGGTCTTCGGAGTGGATCGAGACGACGTCTCCACGTTGTACACCGAGGGCCAGCAGTCCGTGCGCCACAAGCACGATCTCTTCCCAGAGGTCGGCCCACGTTCGTTCCTGCCAGATCCCGAATCGCTTGTCGCGCATGGCGACACCGTCGGGTGAGGAGAGGGATCGTTCGCGGACCATCAGGGCAACCGTGGGATAGGCATCGGATAGGTCGGGTCGCCCCGCCTGTTCGAGCGTGCTCGTCACAGCCCCATCGCCTCCAGTTCTCCGGCCCCGATCCACAATAGAGGCTTGATCCGCTGCCTGCCGAGAACCCACGCCGCGAAACCTGGGTTCGCGGCGCTAGGTGGGTTGGCGGCCGACGACCATCTCGGCTGCTTCGCGAACCGACGGATTGCGATCCCTCGCCGCAGTTCGGATCGCCGGTTCCACGGCCGGATCATCGAACACGGTCAGCGCCACGACCGCACGGCGACGAACCTGGGGCGGAGCCTTTGCGACCAGGCCGAGCAGTGCGGGGAGCGCGGCATCATCACCGATCGCCCCGAGTGCTGCGACGGCCGCTTCACGACCGGAGCGGTCGCCGTCGCCGGTCGCGATCTCGACAAGCCACGGGACCGCCGATCCGGCCCGGAGTTCACCGTACGCCGTGGCAATCGACTCGATCACTCGCGGATCGTCATCGGTTCGCGCTCGGTCCAGGTCCGGGATTGCGGCCTCTCCAGAGCCCCCGAGCGCTTCCGCAGCCATCGCTCGCGCTGCGCCGTCCTCGTCAACGGCGAGCCGACGGCTGACCGCCATGATCGACGCGTCGGTAAGGCCCGACGCAACGCACACCGAGATGGCGAGTCGGCGCACGTCGGCGTCCTCGTGTTCAAGGAACGTGACCGGATCGTCGAGCAACCGAACCAAGGATTCGCGTTCGGCAGATCGTGCCGGGTCAGGAGTGATGGAGATCCTCCCTCACCCACTCGGCCCCGCCGGGCCAGTGCTCCTTCTTCCAAATCGGAGCCCGCGCCTTGACCTCGTCGATCAGGTAGCGCCCCGCAGGGAACGCGTCGCTGCGATGAGGCGACGACACCGCCACGACGACCGAGATCTCGCCGACGCCCAACTCGCCCACCCGGTGGATCGCGGCGACCTTGATGACCGGCCAACGCTCACGAACCTCAGCGACGACCTCAGCAATCTTGTCGATGACCTGCTCGTCGTACGACTCGTACTCAAGATGAGTCACACCGGTCCTGCCGGGCGAGTGATCTCTCACCGTCCCCACGAACAACACGACGGCGCCGGCGTCCGGCGCCGAAACAGCCGCGACGACGTCGGCCGGATCCACCGGATCGGCGGATACCGCAATGAGATCTGACTGCTCGGATAGGTGGTCTGAGGGCATACAATCGCCTCCGTGGACGACACTACTCATGGAAGCACACCATCGGTGCCTGAGCCCGATCCTTCTGACGAGCTCTACCCACCGTATGTGGCGTATGTGAGGCCCTGGAGTTCGGAGACCGGCCCCACGACGCGGCCGACTCCTCCTCCGCCACGGGCGCCGGAGCCGAAACAGCGCGGCCGTTTCTCGACCGGGGTTATCGCGTTCCTCGCCGCCGTTCTCGGGGCCTTCGCCGTCGTCGCTCTCCTGGCCATCCTCGGCGTATTCGAGGACGAGCCGATCGAGACGGCTGCGCCGGCGCCACCGGCCGCCGACACGACCATCGTCCGCGAGGTCACGACCGAGATCGTCACCGCCCCGACGGCCCCCGGTGTACCGGAAGCCGTCGCCATCAAGGTGGTGCCTTCCGTCGTCACTGTTGAAGTCGGCGACCTCGACGGCGACACTCTCACCCTCAACGGCTCCGGATCTGGCGTGATTCTCAGAGACGGCTACATCGCAACAAATCACCACGTGATCGAAGACGCATCGTTCAGTCGCGTCGTCCTCGAGGACGGCCGAACGTACGACGCCGAGATCGTTGGGTCCGATGCCTACACCGACCTTGCGGTGTTGAGAGTCGACATCGACGGCCTCCAGCCGATCGAGTTCGGTTCCACGGAAGACCTGGCGATCGGCCAGATGGCGATCGCCGTCGGCAACCCCCTCGGCCAGGATGGCGGGGTCTCCCTCACCGTCGGCGTCGTTTCGGCACTCTCCAGGACCGTCGATTTCGGCGACCAGAGCGCCCTCTACGGCATGCTTCAGACCGACGCACCAATTACCTCCGGATCGAGCGGTGGGGCGCTCGTCGACGAAAGTGGACAGCTGATCGGGATCACCGCAGCCATCGGTGTCAGCCAGGCGGGCGCCGAAGGCATCGGATACGCCATCCCGGTCGAACTCGTCGAGCGAATCACCAATGAGATCATCGAGACCGGGTCTGCGAAACACCCGTTCATCGGCATCTACGGCACCGACTATGTCGTCACGGCTGATGATGGTGCACTCACCCCGAGCGGCGCTGAGATCGCCGAACTCATTGAGAGTGCTTCGCCCGCCGGCGACGCTGGGTTCCTGCCAGGAGATGCGATCGTCGAGGTTGCGGGCGCCGAGATTCGAACCATGGAGGATCTGGTTGTCGCGCTGCGGCTCTACCACGTCGGCGACGAGGTCCTCGTCACGGTGACGCGCGACGAGTCACCAATCACCGCCACCGTGCTCTTGATCGAGCGCCCGGACGACCCGCCACCTCTGTCGAACGCAGAGGAGTTCGAAGAGGCTCCCGGTGACGAGTGACCTCCCCTTCAGCGGCGACGGCGACGATCTATTCGCCCAACTATTCCGCATGTTCCAGTCGTCGGGTCCCGTCAACTGGAACCTGGCCAAGGAACTGACAAAGAACCTCGCAGGCGAACGCCAGCCGATCGAGCCCAACATCGCCGAGGAGTACCGCGAACTCGGACATGTGGCCGAACTGCGGATCCAGGCGACCGCAGATCTCCCTGCGCCATCGCCCGGCGATCTCAACCCGACCGACCGGACCACGTGGGCACTCGAGAACATCCAGACGTTCCGCATCCTTGTCGAACCATTGTCGGACAAGCTTTCCGGCGGCTTTGCCGGACTCCCGGGCGCTGAGTCCCTCGGCCAGATGGGAGCAATGCTCCAGCCGCTCGGGCCGGCACTGCTCGGAATGCAGGCGGGGACGATGGTGGGATTCATGTCTCACCGAGTTCTCGGTCAGTTCGACACCGGGATCCCGGCCGTCGACCACGAACAGCCGTATCTCGTGGTTCCCAACGTCGAAGCCTTTGCCTTCGAAGCCGAGGTCGACGCCCGTCAGGTACGCCTCTGGGCCACGCTTCACGAAATGGTCTTCCAGCGACTGATGGAGATCGAGTGGCTCAGGGGTCATTTCGTTTCGTTGGTAGACGCCTTCTACGAGACGGTCGAGTTCGACGTCTCCGACCTTGTGGGCCAGATGGGGGCGCTCGAGGACCCGGACCGCATCCGCGATCTCCTCGGCGAGGACGGGGCCTCCACCCCGGCGCTCCTGAAGGGCTCGGCCGATCCGGTGCGACTGGCCGCGATCCAGTCGTGCACGGCGTTCATCGAAGGCTACGGCGACTTCCTGGTCCGGAAAGCCGGCTCAGACCTCCTCCCCGACCTCGAACGCATCGAGAGCGCCAACGCCCGCCGCCGGTCAGAGCCGGACCAAGCGGAGCAGTATCTCCAACAGATCGCCGGCCTCGAACTCCAACGCCACCGGGCCGCCGACGCGGCCGAATTCTGCCGGGAGGTCGAGCAGCGCTGGGGAGAGCCAGCACTCGACCGCGTCTGGGAGCAACCCGACAATCTCCCAACCGTCGACGAATTCACCGACCCCGTCGGCTGGGCCGCCCGAGTGATGATGGATCAGTTCGAACTCTGAATCGCCAGTCACCAGTCGCCGGTAGCTCGTCGTTGTCCCGCTAGATTCTCGACGAACTCACCAAGGAGACTCCTCATGGCTGTGCAGGTCGGTTCGACTCCGAACTCGTTCTCGCTTCCGGACCAGGACAAGAACGCCGTCACACTCGATGACCTCAAAGGCAGGAAGAGCCTGATCGTCTTCATCCCGTTCCCGTTCACCGGCTACTGCGATGGCGAGGCCTGCGCGATCCGCGATCAGCTTGCCGCGCTCAACGACCTCGACGCGAACGTCGTCGTGATCACCTGTCACGCCGTGCCCGTCGCGAAGAAGTGGTCGGAAGAGAACGCTTTCACATTCCCGGTCCTCTCGGACTACTGGCCGCACGGCCTCGTGGCAACGCAATTCGGTGCCTTCAACATGGATGTCGGTGCCTCCAACCGCATGAGCTTCGTGCTTGACGCCGACGGCGTGGTGCGTACGATCATCGACAGCGGGTCGCTTGGGACGCCACGCGAGTTCGAGGAGTACGTCGCCGCTCTCGGCGAGATCGACGAGTAGGAGGATTGGCGTGGCAGAGGCGGTCGACGAACCCCAACCGAAGACGGGCCGTGCCCGCACCATCGCGGCCGTAGCCGTGACGGTGCTCGCGGTACTCCTCGCAGCGTTGGCCGTTGACGCCTTCTGGCTCCATGACCGCATCTTCAACACGGAGCACTTCGTCGAATCGCTCGCACCCCTCCCACAAGATCCGGCCGTCTCGACGGCGATCGCCACGAAGACCGTCGAAGTACTCGGATCCAACAGCACCGCCGAGTCGAAAGTCGCCGAGGTGCTCCCCGACCGGCTTGCATTCCTCGCTCCAAACGTCATGGGCCTCGTCGAAGAGCGGGTCTTCGACGCGACACAGCGGCTCGTTGCCTCGGATGCATTCGCTTCGGTATGGACCAAGGGACTCGAGGTGTTGCACTCGCGAATCATCGGCATCCTTGACGGCGACCCGTCACAGCCGACCGAGGGCGGTATCGGGATTGACCTCGGAGGGACCGCCAGACTCGTACAGGCTGAGCTCGAAGCGCGCGGCATCGACCTGTTCGCCGATATCGAGACCGACGTGGGCGAGATCGTCTTCATCCAAGCCGAAATGCTCGCCGGGCCCCGAGAGATCGTGGACGTCTTCCAGACCGGTGTCTGGGTACTCCCCATCGTGGCGTTGCTGGTTCTCGGCCTCGCGGTTCTCATCGACAACGACCGCCTCCGCCCGGTTCAGTTCTTCGGGTTCGGCCTGGCGATCGCTGTGCTGGTGAGCCTGGCCGCTATCCGCATATTCGCGAGCTATGCCGGCGGGAAGGTCGAGAACGAGGTCTACCGGGAAGGGGCGGCCGCCGTCTGGGATGCCCTTCTCAACGGCTACCTGCTCCTGAGTGCGATCGTTGGCCTGGGAGCCTTCGCGATCGGACTCGGCGCGTGGTGGTTCCGTCGCCCCGACCCCGACGCGGAGACGGTCGAGGCATAGCGATCGCGAAGGCCTCGACTACGGCCGGTGCCTTCTAGGCGTCCAGTCGATACCCAACGCCGCGCACCGTCTCGATTCGCGGCGCACCGTCGACCTGCTCGAGCTTGCGGCGCAGCCGACGGATGTGCTGGTCGAGCGTCTTGGAATCGGTCCATGTGATGCCCCAAATATCATCGAGGAGCTGCCCACGAGGCACGATCCGTCCGCGCTCGACCATCAGAGCCTCCAGGACCTCGAACTCCCTACGGGGAAGGTCGAACACCAACTCTCCGGAACGAAGCTGATAGCGCCCCTGGTCGAGCTCGATGCTGCCGGCTCGCACGATGCGTTCGCTCGTTCCACGCGTCTCGCTGTCAGCAACCGATCGCCGCAGCGTGGCGTGGACGCGGGCGAGAAGCTCACGGATCGAATACGGTTTCGCAAGGTAGTCATCGGCTCCCAGCTCGAGCGCTGTCACGATGTCCGACTCGGCGTCCTTGGCTGAGAGAACGATCACCGGAGTATTCGCCTCAGTCCGGATTCTGCGGAGCACATCGAGCCCCGACATCTCCGGCAACATGAGGTCGAGCAGCACAATATCGGGAGCATCCTCGAGGAACGACATGAGTCCCGCTCGACCGTCCATGGCAGCCGATACCTCGAAGCCCTCACGCTCGAGGGCGACGGACAGGGCGTCCACATAGGCCGGCTCATCCTCGACAACTAGAACGCGCATGCTCTCAACTCCTCGAGGAAGGCAGACATAGCGTGAACGTGCTGCCTTCCGCCGGTACGGACTCGACCGAAACCGAACCTCCGTGTGCCTCGGCCACGTTCCTCACGATCGACAGCCCGAGACCGGTGCCCCCGGACAATCTCCCGCGGCCCGATTGGACACGATAGAACCGCTCAAAGATCCGATCGACGTGTTCCATCGAGATACCGCTGCCGCGGTCCGAAACCGCAATCGTCACCTGGTCATCGTCGCAGCGTACCGACACCGACACCGCTGCGTCTTCGCCGCTCGGCGAGTATTTGATGGCGTTCTCGAGGAGATTCACGACGGCCGACGTCAGCTGCTCCATGTTGCCAATGACAACGGCTGAGCAGTCCGCTCCTTCGAGGTCGACGTTGACGCCGGCTTCGGCCGCGACAACCGAGACACGTGACGTCGCCTCGTCAATCACATCACCGACCTTGACGGAATCGAACGGCGTCTCCAACGATTCGATATCGGCAAGCGTGACGATGTCGTCCACGACGCTTGCCATACGGTTCGCCTCCGAGATCAACCGCCCGACGAGCCTCCTCCTTGTTTCGGGATCGTCGGTGTCACCCAGCGTCTCCGCCAAGATCGCGAGCGCACCCAACGGCGTCTTCATCTCATGTCCCGCATTCGTCAGGAAGTCTCGTCGCATCGCCTCCACGCGGCGCCTGCCAGAGAGGTCCCTGACGTACACCGCCGCGGCATGGCCCCACGTCGCCCCACTCGGCAATGGCACCGCACGGAGCCGCATGAATCGACGCACCGGCGTGTGGACATCGAACTCCCACTGCTCCGGGTTGCCCGAGCTCGTGACCCGCTGGATGAGCTGGTTCAGCCGATTGCGCGCGGTGGCGTCACCGATCTTCCCCTCGAGGACACGGCGTCCGACGGCATTGGCGTACGCAATCGTGCCTCGCTCGTCGGCAATGATGACGCCGAGATCGGTCGACTCGACAACGGCCCGGAACCGGGCGGCTTCGGTCTGTGACGCTGCCAGATCCTCGCGGAGGCGACGCGCAGCGCGCGGAAGGCCGACCGCCTCGGCCGCATGTGCTGAGGGGCCCATGATCTCCAGCGCCGCGTTCACCTCGCGCTCCAGCTCGCGACGCCGGTGGTTCGCCCAAACGGCAGCCACAACGGCAGCCACGAAGCCGGCAGCAAGGATCGCAAGTAGGGGGCTCACGGCGCGTGACTATACGGCCTCGGGCACCGATCCGGACACCCGCGGATCGCAGTCCACACGGTCGCCGTAGGAATTCACCTTGCGTTCACATCAAGGCCGCCTGGCCTTCAAGGCGATTCCGTAGCCTGCCGCCCGATGATCGAAGCAGCTGCTCGACGCACGTCGTCGTCAGCGCACTCGTACAGAAGGAGAACCATCCATGAAACGAACCATGTTCATGATCGCGGCGCTCGTCGCTCTTGCGCTCGTCGCTGCGGCGTGTAGCAGCACCGGCGACGACACAACGACTACGACCGCAGCCGCAGCAGCGGACGAAACCACGACCACCGCGGCCTCCGGCGGCGGGGACACCTCACCATGGGGCCTCCCGATCATCGACCCCCTCGACGTGCCCGCGGGCGATATCGCCATTGCCGGCTCGTCGACGGTGTTCCCACTGTCGGTCGCAATCCTCGACCAGTGGCAGGACGAAGGCGGTCCGGAGTACGCAATCGATTCGATCGGCTCCGGTGGCGGTTTCGAGCGGTTCTGTGTCGAGGGTGCATCGGACATCTCTAATGCCAGCCGAGCGATCAAGGACGAGGAGATCGTCTCCTGCGGCGAACTCGATCCGGCTCGATTCCCCATTGAGATCCGCGTCGGCACAGACGCACTCTCGCTGGTGCTCAGCAAGGGTAACTACTTCGCCCAGGAGCTAACGCTCGAGGAAGTCGCCGCCGTGTACTCGGCTCCGGCAGGCGCAACGTGGGATTCGATCAACCCTGCCTTCCCTGCCCACCCGATCCAAGCGTTCTCGCCGGGTGCCGACTCGGGTACGTTCGATTACTTCAACGAGGTCGTCTTCGAAGAGGCCGAACCGTCACCGATCCTGGAATCCGGTGTCGTCGAGATCGTCGGCGAAGATGACAACCTCACCGTGCGTGGCGTCGCCGACGATGGATGCACCGAGGGCGACCTGAACTCGACGTGCGCCATCGGCTACTTCGGATACGCCTACTACCAGGAGAACTCCGACACACTCGAAGTTGTCGCCGTCGACGCCGGCGACGGCCCCGTGGCACCCAGCATCGACACGGTCAACGACAACTCATACCCGATCTCCCGCCCGTTGTACATGTACACCGACGAAACCGTCATCGTGGCCAAGCCACAGGTGGCCGATTTCGTCGCCTACTACTTGAACAACGTGAACGACCTGATCGGCGAAGTCGGGTACTTCCCGGCACCGGATGCAGCACTCCAGCAGGCAGCCGATGCCATCAGGGCTGCAGCAGGCTGGTAGAAGGTATCCCCCGTGCGGTTCGACCCCGGTCACCGCATGAATCTACGATGGATGGCTCCCGGTCGGTCTCCGCCGACCGGGAGCCATCTCCGGTAGCCGAAAGACGCTCGACGCCGAAACCGAAGGCCACATGACTGCCAACGCCCCCAACAACCAAGACATCACGTCCCGGCTCAAGAAACGACGTCGACCCGGCGAGTCGGTCATCGTTGGCCTCCTATTCGCGGCGGGCGCACTCTCGATCGCCATCACCATCGGCATCCTGTTTGAACTCGGGACTGAATCGCTCCTCTTCTTCCGCGACCCGGCGGTCTCGTTCTGGGGCTTCATCACCGGGACCGTATGGCAACCTCAGGCCGGAACCTTCGGCATCTGGCCCCTGATTCTCGGCACATTGCTGATCACGATCATCGCCCTCATCGTCGCAGTCCCCATCGGACTTGCTGCGGCCATCTACCTGTCGGAGTACGCGAGTCAACGGGTGCGAGGCTTCTTCAAGCCGGTGCTCGAGATCCTCGTTGGCATTCCAACCGTCGTCTTCGGATTCTTCGCCATCACCTTCATGACCCCGGTACTCCGCTCAATATTCGGATCGAGCGTCGTCGGCTTCTTCAACGTGCTGTCAGCCGGGATCGTCGTCGGGATTCTGATCATTCCGCTCGTCAGCTCCCTCTCCGAGGATGCCATGTCCGCAGTTCCGAACTCGCTGCGGCAGGCGGCGTACGGCCTGGGCGCATCGAAGCTCGAGGTGTCCCTCCGCATCGTCCTGCCGGCCGCCCTTTCGGGAATTGCCGCAGGCGTCGTGATTGCGATGTCGCGAGCGATCGGCGAGACGATGGTGGTCACCCTTGCTGCCGGTGCGGCACCCCGGAACTTCGACATCGGGTCAGACTCTCTCTTTGGGTACATCCTCAATCCGTTCCAGGGAGCGCAGACGATGACCGGCTACATCGCGATCACCGCCAGCGGTGATATCAGCTACAACACCATCGACTACAACTCGATCTTCGCCATCGGGTTGACGCTCTTCTTCATGACGCTCGGCCTCAACTCGCTGAGTCGCCGAATCGTGAAGCGTTTCCGGCAGGAGTACGAATGAGCACCGACCTGGACCGGCGCGCCGATCGGGAGTACTTCCCGACCGAGGACGAGTACGAGGGATTGCTCCAGAAGCGCACGCGTCGCGCCTTCATTTCGCAGGCGGTACTGATGCTCGCTCTCGTCGTCGCGGTGGTTGCTCTGGTCACCCTGCTGCTCACCATCATCAACGACTCCTTTGGGCTCGTTGCCCAGGTGAATCAGGTGGAACCCGAGGAGATCGTGGCTTCGGTCGGATACGACCCGGTGGAGGTCTCCCTTGGCGATCTCTCCAAGGACGACCTCATCACCGTTCTGCAATCGGGCATCTCGAACAACGTCGGCCGCCGCTTGGAGCGAGATCAGCGCTTCTACGACGACCGCCTGGTGTTCGAGTCGCAGGCGAAGTGGGACGAAGTCTGTGCTTCAGCGGAGCCGCCGACCGGCTGCACCGGAGGTTCCCGTGACCAGTCCAATGTGCTCCTCTTGGTACAGGAGCGAATCGTCGAGCCCGACATCATCGGCACGGCCACCCTTTGGCAGTCGTTGGTCAACGCTTCGGAGTTCGAAGATGTCGTGCAGGCGTCGTTCGCTGAGAACCCCGATCGGTACGGTGACTACACGTACGATCAGGTTCGATACCAATGGCGGGCGTGGCTCAGCTGGACGTTCGTGACCAGCCCGGCGAGCGCGACTCCCGAGACCGCCGGGATCAGCACGGCGATCCTCGGTTCGCTCTGGCTCGTGCTCGTAACGATTCTCTTCGCCGTCCCCGTCGGCGTTGGTGCCGCGATCTATCTCGAGGAGTTCGCGAAACCGAACCGCATCAACGACTTCATCCAGACCAACATCAACAACCTCGCCGGCGTTCCTTCGATCATCTACGGCATGCTCGGCCTCGCCATCTTCGTTCGACTCTTCGAACCGATCACGTCCGGCGCGATCTTCGGCGCGGAGAGCGCGAATGGGCGGACCGTGCTCTCCGCAGGCCTCACGCTCGGCGTGCTCACCCTCCCGGTCGTCATCATCAGCGCGCAGGAAGCGATCCGGGCGGTCCCCAACTCGCTCCGGCAGGCCGGGTTGGGCCTCGGCGCCACCAAGTGGCAAACGGTGCGCAGCCACGTGCTCCCCCTTGCCATGCCGGGAATCCTGACGGGAACCATCCTCGCCGTCGCTCGAGCCATCGGCGAAACAGCGCCGCTGATCCTGGTCGGCGCCGCCGGATTCATCACCACGAGCCCGTCTGGTCCCTTCTCACAGTTCACCGCGCTGCCGATCCAGATATTCCAGTGGACCGCTCTCCCGCAAGAGGAGTGGCGCCACCTCGCCGCAGCGGCCAGCCTCGCGCTCCTCGTTCTGCTCTTGATTCTCAACTCCGGCGCCGTGATACTCCGAAACCGATACTCCAGGAGACTGCAGTGACAAACGAAACGCCCGAACCCGCAGGCGTCGACACGGCGTGGAGAGACGAGCGCCACGGTGACCTCGTCGCCGACTCCCCTGCGCCGGACGAGATTCCGCACCGCGAACCAACCCCTGAGGAAGTGGCCGAAGTGCCCGGGGTTATCGAGACCATCAACATGGACGTGTTCTACGGGGATTTCAAGGCCGTGGGCGACGTCTCACTGAACTTCACCACGAACGAGATCAGTGCCTTGATTGGCCCATCCGGTTGCGGCAAGTCGACGGTGTTGCGTTCGCTCAATCGGATGAACGACCTGATTCCGACCGCACACACCACCGGCGAGGTGCGGTATCACGGATCGAACATCTACGAAACGGGTATCGATCCTGTGGAGATCCGCCGCCACATCGGCATGGTGTTCCAGAAGCCGAATCCGTTCCCGAAGTCCATCTTCGACAACATCGCATGGGGCGCCAAGATCAACGGGTTCAAAGGGTCGAAGTCCGACATGGGCGATCTCGTCGAGGACACGCTTCGGCAGGCGGCGCTGTGGGACGAGGTCAAGGACAAGCTCAAGGACAGTGGTTTGTCCCTGTCCGGCGGCCAGCAGCAGCGCTTGTGCATTGCCCGAGCCATTGCAACACAGCCGGATGTCATCTTGATGGATGAGCCGTGCTCGGCGCTTGATCCAATTGCGACGTTGCGCATCGAGGAGTTGATGATCGATCTCAAGAGCAATTACTCGATCATCATCGTTACCCACAACATGCAACAGGCTGCTCGGGTATCGGACAAGACGGCGTTCTTCAACGTGGCTCTGGACACGACGGGTCAGCGCACCGGCCACCTGGTCGAGTTCACCCCGACCGATGTGCTATTCACCTCTCCCAAGGAAAAGGCGACCGAGGACTACATCACAGGACGGTTTGGATGATGCCCACCGACGCAGACGGAACCGAGCAGAGCAACCCTCAACACGGCGATATTCGCCTCCGGTACGAAGAGCAGTTGGACGAGATCCGAAGCGGCCTCGTCGAGATGACCTCGCTCGTATTGGAGAACACCCGGCGGGCCGGCACGGTCGTCATCGACAACCGCCTCGACCTGGTTAAGGAAGTGCAAGCGGCAGACCTGCCGATCAACGAACTCTACGCGAGGCTCGAGGATCAAGCGTTTCACATCCTCGCTCGTCAGCAACCGGTGGCGGTTGATCTGAGATTCTTGATCGCCACAACCCGGATCCTCTACGAAGCAGAGCGCTCGGGTGACCTCGCGGTCAACATCGTGAATCGAGTCGAGGCCCACAACGGTTTCCCGCAGATTCCGTCAATCCACAGCCTCCTCACCAGACTGGTAGATGAATCCTGCAAGATGTTCGCGCAGGCGGTTGAAGCGCTGGCCACGTTCGACCCCGAGATCGGTGAGAATGCCGAAGCCGCAGACGACGTTGTCGACACCACGACGACCCGCTTCTTCGGAACCGTGCATGCGCATAGCACTGAGATTGGCCTCGACTCAGCCGTGGAACTGACTCATGTTGGGCGTTTCCTCGAGCGAATCGCCGACCACGGTGTCAACATCGCCCAGAACGTCACGTACATCGTGACCTCAGTCTTCCCCGATGGCGAGGACATCGAGACGATGAGATAGGATGTCGGCCGAAGCTCACCCGCAGAGTGTACGGGCCGTTCGTTGACCTGATCATCGGTTCAACTGGTCTGTGTTCGTCTGCACGATGACCGGACGACAGTGGCTGGCAACACAGAACCTACGAGCGTGCTCGAACCGGATCGCCACGCGCGCCCGGAGATGCCCGGGTGGCTACGAACGATCCTCGTCATCGGCCTGCTCTATCTCTTCCTTGTCGGGGTTCGCCTTCTCGAGAGCGGCATCAGCGGCGTCAGCGGCGGAGCCAACGAAAGCCTCTTCGACGGCATCACGAACCCGATTGCCGCTCTCGCCGTCGGCATCCTCGCCACCGTCCTCGTTCAATCGTCGTCGGTGACCACGGCGACGATCGTCGCCCTCGTCGCAGCCGGCAGCCTCCCGATGGAGACCGCCGTCCCCATGATCATGGGTGCCAACATCGGTACGACGGTCACGAACACGCTGGTTTCACTGGGACACGCACGGCGTTCCGAGGAGTTCCGTCTCGCGTTCACTGCAGCGACGATGCACGACTTCTTCAATGTGATGGCCGTCGCCATCATCCTCCCGCTGGAGTTGATGTTCGGCATCCTGTCGAAGCCCGCGGCGGCCCTGGCGGAGGCCTTCGCCGGCGAAGTCGGCGGCGGCAAGTTCGACAGCCCGATCAAGGGCGCGGTCAAGTGGGGCGCCAGCCACATCGAATCGCTCCTCGAACTCATCACGAAGAACGAGCGAGCCCTCGGCGCCCTTCTGCTGATCGTCGGTCTCGCGATGATCTTCTTCACGCTCACCTACATCACCAAGAACATGAAGGTGTTGATCGCCGCCCGGATCGAGCGATCCCTCAACGCTGCGCTCGCGAAGAGCGGACTGATCGGGATGTCCGTCGGCGTCGTCATCACGATGGCGGTGCAGTCGTCGAGTATCACGACGTCAATCCTCATCCCGCTGGTCGCCTCGGGTCTCCTGCTCGTGCAGAACGCCTACCCGATCACCCTCGGAGCCAACATTGGCACGACGGTCACCGCGCTGCTCGCAGCGTTCGCGGCAGGAACGGTGGATGGACTCACGATCGCGCTGGTCCACCTGTTGTTCAACCTGCTCGGCATCCTCATCCTCTACCCGATCCCGAAGATCCGGATCATCCCCATTCAGTTGGCGGGTTGGTTGGCACGGACTGCGGCCGACCGCAAGTGGGTTGCGGTCGTCTACGTCGCCGGGATATTCATTGCCCTTCCGATATTGGTTATCGTCGTCTTCTAGGAGGTCCACATGGTGTTTCAGTTCTTCAAGGGGGGCGAGTCGACGATCGACGTCGTGGAAGCGACCCTCGTGCAGATGGTGCTGGACGGTCGCGACGTATACGACACTGCCATGGACGCACTCTTCGGTGGCGGAAAGTCGAAGGAGACGAAGAAGGAACTGAAGACCACCGATCGTGGCATCAACACCGCGCAGCAGGATGTTCGCCGCGACCTGATGCTGCACGCATCGGTCAACGACACGGTCGATCTCCCACTCGTGCTGGCCTACATGAGCACGGTGAAGGACGCTGAGCGGATCGGCGACTACTCGAAGAACTTCTACGACCTCGTCAAGTACGGGGCCGACTTCGAGAACGCTCCCGACCATGACATGCTTGCCGAGTATCGCGACCGCGTGTCGGTGCTGCTCGGAGATGCAGCCGAGACGTTCAAGAATCGCGACGAGGGGCGCGCCCGCGAACTGATCGCCAAGGCAGACGGGTTCCTCGACGAGTACGACACACAGGTGAAGGCAGCCTCGCGGTCGACCGGCCCGGCATCAGACGCCGTCGCTCGTGCGCTCTACTTCCGGTTCCTGAAGCGCATCACGGCCCACGTGATGAACTTCCTGACCTCCCTGGTGCTTCCGGTCGACCAACTCGACTACTACGACGAGGCGAAGGACGATCGGGAGTAGCGTCCCGCGCGCTGTGGAGTTGGCCGGCCACTAGCCAAAGAGGTTCCGCCACATGCGCCGCAGCCAGTTGTCGGTACCGGGCAACGGCAGCTCGGCAAGCACCTCATCGAGGTGGTCGGGGGGCAGATCTCCGACCAACGCCAGAGCCTGAGCCGGGGCGTTCCACATCACCCACACGCTCGTCGGCGTGATCACCCGTAGGTAGTCATGATTGCCCGAGGCGTACGTGTGCTCGTCCTCGGCGATCGCGGCCCAGTTCGCCCGTCCGCGAGTGGTGAAGACTGAGAACGTGAACAGCCCGTCGGTATAGAACGCTTGCCGGCCGTTCTGCGGACCGGCGTAGACATCGGTGAGGTGGTAGCCGGCAACCGCGGTTGGGAGGTCCGCTTCACCGAGCGGCATCATCATCCGGTACTCGCGGCCGTCGATCTGGGCCATGGCCGGGTCGACGGCCACGGTGAAGTTCACCATTGAGGTATATCGGAAGAGTTCTCCGTCTGCCCCGAATACCTCGGTTGCGACGGGTGCCGACGTGGAGTCATCAACGACCAGCCGAATCCGAACAGCCCCATCTTCGATGACCTCGAGAATGTGGGCCGGCCGGTTGAGGTGATACGTGGCCTCACCATGCGCCACGGAGTATCGACCACCGAACTCCTGGCGAGTCTCGAGAACGAAGGAGATCGCGGCCTCGTCGGGTCCCCCGAGGTGCATGCGACCGTCGCCAACCATTGCTACACCCGACGCTGTCCCAACAGTCGTCATGCCACCGTGGTGCTGGATCTCAACCATGCCGACACTCTCGATACCGTCCCAGGTCGTCCCGACTAGACGCTGACCCGAGTAGATGGCGTCGGCTGCATCGTCGAGATAGTCCGACAAGTCCTCAGCCAGCGCAGGGCCAACGGTCGCGATCACGGACACCGCTGCGAGACCACCGACCACGAGGAGACGCCTGATGATCACGGGAGCGCAACTTCCATGCTGGCCGGGAGGACAGCGAAGCCCGGTTCCGCGGACGCCCGAGCGACATGCCGTGTGCTGAGGTCGTCGAGCGAGAACGCGGGTTCGTCTCCACCCCCCACGACCAATCCGACGAGAAGTGCGGCTGCCGCCGCGGCGCCGATACCGCCGGCAACAAACCGCTTCCGATGACTCCGGTGTGGAACCGCATCAATCGCGGGCATCTCGCCGGTCACCGTCGTCTCGACACCGGGGAGAGACCGGATCGCAGTCCGGGCGCGGTCGAGTTCCTGGAGCTCGATCCGACAGTCGGAGCAGTCGACAACGTGACGTGTCACGCGCCGGTGTTCGAGGGTGACGAGCTCTCCGTCGAGATACGCCGAGAGACGATCCCCCAGGTGGCCATCCGGCAGAAGACTTGCCGGGACCTCGAACTCAGGGAGGAGCCGGAGCGCGACACGAGTGCGCTGCAGTGACCGGAACTCCTCGATGGCCTCGACATCACCGTCAAGGAGTCCGCTGACGATCTCGAGTTCACCTGGAGCCAGTTGTCCATCGAGGTAGGCGGAGAACAGCTCTCCGCGCGCTTCCGAGTCAAGGGTCAGACGGGCCATGTCAGCAATTCCCGGAGTTGTTTACGGCCGCGGTGGATGCGGCTCCGCACGGTTCCGACGGGGACGTCGGTAGCTTCTGCAATCTCGTCATAGGTGAGGCCGACGACGTCACAGAGCACCACCGCTTCGCGATAGTCGTACGGCAGCTTGAGCAGCGAGGACTGGATGTCGTCCGAGAGACGAACCGAAGCGAGGACCTCGTCAGGTGAAGGGCTCGATCCGAGGCTGTGGTGGTCGCCCTCCGGCAGTGCCGATTCGGGACGCCGCTGCTTGCGCCGGATCCCGTCGAGGAAGGCGTTGCGGGTGATACGCCAGAGCCAGCCCTCGAAGGAGCCTGGCTGATAGGAGTCGAGACCCTTGCGTACGCGAAGCAGTACCTCTTGCACGAGGTCTGCTGCGTCGTCCGGGTTTCCGGTGAGGCGATAGGCGAAGTTGTAGATCTTGCGCCCATAGCGTTGCGCAACGTCTTCCCAAGTCGGAGTGAAATCGTCAGTCATGCTTCCCCACAACTGGGGAAGTAACGCATCTCACACCGCACGAGTTCCCGGGTTCGCCGCCGGAGTTCAGGTGGCGTCGGAGTCGGCCGGAGCGTCCTCTTCGGAAACGCCTTCTTCGACGCCCTTCTTGAACTCTTTCGCCGATGCACCGATGGACCGGGCAAGGCTTGGGAGCTTTGCGGCGCCGAACAGCAAGACGACCACCAGGAGGATGATCAGTAGCTCAGGCCCACCGAGGTTCTTGATAAACGCAAAAAGCACGAGTCTCCTTTCAGAAGCTCAGTGTAGGAGGCTTCTCGCACTCCTGCGACGGATCGTTCCCAACCGGGTGCACCTCGCAGCGCCGTCGAGAGCGACCACTGCCTTGGTAGACCTACTGCAGAGCGAAGCTGTCGACAAACGGCTGCAATCGTTCCCGCGTGATGAACCGGCACCGCGGGTCGGCGCGTTCTTTCTCGTAGATGACGTAAGGGCTGAACATGTCGGTGATCAGCAACGCCCGCTGTGGGTTGGTCTGTGCGACGGCAACGACGAAGGCGTTGACGGCGCTCTCGGAGAGTTCCGGATGCTCCCCGGCCTGATGCTCATGGACGATGATCAGAGCAACGGCCCCGGCCTTATGTGCGAGATATGTCTCGCCCGGCCCGTCCGGACCAGCCGAGACTTGGTATCCGCCGATCCGGAGCAGTGCCTGCGAGAGGTCCGAGAGCGTCACATCGTTCGGATCGATCCCAGTGGCGCGCAACTGTGCCTCCACGGACTTCGCATAGAGGATCTCGTCGGTGAACGAAGGGAGCCCGCGGTCCTGCGTCGGCGCCGCTACCCCCGGTTGGATCTCGAACTCCTGCTCACCAAGCGACGCCAGCGGGTCGTAGCCCGACGCCGACGCATGAGGTACGAGATCCGGCGCCACGATCTCGGGGATCACACCGGGCGACTCGAGTTCAAGCACCGCCACTTCGGCAGGTTGACCGTCGCGTTGACCGAACACCTCAGCGCGCACGACCTGATCGATGGGCAGACCGTGGGATCGCTTCTCGTGCAAGACGAGTGAAGCATCGTGACACAGCACATCACGGAGGTGATCGCTGATCTCATCGTTCGGCAGCGGTACCCCGTAGTAGACCTTCGCGGTGTCGTCGTGAACATGAAAGCCAACCAGGGTTGGACGCAGGCGATCCTGTGGATCAGGACCTGGCTCCGATGCCAGGAACGATTCCGATGTGGTGCTGCGGACCAGCGACACGATGGCCCACACGATCCCGATGAGGACCAGACCGACGATGATGGCAACGATGGCGGTGACGGCAGGATTCAACCCGGCTCCTTATGTGAGCGGCACGCCGCGATTCTACCGGAGACAACCCGGAGAGGTGGTCTGCGATTCCTACGACCGTCTACACCGCGCGGCGACGGCCGATGGCGATCTGGCGCTCTTTGCGGATCTTGCGCCGCTCGCGCTCGGACATCTGCCCCCAGATCCCGAACTTCTCGCTCGAGACGATGGCGAACTCGAGACACTCATTGCGCACCGTGCATTCGCGACAGATCCCCTTCGCTGTGCGTGTTGACGCGCCGCGTTCAGGGAAGAACAGATCAGGATCAGCCCCGCGACAGTTCGCGAAATCCTGCCAAGACATGTCGAAGCCATCCGCTTGGAGGGCTTCGAGAAATTCGCCGAACATGGAGCTCCCGTGGTTTTTGTAATTACAACCTTGGGATTCTCCCAACCCCGCGCGCGCTTGTCAACCTCAGATTTGCACGCGCGCCTTGTCGCACAAGGATCGCGTCCGTTTCGACACGGGCCGCGAACCCCGCGATAATCAATTCGGACGATACAACGGAGGGACATACGGTGACGACGAAGACCCGTCGACTCGAAGTCAATCGGCGATCCGGATGGCAGGCGTGGCTCGGGCCATTCTTCACGTCCGACGTCGGGATGAAATGGATGATGGCCCTGACCGGGATCGGCCTCCTCGGCTACATCGTCGTTCACATGATCGGCAACCTCAAGATCTTCATCGGCCCGGAAGATCTCGACCACTACGCGGAGTCTCTGCGCACCCTCCTCTACCCCATCTTCCCGAAGGAAGGCGTGCTCTGGCTGTTCCGTGTCGGGCTCATGGCGATGACCGTCATCCACATCTGGTCCGCGACGGTCCTCGCTCTCAGGAATCGCAAAGCCCGAGGCACGATCCGGTACGAGAAGAAGCGGGAGTACGCGGCAGCGAACTACGCGAGCCGCACCATGCTCTGGGGTGGCGTGCTTATCGCCATGTTCGTGCTCTACCACCTCGCCGACCTGACCATCGGCAGCGCGAACCCCGACTACGTGGCCGGCGACGTCTACAACAACGTCGTCTACAGCTTCGAGCGCTGGCCGGTCGCGCTGTTCTACATCATCACGATGTGTTTCCTGGCGCTGCACATCTACCACGGAGCGTGGAGCCTCTTCCAGAGTCTCGGCCTTGCCAATCCGCGCTACGACACGTGGCGCCGATGGCTGGCGGTGGCGCTCGCGCTCGCCGTTCTGATCGGGAATTCGTCGATTCCGATTGCAGTCCAGCTCGGCATACTCACGGTTTCGGGTTGAGGGGGGAAGCAACATGACCACTGATTTCAACGGGACCATGCTCGACCCAAAGATCCCCGAGGGACCGATCCAGGACAAGTGGACACGCCGCAAATTCGACGTGAAGCTCGTCAACCCCGCCAATCGTCGCAAGTACGACCTCATCGTCGTCGGCACAGGTCTGGCCGGTGCCGGCGCTGCAGCGGCCCTCGGTGAACTCGGCTACAACGTCAAGGCGTTTACCTACAACGACTCATCGCGCCGTGCGCACTCGATCGCGGCCCAGGGCGGCATCAACGCCGCCAAGAACTATCCGAACGACAACGACAGCGTCTTCCGGCTGTTCTATGACACCGTGAAAGGTGGCGACTACCGGTCTCGTGAGGCCAACGTCTACCGCCTTGCCGAGGTGTCGAACTCGATTATCGACCAGACGGTGGCTCAGGGTGCCCCGTACGCCCGCGAGTACGGCGGGTTGCTCGACAACCGTTCGTTCGGCGGGGCCCAGGTCTCCCGGACGTTCTATGCACGTGGCCAGACGGGCCAGCAGCTGCTGTTGACCGCCTATCAGGCACTCGCCCGCCAGGTAGGGCTCGGCAACGTCGAACTCTTCACCCGCACGGAGATGCTCGAACTGGTCACCAAGGACGACAGGGCCGTCGGAATCGTGACCCGTGACCTCGTCACCGGCGAGATCGAGAGCCATTCGGCCCATGCCGTGGTTCTGGCGACCGGCGGCTACTCGAACGTGTACTTCCTGTCGACCAACGCTATGAACTGCAACGGCACAGCGGCTTGGCGGGCCTACCGAAAGGGTGCGTTCTTCGCCAACCCGTCGTTCACGCAGATCCACCCGACGTGCATCCCGGCGAGCGACGAACACCAGTCGAAGCTCACCCTCATGTCCGAGTCACTACGCAACGACGGCCGCATCTGGGTGCCGAAGACCGCCGGCGACAGCCGTCCACCGAACGAGATCCCGGAAGAGGACCGCGACTACTACCTCGAGCGGCAGTATCCGGCCTTCGGAAACCTCGTCCCCCGCGACGTCGCGTCGCGTGCGGCGATGCGGATGATCGATCAGGATCGCGGGGTTGGCCCGCTGAAGAACGGGGTGTATCTCGACTTCGCCGACGCAATCAACCGTCTCGGGCGGCAGACGATCGAGGACCGCTACGGGAACCTCTTCGAGATGTACGAGCGCATCACGGATGAGAACCCCTACGAGGTGCCGATGCGGATCTATCCCGCACCGCACTACACCATGGGCGGCCTCTGGGTCGACTACAACCTCGAGACCACGGTCCCAGGGTTGTTCGCATCGGGAGAGGCGAACTTCTCCGATCACGGCGCGAACCGACTCGGCGCCTCGGCCCTCATGCAGGGTGTCGCCGACGGCTATTTCGTCCTGCCCGCAACCATCTCGGGGTATCTCGCCAACTGGCTGAATGTCGCTCCGGTGCCAACCGATGATGAGGTGTTCGCCGATGCTGAACAGGCGGTGAAGGCTCGGATCGAGAAGTTCCTGTCGATCGACGGAAAGCACTCGGTCGACTACTTCCACCGGCGTCTCGGCAAGATCATGATCGAAGAGTGCGGCATGTCTCGCGATCGCGAGGGTCTCGAGAAGGCGCTCCAGCAGATCCCGGCCCTCCGGGAGGAGTTCTGGAGCGATCTGAAGGTCCTCGGCGACGAAGAATCCATGAATCAGTCGCTCGAACGGGCCGGCCGCGTCGCCGACTTCCTTGAGCTTGCGGAACTGATGGTTCGCGACGCACTCGATCGTGAGGAATCGTGCGGTGGCCACTTCCGGCTCGAACACCAGACCGAGGACGGAGAGGCGAGACGCGACGATGAGAACTTCGCGTTCGTCTCGGCGTGGCAATGGACAGGCGAGGACTCGCCGCCGATACGCAACACGGAGCCACTCGAGTTCGAATACGTTGCCCTTACGCAAAGGAGCTACAAGTGAATCTCACTCTCCGCGTGTGGCGGCAATCGGGACCCGGGTCCGAAGGCTCGTTCAAGACCTACGAGGCGAAGGACGTCAGCCCGGATGCCTCGTTCTTCGAGATGCTCGACGAGTTGAACGAGCGACTGAACGAACAAGGCATCGAGCCGATCGCATTCGACAGCGATTGCCGTGAGGGCATTTGCGGCACCTGCGGCGTGATGGTCGACGGCAATCCCCACGGTCCGCAGAGCGGCACCGCAACCTGCCAACTCCACATGCGCAAGTTCAACGACGGCGACACCATCACGGTCGAGCCGTGGCGTGCTTTGGCATTCCCGGTGCTGAAGGACCTGGTCGTCGATCGGAACCCGTTCGACAAGATCATCCAGGCCGGCGGATACATCAGCGTCAACATCGGCGCAGCGCAGGATGCGAATGCAATCCCGGTGCCGAAGCCGGCGGCCGAGTCCGCGATGGACGCTGCTGCCTGCATCGGATGTGCCGCGTGTGTTGCCGCGTGCCCGAACAGCGCCGCAAACCTGTTCACAGCGGCCAAACTCGCGCACATGAACCTGCTCCCGCAGGGGCAACCGGAGCGCTATCTCCGCACCACGGCCATGGTCGAGACGATGGAGTCGTACTTCGGCTCCTGCAGGAACTATGGCGAGTGCGAAGCAGCCTGCCCAAAGAGCATCTCGATCGATGTCATCGCCTGGATGAACCGCGACTACGTTGCGGCTCAGTGGAAGAACCTTCGAAAGCACGGGCAGCAGGCGTAGCAGCGACTTTTGATCAAACGCTCAAAATCTGGCACTATCATCGGTAGCCCACGACGAAAGGACCACACGTGGCACAGTTTCTCAGTGAAGAGCACATGGCGATGGGAACAGCAGGACTGAACGACGACGCCGGCTTCACTGCGGCCATGACCAACGTCGATCTCGGCTTGCAGTTCAACGTCACCGACGCTCCCGACGGCGAGATCGACTACTACCTCACCGTGGGGGACGGGGCTGCCGTCATGGCTCTCGGAATCCTCGAGGACGCCGACGCTTCGGTGTCGAGCGACTACGACACCGCAGCAGCGATTGCGAAGGGTGAACTGAACGTGCAGATGGCGTTCATGACCGGGAAGATCAAGGTCGGCGGCAACATGGCCAAGGTCATGATGTACCAGGGCCTGATCAACGAATTCGCTCGCGTCTCGAGCACTCTCGACCTGGACTACTAGACCACCAGCATTCAGGGCGAAGGAGGGGCGCCCCACGGCGCCCCTCCTTCGCGTCCGGAGCAAGACCCGCGCCCGAGCAATTCCTCCCCCTCAGGGTTGTATTCGGGAGCGTTGTTGACGCGTGCCGCGGAGCCCGGCAGCAACACACAGGCGACGTGGATGCGGGGTTCTTTGTCTCTCCCACGAAGTGGGGGAGACGCGGCCGGACGGATGTCCGGGCGCAGAGGGGGCTGCTCGCTTCGCCGGCAGGCCCCATCGGCGCGATTCGGCCTCCCAGAGCCCTCTCCGCTGCGCTCCGGCCTAGCGGCCGGTGCTCGCGCCTCTCCCACTGCGTGGGAGAGGCAAAGACCGTCGCAGCTCGCAGCTCGTAGCTCGTGGCTTCGGACGCGAAGAAGGGGCGCCGTGCGGCGCCCCTTGCTTCTTGGCTATTCGTCGTTGTCGGGATCAGCCAGGCTTGACCTGATCCTTGAACGCCTTGCCCGCCTTGAACGCAGGTACGCGGGTTGCCGCGACCTTGACTTCTGCACCCGTCTGCGGGTTCCGAGCCGTACGTGCCTTGCGGTCACGAGCCTCGAACGTTCCGAATCCAGTGATCTGGACCTTGCCCTGGGTCACAACGCCGGACACGATGACGTCGAGTGCTTCGTCGATGACCTTGGCGGCAGTTGCCTTCGACTCGCCGGTATTGCGAGCGACAGCGTCGATGAGCTCACCCTTGTTCATAGAGACCTCCCTAGATGGTCGAAGATGCTGAGGTAAATCACAGCGGTGTAACCCTAACGGTGCGCTTGCGCGTGGGCAAGAACTGTTGCAGGGCAAGGACTCCGCTTGCCGCCGGACCGATTAGGGTATCCCGGACGAGGAGGCACTGTTGAAACACAACTGGAGCAAGATCGCCATCACACTCGGACCCGCGATCGTCATGGTTGCGATCGCGTGGGAGATGGCGCGAACGAACCCCGCCTACGGGTTCCTCGTCGAGCCGTGGTCGCTCCACGGGTACGAGATGGACCAGGGCTGGACCTACTTCGCGATCGGTCTGGCGCTGCTCCTGCTCGCCCTCGCCGTCACGCCGAAACGATCAGTCGAGACGGGATACTCGGCTGCGGTCGTCGCCCTCGGCACGATCGTCGGAACCGTGCTGGTGGCAGCGTTCGGACCCGACGTCGTATCGATCACCTTCTCGACGCTCATCGTCACCGTGCTCAGCCTGCTCCTCTCGATCATGCTGTACCGAACGTTCAAAAGCCTTGTCCTGCCAAGGGTTCCGGCGCTCGACCGCTTCATCGTCAGGGTCGTGACCGGACTCGGCGCGCTGGTCTTGATCTTCTTCCTCATCACCACCACCGTCGGTTCGACGACCGTCGAACTCAACCCGGGTCTCGCGGCATTCGCGGGTCTGGGACTCCTCGGCCTGTTCGCCCTTGCGACCGTACCCCACGGCCTCGCAGCGAACCGGTTCCTCATCTATGTCACCATCCTCGGGGGTGCGGCAATCGGCCTCTCGGGTGGTTCATTGCGCACGACACTGCGAGAAGCACAAGTCGAAACGATCGGCGTCGCGGCCCAGTACAAGGATGTGCAAGTCGGCTACGGATGGTTCATCGCCCTGGCCGGATTCATCATCCTGTTCGTCGGAGCGGTGGCATTGTGGGCAACGCGACGAGACATCATCATCGCCCGGACACGTGCACGCGAACAACGGGCTGCGGCAGAAAAGAGCGCGCAGGAGATCAGAGAGTCGCACGAACAGTACGAACGGGAGAAGGCAGCGGCCGCTGCACAGTCCTGACCGAACTCGAGGACTCGCGAAGAATGGCCCAGGGGTGACCCTGGGCCATTCTCATATCTACAGACTACGAAGGCCTCAGTAGTCGATCTCGTCCATCTCGGCGACCTTTACCTTGACGGCCACGGCCGCTTCGCGAAGGCCCTCGACCTCGGTGGCGGTGAGCGGCGCTTCATACACCTCTCTGACGCCACCGGCGCCGAGTTTGGCGAGAACTCCGAGGTAGACGTCGTCGATCCCGTACTGACCGGTCACCCACGCGCAGACCGGCATCTCGGCACCGCTGTCGGTGACGATCGCCTCCACCATTGCTGCAGCGGCGGCCGACGGGGCGTAGTAGGCCGATCCGGTCTTGAGCAGGGCGACAACCTCCGCTCCACCGTTGCGGGTTCGCTCCACGAGTTCCTCAATCGAGGCCTCGTCAAGTGCTTCACCAAGCGGCTTCCCGTCGACTTCACACAATGACGGCACCGGAACCATGGTCTCTCCGTGGCTGCCGAGCGTCACGGCCTTGACGGCGAGGATGTCCGCGCCGGTTCGCTCAGAGATGAAGTGTGCGAGCCGCGCCGAGTCGAGCATGCCGGCCTGACCGATCACTCGGCTCTTCGGGAACCCGGAAACCTCTGCAGCCAGCGTCGTCATCTGATCGAGCGGGTTCGTAACCACAACGATCACGCACTCGGGCGAGTTCGCAACTACCCGCTCGGTCACGGTCTTGATGATTCCCGCGTTGACACCGAGGAGGTCCATGCGGCTCATCCCGGGTTTGCGCGGGAGACCGGCCGTGATCACCACGACATCGCTATCGGCGGTGTCGGCATAGTCGTTCGTGCCCGTGACGATGGTTCGGTAGCCGAGCACCGGACGCGACTGGTTCATGTCGAGAGCGAGACCCTGCGGCAATCCCTCGACGATGTCGATCATCACGACTTCGTCGACGACGTCCGCCTCGGCCAGGCGTTGCACCGTCGTCGATCCGTACTTGCCAGCCCCTACAACAGTGACCTTGCTCATCGTGGTCCTCCCTGTGAGCGATTCCACACAAGGGTAGTTCGCTCCAGGCACCACCCACCGAAGGCAGCAGGCGCCTGCTCATGGTCAGACCGATCGGCTCAGCTGCGCTTCGAGCGGTCGACGGCTTTGAGGATCTTCAAGTTGAGGACGACGAAACGCACCGCCTGGCGCGGCTTGCTCTGCATCCGCTTCTTCTCTGCGTCGGTGAGCTGCAATTCGGTCACTCCGGAATGATCTTCCACCCTGGTTTCCCCTTCAGCTTGTACATGAACGTCGTCTGGATCATGCGCTTCATCCAAGCGCCTGCGAGCCCCATCTCCATCTCGGACACGAACGGGTCGCGGCCGAAGTCGTTCGGATAGGCATGGGGGTCGGGGACAACCGGATACATGATGATCGTCGCCGCCGAACCGTCCCACAGCGAATCACCCATCGATGCGATGCAGGCAGCAGCCATGTGCGACATCCGCTCCTCGTGTGGCATCCGGCCGTGTTCGACCATCTCAACGAGATTCTTCGCAACAAGTCGGCCGATGATGCCCGAGATCATCCCCGTGCGAGGGGCGACGGCTGTGATCGACGTGCCATTCGGCGTCGTGTGCGGTTGCGAAATAGGTCCCGGAGGAGCGAACGCGATCCCCGCAGCGAAAATGTTCGGATACGTCGGATTCTGGTACCGACCGGGCCACGCGTCCGGCTTGTCCTTCAGTTCGTCGTAGCTGAGGCCGTATTCGGCATCGACCAGGATGAGACCACCGGGGTTAACCACCTTCTCAGACACATCCGAGCCGTCTTCACCGACAAACTTCATCGACACGCCGAGGAAGCGCGGTACCAGCATCGCGAAGTCGTAGGGCGTCTCTCCGTACTCTCCTTCGAAGTTCTCCCAATGGATCACGTCCTCATCGACGCTGGTCACCCCGCGCTGGACTTCGGACCGAATTCCGTAGTCCTCGAAGAGCGCGAGCAGGAATTGCTCGCTGCTGAAGACCTGATCATTCTTCTTGACGTGGACGCCGCGTACGCCGAAGTCCCCGACCGCAGGTTCGTTCGAGAGCCACAGCAGGTCGGCTTTGTCGCGTAGGCCGCGACGGACCAGGTCCTTGTGCAGGTTCGTGATGTACTCGAATGCGGCTCCCTGGCACGTCGCCATGGGATGCCCCGTGCCGATCACGATTCGCTGCTCTTCGCCGGCCTCCATCTTCTTGACCGACTCGAGGTAGGCGTCACGCGCCTGGATGGCGTGGTTGAGGGTGCAGATCGAGTAGGTGTAGCCCCCGTGTGGTCCGAGACCCGGCGTGGATTCGAAGTCGAGGCGCGGCCCGGTTGCCACCACGAGGTAGTCGTAGTCGAAGCGGGTCGGGCCACCGCCGTGTGCCCCCTGCGCCACGACATACTGCTCGTCTGGGTGGACCTCGGTCGCGGCTCCGTGGATGAAGTTGACGTGCTTCTTCCGGTATACCGGAGAGAGGTCGAAGGTCGTCTTCGCCGGGTCCATCGTGCCGGCCCCGACCCACACCCACGAGGGCACGTATCCGAAGTAGTCGTACTTGTTGATCATCGTGATCTCGTGCGACTTGCCGAGTTCGTCACCGAGATACAAGGCCGCCGTGTGTCCGGCGAAGCCAGCACCGATGACGACAACCTTCGCCATGTGAAGAACCTCCCGTTCGCGATTTGGCGAGCAGCCTAGAGAAACCGCACGGGGTCCAAATCGCCGGGTCTTCGTCTCCCCCACCCTCACGATGGGAGAGACTGAGTCTGGCTACATGCGGTCGATGATCGCGGTGCCGAACTCGCTGGTTTTGACTTCCGTTGCGCCGTCCATGAGGCGGGCGAAGTCGTAGGTGACGATCTTGTCGGCGATCGCCGCTTCCATCCCCGTGACGATGAGATCGGCCGCTTCGCCCCAACCCATGTAGCGCAGCATCAACTCACCGGACAGGATGACCGATCCCGGGTTCACCTTGTCGAGTCCGGTGTACTTCGGTGCGGTCCCATGGGTGGCCTCGAACACGGCATACCCGTTCTCGTAGTTGATGTTCCCGCCGGGGGCGATCCCGATTCCGCCTACCTGAGCGGCGAGGGCGTCAGAGATGTAGTCACCGTTGAGGTTCATCGTTGCGATGACGTCGTACTCGCCGGGACGGGTAAGGATCTGCTGGAGGAAGGCATCGGCGATGACGTCCTTGACGAGGATCTTGTCGCCGGGGTCGCCGCCACAGTCGTCCCAGCCGACCGCCACATCACTGAACTCGTCGCGAACGACTTCGTATCCCCAGCTGCGGAAGGCGCCCTCGGTGAACTTCATGATGTTCCCCTTGTGCACGAGCGTCACCGTGGAACGGTCGTTGTCGATGGCGTACTGAATCGCGGCGCGGACGAGACGCTTTGTCCCGGTCTCCGAGATCGGCTTGATGCCGATTCCGCTGTCGGGACGGATGTCCCACCCGTAGGTATCCGAGAGGAAGGCGAGGAGCTTGTCAACGTCCTCGGTTCCGGCCTCGAGCTCCTTGCCGGCGTACACATCCTCGGTGTTCTCGCGGAAGATCACCATGTCGATGAGCGACGGCTCCTTCACCGGCGACGGAACGCCCGCGTACCAACGAACCGGCCGCAGGCAGACGTAGAGATCGAGGATCTGTCGCAGCGCGACGTTGAGGCTGCGGATGCCACCACCGACGGGTGTGGTGAGCGGACCCTTGATCCCGACGAGGTACTCACGGAACGCATCGACCGTGGCGTCCGGCAGCCACTCGCCGGTGGCATCGAATGCCTTCTGTCCGGCGAGGACTTCCTTCCATTCGATGCTCCGCTCTCCGCCGTATGCCTTCTCGACGGCAGCGTCGAGGACGCGCACAGCAGCCGCCCAGATGTCCGGCCCGATGCCGTCGCCTTCGATGAACGGGACGATTGGATCGTTCGGGACGCTGAGACCTGTATCGGTCATCGTGATTGTTGAACCCATGTGTTGCACCTTTCGTCGGCGGGTGGTCCGCCTCGTCTCAATCGTCCTTCGCTTCGGCCAGCTCCACGGTGTTCACCATGAGGCTGGCGATCGTCATCGGACCAACGCCTCCCGGTACCGGCGTGATCGCACCCGCCACGTCAACAACAGCCTCGAAGTCGACATCCCCTACGAGACCTGCTTCGGTCCGGTTGATTCCGACGTCCACAACCGCTGCCCCCGGCTTCACGTATTCGGCGTCGAACATGTTCGGACGCCCCGCGGCCGTCACCAGGATATCGGCCCCGCGGCACACGCCGGCCAGGTCAGCCGTCCGCGAGTGTGCCTGGATCACCGTGGCGTCAACGCCCTTGGTTCCGAGGAGCAGGGCCAGCGGTCGCCCAACCAAGAATGAACGTCCCACGATGACGGCGGCCTTCCCTGCGGTCTCGATCCCGTAGTAGTCGAGGATTCTCATGATGCCGGACGGTGTCGCCGGCAGCGGGGCGGGCCGCGACAGGACCAACCGGCCGAGATTGAACGGATGCAGGCCGTCGGCGTCCTTGCCGGGGTCGACCGCTTCGACCGCCGCTCCCCCGTCGAGACCGTCGGGCAGGGGGAGTTGCACGATCATCCCGGTCACCCGCTCGTCGGCATTGAGTTCGGCGATCACCGCTTCGACCTCGGATTGGGAGGCGGTTGCCGGCAGGCGCCGGTCGATCGACACGATTCCGGCCGCTTCTGCAGCCCGATGCTTGCTCCTGACATAGATCTGCGAACCGGGATCCTCCCCGACCAAGACGGTTGCGAGGCCGACGCTGTGGCCGCGCCGGCTGAGCGCGGCCACGCGGTCGGCTACCTCGGACCGGACCGCTGCAGCAACCGTGCTGCCGGAGAGAATGAGAGCGCTCAATGTCGGAAGTGCCTCCTGTGCGTGAACATGATGGCAAGGTCGTGCTGGCGTGCGGCCTCGATCACTTCGTCATCGCGGATCGATCCGCCCGGTTCGACCACCGCGGTGACCCCGGCCTCTGCCAGGAGGTCGAGGCCGTCTCTGAACGGGAAGAAGCCGTCGCTCGCGGCGACGGACCCGACGGATCGTTCGCCGGCCTTGACGAGCGCTCGCTCGGCGGCGCCGACCCTGCTCTGATCGCCGGCGCCGACGCCGACCGCAGCCCCGTCCCTGACCACGATGATGGCATTGGACTTGGTATGGGCCGCGACGACCCAGGCGATCTGCAGGTCACTGAGTTCGCTCTCGGTCGGTTCTCTGGTCTTGGTCTCCCATACGTCGGCACTCACCTCAACGGTGTCGCGCTTCTGGACCAAGAAACCATCGTCGATGGTGCGCAGGTGGAGGTCGTGGGGTGACGGAGGCGGAGCGGACAGCACCCGGAGGTTCCTCTTGCGAGCGAGCACCGCTCTCGCTTCCGGTGTGACCGACGGAGCGATCACCACCTCGACGAAGTACTGCGCGATCTCGTTCGCCGTGCCTTCATCGAGCGGACCGTTGAGGCCGACGACGCCACCGAACGCAGAGAGCGGATCGCAGGCCCATGCCTTCTGGAACGCCTCGAGCAATGAGGCCCCCGTCGCTGCTCCGCAGGCGTTCATGTGTTTGAGGATCGCCACGGACCCAGGGGGTAGGTCGTTCGCGAGGCGCCAGGCCGAGTCGGCATCGGCGTAGTTGTTGAACGACATCTCCTTGCCCTGGATCCGCTCAGCGGCAGCCCACCACCCGCCGGATTCGCCCTGGGAGTACAGGGCCGCTACCTGATGGGGGTTCTCGCCGTACCGGGCGTCCGATACCTTGGAGAGCGTGAGTGCGAGGCGGTCGGCACCGTCTCGTTCGAACCAATTGACGATCGCTGCGTCGTATCGGGCTGTCTGGAAGAAGGCTTCCCGTGCCAGGTCTTCTCGCATCTCTGGTGTCGTGCCGCCCTGTTCGATCGCCTCAGCAACCTCGTCATACCGTGCCGGAGACACGACGGTGGCCACCCAGGCGTGGTTCTTCGCCGCAGCCCGGATGAGGGTCGGTCCCCCGATATCGATATTCTCGATCGCCTCGGCCTGCCCTGCTCCGGACGCGACGGTCGATTCGAAGGGGTAGAGATTGACGACCACGAGACCGAACGCATCGATCCCCCGCTCGGCAAGATCGGCACGATGGGAATCGTCTCCGAGGTCGGCCAGGATCCCGCCGTGGATGGCCGGATGCAGCGTCTTGACCCTGCCACCGAGCATCTCGGGTACAGCGGTCACGTCGGCCACGGCGGTCACCGGGATTCCGGCATCCGAAAGGGCTGCCGCCGTGCCGTCCGAGGACACGATTGCAACTCCTTCCTCGTGGAGTCGCCTGGCGAAGCCGACAAGGCCGGTCTTATCGGAGACCGAGATCAGTGCGCGGGTGACGGGGAGACGGTTCATCGATGCGGCATCTTAGGTGCCACCGGCTACGCCCGAACGAGCAGAACGGTGGGTTGCGTCCTCAGGCGAGTGCAGCGTCGACGGCAGCGAGTGCGTGAATCTGTGTGGTTGGGAAGTAGGGACCATCGATGTCGTCGGGTGTCACAAGCAGTTCGATCTCGGTGCATCCGGCGATCACACCCTCGGCTCCCCGTTCGTAGAGCCCTCCGATGAGTTCCAGGAAGCGATCACGAGAAGCGTCGACGATCCGTCCCTGCACAAGCTCGTCGAAGATGACGTTGTGGACGAACGTACGGTCTGGTCGGGCCGGAACGATCACGTCGAGGCCGTTGGCAGCGAGTCGACCGCGGTAGAAGTCCTGCTCCATCGTGTATCGCGTGCCGAGCAGCGCCACCGACGCCACCCCCTCGGCTCGGATGGCCGCCGCGGTGGCATCGACGATGTGAAGGAAGGGAATGGTGATCGCTCCCTCGATCTCGGAGGCAACCTTGTGCATCGTGTTGGTGGCGAGCACGATCAGGTCCGCGCCCGCCGATTCGAGACGGGCCGCGTCTCTGGCAAGGAGGCGTCCTGCGCCCTCCCAATCGCTTGCCTCTTGAAGCGCCTCTATCTCTGCAAAGTCGTACGACCGAATCAACACGTCGGCCGAGTGCACTCCGCCGAGCCGTCTCCGCACCTCGGTGTTGATGATCCGCTCGTACTCGACCGACGACTCCCAACTCATCCCGCCCAAGATCCCAATGGTCCTCATGCGGACCAAAGTAGCGGAGTAGCACTTCGACGTATTCCTCCCCCTTGGATTCCTCCCCCTTCGAAGCATTCCTCCCCCAAGATTCCTCCCCC
>CAWIHT010000017.1:0-72574 GCA_963836085.1 uncultured Actinomycetota bacterium
GCAGCGGAGAGGGCTCCGGGAGCATGAATCGCGGAGATGAGGCCTGCCAGGTGGCGAGTTCCCCCGCGATCGAGACCTCAGCCCGACCCCTCACACCGCCAATTGTTTCGCGTACAACCTGGCGTACAACCCATCCCGCTCGACCAGCTCGGTGTGGGTCCCCTCTTCCACGATCCGGCCTTCGGCGAGTACAACCAACCGATCGGCGGCTACCACGGTGCTGAGCCGGTGTGCGATCACAAGCGTCGTTCGCCCCTCCATCAAGTGCTCCAGAGCCTCCTGGACCAAGCCCTCCGACTCGGCATCGAGAGAACTCGTCGCCTCATCGAGAATCAAGATGCGCGGGTCGGCAAGCAAGGCGCGGGCGATCGCCACCCGCTGCCGCTGACCTCCGGAGAGTTGCACCCCTCGCTCGCCGACGACACTGTCGTACCCGTCGGGGAACGTCTCGATGAATCGGTGGGCATTCGCCGACCGGCAGGCTTCGACCAATTCCGTATCCGTCGCGTCGGGCTTCGCGATCCTGAGATTTTCAGCAATGGTCCCCGAAAACAGTTGCACCTCTTGCGGCACGGCGGCCATGCGATGTCGCAACGACGCGATCTCGCGGGCGCGAACATCCACGCCATCGACCATCACGCTCCCCGACCCGACGTCGTAGAACCGTGGGATCAGTTGCACGAGCGTTGACTTGCCGGCACCGGACGGACCGACGAATGCCACCACTTCGCCCGGTTGGATCGCAAGGTCGATGTCGGAGAGGACCTGCATGTCCCGCCCCTCGTAGGCGAAGCCAACGGCCTCGAACTGCACGGAGCCGACCGACGCGTCCGGCTCGACCGGCGTATCGGTCACGGCCACCTCTGGCTCCTCGCCGAGCAGTTCGAAGATGCGGCGGGACGCGCCGAGCGTGTTCTGGACCTGGGAGTAGAGCCCGGTGAACGAAGCGATCGCTCCAGCGACCGTGAGCGTGTACAACAGGAAGCTGACCAACTCGCCGGCTGTCATGTCGCCGCGAGCGACGAGGCGCCCTCCCACCCACAGGACGAGCGCGACCGTAGAGAAGCCGATGAACGTGATCGCCGGGACGAAGACGGCCGACAGTCGTGCTCTGCGGATCGCCGTCCGATACGAGGCCGCGATGTCCCGGTCGTACTGGCGGGTGATCGGCCCCTCCCCTGAGAACCACTTGACCACCCGAACCGCCGAGATGGACTCGTGAGCGAGCGAGTTCGCTTCGGCAATGTCGTCCTGGAAGGTGGTGGAGATCTTGCGGAGCCGCCGTCCGAACATGGCGCCGATCACAATCACGATGGGAAGGAAGACCAGCACAGTGAGAGACAAGATCGGACTCAGCAAGACCAGCAGAATCACGCCTCCGACGAGCGTGATGCCCTGCGACAGCACCTGGGCCAGGGTCGTCGACACCGTGTATTGCACCGCCGCGGCGTCCGACGTCAGCCTCGAGGTGATCTCGCCCGTCAGGTTCTTGTCAAAGAACGGCACCGGCAGTCGCACGATCCGGTCGAACACGGACGTCCGAATGTCAGCAACGACCCCTTCGCCAACGAGTGCTAGCTGGTAGGCCCGCAGGTAGTTGAAGAAGGCCTGAATGATCAAGACGACGATCAGGATGACGCCGTACCGGTCGAGGTTCCCTCCGTCGGAGCTAGCACCCGGCACCACCGTATCCACGAGATCGCCCATGATCGCCGGGAACACGAGACCCAACCCGGCGGAGACGAGGACCGCGAGCGTCCCGACGATCAGCCGGGTTCGGTACGGCTTCGTGAACCGGAACATCTCGACGAGTTGGCTGAACTGCGCCTTCGAGGATGGGTCGGGAAGATCGGACGGCTCGCGAGCCGCTTGGCCGGCTGCAGTCGATCGGCGGAAGGGGCGCATGAGCGGATGGTAGGTATCCGACCGCAGCCACGGCGCCCCACACACCCGCTGGCTGCTGTGGAGGTACGCTTTGCCGCCCATGACGAACGCCCCACACCCATCGACAGCCTCGGTCGTTCGGCGACCTGTCTCATCCGGGTCGGGGGCAACCTGATGGGTGGCTTCGCCGTCGACATCGATTGGGATAACCCGTCGCCTCACGGTCGGCTCGACGCGATGCTCGCGTTGATTCCGCATCGATCGACCGGGGGTACCTCCCACTCGCTGCTCCCCCATGCCGCACTCGGCGAGGCACGGACCGACGAAGCGACTAGGCAGCCGTCGATCGTGACCGACGGCCGATTCTCCATCGTCGGCGATCTGCGACTGTGGAGCAAGGACGGACTCCGTGCCCGGGCCGGTGGGAATCGGACAACCGTCGGCATGGACGACCGGCGCCTTCTCATCGCGGCCTATTCCAGAACGGGCATCGGCTTCCTCGACGATGTCGACGGCGACTTCGCATTCGTCATCTGGGATAGCCAACGTCGCCGTGTTCTTGCCGTGCGCGACCGCTTCGCAGCGAAGCCGCTCTGCTACGAGCGCACATCGACGGGCATCCGCCTCGCGACCGAAGCGAAGCAACTGGTGGCGACCTCGTCCCGGCAGCCCACACCCAACGATGCCGCGGTCACGGAGTATCTCCTTGGCCGATACCGGGACGTCCGGCACACATTCTTCGAGGGCGTCTCTCGGGTCGCTCCGGCTCACTACCTCCTTGTCGATGAGACACGGTTGATCGAACACGAGTACTGGATGCCAGACTTCGAACCCACCATGCTCGACGGCCCCGACGAGGTCGCCGACGAGTTCCGGGAGCGGCTCATCGACTCGGTCGTGCGTCGAACACGAGCATCGCACGGCACCGTCGCCCACCTGAGCGGAGGCCTCGATAGTTCATCCATCACCTCCGCCGCCGCCATCGCTGCCGGTCGGACTCAACTGAGCCAGGACTTTCAGACTGTGTCGGCCATCTTCCCGGGCTCAACCGCCGACGAGTCGCAATGGATCAATGAGATCGCCGCCGCGCAGCCCTTTGTCCACCACGACTTCGTACCCGAGCGAGAGACGATCGAGAACGCCGAGGAAGTGATGTGGAAGGCCGATGGCCCCCTGCACAATCGGATTCGTGGCATCTGGAAAGGCACCGCCGACATTGCGCGAGCCGCTGCTGCCGATCTTGTGCTGATGGGCTCCGGCGGTGACGAGGCCGTCGAGCAGGCGCAACTACTCCCCGACCTGCTCCGGCAAGGCGCTATCGGCCAATGGCGAAAGGGAGTGCATGCCGAGGCAGCCTGGTTCAACGAGCCAGCCGCCTTCTTCGCCGAGCGAAGTCTCCGCCTGGCCGCTCCGGGCTGGATTAAGAGACCGTTCCGAGGCTACGTGGACCGCTCGATTCGCTCGCGGGCCAGCCTCGCCAGCGACACGCTCGTCACTCACGGCCCGTCCACATACCCGGATCACCGTGCAGCGCCGTCTGCAACCCAGCAACTGGCGGTCTCCGCACCCCGGGGTCCGATGCGATGCCTCCTCAATGAGGTCCAGGAGGCCGAGTACGCCGCCACCGGCGTGGGTGTCTCTTATCCGTTCCTCGACCGGATGCTCCTGGAGTTCGTGGCATCCATCGCGCCAGCAACTCGCCCGTTCGACGGCAGCGCCAAGGCGCTGACCCGGCAGGCGTTCAAGGCAGATCTGCCCCGTTCCGTTCTCGAACGCCGGGCCAAGACCGCTGCCGATGGCTACCTCGCCAACGCATTCGAAGCCATCGCCGCCGGCTACCAACGCCGCTATCCCACCGCTACGGACGTCGCCGCCACCTACCTCGACCGCAGCCGATACGCCGCTGCCACCGCCTCGCTGTGGGCTGGCGCCATCCTTCCGGCGGAGCGCGAAGCGCTTTGGAACGCCTGGACGTTGATGCACTGGATTGAAGGGCTCGGACGCTACCGGGCCGATCGGCGTTCGATACCGGCGGACGATCGCGACGCCGGCTGACCCTTCGGTTCACACGCGAGGGCCCTCGGGTGGTATCTTGGAGACCGGAGGAAGCTTTGAGGCCGTATGCGAAGCCCGCCTTGAGCGAGTTGGGGCGTATGGACGCCGTTACGCGCAAGAGCGGACCCATCACCGACATCGACACGCAGCAGTCGGGTTCGAATCTCAATCCTTTGCAGCAGTTCCTTTGTCTGATCTCCGGTGGTGCCGTTCGGCTTCTGTTCGCTGGACGGGCCCAGCAGCGCCCCAACCCAACAGGGCTCTGGGTCGTTCAACGCCTGCCTGATCGCATCAATCCGCCGTCGGGGTGGTGAAGATTCCCAAGGCTATCCGGCCTCCCATTGGCCGACCGGTCCTGCACGATCGCGACCGCTACGATTCGCGGTCTATGCCCGCACCCCATCCAATGCTCCTCGAGCTTGTCGGAAACGCGACACTGTCGCGGACCCGGCGAATCACAGCTGAAGTCGCCGCGTCGGCGATCGAACACAGGGTGGCGCCGCTCCTCGATGACGCCGCCGCGTCAGCGCTGAAGTCCAGGACGACCATGGACGCACTCGTCGAACTGGCGATGCATGGGCTGGAGAGCGCTGCCGCCACCGAGGCGGCGCGTCACCGTGCTCGACCAGTTGATCGACGCCGCCGAGTCGCTCGGTATCGAGATCGCCATCTTCAAGGGCCTGGCAATCGGCTCGCAGTGGTATCCACGACCGGATCTGCGTCCGGCGGTCGACATCGACATCTTCATCGATCCGGCCAGATGCCGACCGTCTTGGCGAGTTCGTCGAGTATCTGACTGGGCGCCCGGAGAGTCGGAAGGCGATCGAAGCGATGATCGCGGAGGGCCGTGTCTTCGAGTATCCCGATGAACATCAACGGTGTCCCGGTCGATGTTCATCTCGATCCCATGAACCTGGTCGTGCCCACGAGGCAGCAGGCGCTGGCCTGGCGGCGGACGCGCACGATTGCCGCTCCGGGCGGACGTCCGGTGCGAACACTGGATCTCGAACTGTCGCTCGTCCAAGCCCTCCTGCACCTCTTCCGCGACAACTTCGCCGATCTCCTCCACGTCTATGACATCCAACTCATGATCGAGGAAGGCCCCGACTGGGACTTCATCGAGGCGTACGCCGCAGCGGAAGGGCTGACCGACCTGGTCCGGTTCTCCCTGGCAACCTCCTGCGACATCTTCGACCGGCCTTCACCGCTGTCCCGCGAGATCTCGCCGGCCAGCCGAGCACTCATTCGGATCGTCTGGCCTCAACGCATCCTTCTTCACGGCACCGAGAGCATGGAGCGAAGCCGCCGGCGTCAATCCTTCGCCAGCCTGCTCATCGCAGGGCGGCGGTTCGATGTGGTGAAGGCGCTCATCGGACGCCTGTTCCCACCCAGAGTCGTCATCGACGATCGCTTCGAAGGCTGCGAGTGTCCCTACCCGATTGCGCTCCTCCGTTGGCGGCTCGCTCAACGAGCCGAGATGAAGCGACTGAACGAGGCACCCACGGGACGTATCCATGCGACGGTCTGACAAAGCCATGGCGCGTCGGGTTGGCGACGAGATCGTGATTCTCGACATCGATTCTGGTCAATACTTCGGTCTCAACGAGGTGGGTGCCTTCATATGGGACCGGATTGGGCTTGGAACTCACCGAGAAGAGCTGATCGCCGCCGTCGTCGCCACGTACGACATCGACACACCGATGGCCGAGGTCGACGTCGACGACCTCCTCCGCGACCTGGCGGATCGCGGTCTTATTGACATATGACCGAGGGAACCCCATTTCGTGTTCGTGCGGCCATTGCCAGCAACCGGATTGTCCGGCGCGCGATCAAAGGTGTCGAGGCGATCCACGGAGGGATATGGCTCGGTCTGCTCGACGCCGACCGTCTCTCGGCTGCGACGTCGGCCATGTACGCGGGCGAGGGCCAGTACAGCGGCGACGACTACAACACGTCCGGGCTGCTCGAGTGGGAACGGGCAGCGATCGAGCGCCACTTCCCTCGAGAGGGCAGCGTCCTCGTCGCCTCCGCCGGCGCTGGCCGCGAGCTGCTTGGCTTGGAAGCTCTCGGTTTTCAGGCGGCGGGATTTGATCCCTCGGAGTACCTCGTGTCTGAGGGCCAACAACTCATCGAACAGCGCGGGAGCGACGCCCAGCTCGTCCTGAGTGCACCCGATGCCGTACCCGGGGGTCTCGACGGACCGTTCGACGCGATCATCATCGGCTGGGCTGGGTACGTCCATATTCGCGGCCGCACGACCCGAGTCGCGTTCCTGAAGCAGTTGCGCTCGCTCGCCGCCGCCGACGCTCCGCTCGTTGTGTCGTTCTTCGTCCGGTCGAGCCATGGACGGCAGTTCGAACTCTCCCGGAGGGTGGCGACCACTGTGCGCCGTATGCGGTTCGTCGATGAACCCGTCGAGCTCGGAGACACCGTCGGCCCAACCTTCGACCACTACTCGACGTGGGAGGAGATCGAGGATGAATTGGTCGAAGCAGGGTTCACCGTGGTCGAGAGATTCGACGCGACGTTCCCATGCATCGTCGGACGGGCGGACTGATGCAGACGACAGTTCGCGATCTGAGCTTCGCCATCGGCCTCCGTCTCACGCGTCTGACCATCCGGCTCGCCGGTTTTCGTCGCACGGTCGTCCTCGCCCGCCGCGTGCCGACTTCGCGCCGCACCGCACCGCCGCTGGACTCGGCCACTGCCTGGGCCGAGGCGATCGAACGTGTGGGAGGACGACCGTACGGCGGCACGTGCCTCGACCGTTCCGTGTTTCTGTGGTGGCTCATGCGAGTTCGTGGACTTGACGGATTCCTCCGGATCGGTGTCCTGATGGGCGACGACCGGATCGAAGCCCATGCCTGGGTCGAACTCGATGGGGTTGTCGTCAACGACGAACCCGACATCGCGGACCGATTCGAGGTCTTCGACGACGATCCGACAGGTCTGGTCTTCTCGTGACGATGCGCTACACGATCGGTGGGACCGCGTTCCTTGTCGACGGACCCCTCAGCGGCCTCGACACGGACACCTTCGTGGACAGCGAACTCTCCGCCGAATTCGTCCCCGCGCCGGAGTTCGAGACGGTGATTGCTCCGGACCACGGCGTCGTCACCGGACCGGGAGAACTCGAAGGCGCTATCGATCTGGAGATGATGCGGTGTTGGATGCCTGCGCCGCAACGCGTTGAGGACCGCGGCTGGTACCTCCGTCAGATGGCCCCGGTATTCAGCGCCGTCGCGGGGCGTCTCGTTCTCCACGCGAGTGCGGTGCACATCGGTGGCGTCGTTGTGGCGTTTGTCGGAGCAAGCGGCGCCGGGAAATCCACGACTGCCCGGTTCTTCGCCGAGAGCGGCAACGGGTTCGTTTCCGATGACCTCCTCCCGATCCGGTTCAGGCCGGACTCGGTCGTACCGGTCGGAGATCGGCTGCTCCCACTCGGCGCGGTCTGCTTCCTCAAGCGGACGGCATCAGACCGGATTGAGACAGTCCGACTCGACCACGCAGAAGGGTTTCACCGGCTGATCACGCACGGATTCGGTGAGCACGGGAATCAGGCAGCCTGGGCGTTCCAGTTCGACGCGTACCACCGCATCGCCGAGGCGACTCCAACGTACGACCTCTCCGTTCCCGACAACCTTGCCGTGTTGCCGGACGTCGTCGACGCCGTCACGAAACTTGCCGCGATGGCGCCATCGACGGACGACATCGCGGAACCACGCTGATGGGGGGCCTGGCGGTCTCGATCGACTGGGAACGACCCGCGGTAGCCGACGCCGTTGACCCCATGCTCGACCTGATCCCCCACCGATCCACCGCCGGTACCGCCCGGCTGACGTTCGAGCACGCGGTGCTCGCCGAGACGCGCACGGGGCGCCTGACCGAGACGACGCCGATCGTCACATCGGTGGAGCATCTCTCGATAGTCGGCGATCTGCGCCTCTGGAACCGCGACCGACTCCGCGCACTCGCCGGTGGCAGTCGGGCGACCTCCGGGATGTCAGACCGCCGGCTGATCCTTGCGGCCTACCTCCGTACCGGAGTCGAGTCTCTCGACAGTATCGACGGCGACTTCGCGTTCGTCATCTGGGACGATCGGGACCGGCGCGCGACGGCGGTGCGAGACCGCTTCGGCGTCAAGCCCCTCTTCTTCCAGGCCGGCCCGGCAAGGATTCGATTCGCCTCCGAGCCGAAACAACTCGCCGCCACCTCTGCAGCACCGGTCAGGCCAGATCCGTACGTCGTCTCCGAGTACCTGCTCGAACGATTCCGCGAGACCCGCCGAACGTTCTTCGAGGGCATTGAAAGGGTGCCGCCAGCGACCGCTCTGGTTGTCGACGCCGACCGTCGCCGTGAGATCGCGTATTGGCAACTCGATCCGACCCAAATGGGACCCACTACCTCGGCCGAGGTGGTCCAGGGATTCCGAGAGCGCCTGGTCGACTCGGTGGGCCGTCGCTTGGCGTCGTCTGATCGAGTCATCGGCCACCTGAGCGGCGGACTCGACAGCTCATCGATTGCCGCAGCGGCTGGCATTGCCGTCGAAGCGCAAGGCCGCGACCCGACCAGCTACCAGACCGCCTCGGCGGTGTTCGCCGGGTCGACCATCGACGAGTCCACGTGGATCGACGAGATCGTCGCAGTCCAGCCGTTCCCTCACCACGCCTATACGCCCCGCATGGAGACCCTGGCAACGCATGAGCGGGACATGTGGACGACGGATCAGCCGCGGGTTGACCGCATCCGGGACATGTGGTCGGAGACTGCCACAATCGCAGACCGCGTCGGCGCCGATCTCGTCGTCACCGGCATCGGCGGCGATGAAATCTTGGCGTATTACCTCTTGCTTGCCGATCGCTTGGGCACCGGATCACCGGTCAAGCGATGGAACGACCTCGCAGCGCATGCCGCCTGGAGGGGCATTCCGATACGTTCGACCCTGGTGCCCTCACTGAAGTCGGTGTTGCCCGAGTCGATCAAGGCCCCCCTGCTGAGGCTCCGCAGACGCCCAGCCGTCACGCCGGGTTTGTTGTCCGACGAGGCGTGGGAGCAGTACCGCGGCGCAACACCGACCGAGACGCCGACCGACTTCGGCTTCCCTTCGGACACCCAGAACCTAACCGTCGCGGCATCGCGGCATCCGCTGGTCGTGTGGAGCAACGAGATGCAGGAGGCGGAGTACGCCTCGCTCGGTCTCGACGTATCCCATCCCTATCTCGACCAGGGACTCGTGGAGTTCGTAGCCTCGGTCGCTGTGAATGACCGCCCGTTCGACGGGCGCACGAAGGTGCTCATGCGAGACGGTTTCGGCGACCGCTTGCCGCCTTCGGTGACGAGTCGGAGAGACAAGACCTATGCGGACGACTACCTCGACATGCTCTTCGTTGGACAGCTGCCAGCGATCCGTGAGCAGTACCCCCAGGTGCCGTCCGGTGCCGTCGCGTTCGTTGATGCCGAGCGCTACCAATCCGCTCTCGCGGTCGTCGACCAAACCGGAATCGACTCGGATCTCCGGGAGCAGATCTGGGACGCCTGGACCCTCATGTCATGGCTCGATGGCCTTGTCCGCTACCACCGGATTCGAGAACGACCCGGCAGCTGATACGATTCCCCCATGGAGTCCCGCACGCCTCGCAAGCCCTATCAACGGCCCGCGCTGCGCGTCTACGGCCGCATGGACAACGTGACGAAGAAGAGCTTCGTCAAGGGCGGCAGCAAGAAGGACCCCCACACACCGTTCAGGAACCGCGTCTAGTCGAAGCCACCCCTCCGGTCGAACGTAGCTCACATGTCCCACCCGCACGCCAGGCAATCGCCGCCCATGTGACACGCCGGTACCAGTTGCGTAGTATCGGGGCGACTGGCGCCAGATGGGGAGACACGTGCAGCAACAGACTTGGTTCCGCACGCTCCGACGCTGGCGATTCCCGCTCTCTGCGATCTCCGATGCCGTCTTCTGGTACGTCGCGTTGTTCATGGCCGTGCTCGCGCGGCTCAACTTCGACATCAACCGCGTCAATTTCCCAGAGTTGCTGCAGGTTGCGACGATCGCGGCCGCTGTTCAGCTCGTCACTGGTCTCCTCACCGGCCTCTACCGCGGGCGACGGGCCCTCGCCTCCTTCTGGGAGGTTCGTCTGGTCGTGTTCTCGACGCTGATCGCCACGCTCACCGCCTTCGCCGTGGTGGTCCTCGTCGGCACGCCAAACCTCGTGCCACTCAGCACCGTGTTCGCCGCCGGCGCCTACCAACTGCTCGGGGCACTCGGCGTTCGCTACTTCGCACGCCTGATCGTCGAGATCCAGAGCCGCTCCACGCATGTCCGAGAACACCGCATGCTGATCTTCGGCGCCGGCGAGGCGGGAACGCAGATCAGCGGAGCACTCCTCAAGGATCCGGACACCAACTTCGACCCGGTCGCGTTCCTCGACGACGACCCAACCAAGCGCCGCCTGATTGTGAACGGTATCGGCGTCGCAGGCACCCGCACCGACATCCAGTCTGCCGCGCTGCGATACCAGGCCGACACGCTGCTCCTCGCGATGCCGGGGGCGACACAGGACGACATCACCACCATTGCGGACCTGGGGCACCGAGCGAATCTCAACGTCAAGATCCTGCCGTCGGCCCACACGTTGACGGGATCGGGCGTGAGCGTCACCGACATTCGCGACATCGAACTCTCCGATTTCCTCGACCGTGAAGAGGTGTCGATCGACGACGCCGAGGTCAGACTCCTCCTCAACGGCAAGCGCGTGCTGGTCACCGGCGCAGGCGGCTCCATCGGCTCCGTCTTGTGTCGCACCATTCTGGGCTACGAGCCGGCGCGATTGATCATGCTCGACCACGACGAGAATGCTCTGCATCGACTCCAACTGGGTATTGAGGGCCGGGCCCTGCTCGAGTCACCGGACCTCGTGCTCTGCGACATCCGTGATCAGGAAGCGATCCGAACCGTGTTCGAGGCAACACGGCCCGACATCGTGTTCCATGCCGCCGCCCACAAGCACGTGACGTTCCTCGAACGATTCCCGGCGGAGGGAGTCAAGACGAACGTCGGGGGAACCACCAACGTCCTGACCGCTGCCGCGGAGACCGGCGTCGAGCGCTTCATCAACATCAGCACCGACAAGGCCGCCGACCCGATCAACGTGCTGGGCACGACCAAGCGCACCGCCGAGCGGATCACGGCCCACTTCGACGCCACAGCGTCCGGGCGGTACCTGTCGGTCCGATTCGGCAACGTACTCGGCTCGAACGGGTCTGTTGTCCCCACGTTCATGGAGCAGATCAAGAACGGTCACCCGATCACCGTCACGGATCCCGACGTCACCCGCTACTTCATGACCACGGAGGAGGCAGTCCTCCTCGTGCTCCAAGCGGCGACCCTCGGTGAAGGCGGTGACGTTCTCGTGCTCGACATGGGACAACCGGTGTCGATCGAGATGCTCGCTCGCCGACTCTCGCAGCAGGTGGCCCCGGGCCAAGCCACCGAGATCGTGTACACGGGCCTTCGCCCGGGCGAGAAGCTCCACGAGGTGCTGGTTACCGAACGCGATGACCCGCTCGAACAGCCGCATCCTCGCCTCACCCGCTACCGGGTGCCACCCCTGAACCCGGAGAGCGACCCCAGCGATGGTGACTCATCTGGCGAGGTGACCCATCTGCGCGACGCCTCCCGACCGGCGGCGTCGGCCTAGATCCCGAGCGCGTGCAAGACGATCCCGGCGATCCTGCCGATCTCATCGTCGCTCAACCCGGTCCCACTCGGGAGGCACAGGCCGGTCTCGAAGAGCCGCTCTGACACGGAGCCCCCGAACGTGCGAGACCCGGCGAACACGGGTTGCCGGTGCATCGGTTTCCAGACCGGACGTGCCTCGATGTTCTCGTCTTCAAGCGAGCGGATCACTTCGTCCCGTGCTCGCGCCGAAGCGACCGGGGTCGATCGTGAGCGTGGTCAGCCACCGGTTTGACCGCCCGTAGGGCGCCTCCGGCATGAAGTCGATCCCGTCGACAGATTCCAGGAGGTCGACGTAGGTGTCGAAGATGCGCCGTCTCGCCTCAACGCGTTCGTCGAGCGTCGCAAGCTGGGCGCGACCAACCGCCGCCAGCAGGTTCGACATCCGGTAGTTGTAGCCGATCTCGGCGTGCTCGTAGTGGACGGCTTCTTCCCGGGCCTGTGTGGCGAGGAAGAACGCCCGATCCAACAGATCACCGTCGTCAGACACCATCGCTCCCCCGGCAGAGGTCGTGATGATCTTGTTGCCGTTGAACGAGAGAATCCCGACCCGTCCGTAGCTGCCGGCCTGCCGACCGCCGCAGGTAGCCCCGAGCGCCTCGGCCGCATCCTCGATGAGCGGCGCGCCGAATCGGTCGCAGATCTCCTCGATCCGCGCGTAGTCGGCGCACTGGCCGAACAGATCGACGGCGATCACCGCTCCGACCTTGCGGCCTTCGTCCTTGGCCGCCGCGAGTGCCTGCTCCAGGAGGTCGGGGTCCATGTTCCACGTGTCGGCGGACGAATCCACGAACCACGGCTCGGCGCCCACATACCGGACGGGGCTGACGCTTCCGATGAACGTGAACGAACTGCCGATGACGACGTCGCCGGGGCCGCACCCCGAGCACATCGAGCGCCAGGTGGATGGCTGCCGTCCCGGTCGCCGTCGCAAGCGCCCGGGAGACGCCGACCTGGTCGGGCGAGTTCGCCCTCGAACGCCTCGACCTGCGGGCCCAAGCGGGGCAATCCAGTTGCTGGCGATCGCTTCGTCGACCATGGCGCTCTCGGTCCCGCTGAGGTGCGGTGGCGAGAGGTAGATCCGCTCAGGCATGCTCACCGACCGGGCGTGCCGGCACTCCGACCACAGTTGTATCCCGGTTCGACGGTTCCTGTGACCACCGCGCCCGCTCCGACGGTCGAATCGTCTGCCAATGCTCGACGTACTGCAGGCATGCTGGCTCCCGTGCCCACGAGCGCACCGATCGCCGATCGAAACGCCACCTGAGACGCGGTCCCGAGGGCGATGTCAGCACGAAGTCCCGACTCCCGACCTTCGATTCATGCCCGAGCGTGCAGCTGAGGTTGACCATCGTGAAGTCTCGGAGGTCGATGCCGACGGTGCCAGATCGCTCCGGCGAACACAACAGTGTTCCCATCCCGATCGACCAACTCGAGAAGTCACCCTCGACCGACGGATGGATGAGCGAGGGCCACTCGATGCCGGGGGTGGAGTCAGCGATCGCACGCCCGATCTCCGCCCGCGCTGATGGGTTCCCAATGCCAAGAGCGAGCGCATCCGGGGCGAAGGCGCCGGACTTCAACTCGTCCACATCAGCGACCGTCTGATCAATGTCATCGTGCAGACCCGGGTGTGATCGGTCGCTCACAACATATCCAACGAACGCGTAGGGTCCGCCCGCACGATTGATGTCCTCGATCAACCATCGCACCTCGCGGGCGAAGCCGCCAGCCCCGACGATCGCAATGGTTGTTCGTTACGCATTATGGCCCCCTCGAAGCGCGCCATCGTGGCCATACCCGGCGCTGCGACACCGGATCCCTTCGACACACGCACCACGGTCTTGACAATGATTTTGGCGTCGAGCCATAGGCTCCAGTGGTCGACGTACCAGACGTCGAGAGCGAGTCGTTCCTCCCACGTCTGGTCGTTGCGTCCGCTGATCTGCGCGAGACCGGTCAGTCCGGGTCGCATCTCATGGCGCCGCATCTGCTCGCTCGTCTGTACAGGCCCAGGTATTCGACAAGCAGCGGCCGTGGCCCAACCAGGCTCATGTCGCCCTTGATGACGTTCCACAGTTCAGGGAGTTCGTCGATGCTCCACCGGCGCAGCTGCGAGCCAAGCGGTGTCAACCGTTCAGCGTCGGGGAGGATCGGTGCCGTCAGCCCCGACTTGGTCGGTCATCGTGCGGAGCTTGTAGAGCGTGAACAGGTCGCCTTCGAGTCCGGGACGAGGCTGACGGAAGATGACCGGAGGTCCGATCCTTGTGCGAATCGCTAACGCGGCACCAGCGAGCACCGGCAGGAGCAGAACTCCTGCGGTGGCGGCCCCCACCAGGTCAACGACCCTCTTGACCCCCAGGTTTGCTCGTTGTCCCGCCATCACCGGTTCACGGCCCTGTCGAGAACGGCACCAAGCTGGCCTGACACAACCTCGCGCGACCGGTGCTCCACGATGAAGGCCCGTCCGGCTCGCCCCCACGCCGCCCGCTGATCGCTCGACGCCGCGACGAATCTTGCGAACTGCCACGTCGATCTCGTCGGGTTCCACGGCGATACCTGCTTCGGCGCTGGTCACGATTGCTTCCACCTCACCGGGGCAGTTTGTCACAACCGGCAGGCCTGCGGCCATGTAGTCGAAGAGCTTGTTGGGGCTTACCCCGTACCGGAAGAGTGGCACGTCGGCCAGCACGTGGAGGCCAGCGTCCGCTGCCGCAAGCAAGCCGGGCATCTCCGACTTCGGGATTGGATCGAGGAATCGGACATTCGTGAGTCCGCTCTGGGCCGCCTCCGCTACCAGGGCCTCCTTGTCGACACCATCTCCGACGAGCACGAACTCGACATCCGGCGCGTCGTTCTGCAATTGCTCGGCGGCGTCGAGCACGAGTCCGAGTCCGTTCGCCGGTCCGTGTGCCCCCGCGTACACGACGGCGAACCCCGTCATGCCGTATCGCTGCCGCAGCGTGTCTCGATCGTCGTCGACGGCGAACATCGCCGGATCGGAGCCGTTCGGCACGAAGGTGATGGTGCCGGCGCCCGGACTGTCGGCACGTATTGCATCGGCGGAGCCTTGGGCGAGGACGACGATCTCGTCTGCCTGTCGGTAGAGGAACAGTTCGAGTCTCCGGAGGAGCCGGTAGATGGCTGACGTGGCTCCTCATCCGTCCCATGTCGACGAGGATGCGCGGCCACAGATCGCGGATCTCGAGGACGAACGCAGCGCGGCGTATCCGTGCGACGACCCACCCGGCCAGGCCGGTCAGCAGGTGCGGGGAGGAGGCGTAGACGACGTCGACGCGTCGCTGGGTGATCCCCACGAACACAGCCGCCACGGCGTACGACAGCCAGTTCATGATTCGGCTGACGCCGTTGCCCCGATAGGGCGTGGTGCGAACCGACCGGAACGTGCCCTTGGAGCGGTGGGCGCGTTCTCCGGTCAGCAGGCTGCGGTCGGCCCCGACCAGGGTGTAGCTCCACTCGTCCGGCAATCGGTCAAAGAGTTCGGCATGCCGAGTCCCGCCTGCATGCCCGGCGGGGACGGCGAAGTGGTTGAGCACGAGAACCCTCTTGGTCACGTCACACGCTCCGCAGGTAGGTCCGGCCGTCGACCTGGACGCGCAGTCGCACGGCGTCGTCCTCGAACACCACCGAGGTGGTGAGATCGCCGGGCTCGCCGCCCGGCGGCCCGCAATCGACCGTCTGCGACCGATTGAATTCGCCACAGGACCGGCTCCGCTGCGTCGCACCGCACTTCGATCAGCGTCGACGGCTCGGCCGAGCCGTACGTCGTGCTCCACCAACCCGCATAAGGATCACGGGATCCGCGCCATGTTGTGGTCTTCCCCTCCGGCAACTCGAGCTGGAACGCTTTCCCTTGGGCGTCGACCGTCGACGTTGCCGCATCCCACTCGACGCGAGGACCAAGGGGCACGTTGAGCGTGGTCGGCCCAGGTCGACCCTCGATGTGGTCGGCAACGGCTACCCCGTCGGGCATTCACAATGACCACGCGGGCGACCCGCCGGGGCGTCGCGAGTCGGGTGTAGGCGTCGTGCACCGTCCACATCACGATGGTGTCGTCGAACCGGATCGGATCGCCGAGCACACCCTCTGCCTCGTAGGTCCAGCGGAATGCCCGGTGCGGTACGAGTTGATCCTGTCCTTCGACCCGGATCACGTTGTGGAACTGCGAGCTTCGGAAGGCGTTGCGCTCTTCGATCGGTCCGTTGTAGGTGCCGGTGCCGGGATCGCCGATGAGCCAGGTGTCTCGGTGGGCGATCGCCACCGACGACAGATCGGCGTGCCCGTGGGACGGACCGGATCCACCCTTCAGCCATACGGTGTACTGCCCCGGCCGCGGCCCGAGCAATGCCTGCGCCAAGATCGAAGCCAGAAGCCTCCACCTCGTCGGGAGCTGCGGGGGTTCCCTCGGAGGCAAACCATGCGACTTCGTCGTGGTCGCTCCGCCACTCGCTGCGGCGCTCCGTCACCGGCGAGTGCGAGTCCAAGCAGGACGGAGCCACGCAGGTCGGCCGGGTCGTCTGACACGGCGATCACCCGGCCCTCGTCCCAATCCCCGTACTGCGGAACGGGGCCGTCCAGGACCCCGAGTCGAGCAAGGAACTGGGCTGCCGCTGCCATTGCGCTTCGTGGACCTCGCTCGGAGCATCGCCGAGCACCACCCGCATCGTCAGCATCTCGAGGACGAACCGGTGGTAGGACACCGAGTCTTCGATCATCGAACCGTCAGGGCGCATGTGCCGGAGCAGTTGACGGTTGAAGAATCCGGTCTCCGATGCGGCGCCACCGGTCTCCGCTCGCGCCTCCGAACGCCATTCCGAGCGCAATCAGGCCGAGCCCATCCCCGAGGAGGTGGTTGTTGCGCATCGTGCTGACCGTGTAGGGAAGGTCGGCCACGAGGTGCCGTCCTGCGTGGCGGAGGTGGCTCCACATGTCGAGACGCAGCGTCGGTGACAGTTGGTCACCGGCGAGGGCGAGGATCTGAAGCCACGCAAGCGACCGAAGCGCGATCTCCAGATTCGAGTACCAGTGGATGCCGACTTCGGGCGGGTTGGCCTCGATCCACGACGCGAGATGACGCTCGAGCGTGTCGAGGTACCGGGGCTCGGACGAGGCGAGGTGGGCTGCCCTGGCCAGGACCACGAGGTGCCGGTGGCGCCCGAGTTCCCATGCCCACTTGACGTCTCCGATTCGCTGCTCCGATCGGAGGTCGATCTTCCACCATTCGATGGCGGGCCACGACCCGTCGCCATCGATGACGCCATGCCAGTCCGGCGGGTCGCCAAGCTGGAGGTCGCGTCCGAACAACTCGATCTGACCGTCGACGATGCGGTCGGCGGCAGCGATCGTCCGCTCCCGGACCGCGTCGGGCACGTCCAGGACGGTGAACGGGCTGCGCCCCTCGACTGCCTCAGTCGTAGTCGGAACCATGCGGCCGAACACCAGCGTGTGGCCCCCGAAGCGTTTCGAGGCTTCATAGCCGGCCCGCAGAGGGGCACCCCACCCCAATGCCCGGACATCGCCGACGGCTCGCCGGATTCGGCCCGGGGAGGCTCCGCCTGGAGATCGGTCGCCGGGGCTCACGACCAGTCGAGGCGGATCGCCTGCCCCGTCGTCAGGGACTCGACGGCAGCGAGCGCCACTCTCGATGTCTCGAATGCCGAGCGGGCGAGCTCGTCGCCGTCACGCTGGCCCTCGATCGCCTCGCGGAACGCAACGAACTCCGCCTCGTGCCCCTTGTCGGCCGGCTTGTACTTCCTGACATCGGTGTTGGTCGCCCCGCGCAGCGTGATCGACCGATAGTCATCGATCTCGGCGGATCGGTCGCCTCGCATCACTTCGACCCACTCCTTGCCCGCACCTCGGGGAGCCCCGGCCGAGTAGACGATGACGGCCTGCGACCCGGATGGGTAGTCGAGCGTGATCGTGAAGTCCTCTTGCAGCAGCAGTTCACCTTCGCCTGACCCGACGGCATACACCGAGCGCGGTGCCTCGCCGACGATGGCGTTGCAGGTGTCGATGAAGTGGCATCCCTCGCCGAGCAGGCGCCCGCCCTGGCGTCGGTCCTTCAGCCAGTGGTCGTCGGGAAGCGATCCGGCGTGGACTCGATACATGATCTGCATGGGGCTCGTTGCGCCCGACGAACGCAACGGCGGTCTCCACGGCCGGGGACCATCGCCGGTTGAATCCGGCCATGAGCACCCCGGGGGCCTGGTTCCACGCGTCGGCAACTTGATCGAGTTCGTCATTCGTGATGGCGAGCGGCTTCTCGCAGAAGACGTGCTTGCCGGCGGCGAGTGCCTGCGTCGGTGATGTCGGCGTGGCTGTCATGGAGCGAGGCGACGAACACAACGTCCGTGTCGTCGGCCGTCACGACATCCTCGACCGTCGAGACCGCTTCCGCGAAGTCGTTGGCTTCTCCGACACGCACTGCCGACGCTCCCCCGGCCGAGGTGATCCGGGTCCATGGTCCGAAGCCGGCAGCGTTCGCCGACGGCAGAAGCACGCCGGATGCGAACCGGCCGGCGCCGACGAGCCCGGACGCAAGCCCGGATGAGGCTGCGCCGCTCGTCGGGTCGCGCCGCAGCTGCGACCGACCGGGTGGCTTCCTGTCCATCGGTGTCCGTACTCCAGCAGGATGCCGAGGTAGGGATCGCCGCTGTCGAAGACGTCGTAGGCCTCAACGGCCCGGTCGAATGGGAACCGATGCGTGATGAGATCTGTGACTTCGAGGCGCCCTGAGGCGATGAGACCCATGACGGCTTCGAGGTTGCGGGCGATCGGCCAGCGCACGTACCCGATCGGGTAGTCGATGCCGAGGTCTTCGTACGTCGGGTCGTAGCGGCCGGGGCCGTAGGCCCGCGACACCTTGACCGTGAGTTCCTTCTGATACAGCGGCCGTCGATCGAGATCGAGGCCGACGTCGCCGACCGCGACGATCGTGGCCCGGTCGCGCGCCAACAGAGCGGCCGTCTGCATCGGATCGGACGACTTCGTGCCGGCGGTGACCAGCACGGCATCCGCTCCCCGCCCCGCCGTCCAATCGAGGGCGGCCGTCGAACCCGTCCCGCGTCGAGGGGAAGGTGAACGCTCCAGAGTCCAGCAGCGACGGCCAGCTTCGCCTCGTCGATGTCGGTCCCGGCGACCTCGCAGCCGGCGGCAATCGCCAACCGCACCGCGAGTTGGCCGATCAGCCCGAGGCCGATCACGACGACCTTGCTGCCCGGCCCGACGTCCGCGAGACGAAGCCCGTGGAGCGCCACGGACGCGATCGCCCCGAACGCCCCTTCGTCGAACGAGACGCCATCGGGCAGGCGAGCCGCCAGATTCCCCGGGACAGCCTGCACGTCGGCGTGCCCGACCCCGGCAGTCACCACCCGATCGCCGGGCCGGAACCCCGACACCGCCGTCCCTACCTCGGTCACAACCCCGGCCGCCGAATACCCAACCGGCATGTCCTCATCGAGGTCGGGAGCGCACGGCCCGACGGTCGATCGGACCCCGTCCTGACGCGCCCGATCGATGACGGCCCGCACGAGGTCGGGCCGTGCCCTGGCCTTCTTCAGCAGCGAGGACCCGGCGAGCTCGTGCGTGCTGCGCTCGGTTCCACTGGAGATGAGGCTGGACCGAATCGCAACGAGCAGCCCTGACGGAGCTGGAGGCACGCCAGGGAACTCGACGTGGCGCAGGTCCCCACCACTCACCGACTGCCTCAGTTGTCTCATGGCATCTCCCTATGCCCGCGCCGTGAGACTAGTGCAGAGCGGCGCGGCGCCTGCCAGGAGCGGCGCGGCGCAGCTGATGCTGGTTGGAGGGTTCGCACATTCCTCAGTTGCCGAGACCGTACCGCTCCGTGCCCAACCCCGCCGTTGCGCTAGCTACCACGATTCCTCGCCGTCTCGTATTGGCGAGCGGGGGTTGCCGAGACTCCGCCCGATCAAGCTCTGCGGCTTCGGTTCCGCTCTCGGTACGACTGCGGGACGCATCCATAGACGAGATCTGTCCCAAGCACCAACGCTGTCACGCCAGTTCACGATGACAAGCGGCGGGTGCCCGACAGCGTGCAGCCCCACCGCACTCCTCGTCTCCAGGAGAGCGACATCGAATCACCAGCTGCCTTCGCGGATGTAGCGAACGGGGTGCGCGCCATGGGCGCTCCCCGGTGAGTGGTTCCGGGCGAAGCTCATAGCTGTGCAGTTCGGAAGTCGTGTCAGGAAGGCCGTGATCGACAAGCCCACGGACGCGTTGGTGTGGGTGCGCAGGCAACCCGCCGATGGCGACAGCCGCTTGCTTCTCGGGATGATGCGCACCGTCGCCAACAGCTTGATCCTGCTGGCTTGGACGCGGTGTTCGGCCGTGAGCTGGAGAGGTGCCATCGGACCGGGTTGGTCGGCTCATCAAACGGCAGATACGCACCTGGGAAACTTGGAGGAGGTGCGTAGATCTGCACATCCCAGAGGTGCGCTGTGGGCATGCAGTTTTGCACAGGCTCACGCGGCGCCGTCGCCGAATCGGGCGAGGATGCAGACACAACCACCCCAGCTGTGGCTGGGAACCTCCCTGATCCATCAACAGAGCGTTCCCTGGTGCTCTCAGTCGGACACAGGAGTAGCCTGACAGGCCATGCCGAGAGCCGCACAGACTGACGCGCCCGACAGGCCACCGGAGCGACAGCATGCACGAGGGTGCATCCCTCACCCCCGGGTATTGAGGTCCGAGTGAGACCTGACGGACCACTCGGTCGCGCCTACTACCGGCTTCCCATCGCTGTGCAGAATGCCGTCTGCACCGCGTACGGATGGCGCGAAGCTCGGACACGATTTGGCGACACCTTCGACGAGAGACTCAATTGGCTGGCTGAGACTGACGTTTGGGATCGCCGCGGATTCGCCAGTATCAAGACGAGCAAGTAGCACGCCTCGTCGAGCACGCCTATGTCCATGTCGAGTACTACCGAGATGTCATGAAACGGCTCGGCCTCCGGCCACAAGACGTCACGGCCGTAGAGGACTTGCCGAAACTCCCCATTCTCACAAAGGACGATGTTCGCGAGAATTTCGATCGCCTCATTGCCGACTCAGCGCGGAGGCGAGGGCTCATCACGCGGCACACCAGCGGCAGCACCGGCTCATCTCTTGCAACGCTCGCCACACCGGATGCCGTGGCGTTCCAATGGGCGATCTGGTGGCGTCATCGAGCACGATTTGGGATCCAGCCGGGATGCCTTCACGCCAATTTCTCGGGCCGTCCCGTCGTACCGATCGACCAGACCAATCCACCGTATTGGCGATGGAACAGGGCATTCAACCAGGTCATCATCCCGATGCAGCAGGTCGTGCCCTTGAAGATCCCGGCGATCCACTCCTTGCTCCACGAACGCGACTTCGCCCATGTCGTCGGCTACCCCTCCATCGTGCACTCCTACGTCGAGATGGCAGAGGATGCCAAACTGGAACCTGGGGGGAAGGCGCGATACGTGTTCACCGGTGCCGAGAACCTCTATCCATTCCAGCGTGACGCAATCGTGCGATTCACAGGCGCCCTGGTATCGCAGCAGTACGGGATGTCTGAGGGAGCAGCGAATGCCTCCGAGTGCGAAGAGCTCGTGCTCCATGAGGACTTCGAATTCGGCGTCATGGAGGCGGGCGCGCCTACTCGTGATCGCGGTGCGGCCGGGATCTCGGGGTCAATCATCGCTACGGGGTTCTCCAACTACGCTTTCCCGTTGATCAGATATGACACGGGGGATGTGGCGACGTGGCTACCGAAAGACTACAAATGTGCATGCAATCGTCCCACGCGGGCGATCGCCTCAATTGATGGACGTGCCGAGGACTACGTTCTAACACCCGAGGGCCAGCGCGTGGCACGCTTCGGCTACGTGTTCAAAGATGCAGCCAATATCCGCAAGGCGCAAATCATCCAGAGAGTCGCTGGCTCGATCATCGTGCGAGTCGTGCCAACCGAGGCCTTCGACGACTCCGACGAAGTCGCTCTGAGATCCAGCATCGCAACGTGGATCAGTCCCCGGCTCGGAGTCGACATCGAGGCTGTCGCGTCAATCCCTCAAGAGCCTGATCGAAAGTTCCGGGCTGTAGTCAGAGCGCCCGGCATCTAGCAGCACACGACGAGTCGATACCACCCACAATGGTTGGGGACAGCATGGTCTTCGCTGGCAGAACTCCGCTCTCCCCAGTGGTGTTCATGACCGACGAACTGCAGTCACACAGCATCTCGAGGCGGCAGGGCCGACAACCGAGCTCCGGCGAACGATACGCTGGACCATGTGTAGGGCGTGGCGCAACACCTCACCCGGCTCACTGGATCCAGCGGAGACGTCGGTACCCTAGGGCGGTGTTGATGTCGTGGGGCGGCGAAGCATGCGTCAGCTCGGATCGCTTCCGACACGCCCGACCGGCTGGAACCAATTCTGCTCAGATCGGCGCCCTTCAGGATCTCACCTCAAGCGCATGCAGCAACCGCGTGGCAATCTCAGGCCACGTCGTCTGGTGTTGTCGCGCAATGCGCCGACCCTTATCAGCAAGGGATCGCCCGATCGTTGGGTCGTCGCGAAGACTTGCCAAGGCAGCCGCAAGGTCCTTGGGATTCCGAGGATCCACATACAACGCGGCATCCTTGCACACACCGCGTGCAAAGTCGGAGTCACTCGTAACGATCGGCGTACCCAGGGACATGGACTCCAGATATGTCCCGGAGTATGACTCGAGAAGCGTCGGAAGAACCAAGGCGTCTATCTCGTTGTAGACCCCGGCCAGAACCCTCTGGCGCAGCGGGCCGAGATTGATGAGTCGGTCTCCCAGGCCCGTTCTGGATATCCGCTCGAGCAGTCTTCGCGCCGCCAGGATGCTGGTCAGCATCAATGGTTAGGAAGCCGACTATGCCGTCAAGTTCATGGCCACACTCTTCGAACATGTCAGCCAGAACGTCCAGGTTCTTGTGCGGATAGTAGCGACTCAGCGCAAGGAATCGGAACGGCGTCTCTGAGAGGAGAGCCGCTGGGATCTCACCTGATCGTTCGGCGATCAATGCCGAAACGGCATTCGGTAGAATGGAAATATCGTTCACGCCATAAGTGGACCTCACCCGATGGGCGGCGACGCTCGTCTGAGCGAACACCACGTCGACCGATGGCAAAGTGCGACGGAGGTACCACTTCCGCGCTGCTACCCATGCCCTCTTTCGAGGCGAGCCAGATCTGAAGACCGATGAATCGTAGAAGAGGTGTGGATTGTGGAGCAGGACGGCACTACGAATTCCGGGCACAACCACCGGTTTGTTGCCCAAGGCGACAATCCAGTCAGCTTGGAATTCTCGAACGGTTCGACGTACGGTCGCCAATTCCCAGATCAGTCGATCGGCGCCGTGGTCGAAGCTGACTTCCTGCCATTCTCCCGGCGCTGTCGCAGCGGCCCTCCGATAGTCTTCACCGGGCGGAACCAACATGAGGAACTCGTACCGGGAGTCGCTGGCGGCGAGCGCTCCCACCAAGTTCACACCAACAGAGCGTCCACCAGCTCGGGTCAGATTGTGACTCAACACCGCAATACGCATCGACCGATCCCGCCCCTTGCCTCTTCTGTTCGCTACGATCGTCTTCTGGACTTCTCAGGCGCTGGATTGCTGTCGGATAGGTGCAGCTTCAGACGGATATGGCAACCGCACAGTGGCGGTTGGGGGAGTCCCGGAAGCTCGCTGGATCTCGGAGAACCGCTGCGCCCCCTCACCGCTCAGCCGATTCTCGCCGGCAGCAGCGACCCCGGCACTCGCCCACCAAATGACTGAGGCGTGCATGCTCCCCAGCACACCACCCGGCTGAGTCATGGACAACGCCAACCCAGCGACCAAGACTCCCACTAGTCCGGCGGCCCACACCCTGTCACTTCTCGATCGCTCGGTCCGAACAGTCCTCGCCAGCAGATTCGCAGCCCGCATGAGAATAGTCAGAATGACAGATGCGAGTGCCGCTACCAGAACGACTCCCCCCTCGGCGGCAGACTTGAGCCAGAGATTGTGGATGTTCTGGTCCCGCACGGTAGCTCCGCTTGAGTCAACCATCGCTTGTCCGAAACCGCCACCGGTCAGTGGATGATCCAGGAAGATTGCGAGACCTTGGCCATATCCATCGATCCTGCCCGAGGAGAACCTGTTCAAGCCGGCAAGTGGTCCCTGATCAAGGCGGTCGAATCTGAGGTGCAGAGCCACTGAAGCTGGGCATTTGCCAGGAGGCCAACCCAAGTGTGACAACAGACAACCAGAAGGAGCGCCGACTGACCGCGAACCAAAGCACGACTGCAATACCGAGGAGGGACGCAACAAAGGCTCCACGGTTCCCAACGACAAAGATCGAGACCGGGATGGCGAATACAGCCACCCCGCCAAGCAGCCGAGCAGAGCGCGTTGTCCAATGTCAGGCTGACGGCCAGGGCAATCGGCACAAACATTGCGAGTGGACTACCCCAGGTACCGCGCAAGGTCGCGAATCCACCTGAGGCAATAGGGAGACCAGTAGGCGACGGACCCAGGAAGTCCCAACCAGCCCACGCCGCGACGACCAACAGCGCAGCCGATGACAGAAACACGGTAGCTATGCCGACAATGCGCCGGAAACCGCCCCCGTTCCGTGCGTAGACGTAGGCAGTCCACATCGTAAGGAATGCCACCACCGGCTCGGCGATCCCTCGGAATGCCTCTGCGTCAGAGTGGCTCAAGAATGCAGCGAAGGCTGACCCGGCCACGACGAGCGCAAGACCCACAGGACCCAGCAAGCCGGTAGGGAGGGAGCGATCGCGGACAACCCGCCCATGTCGCTGCGACAGCTACAGCGAATAGAGCGGACTTTGCGGCAAACAGAATCGACGGGGAAACCGAAGGCAGCCACACAAATGGAGCCGATGCAAGGTAGACAGCCCAAGCCCACGTTCCCACAGCCAATGGCGCCGCACCGCTCGTACCAGGCAGCTGGCTGTGTTGGAGAGTGGAGTCCTGGATGTGCCATCTTGCTGCTCCCTGCCTCGCAGCGTTGCGACTCACAATCGTCGCTGGCATCGACAGCATCAGACTACCGTGGTCAGTCCGATGAGGATGCCCTTGGATTCCCAACCCGCCGCGATATCACAAGGACGAGAATGCCTGGTGGATCCAAGCAAGAGAGGCAAGCATCCAGAGGCAACAATCCGCGTGGAAATCACGCAGCCTGCACTGCCCAAGTACAGGGTGCCCGTCTTCCGAATGCTCGCGGCACGGCGCGATCTCAAAGTCGACCTCTCCTATTTCCCACATCCGGGAGTGCCATGTGTGGCGCCGGATGGTTTCGCAGCCGCTGCTATGCCCTACGTCTCGTTCCAAGTCCTCGGGCGAAGGCTCAACTGGTATCCCCGACAGTGGCAGATGGCCGGAGGGAGCGGACCCGACGTGGCGGTACACGAATGGAATCTCAACAACCTCAGCCTCGTACCTTCTCTCGTGCGGTCCCGAATCAACGGCCAGGGCACAGTCGTGTGGGGTCACGGGCGGCCGAAGGCGGACTCCAGACTCCGGCTCGCGTTGCGGCGAGCCGTGGGCCGCTTGGCCGACTCAACAGTGTTCTACGACCAGTGGACCCTCGACGATTTCGTGAACGATGGCTTTCCCGAATCACAATCATTCGTCGCTCCGAACTCACTGGACACATCCGAGATCGACCAACAGATTGCCCAACGCAGGAGGCAACGCGACGCTGGCCTGATCGTTCATGTATCGCGATTGCGAAAGAGCAGAGATCTCGACACCCTCTTCTTGGCAGTGGCAACACTCGCTCAGGGCGGCGCGGATGCGCGAATCGCATTGTAGGCGAAGGCGACAGCGAGCGGGTTCGGCTGCAGATGCTGGCGGACCAACTTGAGATCGGGCATCTTGTCCGGTTCTACCCTGGAACGTACGAAGAGGGTGACCTATCAGGAATCATGCTGTCTGCGGCGGTAGCTTGCTACCCGCGGGGCGCCGGTCTCGGACCCCTCCACGCAGCCGCGTACGGACTCCCGGTATGTGTGGGCGAGGATCTGGGTTCCCACGGACCAGAGACACAGGCATTGGTTCGGTCTGGTGGAGCTGTCGTGTTCGAAGACCGCAATCCGGAGGACCTTGCCTCGACTCTCTCACAGCTCTTGCGGGACCCCCTGCGCTCTGCAGCATTCGGCGAGAACGCGCGTAGCGTCGTGAGACGGGACCTGTCCATCGAATCGATGGTAGAGGGCCTGGCGACAGCCATCTCCACGCGTATGACACAGCGGCTCGGCGACAGGCCCGTGTTGGCTGAAGTACGGGCGTGTTCGCTTCGGGGCCAAGCGGCGGCGCTCGTGGCACCCGCTACTCCCCACGCCCCTCCGGACCGCGGTCGCCGGTTGGTAACCATCAGATCGGATGACCCGACAGCCGGACCAGTAGTCAGAGTACTGGATCTGGCCCTTCTCGCCGCAGGTCGCCCGCCATTGGCATCATACCCGCATCAGTCCACAGAATCCTAGGCTTAGAGGCCATGAGAATCCCTTCGACGGCCCCAAGTCGTCAGTTGCCCACCGCTTCGTCGGCACTCTTGGGACGAGCCTTGCCATGGCAATCATCGCCTTCGGTACAGGCGTTCTAGTGGCAAGACTGCTGGGACCAGACCTACGAGGCCAACTTGCCGCAATACGGCTCTGGGGCATGTTTGCGGCTTCTCTCGGATTGATCGGGCTACCCGAAGCGCTGACGTTCTATTCGGCCCGCAACAGAGGGCGAGGCTGGTTCCTACACCGTCACTGCAGTCGTGACGGCGGTGATCCCAACTATGGCCCTTGCAGCCGCCCTCTGGGTGGGGATGCCGCGACTGCTTGGGTCTCAACCACCGGAGGTGGTGGAATCCGCTCGTGTGTTTCTTTGGGTGGTACTTATCGCGCCGGCGTTCTTGCCGGCGGCCGGTCTTCGCGGCGTCGGTCGATTCGCAATGTGGAATGCACTGCGCTTCGGCAGAACCGTGGTCTGGCTGGGCGTGCTGCTTGTGTTTGCATGGAGCTCTCATCCGGATCCACACGGGATTGCCATTGCCTACGTAGTCGCTCTGACGCTCTACGGTGGCCTCTCTGCTGGCTTGGCGCTCACTCGCCTGCCCAGGAGGCGACAGATAAGGCCCGCGATGGGGCGACAACTCCTGAGGTTCGGTATCCCGAACGCAGCAGCGCGCCTGCCGACCGCGGCAAACGCCAGGGTCGATCAGCTGCTGATCGCCGCCATGCTACCTAGTGAGCAGCTCGGGCTGTATGCCGTCGCCGTAGCTTGGAGTGTCACCGCTAGACCTCTGACGGCGGCCTACGGATTGACTCTCATGCCTCGGATTGCAGAGGAACGGGACGATGCCGCAAGGATTCATATATTCGCATCAGGGGCTCGCGTAGGCCTCACAATCGCAGTTGTCTCAGGGGTGCCGCTTCTCGTCGCCACCAAGGCTGCGATCCCAGCAGTATTCGGCGGCGGAGTTCGCAGCAGCGAGCGGTCCCGCGACTGTCCTCGTGTTGGCAGGCAGCATCTGGTCGTACAGCGCGATCCTACGGGATGGCCTTAGGGGGCTTGGTATCCCTCCTCAATCCTATGGGCAGAACTGGCAGGAGTCCCAGTTTCCCTGGTTCTTGCGATACTGCTAATTGGACCGTTCGGACTGCTCGGCGCCTCAATCGCCAGCGTGTGCGCATATACAACAAGCTGTGCTGTCCTCGTCTTCCTGAGCACTCGCCATACTGGCTTGTCTGTCGCAAGCATTGTCGTGCCTCGCCGTGGCGATCTCGCCACCGTCGTGAGGCATGCCCGGAGCCTTGTTCGATGACAAAGGTGTGCCATCGATCAGCGAGTGATAGCCCTCCCTGTCCGACACCCAGACGGCTACCGATCTGTCTGACCACTTCGACAGACGAAGGACTGCCGTAAGCGATCCGGCCGGCCGAGGAATCCGCTTGGGCCCGGCACAGCCGCTCAAGACAGCGGGGAAGGGGACGGGATTCAGACGCGTGCTGGTCCCTCTGCAATACGCTGGCCGCACAGTGATCTCGCAATCCGTCGCGAACGGTAGCACACCTCCCCACGGCCGCGCCAAGAGTCGACAGCATTCCTCATCGATCTGCGCCCTGCCACCACACGGCATCGTTGCCGGACGCGACCTGGACGTCCGCTAGCTGTGACAACCGGGGACGTTGTCCCTGGCGGGATGTTTGAGGTGAGCCCTCCGAGCGAGACTGTGGGTTGACAGACTCACTACTCGCAAGGAGGGCTCATGGCCCACGCTAGATCGCAGCACCCGAATGCGCCGCTGACGCCGGAGGGGCGGCGTCGGATGGTGCGCTGTGTTGTTGACGGCGGTTGGACGGTGAGGCGACCGCTGAGCGGTTCCAGGTCGATGCCAAGACGGTGCGCAAGTGGCGGGACCGGTTCCTTGCTGAAGGTGAGCGGGCTTGTGGGATCGGTCGTCTCGGCCGCACCGGTCGCCGAACCGGACACCCGGCCGTTGCGGCGTCGGGTGATTCGGTTGCGGCGCGAGCGCCGGTGGGGTGCCGACCACATCGGCTACGAGGTCGGGTTGGCGGCCTCGACGGTGCAGAACATCCTGAACCGGGCAGGTGCTGGGCCGCCTGGACCGTGGCGACCGGGCCACCGGACCGGGAGCCGGTGCGGCGGTATCAACGCGACACGCCTGGCGAGTTGATCCACGTCGACATCAAGAAGCTCGCTGGGATCCCCGACCGGCGGCGGCTGGCGTACTCACGGCCGAGGCAACGACGCGTAAGGGCGGCCACTGCCGGGTCGGCTACCGCTACCTGCACACCGCGATCGATGACCGCACCCGCATCGTCTACTCCGAGATCCTCGACGACGAGAAGGCCGTCACCGCAGCCGGCGTTCTGGCGCACGAGCCGCAGCCTGGTTCCAGACGCATCGGCATCAACCTGCAGCGGGTCATCACCGACAACGGCTCCTGCTACCGCTCCGGGCTCTGGCACCGGGCATGTGCACGCGACCGGCACCACCGTGAAGAAGACCCGCCCGTACCGGCCCCAGACCAACGGCAAAGTCGAACGCTTCCACCGGATCCTGCTCGAGGAATGGGCCTACATCCGACCCTGGGCCTCAGAAACCAACGAACCCACGCCTACGACGGATTCATCCACTTCTACAATCACCACCGATCCCACGGAGCACTCGGATGGGCCACCCCCACCAGCATCATCAGGGACAACCTCCCCGAAGAGCACAACTAGCCGATCCTCACAACACCCTCTCAAGAGTGAGAAGGCGGAGAGCATGATGATCGCCTTGGGCACGGGTGCTCACACATCTCGGCGGCGAAGACGCCCTGTTGTCCAGGCGATTGCTTCGAGTTTGCAGTCAAACGGCTGCAACTCCGTCTCCGCTCCCGATCAGTCCGATCTCGCCCGTCTCTTCCGGACGGCCTTCCGCCAAGGCAGATGCGACCGATCTGCACCTCCTCGCACCACCGTCGACGCAGTCGTTCCAGCGTGCCGACTATCCGGAAAAGAGCAATCACATGCGATCGGGTGTCGGCACCGGGTCCGTCCGTTGATATGTGCTCGAGCAGGTGGGAAAGGACGGCGGCTGGCGTTTTGGACTCGCGGCGTTGGCAGTCCATGAATTCGATCCGTCCGCCGGTGGGGACGTCCTGGAATTGCCAAGCCCCTAGAGCACCCTTGTTGGCAGGCGGAATCGCTCTCAGTCTTGACGAAGCGCACCTCGGCTCCGTGTTCGCTGACCACTCTATGAGGACTCGGCGCTGTCCGCGTGTGTTTGAACGCGCCGCCGACGGCGACCGACAGTCCCGCATCCGGGTGATTTCGGGGCCGACGGCAGGATTTGCCAGCGGTCCGTTCGTTCATCTCGAATAGCGACCGGTTGCAGGGTTCCAGATGCGACACACCGCTGCGGTGCCTGGGCGAGGCTACCGACTGCCACGCGTTTCGACCCTCGACCGAGTCTCGTCGAACAGGAATGTGTAGTTCCATGCGTCAATGTGGAGCAGCACATATCCCGCACGCCGAAGACTACTGGATGGTCTGCCGAACCTCCGCCCACGGCCACGGCTGGTCGAACTCGACAGCTAGAACCTTGGGGCGCACATCCGTTTCGAGGATGGCTCGTAGAACCGTGCGTGTCGAGCACCTTCGATGTCAATCTTCAGGAGGTCGACGCGCTTGTGCCCGTTCCTTGCCATCATCTCTGTCAGAGACACGCAGTCCGCCTCAAAGAAGGCATCCGTGCCTTGCAGATTGACCACAGAGTGCGACACATGAGTCGGATCTCTTGCGCAAACCACTTCAGTGTGGCTTGTTCTGTCCAGAGTCCGACGGGTTCGAAGTGGAATTCGTCCACAGCACTAGCGCTTCGGCGAACGTGCTCGACCGCTCTCGGTGTGGGATCGTATGCCCAGACATCGCAACCGAGTTCCTCAATCAACGACAAGTCAAATGAGATGTCCTCGCCGACGCCTACGAGATAGCAGATACTCTCCCCAAGAAAGACGCGGATCGGCACGAACCAGCCCCGCAGCGATCTCCAAGCCTCGTGCATTCTGGACGAGACTTGGTGCGCAACGTAGCTCTACTGAGCGCGACCAGCACTTTAAGTCGAACACGACGGGCATGTTCTCGAATCACTGGGCACCCAACTCGGGGAATCCAACAGTACCACCGGCCGCAACCTCCCCGCCGGTGAGACTGCCCTGAGGGTCATCTGAGAACGGACCGCCCGTGTCGCTGTACCACAATCAAGAGGCACGAGGGCAGACAGTTCGTCCCCAAGACACCCTCCCCGCCGTCACGAATCTCAAGGGCCCGACCCGCCGACACCCCAAACGCTCCAGAAGCGACGACGTGCCACGCAACACCCCGACATCAGCAATCTGAACCGCCCCGGGTTTCCTGGAGGCTCCGGATGCGTTGAGAGGATGGGAGGCATTGACTAAGACTCATGCCGCGGTATCCGCCTCGAGGTGCGCGAGCGTCGGTTCGGATGGTGTTCAGTCAGCAGGCCGAGCACGAGTCGCAGTGGGCTGCGATCTGTTCGATCTCGACGAAGTTGGGGATGACGTCGGAGACGTCGCGGCGTGGGTGCGTCAGGCCGAGATCGATGAGGGCCGTCGCGCCGGGTTGTCTACGGATGAGCGTGAGCGGCTCAACGAACTCGAACGTGAGAACCGTGAGCTGCGGCGTGCGAACGAGATTCTGAAGTCGGCTGCAGCTTTCTTCGGGGCGGAGCTCGACCGCCAACCGAGGCGATGATCCCCTTCATCGATGAACACCGGAATGTGTTCGGGGTCGAGCCGATCTGCGAGCGTTGCCGATCGCCCCAGCCACCTACTACGAGCACAAACGCCAAGAACAGGAACCCACGCCGTCGGCCCGGGCGCAACGCGACACAGGCACTCGACCGGAGATCCGGCGGGTCTACGACGACAACTATCGGGTCTACGGGGCACGCAAGGTGTGGCGTCAGCTGAACCGTGAAGACATCACGGTGGCGCGCTGCACCGTGGAACGCCTGATGGCGGGGATGGGCCTCGAGGGGGCGACACGGGGCGCCAGCAAGCGCACCACGATCGCCGATGACACGGCGCAGCGGCCAGCGGATCGTGCGACGGACCGTCGGGAACCGAGATCTCGACGTAGGCGTCGAAGGTTCCGGTTCCGATCATCGCTGCCGACGAGTCGACGGCCGGGTCGACAAGTGACCAACTACGGGATCGAGATTCAGGTCGATCCAAGTCGTCGGAGGCAGCTACCGGCGCCGTCACATCACCCGTATCAGCCGTAACTGTGAAGTTGCTGGTCGCGGCACCGACACATTCCCCGACGTATCAACCGCCTTCGCCGTCCACCAATACGGAGCCGACGCCGGCGACTCGCCATTCCCATCCAGATCAAACTCATACGCCCAGGTCCAATCCGTCGACGGAGCAACCGGCGCCGTCAACGATCGCAAACACATACGTCCGAGACGCCTGCCAACCCGAACCGTTCCACCACCAACCCGTCTCCCGGTCAAAGATCTCAACCCGAACCTCAGCCACCCCAACATCATCAAACGCCGTCCCCGACACCACCACCGGATCCGGAACCGACGCATAATTCGCCGGCGCACCAATCGACCACCAACGGCGCCGTCACATCACCCGTATTCGCCGTCGCTGTGAAGTTGCTGGTTGCATGCCACCGACACATTCCCCGACGTATCAACCGCCTTCGCCATCCACCAATACGGAGCCGACGCCGGCGACTCGCCATTCCCATCCAGATCAAACTCATACGCCCAGGTCCAATCCGTCGACGGAGCAACCGGCGCCGTCAACGATCCGCAAACACATACGTCCGAGACGCCTGCCAACCCGTATCGTTCCACCACCAACCCGTCTCCCGGTCAAAGATCTCAACCCGAACCTCAGCCACCCCAACCTCATCAAACGCCGTCCCCGACACCACCACCGGATCCGGAACCGACGCATAATTCGCCGGCGCACCAATCGCCACCAACGGCGCCGTCACATCACCCGTATCGCCGTCGCTGTGAAGTTGCTGGTGGCATGCCACCGACACATTCCCCGACGTATCAACCGCCTTCGCCATCCACCAATACGGAGCCGACGCCGGCGACTCGCCATTCCCATCCAGATCAAACTCATACGACCAGGTCCAATCCGTCGACGGAGCAACCGGAGCCGTCAACGATCGCAAACACATACGTCCGAGACGCCTGCCAACCCGTACCGTTCCACCACCAACCCGTCTCCCGGTCAAAGATCTCAACCCGAACCTCAGCCACCCCAACATCATCAAACGCCGTCCCCGACACCACCACCGGATCCGGAACCGGCGCATAATTCGCCGGCGCACCAATCGACACCAACGGCGCCGTCGAATCTGCAGGGCCGGACGTCGAGAAGCTCCATGTGTGGCTTGTGGTCAGAAGCGCCGTCATCGGATACGGCGAACCACTCGTAGTCTCGTGCCGGCGGACGGTTCGGCCAGGTGACCGATGCCGTCGAACCCGAGGCCACGTGTCTCAGAGCCGATCTCCTCGAAGCCGCCCAGATCCGCCATGTTGTAGTCCAGGACGAACTGGCTGTCCGCATCGGTCTCGAACGTGCCGAGATCGGGCGAGTAGGTGTACGCCTCGATCTGGTTCTCGGACGGGCGGAACACGTACATCCGCATCCAGCCGTCCCCGCCGTTTGGTCCGGTCCTGATAGTCGGTGAGGATCTGGTGCACCGGCGTGCCACAGCTGTTGTTCGATGTCAGGCTGTGCCTCCCCGTGGTAGTGGCCGTTGACCACCATGAACACGTTGCAGTTCGGATAGATCAACTGGTCCCACACCTGCTCGGCGGTGAGACCGTCGGATCGGCCGTGTGATCAGGCTCGGCCCCCGTGACCCATCGGCCTTCAGGAACGCGTGGGTGCTGATGATGACCTGCCGGTTCGGGATACCGGTCGATGATCTCGTTCGCCCACGCCACCGCGTATGTCGGCATGTCGACTTCGAGATGGATGATCAGGAAGTCGATGCCGCCGGCAGTGAACAGCTCGTAGTTGTCCTTGTTCAGGCGATCGACCTGACCGGATTCCTCACCGAGCCAACCGCCGTACCAGGGGTTGGCGGGAAGGTCGTAGCGCGATCGGCGGGAAGTACGTGTCGTACAGCACGACGTCGACGCGATCGAGCCCAGGTCGTGGTTCCCCGGGGCCAGGTTGTTCGGGATCCCTGCGTTGTCGAGGATGTCCATCGCCGCGTCGGCGCGTTGCCACTCGATATCGTCGCGTCGGCATTCTGAACGATGTCTCCGAGGTGGCTCACGAACGCCACGTTCAGCCAATCCGCGTTGTCGGCGATCCACTGCGTCTGGCCGGCGTAGATGTCCGCGCGCGCTTCGTCGGCATCGACGTAGTGCTGCGTGTCGGGAAGGACCACGAACGTGAAGTCCTCACCGACCGGTGCGCCGACATCTCGCCCGAAGAAGGTGGTGGTCACGTCGTCGCCATCTGGATCCGAGACCGATGACCTGCAGGATGGGGTCAAGCTCCACGTCGATAGCACCGTCGGCAGGCGCAACGAGCGTGGGCGCGTCGGGGCTGCTGTTCGACGTCGTCCGGTACGGCGTACCGGGGAAGACGAACGATGCACCGTTGGTGAGCGTTCCTTCCACCGTCGAAGCGGCCGGGTAGCTGTTGATCGTCGTGCCGGTTCCTTCATCCATACCCCACCGGGCGACGAGCCCGGGCCGCGGCGAACGGTCCCGCATCGCGGCTTGGATCTCGGCTTCCGTACGAGCGACATTCCAGATCCGAGCCTCGTCGATGACGCCGTTGAAGGCCCCTGCCGGCGCCGCCGCGATGTCAATGGCCGCTCCGAGCGCGGCGTGCTGGATGCTGTCGAATCGCGGCGTATCGGTCGTCGGATGCAGTGCCGTCGAGTTCACCATTGAGGTAAGGCGCCATGTCGTGCCGTCGAACGTTGCTGCGGCGTGATACCACTCGCCGGTCGACGATCGGCGTCGTGCCCGTCACAGGCGATGGTTGTTCGGTGACACCGCCCGTGTCCTCGAAGTCGGCGACGAGCGTGTTCGTCGTCGGATCGATGCCGAGGAAGTAGTTCATGTCCATGTTGTTGCCGTCGGCTTCACCGCGGCCCTTGGTGATCAGCGGCTCGGCGACGACGCCGCCCGTGCCCGTGCTCACGGTATCGCCGACACCGTCGCGTCTGAACCAGGTCTCGAGGGTGAACACGTAGAGACCGAGGCTCGGAGTGCTGGCCGAACGTAGACGTAGTCGTCGGTCCCGTCGAAATCGAGGCCGTAGTTGGGTACGGCGGTCGGTCGGTCACAACGATCGTCAACATCGTCGAATACCGTGTTGATTCCGTCATACGCCGTGAGACGGAACGTGTACGTACCCGCCCCACTGTTCGCAAACGACACGGTCGTCGAGACGCACTCGGGTTGGCGATGTCTGCCGCCAGCGGTCCCGCATCCTGGGTCCAGGTGGTTGTGAGGACGGATTCGGCGATCCATCGTCAGGTGCGATGCCGTCCAGCAGCACGACCGGAGGGCAGAGAACGGTCGTGTCAGGACCCGCGGTCACCGTGGGAATATCGAACGGCGCGCCGGCCACCCATGAGTAGTTGGAGCCGACGATCGTCCCGTCGGCGAGAGGGGCAACCGAGTCTCCAACGACCGTGCCGCCGCCTTCGGACATACCCCACCGCGCCACAAGGTCGGGCTCAGCCGTCACTTCGCAGTGAATCGAAGATCGAATGTCTGCCGCACTGCGCGCCGTGTCCCAGACTCGAGCCTCGTCGAGCACACCCTCGAAGCGGGCTGTCGCGGCAGGGACCGACGGATTGCCCGACGAGTCGAGCATGACGCCCAAGCCTGCATGTTGGATCGAGTCGGATCGCACAGGTTCCCCGACCACATCAGTTGCCTCAAGGCGCCCATCGAGATAGAGGTACCACGTCGTGCCGTCGTAGGTCGCGGCGGCGTGATGCCAGACGTCGTTCGTGATCACGGTTTCGCCGTAGATGGGATGGTTCTGTCCCGGAGCCGATCCGGAAGCGCCCTCTTCGAAGTCCGCAGCAAGCACGTCGGTTGTGTCGTCAATGCCGAGCAGCCAATTGGCGTCGACGTTCGATCCCTCGGCCTGTGGCGCGCCGTGGGCCACCAGGGGGATGAACGCGGGAATTCCTCCTCTGCCTGTGGTTCCGGGCACACCATCGCCCGTGCGCTTGAACCACGTCTCGATCGTGAACTCGGCAAGGTCGAGCTTGGCTGGGTCAGTCGAACGTCACATAGGCCCCGTCGGGACCGAGGTCGAGGGCGTACGCGCCCGGTGCCACCGTCGTCCCGGAGACGGCAACGTACCGCGTCGTGGCATCGGCACTGGTGTGTTCGATGCTGCCGCTGGATGTTCCTTCGGTGGTGCTCGCGAGCCGTCACGAATACATCGGTTGCTGCCACCGTGCCACCGGTTGGTGTCAGGTTCACCGACGAGCCGAAGCCGCTGCCGCTCGTGGTCGAAACCTCGAAGTCGGTCGGGGCTGTGATGACGATGTTGGACGTCAAGTTCGTGCCGCTCACCGTGTAGGACTGCTCCGCCGATGGGGCACCGGTGTCGTTGATGAAGTCACCCAGCGGCGTCCCAGTAACGCCAATCGTCGGATCCGTGGTCTCGGGATGTACTCGATGACCAGGAGCGGAGCATTCGCAGATTCCCCGTCGTAGGCCTCAGCGACCCGCTTGCCAGAACCCTCAACAATGAGCACCATCGAGTTGCCGCTCGCCCAACCACCACGATCAACAATCTCCTGCACAATCGACGAGATATCGCTCGTCTGATGCTTGTCATTCACCGTGCTCCAGGCACCGGGAGTCCCACGCGACTTCTGCCGAGGTCTGCGTCCGGCTCGAGATATTGCCGTTTGCATCCGTGAACGTCACCGCGTCGTCAACATCCTCACCGGATATCGTGAGATTCGTCGTTTCCGACGTGGTTTCATCAACCTCGAACTCGATATGGGCACTCACAATCGAGGCACCAGTGGGGATCGCAACACCTCCGAATCGCATACCCACCAACTGAACGTTCGAACCGTCGGTCACCAACTCGAGATCCGTACTCCCCAGGTCCGGTATCACTCCATCTGACACAACGCTCCTCAGCATCATCGGAACTCGCACCCACCCGGGCATCCGAACCTCCCACGGCACGGCCTCACCGCTCACGGCGAAGTCTTGCGTTGTCGCTCCCGCACTGGTGTGGGTGATGTCGCCACTCGATGTGCCCAAGGTCGCACGAACCATCCGCACATAGATCGGGGTCGCGACAACCGTGCCGCCGCTCGGGTCAAGGTCACCGTCGAGCCAAAGCCACTGCCGCTCGTTGTCGAGATCTCGAAGTCGGCGGGAGCATCAACAACGACGTCACCGGTCAGATTCCTGCCGGCGACCGCGTACCACTGCTCCGCCGACGGGACGCCGGGCTGGCTGCTGAACGCAGCCAACGGCGTCCGTGAGACCACGATCATCGGATCGGTCGACGTGGTGTATTCGACGTTCAATGCTGGCCGATCCGCGACCGTGGTGTGCCTCCGAAGAATTGATCTGCCACGAGTCGTCATCGTCCTGCAACCACACCCAGCCATGATTGGTCGACCGACTCATCGGACCACGCCTGGACATCTGCCGTCACGTCGATCGAAGCCGGCCCCACAGGACTCCCGCTGCTGGCGCTGTGGAAGGTCGACTCAGCTTCCAGACCATTCGTCTGGATACCGGCACCCCGCGACTCCCACGTATCCGCTTCCGTCCATGGCGCGATCATGCGATACAGCTGCGCCCCCGTGTCGCTCGCATTCGTCACGTTGACATCGAGCCTGGCGGACTCGATCGTCGCCCCGGCGGTATCTGGCCCGCCCCACTGCCAACGATGTCATCGAACCGGAGCAGGATCTGCTTCTTCACGAAAGGAGGTCGACAACCAAGACTGTGTCCGAGGCGTTGTTGTCGCCCGGGTTGCCTTCGTCTAGGAACGTGTCAGATGTCCCTGTGTAGTCACCAAAATCCTGCTGGAAGGAAGCCGCCACTGTCACGGCTGCCGGCGTGGCACACGCCTCAGCCGACCAGTCAGAGTCGCCGTAGACGCGTTCATCGCGCGAACCTGGTAGCAGTACTCGGTACCCGTCGTCAGACCCGTCGCCGCGAACGGAGATGAAGCAGCGAACGACGACCGGAATCGACCCTCAACTCATACGACTCGGCATTCGCAACCGATCCCCATGACACATCCAGCGACGTCTCATCGACTACATCAACCGCTAGCACCGGAACGGCAGGCGGAGCACCGGTCCCCGTCGCAGCGCATTGCTCGAGTTTGAGGGCTGCCATGGAGTAGCCCTTGTCGTTGTCGCCGCTTCCGCCCGGATTGACGGTTGCGTGCCCCGCTCCGAGTCCCACATCGAGGTCACCGAGAACGACCCATCGTCACCCGGATCGATGCCCATCCACTTCACCACATATCCATTTACGTTGTTGTACCCAGCCGAGAACGACATCGAACCATCATCGTTCTCAAGGACACCATCTGATGATTCGTCAACCGCGGCTTCGACACCCTCGATCGATACCTTCGCCAACCGCTCATAGTCAACGTCGCCGCGGTTCGCCGACAACGTCACCGCATACGTCTGGTCCGGATCCAGACCATCGAACGTCACCGTGTCTCATAATCGGATAGTCCAACTCGTTCGAGCCATTCAGATCCACAATCCCGTCGAACGCCGTATGCGCATCCGTACCCGAAGCCGCCGGACCCCGCTGCCGTGAGGATCGATCCACCGATGTCGAGCCCGTCACCGTTACCGGCAACACCGCACCCGACCCGAAGTCCTTCAACGCTCCGCCTGTCGCATACGTATACGACGTCACATCCGGCAGCGTCGAAGAGCCCAACGGCACGTTCAAATCGTTGTACGCCACCCACTCCGGAGTCGGCGGGGCGATCGGACCGAGCGTGTAGGTATCGATTGGTGCCGCGCCGCCATCGGCAATCGAGAAGAACTCGAAGGTGAGTTCCGTATCGGTGGCCGTGGCGATCACTGTTCCGTAGTCTTCGTCGTAGCACTCCTGGCTCCCAGTGACCAGCGAACCACAGCTGTAGAGGCTCTTGCCGCCGGCACCCGTGGTGATGTACACCAAGTTGGTGCCATCAGAGTTCTCGTCCCGCAGGATCCGCTCATACAAGTGATCGTGGCCCGCAAGCACCGCATCGGCGCCCCACTCCTCGAACGGCCACTGCATGTAGCCAGTCGACCCGTGAGTCGTCGACGACGAGAACGCCGGGTGGTGGAAGTAGACAACCTTCCACTGCGCCGTCGAGGCAGCAAGCTGCGCCTCCAACCACGCCCTCTGGGCAGCCAGCGACGTCGCGCCAGCAGCCGACTGCGAATCGATCGCGAAGAAATGCACCGGACCCTCGACAAAGTCGTAGTACAACTCGTTGCCCGGCAACGTGAAGTAGTCCGTATACGCGGAGATCCCACCACCGTCCGAGAAATCGTGGTTGCCTGGTGCCGGGAAGAACCGGTTGGTCGTTGCCGTCGACCCGTAGCCACCGATGTAGTTGCCGATGTAGTTGGAATACGACTTGCCGATGTTGTAGTCGATAGTCGAGACGGCCGGAGCGACCGGTGCCGTCGACCCGTAGGAGTTGTCTCCAGTCGTGATGATCAGATCCACGGCCTTGGCATCGACGATGTCCGCGACCGCTTGCTCGTAGGGGTCACCGGACGAGCCGTAGTCACCGAACGCTGCGAACGTCACGGTCTCACCCGCTGCGCTCACCGATGACGGCGCGGCGAAGAACACGACCGAAACTGCGAGGGCGAACGCGAGAAGGACCGCCAGAGATCGCCGGAAGTGCGTATCGGCGCCGAAGACGCTCGCGCGTGAACCTGACCACATCGATCCGAGTGGAGACATGATTCCTATACCCCTTCCAACCCACTCCGACGAGCGCTCGTCGGCGGGATGCCCGCTTCAGCCGTCCTCAGCCAGCCCATGGCTCAGTTGACCCATCCGCACGCGAGGGCAACGCCGCCCCCAGGTGCGAGTCACATCACACACTACCGCCGCACGGCCGGGCCTGCAGGTGCGGTTCTCGATCGCGCGAAGTGACTACTCACACCTAGCCCGAGGTAGCGAACGGCCCCGATGCTCCCGGTTCTTCACCTACATCGGGGCACGGAGCGCTTCGACGATCGTTGGCCACCTCAGAGCCCAGGCCGGGGCCTCGAAGCCCGATCGACGGCCTCGTCCCGCTACCGTCAGCGCCCGGACTCGGACGGAATCCAAGGGAGCAGCAGTGAGTCTTGTTCACATCGTCGGCGCTCGACCCAACTTCATGAAGGCTGCTCCCGTCATCGATGCCCTCGCCGCGCTCGGCATCGACCAGACGCTCGTCCACACCGGCCAGCACTACGACGCTTCGCTGTCCCAAGTGTTCTTCGACGAACTGGACATCCCGGAGCCTGACCGCTACCTCGGGATCGGATCAGGCACCCACGGGGCGCAGACCGCGCGCTTCTCGAAGCGCTCGAACGAGAGTTCATTGCAATCGCAGCCGTCGGGAGTCATCGTCTACGGGGACGTCAACTCGACGCTCGCAGCCGCGCTCGCCGCGGCGAAGCTCCGTATCCCGCTTGCTCATGTCGAGGCGGGTCTCCGTAGCTTCGATCGGACGATGCCGGAGGAGATCAATCGTGTGGTGACAGATGCGATCGCCGATCTCCACCTCGTGACGAGCCCCGAGGCGATCGACCACCTCGCCAACGAGGGACGCCCGGTCGAGGGGATTCACCTCGTCGGAAATCCGATGATCGACACCCTCGAGAAGGTGCGGCCGCGCCTCGATCCCAGCCTCGTGCGCAAGCGACCTCGGGATACCGGACGAGTACGCGCTCGTCACCCTGCACCGTCCGGGCAACGTCGATGACCCCGAGCGGGCACGTTCAATCGTCGAGGCCCTGGTCTCGGTTGGTGAGGAGATCCGCGCTCGTCTTCCCCATCCACCCGCGCGGTCGCGAGTCGCTCCGCGCCGCCGGCCTCTTCGAGATCGCCGGGCTGATCGACACCCAACCGCTCGGCTACTTGGACTTCACGTCACTGATGAGCGACGCCCGTCTCGTCATCACGGACTCCGGGGGGATCCAGGAGGAGACCACCATGCTCAACGTGCCGTGCCTCACCGTTCGCCCGAACACCGAGCGCCCGATCACCATCACGCACGGTACGAATCAGTTGGTTGAACCGGAGGCCATCGCAACGGCTGCACACCGAATCCTCGCCGGTGAGGCCGCGTTCCCCGTGGAGAGGCCTCCCCTCTGGGACGGGCACGCGGGCGAACGAGCGGCTGAGATCCTCGCACGATGGTCTCGGGACGGTCGAGGAGCCGTGGTAGAGTCGGCTGACCGAACGAGCTTCGAACGTGTCGGGAGGATCACGTGTGAGCCGGACGATGGCGATCACGACATCGAGTTTCGACATGGAGAACCCGGCGATTCAGCGACTCGTCGATGCCGGGTGGTCGATCGTCCGGAACCCCTACGGCCGGAAGATGACCGAAGAGGAAGTTCGCGACCTGCTCGCGTCGAACAACACCGAGGCAATGGTCGCCGGAGTCGAGCCCCTGACCCGGGGGGTCTTCGCTGCGAACCCACAACTCACGATGATCTCGCGTTGTGGCTCGGGCGTCGACCAGGTGGACATCGCGGCCGCAGAAGAAGCGGAGATCGCCGTGTATCGCACGCCCGAGACTCCGGCTGAGGCGGTCGCCGAACTGACGATCTCGCTAGCCATCGCCGTCCTGCGCCGGATCGGAGAAGCCGATCGTCTGATGCGATCGGGCGAATGGCAGGCCCTCATGGGACGGTCGTACGGCAAGAGCCGGATCGGGATCGTTGGATTGGGCCACGTGGGCTCGCGGGTGGCGCGGGTCTCTGCCGCTCTCGGCGCCGAGGTCGGCTTCACGGACCGATTCGTGGACGACGACCAGTACCAGCGGTTTGAGACTGTTGAGGACCTGGCTCATTGGGCCGACGTGATCACCATCCATCTTCCCCACGACGAGGAGACGCACCACACGGTCGATCGTCGGATCCTCGATGCCGTCGGTCCCGAGGGTGTCGTCGTGAACACGGCACGCGGCGGCCTCGTCGACGAAGCAGGCGCTGTTCGACGCCCTCTCCGAGGAACGCATCGCGGGAGCGGCCCTCGACGTGTATGAATCGGAGCCGTACTCCGGGCCTCTGACCACGCTGCCGAACGTCATGCTCACCTGCCACATGGGCTCCTACGCCCGCCAGGTGAGAGCAGCCATGGAATCCGAAGCGTTGCGCAACGCGCTGGTCCACCTCGGACTCGCATGAACAATCAGGAACGGCGGCGAGCGCCACTCGAACTCATCGTGTTCGACTTCGATGGCACGCTCTGCGACTCGGCCGGTGTCAAGACCGATGCGTTCTACGACCTGTACCTCGAGGACCACGGCCCGGCGTTCGCTGCGAGCCGTGAAGGAGCATCACCTTGCGAATGTGGGCGTATCTCGGTACGACAAGATCCGGTACGTCGAGACCGAACTACTGGGCAATGATCCGAGCGACGAGGAGGTCGAACGCATAGCGGCGAGATACTCCCAACTCGTCGAAGACGCGGTCGTCGACGCCCCACTCTTCGACGGTGTGTCCGAGTTCCTCGCCGCGGTGCCAACCGGCATCCGGTGCGTCGTGGCCTCTGCCACGCCGACCGAGGAGTTGCGCCGGATCGTTGGGCGCAAGGGTCTGGCCGGATTCCTCGTTGCGATCGAGGGGAGCTCGCGATCCAAGGCGGAGATCATCGCCAGCTGGATCGCAGCAGTTCGCGGTTGAGCCCAGCTCGATCGTGGTGGTCGGCGACCAACCATCGGACGCCGATGCAGCAAGAGCAAACGGCACCAACGGAATGATGATCGCTCCCCCAGGATCATGGGTGGCCCCGTTTGTGCGTGTCGACACCTTCGCTGAGGCCGCCGAGGTGCTGAAATACTGGATGGCTCCCGCTATCTGATCTGGCGGCGGATCTCCTGGCCCGGGCCCCAAGAATCGCCCCTTGAGCGGTCGTCAACGTGCGCTACGATGAGACCGGTTTTTCGGGAGGCGACCTACCATCGGCGTACAGAATCGCCAGGAGCCTCAATGACCCATCGAGCCCGCACCGCACTCGGTCACCGCTCTTGCGACCAGCCTCCTCGTGGCGGCAGTCCTCACCGTCATGCTGACGACTCCGTCTCAGGCGACGCCTGATGGCCGACTCGACGCCGCGGCCGTCTCTGCGGCCGTCGGAGATGCGGCGCTCACCCTCTTCCCCACCGCCGCTCCCGGCACTCCCCCGCCCAACACCGCGGACGGCGTCGGCGCGTTCGATCCGACCACAGCCACGTGGCACCTCCGCACCCGTGCCGGCGACCCGACGGTGTTCTCTTTCGGGGAACCGGACTCGCAGCCGCTGGTGGGCGACTGGGACGGCGACGGCATCGACACGGTGGGTGGCTACGACCAGAACACGGCAACGGTCAGCCTCCGCAACAGCAACACTGCGGGTGAGGCCGACCTGACCTTCACGATCGGTCAACCGGGCGACATCGCCATTGCCGGCGATTTCGACGGCGACGGCATTGACAGTGTGGCCGTGTACCGACCGTCCGACGGATTCGTGCGCATCTTCAACTCAACCGGTTCGAGCCTTGGTGAACCCGCCGCCACCTACACACCGGCGGCCGCCGACGGTGAACTGATCGCCGCAGATTTCGACGGGGACGGCACGGACACCCTCGCTTCATGGAACCCGAAGACGGGCACCGTCACGGTCAGCACGCCGGCCGGTGCCATCGATTCCGAGTTTGCGATCTCAGCGCCCCGGGTGATCGGTTCTTCGCCGGTGACTGGACCGGGGATGGCGTCCAGACTTCGGGATCGTTCGATCCCTCGACCACGACCGTGCACCTGCGATTCGCGAACAGCGATGGCGGGGCCGACGAGTCCTACACGTGGGGTACGTCGGCATGGATCCCCGTCGCCGGTTCGTTCGGAGATCTCGCATCGACGGTCACCGTGAACGTCGACGGGGCGCCGCAAGGCTTGGTCTGGGCCCTCGAGTCGCTCTACCTCGAACTCGATGCTGCACCGCTGTACGAGGGTCCCGACAATCAGTCGTTCAGCCTCGCCGGCGTGACCGAGGATCTCGGCGTCGAGGGTGTCGCCACGACCGCCGAGGCGTACGGCGGACAAGTGGCCGTCATCACCACCGACACCGACACGATCCTCGCCGTCTCCGACGACGGATGGTCCTGGCGAGCCGTCGGCGGCACTCTCGCCGCAGGCGAGTTCTCCCTCATGGCCTCCGCTCCCCGGTTCGTCACCATCATCGGTGCCGATATGAATGACCCGGCCAAACCCACCGAGTCGTTCGCGGACTCCATCCACATCTACGGGGTCAATGCGTGCCGGGCGATGAAGGCGCCATCGTCGGCATCCCGCGCGACACCGCCATGGCCTACGACGGACCGGCAGGTCCCCGAGTCGAGGGCGGGATGGCGGAGATCAGCCACACCATGCTCGATCTCGGACCCGGCGTCACCACCGAGACCATCGCCAACGAGACCGGACTCCCCATCGAAGGCTGGTTCGTGACCGGATTCGGCTCGCGTCTCACCGGCACACTGGGATTCGAGGACCTGGTCGACGCAATGGGCGGCATCGACTTCCTCAGCATCCCGTATGGCGCACCGAGCCAGTGCAACACGCCTCCGCCACCCGCCAACCCAGCGGAGGGCGCCACGCGCGTCGACGGCTACGGGGCGCTGGCCTTCTCCCGTGAGCGCAAGTGCGTGCCAACCGACAAGTTCGGTACGAACGCGCACACCTCAAACGCCGCGCGAACCCTCGCCCAAGGTCTCCTGATGAAGGCCGCAGTCGCCCAGGTACAGGACCTCGGCATCGCAGCACTCCCGGCGCTGCTCGACACCATGGACGACTACGTCGACACCAATCTCTCGGCGGCCAAGGTGCTCACCCTGGCCTCGACGCTGTTCGACATCGACCCGGGCCCCATGCCGACGCTGACACCGTCGAGCTTCGATGCGAAGGGATACGACGCCTACAACGACAATGCCGGCGATCTCCCCAACGTCGTCATGGAGGGCTGCAACGGCTACCTCTGGAAGAACGACGCCGGCCAGATCAACTTCAACCAGTTCTACGTCCGGGGCCACTACAACACGTTCCGGGACTTCGCCGACGGAACGCTGAATACCCTGCCGGTCTATGAGTACGACTCCGGCATCGCCTCGAACCCGTACACATGTGACAAGGGCGAGCCGAAGGACTGGTTCATCGACGACAACGACTCGGTCTTCGAACCCGACATCAACTGGATGGCCGAAGAAGGCATCACCAGAGGCTGCAACCCACCGGTCAACGATCGCTACTGCCCGGATGCCCGAGTGACGCGTGGCCAGATGGCGGCCTTCCTCGTGCGAGCACTCGGACTGACCGAGCGTCTCGACGATCCGTTCACCGACGACGACGGGTCGATCTTCGAGGGCGACATCGAGCGCCTTGCTGCCGCGGGGATCACTCGCGGCTGCAACCCGCCCGCCAACACCCGGTTCTGCCCCGACGCCAACGTGACACGGGAGCAGATGGCGGCATTCCTGGTCCGGGCGCTCGGCTACACCGACGACGGCGGCGGAGACCTGTTCATCGACGACGACGGTTCGGTATTCGAAGGCGACATCGACCGCCTCGGGACCGCAGGCGTGACCCGGGGCTGCAACCCGCCAGTCAACGACCGGTTCTGCCCAGGATCGAACGTGACCCGCGGACAGATGGCGGCATTCCTCCATAGGGCACTCGGATAGCCCACATTGGTATCCATGGGCGGAGCGGCAAGGCCGGCCGCTTGCTCCCTGCCGCACTTCAACCAGCGAGCACTGGAGCATCGTCGCCAGATTCCGCCAGGGCTGGCGAAACTCGACTCACGTGCTTCAGAGCGAATCTCCCATTCGTCCGTATCTTCCTAGCCGCCTCAGCCTGGTTTCGGGCATGGGGTGTGGCGCTTTCTCCGAGCATCGGCCTTCGGGCTGTCGTCGCCGCGCGCTACGATGAGACCGATTTTCCGGGAGGCGACCGACCATCGGTCCACAGACGCAAGGAGCCTCAATGACCCATCGAGTCCGCACCGCAGTCGGTACCGCTCTTGCGACCAGCCTCATCGTGGCGGCAGTCCTCACCGTCATGCTGACGACTCCATCTCAGGCGACGCCTGATGGTCGACTCGACGCCGCAGCCGTGTCCGCTGCCTTCGGAGATGCCACCCTCACCCTCTTCCCCGCCGCCGCTCCCGGCACTCCGCCGCCAGACACAGCGGACGGCGTCGGAGCGTTCGATCCGACCACAGCGACGTGGCACCTGCGCACCCGGGCCGGTGACCCGACCGTCTTCGCATTCGGAACACCAGGCTCGCAGCCACTGATCGGCGACTGGGACGGCGACGGGATCGAGACCGTGGGCGCCTACGACCCGGCTACGGCAACGGTCAGCTTCCGCAACACCAACAGCGCAGGCGAGCCAGACTCAACCTTCCTCCTCGGCGCGACCGGCGACGTGGCGATCGCTGGTGACTTCGACGGCGACGGCACCGACACCGTGGCCGTGTACCGACCGTCCGACGGATTCGTCCGCGTCTTCAACTCAACCGGGGCAGACCTCGGTGAACCGGCCGCGACGTACACGCCAGCAGCCGTCGATGGGCCGCTGTCGCCGCAGACTTCGACGGGGACGGCACGGACACCCTCGCTTCATGGAACCCGTCCACGGGCACCGTCACGGTCAGCACGCCGGCCGGTGCCATCGATTCCGAGTTCGCGTTCAACGCATCCGGCGACCGGTTCGTCGCCGGTGACTGGACCGGAGACGGCGTCCAGACTCCGGGATCGTTCGATCCGGAGGCGACGACCGTTCACCTCCGATACGAGAACAGCGATGGCGGGGCCGACGAGTCCTACACGTGGGGTACGTCGGCATGGATCCCCGTTGCCGGTTCGTTCGGGGACCTCGCTTCGACCGTCACCATAAACGTCGACGGCGCTCCGCAAGGCTTGGTCTGGGCCCTCGAGTCGCTCTACCTCGAACTCGACTCTGCGCCACTGTACGAAGGTCCGGACAATCAGTCGTTCAGCCTCGCCGGCGTGACCGAGGATCTCGGCGTCGAGGGTGTCGCCACCACCGCCGAGGCATACGGCGGACAGGTCGCCGTCATCACCACCGACACCGACACCATCCTCGCCGTCTCCGACGACGGCTGGTCCTGGCGTGCCGTCGGAGGCACTCTCGCATCCGGCGAGTTCTCCCTCATGGCCTCCGCTCCGCGGTTCGTCACCATCATCGGTGCGGACATGAATGATCCGGCCAAACCCACCGAGTCGTTCGCGGACTCCATCCACATCTACGGGGTCAATGGTGCCGGTGACGAGGGCGCGATCGTCGGCATCCCGCGCGACACCGCCATGCCCTACGACGGACCGGTAGGCCCCAGAGTCGAGGGCGGCATGGCGGAGATCAGCCACACGATGCTCGACCTCGGCCCCGATGTCACCACCGAGACCATCGCCAACGAGACGGGACTCCCGATCGAGGGATGGTTCGTGACCGGATTCGGTTCGCGTGCTACGGGGACACTGGGATTCGAGGACCTGGTCGACACCATGGGAGGCATCGGCTTCCTCAGCATCCCGTACGCAGCGCCACACCAATGCGTGCCAACCCTGGACCCGCCGGTAGATGTCGGTGACACGCACGTTGATGGCTACGGAGCCCTCTCGTTTTCCCGCGAGCGCAAGTGTGTCCCGACCGACAAGTTCGGTGCCAACGCGCACACCTCGGATGCGGCGCGCACCCTCGCCCAGGGTCTGTTGATGAAGGCCGCGGTCGCCGAGGTCCAGACGCTCGGGATCTCAGCACTCCCGGCGCTGCTCGACACCATGGACGACTACGTCTACACCAACCTGTCTGCATCGAAGGTGCTCACCCTCGCCGCGACCATTTTCGACATCGATCCTGGGCCGATGCCGACGCTGACACCATCGAGCTTCGATGCAAAGGGATACGACGCCTACAACGACAACGCGGGCACCCTCCCGAACGTCGTGGTCGAGGGCTGCAACGGCTACCTCTGGAAGAACGACCTCGGCCAGATCAACTTCAACCAGTTCTACGTGCGTGGCAACTACAACACGTTCCGGGACTTCGCCGACGGCACGCTGAACACCCTGCCCGTCTACGAGTACTTCTCCGGACTCCCGTTGCATCCGAATGTGTGCGACACGGGTGAACCGATCGACTGGTTCATCGACGACAACGACTCCGTGTTCGAGAGCGACATCAACTGGATGGCCGAAGAGGGGATCACGAGGGGCTGCAACCCACCGGTCAACAACCGCTACTGCCCCGATGCGCAGGTGACCCGCGAACAGATGGCGGCATTCCTCGTCCGCGCATTGGGACTCACGGAACGTCTCGACAACCCGTTCACCGACGACGACGGCTCGATCTTCGAGGCCGATATCGAACGACTGGCTGCCGCTGGGATCACCAGAGGCTGCAACCCACCGGCCAACGACCGGTTCTGCCCAGATGCCAACGTCACGCGCGAGCAGATGGCAGCATTCCTCGTCCGCGCCCTCGGCTACACCGACAACGGAGGCGGTGATCTGTTCATCGACGACGATGGATCGATCTTCGAGGACAACATCGATCGCCTCGGGACCGCAGGCGTCACCCGCGGATGCAACCCGCCAGTCAACGACCGGTTCTGCCCCGGAGCGAACGTCACCCGCGGGCAAATGGCGGCATTCCTGCACCGCGCTCTCGGCTGACACGGGCCATCGCGGTAGCATCGGGAGTTCCCGTGGGAGGTCCCATTGTGCGCATCGTGATCGGCGTCCTGGCCTTGGCCTTGTTTGCTGCCGCGTGCACGGCGTCTGGGTCGGAAACAACGACGTCGACGACCAGTTCGGTGCTGACGACGACCACGCTCGAAGCCACAACCAGCACCTCACCGACAACAACCGTTCCGACAACCACGACATCGACGACAACCACGATTCCGGCCACGACCACGACCGTTGTGGACACGGTCACGACAGCGACCACGGTGTGGGTTGACCCGCCACCAACCACCTCGACCACCACACCGGCCCCAGAGGACAACGAGGCCCCGTCCGTGGAGATCACATCGCCGGGGAACCTATCGTCACACGTTGCTGCCTACGATCCGGAATCACAAGCATTCCGTGCGGTCGTCTCGATGTCTGCCGCGGTCTCCGATCCCGACAACGACCAGGTCACCATCGACTGGTTCTCTTCGCTCAGCGGCTACCTCGGTACCGGCGAGTTCATCACCGCCTCGCTGATCACCATCTATGACTCGTCACAGCCGTTCATTACCGCGAGGGCGACCGACGAGCACGGAGCCGTCTCGGAGCACCGGATCCAGATCATCGTGTGGGTACCGTCGGATACGTAAGTGCCTGTCTCTTCGGGCCTGAGCGCTAGATCCGATCGCTCTCGACAGGGGCCGATTTCCCCGAGGAACCGGCAACTCGGACGATCAGCGTTCCGAGAACTGCACCAACGAAGCCCCCAAGTGTGTTGAAGATCACGTCGTGCGTGGTGGCCGCCCGGTCGATCGGCAGCAGCCACTGGGCGAACTCGATGGCAAACGAGACGGAGAAGGCGAATCCCGTAGCCCGGAGAATCGTGCTCGACTTGGACCGCCACAGCAGCGCAGCGAAGAGTCCGACCGGGATGTACAGCAGCGTGTTGGCGATCGCGTCCTCCGTGGCGAGCGGAGCGAGCAGATCGAACACCGACGGTCGAGCGCCACTGAATCCCTGCGGGCCCGGCTGAAGCGTCAGAACCACCACAGCGCAGAGTGCGATAGCTAGCCATACAGCGACGACTCGGTTGACGAGGGAATCGCGTTCCACCTGGCGCTGCACTGCGATCGCTCCAATGAGGGCACTTGCGCCAGCTGCGATCACCACGAGCCATGCGATCGCCATGAGTGTCGAGACGGGCGGAAACTCGGTCACCATGCCGTGACTGTATGCAGCGCCTCATCGGTAGGCCCAGGGTGCGCGGACCGATATCCCCCGTCGAAGGATGCCACCAGCCCTCAGGCAATTCTCGGAAAGGCACGGTCGCCCACGGCGCGAACGAAGCGTCAGAGGTGACCACCGGCTCGGTCAGGACCAGCAAGAGCAGCGCGGCGTCCGCGTGGACGGCGCCTTGCCGGTCGGCGTTGTCCGAGTCGGAGTCTTTACCGATCGCCAGAATGGAGTCGTGCTTGATGATGTCGTAGGTTGGCGCCTGGATCGCATCGTCGTTCTAGGCCGCTACGGAGGCCTCTGACGGCGTCGCAGCGGCGGTCGATGACTCCGGAAGCTGGCCAGCAGCCGCCGCCGTCCCGAACTCGACCCGTTCGATCCCGCGCCGTGCCCACCGCGCCCGAACTCCCTGCCAGCCGCCAAAGGCCACAACGGTGAAAACGGCAAGAGTCACTACGAGCAGGATGATTCGCTTGCGGGTCATGTCAAGCTCCGGCCCATCGCCCACAACGCGACCGCCGCAGCCCGAGTACGCGTTGGTGGCGCGACCCGGCCTCCGACCTATCATGCACCGAACAATCCGACGGGTGGGAACATCAACGACCACGATCCAAGCCTGCTCGCGTCGCTCTGGCGCTTCAAGTGGCACATCATCGCCGCCGGGCTCATCGCTGCCGTGTTCGGCTTCGGGGTCTCGATGCTGCAGCCAACGCTGTATCGGGCAACCGGACAGGTACTGCTCAACGACCCGCGCTCCTCCGATGGGGCTGCCGCAGATCTCGGTCTCTACATCGACCCCGGCCGCTACGTGCGCAACCGCGCCGAAATCTTCGAATCGCCGCAGGTCGCAATGCGAGCCTCGGACATCCTCGGAGGGTCCGTAGCGGCCCAGGAGATCATGGATGACGTGTCGGCGTCGGCGTCGGCCGACATTGACTCCGTCGAGGTGACTGGGACACGACCGACCGCCTCCGAGTCCGTGGAGGTCGTGAACGCTGTTGTGCAGGCCTACGGCGAGATTGTCGAAGAGGGCATCGCCGCCGAAGTCAACAACACGATCGCAACCCTCGAGCAGTCGAAATCCGACATCAACGCCAAGATCGCCGGATTCGACGCGCAACTCGGCTCCGACCCCGAGAACGCCGCCGCTTCGGCTCAACGCAACGCGGCGCTTGCACAACTCGTCACCATCAACACCCGCATCGAGCAACTCTCGACCAACGCTGCGCTGTACGGATCCGGAATCCAACTCTACGTACCGCCGGAGATGCCAACCGATCCCGTCCAACCGTTGCCGATCAGGAACGCATCGATCGCCCTGGTGTTCGGTCTCGTCGCTTCGGGGGCGTGGGCGTGGTGGCGCTCTGATCGAGACCAACGGTCGGACGATCGCAACACCCCGGCGCGGATCCTCGACGCACCGCTCCTCGCCGTGGTCCCCGAGTTTCGAGACGTTGGAGCAACGGGTCCAACGCCGACCATCTCAGATCCTGGGTCCGGAGCAGCTGAGGCATATCACTTCGCTGTTTCATCCCTCGGGTTCGCCCTGGAGCAAATCGACGGCACATCCGTTGTCGTGACATCCGCCGCCCCGGGTGACGGGAAGAGCGCAACGGCTCTCAACATCGCCATCGCGGCAGCACAGGACGGCCGGAATGCACTCCTCATTGATGGCGACGAACGGGCACGCGGCCTCACCACCCTGGCCGGCAAAGGGACCCAGCACGGAATCACCAACATCGCAAACGGCGCCGCCGCCGCCGACGTGATCGACGAATGGGCCGTGGCAGACGACGTCCGCATTCCGTTCGTGCCAGCCGGCAGTCGGCTCCGTGGAAGCACTGCCGGCTACTTCAGATCGGCCGCGTTTCGGAAGGTGCTTCCGACGCTGGAGGCCGGCCACGACCTCGTGATCGTGGATGCCCCGCCAACGATGTCGGCGGCAGAGACGACGGACCTCGCAGCACAGGCCGACGGAGTCCTCCTGGTCGTTCGCGACGGAACGGCCATCCGCGAACTCCAGGACACCCGACAGCGCCTCGCCATGGCCGGGACCCCGATCCTCGGCTACGTCTACAACCGGGCCAAGGGCAAGGTTTCCGGCTATGGCTACGGCTATGGCTATGGCTACGGCCAGGACAGCTCTTAGCCGCCGTGCCTGCCGCCATCCTCCTCGGTTCAGACCACGACCAACTCGGGGAGATCTCGACCAGGGCGGTGGGTCCAACGCACGCCATAGGCATCTCGCGAGGCCGATTTCCGAAGGGATACCCGCATGTTGATCCGAACGAAGATGCGGCGCTCGCATTCTGTGACGGTCCGACAACTGTCCTCGCCGCCGCCGACGGCCATCGCGGCTTCGACGCAGCCCACGCGGCCATCAGTGCTATCGCCGATTCGGTCAACGCTGACACCGACACGCCTACCGATGTCTCTTTGGCAGGTCTTCTGGCAAAAGCTGTGGAGGCCGTCAGAGACGCTATCCCGTTGCTGGACCCTCCCCGCAATTCGAGCGAAACTGCGCTCACCGTTGCCGCCATTCGCGATGGGACGGTCGCGACCGCGACCCTCGGCGACACCGGCTGCTACATAGTCACGCGTCGCCGAGCCATCCGAATCGGATCGCCAGCCGACTTCCTCACTGCATCCACAGATCCACAGGCCGTCGAGGCAACCACATCACGGATCTCTCCAGGCAGCGCCGTTATCCTCACCACCGATGGGTTCCTCGACTTCGTCGGCGACCCCAAACGCGTGCTACGCGCCGCCGCGTCGCTGGAGCCTTCCGAGGCAGTTGCGGAACTCATCTCGGCCGCGTTCGCGGGCGGCGCGGGCGACAACATCGCAATCGCATTTGCCCGGATGCCCTAGCCATAGGACCAGCTGTCGACCAGTGCCGCCGGACGCGCGACCTGAGCCGACTCAGCGCTGACTCGGACTCAGGAGGTCTCCGTACAGCTCGTCATGGCGTTGCACAAGCACTTCGATCGCATAATCATCGACATCCTCTCGGGCCGAAGCAACCAGGCTCTGAGCATGCTGCGGATCCCCGAGAACCGACTCGACGGCCGATGCGAACGCCCGCGTATCCTCCGGGTCGACAAGCACTCCGGATCCCCCGCGAGGAGATCGCGACAACCTCTGATATCGGCTGCGACGACAGGGACGCCAGCCACCATCGCTTCGAGAACCGCACGCGGCAGCCCTTCGTGGAGCGACGGGAGCACCAGCAGGTCGGCACCGGACAGAAGAACGGGAACGTCAAACCGGAACCCCGCGAAGTGCACCCGATCGGAGACCCCAAGCTGGCTGGCAAGCAAGGAGAGATCGCTCTGACGGGGCCCTTCCCCGGCGAGGACCAGGTGAGCATCGCCGGAGGGCATGGCCGCCAATGCACGGATTGCCGTGTCCAGGCGCTTCCTGGAGATCAGTTCACCAACCGCCAAGACCGTCGCGGATCCCTCCGGGACTCCCAACTCGGAATAGACCGCTTGAGCCGTTGAGCGATCAGCTTCCCGAGGCGTATACCGGGCGATGTCCACGCCAATCCCCCGGAAGTGGTGCACATGATCGGGATCCATTCCGAGGACGGAGATCGCAGCCTCGAAGTCCTCACTGTTGATCACCACCAACTGATCAGTCCACGGCGCCGCGATGCGCTCCGCTGTTCGATACACCCGAGTCTTCGCACCATCGGCGCCTCGGTAGAAGTGGAAGCCGTGGGCCGTGTACACCACGCTTGGCCGACCGGCTGGTCTCAGCGTCTTGGCGGCCAAGCGTGTGAGGAAACCTGCAACCGGTGTGTGCACGTGGACGATGTCGTAGCGTCCGGTGCGGAGGATCCCACGAAGCCGCGCTGTTGCGGGCAGATTCGCTGGATCCCAGGGGCTGCGACTCCACCCGGCGTCGTGAACGGCATCGAAGGACTCGACGACACCGGGCCGGGCGGCGATGTTCGACGCAGCGGCGTCAACGGTCCAACCCTCCGCCCGATAGTGATCAGCGTAGGGCAGCAGAAACGCCTCGAGCGTGACGGCGTCGGTTGTCACCATCAGTATCCGAGGCATCGCCCGCAGACTAGTGAACGACGGTGACGGACACGGCGCGTGGGGATGTGGCCCGCCAACGAGCGAAGCCGCCGGCCCACGCGGCCACCGAACCCGCAACTATCGCGTGATCGGCCGCGACCAACCACGGACGGACGGGATCTTCCGCGCTGGTAGCCTCCGGCCATGGTCGAAGTCCAGCAGCCGTTCGCCGATCCGCCCCCGCTCGAGCCCCTGGTCACCAATTCACCGACACGGCCTCGCCCCCGTCGATGAGGCAATCGCCGGGCACGTCGCCCAACCGCATGCCACCGATGCCATCCCTCGTCTACATCGGCGGATATGGCCGGAGCGGCTCGACGATCCTCGAACTCCATCTTGCGGAACGCTTGGGCGCCTTCGCGGCAGGGGAACTCTCGCACCTGTTCACCTGGAGTGCATCTGGACTCCCGTGCTCGTGCGGTGAGCCGCTGCCAGCCTGCGGGCTTTGGGGACCGATCCTTGCCGACGTGAGAGCTCAGTTCGGGTCGCGCGATTTCGCCTCGCTGAGCCACCTGGTTGAGCACGACACCGGCGCCGCCCCGACGCAGATTGTCCAATACAACAAACTCTGGACGCTTGTGTTTGGCTCGCTGGCCAGGCGGACCGGCTGCCGGGTCATTGTCGACTCGTCGAAGACCGCCGGTGGGAGTGTCCGTGCGGCGAGGCTCATGCGCCTGACCGAACGAGAGCGCACCGCGTGGTTCTTCCTCCACCTGATCCGGGACCCGAAGGCCGTCTTGCACTCAGCACTGCGCGGAGACAACTGGTCAATCGAAGGGTTGGAGACCGAGCCGGCGAGCCGCATGCCGATGCTGCGCGCCGCCGTCGGGTGGAACCGTGCGAATGCCGAAGCGCTTCGTACGCGCCGCATGGCCCCCGATGCGCTCTCGGCCGTCGTGACATACGAGGACTTCGCTCGCGACTCCACAGCGACCGTCTCCCGCATCCTGAGCGACGCGGCATCGGCAGGCATTGGCCTGGGCAACACGAAGCGATTGCCAGCGTCGTTGGATCATGGCATTGCAGGCAACCGGCTTCGCCGCGGACGCAAAGAATCGGCGCCAGCAGTGGTTCCGGATCTTGAGTGGATGACGCGCCCCAGATCCGCAGCGCAGACCCTCGGCGCCGTGTTGGGTCCCATGGGACGGGTGTACGCGTCAGAGCGCCAGGGCGCCGCTGGTCTGCCGACGAAGGATCCAATAGCCGAGAGCGAGTCCACACACGGTTCCCACGGCGAGTGCCGCCCCGGCCCCAAGGACGCCGAAACGCCACGCGCCGATCACCGCCAGAATACCGATGGAGAAGGTCGATACCGCTCGCACCGCGAGCACACGGCTGAATGATCGGAGAGCCGTCAACGCAGTGAGGACCGCGGAGAACACGGCGATGGCACCTCCGCCGATCGCTGTGATCTCAGCCAGCCACTCGAGAACGAGGTCGTCGCCAAACAGCAGGCGGATCAGCTGATCTCCGACCAAGACCGCCACGATGATGCCGAGCAGCCCGACCGCGGTCATCGCCTGGAGATACCGATTCGCCAGCCGACGGTACGAGTCGGTATCACCCACCGAGCGCAACCGCGACAGCCGGGGAAGCAACGCGAAGCCCGCTGAGCGGGCGAGCAGTTGGACGGCCCGTACTGACTGCGACACGACTGCAAACGCTGCGACCTGCACGACGTCGATCGATGCGGTCTGCAGCACAAGCAGCGGGAGATACACGCTCAGAGCCGCGAGGCCCCGCTCGAGTCCGAGTGGGGCACTCTTCATGGCCAGAGCGGTCTTTCGAGGTGGCCGAGGAGGAGGCGGTGATACCCGGAGCACGCGGCGAGTCTGCCTGGCATCGAAGGCCATCCCGGACAGCGCCAGCCCTGCGATCAGGGCAACCACGCCGTCCACAATGCTGCCGCCCGCCAGCACGACCACCGAGAAAGCTCCGTAGCCGGCAATGCCACGGCTCAGTTGAGACAGCGCGAGCGTCCTGAGATCCTCGGCACGCAGATACGTGCCCTGCGCCAGGTCCTGCACAGATTCGACTGCCTTTGCGACACCAACGAGAACCACGACGGCGGTGCCCCCGTCCGGAAGCGGAAACATCACAGCGACAAGACCCACAGTGGCGAGAGATGCAACCGTCGTCGCAACCCGAAGGCCGACGTAGTCTCGGAAGCCGTATACCCAATCGATATCCGAGGCAAGGCTCGCCCTCAGGTTGAGCCCCAGAATCAGGAAGACCGGCGCTGTAATGGCAAACGCCAACACGAACGCGGCCGCGTCCTTCGCCGACCCGACGCGAACAATGGCCAGCAGCGCCACGAGCTGACTGACCGTGAATGCAGTGTTGCCCAGCAGGGACCACCGAACGTTGGCTCCAAGCCCGCTGCCGGCTTCCACCTAGCGCACCTCGCCAGTCGGCAACAGCGGCGCCGCACCATCGTTCCGATTCGCCAGCGCCACGAGAGTCCCAACCATCCCCATGACGAGCCACCACTGGCGTTGGTACAGCGCCTCAACGCCGAACGAGAACCCAACCATCGCCAGGTGGGCGGCCGCGAGTCCGATCGCCAACGATCCACCTTGGATTCGGCCGCTGCGGCCGAGTGAGATTGCACGCTGGGCCGTCCAGATCACCGCAAGAACGAACAGGAGACCACCCAACGGTCCCAGTTCGGAGAGGAGCCAGACCAGCGTGTTGTGAACCACAGAACTCGTCGAGAGCTGATAGCTGCCGAGGCCGGATCCGATGATTGGCGACTGGAGGTACGCCTCGAGTGATCCGTTGATCATGTCGAGGCGGGCCGTGATCTGTCGGGACCGGGTTGAGAGCTCCACGAACTGCTGTCTCGTCGTCAGCGATGCTGCGGACCACGCTACGGCTCCGAGACCAAGCAGAATCGTCACATTGGCAGCGAGCACCTTGCTCGGAGCAAGCACGGCAAGGGCAACGACCGCCACGGCGAGAGCGATCCACGCCGAACGCGAGTTCGTCAGGAACAGCCCGATACCAAGACTGACGATTGCACCGATGCTGACCGCGTTCCGAACCCACGGGGCGTGGCGCCCCAACGCCTTCGGCAGGTAGGACCACGGAGCCGAGAGCGCAAGCGCAATCGCCACGACCAACACCCCACCGTACGCGTTGGGATCGGGTGAGAAGCCGGCGAAACGGCCACTCACGTCCCTCACGACATCCGACCCCGGTATGCCGGGACCGACAAAGAGCGCTACCGCGATCGCGTTGCTCACGACGCACGACACGACGTATGCTCGCGCGATCTGGTGCACCCGAGCCACCGATGGCGCAGCGTTCACGACGAGCGCGTACAACAGGACAAGACTGAAGTAGCCCCCGAGCTTGTTGACTACTGCCCATGACGTCAACGTCCCGGTTGCAAGTTGGACCGAGGCGCGGGCCAGCAGCACAGCCCCGAGCCCAACAAGCCAGGGATTCCACGCGGACCTGACCAGCCGAAGGCGACCGATAGTCGCGAGCACGCCGACTATGAGCACGGCATCTGCGAGCGAGAACCGTATTCCTCCGGTCTGGAACGTGAACGGGACAAGAACCGCGTAGGCAACCACGAACGTGAAGGCCCGAGTTCGCCTGTCACTCGAGGGAGCGACGACGCCGACGGCGCTCTGGTTGCCAGATTCGATGTCGAGAGAGCGACTCATACCGTTCCGCCAATTCGCTCAGGCTCCCAGAGCCGCAGATCCCGGCCGAGGAGCCCCTCCAGGCGCTCTCGATCGGCCTCAAATGCAGCCGCGAGGGATTCCCTCTCGGACGCTGTCGGCGCACCAATCCCCTGCGGACTCTCGAAGATTCGGCTCATCCCTAGACGCTTCCCGGCATCCACGACCCAGTCGCGATCCGCTTCGCGCAGTCGACCGGCAACGCGATGGAGAACAGCTCGTGTGCGGCGGGCGCGAGGCACGTAGCTCCGACCGGCCGGAGCAAGCGTCGTGTCGAAGCCGTTCCGATCCACGTCCAGGAAGTCTCCGAACATTGTCGCCGCGTCGACGGTTCCGGCCATGAGCTCCTCGAATACGAGAACGAGAATCTGATCTCGATCCCAGTAGTTGAGGTACCGCTCGAGTTGTTGGGCGTAGAGGCCGCGTTCGATCGCCTCCGGCCGTTCCTCCAGGAACGTTTGGAACGACCCGGCGAAGCCGTGCTGGATCTGCTCCAAACCGTATTGGGAGAAGGCTCGGCTCACGGGTTCGCGTAGACACGCAATCAACTTGATGTCACCGAGGGTCGCGTGAATGCGCCCTGGGACCTCACGATCGAAGAGGTATTTGGGCGTGACTTCCCCGACGCAACTGGCACCAATCGGAGCGTCGGCGAAGAACCCGCAATACCAATCGACGCCGCGCTCGTAGTACTGGTCGAAGAAGTGGACTTCCTTCCGGCGTTCGGGCAGGTACACATCGGAGTGCGACCTGAGCAGGCCGTCGATCCACGTGGTCCCGCTCCTCTGTGCGCCGACGACGAGGAAGTCGGGCAGGCGCACTGATTTTGGGTTCAAGTTCCGCAACTCCCACCATGCCCGAGCCGTGATTCCAGGGACCAAACCCTACCTGGTCGGAGCGCCATCCCCCCACTGGTCCGGCTCCACAAGGGGCGCCCAGCGTCCGCCGCCGGGGAGCGCTCGGCCGGCCGTCGACCGGAGAACCCCGGCCGGGGCCCGCCCGCCTCGAGGACTCGGCGAGCTACGGGACGGGCGGAGGCTGCGGCAACGTCGTCGACGTCGTCGTCGTAGACGGCACCGGCGGAGGCTGCGGCAACGTCGTCGACGTCGTCGTCGTAGACGGCACCGGCGGAGGCTGCGGCAACGTCGTCGACGTCGTCGTCGTAGACGGCACCGGCGGAGGTTGCGGCTCGATCGTGGACGTCGAGTCGGCTGGGTCAACGTGAGCGTCGTCGAGGTCGTGCCACCGCGCAGCGGTTGTGTCGGTCGTCGTGGATGTCGCACCGCCTCCGGCCGCAGGCACCGTTGTGGTCGGATCCGAGTCGCCAGGCGATGGTGGGCTTTCGTCGTTCGAGGGATCGACCGCACCGCTTCCCACTGGGCCTCCCGTCGGAGAGGATGGCGGATCCTCGGACGATATCCCGGACTCGACATCGACCGTTCCCACGACCGAGGACTCAGTCTCGGTCGCTCCGGACTGCGATTGCTCCGCGTCAGAAGACCCGTCGCTGTTCGCAGCCAGCATCGCTCCGACGCCAAGAACCACAACGACCGCTGCGGCGGCGATGAGGAAGTAGGTTCGTTTCACACCATGAGGGTAGGTCACGCGACCAGTTGACGCTGCCGCTTGGCAGGCGGGCGGGCGCCGGGTTCATGCCCGGCGCCCAGTGAGTACGCTGACCCACCCGTCATCTTCGGCCTACCCCGGTTCACCAATGGTGAAGTTGGTGTTCGCGAAGCCACTCGCATTCCCAGCAGCATCAAACGCACGCACGTTCACCCAATACGGCTGCGGCGACACCGCATCCGGATCGAACGGCAACGACCAACTCGTCACCATCCCACCAGGCTCGAACAGCGCCGCAGCCACCGACGTCCGCTCCGATTGCCAATCCGAACCGTCCCACCACTCAGTGGTCTCACGGTCATAGACCTCAACCGTCACCGACGCGACACCAACACCATCAGACGCCGACCCCTCAACCAACACCGGAGCCGCAACCGTCGACCAACTCACCGGCGACGACACCGACACATCCGGCGGCGTCGCATCACCGATCGTGAAGTTGGTGTTCGCGAAGCCACTCGCATTCCCAGCAGCATCAAACGCACGCACGTTCACCCAATACGGCTGCGGCGACACCGCATCCGGATCGAACGGCAACGACCAACTCGTCACCATCCCACCAGGCTCGAACAGCGCCGCAGCCACCGACGTCCGCTCCGATTGCCAATCCGAACCGTCCCACCACTCAGTGGTCTCACGGTCATAGACCTCAACCGTCACCGACGCGACACCAACACCATCAGACGCCGACCCCTCAACCAACACCGGAGCCGCAACCGTCGACCAACTCACCGGCGACGACACCGACACATCCGGCGGCGTCGCATCACCGATCGTGAAGTTGGTGTTCGCGAAGCCACTCGCATTCCCAGCAGCATCAAACGCACGCACGTTCACCCAATACGGCTGCGGCGACACCGCATCCGGATCGAACGGCAACGACCAACTCGTCACCATCCCACCAGGCTCGAACAGCGCCGCAGCCACCGACGTCCGCTCCGATTGCCAATCCGAACCGTCCCACCACTCAGTGGTCTCACGGTCATAGACCTCAACCGTCACCGACGCGACACCAACACCATCAGACGCCGACCCCTCAACCAACACCGGAGCCGCAACCGTCGACCAACTCACCGGCGACGACACCGACACATCCGGCGGCGTTTCGTCGGCAACTGGCAGTGAGAAGTTGCTGGTGCTGTTCACGACATTGCCGGAGGTGTCGATGGTCTTGAGGGTCCACCAGTACGGCTGGGGAGATGGCGCACTCGGATTGAACCCATACGACCAGGTGGCCGACGGCGTTCCCTGGCCGACGACCGAGGCAGCGAGGAACATCCGCTCGCCCTGCCAATCCGATCCATCCCACCACAGCGTGGTCTCACGATCGAAGATCTCCACCAGGACTTCAGCTACAGCGACATCGTCGGTCGCCGTTCCCGAAAGCGTGACGGGGGCAGGCTACGACATCCCAGTTGCCGGGAGCATCAATTGTCTGCTCCGGTGGAGTGCCGTCGTCCGGCGTGAACTCGCGGATCATGACGACCACCGGCGCGTACGAGGCTGTCGTACCGGGCACTGTGAACAGGTCTGACGAGATGGCGAACGTCCCGTCGGGACCCGGGTTGATCACCTGCCAACGGGCCAGATCGCCCCGTACCGTGTTGTCCTGAGACTCGAACTGCACCTGGCTCTGGGAAACGACGGTCGTCGTGCCCCCGGAAGCCTCTTCGGCATAGCCCGAGTACCGCACACCTGCGATCGAGACGTCGGTCCACGCTTCAGGCGAAGCCGGTGTCGCGGCGTTCGTCGAGAGCACGATCTCGTAGCGCATCGACGGGTTCAGGCCCGCGAAGTTCAGTTGCCAGACATCGTCGGAGTCGCTGAACCCATAGACGCCGGCCGGATCGACGATTCCATCGAACACATCGAATGCCGGACCTGCTGTGAACGGTCCGCCATCGTCCGACGACACATCAATCCCCGAGTTGTCCACCTGCAGCGTCGCCCCAACCGTCGCACCGGAGTCGATGTCGATCAGGTCGAACACCGTCAACGGGTTGATCGGCATACCGGCCGTACCTTCGGCGATCTCCAGCACATTGGCCGCGTTCGCATCACCATCCGACGACCGGAGATCGATGAACGCCGTCCAATTGGCCTGCACCTCGGGTACACCGCAGACCTCGGACGAGAATCCCGATCCACCGCCAGAAGTTCGAAGGCCTGCACCACGTAGCAGTACTCGGTGCCTCGGACAGACCGGTATCGAGAACCGACGTCTCGTCCTCACCGAACGGTGATCCATCAACCGGGGCATACGTGCCGCCGGTCGGACCGACCTCGAGGTCGTAGCCGTGCTCGAACTCCACATCGTCCCAGGTCACCTGCAGTTCGGTTGCAGACACCGGCGTGACCGTCAAGCCTGTCGGCATTGCCGGTGCTGTCTGCCATTGGATCTGGGGATCGTGTCGCCGTCATCGTCCGGCTGATACGCATACCCGGCTGTTTCCGGATCGATCAGACCCGTCGCGAATCCAGCAACCCATTCCCACCCGTCAGTAACACTCGTATCGGCAACTGCCACCACATCCGGATCCCCCGAACCGTGGATATTGACCCACACCTCAGAATCCTGCGCCGCGAGACCCGTCACCTCATCGGCATCCGGATCGACACCCGTCAACTCAAGCGCCGTCACCGTATGGCGCTTCGTCTCCGACACGCCGAGATGACTCACCGTCACAACATCACCGGCCACAAGATCCCACATGAATGTCGGATCGTTCAGATAGAGATTGAAATCGCCCGGCTCTTCCCCATCCGGCACACCGTCACTCACCGGAACCGTCCACGACTCACTCCCGGCAGTACCGAAAACCGATACCTCCAAGTCCCCGCCGCTCCACTGATGACCCCACACCTGATCCGACACCGGATCAACATTGAAGAAATACTGCGGAGCCTGCGTCGGCCACTGGATCTGCGTCTGGTCACCGTCATCATCCGGCTGATACGCATACCCAGCCGTATCAGGACCAATATCGCCGAACGGCGCAATCCACACACCCGTCCCGTCAGCCGTCACCATCTCGTCCTCAGCCATCGACCCGTGGATATTGACCCACACATCCGAATCCGCCGCAGCAGCCCCGGTCACCGTATTCGCATCCGCATCGACAGCCGTCAACGCCAACTCGGTCACCACATGGGACTTCTCCACCGATGTCCCTGACACGTCACCCGTCAAGGTCACCAAATCGCCAGGCAATATCTCGACACCATCAGGTATCACGAAATCGACACCCGTCTGGTCCGGACCCCAATCCGGCCTATCCACCGACGCCTCGAAACCGGTATAGAACACCGGCCTCCAACTATCAGGACCATCAGGATGCTGCACCGTCAACGTCACAACCACAGTGGCAGGCCACTGATGCCCCTGCACACTCTGCTGACTCGTACCCAAGACAATATTGTCCAGAGACATCACCGCATCGGAATACGTAGGACAGCCATAGACCTGGATCTTGTCGATATACGTCACCGGGTCTATAAACGTTGCGCCCACATACTGCTCAACGCCATCAACCCAAATGTCATACGTGCCCAGAACCCAGTCGATGTTCCTCAACTCGATCCGATACCACGTATCCACATTCGCCGCCATGATCGGTTGATACACAACCCCCGTCGACTCGTCGAGCCAACGCAGATTCCCGTTGTGGTAACTGATACGAGCCATGAAACTCTCAGCATCGCTCGATCGAAGCTGGACAGCCAAACCACTGTCATGTGACGTGTCCCCCTCAACATAGAAGTCATAACCGAAACGATCCGGCGTCTGACGACCAAACGGACTCCACTGGCCATTGCAATCGCCCGTACCGTTGAGGTTGGTCTGCCCCACAAACATCCCACCATTCGGATTCACCGGAACCCCAACAGCAGTCATCACACCATGACCAAACCACCCATCCGCAACGCCATCCTCAAAATCGTCAACCACCGACCCATAACCCGGATCCACCACAAAACTCTGCTCCGGCGGCGGCGGCGGCCATTGGATCTGGGTCGCGTCGCCGTCATCGTCCGGCTGATACGCATACCCGGCTGTTTCCGGATCGATCAGACCCGTCGCGAATCCAGCAACCCATTCCCACCCGTCAGTAACACTCGTATCGGCAACTGCCACCACATCCGGATCCCCCGAACCGTGGATATTGACCCACACCTCAGAATCCTGCGCCGCGAGACCCGTCACCTCATCGGCATCCGGATCGACACCCGTCAACTCAAGCGCCGTCACCGTATGGCGCTTCGTCTCCGACACGCCGAGATGACTCACCGTCACAACATCACCGGCCACAAGATCCCACATGAATGTCGGATCGTTCAGATAGAGATTGAAATCGCCCGGCTCTTCCCCATCCGGCACACCGTCACTCACCGGAACCGTCCACGACTCACTCCCGGCAGTACCGAAAACCGATACCTCCAAGTCCCCGCCGCTCCACTGATGACCCCACACCTGATCCGACACCGGATCAACATTGAAGAAATACTGCGGAGCCTGCGTCGGCCACTGGATCTGCGTCTGGTCACCGTCATCATCCGGCTGATACGCATACCCAGCCGTATCAGGACCAATATCGCCGAACGGCGCAATCCACACACCCGTCCCGTCAGCCGTCACCATCTCGTCCTCAGCCATCGACCCGTGGATATTGACCCACACATCCGAATCCGCCGCAGCAGCCCCGGTCACCGTATTCGCATCCGCATCGACAGCCGTCAACGCCAACTCGGTCACCACATGGGACTTCTCCACCGATGTCCCTGACACGTCACCCGTCAAGGTCACCAAATCGCCAGGCAATATCTCGACACCATCAGGTATCACGAAATCGACACCCGTCTGGTCCGGACCCCAATCCGGCCTATCCACCGACGCCTCGAAACCGGTATAGAACACCGGCCTCCAACTATCAGGACCATCAGGATGCTGCACCGTCAACGTCACAACCACAGTGGCAGGCCACTGATGCCCCTGCACACTCTGCTGACTCGTACCCAAGACAATATTGTCCAGAGACATCACCGCATCGGAATACGTAGGACAGCCATAGACCTGGATCTTGTCGATATACGTCACCGGGTCTATAAACGTTGCGCCCACATACTGCTCAACGCCATCAACCCAAATGTCATACGTGCCCAGAACCCAGTCGATGTTCCTCAACTCGATCCGATACCACGTATCCACATTCGCCGCCATGATCGGTTGATACACAACCCCCGTCGACTCGTCGAGCCAACGCAGATTCCCGTTGTGGTAACTGATACGAGCCATGAAACTCTCAGCATCGCTCGATCGAAGCTGGACAGCCAAACCACTGTCATGTGACGTGTCCCCCTCAACATAGAAGTCATAACCGAAACGATCCGGCGTCTGACGACCAAACGGACTCCACTGGCCATTGCAATCGCCCGTACCGTTGAGGTTGGTCTGCCCCACAAACATCCCACCATTCGGATTCACCGGAACCCCAACAGCAGTCATCACACCATGACCAAACCACCCATCCGCAACGCCATCCTCAAAATCGTCAACCACCGACCCATAACCCGGATCCACCACAAAACTCTGCTCCGGCGGCGGCGGCGGCCATTGGATCTGGGTCGCGTCGCCGTCATCGTCCGGCTGATACGCATACCCGGCTGTTTCCGGATCGATCAGACCCGTCGCGAATCCAGCAACCCATTCCCACCCGTCAGTAACACTCGTATCGGCAACTGCCACCACATCCGGATCCCCCGAACCGTGGATATTGACCCACACCTCAGAATCCTGCGCCGCGAGACCCGTCACCTCATCGGCATCCGGATCGACACCCGTCAACTCAAGCGCCGTCACCGTATGGCGCTTCGTCTCCGACACGCCGAGATGACTCACCGTCACAACATCACCGGCCACAAGATCCCACATGAATGTCGGATCGTTCAGATAGAGATTGAAATCGCCCGGCTCTTCCCCATCCGGCACACCGTCACTCACCGGAACCGTCCACGACTCACTCCCGGCAGTACCGAAAACCGATACCTCCAAGTCCCCGCCGCTCCACTGATGACCCCACACCTGATCCGACACCGGATCAACATTGAAGAAATACTGCGGAGCCTGCGTCGGCCACTGGATCTGCGTCTGGTCACCGTCATCATCCGGCTGATACGCATACCCAGCCGTATCAGGACCAATATCGCCGAACGGCGCAATCCACACACCCGTCCCGTCAGCCGTCACCATCTCGTCCTCAGCCATCGACCCGTGGATATTGACCCACACATCCGAATCCGCCGCAGCAGCCCCGGTCACCGTATTCGCATCCGCATCGACAGCCGTCAACGCCAACTCGGTCACCACATGGGACTTCTCCACCGATGTCCCTGACACGTCACCCGTCAAGGTCACCAAATCGCCAGGCAATATCTCGACACCATCAGGTATCACGAAATCGACACCCGTCTGGTCCGGACCCCAATCCGGCCTATCCACCGACGCCTCGAAACCGGTATAGAACACCGGCCTCCAACTATCAGGACCATCAGGATGCTGCACCGTCAACGTCACAACCACAGTGGCAGGCCACTGATGCCCCTGCACACTCTGCTGACTCGTACCCAAGACAATATTGTCCAGAGACATCACCGCATCGGAATACGTAGGACAGCCATAGACCTGGATCTTGTCGATATACGTCACCGGGTCTATAAACGTTGCGCCCACATACTGCTCAACGCCATCAACCCAAATGTCATACGTGCCCAGAACCCAGTCGATGTTCCTCAACTCGATCCGATACCACGTATCCACATTCGCCGCCATGATCGGTTGATACACAACCCCCGTCGACTCGTCGAGCCAACGCAGATTCCCGTTGTGGTAACTGATACGAGCCATGAAACTCTCAGCATCGCTCGATCGAAGCTGGACAGCCAAACCACTGTCATGTGACGTGTCCCCCTCAACATAGAAGTCATAACCGAAACGATCCGGCGTCTGACGACCAAACGGACTCCACTGGCCATTGCAATCGCCCGTACCGTTGAGGTTGGTCTGCCCCACAAACATCCCACCATTCGGATTCACCGGAACCCCAACAGCAGTCATCACACCATGACCAAACCACCCATCCGCAACGCCATCCTCAAAATCGTCAACCACCGACCCATAACCCGGATCCACCACAAAACTCTGCTCCGGCGGCGGCGGCGGCCATTGGATCTGGGTCCGGTCGCCGTCATCGTCCGGCTGATACGCATACCCGGCTGTTTCCGGATCGATCAGACCCGTCGCGAATCCAGCAACCCATTCCCACCCGTCAGTAACACTCGTATCGGCAACTGCCACCACATCCGGATCCCCCGAACCGTGGATATTGACCCACACCTCAGAATCCTGCGCCGCGATACCCGTCACCTCATCGGCATCCGGATCGACACCCGTCAACTCAAGCGCCGTCACCGTATGGTCTTTGAACAACGATCCCGTATCAGACACCTCGACAAGATCACTCGCCACGATGTCATAGATACCGGACAGGTCCAGATGGAAGTTGCCACCCGAATCCGCGACCGCCGGCCACGACGAATCGCCAATCGACACCGACACCGCACCCGGCGTCCACTCGTTACCCCACACCTGATCACCAACCGGATCCACCGTGAACGACGTCTGCGGCGTCTGCCACCACACCTCAGTCCGATCACCATCAGGATCCGACGTCTCCTCCTGCCACGCCGAACCATTCACCCCAAACCCAAGCGTCTGCGACATCGTCGCCGACCACGCCGTCGAAGACGAGAACCCGGCCGTCACCGGCACAGCCCCCTCAACATGGATCTGCACCTGCACGTCACCATTCGCCTCGACACCGGTCCCGGACACAAAACTCCCAGCAGGATCAACCGGCAACGTCACCGCCAGATCCAACACCACCGTCTCCTTCGGCGGCACCGGATCCGGATCTGCCTCATCCGACACCCGCACAAACATGCCAGGCTCCAAATTGAACGCAGGAACCTCCTCACCCAGATTCAGCCAGAACGACCCGACGATTCTCCATCGCCGGATCACCAGCCGCAGCAACATCAACCGACCACGAATCCAACGGCGACCCGGAACCATCCGAACCAACACCGTAGATCTCGACCAACACCGACCCACCGGCAGGCCACTGCCAACCCGCCACCTGATCATTCACCGGATCCACCGCAAAATGATTCTCCGGACCAGGCTCGTCTGGTGGGAAGTAGTCGACAGTCAGAAGTGGAGGGACGGTGCCCTCAGCTGAGTCGAACCGCCACGAGTCGTCCGTCGTCGGCGGCAGGAACGCCCAGCCGTAGTTCGTTGCGCCATCCGCCCACGCTTGGAGGTCCGCGGTCACATCGATCGCTGAGGTCTTGACGAGACCGCCCGGAGTGCTGCTCTCCGCGACTACCTCGGCCTCGGCTCCATCGGCCTGGATACCGTTCACCCAGCTATTCCAGGAATCGACCTGGGCCTCATCGATCTTCCACGGCTGGAGCATCCGATGCAACACGGCGCCGTCACCCGAGTTCGTGACATTGACCTCAATCGTCGCAGCCTCAATCGTCGAACCGGCCGGAACCTGACTGGCCTCACCACCGAAGATGTCATCGAAGCGCAACAGGATATGGTTCTCAGTGACGAGGTCGACAATCAGAGTTGCAGCGGTCGAGTTGTCGTCATCGCGATGATCGTCAGGGGTAGCCGTAGCGTCGAGGAATGTGTCCACCGTCGCCGCATAGCCACCGATGCCCTGCTGGAACGACGCCGCCAACGGAACCGGCTCCATCACGTATTCCACATGCAACAACGGGGCCATTGTTGGCTCACTGTCGTGCGCTTCGGCGATCCGCTGCCCTTCACCGTTCACAAACAGTGCCATCGCATTGCCACTCGCCCATCCGCCACGGTCCACGATCTCCTGCACGACGCGCGAGATATCACTCGACTGATGTGTTCCGCCTATCGACGTCCACGCATCCGGTTCCCACAACGCGTCAGCAGCCGTCTGCGTCCGAGACGTGATGTTGGCGCTCGTCGCCTCGAACCTCAGGGCGTCGTCGACGTCCTCCCCTGAGATCCACAACACCGTCGGATCGATGGTATCCAACTCATCAACCGTGAACTCAAGATACGCGGCCGTAATCGTCGCACCCTGCGGCACTCCGACACCCTGGAACCGCATACCAACCATCTGATCACCGACATTGGCCGTATCGAGATCACGCACAAACTCCAGGTCCGAACTGTCCAGATCCACAAACCCAGCATTGGTCCCGTCGAGATCCTCTTCAGCGTCATCGTCGTCATGGTTCACACGAACCTCAACCGTCGTGGGTGCCTCGACGATGTCGTAGGTGTGTGTCACCTCGGTCGTCGACTCGGCGCCGTTCTCGGCGTTCACTGTGAACTCGATGCCGGCGCCGAGCGTCGACGTGTCGAGCGGTGAACCATCCGCAAGCGGACCGTCACATGACGTGATGTTCGATTCGAGGTCACCACACGAGTAGTCGATCGTCACGACGTCGCCCTGGTTGTATGACGCACCATCGGCCGGTGTCACCAGATTCACAGCCGGAGGCGTGACGTCCGTATCCGAATACGTCTCCAACATGAACGCCGCCATTGCATAGCCCTTGGTACCGGGATACGCCTCGTCCCATTCGGAGGTCACCGTGAACTCACCATCGGGGCCCGGATCGATATCGATCCACCGTGCGACATTCCCATCCTGAGAGTTGTCACCAATCGAGAACGACACCGAACCATCCGGATTCACCACAACGCCCGTTGACGAGTCAGCTGTCGACGCAGCCACGCCATCAATCGTCACCCGCGTCCACCGCTCGCCCGGATAGCCAGGCGTGTTGTTGGCCTCGTTGTACCGGTTCGCTGACAACGTCACCGAATACCGCTCCGACGACTCCAACCCGGAGAACGTCAACGTCGCCGATTCGCCTGTCTCCAACTGATCCGTCCCGGCCAGATCCACAATCTCGTCAAACGCCAGAGACGCGTCAGACACCGGATTCGCGACCGGACCACCATCCGGATGCGAGGTCACAGTACCCACCGTGGTACCAGACACCGTCACCGGCAACACCGTCCCGGAGACGGAGTCCACCAACGAACCCGACTCGGAATAGTCGAAATCCGTCACATCCGGCGGATTCGCAGCACCACCAAGCGTATTCATGTCGTTATACGCAACCCACACATCAGGGATCGCCACAACCGAACCCGACACGCCGACATTCACCGTCGACGCACCCGCACTCGTATGCTCAATATCGCCAAACGGGGTGCCCTCAGACGCCGCATTCATCCGCACGAACACATCACCACCCGCAGCAGGCAACGCCACCGAAGGACCAAACGTGCCACCACTCGACAGCGACACCTCGAAATCGGCCGGCGCCGTCACTGTGATGTCCTCGGTCAGATTCCTGCCAACCACCGAATACGACTGCTCGTCGGACGGCACAACCGGCTCACTGCTGAACTCACTCAACGGTGTCCCCGACACACTGATCGTCGGATCCAGGGTGTACTCGACGACGAGCATCGGAGCCCCATTGCCGCTGTCAAAGTCGTAGGACTTCGCCACGCGCGTGCCAATGCCGCCAATGATGAACGCCAGGGCGTTGCCGCTGGACCACCCGGCGCGGTCAACAATCTCTTGAACGACCGGGGAGATGTCGCTCGTCGCCTGCGGGGCGTCAACCGCGTTCCAATCACCCGGTGACCAGTCCACCCAAGCAGAAGTCGTTGGTCGAGTCGAGATGTTCTCGGCCACGTCTGTGAATGTCGTCGCGTCGTCCGTGGCTTCGCCGTGGATGTAGACGGACGTCGTTCCGGAGGATGTCTCGTCGACTTCGAAATCGATGTAGGCAGCGGTGATCACAGCACCTGCCGGAATCGCGACTCCGGCAAATCGAATCCCGACCAACTGATTCAGCACTCCGTCCGTGACGATCTCCAGATCGGTGCTCGTCAGGGACATGTTCCCTGGATCCTGCGTACCGCCGCTGACCAACTCTTCGGCGTCGTCGGAGCTCTGGCTCACTGTGACAGCAATCGAGCTGACGTCCGGATCGGTGAATCTCACCGTCAAGACCGGCCGGTTCGTAGCCGTGCCATCCTCCGACGAGTCGAACTGCCATGAGTCGTCGGCGTCCTGCATCCAGACCCACCCGTGATTGGGGTCACCATCCGACCAGGCCTGGAGGTCGGCCGTTACGTCGATCTCAGCCGCGCCAAGCCCGCTCCCCGGGCTTCCGCTCTCCGACACCGAAGCGGCTTCGAGATCGTCGGTATCGATCCCGTTGCCCCAATCCGACCACGAATCGATGTCCGACCACGGCTCCAGCATGCGGTAGAGGTCGGCACCGACATCGCTCGTGTTCGTGACATTGATGCCGAGAGTCGCCGAACTGATCGTTGATCCGAGGGGGATCTGTCCCGCGGCGCTGCCGAAGATGCCGTCGAAGCGAAGCAAGACTTGCTTCACCTCCGACTCGGGGACGTTGTTGAGGAGATCAACGATGAGTGTGGTGTTTGCCGAGTTGTCGGCATCCGGTGCGCCCTCGTTCAATATCGTGTCCGCCGTCCCCGAATACCCATCGACGCCTTCCTGGAATGACACAGGAACGCCCGCTTCCGCCGCGAAGGCAGCACGATCAACGTGGCGGCGATCATCGCCATCACGAGAAGGATCTGAAGGGCGTTGCGCACCAAGATGTGCGGTGCCTTCTCGAAGGGCAGGAGGGAAATCGGGCGCGTGGCCATCATCAATGGTTCCTCTCAAAGTGTGGCGTGGGCAATCACGCCGTGGATCCAACGGTGGTCGGTCCGCCCTGCGCGGGCAGCCAGCACACAGTCAATTGGGACGAGGCATTCCAGCAAAACAGATGACACGACCCCCGGTCTGTCATAGACCCCGCCTTCGCCGAATATGCCTCATCCCTGGTTTAGGGGAGGGGGTCACCAGCGACAAGGGCCAAAAGGCCTTTCGGGAACGATGGCAGCCTCATATCGGCAACCCGTCTGGGTGCCACCAGAACGGATGCCGGACGTGCCGACGTGCAGAGGAATGGCATGCGTCGGGAGCCACAGTTGAACAGGGATACGGGATGCACGGGTGCGGATCGTGCATGCGCACATCCGTGCGGGGCGTCATTTGCCCAGCGCACTGATCCGTCACAACCCGAGCGGCGTTCGTAGACACGAAGGCCCGTGCTAGGCGCCCGTTGCCGACCTCAGGTCGTTGGTGCGGTCGGTGTTTTCCCACGTGAACGTGCCCGGTCCGGCTTCGCCGGGTCGACGTCCGAAGTGTCCGTGGTAGGCGGTCGGTTCGAAGATCGGATGCGCAAGATCAAGTTGAGCGATGATCCCGCTCGGCGTCAGGTCAAACACGTTCAAGACGGCGTCTTCAATCAGCGACTCGTCGACGCGTGCGGTGCCGTGGCAGTCGATCGAGACAGCCGTCGGGTCGGCGACACCTATGGCATAGGAGAGCCGGAGTTCGCATTCGTCGGCAAGGCCGGCAGCGACAACATTCTTGGCTACGTACCGGGCCATGTACGAGGCCGAGCGGTCGACCTTCGAGCTGTCTTTGCCAGAGAATGCACCGCCGCCGTGGCGGGCCCATCCGCCGTAGGTGTCGACGATGATCTTGCGCCCGGTCAGGCCGGTATCACCCTCGGGTCCGCCGGTCTCGAACCTCCCTGTGGGGTTGAACAGCACCGTCGCTCCATCGTTCCACCACTCACCCATCGCCGGCTTGACCACCTGTTCGACGACGAGTTCACGGAGATCGTCCTGGCGATCGTTCCACATCGGATGGTGCTGCGTCGACAGAAGCACCGACTCGACGCGCTTGGGCCCGTCGTCATCCCACGTCACCGTGATCTGCGACTTCGCATCGGGTCGGAGTCCCTCGACGAGGCCCGCCTCGCGCACTGCTGCCTGTTGAGCGACGAGGCGGTGGGAGAGGACGATCGGCAGTGGCATCAGCTCTTCAGTCTCGTTCGTGGCGTACCCGAACATCAGGCCTTGGTCACCGGCGCCGAGCGCCTTGTCACGGTCGACGCCGCGAGCGATGTCCAGTGACTGCTCCTGCATGACGACTCGAATCTCGGCTCCGTCCGGATCGAACCCCGTCCCGGGACCCGAGTAGCCGATACGGCGGATGGTGTCCCGAGCTCGCTGTTCGATCTGTTCGTCGAGATCGGCGGGGAGATCGAGTGCGCGGATCTCACCGCCAATGATGAGGAGCCCACCGGTGATGAACGTCTCGCACGCCACCCGCGCATGGGGATCAAAACTGAGCGCATAGTCGAGCACGGAGTCGCTGATGCGGTCGGCGACCTTGTCCGGGTGTCCCATCGAGACCGATTCAGAGGTGAAGCGACGGCGACGCATTGCTGTGGTGCTCCTTGGGCAGCTTGGTGCGGGTCCCCTCGAATCACGCCGAAGGGCCAATGGCCGCTTAGGGTAGACCGCGGCCGACACCGACAGCGGCAACAGAATCGATACACATGGATCACGCAACGATCGTCAAGGGGCTGCTCAACCCGGAGGCCTACCCCCACCCGGTTGACGAGATCGTCCACCTCCAAACCCACATCTCTTCGATCCTGCTGACCGGCGAGCGGGCTTACAAG
>CAWIHT010000018.1:0-81950 GCA_963836085.1 uncultured Actinomycetota bacterium
CCTGATTGGTGATCCCGCGTACCACCCGATCCCGGAGGACGCGCTCCTTCCATCCAGGTTGGCGATCGACCGCCAATCGGCCGCACGATGTTGCAGGTTCAAAACCGCGCTCGACCGCGCGGGCACGGTGAGTACCCGAATCGCTTGAGGCTCGCCGCCGTCGGGATACCTGGTGGCGGCGAGCCTCGTCGCGTGCGGCGAAGAGTGGTACCCGTTTCGGGTGATGCGGTGTCGCGTCTCCGGGTTGATACTTGATCGGCAGTGTGGAACGAGCCCATGCCGAGCGGAGGAGACGCACGATGGCAACGAGACCACCGGTTCTGAAGATGACGACGCTCATCCCGAACCAGATCACTACGCCTGACGAAGTCGACACGCCGATCGGCAAACTCGACTTCTTCGACGGCGTGCCACCCAAGGAGACCGTCGACACGATCTTCGACTACGTGGACCGGGCCCGGGCCGTGGAAGTGTTCATCAAGATGATCCCCGCCGTCTCCATGTTCAACATCCGTAAGGGCCAGCGCGCACTCGGCCTCACGGCGTGCAACCAGGTTCTCATCTGGGAGCAGTTGGCCGACTCCAAGTCCTTCGTACTCACCTTCAACACCTCAACGCTCTACGCCTGGTGCTTCCTCGACTTGAAGAAGGACGGACCGATTGTTGTCGACGTGCCGCCCGGCATGCTCGATGACATGTGCGTCCGCTGCCACGGCCCGCTCAACGCCTTCAATGACAAGACGTGGGTGCCCAATGACGTCGAGGCGGTCGGGTAGCGGGATTCTGCAGCACGTTGAGATCGCATGACGATGACAACCGCTCGTGCAACACAGATCGAACGATGAACCGAGCAGAGACAATCTGAAGAGGACACCGATGACGCAACCAGGAGAAACCAGGAACCTGTTCGATTCGGCAGGAAAGAGGGCGACGTCGAAGGACTTCGAACCGGCTCCCGAAGACGGCTCCGTCTACGAGATGCCGAACGAGATCATCCAATGCGGGCCGACGGCGCTGCTCGACGACCCCTGGCGTGGGTACGTCGTATCTCACCGGCATCCGGGACGAGGACGGGGTCTTCCTCGACGGCGGCAAGAACTACCGACTGCGCGTCCCGGCGAACCCGCCCGTCAAGCGGTTCTGGGCGGTGACGGCGTATGACCCAACCAGTCGCAGCCTGCTCGATTCCGGTGGTCCCATCACGGTGGGCACACTCAGCAAGCCGGACGCCAACGACGACGGATCGGTCGACGTCTACTTCGGGGCAACGGCACCCGAAGGCAAGGAGAAGAACTGGGTCAAGACCGACCCGTCCATGGGCTTCTTCGTGGTTTTCCGGTTCTTCGGCCCGCTGGAGGGGTGCATCGACAAGTCCTGGGTGCTTAGCGACTTCGAACTGGTGAAGTAGGGCAGCACGTCCGGTCCGGTCCACCCGAGCGTTCATCCCGGGGCGTCGGCCTGCCCCCCGGCTTGATTGGCGACGACGGCGCGCCGTGCGCTGTCGGTTCCAGCCCGCATTGGCTTCGTTGGCAGCGATGCTGGGGTGGCCACGCAGCGGCATTCGCAGGACCATGATGGGATCGAGCCAGCGGAGGAGCGCGCGATGTTGACCATGCAAGGGCCGCCGCCCGCGTTCCATCTTCTGGCGAAGCCGACGGGTCCGATCTGCAATCTGGACTGCGAGTACTGCTTCTTCCTCTCAAAGGAGATGCTGTACCCAGGGGACCGTTTCCGGATGGCTGACGACATGCTGGAGGAGTACGTCCGACAACTCCTCGAATCGCATCGTACGCCCGAGGTGACGGTTGCCTGGCAGGGTGGCGAGCCCACGATGATGGGCCTCGATTTCTTCAGACGGTCCGTGGAACTGGTCGAGCAGTATCGCCGCCCGACGCAACGCGTCGACTACACGATCCAGACGAACGGTGTGCTGATCGACGAGCGTTGGGCTGTTTTCTTCAAAGAGAACAACTTCCTCGTCGGTCTGTCGGTCGATGGCCCGCGCGACCTGCACGACACGTATCGGGTGGACAAGCGGGGAGGCGGTTCGTTCGATCGGGTGATGGCGGGCTACGCCCACCTGCAGGCTGCCGAAGTCGATGTGAACGTGTTGTGCACCGTGCACGACGCCAACCAGGATCGCGGCGCGGACGTGTACCGGTTCTTCCGCGACGAAATGGGGGTCCAGTTCATCCAGTTCATCCCGATCATTGAGCGGGCGACCGAGACGCTGCTGCCGATCGCGAACCTGGGGTGGAGCACCGAGCGCACCGACAAACGGCCGCTCTACACGCAGCAGGGGACCTACGTCACGGAACGCAGCGTCGGGCCGGAAGCCTACGGTCAGTTCCTCATCGATGTGTTCGACGAGTGGGTGAAGAGCGACGTCGGAGAGGTCTACGTACAGATGTTCGACACCTCGCTCGCCAACTGGCACGGCGAGCCGGGTGCCCTGTGTGTCTTCTCTGAGACATGCGGCCTTGCGCTGGCGGTCGAGCACAACGGCGACCTCTACTCATGCGACCACTTTGTCGAACCCGACTACCTGCTCGGCAACATCGCCGAGACGCCGATGATCGAGTTGGTCTCATCGGACCAGCAGCGGAAGTTCGGGATGGACAAGCGGGACACACTGCCGCAGTTCTGTCTCGACTGTGATGTGCGGTTCGCCTGCCACGGTGGCTGCCCGCGAAATCGGTTCACGACCACCCCCGACGGCGAGGAGGGCCTCAACTATCTCTGTTCGAGCTACAAGGCGTTCTTCAAGCATGTCGACCCAGCCATGAAGCTCATGTCCCGCCTCCTCAGGCAGAAACGTGCTCCTTCAGAGATCGTGAGACTCGGCGTCCCAATGGCCGAGGACTAGCGCCGCTCGAGAGGCGCCGCTGCCACCAGCCTCTCCGGCGGGCACGCCTGCTGGGTCTCCTGACGGATTGGATTCGAAGGGGAGCAGGCATGGGCGAGGCGACGTAGGGATTGGCGGTGTCGGGTACGATGCCCGCAGCGATGCGAAGATCGAGGTCCGGGCGGGCCGACTCCGAGCAATCGGTGATGATGAGGAGAAGGCCATCGGCGATGACGGATACACCTCAGGTACCAACGAAGGCACAGACGGCGAGCCAGGCGTGGAATAGGAACGCGTTCCGGTACCTCGCCGGCCTGGCGCTGATGGTTCTCCTGATTGGAACCGTCGTCTATCGCATCATCGAGGATTGGAGTTGGGTCGATTCCTTCTACTTCAGTTCGGTCACCCTGACCACGGTCGGTTTCGGCGATCTCTCCCCAAGCACCGACCTCTCGAAGATCTTCACCGTCTTCTACATCTTCAGCGGCATCTCGCTGATCGGGGCGACGCTCAATGCGTTCCTCAAGAGGCATGCCACGAAGGTCGGCAGCCGCATCTCGTCGAACTGACCCGAGGATCGCGATCAGGCCGATACCCGGAACTCGGCGACCTTTCAGATGCCTTCCCCTTGGATGAGCGCCGGTGTAAGGGCGATCTGATCGACATCGCCGTCGCCGTTGACGCGCTCTTCGAGTTGCTCTACCCGTTCGAAGAGGACCTCGATCACCCGGACCGCATGGTCATCGCCGCTCTCTTCGAGCGCCATGCTCAGCGTTGGCGATCCCGGGACGTGCTCGTCGATCACACGACCGGCCAGGCCTACAACGGTTGAACCGGGCGGCACGTCCTTGACGACTACGGCGCCTGCCCCCACGCGGGCGTGAGACCCGACGTTGACGGCGCCGAGGACCTTCCCGCCAGCACCGACCACAACACCATCGCCGAGGGTTGGGTGGCGCTTCTTCCGCTTGAGGCTGGTTCCGCCCAGCGTCACGCCTTGGTACAGCATCACGTCGTCGCCGACCTCGGCGGTCTCGCCGATCACGACACCCATGCCGTGATCGATGACGAATCGTCGCCCGATCGTGGCACCAGGGTGGATCTCGATGCCGGTCACGGCGCGGCTCAACTGGCTGATGAATCGCGCGCCGAATGGATGACCCCTCGTCCACAGGCGGTGAGCCAGACGGTGCATCGTCACCGCATGGAGTCCGGGATAGAGGAACAACACCTCGGTGACGCTGCGGGCCGCAGGGTCGCGGTCGAAGACCGCCTGGATGTCTTCGCCGAGCCTCCCCCAGAGGCGAAGCCACAATCGCTTCGGTCGCTTGACGCCGTTCGTTCGGGTTGAGCCCTGGCGAGTCACGGCGCGACCCTCGTTTCGTCACTCTGCGCGAGACCTGCCGAGAGATACCGTTCGCCAGTATCCGGCAGGATCACCACGAGGAGCTTCCCCGAGTTCTCGGGTCGCTTGGCGACGGTGAGGGCGGCCGAGAGCGCAGCTCCGCTGGAGATTCCGGCAAGGATCCCCTCCTCGCGGGCGAGGGCGCGGGCGGTGTCGAAGGCGTTGTCGTTGTCGATCGTGATGATCTCGTCGATGAGGTCCGTTCGCAGGACGTTGGGTACGAACCCTGCGCCGATGCCCTGGATTTTGTGCGGGCCCGGCTGACCACCCGAGAGGACGGGGGAATCGGCAGGCTCGACGGCCACCACGCGCACCGTGGGTTTCCGATCCTTGAGGACCTCGCCGACACCGGTGATGGTGCCGCCGGTTCCGACACCGGCGACGAAGATGTCGACTTTGCCATCCGTATCGGCCCAGATTTCCTCCGCCGTCGTGAGGCGATGAATCTCGGGATTGGCGGGGTTTGAGAACTGCCGAAGCATCACCGCATCTGGGATCTCACCGGCAAGTTGTTCGGCTTGCGCGATGGCGCCGTTCATGCCGGTCGTTCCGTCGGTGAGCACCACTTCGGCTCCGAGCAGGCTGAGGAGTTGGCGCCGTTCAATGCTCATCGTCTCTGGCATGGTTAGTACGAGGCGGTAGCCCTTGGCAGCTGCCACGGAAGCGAGACCGATCCCGGTATTGCCGCTCGTTGGCTCGACGAGCGTGGTCTCGCCCGGGCGGGCGGCGCCTGCCCGCTCGGCGGATTCGATCATGTTGAGGCCGATCCGGTCTTTGATGCTGGAGAGCGGGTTGAATGACTCGACCTTCGCGACGATGCGAGCGCCGCCTTCAGGTGAGAGGTGTCTGAGTTCGACGAGCGGAGTGCCGCCGATCGTCTTGGTGATGTCGGGAAGTATGTGTCCCATCGTGGGGATCCTCCATAGGAAAAGGCCCGGGCGAGGTGCCGCGGGCCGTGTGCGTCAGGGTCTTGGGGGAGTCAGGGACAGCAACATCGTTCCGCGGTTGTGCGTGCGCAAGCGCAGGCCAGACAGCGGAGGTGGTTGGTGTTCTTCATCGTTGTTCGTCGATAGTACCGCCGATCGGCGGACAATCTCGCGGCATTCCTTCGCGAACCCAGGGTTCTCCACCTTGTGTATGACGCCGACAGCCCGCGGAATGGGCTGGCGACGCGACCCTCTCCATTCTGTGGGCCCACGGCGCCACATAGGATGCGTAGAACCTTGGGTTCGCAGCGTTCAATGGCGTGCGCTCTCGGCACGACCGCGACCCGCGCCGGTCCTACTCGTCGTCGGGCGCGGATGGCGCGTCTGCCGGGTATCGCTCGAGGTGCATCCGGACGGCAGCGGAGATGTCGCTGTGGAAGTGCTCCTTTGGCATGACGTCGAGGAGGCCATCGCGTTTGAGCACCTCGGCCACCTGCGGCTTCACGCGGGCCAGGTGCAAATCGATGTCGTGCTGTTGACCGGCCTCGGCAAGGGCCTTGATCGTGTCCGCGCCTTCGGTGTCGATGAAGTCGACGCCCTCCATGCTCAGGATCACACCGGTGAGGTTGGACCCCTCGCGGATCCGGATGTCGCGGAGGTGGTCACCCAGCGCACCGGAGTTCACGAAGAACAGGCCGCCGTCGAACCGCACGATGGCGAGGCCCGGGAACGTCTCGCCGTCCGGGTGGTTCTTCAAGTCGTAGAACGCGTGCGTTCCCTTCTTGCGACCGAGTTCCGGGATGTATGGAAGTGAGGCAACCGCGATCAGCCAGAGAAGCGACAGGCCGACACCAATGAAGACCCCCTGCAAGATGCCGAACGTCATGACGCCGAGCAGCGCCGCCATGGCAGCCCAGAACTCGAACCGCTTGACGACGTAGAGGCGCTTCATCTCACCGACGTCCATCATCCCCATGACGACGGCCTGAATGATGATCGCTCCCAGCACTGCCTCGGGGAGCTTGGAGAACATCGGGGCGAGGAACAGCAGCGTCAGGATGATGAGTACGGCCTGGAACAGGTTCGACACCTGTGACTTGGCGCCTGCCTGGTCGTTGACCGGGCTCTTGGAGAGGCTTCCGTTGTCGAAGATTCCCTGGAAGAGACCGGACGAGACATTCGACACACCCTGGGCCAGGAGTTCCTGGTTGATGTCGATGCGGTAGTTATGTTTGGTTGCGTAGTCGCGCACGGCAGCCGTTGTCACGGAGAAGCCGATCAGGAGGAGGCCAACCGCGCCGGTGATGATCGTTACGAAGTTGTCGGCGATATAGCCAAGATCCGGGAGGACTACAGCAGGGAGGCCACTGGGGACCTCCGCGATGAGTTCGACACCCCGATCGCCAAGGTCGAGGATCACCGTCGCGATGATGCCGAGGATGACCGCGAGGAGCGCACCCGGCACCTTCGGTGCGTAGAAGCCGATGCCAAACACGAGAAGGAGCGCGCCGACGCCCACGACGACCGTGGTGCCGTCGGCATCCGAAAGCTCCGTGATCCACGTCCACAGCTTCTGCCACGTGTTCGAGCCTCCCTTCTCCGTTCCGGTGATCTTGAACAGTTCGCCGGCTGCGACGTTGATGGCCACACCGAAGACAAACCCGGTCAGGACGCTCGCGGCGAGGAAGTCTGAGATCCAGCCCATCTTCAGCACATACATGACGACGAAGAGAGCACCGGCCACCAGCACGATCGAAGCCGCCAACTGAATCGCCTCATCAGAACCAGAAGCGGCGACGGCGAGGACGGCGGCGCCAAGGACCGCGGCGGTCGAAGAGCTCGGGCCCTGTGTCACCTGCTTCGATGTCGTGAAGAGTGCGAATCCGATCAGGCCGGCCGCGGCTGCGTAGAGGCCGTACTGGACCGGCACGCCGCTGATCGTTGCGTAGCCGAGCGAGGTCGGCACCATCAGCGCCCAGACGGAGAGGCCCGCGATCAGGTCGGCCTTCAGCCACGCCTTGTCGTAATTCGGCAGCCAATGGAAGATCGGCATGATCCGGGCGAACCCGGTCGGCGCATCGGTCTTCGTCGCCGTGTCGGTCGCCACCAGAGTCCTCCACTCTTCTGGGAATAGGGGACACTAGCGCCGGATGGCCGCGCCCGGTTTGGGCCCTCACCACACACCCCCCAACGGCCGAACACGCCGCGAACCCAGGGTTCTCGACATCCTATGTGGCGCCGTGGGCCTGCAGAATGAGACGGGGCCGCGCACCATCTCATTCCGCGGGCTGTCGGCGTCACATGCAAGGTGGAGAATCCTGGGTTCGCTGTGTGTGGTGATGGCCACGCTGGTGGCGCGTAGTACGGCAGAATGGCGCCATGGCAGCAAACCGTTCGACACAGCAGGGGACGCTCGGCACCTTTGCGGGTGTCTTCACGCCGTCCATCCTCACCATCCTCGGGATCATCCTGTTCCTGCGGATGGGGTTCGTCGTGGGGAATGCCGGGCTCACCCAGACGCTGATCATTATCGCCCTGGCGACCGGGGTCGCGGTCCTGACCAGCATCTCGCTTGCCGCCATCGCCACCAACATCGAGGTGAAGGGCGGGGGCGACTACTACCTCATCTCTCGGACGCTTGGCGTCGAGTTCGGCGGTGCCATCGGCGTCGTGCTCTTCCTCGCCCAGTCGGTGTCGGTTGGCTTTTACGCCATCGGCTTCGGCGAGATCACCGCAGATCTCCTCGGTTTCGACTCCAAGATCGCGGTCCAGATCATCGCCCTGTTTGCCGTCTTCCTGCTCGCCGGTTTTGTCTGGGCCGGCGCCGACGTTGCCAGTCGCTTCCAGTTCGTGGTGATGGCATTTCTGATTGCCGCCCTGCTGTCGTTCTACGCCGGGGCATTCGGTTCGGTCGAGTCAGTAGTTCTCTCCGATGGCTGGAGCCCACCACCCGAGGCGCTCGGATTCTGGGCCGTGTTTGCGATCTTCTTCCCCGCTGTGACCGGATTCACGCAAGGGGTCAGCATGTCGGGCGATCTGAAGGACCCGGCGAAGAGCCTTCCCCGCGGCACCTTCGCCGCTGTCGGCCTTTCGACGATCGTCTACGTCACGGTGGCGATCATCCTCGCTGCGTCGGTGCCCCAGATCCTGCTGATCGACGACGCCGGGGACGCGATGCGGTCGATCGCGATCATCGGCCCACTCATCGTTATTGGGGTGATTGCCGCGACCCTGTCTTCGGCGATGGCCTCGTTCCTCGGTGCGCCGCGCATTCTCCAATCACTGGCATCAGACCGTGTGTTCCCGGTGCTGAACATCTTCGCCAAGGGCCACGGCCCTCAGTCGAACCCGCGCCTGGCCGCCATCCTGTCGTTCGCCATCGCAATCCTGACCCTCGGCCTCGGGAGCCTCGACGCCATCGCAGCCGTCGTCTCGATGTTCTTCCTCATCTCCTATGGCTTGCTGAACTATGCGACCTACTCGGAGGCACGGGCCAAGAGTCCTTCGTTCCGGCCACGATTCCGGTTCTTCGATCAGCGGCTCAGCCTCCTCGGCGCCGTGGCGTGCCTCGGGGCGATGCTGGCGATCAACGTCATCGCCGGTGCGGCGGCGCTGTTGGTCCTGTTCGTCGTCTACCAATATCTCTCCCGTCGATCCGGGCCGGAACGATGGGCCGATTCGGCTTCCTCGCACCACTTCCAGCGAGCGATGACGAGCATCCGCGCCCTCTCGAATGAAGAGCAGCACGCCAGGAATTGGCGGCCGCAGATCCTCGCGTTCTCGGCAGATCCGGCGCGGCGAGAGCGCTTGATTCGCTTCGCCGCCTGGCTCGAGGGTGGGAGCGGCTTCACCATCGCCATGCGAGTGATGCAAGGGGATGGCGCCATCATGCGCCGCGAGCGCGATGCTGCCGCTGCGCAACTTCGATCGGAGATCGAGGAACTCGGTCTTGATATCTACTCGCGGGTTGTGCTGGCTGTCGACGGGCTGGAGGCGCTTCCGGTCGTGGTCCAAGCGACCGGGGTTGGAGCGCTGCGTGCGAACACAGCCCTGTTCGGTTGGCCGGAGCATCCACCCGAAGAGCGCCGTGTGCTCTATGTGCGATCGTTGCGCGACATTGCGCGCCTCGGTGTGAACGTCGTCGCCATGTCGAGCGACGAGCAGCGGTGGGGCGCGCTCAGCGCTCGTGAGCGGCGCAATCGTCGTATTGACGTCTGGTGGAGTGGGGATGATTCGAGTCGGCTTGCTCTCCTCTCCGCGTATCTATTCACTCGAACGGACGTCTGGGCACGTGCGAAGATCCGCCTGCTCGTTGGCGTTGGTGCGGCCGACCTATCGGTGACCAAGGCTGAACTCGAATCGATGCTGGACGAGGCACGCATCCCGGCTGAGGTTGTCTGTCTGGTCGAACCTGATCAGGCGGCGATCGTGCGGTCGTGTGCCGACGCGGCCATTGTGTTCGTCACCATGCGGATCCGTCGGGACGACACACTCGACGCGCTCGGTGGCGACCTCAATCGACTGCTCGAGCGACTTCCGATGACCGTTGCCGTTCTTGCCGGCGAGCCGGTGGACCTCCTCGCCGGGCCGGAGTCCGGCCATCACCGGTCGCTCACCCAGGCTGAGGACAACCTTGCGGAGGCCGAGGCCCGGCTCAAGACCCTCGAAAGGCGCCTCGCGGAGGCAACCGCAGAGGTCGATTCGGCGAGCTTGCGACTGGAGGCCGATGAGCCGGTGACCGCGGCTGAGCTCGAGGAGCTGACTCGATGGGCAGATACCGTGCTTCGGCGCACCCTGAAGGCTCGCGTTCGCGTTGAGTCGGCGCGAGCAGAGCTCGACGCGCTGATGAGCCAGCAGGGATAGCGTCTGGGCGCTGATCCGGGCCTCTGCGACGGTCGGTCGGCCGGTGAGCGGGCGAGTCCATCACCCGACGTTCCGCTGATTAGGCGCCTTCGGTGTGCACAACGAGCGGGTCGTCGAGGTAGGCCCGTCTCGTCGGATAGGCGAGCGCCACGGTGGTTTCGGCGTCGAACGCCTCCAGAGTCGCCCGCCAGAACCGATCGTCCACATTGCGGCGTTGGCGCGCCTCCACGAGCAGTCGCACGGTCAGGAGAACGCCGCTGTCGCGTGTCGACACATATATCGCTGGTCCCAGCTCCCGAAACTTGATGAAGTAGTCGTGCTCCGCAGTGGCGATCTCCTGGTGGAGGCGAAGCTCCTCCTCGCTGATGGCAAGGGGTGCAATCGCCTCGCGGAGGATCTCTTCTGCTCGGTGCCGATCCGATTCGAAGGTAACCAGGACGGGGATCTCGTGCCAGATGTGGAAGAACCCTTCGGTGTAGTTCGCAGCAGCGTTCTTGAAGAGCTTCCCGTTCGGGACATGCACCAGACGGCCGGTCGCCTGGTCCGCATCAACCCAGTTTCTGATCTCGAGCAGTGTGAAACGGAACGCTCGGATGTCGATGACATCTCCGGCGGTGCCGTCGATCTCGATGCGATCCCCGACCTTGAATGGCCGCCGGAACATGATGAACACCCATCCGGCAAGGTCCATGAAGACATCGGCCAGCGCAATAACGAGACCAGCGCTGAGCAGGCCGATGAACGTCCCGAGATCCTCGACGAATGGCAGCCAGATCCAGGTCAGAAGGAGAACGAGAACCGCGGTGGAGATGTACGTGAGTGCCTTTCGCGACCTGAACAAGAGTTCGCCGTCGGAGACGGTCCGGCTCAGCCAACGAGCCATGAACCACCGGAGGACAACGATGACGATGATGAGGACGATCGTGGCGGCAATGCGACGCGTGAGGTCCGGCGAGAATCCGAGATTCGCCTCGATCCATGTGGTCATCGGACCATCGTAGAGACAGTTCCGTTTGATCCACGGTACCGACGGGAGGAGTTCCCGATTGGCCTCCCGCGCCGCGCATCCCAGGTACCCCAAGGGTCACGGGAGTTCTGGTAGCGTTCGACCGACCACACCAACGAAGGAGACAGACGATGGGCGACTTCTTGAAGGCGATGCTCGCGGCGTTTATCGCGTTCGCGATCTTCACATTCCCGGCCACGTGGCTGCTGATGCTGTTCTTCGGCAACATCGGGTGGGAACTGTCCTACATGGGGACGCTGCCCGCGGGCATCCTGGTATCGGTCCTGCTCGGTGGCGTGCTCAGCCGTCCCTGGTAGAAGACTCCTCAACAGTCAAGACGGAGAGGCGGCCTCGTACGCGGGTCGCCTCTCCCGCGTCCCGGTCCACGCTGACGGAGAGCCACCAGGTGCGGTCACTCGGACGGGAGTTGCGATCGAGTGAAGGCGATGGTCACGCTCACGAACAAGACCCACACCGGGAACGTCAGTCCGACCGGGTCGGAGACCAGCGGGAACAGAAAGAGGGCGACCGCCCCCGCATACCCGACGGAGGCGAGCCAGTTCGGGAGTACCTTTGCCCGTTTGACCAGTGTGGAGGTTGTGAGCATGAAGACCGCCTGCAGCCGCGCGGCAACAACGAGGATGAGTCCAGATGCGGTGCCGACCGCCGGTGTGATCGACGCCTCGTCCACCACAGCATTTTCGATCACCGAGAATGCGAGCGCATGGGCTGCGAGGGCGACCGTGCCGAAGATGAACGTCGTCACACAGCGGGTGGCCGAGCCGAGGAATACTGTCGCGAAGAATTGGTCTTCCCAGTCTCCGATCCTCCTGCGAATGAAGGCGACAAACCGCAGAAACGCGACCGATGCGATCGACACGAGGTTGAGACCGACGAGGAGCGTCGTTCGAGTCCCGGGATCCTCGGCCTAGGCCGTGACTGATTCGATGGAGCGGGTCAGATCGGTGGGGGACTGAGGAGATAGAGCCCGATGACCGTGAGAACGGCGTAGACCACACCCGCGACTGATGCGGATTCGATTGATCGCATGTTCTCTTGTCGGCGCCTGCTGGCCACAGCGCCATTGTGCCGCCGGTCGTGGCGGTCGTTGCCTCTTGGACGCGGAGAGGCGGCTTCCGTGTGGAAACCGCCTCTCTCAGTCTTCGTCTCAACGGCGAACCACTTCGTATGGTTCGCCGCGCCGTCGACTCAGCCGTCCGCAGGTGCGGTGGTGGCTGGGGCCTCTGTCGTAGTCGCTGGAGCTGTGGTGCTCGTTGTGTCGTCGTCGGACGACAAGTTCATCAGCACGGCGATCAACACGACGATCGCAATGATCGCCAGGACCACACCGATGATCGTCCCGAAGGCCGAACCCTTCTTCTGTGTGACCTGAACCGTCGTGGTCGGCTGAGGCTGCGGCGCCGTCGGGGCTGCGGTGCCGGGTGCCGGCGGTGCCATTGCAACATCGGCACCCATCGGGTTGGGGTCGGTGGCCGTCGAACCTCCGGTGCTGACCTGGTTCGTCCACTGCTGTCCGTTCCAGTATCGGTATGAATACGTCATGGTTGGGTCGGTGTACCAACCCGCTGGTTGCTGGGCCATGGGGATCTCCTCCGTCGTCTCGGGTCCACCCTACGGATGGGGAATCGTCACTATGTCACCCTAATCGGGTAGACATTCTCGGCAGGGAGGAGTTGGAACTTGCTCCAGAATCCCCAATAACACCCGGCCTCGCCGCACGGCCGAGGTGCGCACGCTGTCGGTCTACACGATGTGGGCGACTGCACGGTTTGACCGGTCGAAGAGATGGAACCGATGGGTCCACACCTCGATGGTGTCGCCGACAGCCGGAATCGTGTCGAACCGCATCGTGATCCGGTCAGAACCTAGGTCGATCTCGGCAAACGCGAAATCACCGTGACTCTCGATGGATGCGACCGTGCCGGGCAATCCGGCCGTCGGGACGAGGTGCCACTCGTGCGGACGAACGCCGACCGTGACCGGTCCCGAGCGCGTTCCGGCAGGCACGGGGATCGCACCGGCATCGACACGAACCTCGCGATCCACGACCTCGCCCCCAAGGAAGGACATCGTTGGAGATCCCACGAATCCGGCCACAAGCATGTCGACCGGTCGGTGGTAGATCTCGCTCGGGGTGCCGACCTGACGTAGCCGCCCCTCGTCGATGACCGCGATGCGGTCGGCAATGGCCATCGCTTCTTCCTGGTCGTTCGTGGCGTAGAGCGTGGTGACTCCGTAGCCCGACTGGAGTAGGCGGATCTCGGCCCGCATCATCCGGCGATTCGCGGCGTCCATGCGGGAGAGAGGTTCATCGAGCAGAAACAGCGATGGCCGGCGGACCAAGGCTCTCGCCGCCTGGACAAGCTGCTGGTGACCTGCTGCAAGCCGCTCAGGGAATCGCTCCAGGAACCGCTCGATGCCCAGCGTCCGTGCCTCGGCGGTAACCCGTTGGTCGATCTCCTCACGATTGACGCGGCGGACTTCGAGCGGGAAGGCCACGTTTGAACGGACCGTCTTCTTCGGTGTGAGGGAGTTGTCCTGGAAGACCATCGCAACGTCGCGCTTCGCGGTCGCCACCTCGTCCATATCGCGGCCGTCGATCAGGATGTCGCCGCCCGAGATGTCTTCGAGACCCGCAACGGCGCGCAAGATGGAGGTCTTGCCGCACCCCGACGGGCCGATAAGCACCAGAAGTTCGCCGTCCTCGACGGAGAGAGTCAGATCGTGAATGACCTGATTCCCCGATCGCGTGACCGAGACCGAATCGAGTAGAACGCTCGCCATGGAGTCAGCGTACCGCTCCGGTCAGGTACGAGGCGACGCCGGGGCAGGCCAAGTCGCCAGGCGCCAGGCGCCAGTTCGATCCCTCCCTCTCAATTCCTCCCCTTCAGGGGGAGGTGTCGCCCTCGGGGCGACGGAGGGGGTCTCTCTCTTGTTTCGAGACCGAGAGACCCCTTCCGTCAGCGCCCTGGGGGGCGCTGCCACCTTCCCCTGAGGGGAAGGAATTGAAGAGGGGAAGGAATTGAAGAGGGGAAGGAATAGGAGCAGGGACTGGCGTCTGGTAGCTCTTCTCCTATGCCAGTGTTGCGACCATCACGGCTTTGATCGTGTGGAGGCGGTTCTCGGCTTGGTCCCAGGCGACGCTGGCGGGGGACTCGAAGACCTCTTCGGTCACTTCGAGGCCGTCCGGCATGTCGGTTGCCTCGATGATCTGCTTGCCGACCACGGTCTTGTCGTTGTGGAACGCGGGCAGGCAATGCATGAACTTGACCGCCGGATTGCCGGACGCGGCCATCAGTTCGGCGTTGATCTGATAGGGCTTCAGCAGGTTGACCCGGTCGATCCAGACTTCCTTCGGCTCACCCATCGACACCCACACGTCGGTGTGGATGAAGTCGACGCCCTTCACGGCCTCCTCAGCATCCTCGGTGACCGTGATCGAGGCCCCGGTGCGCTTGGCAATCTCGTTCGCCATCTCGAGCACGTCCGCCGGGGGAGCAAGTTCGGCCGGACCGGCGAGTCGCAGATCGCTCCCCATGAGCGCCGCCATCACGATGTGTGAGCGGGCGAGGTTGAAGCGGAGGTCCCCGACGAACGCGTAGGAGATCTCGTTGTATGGCTTTCCGCTGGCCTCGTGCATGGTGAGGAAGTCGGCGAGCATCTGGGTCGGATGCCACTCGGCGGTCAGGCCGTTGTAGACCGGGACACCGGCGTGCCTCGCAAGTTCTTCGACGTCATCCTGCGCCGACCCGCGGTATTCGATGGCGTCGTACATGCGGCCCAGGACCCGTGCCGTGTCGGCGGTGGACTCCTTGTGGCCCATCTGAGAACCGGAGGGATCGAGGTAGGTGACGTGCGCTCCCTGGTCGAATGCTGCGACCTCGAAGGCGGCACGCGTCCGTGTCGATGTCTTCTCGAAAAGCAGGGCGATGTTCTTGCCGGACAACTGAGGCTGCTCGGTTCCCGCGTACTTCGCCGTCTTCAGAGCAGCGGAAAGGTCGAGCAGGAACTGCATCTCGTCCGGCTCGAAGTCGATCTCCTTGACGAAGCTTCGGTTCTTCAGGTTGTAGGCCACGGGTGATCTCCTCGGTTGGATGGACCGCCTGACCATCGCCGCCCGACAGGCGGGCGGCGAAGGCAGCGTTCCGGTCGGTCATCAGCCTAGGTCGTGCTCGGCGACGAACTTCGAGAGGATCCCTCCGAGGTCCGGGTCGCCGATCTCCTGGAGGTCGTAGTAGACCCGCGTGTTGGGCTTGTCGATGTCGATGATCCGCGAGAGATCGATCGGTGTCCCGATGACGACGGCGTCGCAGTCGGTTGCGTTGATGGTCGCCTCGAGATCGCGCAGTTGCTCCTCGCCGTAGCCCATGGCGGGGAGGATGGTTCCGATCTCCGGGTAGATCTCGAAGGTCTCCTTGAGCTTGCCCACGAGGTACGGCCGCGGGTCGACGAATTCAACAGCTCCATACTTCGACGCGGCGACGACGCCGGCGCCGATCTTCATGCCACCGTGGGTGAGCGTCGGGCCATCCTCGACGACGAGAACTCGTTTGCCTGCGACCACCGACGGATCGTCCATCCGCAGGGTGGATGCGGCCTCGATGACGATCGCGTCCGGGTTCACCTTGGCGATGTTGGCCCGAACTGTCTCGATCCCTTCGAGGTCGGCGGAATCGATCTTGTTGATCACCGCAACGTCGGCGAGACGAACGTTCACTTCACCCGGGTAGTAAGACAGTTCGTGTCCGGGACGATGTGGATCGGCCACGGTGATGTACAGGTCGCTCTCGTAGAACGAGAAGTCGTTGTTGCCGCCGTCCCACACGATGACGTCGCATCCATCCGGATCGACTTCGGCGGCGCGGAGGATCGCTTCATAGTCGACGCCCGCATAGATCACGTTGCCGCGAACGATGTGGGGCTCGTACTCCTCCATCTCCTCGATCGTGCACGCATGCTTCTCGAGATCCCCGATCTCGGCGAACCGCTGGACCTTCTGGGCGACCAGGTCGCCGTACGGCATCGGGTGGCGGATGGCCACGGCCTTGAGGCCCTTCTCCATCAGCAACTCGATCACGCGACGCGTGGTCTGGCTCTTGCCGGCGCCCGTACGGACGGCACAGACCGAGATCAGCGGCTTGCTGCTCTTGACCATGGTGTCGTTCGGACCGAGCAGCGTGAAGGAGGCTCCGGCCGCGGCGACGATGGCGTCGACCCGCATGACGTGGGTGTATGAGATGTCGCTGTATGAGAAGGCACACTCGTCGGCGTCGAGTTCGTCGATCAGTTCGGCAAGGCGCTCCTCGGGGAAGATCGGGATGCCCTCGGGGTAGAGAGGACCGGCGAGTTCCGCCGGGTAGGTGCGGTCGTCGATGCCGGGGATCTGCTCAGCGGTAAACGCCACGATCTTGACCGACTCGTCATCGCGGTAGCGGGTATTGAAGTTGTGGAAGTCGCGTCCTGCGGCTCCGATGATGATCACTCGACGCTGTTTCACGAGCACGCTCCATAGATAGGCGATTGCGGCGCGGTCCGACACCACGCCGAAGGCTAGCACCTATCAACCGATAGGGCCAGAGGTGGGACGCCTTGCAGCTTGCGGGTTCGCCGCCATCTCGCGGCCGCTGCCGAAGTAGTAACCTATCAATCGCTAGAGAGGGATGTGATGGCTGACGAATCCGCTGAACGCGAGGAGTTGAGCACCCGGCAGCGCATTCTCGCCGAAGCCTCCGCGCTCTTTGCCAAGAAGGGCTACCACGGCACATCAACCCGCGAGATTGCTGGGGCTGTTGGGATCCAGCAGCCGTCGCTCTTCCATCACTTCGACTCAAAAGAAGCGATCATGAGCGACCTCATCGACCTCGATCTCGATGAACCGCTCGCGGTCGCCGAACGGGAGGCTGCCGCCGCCGGTTCTCCGGCGCTTCGCCTCTTCCGGTATCTCGCCTGGGACGTGGAGTACCTCTGCCGGTCCCCATACCACCTGCCGCCGGTGCACCTCATGCTCGGTGACCCCGTGTTCGCCGTTGCGATCGAGCGCTACGGGCGGCTCGTTGACGCAAGGGAGTCGCTGATCCGGGAGGCGATCGAGGTCGGCGAGTTCGTCGAAGTCGATCCGTCGTTTGCCCAACATGCCATCGTCTGGATGATTGGCGGGACGGTCGCCGAAGCAGACGAGCTAACGGCCGCTGAGGCACGCGAAATGGCCGACCGCCTCGCCTCGTTCGCCGTTCGGGCGATGTTGCGTGACCCGGAACAACTCGAAAACGTCAGAGCGGCCGCCGGGTTGGCCGATTTCGACTCCCCGATGAGTTGAGGATGCTGAAATATGGGAGAAACGACGGGACGTCTGTCACGTGATCGGCGAACCAAAGTGAAAGGTGGCTGACATGCCCGGATCATTCCTTCACCCGTTTACGCCACCGCGCAGGCGTGAATTCATCACGATCGAGCGCGGCGAGGGCGCGGTCGTGTTCGACGATGCCGGGAACTCCTATATCGATGGCATGGCCTCGCTCTGGTACGTCAACATCGGCCACGGCCGTGAAGAGATGGCGGACGCGATCGCCGCACAGGCGAAGACCCTCGCGGCGTACCACACGTTCGATCCGTTCACCAATGGTCCAGCAGACGGAGCGGCGGACAAGATCGCCGAGCTGTCGCCGTATGGCGAGTGCCGCGTCTTCTTCGGGTCGTCCGGTTCCGAGGCCGTCGACACGGCGATGAAGTTGGCCCGCATCGCTCAGCGCGAGGCGGGCCACCCTGAGAAGACCATCGTGGTGAGCCGGGAACGCGGCTATCACGGAACGAACTATGGAGGCACGTCGCTGCAGGGAATCGCTCCTAACCGCGAGGGCTGGGGTGCGCTTGTTCCCGGTGTCGTCAACGTGGTCGCCGACGACGAGGAAGCCATGAAACAGGTCTTTGCCGACAACGGCGACGAGATCGCCGCCATCATCGCCGAACCCGTGCAGGGTGCCGGCGGTGTCTGGCCGCCACCACCCGGGTACCTCCAACATCTCCGCGATCTCTGCGACACCTACGGCGCCTACTTGATCTTCGACGAGGTCATCACCGGATTCGGCCGCCTCGGGGAATGGTTTGGCAGCCAGTTCTACGGTGTGACACCGGACATGATCACGTTCGCCAAGGCCGCGACCTCTGGGTACGTACCGTTCTCCGGTGTCATTGTCGGTCCCGCTGTGAAGGATGCCCTCGAAGCCAACGAGGGGTTCCTCCTCCGGACCGGTTACACCTACTCCGGGCACCCGCTTGGTGCCGTGGCGGCGCTCAAAGCCATCGAGATCCAGGAGCGCGAGGGGTTGCTGGCACGGGCACCCGAGATCGGGACACGCCTCCAGGCCGGTCTCTCCAGATTGGTCGACGACGGCCTGCTGGTCAACGTACGCGGCGAGGGGGCGGTCTGGGGTGTCACGCTTCCGGACGGCGTCGACAGCGTGGCGACGCGGGACCGACTCCTGAGCGAAGGGGTCATCATGCGGCCACTCCCGCCGTATCTGCTGATGTGTCCGCCACTTGTCATCACTGACGATCAGATCGATCAGATGGTGTCAGGATTGAGGAACGTTCTGGAAGCGAGTTGAACAACATGAACTGCTGGCGCTCTCAATTGGGATCGCCAACCGAGGTGGAGGTACGCGATGATCGTTGGGGTTCCGAAGGAGATCAAGAATGCCGAGCGCCGCGTTGGCCTGACCCCCGCGTCGGTGCGGGAACTCGTCGCCCACGGCCACGATGTGATCGTCGAGACACAGGCCGGCATCGGAATCGCGGCATCGGATGATGACTACGTCGAGGCCGGAGGCACCATCGCTCCGACCGCCGATGAGGTGTGGTCGCAGGCAACGATGATCGTCAAGGTCAAGGAACCGCAGGCCGCCGAGCGCGCACGGCTCCGTCCCGACCACGTGCTGTTCACCTACCTGCACCTTGCCCCGGATCCGAAACAGACCAAGGATCTCGTCGAGAGCGGCGCGACCTGCATCGCCTATGAGACCGTCACCGACGACACCGGCGGACTGCCGCTCCTCGCTCCGATGTCACAGGTCGCTGGACGCATGTCGATCCAGGCCGGGGCTCATTGCCTCGAGGCGCCGCATGGAGGTGCCGGACTCCTCTTGGGAGGCGTTCCGGGCGTGATGCCGGCACGGGTGGTCGTGATCGGTGGCGGGGTCGTGGGGGAACACGCCATCCAGATGGCCACCGGACTCGGTGGCGACGTCGTGGTTCTCGACAACAGCGTCCCGGTGCTGAACAGGCTTGCTCGTCACTTCGGAAACGCGCTCGAAACCGTCTACTCAACGAGGTCCGCGGTCGAGGAGTTCGTGCTGACAGCCGATCTGGTGATCGGTGCCGTGCTCGTCAAGGGAGACCGGGCGCCAACGCTCGTCAGCGCGGACATGGTTGAGCGGATGAAGCCCGGTTCCGTTCTCGTCGATGTGGCGATCGACCAGGGTGGATGCTTCGAGACGTCGCATCCGACGACGCACGAGGAACCGACGTACATCGTCGATGACGTGGTGCACTACTGCGTTGCGAACATGCCGGGGGCCGTCCCACAGACCTCGACCCATGCGCTGAACAACGCCACACTCCCGTTCACGCTCGCTCTGGCAGACAAGGGTGCGAAGCAGGCCATGCTCGATGATCCGCATCTGCTCGGCGGCTTGAACGTGTGCGGCGGAGCGGTGACCGAAGAACATGTCGCGACGGCGCTCGGCTACGACTTCGTCGATCCAGCGGTCGCGCTCGACGAGAACTGCAAAGCGGTCGGCTGAAGGGCCCCGCCCGGTCTACGGCGCGGCGATCCCGAGAACGGGGCATGGTGCGTCGATCATCACCTGGAGCGCCTTGCTCCCGAGGAGCAGCTTCCCGGCGGCGCTGCGCCGCTGGTAGCCGATCACGATGAGTTCGGCGTTGTAGTCGGCGGCTGCGGCAAGGATGTCGTCGGCCGGTGACTGGCCGCGTACGTAGTCTTCGATTTCGAAGTCAAGGCCTTCTTCAGTGAGTCGTTCACCGACGGCATCGAGCGCCGTGCGCGCTGCATTGATCTCTTCAGGAGAGGTGTGCGTCCCACCGCGCAGCGAATGGACAACGATCAGCCTTCCCTCACATTGGTGGGCCTGATCGATCGCGAGATCGAGGGCGCGATTGCCCTCAGGGTTGTCCATGTATCCGAGGATGATGTTGGCCATGCGTGCCTCCAGCAATTGGGTCGGTGCACCGGAGCATAAAGGGTCCGGCTTCGTCTCGACAGAGTCGTCCGTCGGAAACTAGGCGAACACCCAAATCGCGCCTACTGCGAGGATGCCCGAGGCGACGATCCCCATGACGATTCCTGCTCCCCACAACCACCGCTGCCTGACAATCGCCGACAGTCCGGTGACGGCGATGGCCACGGCGAAGACCGTTGCTGCGAGGGCGAACACGAGGTGCTCAGAGGAGTACTCCCTCACCGCCGCTTCGTCGGTCAGGGCCTCGGCGTTCTCCTCGGCGGCCTTCGCTTCGAGGGCCGCGATCTCCTCGATCTCCGCGGCGTCCGGCGTGACGCCGAGCGCAATCTGGATTTCGTGCTTGGACTGCAAGACCTGGACGGAGATGCGGTCGGCGTCACTGTTCGTGACCGCGACGATCTCTTCGGTTCGTTCGAGGATGATTTCGTGCGCCGTCATGCCGGCGAGGAGGGCGGCGATGGATGCCAGCACGGAGAACGCGAGCGTCGTGAACGCCACGCCACGGAACCACGTTGGAGCTCGCTCCTCGAGGTCCTCGAGGGCCAGTTCAGTGGCAAGTTCGGCCGATTCGCTGTATTCGCTCACGGGACGGGACGATAGCGGAGGGCGGAGATTCGGTCGCCGGTCGGCTATTCGGTGAGATAGCGGGCCTCGAGCTGCTCGAGGTAGGACGTTGTGGCCGCCGCGTTGTGCTGACGCCACAACTCGACGTTGTCGGGATGTTGATCGGCGTCGTCCAGGGCGTCGAGTGTGGCCTGGAGTGCGGTACGTTGCCGCCGAACCAGCGTGAGCGGAGATCGGCCCGATCGTTCCAGGAGGGCCAGTTTCAAGAGGAACTCGATGCGGATGTCACGCACGTGCACGACCGGCTCGTCCAACCACGCGCCGAGCCGATTCCGACCGGACGGCGTGATGGTGTGGATGACCCGCTGCGGACCAGCATCGCCCGGTTCGGTGTGCGCCGACTCGGCTAGTCCGGCTCCGACCAGACGGTCGAGTGCCCGGTAGACCAGAGGCCGTCGAACGGTGAAGACCCGCCCCACGTCTGTGCCGGGTTTGAGTTCCTTGAAGATCGCGAAACCGTGAGCGGGACGCTCTGCAAGGAGGCCGAGCACCGCAAGCTCGGTCCGCGAGAGGCGCGGCTGGTCGTTCCGGACTCCTGACGGCTCTGGGGGAGATGGTGCCACGGGGCATGCTCCGGTTCGTTCGGCGGTCGCCGCGACTAGTCTCGCCTTCAGCGAGTGATAGTCACGATGAGACTAGTTGAGTGTTGACCATGGCAAAGCACCGAATTGCGATCGTTGCAGCGCTCGCGCTCACCATGGCGGCCTGTGGTGGAGCGGACGCAGCGGACTCGCCGGCATCCGACCCGGCCGGAGAGGTGCTCGTCTCGGCCGCGGCATCGCTCACTGATGCCTTCGCCGACATCGAAGCAGCATTCGAGGCGGCACATCCCAAGGTGGACGTGATTCTCAACCTCGGAGGCAGTTCCTCGCTCCGAGAGCAGATCCTCGAAGGCGCCCCGGTAGATGTTTTTGCTTCCGCAAACGCGTCGAACGTGGCACGCGTGGTTGACGAGGGGTTGGTTGTCGGAACGCCGCAGGTCTTTGCCCGCAACCTCCTCCAGATCGCCGTTCCGTCCGGCAATCCCGCGGGGATCGCCGACCTGGAGGATTTGGCCCGTGAGGATCTACTGATCGGTCTGTGCGCTGAGGCCGTGCCGTGTGGAGCCTTCGCTCGGCAAGCCCTTGAGAACGCGCAGGTCACCGCTGCGATCGACACCAATGAACCGGATGTTCGGGCGCTGCTCACCAAGATCGAGGCTGGGGAGCTGGATGCCGGGATCACCTACGTGACCGACGTCGCTTCAACCGGTGGCGGCGTCGATGGCATCGACATACCGATCGAGGTGAACGCCGCGGCCGAGTACCCGATCGCGACCCTCGTCGATGCTCCCAACCCTGGCGCTGCGGCCGCGTTCGTTGCGTTCGTTGTCTCCGATGAAGGGCGTTCCATCCTCGAGTCGCACGGATTCGGTACCCCATGAGCACTTCGACGCCGGAGCGCCGCCGGGTACGGAGTCGTCCTCCGGTGTTCCTCGTCGTTCTCGGTGTCCTGGGGCTGGCGATTTTCGTGATCCCATTTGTTGGATTGCTGGCCCGTGTCCCGTGGTCCGACCTCCCCACGCTGCTGGCGAGCGATATCGTCGTGGACGCCCTGCGGCTGTCGCTTCTGACGTCGATGGCTGCGACCGCCATCGCTGCGGTGCTCGGCGTGCCGCTCGCTTGGCTGATGGCCCGGGTCGAATTCCCGGGGCGAGCCATCGTCCGAGGCATCGTCACGCTGCCACTCGTGCTTCCCCCGGTGGTCGGTGGCGCCGCCCTCCTCTTCGCTCTCGGCCGACGCGGTCTCGTCGGTGAGCCGCTGTACGAAGCAACCGGCCTGGTCCTCCCGTTCTCAACCTGGGGAGTGGTGATCGCGAGCACCTTCGTGGCGATGCCGTTCCTCGTGATCACGGTGGAAGGTGCGTTGCGGAATCTGGACCAGCGCTACGAGGGCGCCGCTTCAACGCTGGGAGCGAGCAAGTGGACGGTGCTGCGCAGGGTCACGCTCCCGATGATTGGTCCATCGCTCCTGGCCGGACTTGTCCTCACCTGGGCCCGGGCGTTCGGCGAATTTGGAGCCACCATCACCTTCGCGGGCAACCTCCAGGGCAGAACCCAGACGATGCCGCTGGCCGTGTTCGTTGCCCTCGAAAGCGATCGTGACACAGCCGTTGCGATCAGCCTGGTGATGGTGGTGGTGTCGCTCGTCGTCCTGATCGCGCTCCGCGAGCGCTGGTGGAAAGCGCTGTGACCCGGCGAGGGCTTGATGCCCACCTCCAGGTGGTGGTGACGAATGCCTTCCGGCTCGACATCCGCCTGTCGATCCCCCCGGAGAAGACGATTGCCCTGCTCGGTCCGAACGGCGCAGGGAAGTCGACCGCGGTGTCCGCCCTCGCCGGACTCCGGCCCATCGACGGCGGACGGATCGAGCTTGCCGACACGGTCCTCGACGATCCCGGACGGGCCGCGTTCGTTCCCCCGGAGCAGCGCCACATCGGCGTGGTGTTCCAGGACTACCTCCTCTTTCCGAATCTCTCGGTCCTCGAGAACGTGGCGTTCGGACTCCGCAGCCGCGGCGTGCCGCGCGATGAGGCGCTCACGCGATCTGAGACCTGGATCGAACGCCTCGGACTCGGCGGTCTTGGTGATCGAAAGCCATCGCAGTTGTCGGGTGGGCAGGCGCAACGGGTCGCGCTGGCCAGGGCGCTGGTCACCGAACCCGACCTTCTGCTGCTCGATGAGCCGCTCGCCGCCCTCGACGTCACCACGCGAGCCGAACTGCGGCGGACCCTCGCAGAGCACCTCCGGACGTTTCCCGGGCCCCGGCTGTTGATCACCCATGATCCGACCGAAGCGTTCCTGCTGGCCGACGAGATCCATGTGATTGAGGATGGAGCGATCACGCAGAGTGGCACCGCCGACGAGATCCGCCTGCGTCCTCGCACGGCGTACGTTGCGGACCTCGTTGGTTCGAACCTATTCACCGGAGTCGCAGATGGCGGGCGTGTCGAGACCGACGGACACCATCTGCACGTCGCGAACACCGATGCTGCGGGCGACGTTCTGATCACGATTCGCCCGACGGCAGTGTCGGTGCATCTCCATGAACCGGACGGGAGCCCGCGCAACACTTGGCCGACCACGATCGAGTTGATCGAACCGCTTGGCGAACGCACCCGACTCCGCACCGGGGGACCGCTGCCGTTGGTCGTCGAGATCACGACCGAGGCCACGCGATCGCTCGACCTCGCAGCCGGGACCGACGTGTGGGTCGCCGTCAAAGCCACTGAGATCGGCGTCGAGACCGACCGGCCGGTAGCTCAACGCTCCGGCAACCGACCCGGTGCCGCGGGTGGCCGCCCGTAGTAGCGTCCCTCCCCACCATGAACGGCTACGAACAACTGATCGAGACGATCTTCGGGATCCCAGGAGAGAGCACCCCGCTGCCGGGCGAGATCGATGACAACCGGAGGTTCGTCGGCGCCGACGGCCGCGCCTATCTGCTCCGCATCTCGCCGTCGAATCAGGATCCGGCGATGCTCTCCTTTCGGCAATCAGCGATCGCAGCGATGGGAGACTGCCCTCTCGACACTCCGCAGGTCGTCCCGACGCTCGACGGCGCCACTTGGGCCAGACTCGACGACGGCCGATTCATCCACCTCTACACATGGGTCGATGGCACGCCGTTCAGCGAGATCGGTCGACCCGCCGAACTCGCCGGCCAGATCGGCGTCGCCGCCGGCACGGTCGTGAACGCTCTCGCGGACGTGGCTTCGGGACCCCGGCCCGGCCACTTCCTCTGGGATATCACCGATGCCGTCCGGATCGTCGGCGAGCGGGCGGACACAGTCACCGACCCGCTCCGACGCAGGCTGATCGACGGTGTGCTGCTCCGCATCGCCAGCATCAACTACGGCGGGCTGCCGAGACAGGTCCTTCACAATGACCTGAACGATGAGCATCTCATGGTCCGCGACGGAGTCATCACCGGCGTTATCGACTTCGGCGACGCCGTCTACACCGTGCGCGTGGCGGATCTTGTCATCGCCTGTACCTACGCGATGCTCGATCAGGACGATCCGGTCACCGTTGCCGCAGACGTGATCGCCGGATATCGAACCGTCGCCTCCCTTCAAGAGGTCGAGGCCGACGTGATTCTTGACTTCATCCTGGCCCGCCTCGCGACCTCCGTTACGGTCTCCGCCGCCCGCGGTGGTGCCAACCCTCACCACATGCTGACCGAGTCCATGGCGTGGGACCTGCTCGAACGGCTGATGCTCGGTGACACGGACGGCATCGCAGCTGAGCTCGCCACGGCAGCCGGCTACCCCCGGGAATCCAGCCATGTCACGGCCAACCTGCTCGATCGGCGTTCCGTGCTCGGTCCATCGCTCCGCCTCAGCTACCAGGATCCGCTCAACATCGTGCGCGGCTCGGGCACGTATCTCTACGACGAGCGCGGGCGCCGCTACCTGGACTGCGTGAACAACGTGGCGCACGTCGGCCATGGGAACCGGGCCGTTGTCCGGGCGGCTGCCGACCAGATGCTCGTCCTCAACACCAACACTCGCTACCTCCACCCCGACATCTATCGGTATGCGGAGCGGCTCTTCGCGACGCTCCCCGGTCACCTCGACCGCGCCTTCCTCGTCAACTCCGGGAGCGAAGCCAACGAACTCGCGATCCGTCTCGCACGCACCGCGACCGGTCGCCACCACATGGTGTGTCTCGATCACGGATACCACGGCACTACTTCGACACTCGTCGATGTCAGCCCGTACAAGTTCGATGCGCCGGGCGGCACGGGCCGGCCCGACTGGGTGCATGTGCTCCCGTCGCCGGATCCCTATCGGGTCCCCGAGTTCGGCGGCAATGGCGCCGGGCGGAGGTACCGGGCACTGGCGGACAGGATCCTTGACGGAACCAACCCGGCCGGCCTCATCGCAGAGACGCTTCCCGGGTGTGGTGGCCAGGTGATTCCAGAGTCGGGAGTCCTCGAGGCTGCCTATGACGCGGTGCGGGAGCGAGGCGGACTCGTGATCGCCGATGAAGTGCAGACCGGGTTCGGCCGGACCGGCATCTTCTGGGCGTTTCAGCGATACGGTCTCAACCCGGACATCGTCACGATGGGGAAGCCGGCCGGGAATGGGCATCCGCTTGGGGTGGTCGTCACGACCGGTGCGATCGCCGCAGCGTTTGACAACGGTATGGAGTACTTCAACACGTTCGGCGGCAATCCCGTATCGGTCGCGATCGGGAACGCGGTGCTCGATGAGATGGATCGCCTCGATGCCGTCCGCCACGGCGTCCTGCTCGGCGACTCCCTCCTCGGAGACTTGAAGGCGCTTTCAGAGCGGCACGACGGCGTTGGCGACGTGCGCGGCGCCGGCCTCTATCTGGGCGTCGAGTTGGTCGAGGACCGAGAATCGAAGGCTCCGGCGACTGGGCGCGCGCGCGATGTGGTCGAGTACGCGAAGGAGCATGGCGTCTTGCTGAGCGTCGACGGCCCGTTTGCGAACGTCATCAAGATCAAACCGCCGATGGTGTTCGGCACAGCAGACGCCGACCGTCTGGTCGCGGTGTTGGACCAGGCCCTCACCGCCATCTAGCGCTGCGAACCCAGGGTTCTCCACCTCGTATATGACGCCGTCGGCCCGCCGAACAGGGGACGGCTGAGGGCTCCGCCGAGACCCCTACCCGGCCGGCGGGCCGGATGACTCCCAGTGCCAGGCGGATTCGATGATGTCGCCGAGGTCGGTCGTTTGTGGGGACCAGTCCAGCACCTCTGCTGCACGGCCGGATGCAGCCACGAGAACTGCGGGGTCGCCTGCTCGACGGGGCGTCTCGACGGCGTCGATCGGCATCCCGGTGACGGCCTCGGCCGTCGTGAGCACCTCCCGCACGCTGGCGCCATGACCGACGCCCAGATTGAGGGCGGTGGTTTCACCGCCGCCGCGCAAGTACTCGATCGCACGCACATGCGCTGACGCAAGGTCGCTGACGTGGATGTAGTCGCGGACCGCGGTGCCGTCCGGCGTAGGCCAGTCGGTACCGAACACCATCATCGGCGTCCCCTCGCGCGCGGCCCGCAGAGCAAGGGGGATGAGATGCGTCTCGGGATCGTGGCGCTCTCGGCGCCGATCGGTGGCACCTGCCGCGTTGAAGTAGCGCAACGAGACGGCCCTCAGGCGTCCGGCGGCGGACAGATCCTCAAGGACCATCTCGACGACCAGCTTGGTGTTGCCGTACGGACTCGTCGGAGCCTTCGGATGATCCTCGGGAATCGGGACCTCGATCGGGTCGCCGTACACGGCGGCCGACGACGAAAACACGGCGTTCTCGACACCGAGATTGGACAAGGTCTCGAAGAGGCTGATGCTCTCTGCGACGTTGCGCTGCCAGTAGAGCGCCGGCTCGCCGACGGACTCTCCGACGGCAATCAACCCGGCGAAGTGGATACAGGCATCGACCTTCTGCTCCTCGACAATCCGCGTGACGGCTTCCGTGTCGCCGACGGCGGCCTGGTAGAACGGGACGTCGCTGTCGACGACCTCGCGATTGCCCCGGCTGAGGTCGTCGATGATGACGACCTGCTCGCCGTGGGCGCAAAGTTGATCGGCGACGACGCTGCCGATGAAGCCGGCCCCTCCAGTCACGAGCACACTCATGTCGCGTTCTCCTCTGTTGTGATGCTGGTGCCGTCGGACGGCTTGCACACGAAGAGGGACGGTTCGAGCTCCGTCCACTCCCGGTAGATGCGCGCCGTCTCGGCAAGGAACTCTTCGAGGCGCTCGCTCTCCACCAGGGCGACGGCGCTCCCGGCGAACCCGCCTCCGGTCATGCGGGCCCCGAGGCACCCCGGGGCGGCGATGGCGGCGTCGACCATGGCATCGAGTTCGCGACCGGAGACCTCGTAGTCGTCGCGCAAGCTCTCATGAGAGGCACTCATCAATCGGCCGACTTCGGTCACGTCGCCGTCTGCGAGCGCCTGGGCGGCGTCGAGGGTGCGCTGGTTCTCCGACACGATGTGACGGGCTCTTCGGTAGAGCAGCGGATCGTCGAGGCGGTTGCGCTCGAGCTCCACGAGCGACAGATCGCGTAGGAACTCCTTGTTGTATGCAGCGGCAGCCGCCTCGCACTCCGCGCGCCGTTCGTTGTAGCGGCTCTCGGTCAACTTCCGTCTGGTCGCGGTGTCGAGGATGACGACGTCGGTCCCATCCGGGATTGCGACCGCGCGTGTGCTGAGATCGCGGCAGTCGATGAGAACAGCATGGCCTTCCTTCCCGGTTCCGCACACCAGCTGATCCATGACTCCGCTGCTCAGGCCGAGCCACCCGTTCTCAACTCTCCAACCGGCCAAGGCAGCACGACGGGGATCCCAGTCGAACCCGCTCGTGACCGACAGTGCCCTTGCCGTCGCCAGTTCGAGCGCCGCCGAGGATGAGAGTCCGGCGCCCGGGGGCAGGTCGGAGGTGAGGACGCCATCGAAGCCGACCAGGACCTCGCCCTCTTCGGTGAGTTCGTGAGCCATGCCCTCGACATAGGCGGTCCAGCCTTCGTGTTCCTCGAGGCGGTCGAGATCGATCTCCGCCCATTCGCCGGTGAGTTCGGCCCAGATGCGCACGCGGCGGTCCGTCCGCGGGCGCATGGCCAGCCAGAGGCCCTCGTCGATGGCGATGGGAAGAACGAAGCCTTCGGAGTAGTCGGTGTGGTCGCCAATGAGATTCACCCGGCCGGGTGAACGCACCATGAAGGCCGGCGGTTCGCCGAGCTGATCGATGAAGCCCGCCCGAGCCCGCTGTTCTGCGGTTGCGACCTCAGACATCGACGGCTCGCAGCAGGTCGGCCTGCATCTCGGGCGTGATGTCGTTGATGAACACGTCCATGCCCGACTCGGAACCGGCGAGGTACTTCAGCTTGTCCGCCGACCGGCGAACCGAGAACACCTCGAGGTGCAGGGCGCCCAGATCGCGGTCCCGGTGGGTCGGGGCCTGATGCCATGCAGCGATGTACGGGAGCGGTTGGTCGTAGAGGCCGTCGAGGCGCTTCAGGACATTGAGGTAGACGCCGGGGAATTCGGCACGTTCGGCTTCTCTCAGCTCGGTGAGGTCCGGCACGCGCCGGTGGGGATAGATATGCACCTCGACCGGCCACCGGGCGGCCGCCGGCACGAACGCGCTCCAGTGATCGCCTGCAACGATGATCCGGCGGCCGGACTCACGCTCGAGGGCGAGCACGTCGTCGTACAGGTTGCCGCCGGTGGTGTCGCGATAGCGACGTGCGTTGTCGAGCATGCGGGTCGTTCGCGGTGTCACGAACGGGTAGGCATAGATCTGACCGTGCGGATGGGCCAGCGTGACCCCGATCTCCTCGCCACGGTTCTCGAACGGGAACACCTGCTCGACATCCGGCATCGCGCTCAGCACCGTGGTCCGCTCGGTCCACACGTCGAGGACCATCCTCACTCGCTCCGGGGAGAGATCGGCGAATGCCGTGTCGTGGTCGCTGGTGAAACACACGACCTCACATCGCCCGACGCCGGGACGGCGGGCAAAGAGTTTCGATCCCGGTTCGACGAACGGTTCCACCTCGGCAACGTCGCTCGCGAGACTCGGAAAACGGTTCTCAAAAACCACGATGTCGTAGTCGGCGCTCGGGATCTCGGAGCGGTTCACATCGTCGCTTGGGCAGAGCGGGCACTCGGCGGCCGGCGGCATGAACGTGCGACCCTGGCGGTGTGAGGCGACCGCGACCCACTCGTCCCGGAGCACGTCATAGCGGATTTCGGAGGACGTCGAGGTCTCCGGAAGGTCGCGGAGGTCAGGTGTGTCACGTACGACGGATTCATCTTCGTCGTAGTAGATCAACTCGCGGCCGTCGGCCATCGCTGTCACGGTCTTCTTCATCCGACAATCCTGCTTTCCGGGGTGGCGTGGACGATGATCAGTTCACCGACCGTCGATTCGAGTGCTTCACGGGCGTCGGGGTCGAGGCCCTCATCGGTGATGAGGATGTCGGCCTGATTCAATCGGGCGATCGTGCTGATACCAACAACGCCCCACTTCGAATGATCCGTGACTACAACGAGTCGGCGGCCCGATCCGATGAGCGCACGGTCGGTCTCGGCCTCGCGCAAGTTCGGCGTCGTGAATCCGGTGTCGGGGCTCATGCCGTGCACTCCGATGAACACGAGATCGACGTGGAGTTCTGCCAGCGCGTTGATCGCGACGGGGCCGACCAGCGCATCCGACGGTGTTCGGATACCGCCGGTGAGGAGCACCGTTTGGTCGGTCCGACCGTTGGTGTAGAGGATGTCCGCGATGTGGATCGAGTTGGTGACGACGGTGATGCCCGGCACGTCGACGAGTTCGCTGGCGAGCGCGTGCGTCGTGGTGCCTGCGCTCATGGCGATCGCCGAACCCGGCTCGACCAGGCTGGCCGCAGCGGCTGCGATCGCGTGCTTCTCCCCCTGCTGGAGCGCCGCCTTCGCTGCGAACCGTGGCTCGTACGAAGGGCTATCGGCGACGCGGGTCGCTCCGCCGTGGACTTTTTGAACGAGACCCGCGTCCGCGAGCACCCCGAGGTCGCGGCGGATGGTCATGTCCGATACTCCGAGGTCCTGGACGAGGTCGGAGACGCGAACGGCTCCATTCCGAAGAACGATTTCGAGGATGGCCTCTTGGCGTTGTTCCGCGAGCATGTCAGTCGACCTCCTCTTGGACGATGGCCACGGCTCCGGCCTTCAGACTCAGGGTCCCGGTCACGTCCCGATCGGCAACGAGGTCGCGTCCCGTGGCCCTGACGTATGCGGGTTCATCGCCGTGGTTGATCAGAAAGAGATACGAGCCGTCCGCGCCCGACCGTCGTGTCGCTTCGAGCCCCGGGGGAGCGGTGACGCGGGGAATCGGCGGCTTGATGCCCGTGGCCTTGAGAGCGGTACGGACCAGGGCGTCGGTCGCTGCCCGGTCGAGGCGGGTCGCGATGTACCAGGCGGTGCCCTCCCCGTGGCGGTGTTCGGTCACGGCCGGCACGCCGGGAAGTGGACCATCGACATAGCGTGCGAGCGCGATGGCTCCTTCGAGGTGGAGGAGTTCGCACCACGTATCGGCTGTCGAGTCGTCGTCGAGCGTGACCTGTTCGCCCTCTCGAAGGGGGAAGAACTCTTCCACTCGAATGCCGAGCGTGTGGCGGAACGCGCCGGGGTATCCGCCAAGGTAGATGTGCAGGTTCTCATCGACGGTTCCGCTCAGATAGGTGACGATCGCCGATCCGCCGGAAGCGACAAACCGATCGAAACGCTCGACCATGTCCCGATTCGCTATGTAGAGGGAAGGGATGACGACGAGCGAGTACGGCGTGAGGTCGCGGTCCGGCGGCACGACGTCGACCGTGACGCCGGCGTCCCACAGCGAGCGATAGAGAGCCTGCACCCGGTCGCGATAGGTCACGTCGACCGACGGATGGGCCCGTTCGTCCAGTGCCCACCACGACTCCCAGTCGAAGACCAGCGCAACTTCGGCCGTCACGCTGGTGCCGATCATGCCGTCGAGTCGATCGAGGATGGCTCCTAGTTCGGTGACCTCTCTCCAGACCTTGGTGTCCGTGCCGGCGTGGGGGATCATGCCGGAGTGGTATTTCTCGGCGCCTGATTGCGACGCGCGCCACTGGAAGAACATGACGCCGTCGGCCCCTCGAGCCACGTGCTGGAGGCTGTTGCGGATCATCTCGCCTGGCTGTTTCGCGATGTTGCGCGGTTGCCAGTTCATGGCGCTCGTCGAGTGCTCCATCACCATCCACGGCGTGTCCTCGACCAGGCAGCGGGAAGCGTCGGCCGCGAACGCCAGTTCGATGTAGGCCTCCGGGTCGGAGGTGTTGAGGTAGTGGTCGTTGGCGACGATGTCGACTTCGGGGGCCCACGATGCGTAGTCGAGGTCCTTCTTGAAAGCGTTCACCATGAAGTTTGTCGTGATCGGGATGGTCGGCGTGATCGCCCGGAGGACGTCCCGTTCGGCGCGGTGGATATCAAGGCAAGCGTCGGATGAGAAGCGACGGAAGTCGAGATCCTGCGTCGGGTTGCCGAAGGTCCCCGTCTGCCGGGGAGGCAGAACGTCGGCCCACTCCGAACAGCGCTGACTCCAGAATGACGTTCCCCATGCCTCGTTGAGGCCGTCGAGATCTCCGTAGCGACCCTTGAGCCACGTTCGGAATGCCTCAGCGCTCACGTCGCAGTAGCAGCGCGCGTTGTGTCCGCCGATCTCGTTGTTGACGTGCCACATGACGAGCGCCGGGTGTCCGGCGTAATGCTCGGCGATCGCTGCCGTGAGCCCGAGTGCGTGTGCGAGGTAGATCGGCGAACTGGGGCAGTACGCCTGACGAGAGCCGGGCCAGACGCGTGACCCGTCTTCAAGGATCGGAAGTGTCTCAGGGAAGAGGCGCGAGAACCACGGCGGGGGAGAGGCGGTCGCGTTGGCGAGATTGGCGTTGATGCCGGCGCCGGCGAGTCCGTCCATTACCTCATCGAGCCACGAGAAGTCGAGAACGCCGGGGCGTGGTTCGAGGTGTGCCCAGGAGAAGATTCCAACGCTCACGAGGTTCACCTTGGCGGTGCGCATGAGGTCGAGATCCTCAGCCCAGACGGCACGATCCCACTGCTCGGGGTTGTAGTCGGCTCCGTACGCCGGCGTGCCGAGAAATGAGAGCGCGTGATCCATGCGGTCAAGATTGCACCAAGAGCACCCACAAGTCAACACATTCCACCACGTATCCACACGTCAGGTGCTTGCGTTCGGATTGCGGAGGAAGCCATTGAGGATATGGAGAATCCGAGCATCCGGCGCGAATGCCACTTGACATGAACCCGATTTCCAGGTCAAATGGTGGGACGATCTGTTGGATTCTGTTTGAATCAGTTCAAGCATGAGCCCACAGACACATGGAGGAGGAGCCTCAATGGCCAAGATCGAGACACCGAACGACTCCAGCGGCCCGAGCATTAGCCGCCGGAACCTCATCAAGGGAGCGGCGGCCGGCGGCAGCCTCCTGGTTGTGCCGAGCCTGCTCGCCGCCTGCAGCGATGATGGCGGAGACACAACCACCACGGCAGCTGCCGGAGACACGACAACGACGGCGGCCGGTCTGCCCCTGGCGGGCACCACGGTCTCTGTCGGATCCAACGCTTCGGACGAGCTGACCAAGAACGCCTACGGTGCGATGTTCGATCGGTTCCAGGAGGTCTCGGGCGCCGAGCTCGACATCAACACGGTCGACCACAACACGTTCCAAGAGCAGATCAACACGTATCTCCAGGGCCAGCCGGACGAGGTCTTCACCTGGTTCGCCGGCTACCGGATGCAGTTCTTCGCCGACAAGGGTCTCGCGACCCCGATCTCCGACGTGTGGAGCGCCGAGCTCGATGCGAACTTCGATCCCGGCTTCAAGCAGGCGTCGACGGGTCTCGACGGTGAGCAGTATTTCGTACCGTTCGTCACCTACCCCTGGGCGCTCTTCTATCGCAAGAGCGTGTGGGAGGAGGCGGGCTACACCGTTCCGACGACCATGGACGAATGGGTCGCGGTCTGCCAGGCGATGGAGGCCGATGGTCTCGTCCCGATCGCCTTCGGCGACAAGGACGGTTGGCCGGCGATGGGCACATTCGACTATTTCAACATGCGCATCAACGGGTACCAGTACCACGTTGACCTGATGGCGCATCGCGAGAAGTGGGACGATCCGCGGACGAAGGAAGTCTTCGCCACGTGGAAGGACATGCTGCCCTACCACCAGCCCGGAGCGCTCGGCCGCACCTGGCAGGAGGCCGCGCAGTCGACCGCCAGCGGCGACGCCGGCATGTACCTGCTTGGCATGTTCGTCGGTGAGCAGTTCCAGGAGTTCTCGCAAGAGGCACGCGACGACCTCGACTTCTTCGCCTTCCCGGAGATCAATCCGGAGTTCGGGCAGGACTCGGTCGATGCGCCGATCGACGGCTTCATGCTGTCGAAGGAAGCTCCCAACGACATCGAGGGCGCGAAGGCGCTTGCGGCGTTCATCGGGACCGGCGAGGCACAGAACTACTACACGGCGGTGAACTCGAACTGGCTGGCTACGGCCAAGGATGCCGACACGAGTGGCTACACCGGCCTGCAGAACAAGGCGTTGGAGTTGATCGGTTCGGTCGACAACATCGCCCAGTTCCTCGATCGTGACACCCGACCCGACTTCGCGTCGACGGTCGTGTTGCCCTCGATCCAGAACTGGCTGAATGATCCGGAAGACATCGACGGCATCACGGCGTCGATGGAAGAGCAGGCGACTGCGATCTTCGCGACCGAGCAGTAGGGGCCAGCTGAGCGAACGAGGAAAAGAGTATGAGCGCGAGCACAACCCAAGTCGCGACGAGCGAGTCGACGGAGAAGAAGCCGAAGAAATCACGCTTCAGCCTCCACACTCGCCGCGACAAGGTGGTGCTCGCGCTCTTGCTCGGCATCCCTGCCGCCATCCACGTCTTCTTCGTGTGGGTTCCGGCGCTCCTGTCGATCGTCCTTTCGTTTGCGCGGTGGGACGGGATCGGCGGCGTCGAGGCGATCGAGTGGGTCGGCGTCACCAACTACGAGCAGATCGCCACGATCTATCCGCCCTTCTGGCCGGCGGTCACCCACAACTTCATTTGGCTCGGGTTCTTCATCTTCATCGCGACGCCGTTCGGCATGTTCCTTGCCGTGCAACTCGACAAGGAGCTGAAAGGGTCGCGGTTCTACCAGAACGCTTTCTACGTGCCCGTCGTGCTGTCGCTCGCCCTGGTCGGATTCATCTGGCAGTTGATCTACTCACCGGAAGAGGGCCTGATCAACAACCTCCTCGGTCGGACCGACCCGGAGAACCTCATCGACTGGCTCGGCAACCCGAGCATCAACCTCTACATGATTCTGATCGCCGCGAGTTGGCGCCACGTCGGGTACATCATGATTCTCTACCTCGCCGGCTTGAAGGGTGTCGACCCGACCCTCAAGGAGGCCGCCGCGATCGATGGCGCAACCGAACGCCAGACCTTCTTCCACGTGGTGTTCCCGGTCCTCAAGCCGATCAACCTCGTGATCATCGTCATCACGATCATCGAGTCGCTCCGCGCCTTCGATATCGTCTACGTGACGAACAAAGGGACGAACGGCCTCGAACTCTTATCGACCGCCGTCACCAACAACATCATCGGTGAGGCCAGCCGTGTCGGGTTCGGTTCGGCGCTCGCCGTGATCCTCCTCCTGCTCTCGTTGGGAATCATCATCCCCTACCTCTGGCGAACGTTCCGAGCAGATGAGAAGGCAGCATGACCACCTCACCCGACATCAAGGCCACCAAAGGGGCTAGAGACGCGATCGACAAGTCCCAGTCGAGTGCGAAGTGGCGCCGGCGAGGCCTTCAGACCTTCCTGTTCATCACCGCGATGGTGTGGCTCGTTCCGCTGCTGTGGGCCGTCTATACGTCGCTCCGCCCGTACTCGTCGACCGCGGAAAACGGCTATGTCTCGATCGGCGGCGAGTACAACTTCCAGAACTACATCGACGCTTTCACCCAGGGCGAGATGTTCAAGTACTTCGTCAACACGCTGATCATCACGGTCCCCGCCGTGATCCTCACGCTGCTCCTCGCGTCGATGGCCGCATTCGTGCTCGCGCGATTCAGCTTCCGATTCAACCTCATCATGTTGATGCTGTTCACGGCCGGGAACCTGCTTCCGCAGCAGGTGATCATCACCCCGCTGTATCGCATGTATCTCGAGATGCCGTTGCCAAGTTGGCTCGCCGAGAGCGGCATCTTCTACGACAGCTACTTCGGGATCATCGCCATCCATATCGCGTTCCAGATGGGGTTCTGTACGTTCGTGCTCTCGAACTACTTCAAGTCGCTGCCACCCGATCTCAACGAGGCAGCGTTCGTGGATGGAGCCTCGGTGTGGCGTCAGTACTGGAACATCATCATGCCGCTGGCACGACCACCGTTGGCGGCCCTCGCCGTGCTCCAGTTCACATGGATCTACAACGATTTCTTCTGGGCTCTCGTGCTGATGGTGTCCGGCGACAAGCGGCCGATCACGTCGTCGCTCCAGAACCTGAGCGGCACGTTCTTCAGGAACAACAACCTGATTGCCGCCGGTTCGTTGCTCGCCGCGATTCCGACGCTGCTCGTCTTCGTGGTGTTGCAGCGCCAGTTCGTCAAGGGCCTCACGCTCGGTTCGACGAAGGGCTGACGCCTCCCGAACGGTGGCGGCCGACTAGAGGATCTCGAGGACGAACCCGCCGCGCGCCGGAATCGCCAGCCTGAGCGGCGTGCCGGGGGAGATGGTGGCTCTGCCGATGTCGAGCGCCCCGTCCGCACCGTCCTGCAGCAGCATCCCGCTCCGCTCCTCGCCGAGCCACGAAGGGTCGAAGCTCACGTCAGCGGCATCGGGCCCCGCGATACCGGCGACGTACCAGGCATTGCCGAGTCGTCGTGCGATCACGCTGTGCGTGCCTGGGAACCCGTCGACGTGCCGGGTCTCGTCCCACGCCGCGGGTATCCGGGTCAGAAGGTCGACGACGTCAGCCGGCAGCGAGCGGTAGGACTCGATGCTGTCGGCGTAGTGCTGGACGCCGGACTCGTAGAGCACTCCGAGGGCGATCTCGTGTGCCGTCGACGTGAGGTGTGGATACAACTGATCGCTGATCGTCACCGGCGTGTAGTCCATCGGACCGATCACGTTGCGGGTGTAGGGCAGGATCGTGTTGTGCCAGATCGCCGTCTCCGGGAACTCCGCTGCGAACGCGTACTGCTCGCCGCCGCGCACGCCCTCCACGGACATGAGGTGCGGCCACGTGCGGTGCCACCCGCGCGGCACCGGGCACCCGTGCAGATTGACCATGATCCCGACGTCTGCGGCGTCGGCGAGGACATCCCACATCAGTTGGATGCCATCCGGCTTATCGCTCTGGAAGAAGTCGACCTTGACGCCGGCGATTCCCCAGTTGGCGAGCTTGGCGAACTCGGCGCGTCGCTTCTCCGCCTCGTGCACGCGATCGCGCGGCCGTTCGGTGACTGCGTTGTGCGGGCCACCGGAGTTGTACCAGAGCCACGTCGCGACTCCACGCTCGTGGGCGTACTGTGCCAGGGCAGCGATGTCGGCGTCGCTGTGAACGTCCCAGTTGGCGTCCACCATCGTGTGCTCCCAACCCATGTCCGCAGCGAAATCCGCGTAGCGGTAGAGGTCCGGCAGCGATTGCGGACTGTCGTGATCCGACCACCAGCTCCACGACGCCCGGCCGGGCATGATCCAGGTGGTGTCTTCGATCCTGGAAGGACTCGCGAGATCCGTGATCAGCGTCGTCTCCACGATCCCGGCCAGGTCCTCGACAACGACGATGACACGCCACGGGGACTGCCAGATCCCGTCGAAGGCCGGCCATGCGTCGCCCAAACCGAGGCCCTCGTCCGATTCGGGCGGAACCATCCGGTAGGTACCGTCGGCTGCGGCCGACAGATGCATGCCGACCGCAGGCGGGACGAGATCGGACTCCGCGATGAGGACCCAGCGGTCGCTGGTGTGAAAGAGAGCCGGCATGTTCCAGGACGGTCCCGGCGCCGGCGAGCCGATCGGGATGCCGTTCGCGTAGAGGGCTTCGTACGCGGGAGTGGTGTAGACGGCGGCATCGTGCGGCTGAATCCACGCCCTGCCGACGCCAAGACGGAACTCCGTGAGCTCAGCGGTCAGCTGCGATTTCCCCGCGGGCGCTCCGCTCAGGCGGTATCGGAAGGCAGCGCCATCATTGGATACCCGGACGACGAGTTCACCTTCGTCTCCGTCTTCGTTGCAGAAGGTCACGACACGTTCGCGAGCATCGACGTCGATCGTGCTCTGCTTCCCATGAACGAGGTGATAGGTCTCACGGATCGGCGCCGGGTCGCTCACGCTCTTGGCAGACACGTCGGAGAGGCGACCGGTGGTGAGGTCGATACCGAGGCGGGATTCCGCAACGATCTCGATGTGGTCGTGCAGGATTCGGTATGCCAGTGCGGGCCGTCCATCATCGCGGATCGCCACGACCTCAAAGGCGAGGCGACCGTCGGGGGAGACAACGGTCCAGGGTGATTCGCTCATGATGGGTTCCTCTGTTCCAGGGGCTTCGGAGACGCCGAATGGTAATGCTGGGACCGGCTCCGCCGTCCGGCTCGAACGCCGCCTGACGGCGTTACCGTGGCGCCGAAACCGAGAGGAGGCCCGAGGTGACCGATCGATTCTCCCTGTACGGGAATGCGCTGCAGTCGAAGTACGCCAAGCGTGCCCGTCGATGGCAAGACATGTTCATCGAGAAGTTCTCGTACGACCCGGATGAGGAGTACGAACTCACCCTCTTCGACAACGAATACCTGGGGTCGGTCTTCGGTCTGCAAGACATTCGGCGGAGCGGCGAGGGAGAGCCGATCGATCCGGAGAAGGGCGTCATCTGCGCCACCGTCCGGATGGGCTTCGGCCACTATCGGATCGCGATGGCAGGTGCCTCGTGTGCGAAGGCGATGGGCTATACCCCCTACTGGCTCGATCTGCTTGCGATCCCCGGCGTCACCTCCGATGTGATCAACTGGTGGAATACCGGCTACAGCCGCTTCTCCCGGGTCTCGCAGCGCAGCAGGCTCTTCAATCAGTACGTTTGGGAGCCGGTGACGACCGGTGACCGCACGATCCCCGGCCTCTGGTGGGCGCTCAATGCGTTCGCTGTGGGCTGGCCATGGCGGTTCATCAAGGCCAACGCCAGGGACTACCGGATGAGCGAACTGTTCGCCAATCTCCACCGTGGCCTGCCGTCGCAGACACCGCTTCTCGGATCTCACATGTGGAACTCGATGGGTGCGGTGGCGGGAGGGATGACCAACGTCGTCGACATGATGTTCGACAACTGGCCGATGGCGTTCCAACTGATCGAGGGTGCACACCACGCCGTCCAGTCGCCGTCCGGCTACTACGGCTTCAGGACGATGCGCGGGTTCGACGAGAAGAACAGCATCCTCAACCCGGTGCCCAGTGACGCGCTGACGTTCGTCGGCCACCATGTCGACCATGAACTGGTCGAGAACATCGAGGTCGACTGCGCCAGCCGCATCGAACGGATGGAGAACGGGGAACCCCGGCGGTTCCTCCTGACCATGGGCGGAGCAGGGGCTCAGCGCGACCTGTTCCACGCCATCATCGAGCACGTGCGCCCGATGGTCGACGCCGGAGAGGCGACCCTGTTCGTCAATCTCGGCGATCACGCGGAGAACTGGGAGTGGATCCAGGAGGAGATGGGCGACGACGCAAAGGATCTCCAGACCCACTTCACCTGGGAGGACACGAAGGCGTTCGCCGACGAGATCCGGAACGGTTCGGCGGAAGGCATCCATGTGTTCCTGTTCGACAACACGTTCCACGGTGTCTACTCCACCAACTACCTCATGCGGGTCGTTGACGTGCTCATCACCAAGCCGAGCGAATTGGCGTTCTACCCCGTTCCGAAGATATTCAATGAGCGGGTCGGTGGGCACGAGGCCTGGGGCGCGATCCGCTCTGCTGAGCTTGGCGACGGGACCGTTGAGATGCGAACCATCCCGGAGACGCTCAACGCGATCGACCTGATGGCCGGTGAGCAGGACCTGCTTCGCATGTACTGCGACTCGATCGTCAACAACAAGAAGATCGGGATCTACGACGGCGCTTATCATGCCGTCGCCCTCGCCACCGGCACGACCTGGGAGCGACCGGCCCCCGCATAGGCGAGTCCGATCAGCGCGGCAGGCGGACCGCTACCAGCCCAAGGTTCCGGCGCCGCCCTTGAACGGGCCGACGATGTCGTCGGTGATCCAACCGCCGTAGAAGTCGCCTTCTTGGGCACGAACCAGTTCGTCGTCGAGATAGCAGGCGTCGACCCGTCCGGGGTAGATCGAGATGTAGCCGGCGATCTCCTCGAATCCGGGGCGCGGTTTGGGATAGCTCCAGGCCGCGGCCGTTCGCGTTGTGCCGCCACCGTTTAGATCCCAATACGTGGCGACGCCCTTCCACTCGCACACGGTCCGGTTGGCGTTTGCTGCCAGCGATCCCTGAGCGAATGCCTCGGCTGGCAGGTAGATGCCGGGCGGGTGGCTGGTCTCGAGCACGCGCAGCGCTCGATTGGTGGTTGCGATCGTCACGCCGCCCAGGACGATGCGTACCGTTCGGTCTTCCGGTTCGACTCGAGGAGGCCGGGGGTAGTCCCACACTGATTCCTGGCCGGGCCCCGGCTGTTTGCGGTTCATGATTGAACTCTAGGAATGCGTGATGCACACGAGAACGGGCGGCTAGGGGTCTGAAGGCACCGTCTATCCTCGGCCCCAGGGATGCTCGAACCGTGGGGCGTCGGGCGCCGTGAGCCAGCACGACAGGAGCCGCGACATGATCCTCCTCCACCCGCACCGCCGTGATCGTGACTACGCCGACGATCGATCCGACGAGGTGATGAGGAAGACCATTGCGTTCTTCGAGGCAAAGGGGAAGCGGCGCCTCAAAGACGACGACCACGGCGCGGTCTGGTACCAGGACTTCCTCGACTTCGTGGCGACCGAAGGCATCTTCGCCACGATGTGTACACCAGCTGGTTACGGCGCCGACGACTCTCGCTGGGACGTGTGGCGCATCTGCGAGTTCGCCGAGATCCTCGGGTTCTATGGTCTGCCCTACTGGTACGCGTGGCAGGTCACGGTCCTCGGTCTCGGTCCGATCTGGATGAGCGACAACGAGGCGGTGAAGGAGGAGACGGCGGCGCTGCTGCAGGACGGCGCGGTGTTCGCCTTTGGCCTCTCCGAGAAGGAGCACGGGGCCGATCTCTACTCCACCGAGATGACGCTGACGCCAGTCGGCGACGGGACCTACCTGGCCAACGGCAGCAAGTACTACATCGGGAACGGGAACCAGGCGGCGCTCGTCTCGACCTTTGGCACGATGAGTGACACGGGGGAGTACTGCTTCTTCGTCGTCGACTCGCAGCATCCGTCCTACCGCGTCGTGAAGAACGTGGTGCACAGCCAGAACTTCGTATCCGAGTACGAACTGGACGACTACCCGATCACGGATGCCGACATCCTGTCGCGCGGCGACGACGCCTGGAACGCCGCCCTCAACACCGTGAACATCGGCAAGTTCAATCTCGGGTGGGGCTCGATCGGCATCTGCACCCACGCCTTCTACGAGGCAGTGCACCACGCTGCCCATCGGCACCTGTATGCCATGGCCGTGACCGACTTCCCCCACGTCCGGCGCCTCTTCACCGACGCCTACGCCCGCTTGGTCGCGATGAAGTTGGTGGCGCTGCGGGCCGCCGACTACATGCGGGTCGCCTCTCCGGAGGACCGCCGCTATCTGCTCTACAACCCGGTCGTCAAGATGAAGGTGACGACGCAGGGCGAGGACGTGATCAACCACCTCTGGGATGTGATCGCGGCGAAGGGCTTCGAAGAGGACACCTACTTCGACATGGCGGCCCGTGACATTCGGGCGCTTCCGAAACTCGAGGGCACGGTGCATGTCAACATCGCGCTGATCGTCAAGTTCATGGAGAACTACTTCTTCCGGCCAATCGATCTACCCGAGGTGGGTCGACGCGACGAACCGGTCAATGACGACTTCCTCTTCGATCAGGGGCCGACGCGCGGGCTCGGGAAGATCCGCTTCCACGACTACACCGCCGTTTTCGGGCGCTTCGACCTGCCGAATGTGAACGTGTTCGCCGACCAGGCCGAGGTTCTCAAGGCCATGCTGATCGAGGCAACACCAACCGAGGCGCAGACGCGGGATACGGACTGGCTCCTTGCGGTGGGCGAGCTTTTCACACTCGTCGTCTACTGCCAGTTGGTCCTTGAGAATGCCGAGATCTACGAGATCGAGGACGACCTCGTCGACCAGATCTTCGACGTCGCCATCCGGGACTTCTCCCGCTTCGCCGTCGACCTGAACGGCCGCTCCGGGACCACCGCAGCGCAAAGCGAATTCTGCCTGGCCATGGTTCGTCGCCCCGTCCGCGACGACGAACGAGCCGCGCGGATCTGGAACGATCACGTCTACGCCCAACGCGACGCCTACGAAATGCCCAAGACGTGAGCTGCCAGTCTGTGCCTCAGTATTCCTTCCCCTTAGGGGAAGGTGGCAGCGCCCCCAGGCGCTGACGGAAGGGGTCTCTCGGTCTCGAAGCAAGGGAGAGACCCCCTCCGTCGCCCCGAGGGCGACACCTCCCCCTGAAGGGGAGGAATGCTCAGAGCGCCCCCCAGGGCGCTGACGGAAGGGGTCTCTCGGTCTCGAAGCAAGGGAGAGACCCCCTCCGTCGCCCCGAGGGCGACACCTCCCCCTGAAGGGGAGGAATTGATGTGAGGTACTCCGGACAGGCTCGCAGCGCCCTTCGATTCGGGCCACCGACGGGGCTTTCCCTATCCTGTGCTCATGGCAGAGCAACCGACATCGAAACTGACGCCGGCCGAGCAGCGCAACGCGAGCCCGGAGCGCCTGGTAGTGCTCACCGACGGCGTGATCGCCATCATCATCACGATCTTGGTGCTCGACATCAGAGTCCCCGAGTTGGGATCCGGGCAATCGCTCGCGGAGTCGCTCACCGAGATACGTCCGACGTTCGTATCGTTCGTGATCAGCTTCCTCCTGGTCGGGATGTTCTGGACTCTGCACCGGCAGACGTTCAGCCAGGTCCGGTACATCGACCACAACGCGGTGTGGATCAACCTCGTGTTTCTCCTCTTCCTTTCGCTCGTGCCGTTCGCATCCTCGACCCTCGGCGAGTACTCCACGGAGCCGACGGCGCTTCACCTGTATGGCGTAGTCCTGATCGCCGCTTCGCTGCTCCGCATCGCTCTTAACGCCTACTTCCAGACCCACCCGGGCCTGCTGTGGCAGGCGTCATCGAAGGATTCGCGTCGGCTGATCGGCATCACCACGTCGGCGCCAATTGTGGTGTACGTGTTGGCGATGGTGGCTGCGAATTGGTCGACCACGCTCAGCCTGATCCTGTATTTCTCGATCCCCTTGCTCTACTTCGCGGCGGTCGCCCTGATCAATGCGGACCCGAGAACCAAGGGCGTGGCAGACGACCTGAGCTGACGAGAAACCGCCCCCGCCGGTGATCGGCGAGAGCGGTTCTCCGATTCCCGAGGCGATCGTCGGCCGCGGGACGGTCTGTGGCTAGTAGTTGACGGTGCCGGTCAGCGTTGCGGTCCACGGACTGTTCGTCAGACACATGAGCGGGTCAGTGTCGGGGTCACAATCGTCGCGGAACGTGAGGTCAACGTCGTAGACCACTGTTGCGGCTCCGGTGGCCTCTGCGAAGCGACCGGTTCCACCGTCGAACGTGATCGGTGATCCGTTGTCGATCTCCGGGTAGTCATAGGTTCCGTAGAGCTCGTCGCCGCTGCTATCGATGATGGTCACCCGTCCGTCGTCGACGACGTCGTCTTCGGGGCAGTGCGCCCAGGTCGTGGTGATCGATCCGAGGTCCGGATCCTCTCCGGAAGCTTCGGTCATCGTCGTGACCACCTGACACTGATCGGTCGCTCCCCAATGGACTTCGCCGGTGAACGATGCATCCATCGGGTGATCGGTCGCTCCACTACTGCATGACGAAGCGCCAAGCATCGTCAGCGTGAGGAGTCCGACTGCAGCCGTACCGACCATCCATCGTCTCAGCATGATGGCTTCCTTTCTGTTGCGCGCATCATCCGCGATGCCGATCCAGAAACAGTCCAAACGACCCCAGCACGCGCGGAGATTGATCAGGTACGATGCACCGGAAGGCGATCGTCATATGCGGTTCGAGATTCTTGGCCCGATACGGGCCGTGGACGGTGACGCCGAGGTCGATCTCGGCGGCCCCCGGCAGCAACGCGTCCTCGCTGTGCTCCTCGCGGCCGCGCCGGATGCTGTCAGTGTCGATCAGCTCATCGACGAGGTGTGGGGCGAGACGCCGCCGGGCACTGCTTCACACGTTGTCCGGACGTACCTCTCCAACCTCAAGAAGGCGATCGGCGATCGAGTCGTCTCAGATGGGCAGCACTATCGGATCAATCTGAACGGTGACTCAATCGATGCGGTCGAGTTCGGCAGTGTGCTCAGCGATGCCCGCTCGTACTTCCCGGCCGACCCGCTGCGGGTCTCGAAGCTACTTCGCGAGAGCTCCCAGCTCTGGCGCGGGCGGCCGTTCGGCAACCTCGGCGACGACGCACCGCTGCTCATGCGGCGATCATTTGAGCTCGAGGAAACGAGGATGCAGTCGATCGAGCTCCTCGTGGAGGCAGAGCTCGCACTCGGTCACCACGAAGAGGTGCTGCCCAAACTCGAAGGGTTCGTGCGCGAGCATCCCTTGCGGGAGCGACTTCGTCGGGCGCTCATGCTGGGGCTGTACCGAAGTGGCCGTCAGGCCGATGCGCTCCGGGTCGGATGGAGCCTTCGCACTTCGCTCGTCGAGGAGCTCGGAATCGAACCGTCGGCCGAGACGAGAGCGCTTGAAGACCGGATCCTCGTCCAGGACCCGAGACTCGATCTTCGACCGCCGACGAACCTTCCTGCGTTCGTCTCCTCGTTCGTGGGTCGGCGCGGCGAGATGGCCGAAGTGAGCAAGCTTCTCGATGTCGACCGGCTCGTGACGCTTGTGGGAGTCGGCGGCGTTGGGAAGACCCGGCTCGCGAGGCAGGTGGCGTATGCAATGCTCGATCGGTTTCCCGACGGTGTCTGGTGGGCCGACCTCTCGACGCTGCCGCCCGACGGAAGCCCGGCGGCGAAGACGGCCGAGGTCTTCGGTCTTGCCGAGCAGCCAGGTGTCGACGTCGTGGCGCTCCTCGGTCGTTTTCTGGCCCAGCGCCAATGCCTTCTGATCTTCGACAACTGCGAGCATGTTATCGACGCTGTAGCCGTTCTCGCATCGGAACTCCTCGAGCAGGCCGATGACCTGACCGTGCTCGCAACGAGTCGCAAGGCGCTTCGAACGACGGGGGAAGTTCGATACATTGTTCCGCCGATGAGTCTCCCAATCGGCACTACCGGGACATCCGACGCCGAACGGCTCTTCGTGGAGCGTTCAACACAGATCGATGGCGACTTCACGGTCACCGATCATGTTCAACGCGATATCGCCGACATCTGCCGCGTCCTCGAAGGGCTCCCACTTGCCATCGAGATGGCCGCCGGGCGCGTGAACACGTTGAGCCCCGGTGAGATCGCACGGCGTGCCTCCTGGCACGGCGAACTCGTGAACGAGGACGCCGGCGCGCCGGAGCGTCATCGGAGTCTCTCGGCAACGATCGACTGGAGCTACAGACTTCTGTCGGCACAGCAGCAGGCGCTCTTCGACCGGCTAACAGTGTTCGTTGGTTCTTTCGACGTCGCTGCGGCGAACGCCATCGCAGGGTGGGACCCGCTGCCAGCAGAGGATGTCGACGCCTACCTTGCGGCGCTGGTCGACGCGTCGATGGTGGCGACCGAGCGGTCACCGGGAGGGAGCGTTCGCTATCGGTTGCTCGACTCGCTGCGCTCGTACGGAAGGACGCGACTTGCGGAGCGTGGAGAGCGAGATGTCGTTGGTCAACTCCACAGTGGCTACTTCCTCGGAGCGATCGAGGAAGCGGCGAGTGTCTGGTTCACTCCCGCGTACTCACTGGCTATAGAATCCGTCGCCCCGATGAATGACGACCTCCTCGCTGCCCTCGAGTGGTCGTTGGATCACGAGGAACGCTCCGCCACGCTTTCGGCGGCGGTAGGCCTTGTCGGCTACTGGTTCTGGCGCGGTGATCCCGCGAGTGCCTACCGATACGGGAAGTGGATGCTCGACGGCTCCGATGATGTGCCAGACCACCTGCGGGCCGCTGCCCTCCTATGCGTCGGTTTCGGATCCCAACTGACCGGCGACTTTGCCGGCGCCGGAGAGGCATTGGGGACCGCGGTTCGACTCCTCGAGGCTACCGACGAGTGGAAGCTCCTGTTGTGGGCCTACAACGGGCAAGGCCAGGGCGGCGTCTTTCTCGGGATGCCGGATCTTGTCTCCGAGATGGGTCGTCGAATCCTGGAGGTGTGCGACAAGCACGGCGCACGCCTCCCTCGGGCCTACGGTCTTGCCTTGCTCGGCGAGGCTGAGTTCTTCGGTGACGGTGATTTCGAGGTCGCTCGTCGTTCATTCTCGGAGGCCATCCCACTGTTCCGCGAACTCGGCGACGAGGCGGGGCTCACCATGTTCGGGCTCGGAGTGCTGGCTGCCACCGAGGCGCTCATGCTCGATTTCGAGTCGGCAGAGCGGCACGCAGTGGAAGCAAGCACCATCGGAGGACCCGGCTGGTCGGCAACCGGCCTCATAATCCTGGGCGGATACGTTCTGCACCCCAAGGGCGAGATCGATCGAGCCGACCTCGTCACGAGGCGCGGCCTCGAGCAGGCCCACGAGCGATCGATGGAGGCTTGGGCGCGTCCCGCTCTGCTGATCCTCGGTCGAATCGCCGTACAGCGAGGTCAGTGGGAAGCAGCCGCACGCTACTTCGGAGGGTCCCGGCCCCACCTCCCGCCGTGGGGTCAGCATCGCCGGTGGTGGAATCTCGAACCGCAGGTTCTTGCCGCCCTCGGCGAGGACCGGTATCGGGAGATCGCGACGGATGCCGGGATCGAACCGCTCGACAGTCTCGTCGACTGGGCACTCGGATCGGACCAGCAGCCAGATCACTATCGGTCGATCTCCGGGTCCTGAGCGGCGGGCTCTTCTTCAACGTCCGGGCCGGTGAACTGGGACTCGTAAAGGGCCGCGTACGCGGCACCGAGGTCGAGCAGTTCCTGATGGTTCCCTTGCTCGACGATCTGTCCGTCTTCCATGACCAGGATGAGGTCGGCGTCGCGAATGGTCGACAAGCGGTGGGCGATGACGAAGCTGGTGCGGTCGGCCCGCAGCGCAGACATCGCTCGCTGCACGAGCACCTCGGTCCGGGTATCGACCGAACTCGTCGCCTCGTCCAGGATGAGCAGGGCGGGATCAGCCAGGAACGCCCTGGCGATCGTGATCAACTGCTTCTCCCCGGCACTGACCGTGCCGCCTTCGTCGTCGATGATCGTGTCGTAGCCATCCGGCAGGTTGGCGACGAACCGGTCGACGTAGGTTGCCCGCGCCGCCTCGAGGATCGCCGCCTCGGAGGCATTCGGGCGGCCATACGCGATGTTGTCCCTGATGGTTCCTTCGAACAGCCAGGTGTCCTGCAGGACCATGCCGGTCTGCGAGCGGAGTGCGTCGCGTCGCAGCGTCGAAATATCGACACCGTCGAGCGTGATCTCGCCGGAATCGATGTCATAGAACCGCATGATGAGGTTGACGAGCGTTGTCTTGCCGGCACCCGTCGGGCCGACGATGGCGACGGTCTGGCCGGGATTCACACGGAAGCTGACATCCTCGATCAGCGGCTGGTCTTCGACATAGCGGAAGGACACATCGTCGAACGCTACGCGGCCGTGGGCGTCGGTTGGGATCTCGGCGAGGCCCTCATCGGGCGATTCCTCGTCAGCGTCGAGGAGTTCGAACACCCGCTCGGCTGATGCGACGCCCGACTGAAGCAGATTGGCCATCGAAGCGATCTGGGTGACCGGGCGAGTGAACAATCGGGAGTACTGGATGAATGCTTGCACGTCGCCGAGGCTCATGGCGCCGCTGGCAACTCGCAGACCACCGATGACGGCGATGATGACGTAGTTGAGGTTCCCGATCAGCATCGCGATCGGCATGATCAGACCCGACAGGAACTGCGCCCCGAAGCTGGCTTGGAACAGTTCCTCGTTCTCGACTTCGAACGTCTCCTGCACCTCGCTCTGACGCCCGAACACCTTGACGAGGGCGTGACCCGTGAAGGCCTCCTCGATCTGTGCGTTGAGTTGGCCGGTGCGGCGCCACTGCGTGATGAACTTGGTCTGTGACCGCTTCATCACCGTGCCGGCAACAACGACCGTAAGGGGAATTGTCACGAGCGCGATCAACGCGAGCATCCAGGAGATCGAGAGCATCATCGCGAAGACGAATACGACGGTGAGGAGTGACGTCAACAACTGGCTCATCGTCTGTTGCAGGCTCTGCGAGACATTGTCGATGTCGTTCGTCACGCGGCTCAGGAGTTCGCCGCGCGGCACCCGATCGAAGTAGGAGAGCGGGAGGTTGTTGATCTTGTCCTCGACCTCCGAGCGCATTCGCAGCACGGTGTTCTGCACCACGTCGTTGAGGAAGTAGCCCTGGAGGAATCCCAGCAGGGCAGCGAGTGCGTAGACGACGAGGGCAGCCAGGAGCACGTTGCGCAGCGCTGTGAAGTCGATGCCGACCCCCGGGATCAGGTCGACGCCGCTGAGCATGTCGGCAAGCTGATCCTGCCCTTGTGCCCTGACCGACTCGATCGCCTGCTCCTTAGTCATCCCCTCGGGGAGGAATCCACCGACCACGCCGGAGAAGATGATGTCGGTGGCCCGGCCGAGGATCCTCGGACCCAGCGACGTGAGCGCGACGCTGACGACCGCTGCCACGACGACGCCGGCAACCTTCATGCGCTCCGGTCGGAGGCGCCTGAGAAGGCGCTTGATGGATGGGCCGAACGAGAGGGGCTTCTGGCCGACCTGGCCGCCGCCGAACGGTCCGCCATGGCCGGGTCCTCCCTGGCCGCGAACCCGCTCGGTCTCTTTCATGGCAGGCTGTTTCGAGGTCATGATGCCTCCGCCGCCATCTGTGAGTCGACGATCTCGGCGTACGGCCCACACGTCTCCAGCAGCTCGTCATGCGTCCCGAGACCGACGATCCTGCCACTCTCGAGCACGACGATCTGGTCGGCCTCGATGATGGTTGCGACCCGTTGCGCCACAATGACCACCGTGGCGTCGGCCGTCACCTCGGCGAGGGCGTGCCGGAGGCGGGCATCGGTGGCGACATCGAGTGCGGAGAACGAGTCGTCGAACAGGTAGACCTCAGGCCGGCGGATGAGCGCCCGGGCAATGGCGAGGCGCTGTCGCTGGCCGCCCGATACGTTCGTTCCGCCTTGGGAGATCAGCGCATCGAGACCTTCGGGCATGGCTTCGACGAAGTCCCTGGCCTGGGCGATTTCTAAGGCCTCCCACATCTCTTCGTCCGTGGCGTCTGGTTTGCCGTATCGGAGGTTCGAGGCAACCGTGCCGGAGAAGAGATAGACCTTCTGTGGCACGAGGCCGATCTTCCCCCAGAGGGTGTCAGGATCGATGTTTCTCACGTCGACGCCGTCGACGAGCACCCGGCCCTCGGTCGCATCGAAAAGGCGGGGGATGAGGTTCACGAGCGTTGTCTTGCCTGCGCCCGTCGAGCCGATGACGGCGGTGGTCTGGCCCGGCCGGGCGGTGAAGGTGAGGTTGCTCAAGACCGGATGACTGGCACCCGGATACCGGAATCCCACATTCTCGAATTCAAGCTCGCTGTGCCGCACGAGGTTCGTGACGCCGTCGGCCGGGGGAACCACCGACGGTTCCGTGTCGAGGACCTCACCGATGCGGTCGGCGGAGACCGACGCACGGGGGAGGAGCATGAACATGAACGTCGCCATCATCACGGCCATGAGGATCTGGACGAGATAGGACAGGAAGGCCGTCAATGAGCCGATCTGCATGGCGCCGGAATCGACCCGGAGACCGCCGAACCAGAGGACGGCGACGCTCGAGAGGTTCATGACCAGCATCACGGCCGGGAAGATCGCCGCCATCCAGCGACCGACGCGGATAGACACATTGGTCAGGTCGGTATTGGCTTCGCCGAAACGCTCAGCCTCGATCGGCTCGCGAACGAATGCCCGGACGACCCGGATACCGGTGATCTGCTCGCGGAGCACCTTGTTGACGGTGTCGAGGCGCCGTTGCATGAGCCGGAACCCGGGGACCATGCGAGACAGCAGGAACGCGATGATGCCCACGAGCACCAGGACCGTGACGGCGACCAGCCACGCCAGACCAACATCCTCCCGCAGTGCCATGAATACCCCACCGACCATCATGATCGGGGCGGCGATCAGCATGGTGAACGTCGTGAGCACCAGCATCTGGATCTGCTGAACGTCGTTGGTGTTGCGGGTCAGGAGCGATGGTGCACCGAAGCGGGCCATCTCGCGGCTCGAGAATTCGATCACCCGGTGGAAGAACGCCGAGCGCACATCGCGGCCGAACGCCATGGCGGTCCTGGCCCCGAAGTAGACCGCGGTGATCGTGCTCACCGCCTGGATGAGTGAGACGAAGAGCATCCACGAGCCGATTCGGATGATGTAGTCGGTGTCGCCCCGCACAACTCCGTTGTCGATGAGGTCGGCGTTGAGGCTCGGCAGGTAGAGCGCTGCGATGGTGCCGATCGTCTGGAGCGCCACGACGATGATGATCTCTCGCGTGTACGGCCGGAGGTACTGCTTGAGGAGTCGGTACAGCATCAGCCTGCCGGGTCCTCTCCGGCGGTGCTGATGCCGTTCATCAGGACGTCGACGCTCTCGCTCATCACCGGCTTCTCATCGGGCGAGATCAGCGGGTGCGCTGTCGCGAAGACGAAGCCGCGGAATGCAATTGCCGCTTGGCGTGGGGTGACGCGGATCTCGTCGCTGTTGTGCTCGAAGAGTTCGACCAGCGCTCCCAGAATCGCTGTGTTTGCGTCCGTCACGTACTGACGAGCGCCGGCCGGAGGCCCGCTGCCGTGTGATCCGGAGGACCGAAGAACCCCGACGAGGGCGCCGACTCGTTCCGACCGCTCAACGAGGATCCGTGCCGCCGTCTCGAGTTGGACATCAAGAGGATCAGTGGCAGGGATGGCAGCGATCGCCTGCGAGATCTGCTCCGGGTCCATGCTGGCCTCGACAGCTGCATGGACTACCGACGCCTTGTCGGGGAAGACCCGGAAGATCGTCCCTTCGGCGATGCCCGCAGCTTCCGCCATCTCGCGCGTCGTGACGGCCGACCCTTTCTCCAACAGGAGGGGGATGACGGCCTCGACGATTGCCTGCCGACGGTCGTCGGCAGCGAGCGGCCCTGCGCGTTCGTTCCTCTCGGTCACCCGCGCATTGTAGCTGAGTGAGCGCTCACTCACTCCATACGAGCTCGAGCCGGCCACCGGTACCTCGAGCAACGCTGGTTCAACGCGTCCAGGGGTCGCCGACGTCCGGGTCGATCCCCGTCCGTACGATGGCCTCGCGCACGACGCTCGGATCGATCCGCTGGTCGCGGGCGAGTGCCGACAACGTGGCTACGACGACATGGTTGGCGTCGGTCTCGAAGAACTCACGGAGGGACTCTCGTGTGTCACTGCGCCCGTAGCCGTCCGTCCCGAGGGAGGAGTACGCCCGGGGGACCCAGCGCGAGATCTGATCCGGAACGGTCCGCATGTAGTCGGTCACGGCGATCACCGGACCGAGCGTGCCTTCGAGTTGGCGTGTGACGAACGGGACCCTGGGACCCTCACCCGGGTGGAGGTAGTTCCAGCGGTCAACCGACATCGCTTCCTCGCGCAACCGCTTGTACGAGGTTGCACTCCACAATTCGGCTCCGACGCCGTACTCCTCGGCAAGGATCGTCTGCGCCTCACGGGCGGCGGCATGCGACGGACCGGAGAACAGGATCGTCGCGCGGTACTTCGTGCCCATCGGCGCCGCGGCCCACTTGTAGAGACCGTCGATGATTCCCGGGTCGGATCCCTCCGGCTTGGGGGGCTGCACGTAGTTCTCGTTGTACAACGTCAGGTAGTAGTAGACGTCCTCATTGTCGACGTACATCCGCTTGAGACCGTGTTCGATGATCGTTGCGATCTCGTACGCGAACGCCGGGTCGTACGCCTCGCACGCCGGGATGACCGAGGCGAGCACGTGGCTATGGCCGTCCTGGTGCTGGAGGCCCTCGCCGAGCAGCGTGGTCCGGCCCGACGTCGCGCCGAGGAGGAAGCCGCGAGCTCGCGAATCGGACGCCGCCCACAAGAGGTCGCCGACCCGCTGGAATCCGAACATGGAGTAGTACGTGTAGAACGGAACCATCGGAACGCCGCGCGTGGCGTATGAGGTTCCTGCGGCGATCCAACTCGCCGTTGACCCTGCCTCGGTGATGCCCTGCTCGAGGATTTGGCCGGACTGCGACTCCTTGTACGACAGGATCAGGCTGTGGTCGACCGGTTCATAGAGCTGGCCCTGCGATGCGTAGATCTTCAGTTCCTTGAACAGTGCGTCCATGCCGAACGTACGACCCTCATCCGGGATGATCGGCACAACGCGCTGCCCGAACTTCTCGTCGCGGGCCAGGCTCCGCAGAAGCCGGGTGAAGACCGAGGTGGTCGAGGCTTCAGCGTCGCCAGATCCGCCGTCGAAGTCGGCGAACACGTCATGGCTCGGCATCTCGATCGGTGTACGAATCTCGAGCGTGCGGCTCGGCACCGGGCCGTTGAGCGCGGCACGTCGCTCGATCAGATAGCGATACTCCGGTGAGTCGACCGGCGGCCGGTAGTACGGCGGGTGGTCGAGTTCGAGAGCCTCGTCCGGAATCTCTTCGTTCAGCGACAACAAGTCACGCAAACCGACGAGTTGGTCGCCTGTGAGGTTCTTGACGGAGTGCGTCGCGTTCCTGCCCTGGACCTGGGGCCCGAGCGTCCATCCCTTGATCGTCTTCGCGAGGATGACGGTCGGCGCGCCCTTCATCTCGGTCGCCTTCTTGTAGGCCGCATAGATCTTGCGGTAGTCGAGACCGCCACGGCGCAGCGCCCACAAGTCGTCGTCGGTCATGTCCCTGACCATTTCACCGAGTCGCGGATCGGGTCCGAAGAAGTGCTCGCGGACGTACGCGCCAGACTCAGCCTTGTACCGCTGGAACTCACCATCGACCGTCGTGTTCATCTTGTCGACGAGGACGCCCTCGGTGTCGCGGTCGAGGAGGGGATCCCATCCGGAACCCCAGATCACCTTGATGACGTTCCAACCCGCACCACGGAACATCGCTTCGAGTTCCTGGATGATCTTGCCGTTGCCGCGCACCGGACCGTCGAGGCGCTGCAGGTTGCAGTTGATGACCCAAGTCAGGTTGTCGAGCTTCTCGCGACCGGCGAGCGAGATCGAGCCGAGCGTCTCGGGTTCGTCGGTCTCACCGTCGCCGAGGAATGACCACACCCGCGAGTTGGAGGTGTTGTCGAGGCCGCGGTTCTCGAGGTACTTGAGGAACTGGGCGTGGTAGATCGAGTTGATCGGTCCGAGCCCCATGGACACTGTGGGGTACTCCCAGAAGTCGGGCATGAGACGGGGATGGGGGTAGCTCGATAGGCCGGGTTCGCCGATCTCACGGCGGAATCGATCGAGGTCGTTCTCGTCCAGGCGGCCTTCGAGGAAGGCGCGGGCGTACACGCCTGGTGCCGCGTGGCCCTGGAAGTAGATGTGGTCGCCGGGTTGTCCGTCGGCGGTGCCACGGAAGAAGTGGTTGTAGGCAACTTCGTAGAGCGTTGCCGATGAGGCGAACGTCGATAGGTGGCCGCCGATGCCGGGCGCGGCGCGGTTGGCCCGGATGACCATGACGGCTGCGTTCCAGCGGATGAAGCGCCGGATGCGCTTCTCGAGTTGGGCGTCACCGGGGAACGGCGGCTCTTCCTCGGGCGGAATCGTGTTGACGTAGGGCGTCGAGACCGCTCCGGGCACCGCAATGTGGTTCCGGGTCGCTTCCTGGAGCAGGCGCGCAACCAGATATTGGGCGCGGCTCGGCCCATCGGTCGCAACCACCGAGTCGAAGGCATCGAGCCATTCCGCCGTCTCGGTGGGGTCGGTGTCGGGTCGCGGTCCGGTGTATCCGTCAATGAAGGTGGGTGGTTCGCTCATACCTATGACTCGTGTGTGTACAGACCCCTGAGCGTACCGAGTCGCGGGTTGTTGAGCGACTGGTATCGGTTCAGCCGCCAGCCTTCCAGGTATTCCTCCCCTTCAGGGGGAGGTGTCGCCCTCTGGGCGACGCAGGCGGTCTCTGCTTTGCTTCGAGATCGAGAGACCCCTTCCGTCAGCGCCCTGGGGGGCGCTGCCACCTTCCCCTGAGGGGAAGGAATTCGAAGCGGCTCGCGGTTGTGTCTTGCCTGCCTCTCGCTGCTCGTCGATCTCCTCCCTCCGATTCCTCCCCTTCAGGTGTTCTGTCGCGGTGTGTTGCGACATGTGCATCAGCGGTGCAGCCTTGTTGGTGGTGTCGTAAGCCATAACAAGGAGCACCGCTGATGAGTGTCCATGATGGTCATGTCGAGTATCGGATGCGTCTGGTTGCCGTGATCGAGGCGTCGGGGAACAAGCGTGCGGCGTGTGCGGCGGCTGGGATCCATCCGTCGTCGTTCTATCGGTGGCGGAGACAGCCCGGCCCGGCCGTGCGGCGTGTGTCGTGGGCCGAGCAGCGTCTTGTTGAACGGATCGTCGCCACAGCGTTGGCGTATCCGTCTGCGGGACCGGTCACGGTCGCGGATCATCTCGCCGATAGTGGCGTGTCCGTGTCGGCGTCGAAGGTATGGAGGACCCTGGTCAAGCATCGTCTGAACACCAAGACGTTGCGATACGCCCTGTTGAGACAGCACCGGGCCCCCGCATCGATCAAGGTCGCAGCCCAACGCGACCGATACGTCGGCCGCCTCGACGCCAACCAACCCGGTGACCTCGTCCAGTTCGACTGTTTCCACGTCGGATCGTTCAAAGAGACGCGTCTCGGCGCCGGGAAACAACACACCGGCCAGATCTGGCAATACACCGCCATCGACGTCGCATCGTCATGGCTGTGGGCCGAACTCCACGCCACCCGACACAACCCCACCGGTGCACTCACGTCACAACTCGCCCACCGCGTCGCCAACGACCTCACCACATTCGGATGGGACTGGCACGCTGCAACGACCGACAACGGCAACGAATACCGAGCCCAACTGTTCCGTGACACCCTCGAAGGCCTCGGCGTTGAGCACCGATACATCAAAGCCGGCCGACCCCAAACCAACGGGAAAGTCGAACGGGTCCAACGCACCCTCCTCGAAGAGCTCTACCAACCCGCCCTCCTTGGATACACCGAACCATCCATCACCGGCCTCCGCAAAGACCTCACCAACTACATCACCTGGTACAACCACACCCGCAAACACCACGGACGCTGGAACCAAGGACAACCACCCGCCACAATCATGACCCCCAACCCCAAACTCCACCCATGAACCCCACCCGTCGCACAATCGCGAAACAGGACACTTCAGGGGGAGGTGTCGCCCTCTGGGCGACGGAGGGGGTCTCTGCTTTGCTTCGAGAATCGAGAGACCCCTTCCGTCAGCGCCCTGGGGGGCGCTGCCACCTTCCCCTGAGGGGAAGGAATTCGAAGCGGCTCGCGGTTGTGTCTTGCCTGCCTCTCGCTGCTCGTCGATCTCCTCCCTCCGATTCCTCCCCTTCAGGGGGAGGTGTCGCCCTCTGGGCGACGGAGGGGGTCTCCACCTCTCCACGAACTCGAGAGACCCCTTCCGTCAGCGCCCTGGGGGCGCTGCCACCTTCCCCTGAGGGGAAGGAATTGAAGAAGGGGAAGGAATAGAGACGACGCGCTTCTCGTTGGCTGTGCAATGAAGCGAGGGCTGTTTCGGTATCCGGATCTTGTCAACGAGAACGCTTCCCGGATGATTGCGGGTGGCGTCGTTGTAGTCGTCGCGGTCTACCTCTTGACCGGGAGCGGACTCGTGCTCGCTGCGCTCGCCTACGGATTCGTGGCCCGGGTTCTCACAGGGCCGACGCTGTCCCCGCTGGCGCAACTGGTGAATCGGGTGGTTGTCCCGCTGCTCGATGTGCCGGTCCGGCCAGTTCCCGGTCCTCCCAAGCGGTTTGCCCAGGGGATCGGGGCCGTCCTGTCGGTGAGCGGCCTTGCCGCGCACCTGGCGGGTCTCGACCCGCTGGCGTTCGTTCTTGTCGCGGCGATCGGCGTGGCGGCGACGCTCGAATCGGCTTTCGCGTTCTGCATCGGCTGCCGGATCTTCGCCGTGCTCATGACGGTCGGCCTGATCCCGCAGTCGGTCTGCGAAGCATGCAATGACCTGTCCGTCGCGCGGTCGAGCGCCGGCGCGTAGACGTCGTTGTGGATCGCTCGATGGTCCTAGCTGCCGGTGTATACGTGCGCTCTGACCGTCTCGGTCCTCTCCAGCCAGGCGACGATGAGTTCGTTGAGATGGTCGGTCTCGATGAGGAACGCGTCGTGTCCCTGAGGCTTGTCGAGCAGCGCGAACTCCGCGTTCCCAAGCGATTGGGCGAGCGCCTCACCTTCTGAGGACGGATACAGCACGTCAGACGCGATTCCGACGACCAGTGCGGGCGTCTTCACGTGCCGCAGCACCGCTTCAGTCGGCCCGCGTCCGCGGCTGAGGTCGTAGGTGTCCATGGCTGCGAGCAACGTCAGGTAGGTGTTCGCGTCGAATCGGTCGACGAGTTTCGAACCCTGGTGGCGGAGATACGACTGGACGGCGAATCCATCTTCTTCGTCCTCCACCCGTCCGAAGCGGCTGGCGAAGTTCTCGGGACTGCGATAGGTGCACATGGCGATCATCCGTGCCGTCGCGAGTCCATTGTCCGGACCCCGGCCTTTGCGATAGTTGCCACCACGGAACCACGGATCGTTCACAATCGCGTGCCGCTGCGCTTCCGACAGGCCGAGTGCCCACGGAGACTGGGCGGCTCCAATGCCGATCGGAACGATCGCATCGACCCGCTCCGGGTACATGAGCGCCCACTCGAGCGTCTGCATTCCTCCCATCGACCCGCCGATCACCAGTCGGAGGCGCTCGACGCCGATATGGTCGAGGAGCAGCGCCTGAAGGCGGACCATGTCTCTGACGGAGATGTCAGGGAACTCCGGTCCGTATGGTGCGAGGCGTCCCGGTTGGAGGCTCGTTGGCCCCGTCGTCCCGGAACAACCACCGAGTACGTTCGCCGCCACGATGTAGTCGTGCGACGGATCGAAGACCTTCCCGTCGCCGAAGAGTCCGTCCCACCAGTCGTCGGCGTCGGCCGAACCGGTGAGCGCGTGGCAGATCAGTGTTGCCTCGGTCTGTGGCTCTCCCCACGTGCGGTAGGCCACCCTGACGCCGTCGAGTTCCCCACCGCCCTCGAGTGGGAAGATCCCCGGAAGGTCGATGAACCCGGTGGTCATGCGGCCGCCTCGTCGAATCCGGCCCGAGCGAAGGCGGTGGCGAAGTCGGCAATGATGTCATCGATGTGCTCGATGCCGACCGAGACCCGGATCAGGTCGTCGGTGACGCCCGCCGATTCCTGCTCCACGGCGTCGAGTTGCTGATGTGTCGTCGATGCCGGATGGATCACGAGCGTCTTCGCGTCGCCCACGTTGGCAAGGTGGGACGCCAGCTCAACCGAGTTGATGAACCGCTCGGCGGCCTGTGGCCCTCCCCTGATACCGAAGGACAAGACTGATCCGAAGCCGTTCGTGAGGAGCCGTTTCGCCGCTGCGTGGTCCGGATGGTCTTCAAGCCCCGGGTAGTTCACCCACTCGACGAGGGGCTGGTCGTTGAGCCATGTCGCGAGTTCAAGCGCGTTGTCGACATGACGCTGGACCCTCAGCGAGAGCGTCTCGACGCCCTGGAGGAGCAGGAATGCATTGAAGGGGCTCAGGCACGCTCCGATGTCGCGGAGTCCTTCAACCCGAGCCCGAATCGCGAAGGCGATGTTGCCGAATGGCCCGTCGGGCCCGAACGTCTCCGCGAACTTCAGGCCGTGATAGCCCGGCGCCGGTTCCGTGAACGTGGGGAACCGCCCGTTGGACCAATTGAAATTGCCTGAGTCGACAATGATGCCACCGATCGACGTGCCGTGTCCGCCGATCCACTTCGTTGCCGAGGCCACCACGATGTCGGCGCCGTGGTCGATGGGCCGGCAGAGGTAGCCGGCGGCACCGAACGTATTGTCGACGACCAGAGGTACGCCTGCCTCGTGGGCGACCCGTGCCAGTTCCGGGAGGTCGGCGACGTTGAACCGAGGATTCCCGATCGACTCGACGTAGAGGGCTTTGGTGTTGTCGTCGATGCGTGCGGCAAAGTCCTCCGGGTCGTCACCCTCGACGAACCGGACCTCGATGCCGATGCGATCGAACGTCACCTTGAACTGGTTGTACGTGCCGCCGTAGAGGTATGACGTCGAGACGATGTTGTCGCCCGCCTCGGCGAGGGTCGTCAAGGCGGTGAATTGAGCGGCCTGACCACTCGATGTCGCAACCGCCGCGACGCCACCCTCGAGGGCTGCGATTCGCTTCTCGAACACATCGGTCGTTGGATTCTGGATCCGCGTGTAGATGTTGCCGAACTCCTCGAGCGCAAAGAGTTTCGCTCCGTGCTCCGAGTCGTCGAACGTGTAGGACGTCGTCTGGTAGATCGGAACCGCCCGTGCGTTGGTGCCGGGTGCCGGCTCCTGCCCTGCGTGGACTTGCAGGGTCTCGTATCGATAGTCGCTCATGTTCCCTCCCTGGGATTGGTGGTGGTGGCCGGTTCGGGAGGGTCGTTCAACGAAAACGATCCGCCCCGTTGCCGGTGCGGATCCTTCGTTGGTTCGGTTGTTTGTCGGTGCTACGCGACGACTCCACACGGCTTCATATGTGCCATGGGCATCATCATGGTGGTGCGTGCAGCGGTCATTGCTGAGCGAAAGTAGTGCTGCCGCTGTGCGTCTGTCAAGGCTTCCCGGTCGAGTTCGCCCTAGTTGTCTCCGGAGATGCGGCGCACGACTGCCGCCGTTGCGTCAATGACGATGGCCTGCTGCTGCTCCCGGGTGATCGTTGCCGGGTTGTCGCCGCTCTGCTCGCCGTACCAGCCGAAGTAGGCGTGGTTTCCGCCGTCGATCTCGACGAACGCCGTGTCCGGAGGGAGGAGCGCTCGGGAGTCTTCGATGTCCTGGACCGTGGTGAGACCGTCGAGCGTGCCGAAGACTGACGCGGTTTCGCCGGACCACGCGTTGAGGTCGATCGAGTCCTCTGGATAGGCGGCCCACAGCGCAAGGCCGTCGACGGCGTCGGGGTTTTCGGCGGCGTAGCGGGCGGCCATCACCCCGCCGAGGCTGTGACCGGCAATGACCCAATCGGTCACCTCCGGGTGGTCGCCGATGACGTCGTCCGCCCGATCACCACCGAGGATCGCCACGCCGAACGGCATCGGAACGATCGCCACGAACGCTCCCTCGTCTGCCAGTGCGTGCGCGGCCGGTGCGTACGAGCGAGGCTCCACGAACGCTCCCGGGTAGATGATCACGCCGATCGTTGATGGTTCGATCGGGGTGAACGTGATCGGCTTGCCATCGACGACGGCCACGGTGGCAGTCGATTCCATGGCGACAAGAGCTTCCGGCATCGGACCCTGCGTCAGAACACGGGGCAGGATCAGCGCGGCTCCGATGAGGAGCACCGCGAGCACGCTGACGACGGCTCCGGCGACGATCAGCACTTTTCGCATGGTCTGGTCTTTCGTGGTTTGTGAATCGGTCGCGCTGCATTCTGGCCGATGCGCCGCGGATCCGATTCGGCTCGTCCCTAGGCCCGTGCTGCGCCGAAGCGCCGCAAGGTGATCTCGCGGGCTTCGCTGTGGTCGACCATCGGATACGGATAGTCCGTGCCGAGGTCGACGCCGGCAGCGGCGGTCTCGAGTGGACGCTCCCAGGGCGCGTGGATACCGGGGCCGTCCAGCGGCGCGAGTTCCGGCACGTACCGGCGGATGTACGCACCGTCGGGGTCGAACCGCCGACTCTGCGTGATCGGGTTCATGATCCGGAAGTAGGGAGCCGCGTCGGCGCCCGTCCCAGCAACCCACTGCCAGTTGCCGACGTTCTGCGCCGGGTCGGCATCGACGAGCAGTCGCCGGAAGTGCTGCTCGCCGATCCGCCAATCGACGCCGAGATCCTTGACGAGGAACGAAGCGGCGATCATGCGCACCCGTCCGTGCATCCAGCCTTCGAGCCGAAGCTGGCGCATGCCGGCGTCGACGATCGGATAGCCGGTCTGGCCGCCCTTCCAGGCCGCAGCGGCCTCCTCGTCGTCGGCCCACACGATCGAGTCGAGATCCTCGCGGTACGCATGGTCGATGGTTCGAGGGGAGTGGAACAGGACCTGGGCGTAGAAGTCCCTCCAAGCAAGCTGGCGGACGAACGCTCGGCGTCCGCTCGTCGACCGGCCGACGCGTTCGGTCAGGGTGCGGGCTGAGATCGTCCCGAACTTCAGATCGGCTGAGAGATGCGATGTCTGGTCGAGGTCCGGTCGATCGCGATCTTCTTCATACGTGTCGACGGTCTCGAGGAATCGCTCCAACCGTTCTCGGGCACCCGCCTCGCCGGCGGGCATGATGGGCGTCTCGGCGACCGGAGTCTGATTCCTGCCTCGCCCGATAACGGTGGCTGGGCCAACCCGCGGCGACCGCTCAATCGGCGTTTGGTTCCACCTGCGGTAGTACGGCGTGAAGACCCGGTAGGGCGTGCCCCCTCCGGTCAGCACCGTCCCGGGTGCGTGCACCACGTCTCCGTCGAAGGCTTCGATAGGTGGGCCCATCGCCGCTGCAACCTTGGCGTCTCGTCGGGCCGAGAACGGTGTGTACGAGCGATTCCAGTACGCAGCGTCGTGGTCGGCGGCGATGATCGGGACGATGGTTTCGGGATTCCCGGTCTCCACCCGGAGACTGCCGCCGAGGCGGCGGAGTTCACCATCGAGCGCGCCGAGGTGAGCGAACAGGAGGTCGCGGCGGAGGCTACCCGCATCCGAGAGCAGGCGTTGATCGAGCACGAACAGTGCCTCAACCGCACTGTGGTCGGTGGTGGCGGCGGCCCATGCTGGATTGTCCGTGAGGCGAAGGTCTCGGCGGAACCAGACCAGCGAAGTCACTCGAGGCCGTCCGGCGGGCGGAAGACCGCAGGTGCGATGCGGTCTCGCTGTTCTGCCGTGGCGGCGATCTTCCGGGCCATGTTCCCGAAGATGAATCCGTGGAAGGGGAGGAGCGCGTACCAGTAGAGGCGACCGCTCAAGCCTCGCGGCCTGAAGTAGGCACTCTGGTGGAGCACCGTCTGATCGTTCTCGCGTTCCGTGCTCCACTCGAGCCACGCATCGCCGGGGAGGCGCATTTCGGCGGAGAGTTGGAGTCGGTGGCCGGGTTCCACTCCGGTGACCCGCCAGAAGTCCACGGTGTCTTCCAGACGGATGTCTTCGGGGTGGCGCCGTCCGCGCCGAAGTCCAACGCCCCCGAACACGATGTCGAGAACGCCGCGGAGCCGCCACGCCCAGTCGAATCCGTGGTAGCCGACGTCACCGCCGATCCGAGCGAACGACCAGTAGACATCCTCCGGACTCGCCGTAGAGGTCGCGGTCTGGTGGTCGACGAAGAGCGTCCCGCCGCTCCACGCTGGATCACCCTCGAACGCTTGGGCCGGTCCCGTCGTCGCGTCGGACCAACGGGTGTCGACGCTGAGGTCCCGGCTTTGCTCCAGTGCCCTCTCGATCGCAAGGGTCAGGGGAGTCGGCGTGATGTCGAAGCGCTGCCGGGCCGCGTCGTCGTGAACGATCACCTCGTTCTTGAGCGAGTCGACAAGCGGCCGCGCGACCCCGACGGGGAGGGGTGTGACCAGTCCGATCCACAAAGACGAGAGGCGCGGACTCAGCACCGGGACCGGTACGACGACGCGACGGGGCAGGCCCGCCACCTTGGCGTATGCGTGCATCATCTCGAGGTACGAGAGGACCTCGGGTCCGCCAATCTCGTAGATGGTGTGGCCGTTGTCGGCTTCGTCGAGACATGCCACGAGATAGAGGAGGACGTCGCGAATAGCGACCGGCTGGCAACGGGTTTGAACCCACGACGGCGTGACCATCGCCGGGAGCACTTCGGTGAGGTAGCGGAGCATCTCGAATGACACAGATCCCGACCCGATGATCACGGCAGCACGCACCTCGGTGACCGGAACCGGTCCAGAAGCGAGCGCCCGGCCGACCTCGTGGCGGCTGCCGAGATGATGCGAGAGTTGATCGTCCTCGTCGCCGAGGCCACCGAGGTAGATGATGCGTCCTACGCCTGCAGACTCGGCCACGCGAGCGAAGTTGGTCGCTGCGGTCTTGTCTACATCTCGAAAGCTGCCGGCGCCTCCCATTGAGTGGATCAGGTAGAACGCAACATCGCATCCGCGAAGCGCACCGTCGAGCGTGTCCGGCTGAAGGACGTCGGCGGTGATTGGTTCGACCTGATCCGTCCACGAACGGCCGGCGAGCTTCGCTGGGTTCCTGGCAAGGCAGACCACCTCGTGGCCCTCGGCGATGAGTCGAGGGACGAGGCGCCCCCCGATGTATCCGGTGGCGCCGGTGACGGCAATCTTCATATCGACCTCTCTTCTGACCCTACTTCGTGGCCGACGATCACACCGGATGGTTGGGGAGGTCCGGATCCGCACCAGAAAGTTACCACTAAATATCATCCACCGACAACCACAGCTCCGTAGAAGGGGCAAGCAACCCTTAAAGGAGGGGCACGATGAAGAAGCTCATTGCGGTATTCGCCGCAACCCTGATGACTCTGGCGATTGCAGCACCCGCAATGGCACAGAGCGAGACGCGTATCCACCTGATTCACGGAATCCCGGATACCGCCGTTGACGTCGTCGTTGATGGCGAAATTGTCTTCGGTGACTTCAACTTCGGCGACACACAGGATTTGTCGTCGCTCGCCGGCGCCACGCTGGTCGGCCTCAGGTCGTCCGCTGGCACCGACACCGTGGCGATCGATGCTGGTGACGTGGAGCTCCCGTCTTCGGGCAATTGGTCGATCATTGCAAATTTGGATGCTGCTGGCACTCCGGCGATTCAGTCTATGAGAACGACACCGCGGCGATCGATGCCGGGAACGGCCGTCTAGGTTTCCGTCACGACGCTGCCGCCCCGGCCGTGGACGTGAAGGCTGATGGCGCCGTTGCGTTCAGCAACCTGAGCAACCCGAAAGAAGCGCAGGCCGACCTGCCCGCCGCTACCTACAGCGTCGAGGTGGTCCCCACCGGCGCCGATGAGCCGGTCGTCATTGGTCCTGCGGACATCGCAGTGAACGACGGCGAGTCGCTGATCGTCTACGCCGTCGGATCGCTCGAAGGTGGTTCGTTGACCGTTCTCACCGAGTCGATCACCGGTCTTGGCTCAGCCCCTGAGGCCGTGCCCACGGGCAACAGCCCGATCGAGAGCGGCATGCCCCTCGGCATGGTCGCCGGCATGCTGGTCATCGCCATGATCGCGGTCGGCGGAGGTCTCACCCTCTCACGCCGCAGCAACTGAAGCTGAAGCAACCTACGAAGGAGATCGGGGGCGGGGCAGACGCCTCGCCCCCGATTTTGATTCTCCACCATGAAACATCGCATCGCCATCCTCGCACTCGCAACCGGCCTTCTCCTCGCCGCGTGCTCGTCGGCTTCACCCGAACCGAATGACGAGGTGGCGTCCTCGACGGTTGCCACTGCGGCCACCAGCACGACGACCACCACGACACCGCTCGTCGAGCCGGCGCCGTCGACCACATCGATTCCATCTCTTTCCCCGCTCGCCGACCTCGTGGCTCCCATCGGATCGGCGCAGTACGACCCTGCCGACCACACCGACGATCGTCCCGTCCCGGTAGCGATCTCGATCGACGGGATTGGAGTGGAAGAAGCGCCCGTGCAGGATGTCGGGGTCGAAGACAACGGCGACATGGAGATCCCCGGAGCAGACGGCGTTGGGTGGTACCGGTTCAATGCCACGCCCGGCGAAGAGGGATCTGCGGTGCTTGCCGCCCATATCTCGTTCAACGGACAGCCGGGTGTGTTCCGCTACCTCGATGAAGCAGAGGTCGGCGATCGTGTCGTCATCGACTTCGACGACGGAACAACGAGTGAGTTCGAGATCGTCGAGCTCATCCAGTACGACAAGGAGGATCTGCCAACGAACCGGGTCTTCGCCAAGACCGGCGATCCCGTGTTGACCCTGATCACCTGCGGCGGTGACTTCAATCGCTCACTGCGCAGCTACGAGGACAACGTTGTGGCGTACGCAATCCCGATCAGTAGCTAGGCGAAGCCTTCTCGCAGGGCCGCTCGGCACGATCATCCAGTGCGCAGCTACGCTCCGAAGGAGGGACGTGAGAAGAGTGCCTCTACGGGGGAACGCGCCGACTGAGCAGAGAGCAGAATCATGAAGGTCATCGTCAGCGGATCCAGCGGTCTCATCGGTCGATTTCTCGTTGAACGGCTGGAGGCGGACGGACTCGAGGTAGTCCGCCTGGTTCGGCGTCCACCCGTAGACCCCGGTGAGATCGCATGGGACCCGGCCGCCGGGACGATCGATGCCGCCGGGCTCGAAGGCGCAGAGGCCGTTTTCCACCTCGCCGGGGCCGGGATCGGCGACCGACGGTGGACGCAGTCGTACAAGCAGGAGATCCTCGATAGCCGCGTGCTCGGCACCAGCCTGCTGGCTTCCACGCTGGCCGGATTGGAGCGCAAACCTGCGGTCCTCGTTTCGGCCTCGGCAATCGGCTGGTACGGAGACCGCGGTGACGAGATCCTCGACGAGACCGAACCACAAGGCGACGGCTTCCTCGCCGACGTGACCGCCGCATGGGAGGCGGCGGCCGACCCCGCCGCAGCAGCGGGCATCCGTGTCGTGCATCCCCGAACGGGGATCGTGCTCTCGAAGGATGGGGGAGCGCTGCAACGCCTGATGCTGCCGTTCAAGTTGGGGGCCGGAGGGAGAACCGGACCGGGGAGGAATTGAAGAAGGGGAAGGAATAGAGACGACGCGCTTCTCGTTGGCTGTGCAATGAAGCGAGGGCTGTTTCGGTATCCGGATCTTGTCAACGAGAACGCTTCCCGGATGATTGCGGGTGGCGTCGTTGTAGTCGTCGCGGTCTACCTCTTGACCGGGAGCGGACTCGTGCTCGCTGCGCTCGCCTACGGATTCGTGGCCCGGGTTCTCACAGGGCCGACGCTGTCACCGCTGGCGCAACTGGTGAATCGGGTGATTGTCCCGCTGCTCGATATGCCGGTCCGGCCAGTTCCCGGTCCTCCCAAGCGGTTTGCCCAGGGGATCGGGGCCGTCCTGTCGGTGAGCGGCCTTGCCGCGCACCTGGCGGGTCTCGACCCGCTGGCGTTCGTTCTTGTCGCGGCGATCGGCGTGGCGGCGACGCTCGAATCGGCTTTCGCGTTCTGCATCGGCTGCCGGATCTTCGCCGTGCTCATGACGGTCGGCCTGATCCCGCAGTCGGTCTGCGAAGCATGCAATGACCTGTCCGTCGCGCGGTCGAGCGCCGGCGCGTAGACGTCGTTGTGGATCGCTCGATGGTCCTAGCTGCCGGTGTATACGTGCGCTCTGACCGTCTCGGTCCTCTCCAGCCAGGCGACGATGAGTTCGTTGAGATGGTCGGTCTCGATGAGGAACGCGTCGTGTCCCTGAGGCTTGTCGAGCAGCGCGAACTCCGCGTTCCCAAGCGATTGGGCGAGCGCCTCACCTTCTGAGGACGGATACAGCACGTCAGACGCGATTCCGACGACCAGTGCGGGCGTCTTCACGTGCCGCAGCACCGCTTCAGTCGGCCCGCGTCCGCGGCTGAGGTCGTAGGTGTCCATGGCTGCGAGCAACGTCAGGTAGGTGTTCGCGTCGAATCGGTCGACGAGTTTCGAACCCTGGTGGCGGAGATACGACTGGACGGCGAATCCATCTTCTTCGTCCTCCACCCGTCCGAAGCGGCTGGCGAAGTTCTCGGGACTGCGATAGGTGCACATGGCGATCATCCGTGCCGTCGCGAGTCCATTGTCCGGACCCCGGCCTTTGCGATAGTTGCCACCACGGAACCACGGATCGTTCACAATCGCGTGCCGCTGCGCTTCCGACAGGCCGAGTGCCCACGGAGACTGGGCGGCTCCAATGCCGATCGGAACGATCGCATCGACCCGCTCCGGGTACATGAGCGCCCACTCGAGCGTCTGCATTCCTCCCATCGACCCGCCGATCACCAGTCGGAGGCGCTCGACGCCGATATGGTCGAGGAGCAGCGCCTGAAGGCGGACCATGTCTCTGACGGAGATATCAGGGAACTCCGGTCCGTATGGTGCGAGGCGTCCCGGTTGGAGGCTCGTTGGCCCCGTCGTCCCGGAACAACCACCGAGTACGTTCGCCGCCACGATGTAGTCGTGCGACGGATCGAAGACCTTCCCGTCGCCGAAGAGTCCGTCCCACCAGTCGTCGGCGTCGGCCGAACCGGTGAGCGCGTGGCAGATCAGTGTTGCCTCGGTCTGTGGCTCTCCCCACGTGCGGTAGGCCACCCTGACGCCGTCGAGTTCCCCACCGCCGTCGAGTGGGAAGATCCCCGGAAGGTCGATGAACCCGGTGGTCATGCGGCCGCCTCGTCGAATCCGGCCCGAGCGAAGGCGGTGGCGAAGTCGGCAATGATGTCATCGATGTGCTCGATGCCGACCGAGACCCGGATCAGGTCGTCGGTGACGCCCGCCGATTCCTGCTCCACGGCGTCGAGTTGCTGATGTGTCGTCGATGCCGGATGGATCACGAGCGTCTTCGCGTCGCCCACGTTGGCAAGGTGGGACGCCAGCTCAACCGAGTTGATGAACCGCTCGGCGGCCTGTGGCCCTCCCCTGATACCGAAGGACAAGACTGATCCGAAGCCGTTCGTGAGGAGCCGTTTCGCCGCTGCGTGGTCCGGATGGTCTTCAAGCCCCGGGTAGTTCACCCACTCGACGAGGGGCTGGTCGTTGAGCCATGTCGCGAGTTCAAGCGCGTTGTCGACATGACGCTGGACCCTCAGCGAGAGCGTCTCGACGCCCTGGAGGAGCAGGAATGCATTGAAGGGGCTCAGGCACGCTCCGATGTCGCGGAGTCCTTCAACCCGAGCCCGGATCGCGAAGGCGATGTTGCCGAATGGCCCGTCGGGCCCGAACGTCTCCGCGAACTTCAGGCCGTGATAGCCCGGCGCCGGTTCCGTGAACGTGGGGAACCGCCCGTTGGACCAATTGAAGTTGCCTGAGTCGACAATGATGCCACCGATCGACGTGCCGTGTCCGCCGATCCACTTCGTTGCCGAGGCCACCACGATGTCGGCGCCGTGGTCGATGGGCCGGCAGAGGTAGCCGGCGGCACCGAACGTATTGTCGACGACCAGAGGTACGCCTGCCTCGTGGGCGACCCGTGCCAGTTCCGGGAGGTCGGCGACGTTGAACCGAGGATTCCCGATCGACTCGACGTAGAGGGCTTTGGTGTTGTCGTCGATGCGTGCGGCAAAGTCCTCCGGGTCGTCACCCTCGACGAACCGGACCTCGATGCCGATGCGATCGAACGTCACCTTGAACTGGTTGTACGTGCCGCCGTAGAGGTATGACGTCGAGACGATGTTGTCGCCCGCCTCGGCGAGGGTCGTCAAGGCGGTGAATTGAGCGGCCTGACCACTCGATGTCGCGACCGCCGCGACGCCACCCTCGAGGGCTGCGATTCGCTTCTCGAACACATCGGTCGTTGGATTCTGGATCCGCGTGTAGATGTTGCCGAACTCCTCGAGCGCAAAGAGTTTCGCTCCGTGCTCCGAGTCGTCGAACGTGTAGGACGTCGTCTGGTAGATCGGAACCGCCCGTGCGTTGGTGCCGGGTGCCGGCTCCTGCCCTGCGTGGACTTGCAGGGTCTCGTATCGATAGTCGCTCATGTTCCCTCCCTGGGATTGGTGGTGGTGGCCGGTTCGGGAGGGTCGTTCAACGAAAACGATCCGCCCCGTTGCCGGTGCGGATCCTTCGTTGGTTCGGTTGTTTGTCGGTGCTACGCGACGACTCCACACGGCTTCATATGTGCCATGGGCATCATCATGGTGGTGCGTGCAGCGGTCATTGCTGAGCGAAAGTAGTGCTGCCGCTGTGCGTCTGTCAAGGCTTCCCGGTCGAGGTCGCCCTAGTTGTCTCCGGAGATGCGGCGCACGACTGCCGCCGTTGCGTCAATGACGATGGCCTGCTGCTGCTCCCGGGTGATCGTTGCCGGGTTGTCGCCGCTCTGCTCGCCGTACCAGCCGAAGTAGGCGTGGTTTCCGCCGTCGATCTCGACGAACGCCGTGTCCGGAGGGAGGAGCGCTCGGGAGTCTTCGATGTCCTGGACCGTGGTGAGACCGTCGAGCGTGCCGAAGACTGACGCGGTTTCGCCGGACCACGCGTTGAGGTCGATCGAGTCCTCTGGATAGGCGGCCCACAGCGCAAGGCCGTCGACGGCGTCGGGGTCTTCGGCGGCGTAGCGGGCGGCCATCACCCCGCCGAGGCTGTGACCGGCAATGACCCAATCGGTCACCTCCGGGTGGTCGCCGATGACGTCGTCCGCCCGATCACCACCGAGGATCGCCACGCCGAACGGCATCGGAACGATCGCCACGAACGCTCCCTCGTCTGCCAGTGCGTGCGCGGCCGGCGCGTACGAGCGAGGCTCCACGAACGCTCCCGGGTAGATGATCACGCCGATCGTTGATGGTTCGATCGGGGTGAACGTGATCGGCTTGCCATCGACGACGGCCACGGTGGCAGTCGATTCCATGGCGACAAGAGCTTCCGGCATCGGACCCTGCGTCAGAACACGGGGCAGGATCAGCGCGGCTCCGATGAGGAGCACCGCGAGCACGCTGACGACGGCTCCGGCGACGATCAGCACTTTTCGCATGGTCTGGTCTTTCGTGGTTTGTGAATCGGTCGCGCTGCATTCTGGCCGATGCGCCGCGGATCCGATTCGGCTCGTCCCTAGGCCCGTGCTGCGCCGAAGCGCCGCAAGGTGATCTCGCGGGCTTCGCTGTGGTCGACCATCGGATACGGATAGTCCGTGCCGAGGTCGACGCCGGCAGCGGCGGTCTCGAGTGGACGCTCCCAGGGCGCGTGGATACCGGGGCCGTCCAGCGGCGCGAGTTCCGGCACGTACCGGCGGATGTACGCACCGTCGGGGTCGAACCGCCGACTCTGCGTGATCGGGTTCATGATCCGGAAGTAGGGAGCCGCGTCGGCGCCCGTCCCAGCAACCCACTGCCAGTTGCCGACGTTCTGCGCCGGGTCGGCATCGACGAGCAGTCGCCGGAAGTGCTGCTCGCCGATCCGCCAATCGACGCCGAGATCCTTGACGAGGAACGAAGCGGCGATCATGCGCACCCGTCCGTGCATCCAGCCTTCGAGCCGAAGCTGGCGCATGCCGGCGTCGACGATCGGATAGCCGGTCTGGCCGCCCTTCCAGGCCGCAGCGGCCTCCTCGTCGTCGGCCCACACGATCGAGTCGAGATCCTCGCGGTACGCATGGTCGATGGTTCGAGGGGAGTGGAACAGGACCTGGGCGTAGAAGTCCCTCCAAGCAAGCTGGCGGACGAACGCTCGGCGTCCGCTCGTCGACCGGCCGACGCGTTCGGTCAGGGTGCGGGCTGAGATCGTCCCAAACTTCAGATCGGCTGAGAGATGCGATGTCTGGTCGAGGTCCGGTCGATCGCGATCTTCTTCATACGTGTCGACGGTCTCGAGGAATCGCTCCAACCGTTCTCGGGCACCCGCCTCGCCGGCGGGCATGATGGGCGTCTCGGCGACCGGAGTCTGATTCCTGCCTCGCCCGATAACGGTGGCTGGGCCAACCCGCGGCGACCGCTCAATCGGCGTTTGGTTCCACCTGCGGTAGTACGGCGTGAAGACCCGGTAGGGCGTGCCCCCTCCGGTCAGCACCGTCCCGGGTGCGTGCACCACGTCTCCGTCGAAGGCTTCGATAGGTGGGCCCATCGCCGCTGCAACCTTGGCGTCTCGTCGGGCCGAGAACGGTGTGTACGAGCGATTCCAGTACGCAGCGTCGTGGTCGGCGGCGATGATCGGGACGATGGTTTCGGGATTCCCGGTCTCCACCCGGAGACTGCCGCCGAGGCGGCGGAGTTCACCATCGAGCGCGCCGAGGTGAGCGAACAGGAGGTCGCGGCGGAGGCTACCCGCATCCGAGAGCAGGCGTTGATCGAGCACGAACAGTGCCTCAACCGCACTGTGGTCGGTGGTGGCGGCGGCCCATGCTGGATTGTCCGTGAGGCGAAGGTCTCGGCGGAACCAGACCAGCGAAGTCACTCGAGGCCGTCCGGCGGGCGGAAGACCGCAGGTGCGATGCGGTCTCGCTGTTCTGCCGTGGCGGCGATCTTCCGGGCCATGTTCCCGAAGATGAATCCGTGGAAGGGGAGGAGCGCGTACCAGTAGAGGCGACCGCTCAAGCCTCGCGGCCTGAAGTAGGCACTCTGGTGGAGCACCGTCTGATCGTTCTCGCGTTCCGTGCTCCACTCGAGCCACGCATCGCCGGGGAGGCGCATTTCGGCGGAGAGTTGGAGTCGTTGGCCGGGTTCCACTCCGGTGACCCGCCAGAAGTCCACGGTGTCTTCCAGACGGATGTCTTCGGGGTGGCGCCGTCCGCGCCGAAGTCCAACGCCCCCGAACACGATGTCGAGAACGCCGCGGAGCCGCCACGCCCAGTCGAATCCGTGGTAGCCGACGTCACCGCCGATCCGAGCGAAGGACCAGTAGACATCCTCCGGACTCGCCGTAGAGGTCGCGGTCTGGTGGTCGACGAAGAGCGTCCCGCCGCTCCACGCTGGATCACCCTCGAACGCTTGGGCCGGTCCCGTCGTCGCGTCGGACCAACGGGTGTCGACGCTGAGGTCCCGGCTTTGCTCCAGTGCCCTCTCGATCGCAAGGGTCAGGGGAGTCGGCGTGATGTCGAAGCGCTGCCGGGCCGCGTCGTCGTGAACGATCACCTCGTTCTTGAGCGAGTCGACAAGCGGCCGCGCGACCCCGACGGGGAGGGGTGTGACCAGTCCGATCCACAAAGACGAGAGGCGCGGACTCAGCACCGGGACCGGTACGACGACGCGACGGGGCAGGCCCGCCACCTTGGCGTATGCGTGCATCATCTCGAGGTACGAGAGGACCTCGGGTCCGCCAATCTCGTAGATGGTGTGGCCGTTGTCGGCTTCGTCGAGACATGCCACGAGATAGAGGAGGACGTCGCGAATAGCGACCGGCTGGCAACGGGTTTGAACCCACGACGGCGTGACCATCGCCGGGAGCACTTCGGTGAGGTAGCGGAGCATCTCGAATGACACAGATCCCGACCCGATGATCACGGCAGCACGCACCTCGGTGACCGGAACCGGTCCAGAAGCGAGCGCTCGGCCGACCTCGTGGCGGCTGCCGAGATGATGCGAGAGTTGATCGTCCTCGTCGCCGAGGCCACCGAGGTAGATGATGCGACCTACGCCTGCAGCCTCGGCCGCGCGAGCGAAGTTGGTCGCTGCGGTCTTGTCTACATCTCGAAAGCTGCCGGCGCCTCCCATTGAGTGGATCAGGTAGAACGCAACATCGCATCCGCGAAGCGCACCGTCGAGCGTGTCCGGCTGAAGGACGTCGGCGGTGATTGGTTCGACCTGATCCGTCCACGAACGGCCGGCGAGCTTCGCTGGGTTCCTGGCAAGGCAGACCACCTCGTGGCCCTCGGCGATGAGTCGAGGGACGAGGCGCCCGCCGATGTATCCGGTGGCGCCGGTGACGGCAATCTTCATATCGACCTCTTTTCTGACCCTACTTCGTTGCCGACGATCACACCGGATGGTTGGGGGAGGTCCGGATCCGCACCAGAAAGTTACCACTAAATATCATCCACCGACCACCACAGCTCCGTAGAAGGGGCAAGCAACCCTTAAAGGAGGGGCACGATGAAGAAGCTCATTGCGGTATTCGCCGCAACCCTGATGACTCTGGCGATTGCAGCACCCGCAATGGCTCAGAGCGAGACACGTATCCACCTGATTCACGGAATCCCGGATACGCCCGTTGATGTGATCGTAGACGGAGATGCGGTGTTCACCGACTTCAACTTCGGCGACACACAGGATCTGTCGTCGCTCGCCGGCGCCACGCTGGTCGGCCTTCAGGTCGTCCTTGCCGGCACCGACACTGTGGCGATTGACGCTGGTGACGTGGATCTCCCCGCTTCCGGCAACTACTCGATCATCGCGAACTTGGATGCAGCGGGTACACCGACGATCTCAGTCTTTGAGAACGACACCGCGGCGATTGACGCCGGGAATGGTCGTCTCCAGGTTCGTCACACTGCAGCCGCTCCGGCAGTTGATGTGAAGGCCGACGGCGCGGTTGCCTTCAGCAACCTGAGCAACCCGAACGAAGCGAAGGCCGACCTTCCCGCCGCTACCTACAGCGTCGAGGTGGTCCCCACCGGCGCCGATGAGCCGGTCGTCATTGGTCCTGCGGACATCGCAGTGAACGACGGCGAGTCGCTGATCGTCTACGCCGTCGGATCGCTCGAAGGTGGTTCGTTGACCGTTCTCACCGAGTCGATCACCGGTCTTGGCTCAGCCCCTGAGGCCGTGCCCACGGGTAACAGCCCGATCGAGAGCGGCATGCCCCTCGGCATGGTCGCCGGCATGCTGGTCATCGCCATGATTGCGGTCGGCGGAGGTCTCACCCTCTCACGCCGCAGCAACTGAAGCTGAAGCAACCTACGAAGGAGATCGGGGGCGGGGCAGACGCCTCGCCCCCGATTTTGATTCTGCACCATGAAACATCGCATCGCCATCCTCGCACTCGCAACCGGCCTTCTCCTCGCCGCGTGCTCGTCGGCTTCACCCGAACCGAATGACGAGGTGGCGTCCTCGACGGTTGCCACTGCAGCCACCAGCACGACGACCACCACGACACCGCTCGTCGAGCCGGCGCCGTCGACCACATCGATTCCCTCCCGGTCCCCGCTCGCCGACCTCGTGGCTCCCATCGGATCGGCGCAGTACGACCCTGCCGACCACACCGACGATCGTCCCGTCCCGGTAGCGATCTCGATCGACGGGATTGGAGTGGAAGAAGCGCCCGTGCAGGATGTCGGGGTCGAAGACAACGGCGACATGGAGATCCCCGGAGCAGACGGCGTTGGGTGGTACCGGTTCAATGCCACGCCCGGCGAAGAGGGATCTGCGGTGCTTGCCGCCCATATCTCGTTCAACGGACAGCCGGGTGTGTTCCGCTACCTCGATGAAGCAGAGGTCGGCGATCGTGTCGTCATCGACTTCGACGACGGAACAACGAGTGAGTTCGAGATCGTCGAGCTCATCCAGTACGACAAGGAGGATCTGCCAACGAACCGGGTCTTCGCCAAGACCGGCGATCCCGTGTTGACCCTGATCACCTGCGGCGGTGACTTCAATCGCTCACTGCGCAGCTACGAGGACAACGTTGTGGCGTACGCAATCCCGATCAGTAGCTAGGCGAAGCCTTCTCGCAGGGCCGCTCGGCACGATCATCCAGTGCGCAGCTACGCTCCGAAGGAGGGACGTGAGAAGAGTGCCTCTACGGGGGAACGCGCCGACTGAGCAGAGAGCAGAATCATGAAGGTCATCGTCAGCGGATCCAGCGGTCTCATCGGTCGATTTCTCGTTGAACGGCTGGAGGCGGACGGACTCGAGGTAGTCCGCCTGGTTCGGCGTCCACCCGTAGACCCCGGTGAGATCGCATGGGACCCGGCCGCCGGGACGATCGATGCCGCCGGGCTCGAAGGCGCAGAGGCCGTTTTCCACCTCGCCGGGGCCGGGATCGGCGACCGACGGTGGACGCAGTCGTACAAGCAGGAGATCCTCGATAGCCGCGTGCTCGGCACCAGCCTGCTGGCTTCCACGCTGGCCGGATTGGAGCGCAAACCTGCGGTCCTCGTTTCGGCCTCGGCAATCGGCTGGTACGGAGACCGCGGTGACGAGATCCTCGACGAGACCGAACCACAAGGCGACGGCTTCCTCGCCGACGTGACCGCCGCATGGGAGGCGGCGGCCGACCCCGCCGCAGCAGCGGGCATCCGTGTCGTGCATCCCCGAACGGGGATCGTGCTCTCGAAGGATGGGGGAGCGCTGCAACGCCTGATGCTGCCGTTCAAGTTGGGGGCCGGAGGGAGAACCGGACCGGGGAGTCAGTGGTGGAGTTGGATTACTCGCAGCGACGAGGTTCGTGCCCTCTTCTTCCTCGCCTTTTCGTCCGAGATGGCGGGTCCGGTGAACCTGACCGCGCCGAACCCGGTCACGAACCGAGAATTCGTCGACGCGCTCGGGGCCGTCCTGCACCGCCCAACGGTGCTCCCGACCCCGTCGTTTGCCCTCAAAGCGCTGCTCGGGTCCGAACTCGCTGAGGCGCTGCTGTTCCAGTCGCAACGTGTAATCCCCGCCCGACTGACCGAAGAAGGCTTCACCTTCACAGCGCCGTCTCTCACGGGGGCCCTCGAGACGCTGGTCGGCTAGCGCCGCACCGTGGTCTTCCGGTTCGCGTCCGTCGGCTGCCCGCTGCTACCGTCGCAAGTATGGCTATCGAACTCATCGGTCAGGTTCGTGCAGTGTGTGTCGGAGACGTCGGGACGCTCGCGGTGGGAAGCCGCACCGAGGAGAGCGCCTTCGTGAAGGCCCCAGTCGATGGCCCGGTTCGGCTCAGCGTGCTCGGCTTTGCGGGCGACGCCCACGTCTACGAGGACCACGGCGGCCCCGACATGGCGGTCCTCGTCTATCCCTACGAGCACTATGCCCATTGGAGGGACCTCGGGATCGATATTCCCGATGCCGGCGCCCTCGCTGAGAATCTCACCGTCACCGGCCTCGTCGAGACCGACGTTCACCTCGGGGACATCTTCGAACTCGGAACCAGCGTCGTCCAAGTAACCCAGCCCCGCCTGCCCTGCTACAAGATCGCTGCTCGGTATGAACGCAAGGAGATGGCGCTCGAGGCCCAGGAAACCGGGTTCAACGGATACCTCCTTCGTGTCCTCGATGAGGGAGATGTCACGGCCGGCGATGCCATGCGCCTGGTCGACCGGGAGTCCCATGGGGTGACGGTGGCCGAAGCCGGCCGCGTTGCCGGCGCCGATCGGAACGACTTCGAAACGGCACGGCGGGTCCTGGCCGTCGAGTCTCTCGGGTCCTCCGTCCAGCGGCGGCTCAGTGCACGGGTTGCGAGTCACGAAGCTGCCGGACTCGACACTGAGCGGCTCTTCGGTGACCCAGCGGGTTCCGACCTATAGCGCCTCTTTGGCGAGCCCTTCGACGACTTCGGCTCCGAGCGCGCTCAGGATCGTTGGCGGCACGAGCACCTTGCGGTCGCGGCTGCCGCCGCCAAGGATGATGCGATTGCAGAGCATGACGCGACCGTCCACCCAGAGCGGAAGGTCCTCGGGGAGACCGAACGGTGTCACACCGCCGATAGCCATGCCCGTCAATTCCTCGGTGTCGGCGCCGCTGGCGAACGATGCCTTGCGGACACCCATCCGTTTCTTGACGACCTGATTGACATCGAGCCGCGTCGACGCCAGGACGACGCAGGCTACGTAGATCGTCGGATCCGACTTTCCGGCGACGACGATCGTGTTGGCTGACTCATCGGGTGAGTAGCCGTATGCGTCGCAGAACTGGGCCGTGTCGGCCAGCGCCGGATCACAGGGGATGATCTCGTACGCGACACGAAGTGAATTGAGCTGATCAACCAATGCGTCGCTCACAGGGCGGCCTTCCTTCGGTGCCGGGCGATGAGATCCTAGGTCCTGATTCGGGGCGGCGTGTCAGCCGCTACGGTTGGGGTTGTCAGATCCATCGAGGGAAGGTGATGAGGAATGGCTGTTGGTGACAACATCAAAGTCGCCCAGGAGTATGTCGGCGAGTTACAGGATCAGCTCGGAAACGTTGAGACGTTCCTCGACCAGGTCGAGCAGGTGACCGTCGAGGGGAAGAAGACCGGGCGCTGCCTGCGTCGCCTCTTCCGGTTGCTGCTGCTGGTTGCACTCGTCGCGGCAGTAGTCGTGGCCGTCAAGAAGATCCGCGGCAGTCGGTCGTCGGCCGACGAGGCCGTGATCGAAGAGACGGTCGTCGACGAAGTGGTGGTCGACGACGACGGAGACGTCGTTGAGGAGACCATCGTCGACGATGTCGTGGTCGCCGTGGATGGCGAAGCGGTCGAAGAGGCCGTTGTCCTCGAGGTCGCCGATGACGAGGATGACGACTCCTAGTCGATTGATCGTTTCGAACTGCATTGTCTGACCGCATCGGCTTCCGCCGACGGGCAATCGTCGGTCGTGCCGGGTTGGTCAACTGAGGAGAAGAGATGAACCCGAATCCACCAGACGAACAACGGCCCTCGCCGGTGGGGATGGCCATTGGATGGGTGGTCGCAGCTCTGCTGATCTTCCTTGCTCAGCGGGATCTGCGCCGACGGCCACCTGAGGCGGTGCGCGGTCCGGTCGTTCTGTGGCGGGTCGTTGCAGGAACCCCACCCGGTGCTGCCGCGTACCTGCTCGTCGGTCGACGTCGCTCCGACTCGCCGGCATCAGAGGAACCCCTCCCGGCGTGACTTCGGACCCGTTCGTCCCGTCATCGTTCGACGTGCCGGTCGCGTTTGACGGACCCGGCTTCCGCCTGGAGCCGCTCGGTGAGCAGCACAACGAACGCGACTACGACGCCTGGATGTCCAGCCTCGAGCACATCCGCTCGACCCCGGGTTTTGGCGAGGAGCGGGGTTGGCCGATTCCGATGAGTCTGGACGCGAATCGTTCGGATCTCGTTGCTCACGATCGGGACTTTGCTGATCGCACGGGCTTCACGTACTCGATCCTCGATGGCGACGAGATCATCGGCTGCGTCTACATCTATCCATCGAAGACAGCCGAGTTCGACGCCGAGGTGAGCTCCTGGGTTCGGGAGAGTCGGGCCGAGATGGACGAGGTGGTCTACCTGGCGCTCACCGAGTGGCTGCGTGATGTCTGGCCGTTCGCAAACCCCGGCTACGCGCCGCGGGTCTGATCGCCATTGTCGAATGGCGTCTCCACCCGTCTACAGTGCGGTCACGCGGAGCCAGCGCAGCGACTGGTGCGTATCTTCGCAGCCATGACGCGTATTCGAGGAGGGCCTCCATGGTCTCGAAAGTCCAGGTGACGGACGCTGAGTTCAGTCGCCTCAAGCTGTACAACTGGGGGATGGGCGGTCTGCACCTGCTTCAGGCCATCCTGATCCTGGTCCTTGCCACCGACTTCACCCTGCCGGTGACCGGTGCGTTCCCCGAAGGTCCTCCGGGGACCCCTGCCGAGACGGTCACGCTGTTCGAGTTCTCGATCGCGTGGGGCGTGGCGACGTTCCTCTTCCTGTCAGCGCTGTTCCACTTCATCGTGGCGAGTGTCGGATCCGGCCGGTATCGCGATCAGCTATCGCGGGGCCAGAACCAGTTCCGTTGGATCGAGTACTCCCTGTCGTCGTCGGTGATGATCATCCTCATCGCCATGCTGCCGGGGATCTCCGACATCGCGGCGCTGATCGCGCTGTTCGGCGTCAACGCAGGAATGATCTTCTTCGGGTCGGTCCAGGAGCGGTATGAAGCACCGGGCGGTTCGCTGTGGCCGTTCTGGCTTGGCTGCGTCCTCGGGGTCGTGCCGTGGGTCGCCATCGGCTTCTACCTCGTCTCGCCCGGCAGCGATGCGCAGCCTCCCGGGTTCGTCTACGGGATTTTCGTTTCGCTCTTCCTGTTCTTCAACACGTTCGCGATCACCCAGTTGTTGCAGTACAAGCAGGTCGGACGCTGGCGCAACTACCTGACGGGCGAGCGCACGTACATCCTGCTGAGCCTTCTGGCCAAGAGCGCACTCGCGTGGCAGGTCTTCGCCGGGACGCTGGCTCCCTAGGGCAAGCGGTCGAGCGCCGACTGGTTCAAGACGCGGAGAAGGGGCCGGCTGACTGGGGCCGGCCCCTTCTCTCCTGTATCCGATGCGGGAGAAAGGGAACCCGCACCGGTGATCGTCAGCTCGCCGGGACGAGCACTGCGTCGATGATGTGGACAACGCCGTTGCTGGCCATCACGTCGGGGCTGATGACCGTCGCCACGTCGTTGATCACAACGCTTCCGTCGACAACAGCGATCGAGATCGTGTTCTCTTCGAAGAGCGTCGGGACGTCGACCGGGGCAAGGTCGATGACGTCGGCGGCCAGGAACTCGCCGCTCACCACGTGGTAGAGCAGGATGTTCGCAAGGTCCGGGTTGGCCAGGAGTTCCTCAGCGGTGATGCCGAGGTCCTCGAGAAGCGCACCGAAGGCTGCGTCGGTCGGGGCGAAGACCGTGAACGGACCTTCACCGTTGAGGGCGTCAACCAGGCCGGCAGTCTCGAGTGCTGCGAGCAGCACTGTGAACTCGGCCGGGTCACCAGCGGCAGCGCCGGCAACGATCTCGGCGATCGTCGGGTCCATCGCTTCCGTGGTCGTGGTGGTCGTCGCTTCGGTCGTTGTGGTGGTCTCTTCTTCCATCTCGTCGGCCATCGCTACGCCAAGGGCTTCAGCGACATCCGGCGGAAGGAGCACAGCGTCGATGACGTGCACGATGCCGTTGTCGGCGACGAGGTCCGCTGAGACCACGGTCGCTTCATTGATCATGATCTGGCCGTCAACGACGCTGACGTCGACTGACTGACCATTGACGGTGGCTACCGAGCTACCGTCGAGGGTGGCGACCAACTGCGAGTCGGCTTCCTGCGGCAACACGTGATAGGTGAGGATGTCGGCCAGGGCCGGGTTGGCCAGGAGTTCCTCAGCCGTGATGCCGAGTGCTTCGAACGCTGCTTCGAATGCTGCGTCGGTGGGAGCAAGAACCGTGAACGGTCCTTCGCCTTCGAGGGTCTCGCCGAGGCCGGCTGCGTCGATAGCGGCGATCAGGGTCGAGAACTGGCCCGCTTCGATGGCGAGATCGAGAACTGACGTTTCTTCCATGACGGGTTCCGTCGTGGTGGTCGTGTCATCGCTGTCGCTGCTGCACGCCGCCACGATCATGGCGAACGCCAGCAGGAGAGCGAGGATTGAGAATCGCTTCTTCATGTGATGGTGTCCTTTCAGACTTATTGCTAAATCCGCGCTCTGCGGACATGATGTGTACGAAGCAGGTGCGTCGGGTGGATGACGGGTTGAACAGATTTGTCCGAATCGCCAGTCGCCGTTCGCCGATCGCCGGAGCGAGACCTCAGCGACGAAGCTTCCGGAAACGGAGCGAATCTGGTATCTTCCTACTAAATGGATACTGCAGAACCAGACGAGCTGAGCTTGCACGAGGTGGCCGAGATCCTCGACGTGCACTACATGACGGCGTACCGCTACGTGCGCCTCGGCATCCTGCCGGCGCGCCGGGAAGGCCGGAGTTGGCGCATCCACCGTTCCGACCTGGACGAGTACCTGGCCAAGGATGTACCGCGAACGCAGCGGGGCGAGGCCGACTGGGCGGATCGGTTCTTCAATCGCCTGATTGCTGCCGATGAGGCCGGCGCATGGGGTGTGCTCGAGGCCGCCTTCAGTTCCGGCATGACCATCCCCGAGGCATATCCCGCAGTGCTCTCCCCATCGATGAAACGCATTGGCGAGGAATGGTCGGCAGGGAATATCGATATTGCGACCGAGCACTCCGCCTCCGAAGTGGCGTCTCGGATCGTCGCTCGCCTGGGGCCCCGTCTCGCACGGCGCGGTGTTCGGCGCGGAACCATCGTGCTCGGATCGACGGCTTCCGAATTGCACTCCCTGCCGCTCGCCATGGCGACCGACCTCTTCCGTTCCGCACAGTTTGAGGCGATTGATCTCGGCGCCTACCTCCCGCCGGATTCGTTCGCATCGTTCGTTGAGAAGACCGACGATCTCGTCGCCGTCGGGGTCGGTGTCACAACGCCGGGTCTCGAAGATGAGCTTGGTGAGACACTGGAGGAGCTCCGTGCGGTGACCCAGGTGCCGATCATCATCGGTGGGGGAGGCGTGGACGAGGAGACGGCGCTCCGCCTCGGCGCCGACGGGTGGGCCGCCACCGGAGAAGCAGCGGTCGCCCTGGTCGAGACTCTGCTGGATGCCGCACAGGGCTGACGAACGCCCGGCGTAGCGCTAGGGCGTGATCGACGGATCGCCGAGGACCATGCCGGGCTTGCGGTAGACCGCCTGGACTCCGTCGATGCGCCCGCTCCTGAATCCCGCGATGCAGTAGGCCAGGTAGTAGCGCCACATCCGGTAGAACCGATCGTCGAAACGATCTGACTGCTCGGCAATCGCGGGCCACGCCGCAACGAATCGCTCATCCCACGCTTCGAGGGTCTTCGCATAGCTGGTCCCGTGGGTCGAAAGGCCGATCCATTCGAGACCAGCTCCCTCGCCGAGTTGGCGGAGGATCTTGGTCGATGGGAGGGCACCACCGGGGAAGATGTAGGCACGAATGAACTCCTCGCGGCCGATCATCTGCGTGTGGAGGTCATGATCGATGGTGATCGCCTGGAGGGCTGCGAACCCGCCGGGAACCAGCGATCGGCTGATCACGTCGTAGAGGTCTACCCAGGCCGCCTCATCGATTGACTCGATCATCTCGATCGAGATGACCCGCTCGTACTCGCCTTCGATGTCCCGGAAATCCTTCAGGAGCACTTCGACCCGGTCGTCGAGTCCAGCCTTCTCCATCCGGCGGACGACATAGTCGTGCTGCTCTTTCGAGATCGTCACCGCGGTGACCGTGCAGCCAAGTTCTCCGGCCGCGTACTCGGCCATCGCGCCCCATCCGCACCCGATCTCGAGGACCCGATCGCCGGGTTGGATACCGGCGCGAGCTGCGATTCGTTCGTACTTCGTCCGCATGGCGGCGTCCAGATCTCCGCCGTTGGTGAAGATTCCGGAGGAGTAGCTCATCGAGGGATCGAGCCACGTGGCGTAGAACTCGTTGCCGAGGTCGTAGTGCTCGACCATGGTTCGCACGGCTGACGTGCCGGTGGCACCGCGCAGCCTGTCCCACGCCGTTCGCGAGGTGCGCATCGCCGTCTCCCACCCTGCGCTGTGGCGGCGGCGATCGTGGTTGTCGGCGGCAAACTCCAGAAGCGTTGCAAGGTCCGGCGTATCCCAAAGGCCGTCGATGTAGGCCTCGGCGAATCCGAGACCGCCGGTCCTCAGGACCCGCGAAGCGACAGCGTCGGCATCACGAATATCGATCCAGGCTTCGATGCCAGGCTCCGCACCATTGATATCGGCGTTTGAACCCTCGATCTCGGCATGGAGGGTTCCGGAGCGCACGAGGCGACGCAAGATTGTCGGGATCGCTGCGGCAGTTCTCAGTCGTGTCGGCTTCGTCATGCGGCCATCTTCGTCGAAACGGAGACGGCGTCAACCGGAGCCGCGGGACGTCTCCGGTAGCGGGCACCCTTGAGCCAGAGTTTGGCGGCCTCCCAGTGGATCGCTCCCATGACCTTGAATGTGATGAGCGGGTAGCGAACCGTGGCTCCCAGCAACGTCCGGGACGTGAGCGGTAGTCGCTTGCCGGTGAGCGTCGCGGTGAAGACCGTCTCGTCATCGACCACGTAGGTGATGGCAACGGACATCCGGTCTCCGGGTTGGCTGATCCGCACCCGGTATCCGCCCTCCACATCGAAGAACGGGGACACGAAAAACTCCTTGCGGAACCCGTGCCGGTGATGGTCGCTGTCATCCACCTCAACCAGATGCGAGTGGGCTTCGCCGAACGTGTTGTGGATCTCGTACAGGATCCATCGCGGATCACCCGCCGTGTCGTCGATGAACCACACGGTCAAGGGATTGAACTCGTAGCCGGCGATCCGCGGCAAGCACAAAAGGCGGATCCTGCCGGGTGGTTCGTCGAAGCCGGCGCCTGTCAGTTCGTCGGAGATCCAGGTGCGGAGGTCACCACCGTCGCGGCCGCCGTGGTCTTCGTCGTAGAAGCTGATCAGGTTCTTCCGGTTGTGGGCGAAGAACGTGAGATCGCCGAGATCCTCAAGTTCATCCAGGTCGACAAGCAGAGAGAACAGCCCGTACTGCAGCCGGTGCTCGAACGGCTTGCGTCGAACGTGGGTCGTCGTGCCCTCGTAGATGGCGGAGTTCGTGACGGGCGTCATGCCGAGGCCATGCTCGTGATGGGGGCGCTGTGAACCGCAGCCGGAG
>CAWIHT010000019.1:0-22916 GCA_963836085.1 uncultured Actinomycetota bacterium
TTCAAGATCTAGGTTGGCCCAGTCGCCAGTCGCCAGTCGCCAGTCGAAGACTTGGCCAGGTCTCATCGCGATGCATGCTCCCAGAGTCCTCTCCACTGCGCTCCGGTGTGGCGGCCGGTGCTCGCGCCTCTCCCACTGCGTGGGAGAGGCGAAGACGGGTCTACGCGGCTCTCCCGCGTTGCCGGGCTGGGGGGTGCGTGGATTCTTGGGTTGAGGAGTCGTCTTCGTTGGGGTGGTGAGTTGGGGTCGATGCGGTGGCCGTGGCCGTGGATCACGACGTGGTGGTGGAACCAGCACAGGGTGGTGAGGTTCTCGGGGTCGGTCCGGCCGTTGTGGGACCACGGAATCATGTGGTGGATCTGCAGGCGGTATCGGCTGGTGCAGCCGGAGATGGTGCATCGTGTGGCGTCGCGGTGCAGGATGAACCGTCGGAGGCGGGGTGGGATGACCCGGGTGCGGCGTCCGAGGGCGAGGGGTTGCCCGTCCGGGGTGCGTGCGGTGACTTCAACGGTGCCGCTACAGAGGATTGCTTCGACGGCGTTCGCTCCGACCCGCGGTCCGGCTTCGAGCGTGACACCGGTCGTTGCGTTGGATGCTGCGGCTTCGGTGGCGTCGACGAACACCGTCAGCACCGGTGATGAGGCGTCAACGGTGGCGCCGTCACCACCACTGACGGCGTCGTGGCTGATCGACCACAACGCATCGGCGTTGCGCGTCGTGCGTGACGGTGTGACACTCGACCCGTACGGGAAGCTGTCGCCCCGGGTCTCGAGAGCTTCGACAACGGTGCGGCCCGCGAAGCCGGGCAACTGTCCGGATAGACGCCATGCTGATTCGTCGAGGTTCGGTTGGATCGACACGTAGCGTTCTTCGAACGATCGGATCTCGTCGAGACGTGTCATCCTGCGCCGTTTCGCCGTCAGGGCCCGGATCCCGTCGATGTCATACCCGGCCGCTTCGCTCAACAGGTCGAGGGCGTTGTCGCGGCCCGCGAGACGCGACACCGCGACGGCGCGGTCGAAACCGATCACACCAGTGGTGACCGCTTCGTCGACATCGGGGAGGTCTTGGAGGCGCCGCGCGGTGGATGACGAGCATCCGGGCGGTCTCGGGGGCGACGTCGATCCGTCCGGCCGCCCATTCTTGGAGGGACCGATGCCCGTCACGTGTTGCGACCTGACGCCGGTCCAACTCACGCAAGACCGTCATCTGCCGGCCACGGGCCCGGGCGATCACAGCCTCATCATCGAGCAGCTTCTGCTCGAGGGCCACGGTGGTGGAACTCTTCGTATCCATACCGACAACCTATCGACCATGTGTGACAGAAACCGACGCCAGGCACCAAGAATCCCAAGGAATCCTGCGGATTCTTTGGCCGCCAAGCCAGGAGAGCGAAAGACCCCCTCCGCCACCCGCCCGCAGGGCAGGCACCACCTCCCCCCGAAGGAGAGGAATCGGACCGAAGGGGAGGAATACCTGGAGCGGAAGAACACTCCGACGAGTGGGCGCAACGCCGATTTCAGCGTCTCGGTTCGGAATGGCCGCTGCTTCAACCGGGGAGGGTTCGCAGACATAGGACGAATGACGACTCCACTCTTGTGCGTAGTCCATCGGCGGCGCGTTGTGCGAGAGTACGTCGCCGTCTGCTTCGGTGGTGATCTGTCCGGGCCGCAGAAGGTCGTGCCGTCCGGGGGCTTCCTCGTCTCGCGCTGAACATGCGGGTTGAAGGTGCGGCCCCCATCGCGCGTCCAGAATCCCCAACGGATTGACGAACGCGGAATGGGGGTCGGTGCGTTCGCCTGCGACGGCGGAGGCCACGACCGGGACCGACATGGGAATCTGTCGCCGGAAGGCGGATGGGTGTGTATGCTCCCCGGCCGCAGGAGGTTGTACCCATGGCCACCGAAGAAATCGTCGATGACGACGCAGTCGAAGAGATACCGGATCCCGATGACGAGATCCTGGATGACGATCTGGTCGACGACCCGCTCGAGGTTGTCGAGGTGGATGACGACGTCGATGCGATCGATTCAGACGACTCGGACAGCGACGACGAGGACGAAGACGGGGACGAGGCGTTCGACGAACTCGAAGCCGAAGAGCTCGAGATGCTGACGGAAGACGAGACGACCGAGACGCTGGTCGTCGACGAGGCCGCCGAAATGCGTGCCATACGACGTGCCGAGTTGGCGATGGACCAGCAGGGTGTCGTCGAGGCGACCGAGGGTGAATTCGTCTGCTCCAGTTGCTTCCTCGTCCTCAAGAGCGTCCAACTCGCAAACCCCCGCAAGAAGATCTGCAGGGATTGCGCGAGCTGAGCCGGTGTTGTGGCAGTTTGCGCGGTTCCCGTCGCGAACGGCATCAAGGCGCGTCCCAATTCTTCCGATGGTTCCTTCATGGAACGGCAATCGATACTTGACCCGCTCTGTCGTCCGGCGGCCACGACCCGGCCGGCGGATGTCATGGTCGTCATACCGACCTACAACGAGGCGGAGAACATCGAAGCTATTGTGGCTGCCGTTCGCTCCCAGGGCTTCCGCGTTCTCATTGTGGATGATGGATCCCCCGACGGAACCGGCACGATCGCAGATCGCCTCGCTTCGGATGATGACGGTGTGTCGGTGCTCCACCGGTCGGAGAAGGCAGGCCTCGGTCAGGCCTACGCCGCCGGTTTTGCAGCGGCGGCCGATCTGAACGCGACGGTATTCTGCGAGATGGACGCCGACTTCTCCCACGATCCGACCGACCTGCCGCGCCTTGTCGAAGCGGTCGATGCCGGTGCCGATCTCGCCATCGGGAGCCGATATGTGCCGGGCGGGGGTACCGAAGGATGGCCATGGCACCGCCGAGCGATCTCGAAGGGTGGGAATCGCTACGCCGCCTTGATGCTCGGCATCGACGTCAAGGATGCGACTGCAGGCTTCCGAGCATTCCGCAGCGAGGCAGTCCGGTTGCTCGATCCGGCATCGTGCGATGCATCGGGATACGCGTTCCAGGTGGAGATGGCCCGCCGGGCCGAAGAAGCGGGATTCCGCATCACTGAAGTTCCGATCCAGTTCAAGGAACGCGAAGCCGGCACGTCGAAGATGTCGACGGCCATCGCGATCGAAGCGATGCGCCTCGTCACTCGGTGGGGCTGGCAGCGGCGGGTGAAACGCTAGCTGTCCTTGTCATTTGGACGCGGGTCACGGCATGATGACGTCATGACGCCCGCTCCCTTCATGGTCGTGACCGCGCGGAACGCCGGCCCAGACGACCTGCTCGAACTCGTTCGCATGTATCGCGACCTCGCCGATGAGCAACGGGTGATTCGGGCGATCTGGCCGTACGCAGATGGTCTGCCGGCACCGGTCGACGACGCACTGCTCACCATGATGCAGCGATCCGACGCCATCGTTGTCGTCGGTGAGATCGACGGCATCCCCCTCGGATTCCTAGTCGCGGTCGAGGTACCCCTACTCGAGCCGGTTTCGGACCGCCGGATCGGTGTTGTGGAACTGATCTTCACCGCAGACGAAGCCCGCGGCGTCGGAGTCGGAGCCGCGATGCTCGAACGAGCGATGGCGGAGTTGGTCGACCGCGGCATCGACCTGTTCGACGCCCGCGTGAGTCCCGGGCATCGGATGGCGAAGAACTTCTTCGAGTCGAATGGGTTCAAGGCACGATCCATCACCATGCATCGAGGCGACTCCGTCATCGAGGCGCCGTCCGAGGATCGTGGAGCATGAGCGGAGACCTGGCTGACGGCCGATCCAAGACGTTCGTGTTCGATCTCGACGGCGTCGTCTACGTCGACCACATCGGGGTCCCGGGAGCCGGCGAGACGCTGGAGTATTTGGAGCGAGCCGGCCACCAAGTCCTGTTCGCGACCAACAACTCCTCGCGAGATGTTGCCTCGGTGGTCGAGAACATCCGGAACCGCACCGGCTTTGAAGCCCTCCCGGAAACCGTCGTCACATCGGGCGTCGCGGCAGCGGAGTTGCTCCGCAACGATGGCGAGACGTGCCTCGTGCTGGGTTCGGACGGCCTGGAACGAACGCTTGAAGCTGCGGGGATCGCCGTGACATCCGACCACGCGACCGCAACGGCACTGGTGGTCGGCCTCGACCGGGGCCTTTCGTACGACCGGCTCGCCGGAGCGGTGCTGGCTGTGCGACGAGGGGCCAGGTTCGTCGCGACGAACGACGACGCCACATACCCGATGCCGGACGGCCAGTATCCCGGGTGCGGTGCGATTGTCGCTGCGGTTGAACGATCAACCGGGGTCACTCCGACGGTATGCGGGAAGCCCAACGCGCCCATGCGCGCTCTGATCGAGCGCAAGATTGTGAACGCCGACGTGTGGATGGTCGGCGACCGCCCCGGCACGGATCTGGCATTGGCGGCACGGGCCGGATGGGGGAAGATCCTCGTGCTCACGGGCGTGACCGGGGTCGTGGAGGACCTCGTCCCTGAACTCCGTCCAGACCATACGCTTGGTTCGATTGCGGAACTCCAGGGCCTCGTGTCCGCCGGGAACTCGCCAGCAGGGGGATAATGAGACCATGACACAAGACCAGAACGTCCCGGCGCAACCGGACGACCTCGACGAACTCGAGGCGAAGCTGGAATCAATCGACGCCGCGGATGCGCCAGCGGCAGCCGAAGAGATCGCCGCGCGCCTCGGGGGCGCCCTCGACGACATTGACGGCACCGACCGGAGCGTTACACCCTGACCAGGCGACGCCTCGATGCCGAACTGGTGCGCCGCAAGCTGGTGTCGTCGCGCACCGAAGCCCGGCGCGTCATCGACGAGGGGCGAGTGCGGGTACGTGGCAACCCCGACCCGAAACCTTCGACCCTGGTGGCTGCAGCGGACCCGCTGTCGATCGAGGGTCCTCCGGCCCGGTTCGTCAGCCGCGCAGGGGCGAAGCTGGATGGAGCGATCGAGACGTTCGAGATTCCGATCGAGGGGCGTAGCGCCATCGACGTCGGTGCGTCGACCGGTGGGTTCACCGACTGTCTCCTGCAGCGCGGCGCAACCGGCGTGGTCGCCCTCGACGTTGGCTACGGCCAGCTCCACAACCGTATTCGGGGCGACGATCGCGTCGCGGTCATCGAACGAACCAACATTCGGCACGCCGATCCGGTTGGTCTTGGCGCCCCGTTCGATCTCGTGGTCGCTGACCTCTCGTTCATATCCCTGGCTCTCGTCGCACCTCAGATCAGCGCCCTCGGATCTGCCGACACGGACTGGGTCCTCCTCGTGAAGCCTCAGTTCGAGGCGGGCAGGGGGCAAGTTGGCAAGGGAGGCATCGTGCGAGACCCGGAAGTCCATGCACAGGCGATCGAGCATGCCGTCGCCGCCCTCAACGCTGCGGGCGTGGGGACCGTCGGCCTGGTCGGCTCGTCGATCAAGGGCACCGAGGGCAACCGGGAGTTCCTCATCCACGGCAGGAGCGCCGAACGCACCGTCGATGCCGGTACCGTACGGACCATCGCACTTGAGGAGCATCAGACGTGAACCGCATCGCCCTGGTCGTGCATGACACCAAGCCTCGCGCCGCAGATGCCGCCGCGTCGTTGGCTGCGGCATGCTCGCAGCGAGGCGTCGAAGCCGTCAACGTCGATGGAGACGCGTTGCCAGACCGCATCGATGCCGTGGTTGGCGTTGGTGGGGATGGAACGGTGTTGCGTGCCGCCGGCCTGGCTCTCCAGGATGAGATCCCGGTCGCCGGCATCAACGTTGGGCGGGTCGGATACCTCGCGGAGTTTGCCATCGATGAGATTGATGCGTTTGCCGACGCGCTGGCGGGAGGCAGGCTTAGGGTCTTCACCGCTATGACGGTCGCCGTGCGCGGATCCGGGTTCGAGGCTTCCGGCATCAACGACGTGGTCGTCGAGAAAGTCGTGAGCGAGCGGATCATCGAGGTTGGTGTCGCCATCAACGGACACCGGTTTGCCGACTACCGCACGGACGGACTCATCGTCGCGACGCCCATCGGATCAACGGCGTACTCGCTCTCGGCAGGCGGACCCGTGGTCGATCCCGAGGTCGAGGCACTGGTGTTGACCCCTATCGCTCCACACAGCCTGCTCTCCCGTTCGCTCGTGCTCTCACCCGATGCAGAGATCGGCATCTCGGTCGAGATCGACCGGCCGGCGCGTGTCAACGTCGACGGACACGAGATTGCCATCGTCCAACCCGGCGACCGCGTCACCGTCGGCCGCGGATTGCACAGCGCCCGGTTCTTGACGCTCGACACCCATCCGTTCCCCCAGGCCGTTCGACACCAATTCGGCCTCGCCCATGCTTGACGAGTTGACGGTCGAGAATCTCGGCCTCATCCCCAATGCGTACCTCGAGCCTGGACCCGGGCTCGTGGTCATCACCGGCGAGACAGGAACGGGGAAGACGCTCCTGCTTGGCGCGCTGCGTCTGTTGCGTGGCGAGTCGGCGCGAAAGGACCAGATCGGCCCAGCCGGTGATGAGACCGTCGTGCAGGCTCGCTTCCTCACTGATGGCGAGGAACACATCCTCGGGCGTCAAGTCGACCAGCGGCGGTCTCGAGCGACAATCGACGGATCCATGGTGACGGCGGCAAGCCTTGCCGAGTCCCTCAGCGGCGTCCTCGACGTCGTCGGCCAGCATGACCGAACGATGCTCAGCGAACCACGTGCCGTTCGGCGTGCACTCGATGCGGCGATGGACGACGAAGGCCACGAGGCGTTCGGCCGGTACACGGCTGCGTGGTCGGGCTACGTCGAGGTTGGTGAGCGGGCCGCGTCGCTCGGTGGCGGTCGGCGTGCCCTCGAGCGCGAACTCGAGATGCTTCGCTTCCAACGGGATGAGATCGAAGGCGCCGGATTCTCGACCGGCGACGAGCAGGTTCTTGGAGAAAGGGCTTCCCGACTCAGGAATGCCGAGGAACTCAGGGAACGGCTCGGCTCCGTTCGCGAGTCCGCAGGCGATCAAGGCGCTGCCGGGTCCCTTGAGCGGGCCGTGCGGGATCTCCGGGCCGCGTCGCGGGTCGACCCATCGCTGAGCGACCTCGCCGACCTCGGAGACCAGATCACCGAGTCGCTCTCCGAGTTCAACACCGAAGTTGGTCGTGTGTCGGCCGACCTGGACCATGACCCGCGGGAACTCGAACACGTTGAACAGCGGCGCGCGCTCATCGCTGATCTGAAGCGGAAGTACGGAGATGACCTCGACGCGGTGCTCGAGTTCGGAAGAGGCGCGGCCAATCGGGCAGACGAGCTTGAGGGCCTGCTCGACCAGGCAGATGTCATTGAGCAGCAACTTGCCGCGGCCCGCTCCAAGGTGGAGGACGCCGCGGCCGACCTACGGAGACACCGTCAGTCGGCGGGGGCGCGCGTCGCCGAGGGGACCGTCGGCCACCTCCGAGACCTCGGGTTCACCGATCCGATCGTTGCGTTCGCGATCACCGAACGCGAACCCGGCCCCGAAGGCGGTGACCAGGTGGTCCTCAACTTCTCATCAGATCGTGCCCTGGAGCCGGGACCAATCTCGAAGGTCGCGTCCGGCGGTGAGTTGAGCAGGCTCATCCTCGCTCTCCGGCTCGCAGCGGGAGCAAGTGAAGTCGCCGTCGTTGCATTCGATGAGATTGACGCCGGTACCGGTGGTGCGACAGCGCTCGCCATGGGCCGAAAGCTGAAGGACTTGGCCCGCGACCGTCAGGTGTTCTGCGTGACCCACCTGCCGCAGGTCGCAGCATTCGCAGACACCCACTTCGTGGTGCGCCGCGAGTCGAACACGGCATCGGTTGCTGAACTCGACGGCGATCATCGGCTTGAGGAACTCTCTCGAATGCTGGCCGGTCTCCCGGACAGCGAACGGGGTCGGGCCCATGCCGAGGAACTCCTGAGGATCGCTGGAGCGACTTGATGGGCAAAGGTGTGCTCAAGGATGGTCGTTCGGTATGCTGCGGCCTTCCGAGGTGGAGCGCGACGTGACCAAACACGTATTCGTCACCGGTGGGGTGACATCAAGTCTGGGCAAGGGCATCACTGCCGCTTCCCTGGGTCGACTGCTCGAGGCCCGCGGTCTCCAGGTGACGATTCAGAAACTGGATCCGTACATCAACGTGGACCCCGGAACCATGAATCCGTTCGAGCACGGAGAGGTGTTCGTCACCGACGACGGAGGCGAGACAGACCTCGACCTCGGACACTACGAGCGGTTCACTGGTGTCCACCTCAGTCGCGACTCCAATGTCACCACCGGATCGATCTACCAGTCGGTGATTCGCAAGGAGCGTCGCGGCGACTACCTCGGCGCAACCGTGCAGGTCATCCCGCACATCACCAATGAGATCAAAGCTCGGGTCCGGAAACTTGGACAGAATGCCGACATCGATGTGGTCATCACCGAGGTCGGCGGCACGGTTGGCGACATCGAGGGCCTCCCATTCCTCGAAGCGATCCGGCAGGTGCGCAAGGACGTCGGGACCGAGAACGTCTGCTACATCCACGTGACCCTGGTTCCGTACCTGGCAACCAGTGAGGAACTGAAGACCAAACCGACGCAGCACAGCGTGGCGGAATTGCGTTCTCGAGGGATCCAACCCGAGATCATCGTGCTTCGCTCGGACCGGCCTCTGGACGAGTCGGCGCGCCGCAAGATCAGCCTCTTCTGCGACGTCGAGCCGGACGCCGTGATCAACGCACTCGACATCGAGAGCATCTACGCCGTGCCGCTCGCCATGCAGGAGGCGGGACTCGACGAAGTGGTGTGTCGCGAACTGGGCCTCGAGACGCCACCCCCCGACATGGACGACTGGCGTGCCATGGTGGAGCGGATGGCAGGTGCCAACGAGCCGGTGACCATCGGTCTCGTCGGCAAATACGTTGAACTGCCCGACGCCTATCTCTCGGTCGTAGAGTCGCTCCGTCACTCCGGCGCTGCACTGGGCGCCGACGTGGACATCCGTTGGATCCCGGCGGAAGAGGTAGAAGGTCTCCTGGCTGAGAGCCACCTGGCAGGACTCGACGGCATCATCGTGCCGGGAGGGTTCGGCATCCGCGGGATCGAAGGGAAGATCGAAGCGATCCGCCACGCCCGCGAGAATGGTGTGCCGTTTCTGGGTCTTTGTCTCGGTTTGCAGTGTGCCGTCATCGAGTACGCCCGCAACGTGCTCGGACACGTCGGCGCTCACAGCAGCGAGTTCGACCCGACCTCGCGGTACCCGGTGATCGATTTGATGGAGGACCAGGCCGACGTCGAGGATCTCGGCGGAACCATGCGGCTCGGGATCTATCCGGCGAAGCTGAAGCCGGGCACCCGAACGGCTGATCTCTACGGTGAGCCCGTGATCTACGAACGCCACCGGCACCGGTGGGAGGTCAACAACCGCTACCGCAACGAGTTCGAGGAGGCTGGGATGGTGTTCTCGGGCCTGTCACCGGATGACCGCCTCGTCGAGATCGTCGAACTGCCATCCCATCCATTCTTCGTCGCCTCACAGTTCCACCCCGAGTTCAAGTCGAGGCCGGACGATCCACATCCGCTCTTCGATGGATTCATCGGCGCCGCGCTCGAGCGCCGTCGGGCCACAGCGTCGGTCGAGGCCGCCCCTACAGCGTTTCAGGTCGGCACGAGCCGCTGAGATGTCCCAGTTCCGCACAATCGGCAGTCGGACGGTCGCCGAGGAGGCGTTCCTCCACATCACGCGTGCCACGATCGCGACCCCGACCGGCGACATCGTCAAGCGGGTCGTCGTCAACCATCCGGGCGCCGTCGCCGTGGTCCCGATCCTCGAGGGTGACGTCTTCCTGATCGATCAGTACCGAGCGCCGATCGGCAGAAACCTGCTCGAGATCCCTGCCGGCAAGCTCGATGTGCCGGGGGAGGATCGCCGCGAGGCCGCCAAGAGAGAACTCGAAGAAGAGGTCGGCTTCACCCCTGGTCGCCTCGACCACCTCACCGACCTTCTCACAACTCCGGGCTTCTGCGACGAGGTCATCACGATCTATCGCGCCATCGACCTTGAGGCGGTTCCCGTCAACCCCATCGGAGCCGAAGAGGAGCACGCGACGATCATCCGCATCCCGCTTGCCGACGCGGTCGACCGAGTTCGGGATGGAGTGATCACGGACGCCAAGACGGTCGCAGGGCTGCTTCTCGCTGCCGACCGATGACGGTCGTTCTTCCGACAGAAGCCGAGGAGTTCCTCGGTACCCTCCGCTCGGAGCGCGGTCTCTCCCGCAACACCGTCGTGGCGTATCGCCGCGATCTCACCGACTACTTCGTCTTCCTCGAATCGGCTGCCGGTTCCGGCGGCGTGCCCGGCTTCGCCGAGAATCTCATGGGGCGTGGACTGGCTCGGTCGACGCGGGCACGAAAGATCGCAGCCGTGCGGGGGTACCATCGGTTCCTCGTGGCCGAAGGCTTCTCGAATGAGGACCCCACCGTCCTGGTTGACGTGCCCCGCCGATCGAGGACGCTGCCCAAGGCGCTGACGATCGAGCGGACCCTCAAGCTCCTCGAAACTCCGGATCGCACCACGCCGCTCGGCGCCAGAGACGCAGCGATTCTCGAGTTCCTCTACGCAACCGGCGCCCGTGTCACCGAAGCTGCAACCCTGGGCCTGTCGGACCTCGATCTCGATTCCGCAACCGTCGTTGTGACCGGGAAGGGCTCGAAACAACGCCTGGTGCCGCTCGGCAGCCACGCGCGACGAGCCATCCGAGAGTACCTCCCAATTCGTCTCGACCTGCTCAGCGAACAGGAGCGGACCGATGTGCTGTTCGTGAATGCTCGTGGGAGAGGGCTCACCCGCCAAGGAATCTGGGACATCGTCAAGCGAGTTGGACGGAGCGCCGGAATCGCACCGAATGCGTTGTCTCCCCATGTGCTCCGTCACTCCGCCGCCACCCATATGGTCGAAGGCGGTGCAGATCTAAGAACTGTCCAGGAAATGCTCGGTCACGCTAGTATCAGCACCACACAGGTGTACACGCGTGTGTCTCCGGACCACCTCCAAGAGGTGTTCGTGACGGCACACCCTCGAGCCCGGTAGGGCCAAACAGGAGGACGGGTTCCCCCCATGACTGCGACGATCGATGAAACAACCGCCGAAGCACTCCTCATCGAGGAGCGGGCGAAGGTCGTTCGACAGTTGACGGATCTCGGTGCCGACGAATCCGGAGCCCTCACCGGTGCGGTCGACTACGGCGATGCGTTCGCCGATGCCGGTGCCGTAACGGCAGGACGTACCGAGGTGCTTGGCCTCGTCGAATCCGCCAAAGACCGCCTCGACCGGATTGACAAAGCGATCGGCAAGATCGGAACCGGGACGTACGGGGTGTGCGAAACCTGCGGCGAGGACATCGAACCCGACCGCATCGAGTACCTGCCCGCCGCCCGACGCTGCGTGGGGTGCAAGGCCGCCTCGTGACGGGTCGGCTCCCGACGGCCGGCCACCTTGTTTCGCGATTCTTCGGACACCTCAGTGCGCGCCCTCTGAGTCCCGAGGAACAGCGCTACGTGCATGAACACCTCTCCGGTCCATGCGCAGATCTCTTCTGGAAGCAGAGCTTCCCGGATCAGCGGCATGCCCTCAACGTCGCTCAGAGAGTGGCATCGAAGTTGCCGGATGACGCAGAGGCGATCGAAGCAGCCCTCCTCCACGACATCGGCAAGTGGCGTCCGACGGTCGGGCCAGTGGCGCGCTCGATCGCGACCCTGCTCCACTATGCCCGACTCCCGATGACCCGTCGCATGTGGGCATACCGCGACCATGGTCGTCGTGGCTCCACCGAACTCGAACAGGCGCAATGTGGCGGCCTCGCCGTCGAGTTCGCACGCCTCCACCCCGCATCCGCCCCGGAGGGGATCGATCCAGATCGGTGGCAGGTGCTCCTCGAGGCCGACGGGTGACGTCCGCTCCTCGATCACCGGCGCCGGGGGCGATAGCATCATCGTCCATGACGTACGAAGTGAAGACGCGCGTGTTCGAGGGTCCACTCGACCTGCTGCTGCAGTTGATTACGTCGCATCAGGTCGCAATCACGGAACTGAGCCTGTCCGACCTCGTCTCGGAGTATCTGGACTACCTGGACCTGATGTCCGACATGGACCTCACGGTGACCAGTGAGTTCCTTCTGATCGCGTCGACGCTCATCCAACTCAAGGCCCGCCACCTGCTGCCAGACGACCGCGAAATCGATCTCGATGATGAACTCGCGTTGGCCGAGGAGCGGGACCGGCTCCTTTCGCGCCTCCTGATGAATCTGACGTTCAAGGACGTCGCGGCCGTCTTCTCCCATCGCATCGCGGCCAACGAACGGCACATCGGCCGAGCCGTCGGTCTCGAAGGCGTCACGCCGATGGCTCCCGATTTCGTGCTCCGCGTCGATGGAGCCGGATTGGCCGCCCTGGCCGAGCGCGTGTTTGCCGATGTCGACGATTCGATCGATGTCGACCACCTCGACATGGAGCTACCGTCGGTTCAGGAAGCGATGCTCGATCTTCAGGACCGTATGGCGACCGCCGTCGAGGCCGACTTCGACGACGTTGTTGCCCACTGCTCGCGTTCGGTCGAGGTGGTCGCCTACTTCCTCGGCCTTCTTGAATTGGCCAGGTGGGGCATTCTGCGCGTCTCGCAAGAGGACCGCCGGATGCCGATCCGAATCAACTACAGCGAGGCGGCAGCGACCGAGCAACTCGATGCGCTGCTCAGAGGAGAGGAACTCTCGTGACGGATATCCGTGGCCCGATCGAGGCCATCCTCTTTGTGTCCGAGTCGCCGATCTCGGTGAATGAGTTGGCGGAAGTCGTCGAGGCGCCGATCACCGATGTCGAGGCCGCCCTCGCGGAGATCGAACAGGAACTCTTCGAGCGGCAGGCCGGTATCGTCCTGCGTGCGGTTGCAGGCGGCTGGCGCTTCTACACCTCCGCCGACATGCTCCCGTACCTGGAGCGATTCGCTGCATCGGAGCGTGCAACCCGCCTCTCGAACGCGGCGCTCGAGACGCTCGCGGTCGTGGCGTATCGACAGCCGGTATCACGCGGGCAGATCTCAGAAGTGCGCGGCGTCGACTCGGAGCGGGCGCTGCATACTCTCGAACGCCGTGGGCTCGTCCGCGAGATCGGAACGGCGCCCGGTCCCGGGCAGGCACTGTTGTACGGCACCACGGAGTTGTTCCTCGAGAAGCTCGGCATCGACAGCCCACAAGAGCTACCCCCGCTTGCGGATCACGTGCCACCAGCCGAGGTGGTCGAGACCCTCGAACGCCCCTTCCGACCGGAGGGATCATCGAACGACTCCAGAAGCTGATCGCCCGGTCGGGCTACGCCTCTCGCCGGCACGCCGAGATCCTCATCGGAAAGGGCCGCGTCACGGTCGACGGCGTACCGGCCCACCTCGGCCAGAAGATCGATCCATCGAAGCAGCGAGTCCAGATCGACGGACTCCCGCTGCCGCTGGCACCCGATCTCGCTTCATACCTCGTGTACAAACCGGTTGGGACGGTGAGCACCGCGGATGATCCGCAGGGCCGACCCACTGTGGTCGAACTGGTCCCGGGATCGATACGGGTCTATCCCGCGGGGCGCCTCGATGCCGACTCCGAGGGCCTGATGGTGCTGACGAATGATGGAGATCTCACGTTGCGGCTCACGCACCCGCGTTTCGGCGTTCACAAGACCTATGTGGTGCTCGTCTCGGGCACTGTTGAACCAGCAGCGCTCCGTCGCCTCACCGATGGTGTCGATCTCGAAGACGGTCCTGCGGCGGCAATTGCGGCACGCATGCTCGATCAGTCGGATGGCCGTGCCCTGGTGGAGATCATCATGGGTGAAGGGCGCAAGCGCATCGTGCGGCGCATGTTCGAGGTCGTCGGGCACCCGGTTGAGCGTCTGGTCCGGACCGCGATCGGACCGATTCGCGACGGTTCGCTGAAAGCGGGGGAGCACCGTACGCTCACGATCGAGGAGATCCGGGCGGTGTACGCCCTTGGAGAGGAGGGTTCAGATGACGGACGACCGAACACTTGAGCCGGCATCCGGACCGTTCCAGGCCGGGGTCAACGTCCCGGGAGACAAGTCGCTGTCGCACCGCGCGCTGATCTTTGCGGCCCTCGCCGGCGACGCCAGCGAGATCACCGGCCTTGCGCCCGGCCTCGACGTCGCCTCGACCGCCGGCGCGCTCGAGCGCCTCGGACTTCGCCGCGACGGTGATCGATTCACACCGTGCGGCACGGCGGTTGATCCGGGCGAGCCGATCGACTGCGGCAACTCGGGCACCACGATGCGTCTCCTCGCCGGGAGCTTGTCCGCGTTGCCGTTCAGGGTGACGCTCACCGGTGACACATCCCTTTCGAAACGCCCCATGCGGCGCCTCGTCAATCCCCTCGGAGCGCTCGGCGCGGACGTGTCGCTCTCCCCGGACGGCACTGCACCGATGACGATTGGAACAGCCGCGCTGCGCGGTGCGGACATCACGATCGATGTGGCGTCGGCGCAGGTCCGCTCAGCCTTCGAACTCGCTGCGATCCAGGCGGATGGGGACTCATCGATCGACAGTCCCGCCGGGTATCGGGACCACACCGAACGGTGGCTCGAGGCGTTCGGGCTCGGAGTATCGAACGGCACGCTGATGCAGATCAAGCCGGGTCCGGTCCCGGGCGCGTTGTACGCGATACCCGGAGATCCCTCCAGCGCTGCCTACGTGTGGGCGAGTGCGGCAATCGTGTCGGGGTCTCGGGTCGTGACCCCGAACGTCAGCCTCAACCCCGGACGGCTCGGATTTCTCAATATTCTCGAAGCCATGGGTGCCGACGTACATGGGGAAGTGACCGGCACCCTTCACGGCGATCCGGTTGGGACCGTGTCGGTCGTCGGGGCTGAGCTCCGAGCGGTCGAAGTGTCCGGTGATACCGTTGCCGCCGCAATCGATGAACTGCCGTTGGTGGCCGTTCTCGGGGCCTATGCCGAGGGGATCACCGTCGTGAGGGACGCCGCTGAGTTGCGGGTCAAAGAGAGCGACCGGGTGGTGAGTACGACAGCAATGATCCGCAGCCTCGGTGGCGGTGCAGAGCCGGTCGAAGACGGTTTCGCCGTCGTCGGCACCGGATTCCTCGATGGCGGCACGGTTGACGCCGCGGGGGATCACCGGATTGCCATGGCAGGCGCCGTTGCCGCAACGGCAGCCGGAGGTCCGGTCACGATCGCCGGCGCATCGGTTGCAGGCGTATCCTGGCCCACGTTCTACGACACGATGGAGGCCGTGTGGTCATCGCGATAGACGGACCGGGTGGGGTCGGAAAGTCGACCGTGTCGAGCCGCGTTGCGGCAGCCCTCGGACTCCCACATCTCGACACCGGTTCGACCTACCGGGCCGCGGGACTGATGGCGCTGCGCCGCGGAGCCGATGTCGGCGATGCAGCGGCGGTCGTCGAGGCAGTCCGCGATGCGCACATCACGATCGACCTGGGTGTGGTCTCAGTGGACGGCGTCGAAGTGACGCAGGAACTGCGGGGCGATGACGTCACCGCCGCGTCAAGTGCGGTCGCTACCCATCCCGAAGTGCGGGCCGGCATCGTGGCTCTCCAGCGAGCCTGGGTGGCCGAACACGGCGGATCTGCCGTCGTGGAGGGTCGTGACATCGGGACCGTGGTGTTCCCAGACGCTCCGGTGAAGGTCTACCTCACGGCACGGCCGGAGGTGCGAGCGGCCCGCCGTGCGACCGACGCGGAGGCAGGGAGCAAGAGCCAGAAGCAGATCGCAGCCGACCTCGCCGCACGCGATCACGCCGACTCAACCCGGGCCACATCCCCGCTCCGACCGGCCGACGACGCCGTGATCGTCGACACCAGCGACCTCGACATCGACGAAGTCGTCGAGACGATTCTTGGTGTCGTGGAGAGCGTCGAATCTCGCAGGCACCGGCCGCGCTAGACCCCCAGGAGTTCCAGGGCTTCGCTCGCGTCCCATCCGCGATCGTTCTCGATGGGGCCCTCGGCACCGGGATTCGGGGCGGCGAAGGCACCCTCGACCAGGGCTTGGACCGTCTTCACGAACGACCGGAGGCGGGGCGGGAGCGGGAAGTACTCGTCCTCGTCGGTGACTCTGACGATCTCCGGCGCGCCTCCGGGAGCGACGGCCTCGATCACGGCACGCACCCGCTGGTCGGGAGCCGATGCGCCGGCCGTGACGCCGACGATGTCGTCAATGGCGAACCACAGCGGATCGACATCGTCGGGACCGTCCACGCGGTACGCCCGCACGCCGGCTTTCTCTGCAACACGGACGAGGGCCTGAGTGTTCGACGAGTTCTCAGAACCGACAACCAGAATCACCGAGGCAGCCTCTGCGAGCTTGAGAATCGCCGTCTGACGGTTGGTGGTGGCGTAGCAGAGGTCGCTCTTCCTGGCGGTCTCCAACATCGGGAATCTCTCGCCGGCGTCTTCGAGGATGCCCTCCCATTCGTAGAGCCCCAGCGTGGTCTGTGCGAGGAGAGCGACCTTTTCGGGATTCTTCGGGTCGAATGAACCAAGCCCGTCGACCGGGTCCACGAGGGTGGCGGCACCCGGCGCCTCAGCGATCGCCCCGATGGCCTCGTCGTGACCGTCGTGGCCGACGTAGATGATGTCGTAGCCGCGATCTGACATGCGCCGCATCTCGTGGTGCACCTTGGTGACCAGAGGACAGACGGCGTCGATGGTGACCGCGGCTCGGCTTTCAGCTGCGGCAACGACGTCGGGTGCGGAGCCGTGCGCGGAGAGCATTACGGGTCGACCGTCCGGTACGTCGGCGACGTCATCCACGAAGACGACACCCGCACGTTCGAATGCGTCGACGACGGCGGCATTGTGCACGATCTCGTGATAGCAGTAGACCGGCGGCTCGAACGTCTGAACCATCCATGTCAGTGCCTTGATCGCCATCTCGACGCCCGCGCAGAAACCCCGCGGTTCGGCCAACAGCACCCTGGGCATCATGCGAGCGAGGATAGGGGGCGTCGGGTCTACAAGATGGACGGGTACCATCGAGGCACCGATGTCGAATCCCACTGTTATTGAGATTGTGAGTGACAGTCCCGCCGCTGAGGCGGGGCTTTCCGTCGGCGCGGAACTTGTGGCGGTGAACGGGATTGTCCCGTCCGATGTGATCGAGTATCAGCAACTCGTCGACGATGCGGATCCCGAGGTGACGATCCGCGACGGAGCGGGTCAGCGCACCGTCGTGCTCCCCAAGAGTGCGGGGGAGCCGCTCGGGCTTCGTCTCTCCTCTTCGATCTTCGACCGGGTGCAGACCTGCGACAACCACTGTGAGTTCTGCTTCATCTACCAACTCCCACCCGGCATGCGCGAGTCGTTGTACCTGAAGGACGACGACTACCGGTTGTCCTTTCTCTACGGGAATTTCACGACGCTGACCCGGTTCACGGAGCTCGATCTCGCCCGCGTGGTCGAGGAGCGTCTCGGCCCCCTCTACGTGTCGATCCATGCCACCGACCCGGAGATTCGGACCCGCATGTTGCGGAACCCACGGGGAGCGACGTCTCTGCGATGGCTGCGTGCACTGCTCGACTACGACGTCACGGTGCACGGGCAGGTGGTCCTCTGCCCCGGAATCAACGCCGGCTCGGTGCTCGATCGCACGGCCGCGGAGATCCTGGCCCGGTATAGCGGCCTGGCATCGGTCGGTGTCGTACCGCTCGGCCTGTCGCGCTACAACACCGAGGAGAATCTGAGGGTGCACACCGCCGACGAGGCGGCTGCCGATCTCGATACGATCCACTTCTGGCAGAACGAAGCGATGCGTCGGATCGGGAGACGACTGTTCTTCGCCTCGGATGAGTTGTACGTCGTAGCGCAGCGTCCGGTCCCGGAACGTGATGCATACGAGGACTTTCCGCAACACGAGAACGGGATCGGGATGATTCGAGCGTTCACCGACGAAGTGGCGGCGCTGGCCGGAGGTGTCGACGCTCCTGCTCCGGTGATGACCGGCGAGTGGCGGACGATCCCTTCAGCGCCGGGGGAGGGCTACCGCGGTCCGCGGCACACCGGGTCCGACCCGGATGCCGAGTCCGGGCCCGTCGGTGTGCTGACCGGTGCCTACGGTGCGGCGGCGTTGGAACCGTTGCTTCCCGAGCTTGAGCGGCTCAGCGGCCGTACGCTCCGACTGGTCACGGTCGAGAACGAGTTCTTCGGCGGCAACACGGCCGTTGCCGGTCTCCTGGTCGGTGCCGATCTGGCGGCGACCATCAAGAGGAGCACCATCCAGGTCGCTCGCTACCTTCTCCCTGACGTCGCACTCTCCGGCGACGTCTTCCTCGACGACATGTCCCTGTCCGACCTCCGTTCCGTCTCTTCCGTCCCGATCATCGTGACCCCGGCAACCGCCGGGGGCCTCATCCAAGGAGCCGCCGCATGAGCCGCCTTCCGGTCGTAGTCATCCTCGGTCGACCGAACGTCGGCAAGTCAACGCTGGTGAACCGAATCGTTCGCAGAAAGGCAGCGGTCGTCGACGAGCAAGCAGGAGTCACACGCGATCGACGTGAGTTCGAGGCCGATTGGGGCGGTCGCGACTTCATCGTGATCGATACCGGGGGTTGGGAAGCACGGCCGGGGGAGGAACTGACGGCGGACATCCGGGAACAGGCCGAGATCGCGGTTGGGGGAGCCGACGTGGTCGTGTTCGTGACCGACGGAACGGCCGACCTGACCGACGACGATGTGGGCGTGGCCCGCATCCTGCAGCAGGCCGGTGTCCCGTACCTCTTCGTTGCCAACAAGGTCGATGGTCCCGGCGTTGAGTCGGATCTCGCCCATCTTTGGTCGCTCGGGCTCGGAGAACCGTTGCCGGTCTCGGCACTGCACGGCCGCAACACGGGGGAGTTCCTGGAACGTCTCGTGACGCTCCTGCCCGACCTCGGTGACGCGGTTGCGGATACGACCATCGCCAGTCTGGCAATCATCGGGCGTCCGAACGTCGGCAAGTCGACGCTGCTCAACCGTCTGGCGGGAGAGGAGCGAGTGCTGGTCTCGGACGTACCGGGCACGACGCGGGATCCGATCAACCTCGTGGTCGATCTCGACGGCGAACCGTTCGAGATCATCGACACGGCCGGTATCAAACGCCGCACGAAGATCAACGATGCCGTCGAACGATATGCCGTGATGCGGGCCAGGGAAGTCCTGAGCCAATCCGACGTCGCCTTGATGCTGATCGACGGGACGCGGGGGGCGACGCACCAGGAGCAACGTCTGGCCGAAGAGATCGTCAGGTCCGGCGCGGGTCTGATCCTCGTCCTGAACAAGTGGGACATCCGCAACGAGGACGAACGCCTCCATACCGAGGACTCGGTCGCAGATCGTCTCGCCTTCGTCGACTGGGCGCCGATCCTGCGGGTCTCAGCGCAGACCGGCTCGCGCCTCGTCCGACTGCCCGCGGCCGTGCGTACGGTGCTCGAAAACCGTCGCCGGCGCATCTCGACACCCGAGTTGAACCGGCTCGTGCGATCGTGGCAGGAGGCGCACCCACCCCCCGTCCGCAAGAACAAGCGCCCGCACATCCTCTACGCCGTGCAGGCCGAAACCGCGCCGCCGACGTTCGTTCTGTTCGTGCGAGGCGGTGACCTCGCTCCCGACTATCTGCGGTTCGTCGAGCGCAAGCTCCGGGAGACGTTTGACTTCACGGGTACGCCGGTGCGTATTGTGGTGCGCAAGCGACAGAGGAGCGATCGGTGACTGGTTCCCTGAGCGACCGGTTCCACATCGAAACGGACCGGGCTGCGACGGGAGGACCGGAGCGATACCACGATCAGCTGAGAGAGCGCGGGAAGCTCTTCGTGCGCGACCGTGTGGATCTGCTCTGCGATCCGGGTTCTTTTGTCGAGGACGGACTGCTCGCGAACGCCGAGACGGTGGACCACGGTGCTGACGCCGTCGTTACCGGCAGGGGGGCGATCGACGCTCGACCAGTGATGGTGATCGCCAACGACCCAACAGTGAAGGCCGGCAGTTGGGGTCGCCTCACCGTCGAGAAGATCATCCGAGCGCTCGAGGCCGCCTACGACGAGCGGCTCCCGGTCTTCTTCCTCGTCGATTCGGCCGGTGCCAGGATCACCGATCAGGTCGATCTGTTCCCGGGACGCCGGGGCGCCGGCAAGATCTTCTACAACCAGATCCGGCTCTCGGGCCGCGTCCCGCAGATCTGTTGCCTGTTCGGCCCTTCGGCTGCCGGTGGCGCCTACATCCCGTCGTTCTGCGACGTCGTGGTGATGGTCGATGGGCGCGCCTCGATGTATCTCGGATCGCCGAGGATGGCTCAGATGGTGATCGGCGAGGAGGCCACGCTCGAGGAGATGGGCGGCGCGCGCATGCACTGCGAAGTGTCCGGATGCGGAGACGCCCTCGTGACGAGCGACGAGGAAGCGATTGCGTGGGCGCAACAGTACTTCAGCTACGTCGCCGACCACACCCGTGTCCTTCCTCCCGCGTATGCCCCCGAACCGCCTGAGGAGGGGTTCCGCCCGACGGACGTCCTGCCGGAGGATCCGAAGGCCGTCTACGACATGACGGAGTTCCTGAAGGGAATCGTCGACGCCGGAACACTCTTCGAGATCAAGGAGCGGTACGCGCGCGAGATCATCACCGCATTCGCCCTCCTGGACGGCAAGCCGGTCGGCATCGTCGCGTCGCAACCGAAGCACCTTGGGGGTGTCTTGTTCGTGGACTCTGCCGACAAGTCGGCGCGGTTCATGTGGCTCTGCGACGCCATGAACATCCCGCTGCTCTACTTCGCCGATGTCCCGGGGTTCATGATTGGGACTGAGGTCGAGCGCCAAGGCATTATCCGGGCGGGGGCGAAGATGCTCACTGCGATCGCCGAAGCAACGGTGCCGCGAATCTCGGTTGTTGTCCGGAAGGCGTACGGCGCCGGCCTGTACGCGTTTTCAGGTCCCGGTTTCCGCCCCGATGCAACCCTCGCCCTCCCGACCGCGGAGATCGCGGTCATGGGGCCGGAAGCAGCGATCAACGCGGTCTACTTCAACAAGATCGAGTCGTTGCCTGAGGAGGAGCGTGAAGCGTTCGTCGAGGCCCGTCGGGCTGAGTACATCGAGGACGTCGATCTGCTGCGGCTCGCGTCGGAGGTTGTCGTCGATGCCGTGATACAGCCGGAGGATTTGAGGCGCGAGCTGACCATGCGGCTGCGGTATGCATCCAGGAAGGATCGGGAGTTTTCCTCGCGGCGCCACGGCATCCCTCCGGTATGAGCACGGACGACCAGCATGAGTCCGAAGCCGAATCGGAGTCACGTGACCGGTGGCCCATCGGATTCATGCTGCTGGTCGGCGCTGTCGCTCTCTATCTTGGCTGGCGCCTGGTTCAGGGGATTGCCTGGGCCGTAGACTCGCTTGCCGGATAGCCGCCGGAGCGATTCTGATCATCGGCCGTCGGGGACGCCGACACGGGCCGCGCGCTTCGCGTAGTAGTAGATCCGCTTCAGATCCTCGATGATGTCGGCCTCGATGCGGTACGCGTCAACGCGATCCGGTTCCTGGGCGGTGAGCCTCTCGAGTTGGTGCTCTCGTACGTCGGCGGTCATTGCCGAGATCTCAGGTTTCATGTCGATCGCCTGGCGGGCGGCTTCCTGGCTGCCGCGACCAACGGCGCCAACCGCGATGTCCACGGCCGTGATCACCTCAGCAGCCAGGTCGTTGATGAGGGCCTCAGTGGATGGCGAGACCACGATTCCCGCGTCGAGCCTCCGACGGCCGTCGGTGACGAGGTTGGTCTCGACGGCATCCCCGATCGCTTCGATATCTCCTGCCGCCTCGAGGAGACCCAGCAGTTCGCTGGTCTGTTCGCGTGTGATCCCGGTCTCGGAGATTCGCCCGAGGTAGGCAACGACCTGGGCGTGGAGTGCATCGACCTCGTCGTCTGCGGCCTCGACCGTAGTCAGGTCGTCGGCTGAACCCGAGAGCGCTGCAGAGATGCCGGCCTCGACCATGTCCCTGACCCTGGACCCCATGCGGGCGATCTCCATCCGGGCTCGGTCGAGGGCGATCGAGGGCGTCGCAAGGAGATCATCGCTGAGGTAGCGCGCCTTCACCTCCGTGCTGTCGTCGGGGCGTTCCCTGATCAACGCCGTCGCAGCCCTGGCGAACCAGTGCGTGAACCAGATGAAGACGAAGAGGTTTGCCACGTTGAAGACGGTGTGGGCCCATGCGATCTGCCGTGGAATGTCATCGGCGGGGGAGAGGCGGAGCGCGAGCGATGCGAGGATCTGGATGAAGGGGATCCAGATGAGGACTCCGAGGACGTTGAACATCGTGTGGACCATGGCGACCCGCTTCGCCTCGACCGGCTTGCCGATCGCGGCGAGTTGGGCGGTGACGGAGGTGCCGATGTTGGCTCCGAGCACCAACGCGATGGCGAGTTCGAGAGAGACGAGGCCGGTGGCTGCCATTGCGATGACGATGGCCGTGGTCGCTGACGACGACTGGACCAGCGCGGTGAATATCGCGCCGAGCGCAATGCCAATCCAAACGTTTGAGATCGAGGCCATGGCGTCGAGGAAGCCCTGGTGTTCCTGGAGCGGTTCCATGGCGATCCCCATGATTGACATGCCGAAGAAGACGAGGCCCAGCCCGAGTACGGTCCGGCCGATCCGCTCAACGCGCTCACTCCTGGCAAAGAACCCGACGGCGAATCCGACCGCGACGACCGCCAGCGCGTACTTGGTGACGTTGAACGCGATGATCTGGGCCGTGATGGTCGTCCCCACGTTGGCTCCGAAGATGACACCGACGGACATCAGTAGCGTCATGGCCCCGGCCGAGACGAGTCCGACCACGACGACGGTCGTGACACTCGAGGACTGGATGACCGCGGTGATGGCTGCGCCGGTCCCGGCTCCGTACCACCGGTTTCCGGCGAGACGGCCGAGGATCACTCGC